>JBBART010000020.1:0-90726 GCA_040399685.1 Acetobacteraceae bacterium
CCGCCATCGGCACCCAGGGATTGGCAGCGCTGACGACCTCCCAAATTCAGGCAATCTCTATTGCCGATATCGCGGCGCTCACGAGCGTGCAGATCGCCGCAATCGGCACCCTGGGCCTATCCGTCCTGACGCGGCCGCAGATTGACGCGATCAGCACGGCCAATTTGGCGGTGATGACAACCGCGCAGTCGAACGCGCTGTTCTACACGCAGGCCGCTGCGTCCTCCACCGTTACCGGCACGGTCTATGACTGGAAATCACATGCTGTGCTCAGCAATGTGCAGGTTGTGGCCACCGGCAGCGGCAATCCCACCAGCACCACCGCGCCGCAGCTGGATTTCCACAATGTGCACATGGACAGCACCGGCCATCTCGTCGCCGAATTGTACGCCGACAACGCCACCGCCGCGCAGAGCCTCAATATGTCCATGACGCTGCCCACCGGCGTCACCAGCAGCTTCACCCAGAGCACCAGCAGCGCTCTCACCGGTTGGTCTCTGGTGGCAAACGACAAAACAGCCGGTTCTCTCTCTATCACCGGCGCGGGACTGTCCGCGCTGACTGGGTCGGTCGATCTCGGCACCGTGTCCTTCACCCTGCCGGCGAACAGCACCAACCTGAACTTCCAGGTGACGAGCGACACGCTGGGCACGCAAGCTGCGTCGCCGTTCATGTTGACCTATGGGGCGACACAGACCGACAGCACGGGCGGCTTTACCGTGTCAGCCCTCACGCCTGACCAGTATGGCCTGGCATTGTCGGCTTCGGGTTCCAATATCAGCGGTGCCATAACCGCCGGTGACGCGCTAGCAGCGCTGAAGATATCCGTCGGCCTCAATCCAAATCCTATCTCGCTTGCAACCGGCGCAGCACCTGCGGTTTCGGCCTATCAGTTGATGGCGGCCGACGTGAACGGCGATGGGAAGGTCACGGCCGGCGATGCACTTAACATTCTGAGAATGTCCGTAGGCCTTGCCAGCGCGCCAGCTGCGCGATGGGAGTTCGTAAGCAACTCGATTGATTTGTCCTCGGCTACCAAGAGCAACGTGCCCACCAGCTTTGCCGCAGTGCCAAGTGCCACCGCCGGATCAACGGGTGTGGTCGCCGTGCTGGTTGGCGATGTGAACGGCAGCTGGGGCGGGGGTGCCGCGGCTTCGGGTTTTGCGTCGATCACGGCAGGTGTCCTGACGTTGAGCGGATCACCCAACTTCTTTGAAGCCAGCACAGGCACCGCGATGAGTGTGATCTACGCCGCCGCGGGGATCGCTGAAGTGCACAATTTTACATATGGCACGGACAGCCTGACCCTCGCACTGGGCTCGCTCACACCGGCCGATCTGGTGCCAATGGACGTCATCATCAACGGTGCGCATGCGATCTACCTGACCACGTCTGCCGATACGGCCCATGGGGTCGTTCTTCTGGGCATGACTGCCCAGCAGACCGCCGCCGACCTGGTGGCCAATCACGTCGTGTCCGGCGCCCACAGCCTTACGATTTCGTAAAATTAATCGTCATGAACACGCACCAGGAAAGCTTCTGAAATGCCACTTTCACAGAATTTCTATCTCGTTGAGTCTATATCCGGCAGTAGTGTCACGGTCCAAATCATGGCAGTTGACGGGACCAATGTGGATTCTGTTAATTTTGCATTGACGATTACGTCCTCAGACGTTTCTTGGACAGGCCTCACTGGCCCCACCGGCTGGGTAATGAGCCCCAATTATTTGGACAATCAGGGCGGGGCGTTTGATGCCAGTGGCAGTCCGGTCGCGCCCGCAGAGGGGGGGGACGGAATGGTCGCGACCCTGACCTTCACCTTGACGAATGGCGCCACCGCCATGTCGGGCACCATCACCGTTACCGCCGCCACCGATGGGAATGGCCAGAACATCACGGTGGTGGATCCCAACACTGCGATCCCATGCTACGCTGCCGGCACCCACATCCTCACCATATGCGGCGAAATTCTCGTCGAGGACCTCGTGGCCGGTGATATCGCGGTGCTGCACGATGGCACCACCGCACCGATCTCGTGGATCGGCCATCGCAGCGTGAACACCACGCGCCATCCGCGCCCATGGGACGTGTGCCCCATCCGCGTGCGCGCAGACGCTCTGGGGCGGTTTTTGCCACATCATGATCTCGTGCTCAGCCCCGATCATGCGCTGTATATGGAGGGCAACCTGGTGCCGGTTCGCTACCTGCTGAACGGGGTCACGATCGTTCAGGAAGAGACCGCCGAGGTTACATATTTCCACGTCGAATTGCCGCAGCACGCCGTTCTGATCGCCGAAGGTGCTCCGGCCGAGAGCTACCTCGACACAGGCAATCGCAGCAGCTTTGCCAATGGCGGCAAGGCAATGGCGATTCATGCCGATTTCGCACGCACAGTCTGGGACGAAAAGGGCTGTGCCCCGGTGGTGCGCAACGGGCCCGTGCTGGTCCAGTTGAAGCTGGAGCTGAAGAACATCGCCCTCGACAGCGGCTATACGATCTCGGACGAAGCCGACACCCATCTTGTCGTTGATGGAGTGATCGTGGCCGCCCAGCATGACGAAGGCGTGCTGCGGTTTGCCTTGCCCGCCTCGGCGCAGCGTGCGGTTTTGGTGTCGCGCTCTGAGCGCCCGGCCGATATTTTCCCGGCCTCGACCGATTGCCGCAGGCTTGGGGTCTCCGTCGCCCAGATCACACTGGACGATGTCGCGGTCGTGATGAGCGATGCCATTCTCGGCGAAGGTTGGCACGAGCAAGAGCCGAACGGGCGTTGGACCAACGGCGCCGCTGCAATCGCGGTTGCGGGTGTGCGCAAGATTGAAATCCGGCTTGGTCTGGATACCATGCGCTATTGGACGATGAAGGCCCGCCCGCACACCATGGGCCAGATGGCCGCCTAAAGCCCCAAGACATGAAGCTCGCCTATTGGAAATTGGAGGATTTCCAGTAGGCAAAGGGGCAAATACCCTCGACATCGCATCCGCGCCAACCAGAGGTGGGCCCTTTTTCTGATTGGCCTGTCGGCTCCAACGCGCGGACAAGATCGTCGGGCGCGCCCCGTCTAAACCAGATCGACCATCTGCTGACGCAACCGAGGGCAATACGGCGGTCGCGATTTGGGCATCATGAACACCCCTGAGAAAAGCTTCAGGGTGTTCGCCAGAACCTCTCAATCCCAGATAAATCCATAACTCCAAGGCATGGATGATGGCTCTAACCTTCATGGACTTGGCATTCGGCCACCGGCAAGCTGCCCTTTGAAGGAGCTATTGCATGTCGGTTATCATTGGGGTGGATATCGGCGGCACGTTCGCTGACTTCGTTGTGCTGGAAACAGAAAGTGGCCGCACTGCGACATTGAAGGTTCTGACCACCCCCGACACACCCGGCCAGGACGTCGCAACCGGCCTGAGACGGCTGGCGAATGGCGGGATGGACCTCGGCGATGTGGAGCGCTTCGTGCACGGCACCACCGTCGGCGTGAACACCATCATTCAACGGCGCGGCGCGCGGCTGGCGCTGTTCACCACAGCCGGATTTACCGACCTTCTCGAACTTGCCCGTCTGCGCATGGCCGATCCATACAATCTGTTCTGTGAACGACCTACGCCGCTGATTCCGCGAGAGCGCGTGTTCGGCATTTCCGAACGCATGGACGCCGACGGATCAACGTTGCTGGCGCCGGTCGAAAGCGACGTGGTGGCGGCGCTTGCCGCGGCCCGTCACGCAGGCTGCGACGGGATTGTCATTTCCTTTCTCCATGCCTGGCGCAATTCGCTGCATGAAGATCAGGTCGCGGCCATGATCGCCAGTCTGGACCCAGACATGACCGTGTTCCGGGGAAGCGAGGTCTGGCCGGCCATTCGGGAATACGAACGCACCACCACAGCAGTGCTCAACGCCTATGTGCATCCGCGCATTTCAACCTATCTGGACCGGGTGGCGGCCGAGTTGACGCTGGCGGGAATTGCCGCGCCGCTGCTGCTGACCACCTCGGCGGGCGGCACGATGACGGCTGCGGCAGGGCGCCGCGACTGCGTGGGCATGTTGCTGTCAGGCACTGCCTCGGGTGTGGTGGGCGCTGGCGTGGTGGCGCGGGCGGCGGGTGAGACGGCGGTGCTGACCCTCGATATCGGTGGCACGAGTGCCGACATCGCATTACTGGAAAATGGCACGCCGTCCTTCGCCACCGGTCACACGATCGGCGAGTTTCCCTTGGCAACCACGACGGTTGCCGTCACGTCCTCTGGCCAGGGCGGTGGCTCGATCGTCTCGGTGGACGGGCAGGGCGTGCTTCAGGTGGGCCCGGAAAGTGCTGGGTCCACACCTGGTCCTGCCTGCTTCGGGCGGGGCGGCAAGCGCATGACTGTCACCGACGCGGCACTTATATGCGGCATACTTGGCCACGGCGCATTGGGATTTGGCGCAATCGCGCCTGATGCCGCTTTGGCGGAGGTGGTGGCGCGGCCCTTGGCCGAGCGTTTGGGCCTTGAGATCGCCGCCTTGGCCGAGGGCGTTCTGCGGGTGGCCATCAGCGGCATGCTGGTGCCGATGGAACAATTGCTGGCCCGGGCCGGCGTGCATGCCAGCGAGCTGACGCTGATGCCGTTCGGTGGCGCTGGCCCCATGTTTGGGGCGCTGATGGCGGATGCCGCAGGGATGACGCGGGTTCTGGTGCCGGCGTCGCCCGGCACGCTGTGCGCGTTGGGCGCTTTGGCCGCCGCCGTCCGACGCGACACAATGCGCACGGTGCTGCTGCCGCTGGACGCACATTACTGGCCACGAATGCAGATCATGCTGGACGAGCTTGCGGCCGAAGCGTCGGCGGCGGTGGCATCCATGGTCGGGCCGGGCAAGACGACCGTGATCCTGGCGGCCGACATTCGCTATCGGGGCCAGTCGTTCGAACTGACGGTGCCGCTGGGTGACAATGCCGATGTCGATGACGCCACGCGGCTGTTTCACGCGGCGCATGAGAAGAACTTTGGCCACGCGGAAGAAGGCGCCCCGTTGCAGGTGGTGAGCCTGCGCGCATCGGCCCTGCGTGACGCCCCGCCTATCGCAATGCCACGGGCCGATTGTGTGCCGCATGTGGCCAAGCCGCAGGGACATACCGGGCTTTTCGCCAGTGGAGCGTGGTGCGATGCGGCGCTGTTCGACCGTGCCGCGCTGGACCCCGGCGCTTCTTTTTCAGGCCCGGCCATCGTCATTCAGGCCGACTGCACCATCCTTGTTCCAAATGGGTGGCACGCCGAGGTTGATCCATTGCGGAACATTCGCCTGGAGCGCCTGCCAGCGCCCTTGCGTGCCAAGGAGCCTGGCTGATGCGCACCGACCCGATCATGCTGCAGGTTCTCCGCAACCACACCCGCGCTGCCGCTGAGAGCATGGCGACAACGCTGTATCGCACCGCGCATTCCACCTTCGTGAAGGAAACTGAGGACTTCACCATCCAGATACTGGATGCAAACGGAAAATCCTGCGCTGTTCCGATCGATCTCGGCGCCACATGGTATCCCGGTCTGGATTACGAACGGGCTCTCTGCCTGGTGCCGGGGGGCTACGCGCCCGGCGATATCGCAATGACCAACGATCCGTATTCCGGTCAGGTGGCCACGCATTCGCCCGACATCGTCATGTGGAAGCCCATCTTCCATGAAGGCCAGATCATCGCCTTTGCGGGCGGGCACATCCACAACGTCGATGTCGGCGGCGCCGTGCCGGCCAGTCTGTCGCGCACCCTGACGGATGTGCATCAGGAAGGCATCCGCATTCCCCCTTCAAAGCTCTATCGGGAAGGGGTCCTCGATGAGAGTCTCGTGCGGATCATGCTGGCAAACGTGCGTGTGCCAGACCAGAACTGGGGCGATCTGAAGGCGCTGGTGGCCGCCGTCAACACCGGCGAGCGCCGGGTGCTGGACCTGGTGCGACGCTTCGGCGTGACAACCGTGGTGGACGGACTGGCCGACCTGCTCGACTACGCGGAGGCCCAGGTCCGCGCCGTGCTGGCCGGAATCCCTGACGGCGAATACCACTTCACCGAATATGCCGACGAAGACGCCGCCAACGGCAATCCGCTGCGGCTGTGCCTGAAGCTGACCATCCAGGGTGACTCCGCCGATCTGGATTTCGCCGGCACGGACCCGCAGACATTGTCCTCCCTGAACGTTCCCACGGGCGGCCACCCAAGGCATTCGCTGCTGCTGGTGGGCGTCTATTACGTGCTCTCCGCCTTGCATCCGGGAATCTCGCTGAATTTCGGAACCACCCGCGCCTTCACCTGCCACGCGCCCGAAGGCAGCGTGTTGAACCCGCGCTTTCCGGCAGCCGTGGGCATGCGCTCGCTCACCTGCGGCCGGGTGCGCAGCCTCATCTTCGGCGCCTTCGCCCAGGCGGCGCCGGAGCGGTTGCCGGCGGCCCCCGCCGGCGGCACCTGCATCGTCAACATGGCGGCCGAGAACCCGCGCACCGGCCTGCCCAGCATCTCGGCCATAGCACCCATCGTGGGCGGCGGCGGCGGCATGCCGCATCGTGACGGCACGGACGGGTCTGGCGCCGATGCGGCGTATCTGAAGAACAGCCCGATCGAGATCACGGAATCCGAGGCGCCGGTGCGCATTCTTCGCTATGGCCTGATGCCGGATACCGGCGGCCCGGGCGCGCATCGCGGCGGCATGGCGCAGGTGCTGGAGTTCTGCACCACCGCACCGGATGCCTTCGTCACGGCACGCAATCGCGACCGCAGCATGTTTCAGCCATGGGGCGTGTTGGGCGGGCAGCCAGGCGCGTCCGGCAGCTTCACCCTGAACCCTGATACAGAATGTGAGCAGCAGCTTGGCAACACGGACGCGTTGCGCCTTGCCTATGGGGACGTCCTGCGCATCGTATCGCCGGCTGGCGGTGGCCGCGGGAACCCGTTCTCCCGTGATCCCGCCCTGGTGCTGCGCGATGTCCGGGCCGGGCTTGTCACTGTCGATGCCGCTTGCCGCGACTACGGTGTCGCCATCGTGGACGACGCTGCAGATCTCCCGCGCACCGCTGCGTTGCGCGAGGGCTACGTGACATCGCCCAGCCTGACATTGGGCCATTTCCGAACCGCGCACGAGGCGGTCTGGACGGTTGCGGCCTACGAGGCGATGCACGAACTGCTGTCAACGCTTCCGGCAAGTCGCCGCGCACCGATGAAGACGCACCTCTTCGCCGCCGTGCGGGCCGCGCCAGATACACCAGCCGAGGCGGTGATCCGCGCCACCTTTGCCGCGCACGCAAAGCGGCATGAGAGGCCCGTGCCATGACGATCTTTGCCGAATCGTTCTCAACGGAGCCCTGGTGGTGGCAAGGCTTCCGTCCGCCTGAAAGCGCGGTGGATAGCCTGCCCGCAAAGGCCGGCACAGTGGTGGTGGGTGCGGGGTATGCCGGCACCGCCTGCGCCCTGCGGCTTGCCGAGGCCGGCGAGGACGTGCTCGTGCTCGAAGCCGGCGCGTTGGGGCAGGGGGCCAGCACACGGTCTGGCGGCCAGGTGTCGGGGGGTGTCAATGTCGGCAAAGGCCCTTCCCGCCAGCCGGTCCCGGCGCATCGCAAGGCGGCATTGCTGCGCGACGCGGCGGCCGGATTTGCGCTGTTTGAGGCGTTGCTGGAGCGTCATCAAATTCGCTGCGGCTATCATCGCGCCGGCCGGATCAACGGACTGTGGTCGCCCGCCCACGCGGCCGGTTGGGCGGCGCGATTGCCGGAGCTGAACGAGCATGCCGGGTCCGAAGCCAGGCTGATCGGCCCTGACGAGACGGCTGCGGAACTGGGCAGCCGGTTCTATCATGGCGGCGTGGTGATCGGCCGGGCGGGGCATGTTCATCCGGCCGAATACTATGGCGGCCTGCTCGCCGCGGCCCGCGGGGTCGGTGCCTGTTTTGCCGGATCGACGGCGGTGCGGCGTGTGACCCGGATTGCCGGTGGCTTCAATGTGGAAACCACGCGCGGCACGGTGTTGGCCGACCGCATCGTGTTCGCCACCAACGCCTATACCGGCACGATCTCGCGCAATCTGGCGCCCGACCTGCGCCGCGGCATTGTGCCGGTCACGACCCACATGATCGTCACCGATGTGCTGCCTGAGGATGTGGCGAAGACCATTCTGCCCACCAACCGCTGCGTGTCCGAGACGCGACGGGTGATCAGCCACTACCGGCTTTCCCCAGACGGACGGCGGTTGCTGTTCGGCGGCCGTGCGAGCTTTTTTCCCCTTGAGGACCGCCGGACCGCAGCCATGCTGCATCGCGCCATGGTGGCACGTTTTCCGCAGCTGGCCGGCAGCCGCATCACCAACAGCTGGAGCGGGCGCGTGGCCATGACCCTGGATCGCCTGCCGCATATCGGTGGTGGCGACGGACGCTATTTCGTTGCCGGCTGTCAGGGCAGCGGGGTTACGATGATGACCTATCTGGGCCACAGCCTCGCCGAGAAGATTCTGCCGGGCACCAACGAGCCGGTGAACGCCTATGATGACGGCCTTCCGCCGCAGCACCCGCTCTATGATGGAACGCCCTGGTTCATGCCGGCGCTTGGGAGCTGGTATCAGTTTCTCGACGCGCGCGAGCGGGCTGCAGCTTGATCTGATTGGCGGCGACGGCGGCGGCCATCGTCTCCATGAAACGGTGGGTGAGGCGCGAGCTGGGCCGCTTGGCCGAGGTGATGATGTTCACGGGCAGCAGCACCTGCGGCATGAAGGGACGCCAGCAGATGTCAGCGAACCCCGCGAGCTGCATGTAGCCATCCACCAGCGCCACCCCGGCGCCGGACCGCACGAGTGACGGCGCCTGCACGGCGGTCATGAGTTCGATGCCGATCCGGCGCTCCAGCCCATCGCGCTCGAAAGCCTCGTCGAGCAGCTGACCCAGATAGGTGTTCGATCCGAAGGAGATCAGCTTCACATCCATCAGGTCGCGCGGACCGATGACCGACTTCTTGGCCAGCGGATGATCGGGATGCACGGCACAGATCATCGGAACCATGGCGAGGCTTTGCGTCACACAGCCAGGCGCGCTGACGGGCGACAGGCACATGCCGATATCAACATGGTTGCCGACAATCAGATCAGCGGCTGTTGCTGCCGTCACGAAATGGGAGACAATTTTCACTGTCGGAAAGGCCTTGGTGAATTCCGCCACGGCGCCGGGCACAACCGAAATGCCCAACGAGGCGGAGGCGGCGATGCGGAGCAATCCGGCCTCGCCATCGCGAAGCTCCATCGCGGTCCGACTGAGCCGGGCAATCTCCTGCACGAGCCTGGCGCATTCTGGGAACAGGCCTTCCGCTTCAAGCGTCGGATACAGTCGCCCCTTGATGCGTCGAAACAACGGCATGCGGAGGCGGTCTTCCAGCCGTTTCAGCGCTTTGCTCAACGCCGGCTGCGACACACCCAACGATGTCGCCGCCTCGGTGAGCGAGCGTGACGACATCACGGCATAGAAGATCTCAAGTTCGCGCGAGGTCATGGTTCAGCAGTCCCAATGGATTCACGATTATAACCGTTTGGCATGGATGCCATCAGTATAAAGTCTCGACAACAGGCCTGTTGCGCCGAACACTGCATCGGTAAGTTGCATGGAGACCTCGCGCATGTCGAATTGCTCGGTTCGTTTCGCCGCATTGCTGGCTGTCGGCATGCTCGGCGCAGCGCCTGCGCTGTCTCCTGCCAACGCGGCCGACCTGCGGATGGGTATGCAGAACATCCCCACGCTTGACCCGCACTTCCTTCTGCAAGACTCCAACATCGCCTACAACCAGCACATGTACGGCGCTCTCACCGACACCGATGAGCACGGCAAGCTGATCCCGGATCTCGCCACTTCCTGGACGTCCGATGGTCAGAACACCTGGCGCTTTACCCTGCGCAGCGGCGTGACATTCCACGACGGCAGTCCGTTCACGGCGGATGATGTGGTCTTCAGCCTCAATCGGGTCACGCGCCTGCCCAACAACCCGTCGCCGTATTCCGGCCAGCTTTTGGGCGTCACCGACATTCGCAAAATCGATGATCACACCATCGATATTGTCACGGGCGGGTTTTTGCCGCTGCTGCCGGCGCAGATTGCGAAGCTTTCGATCGTGTCCAAGCGGGCGGCGATGGAACGCACGACCGAAGATCTTAATCAGGGGCGGGGGGCGATTGGCACCGGGCCGTATCGGGTGACGGAGGTTCAGGGCAAGGAGCGCGTCATGCTCCAACGATTTGACTCCTATTGGGGCCAGAAGCCCGACTGGGAGCATGTCGAGTTCCGCATTCTGCCGAACGACGCCGCACGCAGTGCTGCGCTGCTGTCCGGTGATGTCGATCTGATCGAATTCGTGCCTCTGCAAGATGCGGCGAAGTTGGCGGCGAGTCCTGGCCTGGTTGTGCACAGCGGCAACTCGGCGCGCGTGATGTATCTCGGCGTGAACGTCAGTCCGAATCTGGAGGTTCCTGGCGGCAAGAACCCGATGCTCGATCCGAACGTGCGTTACGCCATCTCGCTTGCCGCAAATCGCGACGGCTTGGTGCGAAACCTGTTGGGGGGTTATGGACGCGTGGCAACGCAGGTGGGCGTGCCGGGGATGCTCGGCTATCTCGATGACGTGCGCGCCGACCCCTATCTGCCGGACACTGCCCGAAAACTGCTTGCCGAAGCCGGGTATCCCAACGGTTTCACCACCAGCCTGGTCTGTCCCAGCGGTCGCTACGTGGCCGATGCCCAGACCTGCCAGGCGCTGGGCCAAATGCTGGCGCGCATCGGCATCAAGGCGAGTGTCGACACGCTGCCCGCCTCGGTGTTCTTCGGTCGCGTGCAGACGGGCAACAATCCTGTGCCGCTTTTTCTGACCGCATGGAGCAATGTGATGGGGGACGGCGGCTATACCCTGAACAATCTGTTTCACACGACCAACAAAGAAACGAAACTGGGTGCGACCAATCGATCCGGTTACGCCGATCCCCTCACCGACCAGCAGATAGACGCTGCCCTCCACGAGGCCGATCCTGTGCGTCGGCTGACCTTTTTGCAGAACGCCAATCGCCGAAGCCTGGAGGCGCATGTCCTGATCCCGCTGTTCACGGCCCCCGTTCTCCTCGCCTCCAAAACCGGGATTCGGTACGACGTGGGCGACAGCGGCAGTTCGGAAATGACCTCGGCCATGCGGGCGCATCCGGCGCCAGGGCCTATCCCAAAGCCATGCCCGCCGAATCCGGCCGCCAGCAGGAAGCCGGGAACGCTGGCGATTTCACCGATGGCCGGAACGCCGTCTGGCGTTGTGTCGATATAGCCGGCCCAGCTGGCCGTGATCGCAGCTCCCTTGAGCGCCGGCAACAATTGCTGCGCACGCGCATAGGTCAGGTGGATGGTCCCCTGGTCTGGCGCGGGGTCGAGGATACGCATCCGCTCCATCGGCGTTGGCTGATCGAGGGCCCATATGCGGCGTGTTTCGTGTCCGGATTTCAGGCCCTCCAGCCCGCCGGGCAACAGTGCGCGCCAACGCCTGGCGAACATCGGCAGAAACTGCGGCGCGAACCGGAGTTGCTGCGCCGTGAGATCGACGCGGCCTCGCCCGCTGATGGCCAGCGTATAGCCGCCGTCTCCACGCCTGGTGACGGAGACACCGGCCGTGTGCAGCGCATCGGGGATTGCCGAAATGCCGGGGGCGACCGACAGGACGGACGACCGCATGGAGACCTGGGGGAATTTGAGGCCGAGCTGGTGGCAGAACGACGACGCCCAGGCCCCGCCCGCCATGACGGCCATTTTGGTTCGGATTGTGCCATGCTCGGTGACAACGCCGCTCAGCAATCCGCCGGTTGTCTCGATGCCGCGGGCAGCACAGGATTGGTGCACGCTGCCGCTGAGTTTGAGGATGGCCCGCGCAACGGCGGGGGCGGCGCGGGCAGGATCGGCGATGCCGTCGGTCGGTGAGAACACGCCCCCCTTCCATGTCTGGCCGGTGGCATGGCCGTGGGCGCTGGCCTGCGCGCTGTCGAGCATGTGCGTCGTGACATTGACGGTGCGGGCAAATGCGCCCCAGCGCGCCCAGCCAGCAAGCTCGGCGTCGTTGTTGCTCAAATAGAGCAGGCCGGTGCGTTTGAAGCCGGTGTTCTCGCCGGTGTCGGCGGCGAAGCGATCCCAGAGATCCAGGCTTGCGGTGGCCATCGGCAATTCACGGGCGTCGCGGTTCTGCTGCCGGCACCAGCCCCAGTTGCGGCTCGATTGCTCGGCGCCGATCCGCCCCTTTTCCACCAACGCGACCCGCATGCCGCGACGGGCCAGATGATAGGCAGCAAAGACGCCAACGATCCCGCCACCGATCACGACGACATCCGCACTTTGAGGGATTGTGGCGGTTGTCTCGATATGGTGCAGCGGCGCGGGCATGGGCGGGATCTCCGACTTCAATGGCAGAACTGTAGCGGTCCTGGTTGTTAGCGCGTTGCTGGAGTTTGCGGCCTGGTAGCATATCCGTCTGTTGGCTCGCGATCCCACGACGGATTGTTCTGTATCCCGTTTTTATCCTCTCTGGACAGAAGCGGGACGAATGATAATGTGACGTTGCTGGGAGTACAGCATTTTCTGCGGCACAGACACTCTGCTCGTTTCAACGGGACGCCATCACGATGAAACTGGACCGGATAGACATCAAGATCCTCCACGAGTTGCAGAAGAACGGTCGGATCAGCAATGTGGAACTGGCTGAGTTGGTGAATCTCTCGCCCAGCCCGTGCCTGATGCGCATGAAAAAGTTGCAGGCGGAAGGGTATATCCGGGGCTACTCCGCCCAGATCAATCTCAACAAGCTCGGCCAGGCCCTGACGGTCTTTACCGAAGTGACGTTGAAAAACCATCGCCAGATCGACTTTGCCCGGTTTCTGGCGGTTGTCGAGAAAGTCGACGAGCTGATCGAGTGCCATCTTGTCTCCGGTGGCTATGACTACATGCTGAAGTTCGTGACCGCCGGCATTGGCGAATATCAGACGATCATGGAGCGATTGACCGATATGGATATCGGGATCGACAAATACTTCAGCTTCGTTGTGCTGAAATCCCCCATCGTCAAATCCCATATGCCGCTGACCAGCCTGTTCGATCCCTGATCACCGCTGGGCATAGGCATCCAGCAGATCCTGGTCCTGCTGCAGGCTGTCCAGCCATACCGGGTCGAGCTTCGGCACTGACGAGTACAGCAGCCGTGAATGCGGGTGCTGTGGGGCGGCCTGTTCGGCCGGGATGATCTGCTCGACCATTTCGCCGCGATACATCACGATGATCTTGTCACAGATCGCCTGCACCACCGACAGATCGTGGCTGATGAAGATATACGACAACCCGAGTTCTCGTTGGAGTTCCTTGAGCAGGTCGATGACGGCGGCCACCACCACTGTGTCCAGCGCCGACGTGATTTCGTCGCACAGGATCAGCTTGGGTTCGGCCGCCAAGGCGCGGGCGAAATTGACGCGTTGCTTCTGTCCGCCGGACAGTTCGCCGGGGCGTTTTTGACGTACGGAGCGTGGCAGCTGGACCATGTCGAGAAGACGGTCGATGCGGGCTGTGACCTCGGCGCGGCCGGGGGGGGGGGTAGAACACGATGGGGCGGCCCAGAATGTCCTCGATGGTTTTGGCCGGGTTCAGCGCGGTGTCGGCATGTTGGAAGACGATCTGCATGCGGCGCAACTCGTCACGCCGGCGATGGCGGCCGGCATTGGCGAGTTGATGGCCATCGAACAGGATGTGGCCGGCGTAGGGGGGCAGTATTCCGGCGATGGCGCGCGCGAGGGTGGATTTGCCGCAGCCGGATTCACCGATGATGCCCAGATTGCGCCCCCGTTCGACCGTCAGGCTGACGGAGCGCACGGCGCGAACGAACGGGTGCCCGTCCGGCTGACGAGGCCCATAGCCCACGCTGAGGTTTTCCACCTCCAGAAGCGGCTTCGCGCGTGTCGGCGCATCCACGGGGCTGGGATGGGATTTGGGGGTGAAGGCCGCCAGCAACTGTTGCGTGTAGGGGTGGCGCGCGTCGGACAGGATGGCCTGCGTCGTGCCGATCTCCTGCACCGCGCCGTTCTGCAACACCACGATCCGGTCCGCGACCTGCGCCACCACGGCCAGATCGTGCGAGACATAGATGCCGGCGATGCCGGACTGACTCAGCACGGCCTTGAAGGCGCGCAGCACCTCGACCTGCGTGGTGACATCCAGTGCGGTGGTGGGTTCATCGAAGATCATCACGTCCGGGTCGCTCATCAGCGCCATGGCGGCCGCCACACGCTGCAACTGCCCGCCGGACACCTGATGCGGATAGCGCTGGCCGATGGTGGCCGGCTGGGGCAGCGACAGCGCCGTGAACAGCCGGATGGCCTTCAGCCGCGCCGCCTCTGGCGACATCAGCCCATGGATGCGCGTCACCTCGATCACCTGGTCGATGATCCTTGTGGCCGGATTGAACGCGGCGGCAGCGCTTTGCGGCACATAGGCGACCTTGGCGCCCCGAATCCGGGCCCGCTCGCGCTCGCTGATTGTCGTCATGTCATGGCCATCGACCCGCACCGCGCCTGCGGAGATGCGGCAGCCGGGGCGGGCATAGCCCAGCAAGGTCATGGCGATGGTTGTCTTGCCCGAACCGCTTTCGCCGATGAGGGCCACGATCTCGCCGGCGGCGATGTCGAAGCTGACGCCCTTGATGATCTCGATCACCCGGCCGGAATCGGTGGTGGCCTCGACCCGAAGATCGCGGATCTCAACGAGGGCGGCCATCAGCCAAGCCCCCTGTCGCGGATCTTGCTCGGCAGGTTGTCGATCAGCAGATTGACGCTGATGGTGAGGCTGGCAATCGCCAGTGACGGGAAGATCACGGCAGGGGCAGCGAACGGCAACCCGCCGATATTCTCCCGCACCAGCGCGCCCCAGTCCGCATAGGGCGGCTGCACGCCAAGGCCGAGGAAGGACAGGCCCGACAGTAGCAGCACGATGAACACAAACCGCAGGCCAAGATCGGCCAGCACGGGGGCGATGATGTTGGGCAGCACCTCCGAGCCGATCAGATACGGCAGCCGTTCGCCGCGGATGCGCGCGGCCAGCATGTATTCCGTGGTGTTGATGTTCACGGCAAGCGCCCGCGCGAAGCGATACGCGCCCGGCGTGTAGATGACCGACAGCATCACGATCAGCACCGGAATGGACGAGCCGACAGCAGCCACAACCACCAGGCCGAACAACTTGCTCGGGATCGAACTCATCGCATCCAGGAACCGGCTGACGATGGTGTCGACCCAGCCGCCGGTGAGGGCCGACATCATGCCGAGCACCACGCCGGTCGTACAGGCGATCGTGACGGCAGCCAGCGAGATCCCCACCGTATAGCGCGCCCCCATCAGGATGCGCGCGAACATGTCCCGGCCCAGATAGTCAGATCCCAGCCAAAGCTGCGCGCTGATCGGCCCGAAATAATCATCATCGACGATCTGGCCGATCGAATGCGGCGACAGGCTGGTGGCGAACACCGCAATCACGGTCCATGCGACCAGGACGGCAAAGGCAGCAATTCCCACCGGACTGACCCAGTAGCCCAGCCAAGACCGGGCCGCGATGCGGCGGTTGTTCATCGGAGCCTCGGATTGGACAGGATGGCCGTGATGTCGGCCAGGGTTATGAGCACCAGATAGCCCACGCAGAAGATCATCGAACAACTCTGGATCAGCGGCAGGTCGCGGGTGGCCACGGCATCGACCATCAGCTTGGCGATGCCCGGATAGTTGAAGATGGTCTCGACGATGATGACGCCGCCCAGCAGATAGGACAGCGAAAGCGCCACGGCATTGACGATGGGGCCAACCGCGTTCGGCAGCGCGTGTTTCATGACCAGTCGCATTGGCGAGGCGCCCTTCAGCAGGGCCATTTCGACATAGGGCGTGTTCAGCGTCTCGATCACCGCCGCCCGGCTCATGCGGATCATCTGCGCGCAGACGACGAAGGTGAGCGTGATGACCGGCATCGCATAGGCCCGGAGCATGTCGGACAATGAATGGATCTGATTGGTGAGGGACAGCGCCGGCAGCCATTTCAGATATACCGCGAACAGCAGGACAGCCGATGTGGCGACCATGAATTCCGGCACCGAGATCAGGCCGATTGTGGTGATGGTGACGATGCGGTCACACAGCGTGCCGCGCAGAATGGCGGCCGAGATGCCAAGCCCCAGCGCCAGCGGCACCGAAATCGCCGCAGTGAGGCCTGCGAGTTTCAAGGTGTTGATGAAACGGCCGCTGATCAGGTCCTTGATCGGCATGTCGTTGGCGTAGGATTTGCCCAGTTCACCCTGAAGCAATCCGGCACTCCAGCTGAAAAAGCGCAAAATGGCCGGCTCATCCAGATGCATGGCATGGCGCAGCCCCGCCACAGCCTCAGGCGTTGCGGCCTGGCCCAGCAGGATCGTCGCGGTGTCGCCTGGAAGCAGGGTTGTGGCGAAGAACACCGCAAACGACACAATCACCAGCGTGATCAGCGCGATGAGCAATCTGCCCATGACGAGAGACGGAACCCTTGATCTCACGCGCGCGCTCCTGAACAAGGCTGGGCCGAACAAAGCAGGGCCGAAGAAGGCTGGGGGAGCGTGCTCCCCCAGCGTGCGATCATGTCAGGCATCAAGCCAGACATATTCGGCGAAGGCATAGCCCATCATGCCGCCGAGCGGGTTCGAGACCAGACCCTTTAGCTTGGTCGTGATCGCATCCATGTTCGAAATATAGGCCGGAATGATCGTGCCGGCCTCTTCGGCGACCATGACCTGCATTTCGTTGTAGATCGTCTTGCGCTTCGCCTGATCAAGCGAACCGCGTGCCTCCAACAACATCTTGTCGAACTTCTCCGACTTGTAGTGGCTCTCGTTCCACGGCGCGTCGCTGCTGTAGAGCAGCGAGAACAGAATGTCCGGCGTTGGCCGTGGGTTGATGTTGCCGAAGTGGATGGGCGCCTTGAGCCAGTAATTGTCCCAATACCCATCCGACGGAACACGTTGGACATCCAGCTTCATGCCGATCTCGGCGCCGGCGGCCTGGATGATGACGGCCATGTCGATCGACGACCCGGCCGCTTCCGAAGCGATCATCGGAATGGACTGGCCCAGCACGCCGGCACGCTGGAACAGGAACTTTGCCTTCTGCGGATCGAAGGCCTTTGGCTTCAGATCGGCATTGTGGAAGAAGTTCGCCGCCGACACCGGCTGGTCGTTGCCAACCGAGCCCAGGCCGCGCAACGCCGACTTCACAATCTGTTCGCGGTTGACCAGGTGCTTCATGCCATCGATGAAGTCCTTCTTGTCCCCCGGCGCCATGTCGAGGCGCATGTTCAGGTTGGTGTAGTTGCCCGCGGTCGTCGTGGACAGGGCAAAGCCGGCCTGGCTTTGGATCTGCCGCGTGGTGCGCGGGTTGATGGCGGCGGCCAGATGGATATCGCCCGACAGCAGCGCATTGACGCGCGCATTGTCATCGGTGATGGCCATGAACTCGAACGAATCAACGTTGGGGCCGGCCTTCCAATAGTTCTTGTTGCGCAGGCCAACCGAACGAATGCCGGGCTGGAACACCTCAAGCGCGAAGGCGCCGGTGCCGTTGCCCTTGGAGAAATCGGTCGTCCCATCCGCTACGATCATGAAATGATGCAAGGCAAGAATCGTCGGCAGATCGGCATTGGGGCTTGCCAGCGTGATCTCGACCGTCAGCTTGTCCACCGCCCTGAAGCCGGTCATCTGGGCGGCGATCTTGGCAACCTTGGAGCCGACCGCCTTGTCGAGATGACGCTTCAGCGAGAACACGACGTCCTCGGCCGTCAGCGGCTTGCCGTTGTGGAAGGTGACGTTGCTGCGCAGCTTCACAGTCCAGGTCTGCGCGTCCTTGGACTCGATGCTCTCGGCAAGCTCCATCTGCGGCAGGCCCGACCCATCAAGGAAGGTCAGCCGGTTATAGAGCGAACAACACCGCACATAGTCGGTCGACAGCGATGCCTTCGCCGGATCGAGCGTGTCGGCGGTCGAGGTCGACCATCCCGCGGCCTTCAGGGCGCCGCCCTTGGTGGGCGTGGCCGCCACGGCCGAGGCTCCGCGTCCGAACAGGCCGGCAGCGGCGCTGGCGCCAACACCGCCGGCGAGCATCAGTTTCATCAGGTCGCGCCGCGACACGCCTCGCCTGATGGCGTTCTCGATCATCGCGTCGTCGGTTTTGCTCCAGCCGGCAATCTTCTCGCTCATGTCAGCGCCTTTCTCGTTCGGTTAAGCCTTTGCCACCAGATCCACGGCACAAGCCAGTTCGGCCAGGGATGTGAAATGAAAATCAGGGGTCGTGAATGCGGCAGGCGCTATCGTGCCGCCATAGCCGAACTGGGCATGGCGCCGCTGGATCCAGCAATTGCTGAGGCCAAGCTGCCGGGAGATTCCGATGTCGTGATATTGGCTCTGCGCAACATGCAGAATATCGTCCGTCGTGCCGCCTTCGCCGCGCACGAAGGCGAAGACCTGCTCGAAAAACGCCGGGTCCGGCTTTTCCGTGCCGGTGTCATCCACCGTGAACGCGGCATGGAACGGCTGGCTGAGCGCTGCGGCAAAGCACTCGAACGCCCAGCGCTGCGCGTTGGTCATCGCGATCAGCCGATAGCGGCTCCCAAGCCGCGCGAGTGCCGCGGCGCTGTCGGCAAAGCCCTGCCAGGTTCGGGCGCTGTCACGAAACCGATCCCCGAACGCGGCCCCGGTCGGCAGCCCCAGCTCCGGCGCGATCACCTGATAGACCCGTGCAAGATCATCCGGAAACAGGCCGGTGTCTGGCGAATAACGGGCGGTGCGATACAGCGTCAGCGCCTGTTCGCTGTCCAAGGCAACGCCAGATTCAGCCGCGATCTCGCCGAGACACGACGTCATGCCGTCCTCGAAGTTGATCAGCGTGCCGACAACGTCGAATGTGAGATACTTGAAATCGGCCAGTGATCTCTTCACGAATAAGCCCTTGTTGCTGCAACCGCTCATGGCCCGGTGTGATGATGAGTGTCGCAGGTGCGCCAGTGGGAATTCGCTGAATACGACCGGTGCCGCAGCATAAAATTCTGAATAACGCCGCCTCGACACCACATCGTTGCATCGCCGGATGGCTTTCATTTCACCAAATGGCGGATGTCCGGGTCTTCCAGCGTCTGGTCCAGCGTGCGGGAGGTGCGTTCGATGATGGCGTCGATCTCGCCGGGCGTGCAGCACAGCGGCGGTGCATAGCCCAGCACGCCGGTTGGAAACGCCCGTATCACCAGGCCGTTGTTCCACGCCCGGTCAAAGATGCGGCGTGCCGGGTCGGCCGCGGCCGAAAGCGGCGTTTTCCGGGCCTTGTCGGTCACAAGCTCGATCGCCGCCAACATGCCCCGCCCGCGGACCTCGCCCACCAGCGGATGGCCAGACAGGGATTGCAGCCCCGCCATCAAACGGGCGCCGGCCTTGCGCCCGTTTTCCAGCAAGCCGTCCTCATACAGCCGCAGAACCTCAAGCCCCACGGCCGCACTCACCGGATGGGCGGAGTAGGTATAGCCATGCCCGATGGCCGAGGCCCCAGCCGCGTCAGCGATGGTCTGATAGACGTGATCGGCCATGAACACCGCCCCCATCGGCACATAGCCCGAGGTAAGGCCCTTCGCGGTCGTCATGAAATCGGGAACGATGTCCTCCTCGCTGCACGCGAACAGCGGGCCGGTGCGGCCAAAGCCGGTGATGACCTCATCGGCCACGAACAGGATGCCGTGGTCCTTGCAGAACGCGCGAATCGCCTTCAGCCAGCCGGCCGGTGGCACGATCACCCCGCCGGAGCCCTGGATCGGCTCGACATAGAACGCCGCCACGCGCTCCGCCCCGCCAACCTCCTCGATCTTCTGGCGCAACGCCGCGAGCGAGGCGGCGATGATGGCGGCAGGGTCGGTGCCGACCGGGTTGCGATAGGGATAGGGCGACGGAATTTTATGCTGCCAGTCGAACGGCAGACCGAAACCGGCGTGAAAGGCGGGCAGGGCGGTCAACCCGGCGCCGACGGTGGAGGAGCCATGATAGCCATGCCCGACCGAGATGAACTGGTCGCGCTGCGGCGCCCCGCGGGCGTTCCAATAATAACGAATGAAACGCACGGTGCTGTCGACGGCATCCGAGCCGCCAAGAGTGAAATAGATATGCTTCAGGTCGCCCGGCGCCCGCTCGGCCAACGCCGCCGCCAGGCGGATCGCCGGCTCCGAGCCAAGGCTGAAATACGCCGTCGCATAGGACAGCTCGCGCATCTGCCGCGCCGCCGCTTCCACGATGCTGTCCTGGCCATAGCCGGCATTGACGCACCACAGGCCGGCAAAGCCATCGATCAGCTGCTGGCCTGAGGCATCCGTGACGGTGGCGCCCTTCGCCGATTGCAGCACCCGAACACCGGCCGCCTCGTGCGACCGGTACGACGCCACCGGATGGATGAGATGGGCGCGGTCCAGTTCGATGAGGGAATTGCTGAGCATGGAAGTCTCCGTGTCTAACCGAATGCCTGGCTGGCCAGGGCGAAGGGTGGGGCGGCTGGGGATGGGGCGATGGGGGCGCGCTGCATCGCGGTGCCCTCGTCGATCTGAAGCAGGCCGTGCGCGCACAGCCATGGGCCGAGCAGGCTGGCTGCGGGTGTGTCCACCCGCAGGAAGGCGCCGGTGCGCCGTGCCATGGAAAAGGACAGCAGCGCCTTGGCGTCCTCCAGCGTCGGCGCCACCACCGGCCCGATCACCTCGCCGCGTCCGAACGGGCGCAGCGCGGCAAAGCCCGTGACGCGACCGTCGCGCCGCAGCACCGCGAACTGGCCGATATCGGCGATGGCGCGCAGCAGATCCGTCCGATCGGCGCCGAAGGCCGCCCGGTCAAGCCGGACGATGTCGGCCATATCGGCGCTCCCGGCGGCTTGCGGCCCGGGCAGGGCGGCCCCGCCGAGGCACAGGCCCTGATGTTGCCGGATCGTGCCGGTCTCGCAAAAGCCCAGTCTTTTGTAGAGAGCCAGCCCGTCCTTGGTGGAGACGAGCCGCAAGGCCATATCGCCGGCGATGCCCAGGGCGGCCTCCATCAGCCGGCGCCCCAGTCCCTGGCCGCGCCGGTTCGCATCGACGATGACCATGTTGATGGTGGCGATGTGTGGCTGATAGGCGGTGACGAGAATGGTGCCGACCACATCGCCGCCGTGGTCGACGGCGGCGATCCCCTGGCTGAGGGCCAGCGCCATCTGCCAGTCCTGCGGGCGATGCGGCCACCCCGCCAGGCGCGACAGGCGCACCGCCCCCGCGACATGCCCGGGGGCGAACGGCACGAGTGCTGCTATGGATCGATCGAAATTGTCTGTCTGCACGGGCAGGTCCGAATTTTGCTGCCCGAAGTCTCACCCCATCCGGCCGGCCGGATCGTCTGAAGCTTGCCCCGCCGCCCTACCAAATGCCGAAGCCTGGGCCAGAAACCAAACAATCTGCTCCAACGCCGGTATATTCAGTCCAATCAGCGCGGCGCCGCCTGCCTATGCTTGTGGCCTGAACACCGATCCGGCCCGTTGTCGAGGATGCGCCCCATGAGCCACTTCCGCCCGAAATTCGTGACATTTGACTGCCACGGCACGTTGATCAACTACCAGATGGCCGAGGCCGTCCGCGACCTCTACGCCGACCGCCTCACCGAGGCGCAGTTGCTGCCGTTCATCCGTGATTTCTCAGCCTACCGCTTCGATGAAATTCTAGGCGACTGGAAGCCCTATGCCGAAGTCATCCACAATTCCGTAGAGCGCACCTGCAAGAACAACAAAGTGCCGTTCCTGCCCGAAGACGCGCAGGCCATCTATGAGCGCGTGCCCACCTGGGGCCCGCATGCCGACGTGCCGGCCGGGCTTGCGCGCGTGGCCAAGGAGATTCCGCTGGTCATTCTCTCCAACGCCATGGACGCGCAGATCCCGGCCAATGTCGCGGCACTCGGCGCGCCGTTCCATGCCGTCTACACCGCCGAGCAGGCGCAGGCCTACAAGCCGCGCTTCAAAGCCTTCGAATACATGTTCGACATGCTCGGCTGCGGCCCGGAAGACGTGCTGCATTGCTCGTCCTCCTTCCGATACGACCTGATGGCGGCGCATGATCTCGGCATCAAGAACAAGGTCTGGGTCAACCGGCGCCATGAGCCGGCCAATTCTTATTACGGCTATGTCGAGATCGCCGACATCTCCGGCCTCGCTGCCGTCATGGGTCTCTGAGAGAAGGCGGGTTCATGAAGTTCGTTTCTTATTGGCATGACACCGCGCCGGTCTTTGCGGGAGCATCGAACACCCCGGTCGAGGGCCATTACGATGTGGCCGTCATCGGCGGCGGCTTCACCGGGCTGGGGGCCGCACGGCAACTGGCAAAAGCCGGCGCCAAGGTGATTGTGCTGGAGGCAGGCCGCGTCGGCGGCGGCGCCTCCGGCCGCAATGGCGGTCACCTCAACAACGGCCTGGCCCACAGCTATCTGGCCGCCAAGGCGGAGCTGGGCCAGGAGCGGGCGACAGCGCTGTATCAGGCGTTCGACGCCTCGATCGACACGCTGGAGGCCATCATCGCCGAGGAAGGGATCGACTGCGATTTCCGGCGCTCCGGCAAGCTGAAGCTCGCCTCCAAGCCCCAGCATTTCGCAGCGATCAGCCGCAATTTCGAGGCCGTCAACCACGAGGTCGACCCAGACACCGCCCTGCTCTCGGCCGCTGACCTGAAGGCCGAGATCGGCTCGCCCTTTCATGGCGCGATGCTGTCCAAAAAGAGCGCCATGATGCACATGGGCCGCTACGCGGTGGGCCTCGCCAAGGCCGCCGCGCGCCATGGCGCCGTCATACAGGAACAGACGGCGGTGACGTCTCACACGCAGTCCAATGGTCGGCATGTGCTGAAGACGTCGCGCGGCGAGGTAACGGCAAACCAGGTTCTGCTGGCCACGGGGGCCTACACGCCATCGAACTTTGCCTATTTTCGCAGGCGGATCATGGCCGTTGGCAGCTTCCTGATTGCCACGCGTCCGCTGACGGCGGCGGAGGTGGCGCTCACCATGCCCGGCAACCGGACCTGCGTGAATTCGCTCAATATTGGCAACTACTTCCGCCTGTCACCCGACAATCGTCTTGTCTTCGGCGGCCGGGCCCGGTTTTCCGCGACGTCTGACCAAAGCTCCGATGCCAAGAGTGGCGCCATTCTGAAGGCGAGTCTGGCCCGCATGTTTCCGCAGCTTGCCGATGTGGAGATCGACTATTGCTGGGGCGGCCTCGTCGATATCACGCAGGACCGTTATCCGCGCGCGGGTTTTGAAGGGGGCGTGTGGTATGCCATGGGCTATTCCGGCCATGGCGCACAGTTGTCGACCCATCTGGGCATGGTGATGGCGGATGCGATTCTGGGGCGTCCTGACACCAACCCGCTAAAGGGGCTGGCATGGCCGGCGGTTCCGGGCCATTTCGGAAAGCCTTGGTTCTTGCCGTTTGTGGGGCTGTACTACAAGGCGTTGGATATGATTGAGTAGGATGCTTTGTTGGTGGGGGCGAAATTGAAAAGACAGCTCCGTGTGGGATAGGCCTGTGCCATGACCGTGAAACTGGCCATTGACGCGTTCAAGATCCGGCCAGCGGATATTCGCTCTGTCGATTGCGCGCAGTTGCACGCCTTGTCGATCGGGGTCGGCTGGCCGCATCGCGCCGAGGACTGGAACCATCTGCGTGAAATCGGATCGGGGATTGCCGCCCTGGACGATATCGGTCGCGTCCTTGGCTCCGTGATGTGGTTTCCCCATGGCGCCAGCTTTGCCATAATCGGGATGCTCATCACCTCACCCAGGTTGCAGACGCTCGGCACCGGGCAATGGCTGATGAAGCAGGCCTTGTCGAAATGCCACGGCCGCAGCCTGCGGCTCAACGCAACCCAGGCAGCGCGCCGGCTCTATCTCGGGCTGGATTTCATCCCCGAGAAGACCCTGTTCCAGTGCCAGGGCGAAGCGCATGCGATCGTGGAACCGCCGGTGGCGCCGGCAGGCACAGTGGTGCGCCGGCTGGAGGCTTCGCATCTGGCGGCCATGGTTGATCTGGATGCGCTGGCGTTCGGCGTGGCGCGGCCGGCCCTGATGGACAGCCTGTTCGCACGGTCCGTGGGGTATGGCTTGTTTCGCGACGATTCTCTGGAGGCATACGCCTTGTGCCGGCGGTTTGGACGCGGCCATGTGGTTGGCCCCGTGGTGGCCGGGAATGACGCAGCCGCGATGGCGGTGGTGCATCTGCATGTCATGGCGCATCAGGCGGTGTTTCTGCGTCTGGACACTTATTTCAACAGCGGTGATTTCGGAACTTTCCTGTCTAAGTCCGGCCTCGTGGTTTTCGACACGGTGCTGACGATGTCGTATGCGCGCGGTGCGATCCAGCCGGATGCGTCAGGGCCTGTCACCTACGCTCCTGCCAGTCAGGCCCTCGGCTGATATTCTCGCAGACATCGATCGGTTGTTCCCGTCGGTGCGCCCGGTCATCCGGCCGTTTGTAACGGGAGAGGGCATAATGCACACGGACATGTTCAGTTTCTGGGCGGGACTGATGCCGCCGGCTTTCTTGGGCCAACCCTCTGATCAACGACGCGACGCACTCTGTCGTGAAGCAGAAGTCGATCTTGATAAACGCGTTGAGTAATTTGAAAATTTATTTTATCAATATTGGTGATTCTAAGCCAGAAGATGTCGCGATAAACATAAGAAGGCCGCAGTTTAACTGTGGGACAATTATGGTTTCATTGGAAAATCTTAAATTTTATTACGGACAAAAGCGTTTTTTTATCTCTGCGGCGGCATATGGTAAGGTTTTCATACCGGACGTTATCAAATAAACCAAAGTCCTATCTATAGATTGTAACGTGTGGCTTATCGGAGCTTTTTCAGCACGATTACGGAGAATTTTCGCTGGCGGCATGCAGCGATACTGGGTTTACTGAAATCCCGCGTGATCCGCACGACATCTATGTCAATACCGGTGTCATGCTGATGGATCTGGAAGCATTGCGGCAGGAGGAGCTTTCCACCGCGGCAGAACGCGTTTTTGCGACGCATGGGGCGAAGGCCAGGTGGGCTGATCAGTGTATCATCAACAAGGGTCTCGCATTGCGGAAGGCTATTTTGCCAGGGCAATGGAACATCATAGTGCACGAGGCGTAGCAGGGCCGGGCGCAGCAGAGACTGGAGCCACTTATTGGGCGCGGGATTGTGCACTTTTCGGCGTTTGTGAAACCTTGGATGCAATGGTCGGATAGTTGGCTGTCGCAGTTGTGGTCGTTTTATGTGCGTCCGGTCTGGCCTGCGGATGAGCCATTGACCTTACCGCCTGACACGGTCGATCATTTGCGGCATTGGGCGACGGTTCTTGAAGTGGAAGGCAAGCGGCAGCAAGCCTGCCAGGTGCGCGGGCGTATCGATGCGGTGCTGTCTGCCCATCTTGCTGCGCAGTCTGATTCTGTGCGCAGCCTGGCTGCTGTCAGCCAGGCGCTTGCCTTGACGCACTTCGTCCACCAATCCTGTCCGCAACGCAAGAAGGACCATAACGATGGCATTGGAAACCGGCATCACTCGCTTCGGCGAAAGTCTCGACGGACTCGTGTGGGACATCATGGGCCAAACCTACAAGCCTGTGCAGTTGTCGCAGGCGTGCTTCACCTTCGACACGCTGTTTCCCACGGGCACCTTCGTGCCGCCGCATATCCATCCGGATCAGGACGAATTCATCCGCATCCTGGAAGGCGAGTTCGACCTGTTTGTGAACGGCGAGGAACAGCATGCCGGCGCTGGTGACCTGATCCGCCTGCCGATGGGGTCCACGCACGGCATCTTCAACCGCAGCGGCCGCGACACCCGCGCGCTGTTCTGGGTCACGCCGGCGCAGAAGCTGCATGATTTGTTCGTCAGCCTGGACGGCGTGCGGGAGCCTGCCGACGTGGTGCGGATCTCGGCGTCGTTCAACATCCACTTCCTGCCGCCGGCGCCTTGAAAATGCGGGTTCTGATCGCCGGTGGCGGTGTGGGCGGGCTGACGCTCGCATTGATGCTGCACCAGCGCGGCGTTGATGCCCAGGTGTTCGAAGCGGCTGCGGAGATGCGCCCGCTCGGGGTGGGCATCAATGCGCTGCCGCATGCAATCCGGGAGTTGGCGGCGCTCGGGCTGTTGCCGCGTCTGGACGAGATCGCCATTCGCACGCGCCAGCTCACCTATGCCAATCACCTCGGTCAGCCGATTTGGTCCGAGCCACGTGGCACCTTCGCGGGGCAGGACATGCCGCAATTCTCCATCCATCGCGGCCGGTTGCAGGCCATGCTGTGGCAGGCGGCGATGGCGCGGCTGGGAGCGTCCGCGCCGCAGTGCGGCCGGCGGTTTGTGGGCCATGTGCAGAACGACGACTGTGTGGTCGCGCGCTTCCAGTGCCCCGATGGCAGCATCGTGGAGGAGGCGGGGCACGTGCTGGTGGGGGCGGATGGCATTCATTCCAAACTGCGCGCCAGCCTGCACCCGGACGATCCCGGCATTCGCTGGCAGGGTGTGGTCATGTGGCGCGGCGCGGTCGACTGGCCGGCTTTCGACGGCGGCGACAGCATGGTTCTGGCCGGAGACGGCGCCGCCAAGCTGGTGCTGTATCCGATCGCGCCTGGGCTTGCGCCGGAAACGCGGCTGACCAACTGGGTGATCTTTGCCCGGGTCGCAGCCCCCGATGCGCCGCCGCCGCGCCGTGAAAGCTGGTCGCGCCTGGGCCGCTATGAGGATTTCCGGCAATACGCCGAGCGGATTTCGCTGCCGTTCCTGGACGTGCAGGCGATGATCCAGGCTACGCCCGAGATCTTCGAATATCCGATGTGCGACCGCGACCCGGCGCCGTGGTGGACGCAAGGGCGCGTCACGTTGCTGGGCGATGCGGCGCACCCGATGTATCCGGTGGGGTCGAACGGTGCGGCGCAGGCGATCCTCGATGCGCGTTGCCTCGCCGATCGGCTGTGCGAAATGGAAACGCCGGCGGCATTGGCAGCCTATGAGGCCGAGCGCCGGCCGGTGACCGCCGCGGTGGTGGCGTCCAACCGCATCGGTGGGCCTGAGCGGGTGGTGGATCTGGTGGCCAGCCGGGCGCCGGACGGCTTTGACCGCATCGAGGATGTCGCGTCTCACGACGAACTGGAAGCCATCGTGCGCGGGTATGCCCAACTCGCCGGCTTCGCCACCAAGGGCGCGTGAGGCAAACATGCAGAACAACAACACCCTTGAATATCTCACCCGTCAGTTGCGGCCGAGCCATGCGGCGCTGTTGGCGGAATTTCAGGTCGAGAGCGATGCGGTGGCGGCTGGTGGGGTGTGCGAGATCGCATATGGTCCGCATCCACGCCAGTGCTTCGAGTTTCACGCCAGTGCGCTGCCCTGGCGCGGCACGCTTGCGTATTTCCATGCCGGGTTCTGGCAAGCGCGGGACAAGGGCCAATTCCGCTTTGTTACGGCGCCCTTCCTTGCGGCGGGTATCGACGTTGCCATGGTCAATTATCCGCTGTGCCCAGATGTGACGATGGCGGAGCTTACCGAGGCGGCAAGTGCCTCGGTCCCGGCCGTGCTGGCACAGGCCGCAGCACTTGGCCGAGGGGGTGCGCGCCTGGTGGCAGCCGGCCATTCGGCGGGCGGGCATCTGGCGGTGGAACTCGCGCTGCGATTCCAGGCGGTGACGGGCGTTGTGGGGTTGAGCGGCGTTTATGATCTCGTGCCGTTGCTGAACACGCCGTTGAACGACAAGCTGCGTCTCACCGATGCGAGTGCCGAGGCGGCATCGCCGCTGCATCGGCTGAGGGCCGGGCTCCCACCCGCACTCTTCGCCGTGGGGGGCGACGAGACCGCCGCATTCCAGGCCCAGACAAACGACATGCACGCGGCCTGGAGCCGGTTGGGCAATCCGTCCCAGGCGTTATGCGTCGGCGGAAAAGACCATTTCAGCCTTCTGCGCGCCCTGGCCGAGCAGGGCGCGTTGATGGATGCGGTGCTCGCACTGTTCTGACGGCATTCCAATCAGGCAATGAAGGACTTCATCTGCTGCAGGCCGACCCGCAGAAAGGGGTCCGAATGAATATAGAAGAACTGCACACCCGCCTTCACCCAGCGTTCCATCTCGTGCGCGAACGCCAGCGTGCCAGCAATTTTGCCGGCGGCGCGAATCTTCTTCACGGCCCCTGCAACAGCGTCCTGCACATCCTGTGGCCGCTCCTGTCCGAATGGCACGCTGGGCAGATAGCCCATCGACTGTGACAGGTCGCCCGGCCCGATGAAGATGACATCGATGCCGTCCACGGCGAGGATCTCGTCGAGATTGGCAATCGCCGACACCGTCTCGATCATGCAGATGACCAGCCGGTCCTGGTGATCGGCCGGGCAGGCATAGCGGACAGTTTCCACAATCGCGCGGGCCTGCTCGGCCGTTTCCACCATCGGCACCATCAGGCCATCCGCGCCGCAGTTCAGATAGCGGATCATGGTCGATCGCTGGTGGCTGTCCGGCCGCACGATGGCGCCGCCGCCGGCACCGCGCGCGCTGGCGGCCATGATGCGAACCTCCTCGAAGCTGGCGCTGCCATGCTCGCCGTCGAGAAACACCGTGTCCGCACCCAGTTCGCACAGCCGGGCCACCAGACCCGATGAGACGTGATGGGCGTTGATCATCAGCAACCGTTCGCCATCGGCGAGACGGCGGCGCAGCGTGGCTCCAATCATTGCGGTGTTCCCTTGATGGTTTTTGCTTCTTGCAGGCCGGCGCAGAAGGCCTGAATGCGGGCGCAGCCTTCGCGCAGGGTTTCGGTGTCAGTGGCGTAGGAAACGCGAATATAGGGGCTCATGCCGTAGGCGGCGCCCTGGACGGTGGCCACGTGATGTTCTTCGAGCAAGGCGGTGACGAAATCGGTGTCGCAGTCGATCCGCCGCCCGCCCGCGCTCACGCGGCCGAGGCAGCCGGCAATGTTGGGGAACACATAGAACGCGCCTTTGGGCTTGTGGCAGCTGATGCCCGGCGCTGCGTTCAGCATCTCCACCACCAGGTCGCGGCGCGTGCGATAGATGGCGGCGCGCTCCTTGATGTAGTCCTGCGGCCCGTCCAGCGCCGCGATGGCCGCGGCCTGGCCCACGGTCGACACGCCGTTGGTGGATTGGCCCTGCACGTTTTCCATCGCCGCGATCAGCGCCTTTGGCCCGCCGCAGAATCCGATGCGCCAGCCGGTCATGGCATAGGTTTTCGACGCGCCGTTGACCGTCAGCGTGCGCTGCTTCAGGCGTGGCTCCACCTCGGCGATGGTGCAGAAGCGGAACCCGTCATAGACGAGGTGCTCATACATATCGTCGGTCATGATCAGCACATGCGGGTGCCGCAGCAGCACGTCCGCCAGCGCCTGCATGTCTGCCAGGGTGCAGGCCGCGCCGCTGGGGTTGTTGGGGAAGTTCAACAGAACCCATTTGGTCTTTGCGGTGATGGCCGCTTCCAGCACCTCGGCCTGCAACTTGAAGCCGTTGTTCTGCGGGCAGGCCACCGATACGGGCGTGGCGCCGGCGAACTTCGCCATGTCGGCGTAGCTGATCCAGGCGGGGGTGGGGATCAGCACCTCGTCGCCCACATTGCACGTGGCCATCAGTGCGTCGAAAATCACCTGTTTGCCGCCATTGGCGATCAGGATTTCATCGAGCGCGTAATCAAGGTTGTTGTCGCGGCGGAACTTGCGCTGCACTGCTTCCTTGAGCGCCTTGGTGCCGGAGACGGGGGGATATTTGGTATCGCCCGCCAGGGCCGCGGCGTGGGCTGCGGCGATGACGTGGTCGGGGGTGGCGAAATCTGGCTCGCCTACGGCCAAAGTGATGATCTGCACACCGGCGGCGCGCAGGCGACGCGCCTTTTCGGCCATCGCGGTGGAGGCGGATTCTTCAACGCCCTTCAGGCGATCGGCCAACAATGTCGGGTCCATCACGATTTCTCCGGTTCAGGGCGGCCGAATTCGCGGCTGATCTCGATGTCGCCGCTCTGGTCGCGCTGGAAGGTGGGGGCCACGGGGATGTCTTCGATCAGAACCCGTGCCGGCAGGGTGCACACCATCAGGATGATCTGCGCCACGTCATCAGGGTCCAGCATCCGGGCGCGCTCGGCGGCGGATGGTGGGCGGGCTCGGGTGTCCAGAATGGGCGTGTTCATCTCGCCGGGCAGGATGGTGGTGGCGCGCAATCCCTGCTGGCGATAGGTGGCGCGCAGATAGCCCATGAAGTTCCCAACCGCCGCCTTGGCAGCGCCATAGGGCGCACCGCCGAGCAGGTTCGGGCGATAGGCGGCAAGCGAGGAGACCGTGATGACGGTGCCGGCGCCGCGTTCGAGCATGTCCGGCAGAACCTGCTTTACGGCGCTGTAGACGGCCGTGAGGTTGACGGCGATCGTGGTGTCCCATTGCTCGTCCGGCAGCCAGCTCAAATTCTTGACGGGCGAGGCAACGCCGGCATTGTTGACGAGGATGTCGACAGGGCCAAGTTCGGCACGCACGGCAGCGAACATGCGCGCGACGTCGGCCGGCACCGTCAGGTCGCCCTGCAACGCCAATGCGATGCCGCCATCAGTGATGATGGCCTCGGCCACCGCCTGCAACGGCGCGATACGGCGACCGATCAGTGCCGTTCGGGCCCCTGCCGCCGCCAGCATGCGTGCGGTGGCGGCACCCAGGCCGCTGCCTGCGCCGGTGATGACGGCGATCTTGCCCGCAAGCGGAAGATGGTGTTCAGACATGGAAGTAATCCCTAACCGCGCCCTCTGGGGTAACAAGTCCTTCGAGAAGATCGCTCTCCACCAATTTTCGGTCGCGCTGTCTTGGATTGCCCCAGCCGCCGCCGCCGGGGGTTTCGATCAGCAAGGCTTCGCCGTGCTGCAAAACGGTTTTCCCCTTGGCCGGCACGGCCTCGTTGCCGCGTGTGACGATGCCGCGCGCGCCGTCGCTGCCGCCGACCACGCCAAAGCAGGGATGCTTCACGTGCTCGGTGTTGAGGTAGATATTCATCGGCGCCCCTGAGATGTTGCGGATCACACCGCGCTGGCCGAGACCACCACGGAACGTTCCTGCGCCACCGGAATCGGCGATCAGTTCCTTGCGCTCGATCACCACGGGCACCGAACGTTCATAGATCTCGACCGGCGTTACTTTGCAGTTGGACGGAAAGCTCAGTGTGTCGTTGCCGTCCAGTCCCGAACGGCCACCTTGGCCGCCGTGGAAGTTCTGGATGCTGCCAAATTGCTGGCCATCGCCGCGCACGCCCGCGCAGTTGATGCCCCAGATGGGCGCGCCACCGCTGTCGGCCTGTACGCGGTCCGGCAAAATATCGGCCATCGCGCGGAAGATCAGGCTCGGGATGGCGTGGCCCACGAGGTTGCGCGCGGCACCCGCCGCCGTGGGGCGCGGGTTCAGGATGGACCCCTCCGGCGCCGCATCGGTGCAGGGGATGGCACAGCCTTCGTTGTTGGGCGAACCAGGGTCCAGCAGGCATTTCAGCGCGTAGAGGCTGTGCGCGATGCGGTAATGCGGCGCCACGTTGATGCCAGCCTCAACCTCGGCCGAGGTGCCGGCGTAATCGACATGGATGGTGTCGTCCATGACATGCACGGCCACCTTCAGGATCACGTCCTCGCCCACGCCGTCCAGCGCCATCTCCGCTCGATAGACGCCGTTTGGCACCAGGCGGATGGCGCGGCGGGTGTAGTCCTCCGAACGGGTGTAGATGGCGTGCCCAAGATCGGTGAAGTCGTCGATCTGCACTTCTTCCAGGAAGCTGCACACCTCACGGCGCATCACTTCGTTGGCCGCGACCATCGAGGCGATATCGCCCAGCACTTCGTCCGGCAGGCGCGAGCTGGAGGCGATGATGTCGAACACATCCTGGTTGATCACGCCTTCGCGGAAGAACTTCAGGATCGGCAGGCGAATGCCTTCCTCGAACACGTCCACCGAATCCGGCGATTGCGGCCGTCCGCCCACATCGGGCAGATGGGCGATGCAGCCGGCATAGGCGACAATCGCGCCTTTGTGGAAGATCGGCGTCACCATCACGAGGTCTGGCGGATGGCCGGTGCCGATGCGCGCATCGTTGGTGGCCAGAACGTCGCCGGGGCGCAGCGTCTCTGGTGGATGCGCCTTGAAGAAATGCTCCTTCACGGCCAGCGGCAAGGTGGAGATGAACACCGGAATCGCCAGCGTGCATTGCGCCAGCGCGTTGCCCTGCGCGTCCATCAGAACCGTGACGTAGTCGTGGTTCTCCCGAACGATGGGGGAGAACGCGGTGCGGCCGAGGGCCAGGTCGGCCTGGTCGGTGATGAAGATCAGGCGGTTCCACAGGACCTGAAGTGTCACCGGATCGTTGAAGTCGAGTGCCATGAAAAGACCTCCTTCAGGACAGCGTGATGACGAGGTTGGACCATGCATCGAGCGTGGCGCGACCGGACGGGCCGATCACGGCCGTTGATTCGCGTTGCTCGACGATGGCAGGGCCTGCGATGTCGCAGCCCTGGGCCAAGGCGTAGTGGTCGTAGACCGGCGTGGAGACGTAATCGCCAAGTTCAGCAAAATAGACCTGGCGATGACCGCGCAGGGCGGCACCGTCGCCATCTGCACGCGGCGGCGCGTGGATGGCGCCAACCGCGCCCAACGGACCGCTGGCGCGCAGCCGCCAGGTGATGATCTCGATGCCGGTGCCCGCGACAGAGCGGCCATAGAGGGCCAGATAGGTTTTGCGGAATTGCTCGGCCACGGCGTCTTGCCACTCGGCCTCCGGCAGGTCGAAGTCCGGCAGGCGGATGTTGATTTCGTAGCCCTGGCCAACATGGCGCATATCGGCCGAGAAGCTGTGGCGCACCACATCGGCGGGCAGTCCTGCGGCTTCCGTCGCCGGCATTGCCTCGCGCACCAGACCGGCCACGATGTCCGCCAGGGCGGCTGTTGTGCAGTTCTTCAACGACAGCGGCGCGCTGGCCGCCACGTCAACAGCAACCGGTGCCGCCAGAAGGCCCAGCGCCGAATTCACGCCGGCACCAAGCGGGCAGATCAGTCGCTTCACGCCAAGCTTGCGCGCAACGCCGTAGGCATGCACAGGACCAGCACCGCCAAAGGCGATCATGGACAGGCCGCGCGGGTCAACGCCTGCGTCCATCGCATGCATGGCCGCAGCCCGGGCCATGGTCTCGTTGACCAGATCATGCACGCCCGCAGCACAGCGGGTGGTGGTGAGGTCGAGCTGGTCCGCAAGTTTGCTGATGGCAGCAGCAGCCGCGTCCGTATGCAGGGCGAAGGTGCCGCCGAGGAACGAGTCAGCCGCCAGATAGCCGAGCACCAGATCGGTGTCCGTCACCGTCGGCTGTTCGCCGCCGAGGCCGTAGCAGGCTGGCCCGGGGGCAGCGGCCGCACTGTGCGGGCCGACCGCGAGCAGGCCCAGCGCGCCAAGGGCCGCGATGCTGCCGCCGCCGGCGCCGATCTCGATCATCTGCACGGACTGGATCTTGAGCGGAAGCCCGCTGCCTTTGCGGAAGCGGGCGGCATGCGCCACTTCCAAATCCGCCGCGATGCGCGGTTCGCCGTTGATCAACATGCACAATTTGGCGGTCGTGCCGCCCATGTCGAAGGACAGCAGGTTGGCATCGCCGCTCTTGCGGGCATATTCCCCAGCCGCCACCACGCCGGCAGCGGGGCCTGATTCGATCATGCGAACCGGCATCTGGGCCGCGACAACGCCCGGCACCACGCCGCCGCTCGATGTCATCCACAGCAGTTGGCCGGTTCCGCGCAGGGCCAGTTCACCTTCAAGCTGGCGCACATGTCCCGCCATCAACGGGCGGGTGTAGGCGTTCACCACCGTGGTGGAGGCGCGGTCATACTCACGGATCTCGGGGCACACGACCGAGGAGAGCGAGACGCTGACGCCGGGCAGATGGGTTTCCAGCAGCTTCAGAATCCGGGCCTCATGCGCGGTGTAGCGATAGCCATGCAGCAGGCACACCGCGATTGCCTCGATGCCGCGCGCACGAAGCTCGTCGGCCACTTCGCTGATGCTGTCTTCGTCCAGCGGCAGCAGAACGTCTCCGTCCACGGACACGCGCTCGCGGGCGCCGAAGCAATGCTGGCGCGGCACCAATGGTTCCGAGAACTGCAACTTCAGATCGTATAGATCGTAACGACCTTCGGTGCGGATGCGCAGAATGTCCTGAAAGCCCTCCGTGGTGATCAGCGCCGTCACAGCGCCCTTGCGTTCCAGAACGGCGTTGGTCACCACCGTGGTGGCGCCGAACAGGGCCACGAGATCGGTGCCGCTGGCGCCGCGCAGCGCCAGCAATTCGTCGATGCCGCGCAGCACTGCACGGGAAGGATCGTCCGGCGTGCTCAGCACCTTGTGTGGATGGACCACACCTGCATCGTCGAGCAATGCAAGGTCGGTAAAGGTTCCGCCGGTGTCGAAGGCGAGTTTCATCATTCTGCTCCGGTTGGCCGTTGATGTCGGCAAACTAGGAAGGGATAGGGGACGAGTGGCCAGGAAGCTGGCCGGTCATGAAGATGGCGCCGAGTTCTTCGAAGCTGATGCCGGACGGCGGGCCGGTCCAGATCACCTCGCCGAGCCGCAATACAGCGACGCGACTGGCAACCTGCATCGCCTTGCGGGTGTTCTGTTCCACCAGCAACACGGTGCAGCCACCTTTGTTGATGGCGATGATTTCATCGAACACCTTTTGGATCGACTGCGGCGACAGCCCCACCGATGGCTCGTCGATCAGGAGAAGCCGGGGGCGGAGCAGCATGGCCATGCCCATTTCCAGCATCTGCTGCTCGCCGCCTGACAGATATCCCGCCGGCATCCGCCGGCGTTCGTGCAGGATGGGGAACAGGTCGAAAATCCGTTCCCGGTCGGCCTTGAGGTTGCCCTTGGGGGCGGCGTAGGAGGCCATGTCGAGGTTCTCATCCACCGACATCTGCGGAAAGTTGCAGCGCCCCTGCGGAACATAGGCGATGCCCGCTTCCAGGATGCGTTTGGATTTCAGGCGCCCCACCTCGCGCCCCTCCCAGTTCACGGAACCGCCCGTGACGGTCGCCATGCCAAAGATGGCCTTTAGCAAGGTGGATTTTCCGGCGCCGTTCGGCCCCATCAGGGCCACGAACTCGCCCGGTTCCACCACCAGATCCAGCCCGCGGATGATCTCCAGCGGCCCATAGCCGGCGCGCATGCCGCTGATGGTCAGTCTGCCTTGCGCATTCAGATCAGCCTGCAAGATAGGCCTCCACGACTGAGGGTTCGCGCACCACGGCATCGGGCGTGCCGTCGGCGATGATCGCGCCACGGCTCAGCACCACCAGCCGGTGGCACAGCGCCTTCATGGCATCGAGATTGTGTTCGACGACGAGGAAGGTGATGCCCTGTTCCTGGTTGGCGCGGCGGATGTTCTCCATCATCCGGTCGATCAGGACGGGGTTCACGCCGGCCATCGGCTCATCCAGCAGAATGACCCTTGGTTGCGGCATCAGCATCGAGGCGAATTGCAGCAATTTCTGCTGGCCGAACGAGATCTTGCCGGCCGGGGCGTGGCGCATATGGGCCAGACCCACCATGTCCAGCAGATGCCCGGCCTGTTCGCGCAGCGTGCGCACCCGGCGCCAGCTGGCAGGCCCGATGCCGAAGGTGGAGGCCATGCCTGGAAAGCCGACCATCTGCCCGGCGAGCACCAGATTGTCTTCCACGCTCAGCGCCTTGAAGACCACGGCCTTCTGAAAGCTGCGGATCACCCGCGCCTCGCGGACGATGCGGTGCATCTCCCAGCCGGTGATGTCCATCCCGTGCGCGAACACGCGCCCGGCATTGGCGGTTTGCAGTCCGGTGCAGCAATCGAACAAGGTGGACTTGCCCGACCCGTTCGGCCCGGTGAGGCCGCAGATCTCGCCGGCATGGATGTCCAGGTTCACGCCGTCGACGGCTGTGATGTAGCCGAAGCGTTTCTCGATGCCGCGCACGGACAGGGCGGCGTTGGGATCAGGTGGCATTGGCGACCTCCTTTGCCGGACTTGTGCCGATTTTGCGCATCACCAAAGGCAGCAGGCCTTCGGGACAGGCGAACACGATCACCACCAGCAGCACGCCATAGGCGATCATGCGGATGTCCGGTGCGATCCGCAGGGCTTCCGACAGGGCCACGAACATGAAGCTGCCGAGGATGACGCCGCCCACGGTGCCCACGCCGCCGCCGAGCACGATCACCAGCAATGTGTTGGCGTAGAACGGGTCGAACACGGTGGGGGAAATCACGGTGAAGTAATGAACATAGAAGCTGCCGCCGGCGCCGGCGAACACGGCACTGAGGGCGAAGGCGATCATGCGATAATGCCAGGTGGGCGTGCCCACCGATGCCGCCAGCGTCTCGTCCTCACGGATCGCGATCATGTAGCGCCCGGCGGCGGAGGAGACGATGGCGATGAACGCCAGCACCGCCAGGATCGCGAGCATCAGCGCCAGGTAGTAATAGGACTTGATGTCGCTGATCTCGAACCCGCCGTTCCACAGCGCGATGCGGGGCCGTGGCACGTTCGACAGGCCGAGATCGCCGCGCGTGACGCTGACCCAGTTCTTGGCGATGGTCTGCGCGATGACCGCGAAACCCAGTGTGCACATCACGAAGGAATAGCGACGCAGCCGCAGCGCCGGCACGCCGAGGGGAATGGCCACCAGCCCCGCCACCAAGCCGCCGGCTGCGATGTTCAACCAGAACGGCGTGCCGAAGCGCATGGCCAGCAGCGCCGAGGTGTAGGCGCCGATCCCGAAGAACGCCATCTGGGCAAACGACAACATGCCTGCATAGCCATGGATGAGATTGAGCCCCAGCGCCGGCAGCAGGAAAACCATGGACACGATCAGCGCATGGACCTGGTATTCGCTGGCCACCAGCGGCGCTGCCGCCAATGCTGCCACCAGGGCGGCGAACCCCGCGATGCGCAGGCCGTGCTGCCGGTTGGCATAGACATAATTGCCATGGGTGTTGACCCCGTGGCTTGAAACGCTGGCCATCAGAACCGCTCCCGCTTGCTGAACAATCCACCGGGCAGGAACGTCAGCACCACAATCAGCGCGGTGAACGCCACGCCGTCGCGGAACTGAAGGCCGAGATAGGTGGCCACCACACTTTCGGTCAGCGCCAGCAGCCAGGCGGCGAGCAAGGTGCCGCTGACGTTGCCGACGCCGCCGATGACGATGATGGCAAACGTCTTCACCGTGATGGACGTGCCCATGCCGCCATACAGGCTCACCGTCACCGGCGCTGTCAGCACGCCGGACAGGGCGGCCAGGGTGCAGCCGAGCACGAAGGTGCCGACCACAACCCGCGGCACATCCACGCCCACCACGTTGCAGGCCTCGATGTTCTGCGCCACGGCCCGCATCGTCTTGCCGAAGCGCGTCTTGCGGACCACGAGTTCGAGGGCCGCAAAGATCAGCAGCGACGCCACCACGATCAGGATGCGCTGCTGGGACAGGCTGACGCTGCCGATCTCCACCGGCTCGATCCAGCCGCCGTCGAACATCTTGTAGGTGCCGCCGAAGATCAGGATGACGGTGTTCTGCAAAATGAGCGAAACACCCAGCGTGGCCACCACGCCGATCTGGAACGGCGCGTCGATCAACCGCCGCATCACCAGCAATCCGATTGCCAGCGCGATGGCTGCCACCACCGCCAGCGCCAGCGGGATGGAGACGATGTACGGCAGATCGAACGTCTCGATCCCCCACCATGAGGCGAAGGTGCCCATCATGTAGTATTCGCCATGGGCAAAGTTGATCGCCCGCAGAACGCCGAAGATGATGGTCATGCCGACCGCCACCAACGCATAGACCGACCCTGCGGTGATCCCGTTGACCAGAACGTCCATCAACATGGCGCGACACCCGTTGTTATGGTGGGGGAGTGCCTCATGCCGGGTATTCGACTTTGGCGGTGAAGGCGCCTTTTTCGATGGCTTTGCCGCCCTCGACCTCATAGATGAACATCGGCAGTTCGGCCTGGTGATGGTCATCAAAGCGTACGCGGCCGGTGGCGCCGTCGTAGTCGATCTTCTCAAGCGCGGCGCGCAGGGCTTCCGTCTCGGTGGAACCGGCGGCCTTGGCGGCGGCGGCCAGCAAATACACAGCTTCCCAATGCGTGTAGGCGTGCACGTTCGGCACTTCCTTGGCGCCATAGGCGGCGGCGTAGTCGGCGACGAATTTCTGGCTGCGCGGGCTTGCCAGATCCGGCGACCATGCGGCCGCCTCAACCGCCCCGTTGAGCACGGACGGCGCCACCTTGATGGTGTCGGGGTAGGTGAACTCGCCATTGCCCAGAAGCGTGACCTTGCCGGCCATGCCGACTTCGAGCATCTGGCGCACGATGAGGCGGGTGGAGTCCGGCAGGCCATACATCAGGATGCCCTGCACGTTGCGCGACTTGATGCGCGACAGAACCGGACGGAAATCGGTCTCGTCGTCCTTGTAATAATCCTCGCTCAGGATCTCGCCCTTGTAGGTCGGCAGGTATTTCTTGGAGAATGCGATGGCGCCGCGGCCATAGTCGTTGTCCACCGACAGCACGGCGTAGCGGGTGATGTTCTTCTTCTCGGCGCCGTATTGCAGAATGACCTTGGCGCGCAATTCATCGGTCGGATACGAGCGGAACGACCATTTATAGCCGCCGACACCGGCCTTGTAGGTGATGTCCGGGTTGGACGAGGCGCCGTTGAGCAGGATGACCTTCGCGGCTTCAACCACGGGCTGCAGGGCGATGGTGGCCGAGCTTGCGATATCGCCCAGGATCACCTTCACGCCGTCTCGCGAGATCAGCTTGCGGGCGGCCGAGACGGCTTCCACCGGGGTGCCCTGGCTGTCGCCGCGCAGCAACTCGATCGGTGCGCCGTTGACGCCGCCGGCCGCGTTGATTTGCTTGATGGCCAGTTCGGCGCCGTGCGAGGCAAACCCGCCCCAGCGGGCCGACGGTCCGCTCAACGGCACAACCAAACCGATGCGCAACGGCCCGCCGGTGGTTTGCGCCAGGGCGGGGGAAATGCGACTTGCAAGGGGGACAATTGTTGCCGCGAGGGCAACAAGCTGGCGGCGGGTCATCGTCGGCATGTTCTATGCTCCTTCGCGGACTGCCGCCTTTAGCCATGTGGCCATCGCGGGTCAGTCCCGTGTATCGCGAGACGCTAGAAGTTGGTTTTCTCTACCGCAAAGACGGATATGATCTGCGGCTATAGAAAGCTTCTATGGGTTGGGAGGCCGCATGGATCTGCGCAGGCTGGTGTTTTTGATGCGTGTGATCGATTCCGGCAGCATCACGCGCGCGGCGGAGTCATTGCGAATTGCGCAACCCGCCCTCAGCCAGCATTTGCTGGTGCTGGAGCGGCAATTCGGCACGCCCCTGCTGTTGCGCGGAAAATACGGCGTTGTCGCCACGCCCGCCGGGAAGGTTGTCTATCGCCATGCGCGCATTCTGGAGCGGCAGATGGCCCAGGCGGTGGCGGAGGTTCGGGTTCTGTCGGGTGAACCGGCCGGCCGGGTGACGATCGGCATTGCCCCGCACAGTCCGGCCCGGCTGTTGATTCTGCCGCTGCTCGCCCAGGTTCGGCAACAATTTCCCGACATCCTGCTGCATGTGAACGAAAACTTCGAAGGCATTCTGGCCAACGACCTGCTGTTGGAACGGATGGACATGGCTTTCACCTACGAGATCGTCCCGCGGCCGGGGTTGCGCTACGAAAAGCTGTTTTCCGAGCCGCTCTGCCTGGTCGGGCAGGCGCATGTGCTGGGGGAGCATGACACCTGGGACAGTGTTCCCCTCCTGCTGCCGGGCGCCACGCACGCCGTTCGCCAACTGGCCGAGGCGATCTTCGCGGCGGCGCAGCTTCGCCCGCGTCTGGTGGCCGAGATTGAATCGTTCGAAACACTGGCGAACGCGGCGCGCATGGGGGTGGGCGCCATCGTGCTGCCGCGCTCGGTGGCATTGTCGTTGGCGGAGCGGGACGGCTTGCGCGTGCGCGAATTTGGCGGACCGGACGCCCGCATCACGCTGTCCCTCTGCATGGCGGGGCAGGATGAGCCCTCCGCCGCCATTCGCGCGGTGCATGGCATGGCCCGGGAACTGGGGCAGAACATTCCCGGTGGGCTTATGTCCGTATCGTCCGGGCCGGCACCGGCCGCACCCCGTTCCAGCTCTCGCGCGCCAGCCGTTCGCGCACCAGATCGCGGATGACATGCCCCAGGCTTTCGATCGCGGGGGTGATCGGGAGGTGGTCCGACACGCACAGTGACACGGTCGCCTCGATGCTGCCGGAGCCAATGGGAAACGCGTTCAACGTGCCTGCCGCCATTTCTGCCTCCAGCGCCGAGCGTGGCAGGATCGCGATGCCGAGGCCCTGATGCAGCGCATCGGCCAGGCCGGCCAGCGAGTCGATCTCGGCGACGACATGGGGGGCGAAGCCTTGCCCCGCGCACGCCTGCTCAATGATCGGGCGCAGGAAATGCACCGCGCTGGGCAGGATGAAATTCTCGTCCTGCAGGCTGGCGATGGGCACCCGGCCGTCTAGCTGGCTGGGTTGGAAGTCCGTCGGTGCGATCAGGAAGAGTTCTTCGTGGAACAAGGGCTCGAAGTGCACGCCATGCACCGGGCCGGCGCCGTAGATCAGGGCCAGGTCGATGCGTCCGCTCATGATCGCCTCGCTCAGGATTCCGGCGAAATTGTCGTTCAGCCGCAGCTGAAGTTCTGGATGGCGTTCCAGCATCCTTTGCAGCACCGGCAGCGCCAATGTGGCTGCGGCGCCGCAGGTGGCGAGGCCGAGCGACACATGCCCGATGCCCATCACGTCGGCATTTCGCACGTCCTGTTCCGCCTGGTGCAGTTGTCGGCCCAGCAGTTGCGCATGCCGATAGAGCACGCGGCCGGCTTCCGTCACCATCACGCTGCGTCCGCCGCGCACCAGCAACGACCGGCCCAGATGTGTCTCGAGCGAGGTGATCTGCTGGCTGAGCGTTGGCTGCGTGATGCCGAGGTCGACGGCGGCCTTTGAAAACGAGCCGCAGTCAGCAACGGCGATGAAATACGCCAGCTTTCTGGGATTCAACATCGGTTGATATTTTCGATACATGGGGGCGTGCGGGTTTGCTGCGTCATGGCGTTACCGGACCTCATTCATGCAAGGTTGCGCCATTCGCACAGCGCCGATCAGGCCGCATTTTCCAGCCCGGCGGCCTGTTCAAGGATCCATGGTTCGAACAGCCGAACCAGCGGCATCAGCCGCTTTGACGGCCGATACGCCAGATAGTAGGCCCCGGCGGTTGCGGCGCGGAAGGCAAGCGGGGCGATCAGGCGGCCAGACCGCAATTCGTCCTCCACGAACGCATGCTGTGCCATCACGATGCCAAGCTGGTCGACCGCCGCCTGATAGGCCAGGGCCGAATTCTCGAATTTCAGGCCGCTGTTGCCGTCAACATTCTGGGCCCCCGCCGCGCGCGCCCAGATGGGCCAGTCGTCCGGGCGGTGCAGTGAGCACAGCAGCACATGCTGGCTGAGATCGTCCGGCGTGCGCGGTGCGGCGTGTGTGCGGAACAGGCCGGGGCTGCACACCGGCAACAGAACCTCGCCGAACAGCCGCCGGCATGTGCAGCCGGGCAGGGGGGCTGTTCCCCAGTGAATTGCGACATCGATGTCTTCCCGGTCGAAATCGACGGTGTTGTGCGATGTCGTGATCTGCACGTCGATCTGCCGGTTGCGGGCGTGGAAATGCGCCAGCCGTGGGACCAGCCACCGGATGGCGAAGGTCGGGGGCAGCTTGAGCCGCAGGATGTTCGCGGCCGGACGGTCGCGCAGCCGCCTGGTCTGCGCCTCAACCTGATCCAGCGCGGTCGCCAGAACGGCGGCGTAGGCGGCCCCCTCTGGTGTCAGTTCTATGCCACGGCGAAGGCGGTGGCACAGTTCCATGCCCATCCAGTCTTCCAGCAACTGCACGTGCCGGCTGACAGCCCCTTGGGTGACCGACAATTCAAGGGCTGCGCGGGTCAGGCTGCCATGGCGGGCAGCAGCCTCGAAGGCGCGCAGCGAATTCAGTGGCGGCAGAACACGACCCATCAGACCTCAGCTTTCCTCAGAACAGATCAGCTATTTATCCTGTAATCTTCTGGACGCCTCGCCTAGCCTTGCTCTCAAGAAATCGGAGATACGGGTGAACGGCGTTGCCGTCGCCCTGACACCAACCGATCACCGAGAGGAAAACGCATGCAAGGGGCTTTGGGCGCAGCACCGCCATTGTCGGTCTTCGAGAAAATCTGGAACGCCCATCTGGTGACCCAGATGGATGATGGGCGCGACCTGATCTTTGTGGACCGCCATGTGCTGCAGGAAACCACCTCCGCACAGGCCTTTGACGGGCTGAGCCGCGCCGGTCGCACGGTGCGCCATCCTGAACTGACGGTGGCCACCCAGGACCACATCGTCTCCACGGCGCCGGGGCGTGACGAAGATACCAATCCGGGTGGGCTGGAGTTGCTGCGCTTGATGCGCGCCAACGCCTTTGCCCATCGCATTCGGCATTTCGGCGTCGATGATATCCGCCAAGGCATCGTCCACGTGATCGGGCCGGAACTGGGGCTGGCGTTGCCGGGCTGTATCCTGGCGTGCGGTGACAGCCACACGTCAACGGTCGGCGGCCTCGGCGCGCTGGGCATCGGGATCGGCACCAGCGAGGTGGAACACGTGCTGGCCACCCAAACCCTCGCGCTGGCGCGGCCCCGCACGATGCGCATTCGCTATGACGGCGTACTGGGGAAGGGCGTGACGGCGAAGGATGTTATTCTCTATACGGCCGGACAGTTCGGCATCGCCATCGGGCAGGGCTTTGCGATTGAATATGCCGGCTCTGCCATCCGCGCGCTGCCGATCGAGGCGCGGTTGACCTTGTGCAACATGTCGATCGAGATCGGCGCCCGGTTGGGTCTGGTGGCCCCCGACGATGCCGCCACGGACTATGTGCGCGGACGGGCGTTCAGCCCTGCCGGTGACGCGTTGGCTCTTGCCGCGGCCCGGTGGAAGAGGCTGCGCAGCGACGGCGATGCCGTGTTCGAACGGGATCTTTCGGTGGACTGCAACCGCATCGTACCGCAGGTCACCTGGGGCACCAGCCCGCAGGACGTCATCGGCGTGGATGAGTACGTGCCGGACCCCGGCAGCTTCGCCGATGCCAGGCGGCGAGATCTGGCGGCGGCGGCGGTGCGCTACATGGGACTCGTGCCCGGCAGCACGCTGGCAGGCCTTCCGATCGACATCGCATTCATCGGGTCGTGCACGAATGGCCGCCTGTCCGATCTGCTGGAGGCTGCGGCGGTGGTGCGCGGCCAACAGGTGGCGCCAGGCGTGCGGGCCATGGTTGTGCCGGGTTCCACCGGGGTGCGTCTGGCCGCCGAGGCGCTTGGGTTGCACGAGGTGTTCCGCGCCGCCGGGTTTGAATGGCGCGATGCGGGCTGTTCGCTCTGCGTCAGCATCAACGAGGACATCGTGCCGCCGGGTGCGCGCTGCATCGCCACCAGCAACCGCAATTTCGAAAACCGGCAGGGGCCGCAAAGCCGGACGCATCTGGCAAGCCCCGCCACGGTGGCGGCCTCGGCCTTGGCCGGCCGGATCGCCGATCCACGCCGGGGGCACGTCGCATGAGGGACAAATTCATCACGTTGGAGGGCGCCATGGCGCCCATGCCGCTCACCAACGTCAACACCGACGCGATCATCCCGTCGCCGTGGCTGCGGTTCGCCAACGTGGATCTGGGCCGTGGCCTGTTCGGGGCGCAGCGATATGATGCCGCCGGACAGGAACAGCCGGATTTCGTGCTGAACCGCCCGCCGTTCCGCAGCGCCCGCATTCTGCTGGCCGACGAGAATTTCGGCTGCGGCAGTTCCCGCGAAGCGGCGGTGTGGGCGCTGTCGCAATTCGGCATACGCTGCGTTCTGGCGCCGGCCTTCGCGGACATCTTCTACGAGAACGCGTTTCGCAACGGCGTGCTCGCCGGCCTGATCACCCCGGCAACGCTGGCGGCCCTGCTCGACACGATTGGGCGCTACCCGGACAATCCGGTCTTTCAGGTGGACCTGCCGTCGTGCAGCGTGACCGGGCCGTACGGGGTGCGCCACGGCTTCACCGTGCCGGCGTCACGGGCTGCGGCCCTGATGCGGGGCGACGACGAAATTGAAACCACCCTGCGTCACACCGACGCCATCACCGCCTTTCACGCCCGCGCACAGGCTGAGCAAGGCTGGCTTTACCCACAAGGCACCGCATGTTGAACCCGCCCTCCATCCGCGCGGCCATCGCCGCCGAGCATCCCCTCATCACGCCGCTGGCGCATGACGCCTTGTCGGCACGGCTCATCGCGCAGGCGGGCTTCAAGGCGTTCGCCATCGGTGGGTCGGCGCTGCTGGCCGCACGGCATGCCTATCCGGATATCGGGCTGATCGGCCTGACCGATATGGTCGACGGCATCCGCGACATTGCCGCTGCTTCGTCCATTCCGTTCTTCGCCGATGCCGATGACGGCTATGGCGACCTCAAGAGCGTGGCGCGGACCGTGGCCGCCTATGAGGCGATCGGGGTCGGCGGCCTGCTGATCGAGGACCAGGACCGTGACCGCAAGCAGCAGCGCGCCGAAAAGGCCGCAGCCGTGGCGGATGAAGCGGTGATCGAAGCCAAGCTGCGGACGGCCCTTGCCGTGCGGCGCAACCCCGACACCTTCATCATCGGCCGCACCGACGCCTACGGCCCGCTGGGCCTGGACGTGGCCATGCACCGGGCCGAGCGCTTCCTGAAGCTGGGCGTGGACGGAATCTTCATCGCCGGGCTGCGAACGGAAGACGACTACCGCCGGGTCGGCGCGGCCTTCAAGGGCGCCTATCTTTCGGCGGCCATGTTCGAAGGCGGCGACACGCCGTGGATCTCGCCGGCCGAACTCGGGGACATGGGCTTCAGCCAGGTGTCCTTTCCAACCAGCCTCATCCTGCGCAATGTGGCCGCCTTGACCGAGGGCCTGCACGCCCTGCGGCGGCACGCGGACGGTGTGGAAACCCTGCGCCCGTTCCCCCACGCTGTCCCCGCCCGTGCCGCGCTGGACAATGCTGTCGAGATCGCACGCTGGCGGGATATCGAGAAAGGCTGACGCAGGACTGCTTGCTGACATAAAAACAATAAAAAAATAAACGGGAGAGCAACTACAATGAGTCGCACATCCGCAGCACGCCTGCTTGCAGCCATCGCCGGCAGCGTCGTCCTTGCCTTCGCAAGCCCGAGCCGGGCCGAGGACATCGTCATCAGCAACTACGGCGTCTCGGCCAACGGCATGCCGTATGCGGTGGCGATGGCGAAGGGATACTTCAAGGCGGAGGGTGCGGATGTCACCGGCATCCTGTCATCCGCCGGCGGCGGCACCACGCTGCGCAACATGCTCGCCGGCAGCGCGCCCTATGCCGAGGTCAACCCGAACGCGGTCATCGCTGCCATCCAGCAGGGCGCGGACATCAAGATCGTCAGCGACAACGTGCTGACCGTGGCCGAGTTCATCTGGGCGGTGAAGCCTGACTCGCCGATCCATACCGCGGCCGATCTGAAGGGCCGCAAGATCGGCTATACCAACCCACGCTCCACCAGCCAGGCGCTGGCGACGATGGTGCTGGAGACAGCCGGGTTGAAGACGACCGATGCCACGCTGGTCAAGACCGGCGGGTTTGGCGAGGGCGTGGCGGCACTTGATATCGGCATCGTCGATATCACGCCGATCCCGGAGCCGTTGTGGTCGCAGTTCAAATCGAAATACCGTCCGATCGTCCGGGCGTCGGAGGCACTGCCGCCGATTGCCAATGTTGTCGGCGTGGCCAGCGGTTCGCCGACGCCGGCGCAGGAAGCCTTCATCCGCGCCGTCATCCGGGCGCGGCGCCATGCGGTGGCCGACATGGTGGCCAATCCCGATGAGGCCGGCATCATTATCGCCAAGGCCTACAACATCACCCCCGAGGTCGCGACCGAAGCGGTGAAGGCGTTGACCACGTCGCGCACGGCAGGCGTGGAATACTGGGGCCCCGGCGATATCCGCCTGGACGGCCTGCGCAAGGCGATCGAAGTGCAGAAAAGCGTCGGCGCCATCACCGGCGATGTGAAGGCCGAGGATCTCGTAACGTCGCGTTTCCTGCCGGAAGATCTCAGGACCATCCGCTGATGTCCGCACCATCGCAGGTCTCGTTGCGCGGCGTGCGCAAAAGCTTCGTCAGGCCCGGCCGCGACGGCGGCACGACCGAGGTGCTTGGCCCGCTGGATCTTGAACTCCGGCACGGCGAGTTCTTCGCTGTGGTGGGGCCTTCGGGGTGTGGGAAATCCACCTTGCTCGAACTGATCGCTGGCCTGTCCACCGCGACGGCGGGCGAGGTGGCGTTCGAGGGGCGGCCGATCAACGGCCGCATCCCCGAGGGCGTGGGCGTGGTGTTTCAGGAAGACGCCTCGTTCCCGTGGCTCACGGTGCGCGACAACATCGCGTTCGGCCTGCGGAAGAAGCAGCTTTCCAAGGCGGACAAGGCGGCGCGGATCGATGCCGCGCTGGACATGATGGGGCTGGCCGCCTTCGCCAATCACCACCCCGCGCAATTGTCGGGCGGCATGCGCCAGCGCGTCTGCATCGCGCGCACGCTGGTGACGGAACCACGGCTGATCCTGCTCGACGAGCCGTTTGGCGCGCTGGACCAGCAGACCCGCCTGCTGATGGGCGATGAGTTGCTGAACCTGTGGCGCAAGACCGGCGCCACGGTGTTCCTGATCACCCATGCGCTCGATGAGGCGGCCATGCTGGCGGACCGGATCGGGGTGATGTCGGCCCGGCCGGGATGCCTGATCGATATCGTGGAAACCGGATGGGCGCGTGACCGCGACAGTCGTGTGGTGCAGGAAGATTCGTTCGGCGTCGTCACGGCCCGGCTGTGGCGCTCGCTGCGCACGGAATCGATGAAGTCGCTCGGCCGGTCTGGTTTGGCCCCGTCTGGGTTGGCCCCGTCTGGGTTGGCCCCGTCTGGGCTGGCAGCGTGAAATACGCCTGGGTATGGCGCGTGGGGTTGCTGGCGGCGTTGGTCGTGCTGCTGGAGGTTCTCTGCGCCACGGGTGGAATTGACAGGCTGACGATGCAGCCACCGCACCGGATGGCCGTCGATCTCTGGCGCATCATCACATCCGGATCGCTGAACGCCGCCATTCTGCGCACGCTGACCAATGCCGCGATCGCGTTTGTCAGCGCCATGCTGTTCGGTGTGGTCTTCGCGGTCCTGCTGCACCGGGCCCGCTTCCTGCGCGAGACGCTGGACCCGCTTTTCGCCACCTATTACGCCATCCCCGTCTTCGCGTTCTACCCGCTGATGATCGTGGTGTTCGGCCTCAACGACCTGCCGGAGATCTTCATCGCCTTCATGCTTGCGGTGGTCAGCGTCGTGGTCACCACCCTGGCGGGGCTGGACCGGGTGCCGCGGGTGCTGCTCAAGACCGCCCTGGTCAGCCGCCTGGGGCCGGTGGAGACAGCGCGGCGGATCGTGCTGCCCTTCGTCGCACCCTTCCTGCTCACCGCGGCGCGGCTGGCCATTGCCTATGCGTTGATCGGCGTCATCGGGGCCGAGTTCATCATGTCCTCCAACGGCATGGGCTATGAAATAAGCTTTGCTTACAACAACTTCGACAACGCAACGATGTATCCTCTGATTTTGCTGGTCATTCTGACCTCTGTTCTGGTCAATGCCCTGCTGTCCTATTGGGAGCGCATCTTGCTCACGCAGCGAGGCCTGTCGTGACCGCCACCCCCATGCGCACGCTCCAGAGCGTGACCCTTCTTGTCCTGGGATTGCTGGCCTTTTGGCAGTTGCTTTACTGGGGCGTGGGCGATGTCGCCTTTCGCTCCCCGGTGGCGACGGTCCGTTTCACCGCGACCCTGTTGGGCAACGAGACCTTCTGGCCGCATGCGCGGGAAACCGGGCGCGCCTTTGCGATGGCGTTGCTGCTGTCCGTGCTGATCGGATTGCCCATGGGCGTTCTGCTGGGCAGCAACCGCATGGTCGGCGCCGTGTTCGAGCCGATTCTGGTGGCTTCCTATGCCATTCCCAAGATTACGCTGTATCCGATCATGCTGCTGATGTTCGGGCTTGGCATGTCCGCGAAGGTGGCCTTCGGGGTGATCCATGGGGTGATCCCGATCGCCTTGTTCACGGTCAGCGCCGTGCGCCATATCCGCCCTGTGTTGCTGAAGACCGGCCGGGTCATGGGCTTTGGCCCGTTGGAGATGGCCAGGTCCATCTTGTTTCCGGCCGCCATGCCGGAGATTTTCGCGGGGTTGCGGATCGGCTTTTCCCTGACGCTGATCGGCACGATCCTGGGGGAGATGTTCGCCTCCCAGCGCGGTATCGGCTTTTTGCTGATGAACGCGATCGGGTTGCACAACGTGGACCTGATTATGGGATTGACCTTCCTGCTGTCGGTTTCCGCCGGCATCGCCAGTTTCGCCCTGCTGCTGGTCGACAGGCACATGAAAGCGCGCGCAGCATGACCTTGCGCCTGCGCCGGCATCACCCAAGTTACAATCAGGACAAACCTGATTTTGACTGTCGTCCGCACCATGACGTGTCTCTGGCCGGCCCTTGCCTTCTTTTGGCAATTGGGTCTAAGGCCACACTCTTGCTGCCTCCTACAGCTATCAACCCTTCCGAGGAATATATGAACCCGCGATCTAGCAGCCAGTCTCCGGAGTGCGACAGTCGACGCTTGTCGTCTGCCGTGACCGCCGGGCTGACCCGTCGCCCGGGTAGACCATGGAGCCGTCAAGGCCAGCGCCACACGCGCTGACCGAACGGCAACCGGCCTCCCGGGTTCGAGCAACAGCCGAACCACAGGAGGCCATGATGGCCATCCATTCCTATGTGATCCCTGACGGGATCAACGACCGCAATTTGTTCGCTCGCCTCGTCCATGAGGCCCAGCGCATGGCCGCGTCCGCACCCCTGGTGGCGTGGTGGACGACGGACGCGCACGGCCATCTCACGTGCCATTGGGATATCGGCTTCAGGCCATCGGGCTGAAGGGGCATTCGGCCGAACGGGCCGCATCCACACCCTTTGCACTGTCCCGATAGACCGAAACCGCGGCTGCCCGGCCGCTGGAGACTGCCATGACCCAATTGACCCAACCGGGCCTCAAGACCACCGTCCTCGACACCGCGCATATCGGTGACATCAAGGGCGCCCTCGGCACCATTCGCCTTGGCGATACCGACAAGCGCCAGACATGGCGCGCCCGCTTCCTGACATTGCTCGCCATTCTGGGGCCGGGACTGATTGTCATGGTGGGCGACAACGATGCCGGCGCGTTCGCGACCTACACCCAGGCGGGGCAGAATTACGGCACGTCCCTGCTGTGGACGCTGCTGCTGCTGGTGCCTGTTCTGTATGTGAATCAGGAAATGGTGCTGCGCCTGGGCGCTGTGACGGGCGTGGGCCATGCAAGGCTGATCCTGGCCCGGTTCGGCAAGTTCTGGGGCGCGTTCAGCGTGATTGACCTGTTCATCCTGAACGGACTGACCATTGTCACCGAATTTATCGGCATCAGCCTGGCGCTGGATTATCTTGGCGTGTCCAAGATCGCCGGCGTGGCGATTGCCGCTGTGCTGACCATGATGGCGGCGTCGACCGGCAATTTCCGCCGTTTTGAGCGGTTTGCACTGATGCTGTGCCTGGGCAGCCTGCTGCTGGTGCCGATCGTGCTGGCCGTGCACACCCCGGTGGGGGAGATCCTGCATGGTCTCGCTGTTCCCAGCCTGCCGGAGGGCAAGCTGTCCGATATCCTGCTGCTGATCATCGGCATCGTGGGCACGACGGTGGCGCCGTGGCAGCTGTTCTTCCAGCAGAGCTACGTCATCGACAAGCGCATCACGCCGCATTTCATGAACTATGAGAAGGCCGATCTGTGGCTGGGTATTCTCATCGTCATGATCGGCGCCGGGGCCATGATGGTGTTCTGCGCGGCGGTTTTCAAAGGCCAGCCGGAATTCGGCAACTTCACCGATGCGGGCGGCGTGGCAGCCGGATTGGGCAAGTATGTGAGCCCCACCATGGGGGTGCTGTTCGCCATCGCCCTGATCGACGCCGCCATCATCGGCGCTTCGGCGGTGTCGCTGTCGACGGCCTATGCCATCGGCGATGTGCTGTCGCTGAAGCACTCGCTGCACCGCAAGGCCAGCGATGCGAAAGGCTTTTATCTGGTCTATGCCGGGCTGATCGCATTCTCGGCCACCATCGTGCTGATCCCCGGCTCCCCGCTCGGCCTGATCACGCTGGCCGTGCAAACCCTGGCGGGCGTGCTGCTGCCGAGTGCCACGGTGTTCCTGCTGCTGCTGTGCAACGACGCGCAGGTGCTCGGACCGTGGGTCAACGGCAAGTGGCTCAACGCCTTCACCGCGTTGGTGATCGCGGTGCTGGTGCTGATGTCGATCGTCCTGACGGCGTCGGTCCTCTACCCGGACATCACGGGGGAGCAGATCCTTTGGATCATGGCCGGCGGGGCGGTGCTGTTCGTGCTGAGCGCTGCTGCCACATTGCTGCTGGGCCGGCGCGAGCTCGCGCCGGCCTTGCCGCGACCGGATGCCGCTTTTCGACGTGCCTGGCGGATGCCGCCGCTCGATATGCTGGAGCCATCCCGCATGACATTGTCCAAACGCGTCTGGATGAGCGTGCTGCGCGGCTATCTGGTGCTCGCCGTTGGCATGGTGGTGGTGCGGATCGTTCAGCTCGCTTTGGCGCAGGGGTAGGGCAACCGCGTGCCGCCGTGTGGTCGCTACAGCAGGATCTGGCGAAAGTCGCCAAGAAGGCCGGAGAGGTGAACCAGGAAGCGGGCGGCCTCCGCGCCGTCCACCACACGGTGATCCCATGACAGCGACAGCGGCAGCATCAGGCTTGGAGCAAATTCCTGCCCGTTCCAGACCGGCTTCATCGCCGCCCGCGCCACGCCGAGGATGGCCACTTCCGGGGCGTTGATGATGGGGGTGAAGCCCAGCCCGCCAATGCCGCCGAGCGAGGAGATGGAGATGCAGCCGCCCTCCATGTCCGGCTGGCGGATACGGCCTTCGCGTGCCTGGAGCGCCAGATCGGCAATTTCGGCGGAGATGTCGCGCAGGCCCTTGCGATCCACATCCCGCACCACCGGCACCAGCAGGCCGTTGGGCGTGTCGGCGGCGAAGCCGATATGGAAATACTGCTTCAGAACCAGCTCGTCGCCATCCAGCGCCGCGTTGAAATTGGGGAAGCGTCGCAGCGTTGCGACCATCGCCTTGATCAGGAAGCTCAGCATGGTGATGCGCGGGCCGCTCGGGTCACGGGCGTTGAATTGCTGACGCAAGGCTTCGAGATCGGTGACGTCGGCTTCATCGAAATTGGTGACGTGCGGGATTGTGGCCCAGTTGCGCGACAGCGCCGGGCCGGAGATGCGGCGCACGCGTGACAGGCTTTGCCGTTCGACGGGGCCGAATTTGGCGAAATCGATGACCGGCCAGGGTGGCGGCGTGGAGGCTGCTTGTGTTGGTTGCGCGGCGCGGGCGATGGTTTGCTGCACGTGACGGTGCAGATCCTCCGCCTGCACGCGCCCAGCCTCGCCGGACCCGGCCACCTGCGCCAGATCGAGGCCGAATTCGCGCGCCAGTTTGCGAACGGCCGGGCCGGCATAGGCGGAGCCACCGGTGATTGTTGGTGCTGCCGGTGCTGCCGGTGGTGGGGGCGCAACCACAGCCGAGGGCGCATGCACCACAGGTGCTTTGGCCGGTGTGCTGCCCTGTGGAGTCAGGGTCAGCAGCATCGTGCCCTGCTGCACGGAATCCCCGGCTGCGACGAGGATTTCGCCCACCATGCCGGCAGTGGGGGCGGGCACTTCCAGCGTTGCCTTGTCGGTTTCCAGCAGCACCAGCGAGTCATTCGCCGCCACAACATCACCAGGACGGACCAGGATTTCGATGATCTTGGCGTTGCGGATATCGCCGATATCGGGGACCGGAACCATCATTGCGGGAGCCATATGGGTGTCTGGCATCACACGCTCCACGGTGCGGGGGCGTCTGGGTCGATGCCGTAGCGGGTGATGGCGGCCAGCGGCAGGTCGCGGCCGATGCGGCCTTCCTGCGCCAGCGCATCAAGGGCGGCGAGCACGATCTGGTGGCGGTCGATCTCGAAGAACCGGCGCAGGCGGGCGCGGGTGTCGCTGCGGCCGAAGCCGTCGGTGCCGAGTGTGACCATCCGCGCCTGCACATGCGTTGCGATCAGTTGCGGATAGGCGCGCACGTAGTCGGTGGCGGCGATCACCGGCGCAGTGCCGCCGAGGCATTCCTCCACATGGCTGACCCGAGGCGGTTCAGCCGGGTGCAGGCGGTTCCAGCGGGCGATGGCACGGGCCTCGCGGTCGAGTTCGGTGAAGCTGGTGGCGCTCCAGATCTCGGCCGCCACGCCCCAATCGGCCTGAAGCAGGTCGGCGGCAGCGATCACCTCGCGCAGGATGGCGCCGGAGCCGACCAGGCGGATCGGCGCCTCGGCATCGGGGGCGGCGCGGAAGCAATACATCCCGCGAATGACATCCTGCGCTGCACCTGCGGGCAGATCCGGCTGGGCGTAGTTCTCGTTCATCAGCGTCACGTAATAGAACTCGTCGCGCTGTTCCTCCATCATCGAGCGCATGCCGTGATCCAGGATCACAGCGAGTTCGCCGGCGAAGCACGGGTCATACGCGCGGCAGTTCGGCACCGCGGCGGCGGCCAGATGGCTGGAGCCGTCCTGATGTTGCAGGCCCTCGCCGCCCAGTGTTGTGCGCCCTGCGGTGGCGCCGAACAGGAAGCCGCGCGCCCGCTGGTCCGCCGCTGCCCAGATCAGGTCGCCGACGCGCTGGAAGCCGAACATCGAGTAATAGATATAGAACGGCAGCATCGGCAGGCCGCTGACGCTGTAGGACGTGGCGGCGGCGACCCAGGACGAAATGGCGCCGGCCTCGGTGATGCCTTCTTCCAGCAACTGGCCGTTCTTGGCCTCATGGTAATACAGCATCGAGCTGGCGTCTTCCGGCTCGTACAACTGGCCGATCGGCGAGTAGATGCCCACCTGGCGGAACAGGGTGGACATGCCGAACGTTCGCGCCTCATCGGCCACGATTGGCACGATGCGCGGGCCGAGCACCTTGTCCTTCAGCAATGCCGAGAACATCCGCACCGCCGCCATGGTGGTGGACATCTCGCGGTTCTCGGCTGTGAGCGCGAACTGGGCGTAGGATGCAATCGGCGGCACCGGCACCACCGGCGCATCCCGCCGGCGGCGGGGCAGCGAGCCGCCCAAGGCGGCGCGGCGTTCGCGCAGATAGCGCAGTTCGGCGCTGTCCTCGTCTGGGCGGTAGAAGGTGAGTGACTTGGCGTCCTCATCGCTGAATGGCAGGGAGAAGCGGTCGCGGAAGGCCAGCAGGGCGGCGGCATCCAGCTTCTTGGCCTGATGCGAGGTGTTGCGCGATTCTCCGGCGGCGCCCATGCCGAAGCCCTTCTTGGTCTTCGCCAGGATCACCGTCGGGCGGCCCTTGTTGGCCTGGGCGGCGGCGAAGGCTGCGTGCAGCTTGCGCAGATCATGGCCACCGCGCCGCAGGGCGTCGATCTCCTGGTCCGACATATGCGCCACCAGCGCCTTCAGTTCCGGACTCTGCCCGAAGAAATGCTCGGCGTTGTAAAGCCCATCCATCGCGCCGAGCGTTTGGTATTTGCCGTCCACTGTGGCGGCGAAGGTCTTGAGCAGGATGTGGGTGTGGTCGATGCCGAACAGCGGGTCCCAGTCCGAGCCCCACAGCACCTTGATGACGTTCCAGCCGGCGCCGGTGAACAGCGCCTCGAATTCCTGGATCACCTGCCCGTTGCCGCGCACCGGGCCGTCCAGCCGTTGCAGGTTGCAGTTGATAACGAAGGTGACGTTGTCGAGATTCTCCCGCACCGCCAGCGTGAGGGCGGCGATGGATTCCGGCTCGTCCATCTCGCCGTCGCCGAACACGCCCCACACATGCCGCTCCGGCACTTCGGCGGCCTCTTGCAAGCCACGGTCACGCAGATAGCGCAGGAAGCGAGCCTGATAGATGGCGCTGATCGGACCGATGCCCATCGAGCCTGTCGGGAACTGCCAGAAATCCGGCATCAGCCAGGGATGCGGATAGGAGCACAGGCCGTTGCCGGTCAGTTCTTGGCGGTAATTGGTGAGCTGGTCTTCGCTCAGGCGTCCTTCCAGGAAGGCGCGGGCGTAGATGCCGGGGGCGGAATGCGGCTGGAAGAACACCAGGTCCCCGCCATGCTCGGCATCGGCGGCACGGAAGAAATGGTTGAATCCGACTTCGAATATCTCGGCAGCGGAGGCATAGCTGGCGATATGGCCGCCCAGATCGCCATGCGCCGCGTTGGCGCGCACCACCATGGCCAGCGCGTTCCAGCGCACGATGGCGGTGATGCGCTCCTCCATCGCCAGATCGCCGGGATAGGGCGGCTGGCGCTCAAGCGGGATGGTGTTGCGATAGGCGGAAAACGGCTGCGGCTGCGGGATGAGGCCGAGTTGCTGGCCCTGCGCCTCCAGCCGGTTCAGCACATAGCGGGCGCGTTCGCTGCCGCGTGCGCGGACCACTGATTCCAGCGCGTCCAGCCATTCGCGCGTCTCGGCTGGGTCCGGATCGTTCGCCGCATTCATGGCGGACCCGTCGCGGCGTTGCATGCTGGCCATTTTTATCGTCTCCCCGTCCGGGCAGACGATAAGGGAGAAGCCGCCGGATTTCCTGTTGAATGATGTGCGCGCCGACGTAAATTTCAGCATGTCCGGCTGTCATATCAAATGTTTGGCATGTATTATGCTGCCTGGGTGGCTTTGTGCCGCATCTACCGTCGCGGCCGTGATGCCGGTTTCGGGCTGCGCGCCACGCTCTGGGCAATCGGCACGGCGGTTTTGTATTTCACCTGCTTGAGCGCGAAGCTGGAACGGATATTGGCCACGCCCGGAATGCGCGACAGCCTGTTGACGATGAACTGCTCCAGTTCCTGCACGTCGCGCACCACCACGCGCAGCAGGTAATCGGCATCGCCGGTCATCAGGTAGCATTCCATCACTTCATGAAAATCCTGCATCGCGTGCTGGAATGTCTCCAGCGCCGCCTCAACCTGCCGTTCCAGGCTGATCTGGATGAACACGCTGACCCCCAGCCCCATCTTCAGCGGGTTCACCAGCGTCACGTATTTGTCGATCACGCCTTCCTGTTCCAGCGCCCGCACGCGCACCAGGCAGGGCGAGGGGGACAGGCCGACGCGGGTGGCCAGTTCCACGTTGGTGAGCTTGGCGTCCTGTTGCAGTTCTTCGAGAATCTTCAGGTCGATGGCGTCGAACGGTTCCGGCAGCATGCTGTGTCCCCAGGGGTGACGCCGCCTCTGCGAAATAGGGCGCTGCACCAAGCATACATCGGCTAGATCCGAACGCCGAGATAGGTCCGGTCATCGGTGCGAACAGGGGGCAGCGAGCCTTTCACTGATGCGTAGGGCCCGATTTTCAACGGATCGATGCGTTCCACCTCGTCGGCTTCTGCCTCCCACGCTGCCACGCCGAAGCGGTCGGGGTGGCTGAAATACCCGTCGGTGAACAGTTCCACGGTGCGGGTCTCGCCCGGGGGCAGGCGTTCGATGGTGATGTGGCGCGGGGGAATGGCGAAGCCGTCGATGCAGGAATAGCCGAGTGGCGACGCATCCGAATTCTGGTGCGGAAACTGGCTGATCTGCCCCCGACAAACTGGATCGTTTTTGGTTAGAGTTTTCCGCGCGGCTTCCCTCGGCTGGAAGGAGCGGAGACCGATGAAGGCATCGGCATTTTCGGACGCACAAAAGGCGTTCATTTTAAAACAAGGGGCTGACGGCATTCGGTCCTCGAAGCCTTCCAGCCGCACCGTGTGGATGGCCTCGGCCACCCGGTCCTTGGTGTCCGCAGCCGACAGGCCGCGTGGTCGCAGCCCGAAGGCCACGTTCTTCCACACCGACAGATGCGGGAAGATGGCATAGTCCTGAAACACCATGCCGATATTGCGCTTGTAGGCGGGTTGCAGGTCGATCCGCTCGCCATCATAGGTGATGGTGCCGGAATCCTGCCGCAGGAAGCCCACGATGGTGCGCAGCAACGTGGTTTTGCCGCACCCGCTGGGGCCCAGCAGCGTGAAGAATTCACCACTGCGGATGGTCAGGTTGATCTTGTTGAGGATCGGCGCGCCATCAACGTAGAATTTTGTGAGGTCGCTGATACGGACTTCGCCCAAGATTGCTCCGTTGCACTGCTGCTGCTTGCTCGGTTCACTATCGATGGGCCGCATGGTCTGTGCAAGGCGGCTTGGCTGATATGCGCGCCGTGCGGTGCATGCGCTCTCGCGGCCCGGAAAAGCGCCATAATCGCGCCGATTGCCGCGTTCTGCGTATCAATGCGCCGGACCCGTTTTATCTTGTGGAATGGATCTGCGCGCGCCTAATGATACCGTATGGTGTCAAAAACTTCCTCCGCCGCCGTCGCAATGGCTCAAGCGCCCGCCAGGCCGCGCAAAGCCGGCAGGCCCGCGCAGGATGCGGCGGCGGCGTTGCCGGACTGTATTCTTGCCAGTGCGCGGGAATTGTTCCTCAGCCAAGGGTTCGCTGCGACGAGCGTGCAGCAGATTGCCGACCGCGCCGGGGCCACCAAGCGCACGCTGTACGTGAAGGTTGGCGACAAGGAGGCGCTGTTCAGCGCCGTTGTGACCGACATGCTCAGCGATTGGCGGAACTCGGTCAGCACGGCGGGGACAGAGGGCTCGTTGCCGTCGCGGCTGGAGCAGATCGGGCGGCACTTGCTGTCGATGCTGTTGGCGCCGGACATGGTGCGCCTGCACCGCGTGCTGTTCGCCGAGGTCTACCGCTTTCCCGCATTGATCCAGCTGCTGATGCAGCAAACCGAGGCGGGGCCAATTCCGCAGTTGGCGTGCCTGCTGATGGAGGAACGCGGCGGACGGGGGGAGCCGGCGCGGCATGACATGGTCGCCGCGCGCCTCTTGCACGAAATGATTGCCGGCGCTGCGTTGCGGTCGGCGGCATTCGGACGGGAGCCGACGATCCAGATCTCGCGTGAGGAATGGGTGCATGAAGTGGTGGAGCTGTTCCTGCGGGGCTGGCTGCGCAACGTTGCCGATACGCAGGAGACGCGGGCGTGACGCTTCCGGGATGGCGCGACTGGGTGTACTCGGGCAAGGCGTTCGTGGCGGCCTGCCTCGCGCTCTACATCGCCTTTTGGATGGATTTGCCGCGGCCATACTGGGCCATGACGACCGTCTATGTGGTGGCGCAACCTCTTGCCGGCCCCACGCTGTCCAAGGCGGCCTATCGCCTGATGGGCACTGTTCTGGGCGGGATCGGCGCTGTGCTGTTGGTGCCGAATCTTGCCACGTCACCTGAATTGCTGGCGCTGGGCCTGTCGCTGTGGACCGGCGCCTGCCTGTTCCTGTCGCTGATGGACCGCAGGCCGCATAGCTATGTCTTTATGCTCGCCGGATATACCGCGCCCATCATCGGCTTTGCGGCGGTGGACGACCCCGGCGCCATCTTCACCACCGCCGTTGCCCGCGTGCAGGAAATCGGGCTTGGCATCGTCTGCGCCGGCCTTGTGGGTTCGATCGTGATGCCGCGCTCGACGCGCGTTGTGTTCATCGAGCGTGTGCAGGCCTGGCTGCACCATGCCACCGCCTGGGCGGTCGAGGTGCTCGATGAACCGCAAGATGCAACGCCGAATGCGGCACGGGCCCGGCTGGCGGCCGATGCCATCGAGATCGATGCGCTTGCGTCCCATCTCGGGTTCGATCCCGCTTTGCCGGCTGGCGCGCGTGGCTGGGCGGAGATGCTCCGCTCGCGCATGCTGCTGCTGTTGCCGCTGACCGCCTCCATCGCCAGCCGGATCAGCGCCTTGCAGCCGGACGGGCTGACCCCGGGCCTGCGCACCGCCATGGCCGCCTTGCGCGACTGGCTGGCCGAGGGCGCGCCCGCATCCGCCGCCGGGGCGCTGCGGGGAGCGATTATGGCCGCCTCGCCGCAGCTTGGGTTCGCGTCCAGTTGGCCGGATCTGGTGCGGGCCAGCCTGGCGACGCGTCTGCGCGAATTGGTGGATCTGCTGCTCGATTGCGCGGCCTTGCAGCAGCGCCTGCTCGGCGCGCGCGGGCCGCTGGTTCTGGCGCTGCCGGATATCGATGGCGCGCGCGGCACCGGCGCCCGCCATGCCGATCTCGGGCTGGCGTTGCGCTCGGCGGTCGCGGCGGTGGTGGCGATGCTGGCCGCATCGACGTTCTGGATCGCCACCGCCTGGCCGGAGGGCAGTTCGCTGCCGGCGATGGCGGCGGTGGGGTGCAGCTTCTTTGCCACGCTCGACAATCCCGTGCGGCCGCAGCTTGCCTTTGCCAAATGGTGCCTGCTCTCCCTGGCCATCAGCGCCGTGTATGCGTACGCCATCCTGCCGCAGGCCCAGGAATACGAGACGCTGGTTCTGCTGCTGATGCCCACCATGCTGGTGGCCGGACTGCTGGCGGCCAATCCGGCCACGATGCTGATCGGCCTGGCGGTGGCGGCGAACATGCCCGCACTTCTGGCGCTGCAGGGCCGCTATACCGGCGATTTCGCGAGCTTCGCCAATGCTGGCCTGGCGTTGGTGGGCGGGCTTTGGTGCGGCACCGTCATCACGTCCGTGGCCCGCGTCATGCAGCCGCGCTGGGTGGCGCGCCGCCTGCTGCGGGCCAGCTACCGATCGCTCGCCCGCGCCGCCGAACAGCGCGGGCAGGGCAACCGCGCGGTGTTCGCCAGCCTCATGCTGGACCGTGCCGGCCAGATGGCGCCGCGCCTCGCCGCCGGTCTGTCCGCCACCGATGAGATGGCGATTGCCATGATGGCGGTGGTCCGCATCGGATTGAACGTGGTGGACCTGCGGCGTGCCCGTCATCTGCTGCCGGTAGCGGTGCGGGCGAGTTTGGATGCGGTGCTCGATGGCCTGGCCGCGGAGTTCACCGCCCGTGCCGGATCGCTGCGCCATGTGCCTGGGCTTCTGCATCTTGCGGTACTGGACCGTGCTTTGGCGGACGCCGCGCGGCTGCCCCCAGGAACCTTGCGCGACGATATGCTGTTGGGGCTTGTGGGCGTTCGGCTCGGATTGTTCCCGATGGCGCCCGGCTACGTCGCAGAGCCGGGCGACCGGATGGGGAGGGCCGCATGATCCTCTCCTTCGGCGTGCTGCTGCCAGCCATGATGATCGGTGTGCTCCTGATGATGTTGACCCGCCTGTGATTGGGGAACTCAACCTCTACGGGGTGTTCCTGCCGGCCGTGATGGCCTGTTGCGTGTTGGCGCTGCTGGCCACGTTCGGCGTGCGCGCCGTGCTCCGCCGTGTTGGGTTCTATCGCGTGGTCTGGCATCCCGCGCTGTTCGACGTCGCCTTGTTCGTCATCGTGCTGGGCGGCGTGGTCGCCCTGACATCGCTATAGGCCTTCTTATGAAAATTCTGAGCATCTTCGGCCGCTTTGCGGTCACTGGCCTTGCTGTTCTGGTGGCCCTGCTGATCGGGCGTGAGATCTGGTTTTATTATGTCGAGGCGCCCTGGACCCGCGATGGGCGGGTGCGGGCGGACATCGTCAGCGTGGCGCCAGACGTCTCGGGGCCGGTGGTCGAGGTGCTGGTGCATGACGAGCAGGTGGTGCGCCAGGGCGACGTGCTGTTCCGCATCGACCCGGCGCGGTTCCAGATTGCCGCCGAGCAGGCCGACGCCGTGCTGGCGGGCCGCAAGGCCACGCTCGATCAAACGGTGCGCGACTTCCGGCGCTTCGGCCAGCTCGACACGCTCTCCACCTCCAAGCAGAAGCAGGAACAGACCGCGGCGGATATGCAGCTGGCCTCGGCGGCCTATCGGCAAGCGCTCGCCGATGACGATTTGGCGAAGCTGAACCTCGCCCGCTCCGACGTCAGGGCGCCGGTCAACGGCACGATCACCAACATGGATTTGCGACCGGGCGACTATGTGACGACCGGAAAGGGCGTTTTTGCCCTGGTGGACAGCGACACCGTGCGGGTGGAGGGCTATTTCGAGGAAACCAAGCTCGGACGCCTGGCCGTGGGCGATGCCGTGACGGTGCAGTTGATGGGGATGTCCACCCAGATGCACGGCCATGTCCAAAGCATCGCCGCCGCCATCGCGGACCGGGAGCGCACCGCCTCGGCGGATATGCTGGCCAGCGTCAATCCAACCTTCAGCTGGGTGCGGCTGGCGCAACGGGTGCCGGTGCGGGTGGTGCTGGACGACGCGCCCAGCGGATTGCCGCTGGTGGTCGGCCGCACCGCGACGGTGATTGTGCAGAACGGCAGGGTGGGTTCGCCGTTGAGCCTGTTGTCATTGTGGCATGGCCGGGGCCTGTCCGACGGATGACACCGGCGTCTTTTGCCATTTTTCGCGTCTGCGCCCGGCAGGACTTGAACCCGCAACCAAGCCGTTATGAGCGGCCCGCTCTAACCAGTTGAGCTACAGGCGCACACGCCTGCACGATGTGCCATGGTGTTCGCCCTCTTCGCAACTCCCTCTGAGGCTTGTATATGGCCCTCGCACACGCAACAACCTGCGGAGAGACCAATATGGACGTCACCAAGTTGCCCACGGGCAAGGCCCCGCCGCACGATATCAATGTGGTGATCGAGATCCCGCAGGGGTCTGCCGTCAAATATGAGCTCGACAAGGACAGCGGCGCCATCATGGTGGATCGCTTCTTGTTTACCCCGATGGCCTATCCGGCCGCCTATGGCTTCATCCCCGGCACGATCGCCGACGATGGCGACCCGGTGGACGCCATGGTGCTGACGCCTGCCGCCGCCGTGGTGCCAGGCAGCGTCATTCGCGCCCGCCCCATTGGCGTGCTGCTGATGAGCGATGAGGCCGGTCAGGACGAGAAGCTGATCTGTGTGCCGCACGACAAGATCCATCCGCTCTACACCAACGTCCACGCCGTGGAAGACCTGCCCGAGATCACGCGCCAGCAGATCGAGCATTTCTTCACGCGCTACAAGGACCTGGAAAAGGGCAAGTGGGTGAAGATTGAAGGCTGGGGCGACAAGGCCCGCGCCGAAGCGCTGATTTTGGCCGGCATGGAAGCCGCCAAGAAGGCATGAGATGAAGCAATCTCTCCGGCCGCGAAAGCGGCTGGAGGGTGGCTAGAGCAAGATTGCTTTGGATTGAAGCGTCAAGCGATCGTCAGGACAGGAAGATCTTCTTTTTCTGAAGAAAAAGAAGCAAAAAGACTTTCATTCATTTCGGCGCGCGATAAGGCAAATGCCGCAGCACTCGTATGAATTCATGAAGTTTTTTGGTTCTTTTTTTCAAAAAAGAACCCATTCGCGAACCTTCATATTTCCGGCACCTCCCCCATAGCGGGTCAACTTCCGGCTCTATGTCTGAACGAGTTCGGCTATTCGGGCTTCGAACGCGTCAATATGATGCTTCATATCCAGATGCTTTTCGGCATAGGCCCGCGCGCCGCGTCGCAGTTTTTGCGCCAGTCTTGGCGTTTCCAGCAGATCGAGAATGGTGTCCGCCAGCCGGTCATGGTCCAGGCAGGGCGTGAGCAGGCCGTTCTTGTTGTGGGTCACGAACTCCGTCACCGGTTCTACATCGGCGGCAACGATGGCGCAGCCGCAGGCCAGAGCCTCGCGCAACGACCAGGAGGCGACGAACGGGTAGGTCAGGTAGACATGCGCGTCTGAGCGTTGCAGCAGGGCGATGTGGGTGTCGTAGTTCACCTGGCCGGGCATGAACACGCGATCGGTGTCGTATTTTCCCTTCATCTCGGTGATGAAGCGATCTTTCCAGCTGCCGTTGGCCAGGCGCGCGCCATAGCTGACGCCGTCGCCGCCGAGCATCACCACCTTTGCATCCGGTCGCGCCGCCAGGATGGCGGGGAGAGCGCGCATCAGCGTGTGATAGCCGCGATACGGTTCAAGATTGCGGGCCACGAAGGTGATGAGCTTCTCACCCGGATCGATTTGGAAGTCGCCGAGCGGCAGGCGCCTGGATTTGGCGGTCGGGTCTGGCTTGCAGATGTCCAGCCTTGTCGCCTCGGGGAGCAGCTTGATCTGGCTGTGCGCCCATTGCGGATAGGCGTTGCGCTGGAAATGGGTGGGCGACTGGCCGTGCTGGCCCAATGCCAGCGCCAGATGGTTCAGCGTGTTCATGGCCCGGACGGCGGGCTGGAAATTCGCCGCCATCGGGAATTCGCTGTCGAAATTCACGTCGTAGCCGACGGTGTGGTAGTAAAATTCGAAATATCCCAGCATCGGCACGCCCGGCCAGACATCCACGAGGTTGAGCAATTCGCCCCAGCCGTGATGGCCGATGATGATGTCCGGCACGAAGCCGAGCGACTTCAACTGCCGCGCCGACTCGGCCACCTTGTCGGCGCGGTGTCCGGCCAGTTCGTGTTCCCGCGCCGCGTGGTGAATGTCCTGGCGCGGCGTGCGGCCGACTTCGTAGACAACACGGCGCACGCCGTTGATCTGGTTGCTGTTCGGCTCGGTGATGAACACCACATCATTGGCCGGGTTTTCCAGCAGATGATGGACGATGTGCAGGTACTGACCCGGAAAATTCTGGTGAACGAACAGGTATTTCACGTGCGCAAGTCCAGGGTCAGCGTTTCTTGGCCCTGGCGGTCGCCTTTTTCGCCGGTTGGGCGTGGTTGAATCCGCCGGTCGGCACGATCTCGATCTTCAAGGCCTCCACCGGCGCGAGGTTGGGCAGTTCGCACGGCTCACCCGGCGCGACCGGCCCGATTTGAGCGCCGCCGACAAAGCTTGCGGAATAGCGGAGTTCGAACGCCTCCGCCGCAGCCCCGCGCAGGCGCACGCGCACGCCAAGGATGGGCAGGGCCATGCCGCGGCTGCCGCAGAACTGCCCGCCTTCGACCCAGGGCGACATCCAGCCACGGCCGAGCGTGACCTGATATTCGATATCCGTGAGGTCCATGCCGTTGGTCGGCGCCATTCCGAAGCCTTCGAGCCATTTGCCGCTGCCGGGTTCGCCCAGCCATTCGCCGAATGTGGCGCCGACATCGCCGCGCCCCTGGATATGCGCCACGATGTCCATCGCCGTCCGTGCCGTGGGCGCCGGCAGGGGGGCTGTGGCGTGTTGGTTTTCGAGCATCGCCCCGGGCTGCGGCGTGCCGGTGGGGCCGTTGATCAACGGCAGGATCTGCAGGTTGGGCGCTGCATCGGCCGAGGCTGTGGGATCTTGGTAGATCGTGACCATCACGAAGGCTGGTCCTCCGCTCACGCGCACAAGGGCTGCGTCACCAAAGCCGCTCAACCAGCCATCGGTGGAGATGGTGCGAATTTCGACCGCTTCTGGCCTGCCCGCTGGGCCGGGGGCCGCGGTGATCCGCAGGCCCGGCAGGCCGGTTTGCGCGTTCGCGGCGGCGCAGGGGGCGACGAGGACGCAGTACAGCCCGGCATCAAGCCGCATCATGCTGGCCGATGAGCGCAGTTCGCTCACGCGGCCTTCGTTGGCGGCGGATTTTGGGGCCTGGGAGCCGGTCGCGGCACTTTGAAGATCTGACATACGTTCTCTCGTTTCGATCGCCGCACGGCCGCGCGGCGTTCACCTGCGAGAGGTCTAGAGCAATATTCGTTGCTGTTAAACATGGATCGAGGTGAATTTATACGTTAAAACATTACGTTTTTCACTTCTGCCGGGATGCCGTTGCGGCTGTTGAGCAACGCCTGGTTGATTCCAGCCGCGGGCAATCCGAGCGGCAGCACCATCCCGTGCCCGGTGGCCCGCACCCGCGCCGCCATTGCCCCCACGTCGAACACCGCCGCCCGAAGGCCGGCACGCCAGGCGAGGCCGAGCGTGAAGCCCCAGGTTTCAGGCCAAAGGCTGGGGAGGAACGCCAGATGCGCCGCCTGGGCGCGCACCAACGCCGGGCCATCCGCCTCCTGATAGCGGCCGGTGACGACAACGCGGCCGGTGGCGAACAGGCGCTGGTCGTCGGTGCTGTGGCCCACCAGCACGAATTCCAGCGGTAGCGCCCGGGCTGCCGCGTCATGGGCACAGGCGAGCAGGATGTCGAACCCCTTTTCAACCCCGATGGCGCCGATCACGCAGACCCGCATGGTCTGCGATGCGAGCGGCGGTGGGGGGAGCCTGGCAGGATCGGCCTCGTGCGGGGCGATTTGGGCGCGCACCATGGGGAAATGCCGACGGATGCGAGTGGCCATGTCTGCCGAGGGCACAACCACGCGCTGCGCGCCGGCGAACGCGAGGGCTGAGCGGGCCCGAAGCGCGCCGATACCGATTTTTTCTTCAATCCGGCTGCCGGCATCGGCCACGCACGCCTCGCAACGGGCGATCTCTGTCGGTTCGCCGCAATAGCGGCGCTCGGGGTTCAGCAGTGTGATGCGGGGGCAAAAGCAGGCATAATCGTGCAGGTGGAATTCGGTGGGCACCGCCAGCAGCGCCGCGAGGTCCGTGATCGCCGTGTGGTGGCCCAGGCGGTGATGCACTTCGAGCACCACGGGGCGGTCGGCGCGCAGCAATCGGGCCAGGGCGGGGCGTTCGCTGCGCAGGTCGAACACCAAGTTGGGAAAGCCCATACCGTCAGCGCTGTCATCAACCCGGCACAGCCCCGGAACCGAGCCGCCTTCGCTCTGCGGGTCCAGCACCGGGCGCAGGACGACGGGGCGCATATCGGCTGCAATGATCTCCGCCACGCGTTTGCGCACAACCCGTTCCACCCCGCCGCCGCTGGCGTGTGTGACCAGCAGGACAGCCGCCTTCCGCTTGCCGGCCGTCCAGCGCAGCATGTCCATCCGGCGCCGTGCCGGGGCCAGGGCGTCGTGGGCTGGGATGGCGCCCTGATATTCGGCAATGAGGGCGTGATATCCGGGGTGCAGCCGTTCCAGCACCGCAAGGTTGCGTGCGATCAGGGGGGAGCGCATGGCGCCGAACGACGCGCCACTGCTGTGGCCCACGAACACGCCCGGCACCGCGACGTGGCGCCAGCCGAGGTGGCGGGCACGGATGCAGAAATCGTTTTCCTCGCCATAGCCCTGGGCAAACAGGCTGGGGTGGAACAGGCCGGTGTCGATGGCGCATTCGTGGCGCACATACATGCAAAAGCCGACGGCGGTGGGGATATCCGCCACGCGACCGGCGTTGGCCCGTGCGGCCACGGCATCGATGCGCGATACCTCGCGCTGGTTCGGCACCTGGTTGGCGCTGTCTCGGTGGGGGTAGCTGAGGATGGTGGCGTCGTTGGACAGCGGCGTGGCGGTGCCGATATCGGGCGCTCCGTGAACCGCCGCGCGCAAGCGTGTGAGCCAGGAGGCGCCGCGTTGGGTCGGCACCAGCGTGTCGCTGTTCAGAAGCAACGCGTCATGCGGCGGCTTCAGCGCAAGGGCCGCCCGCAATCCGGCGTTGGCGCTGGCGGGAAACCCTTGGTTGCGGCTGTGGCGGATCAGCGTGATGCGCCCGGCCGCCGCGAGCGCTTGCAGGGCGGCCGCCAGATCCGGCTCTGGCGAAGCATCGTCGATGACGATGATGTGCGGCGAGGGCTCGGCGGCGAACACGCTGTTCAGGCAGGCCATTGTTTTGTCGTGGTCGCGATAGGCGGGAATCACCACCGCAACCGGGCGATCGGCACAGGCGACGGCTGCTGCGGCGGCCCCTTTGAGGGCGGCCGGGGCGGCAAGCGCTGCGGCGCGGGTGAGTTCCGCCGGATCGAGTGGGCTGCCGGCGAGCGGTCGGCCATCTTCGCCGAAGACCCGCAGCAGTCCCGGCAGCGCCGCCAGCTCGGTGGCTGCGATGGTGAACCGGCGTGGGCGTGTCAGGGGGCGGGGGGCGGTGATGGTGCCGTCACTGGCCTGCACACGCAGCATTATTTTCGTGTTCGGCGCGGTCACGGAGAGCCATGGATGGGTTTCGGCATCGGCGGGCAGCCAGGCCCATCCTTCCAACCCGCCATCGTCGGAAGATTGCACAAAACCTTCCACGCGCCGCAGATGCGCGAGGCTGATCGGGCTTCCGAGCAAGGCGCTGCCGTCGTGCTGAACCGACAGCGTGCCGTCGCGTTCTGGCAGCTTTGGCCCACGCAGCATTTTGCCGTCCAGACTGGCGGTGGCCCCATCGCAGCCGGCGATCCAGTGCAGGCTGGCGCCATCCGGCGATCGGGCCACCCCGCACCAGGAATGGATGTCGCTGTCCTGGCAGGCGCGTGTTGCCAGTCGCGCCACAATGCGCGTGTCGGCGGGGAGGACGTGCTGGGCGAGCAGGCGCGCCAAGGCGGCGCGCGCGGCTGGGCGATTGCCGGCCTGGAGGTGGGCGGCGGCTAGGCTGAGCCAGATTTCGAGCGTGTCGGCCTGTGCCGATGCGTCCAGCAGCAGGGACGTCGCGCCAGGATCGGCCAGGCGCAGCAATACGCCGGCCAGTGCGAAGGTGATGGCCGGGTCGGTGGGGATCAGGCGTCGGGCGCGCTCGAACCATGATCTGGCGCAAGGGAGGTCGCCCGATTCAAGGGCGGCGGCACCACGGTCCTGCGCGTCCTGCGCATCGTCCCTGATCAGGTCCGCTTGGGTTCGTGGCGTTTTCAGGCGGGATTGGCCGTCGGCGGGTTCAACGCATCCAGATCCAGCTGGGCATCGGCGATACCGCTTGCCAACGCCCGTTCGAACCAGATTCGGGCGGCATCGCGGTCGCGCTTTCCGCCCAGACCACGGGCCAGATAGCGGCCCAGCATCATCTGCGCATGGGTGTGGCCCCGCTCGGCCGCTGCCTGGAACCAGTTCTGCGCGGCGCTGCGATCCCACATGATATCGTGGCCGCCGCCATACATGGCGCCCAGCGCATACATGGCGCCCACATGGCCCTGGTTCGCGGCACGGAGAAACAAGGTGATGGCGCCGGTATGATCGCGCGGACCTCCGCGACCGTTGACCATCATTTCCGCGAGAGCGACCTGGGCATCGGTGACCCCGGCCTCAGCGGCCTTGGTGATCCACAACCGTGCGTCAGCCAGATCCACCGGCACGCCACGCCCTTCGGCGCGCAGGCGGCCATACCAGTATTGCGCGTTCACCACCGTTTCGGCGGCGCGCCGCAGCCATGACGCGGCTTCTGTTTCGTTCTTCTCAACGCCGAGGCCCTCGGCGAGGCAGACGCCGTAATTGAACGCGGCAACCAGATCCCCGCCCTCAGCAGCGGACCGGAACCACGCTGCGGTGGCCGTGCTGTCGGCGGGGCTTGCCTTGCCTTGCAGCACCAGGGCCGCCAGGTCGTAATGGGCTTGCACATCGCCCTTGTCGGCCAGGGACCGGAACCAGCGGGCAGCCTGCGTTTCGTCCTTGACCACGCCGTTGCCGGTCATGTGCATGGCGCCGACGGCGCGCATGGCGGCAGCGTGGCCGCCTTCGGCTGCGCGCTTCAACCAGATGGCGGCCTCGGCCATGTTTGCAGGTTCCGCACCGTCGCGCGCATAGATCTGGCCCACGGCCGCGGCCGCATCCGCATCACCCTGCATAGCCGCCCGGCGGAGCCACGATTCCGCCATGACCGGATCGGGGTCGATGCCGGCCCCGTTCAACAACGCCAGACCATAGCGGGTTTGTGCGGTGCGAACGCCTTGGGCGGCGGCCTGTCGGTAAAGCTCGGTCGCGGCACTGAGGTCTTGTTCCACGCCCTGCCCCTGCTCGGCCAAGGCCGCAAGCAGGAACTGGGCTGTGCCAAGGCCGGCCTCGGCAGGGGGCGTCAGGTAGGAGGCCGCCAACGCGAATTCTTCCGGCGTTTTGGCGCGCTTGAGCAGAATAATGCCATAGCCGAGCTGGCCCTGCGGACATTTCGCGTCAGCGGAGCGCTTGTAGAGCGCCTCTGACTCGGACTCGTTGCGCATCGACTCAGGCCCGCTGAGCACCAGGTAGGCAAGCAGGGCCTGGGCTTCGGCAGAACCGCTCTCAGCGGCCTTGCGGGCCCAGAACGCAGCCTTTTCAAAATCCGGTGGGCGGTTTTCGGATGGGCTTGTGAACAGCGACGCCGTCATGACATCGCCGAGCTTGCCGGGGGCCACATCCGGCCCACCGACCGGGACGCCCTGGACGTAGAAAGCAGCCAACAGTGTCTGGGCGGGCGCAAATCCCTGCCCGGCGGAACGCTCCAGCCACCGCAGGCCCTCGATGGCGCTTCCAGGAACGCCAGCACCTTCAAGGTAGCAGCGCGCAACCTGAAACTGCGCCTCGGCCATTCCCGCGCGGGCGGCACGGGTCAGACGCTTGAACGCGGCCGGTCGCTGGCCGGCTTCGATCCGGGCCAGGCCGAAGCGGAGGTCGGATTTCGCGGACCGGAACAGGCCACGGAAATTTTCAAAGAATGCCATTATCGGGGTGCCGCTTTGCCGGAAATGATCACCTTACGGCTCACGCATACCCTCGCTCAGTACCGGCACGAAGCGCGACATCAGATAGCTCAGCATCGTGCGACTGCCGACCTTGATGTCCGCCTCGGCGCCAAGGCCAGGCTGCAGACGGAAGTCTGGCGGCAGGTTGGTCATCTTCATGTTGTCGATGGCAATCTTGATCCGATAGATGGTCGTGCCCAACGGCACGGAATCGATGCGCGGCTTGTCCGGCCCGTCCGTCGGCGTGGCCTGGGCGTCTGGCGCCACGACCCGCACGTGACCCTCGGCATAGCCGTGTTCGTAAAAGCGGTAGGCATCCAACTTGATCACGGCCGCATCGCCGATCCGAACGAAGCCGACATCGGCGGAGGGGATGGCTGCGTCGATTTCCATTGTCGCGTCATCCGGCACCAGCGTCATGAACGGCTCGGCGGTGTTCAGCACCGACCCGACCGACACGTTGGCAATGGCCAGCACCACGGCATCACGTTCCGCGCGCATCACCACAAGGTCGTTGCGCCGGCGGGCCTTGGTGAATTGCTCCATGGCGTCGGCCAGTTTGCGCGTGGCGTCGTTCAATTGCTGGGACGTCTCACCGCTGACCTGTTGCAGATAACCGCTCTGTTCGGCGACCAGCGCCGCCATGTCCTGCTTGCCGGACGCGACGGCAGCGATCGCGCCGTTCAGGGCGCGGCGGGATTCTGTGACGGTACTCAGCGCCTGTTGGGTGTTGAACTTGCTGCCGACCCCCTCATGCTCCAGCCGCTGCCGGGCGGCGAGCATCTCGCTGGAGATTCGAAGCTGTTCGGTATAGCTGGTGACCTCGCCTTGCGCCTTCATGACAGCGGAGGCGAGCGAACTGATCTTTTGGCGATATGTCTCGGTGCGAAAGCCTCTCTCGGCCTGGCGCTGCTTGAAGATGGACGCCTGCAACTGCCCGGGAGCGGTTTCATCGCCGAGATAGGTGCCGCCGGCGCCCTCCACCGTCAGTCGGTTGACCTCGGCCTGAAGGCTTTTGGTTTGGGCTTCGAGCGACGCGAAATCCGCACCGCTGAAGGTTGGGTCAAGCCGCGCCAGCAGATCGCCGCGCCGCACGCGGCTGCCCACCTTCACGTCGATTGAGCGCACGATCGATGTTTCCAGTGGCTGGATCAGGATGTTGGACGACTGCGACGACACGCGGCCTGATGCCGTGACCACGCGGTCGATCGGCACGGTTCCGGCCAGGACCAGGAACACCACCAGCATGCTGGCCAGCACATATGTGGCGTAATGGGCCACGGGTGGCACCGGCTTGGCCACAAGTGCGACGGTGGGCGATTCAAATTCCAGCAATGCCTGGCTGGCGGCGTCGTTCTCGCGGCCAGCGAGCGCCCGCTTGCTGATGCGGGCCAGTTCCTGTGCCATCGATCAGATCCCCTGCGTCAGGGCCGCGGCGGCGGCGTTGCGTTCGAGGGCGGCATCCATGTGGCGGTTCTGCTGCATCCACAGGTGGCGATAGATATCGCACCGCTCCACCAACTCGTCATGCGTGCCAAGATCGACCACTTTGCCGCGCTCCATCACCATGATCTGGTGACAATCCATGATTGACGACAGCCGGTGGGAGACGATGACCATCGTCCGGCCGTGCGCGATGCGTTTGATGTTCGCGTTCACCAACGCCTCGCTCTCAGGGTCCAGGGCGCTGGTGGCTTCGTCCAGGATGAGAATCCGCGGGTCGTGGATGAGCGCGCGGGCAATGGCAAGGCGCTGGCGCTGGCCGCCGGACAGGTTGGGCGAGCCTTCTTCAATGAAGGTCTCGTAGCCCATCGGCATCCGTTCGATGAATTCCTCAGCGCCGGCAAGCCGGACCGCGCGCACGGCGTCGGTCAGTGTGAGGCCGGGGCGGCCGGCGAGGATGTTTTCACGGATGGTGCCGCGAAACAGGAAGTTGTCCTGCAACACAACGCCGAAGCTGCGGCGCAGATGGGTGAGGTTGATTTCGCGCAGATCGATGCCGTCGATCTTCACGAAGCCCTCGTAGTCCCGGTTGATGCCCTGCAGCAGCCGCGTGATCGTGGATTTGCCCGAACCGGAGCGACCCACCAGGCCGAGCATCGTGCCCGGCGGAATTTCAAAGGTGACCCCGTCGAGCGCCTTGGTTTTGCTGCCGGGGTAGCTGAACTCCACCCGGTTGAAGCTGATGGCGCCATCGAAGCGCGGGCGCAGGCCGGCGCTGGGGTTGGTGGTCTCGGGCCGGCTGTTGAGGATGGACGACGCATAGGCGATGGCGGTGCGCTGTTCCTCGACGTCCTCGATCAGCTTGGACAGCGACACCAGCGGGGCGGCGACGCGTCCGCTCAGCATCATGAACGCGAACAGGCTGCCGACGCTGCCGGTGCCGTCAGACAGCAGCATGGCCGCGCCGATCAGGATGACGAAGCGGGTCATGATGGCATCGAACGGCGCCACCAGCGTGGCGGGCCAGTTGGCCATCTTTTGGGCGGCCAAATTCGCCTCGCCGGCGGCGGCGGTGCGCTTGTCCCATTCGTCCTTCTGCGCCTGCTCCATGGCGAGGGACTTCACGGTGCGGATGCCGTGGATGGTCTCGACCATCGTGACGCCCTTGGCGATCTCGGCAGCGATGAATTTTCCGTAAAGCCGCCGATAGGGGGCCATGAAGGCGATGATGATCAGCAGGATCGCCGCACCGCAGGCGATGATCATCCAGGTGAGCGTTGCGTTCAGCACGAACAGCACCGGCAGGATGATGACCAGCGTAACCAGGTCGAGCGCTGTCGTCAGCATGCGGCCGGTCAGGAACTGTTTGATTTTGCTCGTCTCGTGCAGGGCGTGCATGATCTCGCCGGCCGGCTTGCGTTCGAAGAAATCGATCGGCAGACCCAGCAGGCGGCGGAATGTGTAGAGGCCCAGCTTTGCGTCCAGTCGCGTGGCCACGTGCAGGATCTGCTGGCGGCGGCTCCAGTTGATCAACATCTCATATAGGGTGGCGGTGGCCAGAATCAGCGTCACCATCGTGAGCGTGGACCAGCTGCGATGGGTCACCACGCGGTCCACCACGGTCATGATGATCAGCGGCGGAAAGATCGTCAGGATCGCCAGCGTGACGGAGCCGACGAAAATATCCCGCAGCAGCTTTTTTTCGACCAGAACAAGGTTCACGACCCACTGGAAGCTGAAGGGCTGTTCATCCTGGGTGAGGCCGCGCTCCGGGCGGAGCATGAGCACCAGGCCGGACCACGCCTGGGCCAGGCGCAGCTCGTCCACCGCCACCGGGTCGGATTCGAACGTGGCCGAGGGGTCTTTGAGCCAGACGACGTTGCGGGTGGCGTCCGAGCGCACCATCAGGGCGGCGCTGCCGTCGTTGAGGAACAGCACCACCGGCCGGGCGTCGCTCATGGCCACAAGCTGGCGCCATTTCAGCTTCGTTGCGCGCGCCCACAGCCCCGCATTTTGCAGCCACCTGACATACGAGGCGGGCGGCGGGCTTTCGCCCTTCGTCACGCGCATGTCGTCGCGATCAAGCTCGAAGCCATGGAATCGCGCGGCGGCCAGAACGGCGAGGATGCGGATTTCCAAAGGTGAGCGCGCTGCGCCGTCGCCGCCGCCGTAAGGCGAGCGGGGCGCATCGGCAGGCTCCTGGAAGTGGCCGTCGATCGAATCCATCATTACACTCTCCGTCGCGTCCGCTGGCCGCGCCCGGCGAGCCGCATCGATCCAAACTGGTTGCAGACATGCTGCGTTTGGGCTCCACAAGCAAGCTTTCGCGCCTGTCGGGCCTTCTCCATCGGTGTGTCGCGTAGCACAAACCTTACCAATATCGCGCTCAAATCCTTTGTGCTCTTTTCAAAATGTGTCTGACGTCACAGGCTAGGGTTAGATAGTTACGAAAAGATGAATTCCGATGCTGATCCGTGCCGCCCGACCCACTGATATCGCCGAGATGCAGGCCATCTATGCACATCACGTGCTTCATGGCACAGGCACATTCGAGGAGGTCCCTCCTTCGGTTGAGGACATGACATCCCGGTGGGACGCGGTGACGGGAAAAGGTTGGTCCTGGCTGGTCGCCGCGGACGCGACCGGCGTCGCGGGGTATGGCTATTATCAGCAAATCCGCGAGCGATCCGCCTACCGCTACACCGCTGAGGACAGCATCTATGTCCGTGAGGATGTCCGCGGGCAGGGCGTCGGCAAGGCGCTTGTGGTGGCCCTGGTGCAGGCGGCGACGGATGCCGGATTTCGCCAGATGATCGCGGTGATCGGCGATTCAGAGAATATCGGCTCGATCGGTGTCCACACCAGCCTGGGGTTTCGCAAGGTGGGCGTGCTGCACGCAACAGGGCTGAAGTTCGGCCGGTGGCTCGACACTGTTTATATGCAGCGTGCGCTTGGCCCCGGAGAGTCGGACGTTCCGGCCTGAAGGCGCGAAAGCCAAGGCATCGTTAACCGGCCCGAAACCATCCCGATGCCAACATGTCGTTGGAGATTGCGTCGAGGATGGCGGCCGGATTGTCCGTAATCGCCACGACGCGTTTGAAGTAACGGACATCGCCACGCCCCCGCGCCAGGAACAAACCCGCCAACGCCGACCCCGCCGCTGAACGGGGCACGCAGCAGACACAGCCTGCGAGATGGGACGGTTGGGCGTCGGCCATCAAGCGCACCACCACATGCGCGTCCGGGGCCGGGGCGTCGCCTTCGATCAACAAGGCGTCGTCCGGGCCAGCGTCGTCAATGTGGCCGAACACAACGGGTACACGCGCATCAATGAACATTGCTGCCTCTGGACATAAGGATATGTTTATACGATATAGACGCGTATGGAACAGTTGTTAAGCGGATTGCGGGCCTGCGCCGAGCCGACGCGTTTGCGTATTCTCGCACTCGTTGCCCGCGGCACGTTCTGTGTCATGGAATTCACTGAAATCCTGGGGCAATCCCAGCCACGTCTGTCGCGCCATCTGCGCCTGCTGGGTGAGGCGGGGCTGCTGGAACGGTCGCGTGAGGGGGCCAATGTCTGGTTCGCCTTGCCGTCTGGGGACAGCGATGCGGGCTCGCTTGTCCGCGCGGTGCTGGCGCGGCTTCCGGAGGACGATCTGATTTTGGCGGCCGATCGTCGGCAGGCGGCGCGCGTTCTGGCGGAGCGTGCGCGGATTGCGACCGAGAGCTTTCAGAAGCGCGGCGTCGAGTGGGATGAGATGCATGCACTCGACCTGCAGGCTGCCGATGTTCAGGCGGCTTTGCTGGCCCTGTTGCCTGTGCAGATGGGGCGATTGCTGGATATCGGCACCGGCACCGGCCAAATGCTGGAGCTTCTGGCGCCGCGCATTTCCGATGGTATCGGCCTGGATGCAAGTCGCGCCATGCTGGCCCTGGCCCGTGCCCGGCTGTCTCGTCCCGGCCTGACGCATTGCTCGGTACGGTTGGGCGACATGTATCGCCTGCCCATGCCGGATGGCGCGTTCGACCACGTGGTGCTGCAAATGGTGCTGCATTACGCCGAAGACCCCGAGGCCGCCCTGGCCGAAGCCGTGCGGGTGCTGCGCCCGGGCGGCACGCTTGTGGTGGTGGACCTCGCGTTGCACGACAACGCCGATTGCATGACAAGGCTGGCGCATCGTTGGCCAGGCTTCTCTGACGCACGGATGGCGGCGCTGCTGGGCACCGAGTTGTCGCAGCCCATCGCCGTTGCCGTTCCTGGCAAGATGGAGGTTCGGCTCTGGTCCGCCGAACGCCGCTTGCACCCTGCCGAAACCGCCTTGTTGGAAACCACACGATGACCCGCCCGCATCTTCTTGAAGCCCTTGGCCGCCATGTTCTGCTGTGTGACGGCGGCATGGGCAGCCGTGTGCAGGCGCTGACGCTGGATATCGAACGCGATTACTGGAACCAGGAGAACTGCACCGAGGTGCTGAACCTGTCGCGTCCGGATCTCGTGCGCGAAATCCATCGCGGCTATTTTCTGGCCGGCGCCGACATGGTCGAGACCAACACCTTCGGCGGCTCGCCGATCACGCTGTCGGAGTTCGACCTCGCGGACCGTGCGTTCGAGATCAACAAGGTGGCCGCCGAACTGGCGCGAGAGGCGGCCGACACGTTCGTGGACGGGCGGCATCGCTATGTCATCGGCTCCGTCGGGCCGGGCACCAAGCTGCCGTCGCTCGGCAACATTGCCTATGACCCGCTGGAAGCGGGCCTGGTGGAGCAATGCCGTGGCCTGATCGCCGGCGGTGTGGATGCCATTCTGATCGAGACCTGCCAGGACACGCTGCAGATCAAGGCCGCCGTGAACGGCGCCAAGATCGCCCGCGCCTTGGCCGGCAAGGACACGCCGATCTTTGTGCAGGTGACGGTTGAGACCACCGGCACCTTGCTGGTCGGCCCCGATATCGCCGCTGCCGCCACCGTCATACAGGCGTTGGATGTGCCGTTGCTGGGGCTGAACTGCGCCACCGGGCCTCAGGAAATGGCCGAGCATGTGCGCTGGCTGGCCACCAACTGGCCTGGCCTGATCAGCATCCAGCCGAATGCGGGCCTGCCGGAACTGGTGGACGGTGCCACGCGCTATCCGCTGGGCGCCGCCGAGATGGCCACCTGGGTTGAGCGTTTCGTGGTCGAGGACGGGGTGAATTTGATCGGCGGCTGCTGTGGCACGTCCATCGAGCATATCGCGGCGCTGGACCAGATGCTGCGCGGCCGCAGCAGCTTCCGCCCGGCGCCGGTGTCGCGCAGCGTAGTGTGGATGCCGTCGGTGGCCAGCCTGTATCAGCAGGTGCCGTTGCGGCAGGAGAATTCGTATTTCTCGATCGGTGAGCGCTGCAACGCCAACGGGTCGCGGAAATGGCGTGAGCTGCAGGAAAACGGCGACTGGGATGGCTGCGTGGCCATGGGCCGCGATCAGATCGCCGAGGGCTCCAACAGCCTCGACATCTGCACCGCCTTCGTCGGGCGCGATGAGATCTACGAGATGAGCGAGGTGATCACCCGCTTCACCAGTTCGGTGAACTCGCCGCTGGTGATCGACAGCACCGAGACCATCGTGCTGGAGAAGGCGCTGAAGCTGCATGGCGGCAAGCCGATCATCAACTCGATCAATTTCGAGGATGGCGAGCAGGCGGCCGAGGATCGGCTGGTGCTGGCCAAGAAGTTCGGCGCGGCCGTGATCGCCCTGACCATCGACGAGGTGGGCATGTGCAAGACGGCGGAATCGAAGCTGGAGACGGCCGCACGGCTGGTGGAGTTCGCCTGCACCAAGCATGGCCTGCAGCAGTCCGATCTGCTGATCGACCCGCTGACGTTCACCATCGCCACCGGCAACGAAGATGACCGCAAGCTCGGCCAGTGGACTCTGGAAGGCATCAAGCTGATCCATGATGCGTTTCCGGATATCCAGATCATCCTGGGCCTGTCCAACATCTCGTTTGGCTTGAATCCTGCGGCGCGGGCCGTACTGAACAGCGTGTTCCTGGATCACGCGGTCAAGGCCGGCATGACCGGGGCGATTGTGCATGTGTCCAAGATCCGTCCGCTGCATCTGATCGCGGCGGAAGAACTGAAGGTGTGCGAAGACCTGATCTTCGACCGGCGCAGCGAGGGGTATGACCCGTTGCAGAAGCTGCTGGAGATCTTTGCCGATCGCAAGCTGGTCGATGCCGTCAAGAAGGTGCGCTCGCCCACGGTGGAGGGCCGCCTGAAGGACCGCATCATCGATGGCGACCGCAAGGGGCTGGCCGATGAGCTGAACGAGGCGCTGGTCACCAACGCGCCGCTGGACATCATCAACAACATCCTGCTGGACGGGATGAAGGTGGTGGGCGAGTTGTTCGGGTCGGGCAAGATGCAGCTGCCGTTCGTGCTGCAATCGGCCGAGACGATGAAGGCCGCCGTGGCGCATCTGGAACCGCTGATGGAGCGTGTGGCCGGTCAGGAAAAGGGCACCATCGTGCTCGCCACGGTGAAGGGCGATGTGCATGACATCGGCAAGAACCTGGTCGATATCATCCTGACCAACAACGGTTACCGCGTGGTCAATCTCGGGATCAAAGTCGGCCTGGCGGACATGGTGGCCGCGGTGCGCGAGCATAAGGCGCATGCCATCGGCATGAGCGGGCTGCTGGTGAAATCCACCGTGGTGATGCGCGAGAACCTTGAGGAAATGTCGCGCCAGGGGCTGGATGTTCCGGTTCTGCTGGGCGGTGCGGCGCTGACGCGCAACTATGTCGAGGAAGATTGCGTGCAGGCCTATACCAGCGGCCGCGTGGCCTATGCCCGCGATGCGTTCGACGGCCTGCATCTGATGGACCGCGTGACCGGCAACGGGTTCGACGATTATCTGGCGGTGTTGCAATCCAAGCGCAGCGGCAAGGCGCGCAACACCAAGCGCAAGCTGGGCCAGGCCGATGTCGAGGCCTATCGCCCGGTGGATGTTGCCGCGGTGCAGCAGCGCCGTCGCCGGATGACGGCGGACCAGCCGGTGATCGTGCCGCCGTTCTGGGGCGCGCGCATTGTGGAGGCAGCGGCGAAATCGGTGGTGCCGTTCGTCAACGAACGCAGTCTGTATCAATTCCAGTGGGGCTTCCGCAAACAGGGCCGCAACCTTGACGATTTCCTCGGCTGGGCCAAGCAGGAGCTGCGCCCGGTGATGCGGCGCATGCTCGCCATCTGCGAGGAGCAGGAGATCCTGAAGCCGCAGGCGGCTTACGGCTATTGGAAGGCGGCGGCCCAGGGCAACGATCTGATCGTGTTCGACCAGGACGGCGCCACCGAACTCTGCCGCTTCGCCCTGCCGCGCCAGCCGAAAGAGGACGGCGAGTGCATCGCCGATTTCTTCCGTGACGTGGATGACGCGGAGCGGGACGTGATCGGTCTGCAGGTGGTCACCGTTGGGCAGAAGGCGTCCGACACCGCGCGGGTGTGGTTCGAGGCCAATCGTTATCAGGATTACCTCTATCTGCACGGGCTGTCGGTGGAGATGGCCGAGGCGATGGCGGAAGTGACGCACAAGCGCATTCGCGCCGAACTGGGCTTTGCGGGCGAGGATGACCGCGATCTGGAGAAGATGCTCGGCCAGTCCTATCGCGGCAGCCGTTATTCGTTCGGCTATCCGGCCTGCCCGAAACTGGAAGACCAGGCGCCGTTGCTGAAGCTGCTGGGGGCGGAGCGGATCGGTGTGGATCTGTCCGATGAGTTCCAGTTGCACCCGGAGCAATCGACCAGCGCCATTGTGGTGTTGAACAGCCGGGCGAAGTATTTCTCGGTCTGAGGGGCAGTGTTCTTTTGTGAACAAAAGAACCAAAAAACTTCATTCATTGGGTGCGACGTGCGGCATATGGCGCGAACCACATCCAATGAATGAAAGTCTTTTTGCTTCTTTTTCTTCAGAAAAAGAAGATTTCTTTCTTGAAACATCTTCTAAGCGCAGCCCGCCAGCATCATGCTGCCTGCTCGCCTGCCTGATGCTGGCGGGCTGCGGCCCCGGCTTGATGGGCGCCTTGCCGGGCGCTTGCGGGCTGGGTGCGTCGATCGCGCTGCCGTTGGAAATGCGGGCGCAGGCGCCGGTGCTTTCGGTTGTGATCAACGAGCGCAGCGCCAGATTGGTGCTGGATACCGGATCGAACGCCACCATTCTGAACCAGGAGGCTGCTGCGATCCTCGGTGTGTACCGGGAGGCCGGCCCGGTGCAGACCCACCAGACCGTTGGCGGTGCGCGCAGTGCCGAGCGCGGCAGCATCGACAGCCTGCGGCTTGGCACGTGGACCCTGTCCGCCGTGCCGGTGTCCATCATGGCCAAGACGCCTGAGGATGGCGTGCTGGGGCTGGATGTTCTGCAAAATTACGATGTGGATGTGAATCTGGCACAGCGTGAGGTGGTCCTGCATGAGGGCGGCCTGTGTCCCGGCGAGGCGCCGCCGATGTCTGGCGAGGTTCTGCAGATTCCGGCGGCGCGCGCCATCATGCGTACCACCTGGATCGGTCGGAGGCCCGAGCCCTATCTGGCTGTGCCGGTGTCGCTCGACGGCGCCAAGGCATTCGCGCTGCTCGATACCGGGGCTGCGGTCGGCTCGCTGGTGTCGGTTGCGTTGGCGGCCAAGGCGGGCGTCGATGCGGCACTGCTGGAGGGCGATGCGGAGGTGGGGCTGATGGCGTTCGGCACGCCCACGCGGGTGCGCCGGCACCAGTTTGGTGAATTGCTGATCGGGCGGGAGCGCTTCATCGCCCCGTCTCTGCTGGTTGGCGGTGATCCTCAGGCGGTGTTCCCGATGATCATCGGCGCCGATTGTTTCCTGCATCATCGCGTGTGGTTTAATTTCGCCGCCGATCGCATTTTCGTTGCGCGCTCCGCGCGCTGATCGCCGCACCTGACTTCGCCATGGATGTTTGCTAGACCCCACTCGAATGGCGGAGTGCAGGCGCAGGTGAGACAGGCAGAACGCATGGCGGCGGGCAGCATTGCCGTGGGCCTGGTGGTGCTGGCGCTCAAGACCGGCGCCTGGTGGGTCACCGGCAGTGCTGCATTGTTTTCCGATGCGGCGGAGTCGGTGGTCAATGTCGCGGCCGGCGTGGTGGCGTTGCTGGCGCTGCGGCTGGCGGCCCGGCCGGCTGATGCCAATCATCCCTATGGCCATGACAAGGTGGAGTTTTTCGCAGCCGTCATCGAAGGCTCGATGATCGTTCTGGCATCTGTGCTCATCGTGGAGCAGGCGTGGCAGGGGTTCCTGCATCCCACGCCGATCGAGCAGGGCGGCATCGGCCTGGCGCTCAATGCCGGGTCGAGCGTGCTGAATGCGATCTGGGCGGCGCTGCTGCTGCGGCGGGGGCGCACCCTGCGGTCCCCCACGCTGGTGGCCGATGGCAAGCACCTGATGTCGGATGTGGTGACCTCGGCTGCTGTTCTGATTGGCGTGGCGTTGGTGCTTGTCACCGGGATCGGCTGGTTGGACCCCGCGATGGCGGTGCTGGCCGCGGCCTATGTTCTGGTGTCTGGCATTCTGGTCATCAAGGGCTCGGTCGGCGGGCTGATGGATATGGCGGCGGCCAGCCCGATCGTGGATCGGATTCGCGCCATCGTCGCCCTGCAGGCGGAGGGGGCGATCGAGGTGCATGACCTGCGCACCCGCCATGCCGGGCGCATCACGTTCCTGGAATTCCATCTGGTGGTGCCGGGCGCGATGCAGGTGCAGGACGCGCATGAGATCTGCGACCGGATCGAGGCGGCGCTGAAGGCGGAGATGGAAGATCTGATGATCACCATTCATGTCGAGCCTGAGGTGAAAGCCAAGCATCACGGCGTTCTGGTGCTATAAGCCGGTTCTGGGTTGCGAACAGGAGTCGACATGGTCCGTATCAATCGCGTCATCACCCGTGGTGGTGATTTTGGTGAAACATCGCTGGGCGATGGCACGCGCCTGAAGAAAGATGCCGTGCGGGTCGAGGCGTATGGCACCGTGGATGAGGCCAACGCCACGGTCGGGCTGGTTCGGCTGCATACCTCCGGTGACGACGATGCGATGCTGGCGCGCATTCAGAACGATTTGTTCGACCTGGGGGCGGATCTGTGCGTGCCGGGCACCGCCGGCGACCGGCTGCGCCTGACCGACGCGCCAGCCTTGCGGCTGGAGGCGGAGGTCGCGGCGATGAACGACAGCCTGCCGCCATTGACCAGTTTCGTGCTGCCCGGCGGCACCCCGGCTTCCGCCTTTGCCCATCTTGCACGCACCATCACCCGCAGGGCGGAGCGCCGGGTGGTGACGTTGAGCCAGTTGGAGCCGGTGAACCCGGCGGTGCTGCTCTATCTCAACCGTCTGTCAGACCATTTGTTCGTGCTGGGCCGCCGGTTGAACGCCAACGCGACGCAGGATGTGCTCTGGGTTCCGGGGGGCGCTGGTACCTCGGAATAAATGTTGCGGTTCACCTGATATCGGGGTGTTGGGGACCCCATGTCGGCTGAATGAGCGATCCTTATGAAATTCTTGGCGTGCGTCGCGATGATTCCGACGTGACGATTCAAAAAGCCTATCGCAAGCTCGCCAAGCGGCATCACCCGGATCTCAATCCGGACAAGCCGGACGCGGCCGAGCGGTTCAAGCAGATCAATGCGGCCAATCAGATCCTGTCTGATCCGGCTTTGCGTGCCCGTTATGATCGCGGCGAGATCGACGGCGATGGTGCTGAGAAGCAGGCGCCGCGCCAGGCCTATCGTGAATCAGCTGGTGCGCGTGCGGGGGCCGCGCACGGGTTCAGCCCTGAGGACCTGGAGTCGATCTTCGGCGGCGGCTTCGGCGGGCGTCGCGCCGGGCCGGCACAGGGGCAGGACGTGCAATACAGCCTGACCGTCGATTTTCTCGATGCCGCGAACGGCATTGTGCGCCGTTTGAGCCTGCCCGAGGGGCGCACGCTGGATGTCACTATCCCGCCGGGGGTGCGTGATGGGCATATGCTGCGGCTGAAGGGGCAGGGCCGTCCGGGCCGTGCTGGCGGTCCGCCGGGCGATGCGCTGGTGGAGATCAGCGTGGCGCCGCACCGCACTTTCCGCCGCGAGGGCGACGATATCCTGATGGAGCTGCCGATCACGCTGAAGGAGGCGGTGCTGGGCGCGAGTGTCGAGGTGCCGACCATCACCGGGCGGGTGCGGCTGACGATTCCGCCAAACTCGGTGAACGGCGCCAAGCTGCGGCTGGGCCGTCGCGGCATTGCCGGCGGCAGCCAGGTGGTGGAGCTGAAAGTGGTGTTGCCGCGCATGGCCGAACCTGCGCTGGCGGCGTTCCTGGCGGAGTGGGAGCCGGAGCATCCGTTCGATCCGCGTGCGGCCATGGAGGGGGCGCCATGATCCACATCTCGACGATCATCGACAGTGATAAGCGGCTGAGCGTGGCTGTCATTGAGGACTGGGTGGCGCGCGGATGGGTGCAGGTGGACGGTGCGGCGCCGGATGAATGGACGTTCACCGAGATCGCGGCATCCCGGCTGTATCTGCTGTGGGATTTGCATGTTGATCTGGCGCTGGATGACGAGGCGGTGCCGGTGGTGCTGTCGCTGCTGGACCAGGTCTATGCCCTGCGTGGCACCCTGCGCAGTGTGATCGGCGCGTTGGACGATGCGCCGGATGATCTGAAACAGCGCATCGTGGCGGCCATCAAACGTCCTGAATAAAGCCGTTCGTTCCGTCTTTGCTGGTCTTTGGGCTGGCAGGAATGATACAGTCGCGGCCGAATCAGTTGACGGATCTTCACGCCATGCGGACGCTTGTGATCACGCCGATGTTGCCGGTGCAGTCCCAGGCGGATATTGGCGGCAAGCACCGGCGCATGGCGGCCTTTCTGCGCGCCTTTCATGGCCTTAGCCAGAGGATCGATCTGGTGCAGATCGTGCCGGAGAGCCTGATGGGGCTGGCGCACGATGCGGAGGGGTTGAACCGGTCGCAGTCGGATTTCTGGGGTGTCCCGGTTGAGGTGACGCTGCTGGCGCGGCGGCAGCGGGGTGAGACTTTCTGGAATCACTACGGCGCGAGCATCTTTAGCGCGCAGGCCCAGAAGGCGTTGTACCCCTATGGCGGGGCAGGGCTGGCGGAGCAGATTGGCGCACATCTCGACGCGGCGCCGGACCTTGTGTTTGTCGATCGGATCGACGCGATGTTGCCTGTGTTGAACAGCGGTCGCAAGCCGAAGGCGATGTTTCTGGATTTCGATGACGTTTACCACAACGTGCTGTTGCGCGCCTGTTTCAGCGGCCGGCCCACGGCGGCAGGCTTGCTTTCGGCGTTGCAGGCCCCGGCCTTGATGCTGGCGGAACGGCGCGGCATCGCGGCCTCCACCTTTGCATTTGCCTGTTCGCCCGCGGACCGGCGGCATTTGCGACAGCTTGGCGTCGGCGACAAGGTACGCACCATCGCCAACGCGTTGCCCGTGCCGGAGGTGCCGCCTGGCGTGGTGGCGCAGCCGACGGTGCTGTATCTCGGCTCGTTTCATCATTTGCCCAACGTGCTGGCGGCGGAGCGGTTGGTGCGGTCGATCTGGCCTGCGGTGCGGGCCGCTGTTCCGGGGGCACGCCTGCTGGTCGCCGGGGCGGGCAGCGAGGATCTGCCATCCCGCGTCCTGGCGGCGGCGGGGGTGGAATATCTCGGCTTTGTTGACGATCTGCCGGCGCTGTATGCCGCCAGCCGGCTGGTGTGTTGCCCCATCACCACCGGCAGCGGCACGCGGCTGAAGCTGGTGGAAGCGGCGTCCTACGCGCGGCCGATGGTCAGCACGCGGCTGGGGGCGGAGGGGTTGGATTTCCGCGACGATGTGGAAATCCTGCTGCGGGACGACGATGCCGGTCTGGCGCAGGCCTGTGTGAAGCTGCTTCTGGACGATGCGCGATGCCACACCCTGGGGGATGCCGGACGCGCGGCGATGCGCCGCCATTACGATGTGGCGCTGATCGAACAGCATATTGGGCAGGTGATCGCGGAGGCGCTCGGCGGATGAGCCCGTTGCATATCGTGCTTGTGCTCTACAACAGCGCCCGGCAACTTCCCGCCTTTTTGGCATGCCTGACCGCCCAGACCCTACCGGATTGGCGGCTGATCGCGATCGACAACGCATCTGCCGACGCGTCGGACGCCGCCGTTTCCGCTCTCGGTGACCCGCGGATCGAACTGATCCGTAACGCCGACAATCTGGGTTTTACCCGTGCCGTCAACCAGGGCCTACGGTATGGCGCGCAAGCACATGCCATGCGATTTCTGCTTGCTGTTAAACCAGCAGCGCATTCCTGTTTTCTATGCGCCGACCCTGTTGCTGCTGCATGAGGGAGGGGCGTCGTCCGGTGGCGAATTCAGCGCCGGGTATAGCAAGCTGTTCTGGCGCAGCTATATGCAGTCGCTGCGCAAGCATTTTGGCATGGTCGAGGCAGTGCGCACCTGCGCAAGGGTGCTGTTCAAGGAAGCTGGTCGGGCCGGACAGACACGGGCCGTGACGCTGCGGATGGCGGGTGCCATGTCACCCGGTCTGTTGGCCCCTGTGCGGCGCACGCAGGGGCTGGGGTAGTCGGCGGCTCAGTGCCGCAGCAGCGCCAGCACAAGTTCGACGAAGATCAGCAGCAGAATCGCGGCTTCCATCAGTTCCGACCGGCTGCTCGACGCTTCGTCGTAGAGGGCGGAATAGGTGTCGCGGATAATGGCCAGCTTGCGCGACACGGCCTCGCTGACGGTGGGCACGCGGTAGAGGTCCAGCGCCGAGGTGTAGATGCGGGCCAGATAGACGTCCTCGGTCACCTGAAGGGCGTTGTCGACTTTTTCAGTCAGTTCGGTGACCTCGGCCACTAGCGTGTAGAGCTTGCGGGCGAGTTCCGCATACCGACGCGAGGCCAGGAGGTTCCAGCGGGAGCGGGTGGCTTCCACCAGGTCGTACATGCGTGGCAGTTCGTCATCCAGCAACTCGTCGTAATAGCGCATTTCCAGCAACTGGGCATTGGCCACCTCCAGCACATCCGCCACGTCACTGTCGTCACGCGGCTCATAGATGAAGGCGCGGTCCCAGGTCAGCACCACCAGGTCGTCGGCGTAATAGGAGAAGCGCTGCCGCAGCAGGTCAGCGCGGGCGCCGTCAGACAATGTGCGCTGCTCGCCGGACAGCAGCGGCACCAGATCTACATTGTGCAGGATGTCGGCGGCGGTGACATGGCTGTCGAATTTTTGCACCACGCCCATCAGATAATCTTCGGCCAGGGTGGATGAGGTTGGGTTGACCAACGCATCGGCCACCACGCTGCGCAGATGCGCCAGCAGGCGCTGCCACATCGGGTTGTCCGCCTCGTCGCCGACAGCACGATCCACGGCGTTGAACAGCCCGGTGTAGTCATCCCAGCCGGTGTTCGGCGTGCCCACGCGCAGGGCCAGGGACACCGCGCCGAAATCATACAGTCTTGCGGTGACGGTGGCCTCGATCGGGCCGGATTCGAGCTGGATCGTCACCGGGTCGAGCGTCACGGCCAGCGGCGGCACGCCGAACGCCATCGCCTTCGGCGGCGTGGCGGTCAGGCGCGGCCGGCTGGTGCGCCCGGCGGCGTGGCGCGCCCACAGGCTTTCCGCCTTGATCAGGTCGATGGCATAGGCGATGTCGAACAATCGCAGCGCCAGGATGTGGCCATTGGTGACCTGAACACCCGTCATGATCGGGATTTCATCCAGGCCAGCAAACCGTGGGCGGCGGCGCTGCCGGTGCTGAAGCAGCCTTGCAGCAGATAGCCGCCGGTGGGCGCCTCCCAATCCAGCATCTCGCCGGCCGCGAACACGCCCGGGCGATGGCACAGCATGAAGTGCTCATCCAGCGCCGCCCAACGCAGCCCGCCGGCTGACGAAATGGCGCGGGCGATCGACGCGGGGGCCTCCAGTCGCAGCGGCAGCGCCTTGATCAGCTCGGCCAACGGCAGCGTGACGCCGGCGTGCAGCGCCTCCTGCACCAGCCCGATCGCCACTGGCGACAATCCGGCCTTGGCACGCAGATAGTTCGACATCGACTGGCTGCCACGGCCCTCCGGCAGGCGCGCGGTCAAGGCCTCCAGCGAAAGATCGGGGCGGAGGTCCAGCGTCACCGTGGTCGGCCCGCCCGCCGCGATGGCATCTCGGATCGCCCCCGAGAGGGTATAGACCGCGCCGCCCTCGATGCCGGTGGCGGTCACCATCGCCTCTCCCATCACGGAACGCGCGCCCAGCCCGATGCCGATCCGCTTCAACGGCTGGCCGGCATGGCGGGTGCGGAAGACATCGGACCAGTTGACGGCAAAACCCATGTTGCTGGGGGCGAACGGCGCGACATCGGCCTCCGGGAAGAACGACGCCCAATGGCCGTTGGACCCAAGCCGAGGCCAGGACGCACCGCCAAGGGCCAGCAACGTGGCGGTGGGCGCCAGCGTCTGCCGGCCTTGCGGGCCGTCGAGCACCAGCGCGCCGGTCTCGGTCCATCCCTGCCATTCCTGGCGCATTTCGAACGCCACGCCCAGCGCGGCCAGCCGGGAGAGCCATGCGCGGAGCAACGGCGAGGACTTCATGGCGCGCGGAAACACCCGCCCGGAACTGCCGGTGAAGATCTCCTGGCCCAGCCCCTGCGCCCATTCCGTCAGCGCGGTCGGCGGATACGCGCGCACGGCCTCGGCCAGCATCGCCTGCCCCTCGCCATACCGCGCCAGAAACGCCTCCAACGGCTCGCTATGCGTCAGATTCAACCCGCCGCGCCCGGCCATCAGCAGCTTGCGGCCAACCGAGGGCATGCGGTCAAACACCGTCACCTTGGCGAAGGGCGCGAGTATCTCGGCGGCAATCAGGCCTGCGGGACCAGCGCCAATGACGGCGATGGTGGGGGAGTTCTGTTCATTTGAGTATGTCACACCGCCTTTCATGCCAGAACTGCGCGCCAAAATCCGTTCTTTTCTTGCGTATCTGGCCCGTGCCTGTATAACCCGCCGCTTCCCTGCTAGGGGCCACGGCGGCCTCTGGCTATGCCCGCACGCCAATTGTGGCGTTGTGCCCAGACCCGGGCACGGGGCTGAACAACCCAGAGGGAGCGCACATGCCGCTTTACGAGACCGTGCTGATCGCGCGTAACGACGTGACTCAGCAACAGGTGGAGACAATCGTCGACACCCTGACCGCACAGATGGACGCCGATCTCGGCGCCGAACTGGGCTTTGAACCCGCCGAGGGCGTCGTTGCCCCCACCGTGGTGATGAAGCGCGAATATTGGGGCCTCCGCGGCCTGGCCTATCGCATCAAGAAGAACCGCAAGGGGCACTACATGCTTCTCGGCCTTGACGCGAAGCCCGTCGCGATGGCCGAAATGGAACGCCAGTTGAGCCTGAACGAAGATATTCTTCGCTTCATGACCATCCGCGTCGACCTGATCGATGCCGAGGCGCCGTCCGCCATCCTGTCGCGCAAGTCCGACGACCGTGAGCGTGGCTTCCGTGGGCCCAAGCCCGCCGGTCGCTTCGAGAGCGGCCGCAAGCGCGGCTTTGATGACCGGGAAGAATTCCGTGCACGCGACGATGGCGCGCCACGTGAAGACTTCGCCGCCGGCCTGGAGGAATAAGAGCAATGTCCGACACCGATGCAAACCTGAACCCGGCAGCCCGCCGCTCCGCCGTGGGCGCCCGCCGGCCGTTCTATCGCCGTCGCAAGTCCTGCCCGTTCTCTGGCCCGAATGCGCCAGTGATCGACTACAAGGACGTGCGCCTGCTCAGCCGTTTCCTGTCCGAGCGCGGCAAGATCGTGCCGAGCCGCATCACGGCCGTCTCTGCCAAGAAGCAGCGTGAGCTGGCCCAGGCCATCAAGCGCGCCCGCTTCCTGGCGCTGCTCCCCTACATCGTGAACTGAGGAGCGGACACATGGCCGCCGTAGAATTGATCCTGCTCCAGCGCGTCGAGAAGCTGGGCCAGATGGGCGATGTGGTGTCTGTGAAGCCGGGCTATGCCCGCAACTTCCTGCTGCCGCAGAAAAAGGCGATCCGCGCCAACAAGGGCAACCTTGCAACCTTCGAGCAGCAGCGCGTCCAGCTTGAGGCGTTGAACCTCAAGCGCAAGGACGAGGCCGAGCGCGTCGCCGAGCGTATGGCCGGGCTTTCCGTCGTCATCATCCGTCAGGCCGGTGAGTCGGGCAGCCTTTACGGCTCCGTCTCCTCGCGTGACATTGCTGACGCCGCTGCCGAGGCTGGCCTCACGGTCAACCGCTCGCAGATCGTGCTCGACCACCCGATCAAGATGCTGGGCCTCGCCAATGTGCGAATCGTCCTGCACCCTGAAGTGACGATGCCGGTAACGGTCAACGTCGCGCGTTCGGTGGAAGAAGCCGAGAAGCAAACCCGCGGCGAGCGCGTGGTTGGCGAAATGGAAGAGGCAATCGAGCTGGAGTCGGACCTCGCGTTCTTCGACCCCAACTCCGTGCCGCGTGACGACGCAGAGTAATCTGCCAGAACCCGCTTGGTTCTAACCAAGGCCCGCACAAGAAAGCACGCTCGCTTTCATGTGCGGGCCTTGTGCGTTTCCAGCGCCCTAGACCCCGCTGATCCGCCGATAAATCCCCACATAATCCCGCGCCATCCGCGCCGCACTCCACCGCTCCTCGAACCGCCCGCGGATCGCCGCCCGGCTCAACTCCCCCAGCCGCCCGACCGCCGCCACCGCCTCAGCCTCGCCCGACACAATAAACCCCGTCAGCCCATCTTCGATCACCTCCGGCACCGAGCCACGCGGATACGCAATCACCGGGCACCCGCACGCCATCGCCTCGATCATCACCAGCCCAAACGGCTCCGGCCACGCAATCGGAAACAGCAACGCCCGCGCCCCAGACAAAAACGCCGGCTTCTCCGCATCCGTGATCTCGCCAATAAATTCCACACGCCCGCTCGCCAGCAACGGCGCCACCACCTGATCGTAATACGCCCGATCCTCCGCCCCGATCTTCGCCGCCACCTTCAACACCAACCCCGTGGCCGCCGCGATGCGAAGTGCGTCCTCAATCCCCTTCTCCGGCGAAACCCGCCCCAAAAACGCCAGATACCCGCCATCCTCCGCAGGCGCCCCCACCGGCCGCAACAACCCCGCCGGCATCCCGTGATGCACCGTCCCCGCCCAGTTCAACTCCGGCCGCGGCACCCGCTGGTTGTCCGAAATCGAAACCAGATGCGCCTGCGGATACAACCCATAAATCCCCTGGGTCCACGCCTGGTCCATCCGCCCATGCAACGTCGTCACAAACGGAACCCCCAGCCGGCTGAACACCGGAAACGGATGAAAATCGATGTGGAAATGCAACACATCGAACTGCCCTGCCGCCCGCGCCACCAACTCGATCATCCGCGCATACGGCGCCGTGTTCACCTCGAAATTCGGCACAAACCGGCTCGCCACCGGCACCACCGGCACCAGCCGCGCCGCCGTCACGCTGTCCCCGCTGGCAAACAACGTCACCTCATGCCCCGCCGCCACCAGCTCCTCCGTCAACCACGAAACCACCCGCTCGGTGCCGCCATATCGCAGCGGCGGAACAGTCTCGAACAGCGGAGCAATCTGGGCGATGCGCATCAGGGCCTCACGAAAAACGAACAGGGAAGGGGGCGTGTGTCCAACGCAACTAAGGTATGATAGTGGCAAAAAAACAGTGAAGCCCGGTTTATCCGAGGGCGCACTCCTGTCGAACGCTCTATGCTCAGGCCCACATGAATAATCTGACCTCCCTTCCCCCGCAGGCCGGCCTCACCCCGCGCCTTCCCCCCTCCAACCTGGCCGCCGAGCAGGCGCTGCTGGGCGCCTTGCTGGCGAACAACCGCGCCTATGAGCGGGTCAGCGACTTCCTGGTGTCAGAACACTTCATCGACCCCATCAACGGTCGCATCTTCCAGGCCATCTCCCGCCGCATCGAACGCCAGGAACTGGCAGACGCCATCACCCTCAAGGCCGAATTCGAACACTCCGGCGTGCTGGACGAAGTGGGCGGCACCGCCTACCTCGCAAAATTGCTCAGCAGCATGGTCGGCATCATCAACGCCGGCGACTACGGCCGCGCCATCTACGACAGCTGGCTCCGCCGCCAAATGATCGACATCGGCGAAACCGTCGTCAACAACGCCTTCGGTGCGGACCCGGAACTCGATGGCTCCAAGCAGGTCGAAGCCGCCGAGCAATCCCTCTTCAACCTCGCCGCCAAGGGCGGTGACAGCGGCGGCCTCATCACCTTCGAAAAGGCCCTCGTCGAAGTCATCAAAACCGCCGAAAAATCCTTCGGCCGCGCCGGCGGCCTCTCCGGCCTCTCCACCGGCCTGCGAGACCTCGACAACAAAACCGGCGGCCTCCACCCGTCCGACCTTCTGATCATCGCCGGCCGCCCCGGCATGGGCAAAACCGCCCTCGCCACCAAAATCGCCTTCGGCGCCGCCCAGAACATCCTGCGCGAAGCCCGCGCCATCGGCCCCGATGTCATGCCGAAATCCACCATCGCCATCTTCTCGCTCGAAATGAGCTCCGAACAGCTCGCCGGCCGCCTGCTCTCCGAAAACTCCCGCATCTCCGGCGACCGCATCCGCCGTGGCGACATCGGCCAGCGCGACTTCGACAAATTCGTCCAGGTCAGCCGCGAACTCTCCTCACTCCCTTTGCTGATCGACGACACCCCCGCCATCTCCATGTCAGCGCTCCGCACCCGTTGCCGCCGCCTCAAACGCACCCGCGGCCTCTCCATGGTCATGATCGACTACCTGCAACTCATGCGCCCCGCCGTCGGCACCAAGTTCGAAAGCCGCGTGCTGGAAATCAGCATGATCACCCAAGGCCTCAAAGCCCTGGCCAAAGAACTCGCCGTCCCCGTCATCGCCCTCTCCCAGCTCTCCCGCGCCGTCGAAAGCCGCGAGGACAAACGCCCAATGCTGTCAGACCTTCGTGAATCCGGCTCCATCGAGCAAGACGCTGACATGGTCATGTTCGTCTACCGCGAAGAATATTACATCCAGCAACGCGCGCCCAAGGAGATCGCCTTCAAAAGCGATCAGGAATTCCACACCGCCGTCGAAAAATGGCAAAGCGACATGGAAAAAGTCCACAACCGCGCCGAAGTCATCATCGAAAAAAACCGCCACGGCCCCACCGGCTCCATCGGAATGTTCTTCGAAGGCGAATTCACCCGCTTCGCCGACCTCGACCTCCACCACGATTCCGACCACAGCGACTAACCGCCCTCAGGCGGCGGCCTGAACCCAACTTCCCCGTCATTGCGAGCCGCCCCTTGGCGGCGAAGCAATCCAGAGCCACACAACGACACGTTCAACACCCGTCGTGGATCACCACGCCACAAGAACCGCTCGCGATGACGCCAATGATTGGTTCAAGATAAAGTCATCGGACTTCTCAAAAGAGGTTCTTTTGTGAACAAAAGAACCAAAAAACTTCATTCGTTCGGATTTTTGTGGATTTCGTATTGAAAGCAAAATGAAAAATTTCAATGCAATAAATCATATTTGGGGCAAAAATTTGAATCGACTAAGTAGCTGATATAGCAAAATGTTGGGCGTGGTGCGCTAGAGCGCGTTGACATTCAGCATGTCCAGATGAACGCACTGACGACGGATAGC
>JBBART010000021.1:0-87798 GCA_040399685.1 Acetobacteraceae bacterium
TCCATCGGCATGCGAGATTGGGCGCATCGGTTCTGATCAGTGCAAGCTGGTATTAGCTCATAAAATATCAAAAAATATAAATCAGCGCCCAAATTTGATCTGCTCCAATGAGGTCACAAAACCGGTAATGGCAATGCGACGCATGTGTAGGGGGGGGGTATCAGCCCGGCTCGTCTCGCAAGAATGCCGTGTGTGTTCGGCAGGTACTCTCGTCCACCTCATCTTGGGGGTGTCGTTTGTATCACGCTCCGCGTTTTTTCGTGCTGATACCTCTTTTGTGAAGTGCAGTGACGACATAAATGACATCCATTTGATGACGGATAGTCAAAGATGGCATGTTTGCAGGATTGACCAGAAATTTAGTCGTTGTATGACTTGCAGGGCATGAAACGCTCCTATGCCTGTTGGCGCATACGCCTGACTGACTGATATCTGGTGGCTGGGGCGGGATGAGAATTTCCGCCAAAGCGCCGCGGTTAGAGATGTTCTAAAAGATTAGATGTTTAAAAATGCTTCAGTATTAATAAAATAATTTTATGATAACTATTGTTATATAGTATTTTATAATTTGTAATGAAAAATTAAAATTTCAAACTTTTAAGTTATTTATAAATAATATAACCTTAATGATTAGAATAAACATATCTTAACGTTGTTTTTAAACGAGGAATTAACATGTCTCAACGATTTTTAGTAACGGGCGGAGCTGGATTTGTTGGCAGTCACCTTGTATCCGCGCTGATCGATCGTGGAGATCGTTGTGTTGTTGTCGACAACCTTCGCACCGGACATCGGGCCGCCGTGCCCTCCAAGGCGCGGTTTGTGGAGCTCGACCTTGCGGATGGCGTTGGGTTGAACGCGGTTCTGGCGGATGGGCCATGGGATGGCGTGTTTCACTTTGCCTCCCTCTCGCTCGTGGCCGAGAGCATGAGGGACCCTCTTCTTTATTTGGGAGAAAATGTCTCGAACGGTCTGAAGTTGATAGATGCCTGCGTGCGCAACAATGTCTCACGCTTTGTGTTGTCCTCCACCGCGGCCTTGTTCGGTCGGCCGACGCAATCGATGATCGATGAGGATGAGGTGACAGACCCGGTGTCACCCTACGGCGAGAGCAAGCTGATGCTGGAGCGCGCCCTGGCATGGGCCGACAAGGTACACGGACTGCGCAGCGCGAGCCTGCGCTATTTCAACGCCGCCGGGTCTGATCCGGCGGGGCGGCTTGGCGAACATCATGACCCGGAAAGCCATCTGATCCCGCTTGTCATCGATGCGGCCTTGGGCCGGCGGGGCGAGGTTGTGGTGTTCGGCACCGATTACGATACCCCCGATGGCACCGGCGTGCGCGATTATATTCATGTGGCCGACCTCGCCCAGGCGCATCTGCGGGTGCTGGACCGGCTTGAGAACGGCAGTGTCGCCTATAATCTGGGGACCGGACGGGGGCATTCGGTGATGGAGGTGATCCGCATGGTTGAGCGTCTGTCCGGGCGGGCGGTGCCATACCGCCTGGCGCCGCGCCGCGCCGGCGACCCGCCTGTGCTGGTGGCCAATCCGGGCCGGATGCTGCGCGATACCGGGTGGGTTGCGCAATATGCCAGTCTTGAAGATATCGTGGGCACCGCATTGGCCTGGCGCGTGGCCCACCCGACTGGCTATGCCGCGTTGGCTGCGGAATAATACGGTGTTCGCAGATGAGTCTCGATTGTAGAAAATGCGCCGGATGTTGATGGAATGGTGAAACGCAGAGGGCGATGATCTCATCTGAGCTAGTGCTAGATGTCTGGTTAAATTCGTGCGCTGCTAATCTATACTGTAGTTTAGCACTGTTTTACATGCACGGAGAAATGGGTGTGGATAATGAAATAATCTTACCCAACCGGCTCGTTGGAGCTTTGGAGGTTGCCAGGGAGGGCTTTCGCCAGGAGTTGCCGCAGTATCTGGTATCGGATGTGGGCCGTGCCGGGTCGTCCGGCGAGGCTGTTCATCCTGTCAGCGCGGACCCGCTTTGCCTGGCGTTGATCGATTGTTGCAAGTTGAGCCAGGAATGCCTGGTCAGCGCCTTTCAGAACCAGCAGCCAGCTTTGAGTGTGTCTGTGTTCTCCAGTGCGGACGAGTATATCAGGGCGGCGCGCCAGCCATTTGAGATGATTTTATATTACACGCACTCTCACGACATGTCCGATGCGGCCACGCGGCAGTTCGTGACGAAAATGCAGCGGCATGCCCAGAATATTCCTCTCATCCTGGTGTCTGGCGCCGAGAACGCGGAACAGCCCGACACAATACGCGGCACGCTGAGAAGTGGCGTGCGTGGCTATATTCCGGCACGCACAGCCGGCGTGGCGATGACGCTGGCCGTTCTTCGTTTTGTTCGCGCCGGCGGGACGTTCGCGCCGTTGGACCTGCTGTTGGCGGATGGGGATGGCGACCACGGACCATCCGAAGGCGCGGAACAGCGGGAAATGCTGACATCGCGACAGACGGAGGTTCTTGCGCTGCTCCAGCTGGGAAAGGCCAACAAGATCATCGCGCACCAACTGGGCATGAGCGAGAGCACGGTGAAGGCGCATGTACGTAACATCATGCGGATGATGGGCGTGAGAAACCGCACGCAGGCAGCCTGCAATGCCCAGGGCTGGATGGCCGCACGGTCTGCGCGCCCTCTATGAGAACCACGAAGCTCGGCGTCGTGCCGGGGATGATTTTGGCGCTGTGTGCGTCGAACAGCTTTGCGCAGGCCCCCTTCACGGGCTTCGCATCCGGTGGGGCGCGGTCAGATCTCAACGATCCCAGCCTGTCATGCGAGACGGCGATCCGTCGGGCCGAGAAGGCGTATCGGTTGCCGCCCGGCCTGCTGTTCGCCATCAGCCTGGCGGAGTCCGGGCGTGTGGACCCTGCCACCAATCGCTCGCGGCCCTGGCCATGGGCCGTGCAGTCCGATGCCACGAGCCTGTATTTCGACACCAGGGCGGCCGCGGTGAACTGGGTGCGCACTGCGCAGAGCAGCGGCGTGGCGTCGATCGACACCGGTTGCATGCAGATCAGCCTGCTGTTCCACCCACGCGCCTTCGCCACGATCGACGCCGCGTTCGATCCCGCGGGCAATGTGGATTATGCAGCGCGATTTCTGCTGGATCTTCACGAATCGACGCATGATTGGGGGCAGGCGACCGGGTTTTACCACTCCCGTACCCCCGCGCTCGCCATTCCGTATCAGGAGCGGGTGCAGCGGACGATGAAGACGCCGCTGATCGACCGACCGACATCGCCGGCCAGCCAGCTGGCGGCGGGCTGGCGGGCGATGCCGGCGACGTCTCTGCTGCACCTTGCCAACCGCGAGCACCTGCGGGTACCGGGGCCGGGGTTTGACGGAAACGCCCGTCAGATCGTGTCAATTACAACCCTGCGCGGACCGCCACGCCGCGAGCAGCTGGGGACGCGCCGTGCGGCGATCGACGCCGTCGCGGGCGGGATACCATGACCACCATCCCTGCCGGCCGGTCCACAAGGCCTGGTTGAACGCGTCCACATCGAGATGGTCCTCGATGTCGAAGTTCTGGCCGCGACTGGCGTGGGTCCAATAGGCCTGATCGCGGACGGCCATGGCGCGGCAGGCTTTTGGGCCGTCGAGGCTTGCGGCTTTGGCAGGCAGCGGCAGTTGCGTGGTGCGCAGGATGTCCGGCACCACGGCACGGTAGGTCCATGATGTCTGGGCGAGGTCGAACACGGCGGTCATGGGTTCGGCCAGGCCGTCATTGAGGCCCATGGCGGGCAGGTTCAACACTTCCTCGATGGTGCGCAGCATCGAGACGGTGGTGGCGTGGTCGCTGACCAGCGCGTGTTGCCTGACGTACGGGCCGATGACGAAGCCGGCGCTGCGATGGGCATCCACGTGATCGGGGCCGTTCTGGGCGTCGTCTTCCAGCACGAAGATCAGGGTGCTGTCGGCGATTTTCGATTTTGCCACGGTTTCCACCAGCAGGCCGAGCGCATAGTCGTTGTCGGCGAACTGGGTCTCGGCGGTGTTCACGCCGTCGATGGCGGTGTTGAAGTTGCCGAAATGGTCGTGCGGCAGGCGCATCAGGGTGAGCGATGGCACGGTGCCGGCGGCTTCGTCGGCGGCGAATTCGCGCTGCCATTCGCGGATGCGCCAGAAATCCGGAAAACTCATGTCATAGCCGCGAAAATACGGGTCGGTGCGCTCCATCAATGAGGGCTTGGTGGGCTGGAACACCTTCAGACCGGCCGTGAACGGGTCTCGTTCGAGGGGGATGCGCTTGGGGCCTGCGACGAAATAGCCGGAGAGGTCGCCGTAGAAGCCGTAATTGCGTACCGTCAGGCCGGCGCGGATGGCGAGGTCCCAGATATAGCCGGCGCCCGGCTCACCGCCGGCGGCATCGGGGGCGGCGACGTCGGCGGTGCCGGGCACGATGTCGGGATCGTTCGGCACCCGCGGATCGGCGGCGCGGCGCAGCGCAAGGGTGGGCAGGCCGACATTGATGTTGCGGTTCTGGCCTTCCCAGTCATAGGTCAGCCCGCGTCCCGCATAATTCACGGGCACGGATTTCTCGGTGATGTCGGTGGCGCGGGCGGCGGTGGACCAGTTCCAGCCGGTGGGGCTGACGGCGCCTGAGTCGTAGAAATTGTCGAGCGTGACGAAGTTGCGGGCCAGAGCGTGGTGGTTGGGGCCGAGGGCTTCGGGGAACAGGGTGAGCCTTGGGTCGCCGTTGCCGATCTCCAGGTCGCCGAGGATCTGGTCGTAGGTGCGGTTTTCCTTGATGACGTAGATAACGTGGCGGATTTTGCCGCGCAGGGCTTCCATCACCGCGTCATGCGTGGCGGTGCGGCCGGCGATGGGGAAGTTGTCGTTCTGCGCCACCTGGCGGGTGAGGCGGGCCAGTTCGGCCGGGCTGGGCATAGGCATGGCGAGCAGCCCGGCCTTTTCCAGTTGCAGGGCATACTGGTTGGAGGCCAGGCATTTGGCGTCCTGCGCGGTGCGGCAGCCTTCGGGGTTGGGGCCGGCGGGGGATTTGCCGTTGGCGATATAAAGCGTGCGGCCACCATCGCCCATCACAACGGCATTGGGATACCAGCCGGTGGGGATGAGGCCGATGACGCGGCTGGGCTTGGGCTGGATATCGTCGTCATCATCGTCGTCGTCTTTTTTGACGGGCTTGGCGTTGGCGGGCCTTGGCAGCACGTCGTCTTCCAGTTGGATGACGGAGACGGCGTTCAGGCCGCCCAGGCTTGCGAACAGATGCCGCTCGTCTGGCGACAGAGCGAGTGCGTTGGGGTTGGCGCCGCGCAGGCCCTCGGGGTTGGGCAGGATCTCGGTGGGGGCGGCGGCCCAGATATCGGCGAGGATCTTGTTGTTCGCGGTGTCGATGGCCACCACGGAATCGCTGTTGTCGAGGGCTGCGTAGAGCCTGGTGCCGTCGCTGCTGGCCAGCATCTGGTTCGGCTGGCCGCGCACGCGGATGCGGCCGACGACGGCGAGTTGGCTGGCGCCGGCTTCGATCGCCACGATCTCACGGTCGCGCTGCACCGAGACATAGGCGCGGCTGTTGGAGGTCCAGGTGACGGCCCAGGGATAGGTGCCGCCGGGCTTGCCTGCGTCACGCGCGTCGAGGCGGCCGGGGCGAAGGTCCTGTTCGGACAGGATGCGGCCGGTGGCGGCGTCGAGCAGGGTGATGCTGTCGTTGGCGTGGTTGGCCACCAGCAGGCGGGTGCCGTCCGGGCTGGCGGCGAGGCCGCTGACGACGGGTTTGACGCTGATGCCGTTGCCGGCCTTGTGGCCGAGCTTTGCGGTCCAGTCAGGGGCGAAGTGATTTTCGAGCCAGCGGAAGCGGTGCACGCTGTCATCCACGCCGCCGCTGGCGAAGAAGCCGAGGCCGTCCGGCGCCCAGGCCAGGCCGATGAAGCTGTTCGGCAGGCTGACCACCTGACGGCGGATCGGTTCCGGGCCCGAGACGTCAAAGATGAAGACGTATTCGCCTGAGAGATCGGCAATCCGCTTGCCGGCTGCGTCGTTGGTGCGGTTGTAGCCGCTGGTGAGCACCAGCAAGGCCCGCTTGTCCGGTGAAAGCACCATGGCGACGGCGGAATCGGCCAGGTAATCGGGCAGGGCGGCGAGGCCTGGGTTCAGCGGCTGGAAGCTGGCGCCACGGGCGGCCTGCGGCGTGATGCGCATGCCCGTGGGCAGGATCTGGCCGTCCTGTAGGGATTTGGCGACGGCCATTTGGGGCAGCGCCGGCGGAATCAGCAATGTCAGCAGGAGAATGAGCGCGCGCATGGGGCCTCGCAGGGGAAGTCTGATCCGGTATCGGACGCGCAGGCGCGGCGCCTGTCCACCGTGGATGCATGACGATTGCAACGCAACGGTTGGATCTTGCCCCGGTGACATGCATGATTGCGCGGGGACGAAACGCCCGGCATAGCCCAGGATAGGATGAGGGCATGACGTTGCGGGTATTATTGGTTGACGACAACGCCGAGCGCGCCGCCGCCGTGACGGCGGGGCTGGAGGCGGATGGCTGTGCGGTGGTGGGCGTTGTGCCGGACCATGCCGACATCGTGGCCGTGGTGCGCGGCACGCGGGCGGACGTGATTGTGTGCGATCTCGACCACGCGTCCCGCGACGCGATCGACAGCATGGGCATCCTGCACCGCGACGAACCGCGCCCGGTTGTGATGTTCGTCGACCGCACCGACCCCACCAGCACCGCGGCCGCCATGGAGGCAGACGTTGCCGCCTATGTGGTGGAGGGATTGTCGCCCAGCCGGGTGCGGGCGGTGATCGACGTGGCGGTGATGCGGTTTCAGGCGCATCAGGCGCTGCGGGCGCAGCTTGCCAAGGCGCGTACGGAACTAAGTGAGCGGAAAGTGGTGGAGCGGGCCAAGGGCCTGCTGATGCAGACGCGGCGGATGAGCGAAGAAGAGGCTTATCGGGCATTGCGGCGGCTGGCGATGGATCAGGGCAAGCGGCTTGTTGATGTGGCTGAAAATGTGATCGCCATGGAGAAATTGCTTAAAAATTAGCCTTGACCGTCAACATTTTCATCAAAAGGCTTTAATTTAAGCGGTTCTGCTCGTGGCGCAGCTTATGCAGCGGGCAGTTTCAGTTGGCACGGTGATTGCTGAGTATGTTGCACTGCGAAACGCCGGCCCATGGGTCGGCCGGATGATCGGCAATGGCGGCGATCATTTTGGCGGCAACATTCCCAATCCCGGCGGTCCAATGGCGGCCCGCTCCCGATTACGGCCCGTGTGGCTGTGCGGAGCAGACAGATGGCCGATTTCGCCGACGCCCCGGTTCTGGACAAGCAGCAGTCGCATCGCGCTGACGGGGCCGATGTTCTGCGCCTCGGCTTCATGCCGCTGAGCGATTGCGCGCCGCTGATCGTGGCTGACGCGCGTGGCCTGTTTCGCAAGCACGGCGTGTCGGTGCGCCTCACCCCGCTGCACGCCTGGGTGGCCATGCGCGACCTGATCGGCATCGGCCATCTGGATGGCGGGCAGATGCTGTCGCCGATGCCGATTGCGGCGGGTCTCGGCCTTGGCGGCATTCGGACCAATTTGGCGGTGGTGTCCGTGCTGGCGCGGCAGGGCAACACCATCACGCTCGGCGAGCGGATGATGGACGAGATTGAAGCAGCGGCCCCAGAACTGGCCAAAATCCGGCCGCTGCCGGCTGCCGCTTTTGCAGCCGCCCGGGCCGCGCGCCGTGCGGCAGGCCTGCCGGCCCCGGTTCTGGCCGTGGTGTATCCGTTTTCGTCGCACAGTTACCTTTTGCGGCATTGGCTGGAATCCGCCGGGATCGATCCTGAGCGTCATGTGTATCTGCGGGCCGTGCCGCCACCCCTGGTGGCCGGCGCGTTGGCCGATGGCCACATCGACGGGTTCTGTGCCGGTCAGCCCTGGGGCTCGCGCGCGGTCGATCTGCGCTGCGGCCGGATCGCGCTGACCACGGCCGATATCTGGCCTGATCACCCCGAGAAGGTGTTTGCGGTATCCGCCGATCGGCTGGCGCGCAGCCCGGGCCAGGTGGCTGCCTGCGTGGCGGCGTTGATTGAAGCCGGAATCTGGTTGTCCGACCCCGCGAATTTGCCCGAGGCCGCGCGACTGGTTCATCTCCATGCGTTGCCGGGCGTGCCCCAAGCGGTGGTGGCGCAGTCGCTGGGCGACACGCTGGTGATGGCGCCGGACGAGGCGCCGGTGGCGGCATCTGGCCTGCAGTTCGGCGCCGCCTCCACCTATCCGCACCCGGAACACGGCGCCTGGTGGCTGTCGCGGATGCAGCGCTGGCAGCACGCGCCGGACGCGCCGCCGGGGCTGATCGATCGCATCTGGCGCCCGGATATCTGGCGCCAAGGTGCCGAGCTTGCCGGCATTTCAACCACCACGCCCCCTTTGTCGCCCTGCCCTGGAGAAAACGCATCATGACCAAATTGATCACCCGCCGGACCGCCTTGCGTGGCACCGCAGCCCTGCTCGCCGCCGCCCGCGCCACGCTGCCGCACGGCGCGTTTGCCGCAACCGGGCTGGAGACGACGAAGGCCACGCTCGGCTACATCGCACTCACCGATGCGGCGCCGTTGATCGTGGCCAAGGAGCGCGGCCTGTTCGCCAAATACGGCATGGCCGATGTGGAAGTGACCAAGCAGGCAAGCTGGGGCGGCACGCGGGACAATCTGGTGTTGGGCGGCGGCGGTGGCGGCATTGACGGCGCACATATCCTCACCCCGATGCCCTATCTGATGGCGACCGGCAAGGTGACGCAGAACAGCCAGCCGGTGGCGATGCAGATCTTGGCCCGGCTAAACACCAACGGCCAGGCGATCAGCGTGTCCAAGGCGCTGATGGCGGCTGGCGCGAAGCTTGATTCCACCCCGCTGAAGGCCGCCTTCGCCGCCAAGCAGGACAACAAGGTGGCCATGACGTTCCGTGGCGGCACCCATGACCTCTGGCTCCGCTATTGGCTCGCCGCCGGCGGCATCGACCCGGACCGCGACGTGCAGACCATCGTCGTGCCGCCGCCGCAGATGGTGGCCAACATGAAGGTGGGCACGATGGATGCGTTCTGCGTCGGTGAGCCGTGGAACGACCAGTTGGTGCATCAGTCGATGGGCTATACCGCTTGCGTGACTGGCGAGATCTGGAAGGATCACCCGGAGAAATCGCTGGGCATGCGGGCGGATTGGGTGGCGGCAAACCCGAAGGCGGCCGAGGCCATCACGGCTGCGGTCATCGAGGCGCAGATCTGGGCCGATCATCTGGAGAACAAGGACGAGTTGGCCAACATCCTGGGCAAGCGCGCCTGGTTCAACGTGCCGCCGGCCGCCATCCTGCCGCGCTCGAAGGGCGATATCGACTACGGCGATGGCCGCAAGGTGTCGGCATCGCCGCTGCGGATGAAGTTCTTTGCCGATCATGCCTCCTATCCGTTCCAGTCGCATGACCTATGGTTCCTCACCGAGGACATCCGCTGGGGCGTCCTGGCGCAGGACCTCGACACCAAGAAGCTGATCGCCGCTGTCAACCGCGAGGATATCTGGCGCAGTGCGGCCGCGTTGGCGGGCGTGGCGGTGGCCGATATGCCGAAGGGCACGTCACGCGGGGTTGAGACCTTCTTTGATGGCAAGACTTTCGATCCGGCAGCACCTGCCGCGTATTTGGCGTCGCAGACGATTAAAAAACTATCGGCTTAGAAGGTGATGTGAAGGTTTCTAGAAATCAGGAAGATGTTCTTTTTTATAAAAAAGAACCAAAAAATTTCATTCGTTTGTGCGCCTGGCACTGACACGCTGCGCCACGCGTACAAACGAATGAAAGTCTTTTTGCTTCTTTTTCTTCAGAAAAAGAAGACCTTTCCTGAAATGCTTAAATTTAACACCTAAGATTCTCTGGGAAAATCGGGATATGAGCACCACCATTCAACCTGTCGCATCAGTGTCGGGCTTCTCCGCGCAGGTCTCGGCCTTGTCTCGCATCATCGGCGGCCGGCTCTACATGGTCGCACGGGATGTGACGCCGCTGGTGGTGATGCTCGTGCTCATCATCGGCGTGTGGCAGTTGGCCGCGCACAGCGCCACGTCGTCGCTGCCGGCGCCGAGCAAAATCTGGACGGACAGCAAGGAGCTGATCCTGCATCCGTTCTACGATCGCGGCGGGCTGGACAAGGGGCTGGGCCTGCATCTGTTCGCCAGCCTCAAGCGCGTGGCGTTGGGCTTTACGCTGTCGGCAGTGGCCGGCATTGCGCTGGGCATGCTGGTCGGCACGTCGCAGGTCGCCATGCGCGGGCTTGATCCGATCTTTCAGGTTCTGCGCACGGTGCCGCCGCTGGCGTGGCTGCCGTTGTCGCTGGCGGCGTTTCGCGATGCCCAGCCGAGCGCCATCTTCGTCATATTCATCACCGCCATCTGGCCGGTGATCATCAACACCGCCGTGGGTGTGCGCAACGTGCCGCAGGATTATCGCAACGTGGCGCGCGTCATTCGTCTGCGCGGGTTCGGTTATTTCACCAAGATCGTTATGCCGTCAGCAGCGCCTTACATCTTCACCGGCCTGCGCATCGGCATCGGCCTGTCGTGGCTGGCGATCGTGGCCGCCGAGATGCTGATCGGCGGCGTGGGCATCGGGTTCTTCATCTGGGATGCGTGGAACAGCTCCAACATCTCCGACATCATCGTGGCCCTGATCTATGTGGGCGTTGTCGGCTTCTTTCTGGACCGGCTCGTGATGCTCGCCGGTCGTATCGTCACACGCGGCACTTCGGCCTGAAGGGGACAGCAGATATGGCAAGTTTTCTCGAGATCTCCAAAGTCGGCATCACCTTCAAGCCGGGGGCGCCGGCGGTGCTGGTGGACATCAACCTCGAAGTGGCGCGGGGGGAATACATCTCCATCATCGGCCATTCTGGTTGCGGCAAATCGACGCTGTTGAACATCGTGGCCGGCCTGACCAACGCCACCACCGGCGGCGTGCTGCTGGACGGGCGTGAGGTGAACAGCCCCGGCCCGGACCGCGCGGTGGTGTTTCAGAATCATTCGCTGCTGCCGTGGCTGAGCTGCCGCGAGAACGTGCGCCTGGCGGTGGACCAGGTGTTCGGCCGCAGCAAGTCCAAGGCGGAACGTGCTGCCTGGGTCGATGAGAATCTTGATCTGGTGCGCATGTTGCCGCACGCCGACAAGCGCCCCGGCGAGATCTCCGGCGGCATGAAGCGGCGCATCGGCATCGCCCGGGCGTTGGCCATGCAGCCGAAGGTGCTGCTGCTGGACGAGCCGTTCGGCGCGCTGGACGCGCTGACGCGGGCGCATCTGCAGGACCAGGTGATGGAGATCCATCACCGCCTGGGCACCACCATCCTGATGATCACGCATGACGTGGACGAGGCGGTACTGCTGTCGGACCGCATCGTGATGATGACCAACGGGCCGTTGGCGACGATCGGCGAGATCGCGCATGTGGATCTGCCGCGTCCACGTGACCGGCTGGCGCTGGCGGATGATCCGAAGTTCATCGCGGCGCGGGCGAAGGTGATGGCGTTCCTGTATTCGCGCCACCGCAACCCCGCACAGGCGGCCTGAGCGATGGCTGGCGGCGTCGTCATCATTGGCGGTGGGCCTTCGGGCCTGCGTTGCGCCGAGCATCTTGCCCGTGCAGGGCTGGAGGTTTGCGTGATCGGCGCCGAGCCGGGCCAACCCTATAACCGGGTGGCGCTCAGCCAGTTTCTGGCAGGCGATTTTGATGAGGACGCGTTGATCACCCATGACGCGGCACGGCTGTGGGCGTTGCGGATTGTGTTTCGGCCGAACATTCGCGTCACGTCGATCGATCGTGTCGCCCGGGTGCTCGTGCTGGAGCATGGCGAGGAGGTTGAATACGACACGTTGGTTCTGGCAACAGGATCGCGTCCTTTCCGGTTGCCGTTGCCGGGTGCGGATCTTCCGGGTGTGCTGATGTACCGCACGCTGGACGAAGTGCGCGCCATGCTGGAGATCGCCAAGGGCGGTGGGCGGGCGATTGTCATCGGTGGCGGATTGCTGGGGTTGGAAGCAGCCGTTGGTCTGGCGGGCCGGGGCATGGCTGTCACGATCATGCATGGTGTGGATCGACTGATGGAACGGCAACTGGACCATGCCGCCGCCGGTATGCTGTCGGCGCGGCTACGGGCGCAGGGCATTTCGGTGGAATTGTCGGCATCCACCGTCGCCGTCACCGGCACTGATCGCGTGACCGGCGTGGCGTTGAAGGATGGGCGCATGATGGCCGCCGAGTTGATCGTGATGGCGGTCGGCATCCGGCCAGAGTCGGAATTGGCACGGGCGGCCGGGCTGGTGGTCGAGCGCGGCATCGTGGTCGATGACGCCATGTGCACGTCTGATCCGGCGATCTATGCAGTGGGCGAATGCGCCCAGCATGGCGGCCAGTGCTGTGGGCTGGTGGCGCCGGCGTTTGCCCAGGCCGAGATCGCGGCGCGTCACATTGCCGGCGAGGACGTGCGGTATGCGCCGCTGGCGGATTCCACAGCGTTGAAGGTGGCCGGGGCCGGGGTGTGGTCGGCAGGCGATATCGCAGTAGAGGACGTTGAAGCATTGATCTACGACGATCCAGAATCAGGCGAATACCGCAAGTTCCTGTTGCGCGATCATCGGCTGGTGGGCGCGGTGCTGTATGGCGAGACAGGCGAGGCGCCGTTCTACAAGGCGCTGCTGGGGGAGGATGTGCGTGCGCTGCGGGGCACCCTGGCGTTTGGACGGGCGTTTTCTCCGAATCTTGAGGATGCGGCATGAGCGTGCCTGACACCATTCGCAGCACTTGCCCGTATTGCGGCGTTGGCTGCGGCGTGCTGGCAACGCCTGCAGGCGTGGTCACGGGCGATCCCCAGCATCCGGCGAATTTTGGTCGCCTGTGCAGCAAGGGCTCGGCCCTGGGCGAGACGTTGTCGCTTGAGGATCGTCTGCTGACGCCGGAAATCGACGGCCGCCCGGCGGGGTGGGACGAGGCGCTGGATCTGGTGGCGGAGCGCTTTGCCGACACCATCGCAGCACATGGGCCGGACAGCGTGGCGCTGTATGTGTCTGGCCAGTTGCTCACCGAGGATTATTACGCCGCCAACAAGTTCGCCAAGGGCTTCCTCGGCACCGCCAATATCGACAGCAATTCGCGCCTGTGCATGGCAAGCGCCGTGGCCGGTCACAAGCGGGCATTCGGCGAGGATGTGGTGCCGGGCGTCTATGAGGATCTGGAACTGGCGGATCTGGTGGTGCTGGTGGGGTCCAACACCGCCTGGTGCCATCCGGTGGTCTATCAGCGGATCCTGGCGGCCCGCGCGGCGCGGCCGGGCATGCGGTTGGTGGTGATCGATCCAAGGCGGACAGCATCTTGCGAGGGCGTGGATCTGCATCTGCCGCTGCGGCCGGGCACCGATGTGGCGCTGTTCAGCGGGTTGCTGGCGCATCTGGTGGGCGACCTCCATCACGAAGCGGTCGCCGTGGCGCGGGCGCAGACGCCGGATATCGCCGCAACCGCCGCCTTGTGCGGGTTGGACGAGGCCGATGTGGCGAATTTCTTCGCGTGGTTCCAGGCGACGCCGAAGGTGGTGACACTGTTCAGCCAGGGCGTGAACCAGTCCAGCGCCGGGGCCGACAAGGTCAACGCCATCATCAACGTGCACGCTGCCACCGGGCGGATCGGGATTCCGGGGGCAGGGCCGTTCAGCATCACCGGCCAGCCGAACGCCATGGGCGGGCGTGAGGTGGGCGCACTTGCCAACACGCTGGCGGCGCATCTTGAATGGGACCGTCCGGGCGATGCCGAGATTGTGCGGGCGCATTGGCAGGCGCCCAACCTGGCGATGCAGCCGGGGCTGAAGGCGGTCGATCTGTTCAAGGCCGTCGCCGACAAAAAAATCCGCGCCGTGTGGATCATCGCCACCAACCCGGTGGTGTCGCTGCCCGAGGCTGCGGCGGTGCGCGAGGCGTTGCGTGGCTGCGAGACGGTGGTGATCTCGGAATGCGTGCGCGCCGCCGACAGCGTCGATTTCGCTCATATCCGGCTGCCGGCTTTGGGCTGGGGCGAGAAGGACGGCACCGTGACCAACAGCGAGCGGATGATCAGCCGCCAGCGGCCGTTCCTGCCGGCACCCGGCGAGGCGAAGCCGGATTGGTGGATCATCGCTGGTGTGGCGAAGCGTATGGGGCATGGCGCTGCGTTCGCGTGGCAGAATTCGGCCGAGATCTTCCGCGAACACGCGACCCTTTCGGGACTTGGCAATACTGGCCAGCGGATTTTCAATATCTCAGCGCTCGCGGATTTGGATGATGCCGGCTACGCGGCGATGTCGCCGACGCGGTGGCCCTGCGCTGCCGGCAAGCCCGCCCAAACGCGGCTGTTCGCGGGCGGGATGGGGGTTCGGCTGGTGCCGACGCCGCATCGCACGCCGGCGCGGGCGGTGTCGGATGCGTTTCCGTTGGTGCTCAACACCGGGCGCATCCGCGACCAGTGGCACACCATGACGCGCACCGGGAAATCCACCCGCCTGCATGCCCATCTGCCGGAACCGTTCCTGCAGCTCCATCCCGACGATGCCGGCACGATTGCCGAGGGCAGTCTTGTGCGGGTTGCCAGCCCCACTGGCCACGCGGTTCTGCGCGCCCGCCTCGATCCCGGCCAGCGCCGGGGCAGCGTGTTCGCGCCGATGCATTGGACAGATCGGTTCTGCCCGGCCGGGCGCATCAATCCGGTGGTGAACGCAGCGGTTGATCCCGTCAGCGGGCAACCGGAGTTGAAGCACACGCCGGTGCGCATCGACGCCTATCAGGCGCGGTGGCACGGTTTTGTGCTCAGCTTCGAAAAGTTGGGCGCGGCGTTGGCCGACTGGTGCGCGATCTTCCCGGCCGGCGTTGCGTGGCGGCACGAAGTGGCGGGGCACGGCGCGCCCGAGGAAGCCTTCGCCCGCCTGCGCGACGAATGCACCGTTCCGGGCGCGTGGATGGTGTTGCAGGACCCGGGAAGTTCACTGTTTCGCGCCGCGCTGATCGAGGACGGCAAATTGCGCGCCTGCGTGTTCATCGGCCGCAACAGCGAATTGCCGGCGCGTGATTGGCTGACGAGCCTGTTTGCGCTGGAGCGGATCACGCTGGACGACCGCCGCGCCTTGCTGGCGGGCCGCCCTGCCGATGGCAAGCTGCCCGAGCAGGCGGTGTGCGTGTGTTTCGGCGTGGGCGCCGGTGAAATCCAGGCGGCCATTCGTGGCGGGTGCGAGACGGTGGACGCCGTGGGCGCCTGCACCCGCGCCGGTACCAATTGCGGCTCCTGCCGGCCGGAAATCCGGGCGCTGCTGGCGCTGGTTCCGGCCTGACAGGCTACGCCTTGGCGGTGGCTACGCGCAGGAACGTGCTGATGATGCGGGTGCCGGCTTTCAGCGTTCCGCGCAGGGAGCCGGCGACCTTCGACTGTCCGCCGATCCGGCAGCGATAGGGCATCGGGATTTCGATGATCCGCAGCCCGGCGCGGGCGGCTTTCATTTGCATCTCGATGTTCCAGCCATAGGTCATCTCCACCATGTCCAGCCCCGCCAGCGCATCGCGGGTGATGGCACGGAAGGCGCACATGTCGCTGTAGCGCACGCCGTAGAGTGCGCCCATGCCCAGCCCGGCCATGCGGCCCGCCAGCACCTGATGCCAGTTCATCGACCCCGGATCGCGGGTGCCCAAGGTGCGTGTGGCCAGCACGAGGTCTTGCGTGCCGTCCAGCACCGGGCCTGCGATGCGGGCGATGAGATCGCCGCGATCAGCCCCGTCGCCGTCGAGGAACACGATGACGCTGCCCGAAGCCGCCGCCGCACCCTCGGCGCAGGCCCGGCCATAGCCGCGCCCGGCATCGATGACGCGGGCCCCGGCGGCGCGGGCGGCATCCTGGGTGCCGTCCGTGCTGCCGCCGTCGGCCACGATGAGATCGGCGCGGTATTCGGAAGGGATTTCCCGCAGCACATGGCCGATGGAATCCACCTCGTTGAAGGTGGGGATGACGATGCTGACGGGCTTCACAGGCTCCACCGCAATCCGCATCCCTGACAGGGCATCGGCGGGGTGTCGCCGAGCAGGTTGGTGCGGAAATCCATGTAGGCGGGGCTGTTCCATATCTCGCGCAGGGTTTGCTGGGTGGCGTCGCCCAGCGTGTAGTTTTCGTAGCCGCGTGCGGAGAACGGGGCGATGCAGCAGGGCAGCGCCTTGCCGTGGGCGGTGAAATACATCAACGACCACGGCCGGCGGCAGGTGGCCCAGGGCTTGTCATCTGCCGCGCGTTTCAGGCTCAGGCCGGGTTCGGTGGCGCCCGATGCGTCCAGCACCACACCCAGTTCGTGGCCGAGGGCGATGGCGGCGTCGATGGCGGTCTGTTCGTCATCCTGGGTGGCTTCGAACAGCGAGAATTCAGGCTTGGCGAGGCCGAAGCCGGCATTGTCGAACACCAGGCGTTGCAGATGCACTTCGTTCACCCCCATGCCGGCGGCGAGGCGGACGAAGGCGGGAAGTTGCTCCACCGTCTCCTTCATGCCGGTCAGCCAAAGCGACACGCGGGGTGTGGTGGCATTCTGGGCGCGCTTGAAGGCGGTGAACTTGCCCACGTCGCGCACGATGCGGTCGAAGAAATCCTTGCCGCGCACACGCTCATAGGAAACCCGGTCGGCGGCATCCAGCGAGACGCGGAGTTCGTCGAGCCCGGTGTCGATCAGTTCCTGGAATTTCTTCGGGTTCAGCAGCGTGCCGTTGGTGTTGAACAGCACGTAGATGTTGCGCTGCTTGAGATAGCGGACCATGCGGAACAGATCCTTCACCAGCATCGGCTCGCCGACGCCGTGCAGCACCACGCGCGCGACGTTGGGCACCTGATCGACGATCTTGGTGAACAGATCCCAACTCAGATCGGCCGGTGGTTCCAGTTCCTCGAACGTGCGCGGGCAGGTTTCGCACAGCAGGTTGCAGCGGTTGGTGACCTCCAGATACAGGCACACCGGCGGCGCCGTGGCCTCGGCCTCACGCCTGGCGTCGATGTCCTCGAAATAGCGGCGGGGATCTTTCAAAACGGTGGCGGACATCAAATGCTTCCTTGCAGGACGGGGATGGCGGGCGTGGCAGGGGCAGTCCGGAGGTCTCGCCATGCAAGGACGAGTGCCGGGGCATAGAGCAGCGCCTGCCACAGGAAATGATCGGAGAAAGGGTTCTGGTAAAGCAGCAGCGCGGCCGATGAGAGCCAGATGAGGGCGCGGGACGGCGCCAACACGGCGAGGGCGGCCAGCCAGCCGTAATACCAGGCGTAATGCGGCGACAGCGTGAGCATCAACGTCGCCGCCAGCAGGCCGGTATCGCGGCCGATACGGAGGATGTCGGCGGCCTGTCCGAGCATCGGGCGTGGCCGGAAAGCGATCCATGACCCAAGGGCCGCAAGCCCGATGGCCACGCATCCAAAATAGAGTTTGGGCGCCCAGGCGGGCAGGTTCGTGAGAAGCCCCAGCCCGGCCAGCGCCCAGACGCCGGTGCCGCTGTCGAGCCCTTCCTCCGTGCCATAGGCCGAGAGAAAGCCCAGCACCTTCAGGCCGGCATGGTCGAACACGATGTAGAATCCGTAGAGGCTGATGACGCAGGCAATGCATCCGGCCACCAGCCAACGCCCGCCCGGGCCGCGTCGCCACAGGGCGGGGGCGGCAACGGCGGGGAGGAATTTGATCAGCATCGCAGCGCCAAGCACCATGCCCGCCCAGCCGTCCCGGTATTTGCCGCCGGCGCGCAGCATGATCGCGAGGATGAGCAAGGTGGTGGCGGCGGCGTCGACATGCGCGTTGCCGGCGAATTCCCACAAGACCAGTGGGTTCCAGGCATAGATCAGCACATAGGCGGCGGGCCGTTTGGCCAGTGCCAGCAGGCGCAGCAGGCACAGGACGGTCAGGGCGTCCATCAGCGCCGCAGCGGCCTTCATCGCCGTCAGTTCATAGCCGGACGGTGAGACGGCGTTGATGGCGGCGAAGAGGATCTGGGCGGCGGGCGGGTAGATGGTGGGCGCGTAATCGGCGCGGCTGATGTGGGGATAGATCGCCTCGTCGCGCAGATCGGCCAACGCGGGGGCGGCGGGAACATGCAGATACGGGTTGATGCCGGCGTGCTGCACCCGTCCATCCCAGATGTAGCGATAGAGATCCGATGACAGCATCGGCGGCGACAGCACCAGCGCCACGCGCAGAACAACGGCCAGGCCGATGATGATCGGCAGAAACCCATGGCCGCGCAGCACTTGCCGGACGGCCAGCAAATAGGCCGGCACGGAAGCGGCGATGGTGAGGCGAAACCACCAGCTCGCCAGCGGGTCGCCGTCATGGCGCAGGATTTGAACCCCGATCAGGATGGCGGCGATGGTGAGGCACGCCAGCAGGGCCCCGAGGACGGGCAGGCGTGTCATTCCGTGGCCGTCGCGAGATCAAGATGATGCAGGCGCATGTGTTCGATGGCGCGGGCGGTGGCCGGCGCCGGATAATGGGCGCTGCTCGCGGGGGAGGTGGTTTCCTCGAACAGGCGCGCCAGCGATGAGCGGTCGTCCACGTCATACCAGATCGGTAGCTCGACCAGTTCCAGCCCAAGTGCCGCGGCCCGGTCGCGCGTGGACTGCGCCACCGTCTCGGTGCTCCAGGCAATGTCGGCGAACAGAGCAGCGTGGGCCGATGTCATGCCCAGAAGATAGTAGCCGCCATCTTCCGCTGGCCCCAGAACCACCCGCTCGCCGGGTGCCAGCAGCGCGGTGGCGGCGCGGGCCAGGTAGGCGGTGGGCAACGTGGGACTGTCGGAATTCAACACGCAGGCTGCGTCGTGCCCCTGGGCGAGCATGGCCTGGACGGCGTGCAGCAGGCAGCGGCCGAAGCCCTGCACATTGTCCGGCATCGGCGGTGTGCCATCGGCCAACAAAAGGTGCGTGCCGGTGGCCAGATGGCCGTCGAACAGATGCGCGGAACCTGCGGGCGCGTAGGCGATGAGGCCGACAATCGGTGCATCGCGAGCCGCCAGGGCGATGTTTTCGGTGATGTCGCGCAGGAACGCGGCACTCAGGGATGCCGCCTGTTCGTGTTGCAACGGGGGGCAGAGCCGGGTTTTGGATCGCCCTGCCTGCGGTGCCTTCGCCATGACGCCGATCGCACATCGTTTCATCATGCGTTAAATCCCGCTGAACCAGTTATAGCCACGATCCGTCCAAAACCCGCGCGGCTCCTGGTTGGTAATGTTGATGGCCGTCACAAGTTTCGGGTTCTTGAATCCCAGCTTGGTGGGAACACGGATTTTGAAAGGGTATCCGTATTTGGGTGACAGGATCTCGTCCGAGAGCCGGAATGCCATCAGCGTCTGCGGATGCATCGCCGTGGGCATGTCCAGACCTTCGTAATATCCATCGGCGCATTCGAAGCCGACATAGCGGGCGGTGGTGTCCGCCCCGATCCGGGTGAGGAATTCGCGCAACGGCGTGCCGGACCACTTCCCGATCATGCTCCAGCCCTCGACGCAGACATGCCGCGTCACCTGGCTGACCTGCGGCATCGCGTAGAGATCCTCCACCGTCCATGGCCGCTTGTTGGCCGCGAGGCCCGCGACGGACAGGCGGTAATCGCTGGCCGACAGTCGCGGCGCAAGCTGGGGGCCATACCACGCGTTGTAGCGGAAATCCTTCACCGCCTGGCTCTCGGCGAATTCGGGCGCGAGGGCATCGGGGCGGAAGATAGCCGCCTGCACACGGTCGTTGAAGCGGGAGACGGATTTCATTACTTTTTGCACCGGCTCGTTGTCGGTGAGGTTGCAGCCGCCGAGCAGGCCGAGGGCGGAGACGGAAAAGCCGGCGCGCAGCAGGCGGCGGCGGCCTTGCGGGGAGGAGGTGTCCATCAGGCGGCGTCCTTCGAATGGCCATGCGCGATGCTGGTGGCGCGGCCGGTGATCATCGCGATGAAGGTCTTGGGCACGAGAATGACGAGGGCCACGTGGACCACCATGAAGCCGACGATGGCGGCCATGCCGAGGAAATGGACGATCCGCGCGCCTTGAAAGCCGCCGAACGCCAGTTCCAGCGGATAGGTCTGCACCGGCTTCCAGATGGCGATGCCGGAGATGATCATCAGAAAAACGACGGCCAACACGCCCAGGTAGAACACCTTCTGAACCGCGTTGTATTCACCCAGCCGATGTTCCAGCTTCATGCGGGCGGCGGCGATGAAGTCGCGGAAAAACGATTTCGGCCCCACCGGCAGAAAATCGCGGCGGAAATGGCCGGAGATGATGCCGTAGAGCATGAACACCAGATAGCTCGCGGCCAGCAGCCACATGCCTGCGAAATGCCACAGCAGCGCGCCCGCCACGCCGGGATCGTTGTTGCGGGCGAGGGCGGTGCCCACATCGCCGCCCAGCGTCATCCAATAGGGGAAGGTGAACGGCAGGATCGGCTCGCTGTCATAGATGCGCCAGCCGCTGCCGATCATGATGATCATGGAAAAGGCCATCAGCCAGTGCGACAGGCGGGTGATCAGGGAATGGGTCTGGATTTCGATCTGGCTCATGTCAGTGCCTCCAATCCGTGGCGGGCGAGGATGGCGGCGCCTGCGCTGCTGGCGAGGAAGGCCACGAAGGCTTCCGGCTGCGGGCGGCGCGGGGCGCGGGTGGTGGCCGCGATGAAGACGGTGGAATCGGCGACTGGTGCCTCACGCGCCACCGCCAGCGTGGGGTTGGCGCGCACATCGCTCATCAGCATCAGTCCGGCGCGGGCGGCGCCGGTGGTGACCAGATAGGCCACCTCGCCGCTGTCCAGTGCGCCTTGGCGCTTGGCTTCCGCCAGGCCGAGGCCCGTGAGGATGGCAACATCGTCGCGGTCCCGGCCGGGGGTTTTGTCGGTGACGGCGATTGGCCCGGCCATCCATGCGTCTGGCGATGCGCCTGCCAGGGCGGCCACCACCAGCCGGTCGCGGAAGCGCGGACGCGGCGCACCGGGAACATAGAGGCCTACGGCATCAACGGCTGTCATGATGTCGGAGCGGGCCATGACGATGTCGTTCTGGATCTCGTGGGTCAGCTGCGGCACCAGCAACGCGGGCGCCGTGGGCAACATGTGGATGAAGATGTCCGTCTGGGCGCGAAACGCCTCGGCGGCATCGCGCAGGGCCACGAGCAATGCGGGGTCGCAGGCCATCGGATAATGCGCGGTGGCCGCCGCAGCCGGTCTGGCCGTGGCCAGGAGGGGGGCGCTCGCCGCTGATTGCAGCACGAGCCGACGTGTCCAGGTCATGCGGATCCTTCCTCTGTTCCTGCCGCATCAGGCGGCGCTGTCTGGCAGGGGGACTGGCGAAGATGGCAACCGTTACAGGTTGGCATGAACAAGCTGCCTCGCGGGTGGAAACTTCGGATCGTTGCCTGCGGTGAGACGGTTTCACAAAAACGTACCCGGGCTGTCCCCGAACTGTCATGGAAACGTTCTAATCGACCGGTCTTGCGCTGTAAGGCGCGTTCGTTCGTGGAGAGACTGATGAAAACCAGAATGATGGCCGCAGCCGCGGCATTGCTGCTCACCGGCTCGATGACGGCCCAGGCCGCCGAGAAGAACAAGTTTGAGATGTGGCACGGCCTGACCGGCGATCTCGGCGAAGCCGTGGGCGAAGTCTGCGGCCGCTTCAACGCCTCGCAGACCGAGTTCGAGATCTCCTGCACCAGCCAGGGCTCGTATGACGCCGCGGTGAACAATTCCATCGCCGCCTATCGCGCCAAGAAGAACCCCACCATCGTGCAGGTGTTCGACGCCGGCACGCTGGACCTGATGCTGTCGGGCGCGTTCGTGCCGGCCCACAAGCTGATGGAAGACAACGGCTACAAGATCGACTGGACCAACTACGTCTCGTCGATCTCCGATTACTACGCCACCTCGAAGGGAGAGCTTTACTCCTTCCCGTTCAATAGCTCCTCGGCGCTGCTGTATTGGAACAAGGACGCCTTCGCCAAGGTCGGCGAGACCGAAGCGCCCAAGACCTGGGAAGCGGTCGAGACCGTTTCCAAAAAATTGCAGGCTGCTGGTTATGCCTGCCCGTTGGCGATCAACTATGACACCTGGACGATCATGGAGCAGTTCTCTGCCATCCATGGCATTCCGGTGGCCACCAAGAGCAACGGCTATGCCGGGCTCGACGGTGAACTGGTCATCAACAAAACCAAATTCGTCGATTACGTGAAGTATCTGAAGGCCGGCTACGATGCCGGCATCTTCAAGATCAAGGTGCCTGAGACCGGCGCCACCAACACCCAGGCCTTCGCGTCCGGCGATTGCCAGATGATGATGTCCTCGGTGGCCGACCACGGCACCGTGGGCCGCACGCAGAAGGCCGACATGAAGTGGGGCGTCTCGTTCCTGCCGGTCTATGAAGGCACCAAGCGCCTGAACTCGCTGGTCGGCGGCGCCTCGATGTGGGTGCTGCAGGGCCGTTCCAAGGAAGAATACAAGGGCGCTGCCGCGTTCCTGAACTTCCTGGCACAGCCGGAGAGCGAATTGTTCTGGTCCACCCGCACCGGCTACATCCCGGTGACGAAGTCGGGCTTCAAGTTCCTCAAGGACCAGGGCTTCTACGACAAGGCGCAGTTCAAGGGCCGCGAAGTGGCGCTTGAGAGCCTCAACGCCTCGCCGGTGAACCCGGATCTGTCGCGCGGCATTCGCCTCGGTGGCTTCATCGCCATCCGCAAGGAAGTGCGCGACGGCCTGCAGGACATCTTCGCCGGCAATGTCGGCGTGCAGGCTGGGCTGGATGCGGTGGTGGAGCGCTCCAACGTGATCCTGCGCCGCTTTGAGAAGACCTACGCGAACAAGCAGCTTCCGTAAGCCTGCTGGCTTGAAACAATCCCCGCCGCGATCCGTCGCGGCGGGGATTTCTATTGAGGGTAGCGTATGTCGCGTAGGGTTCACTACAAGGTTTGGTGGCTGGGTGGCGCATTGCTGGTGCCGCAATTGCTGCTCGTGTTCACCTTCTTCTATTGGCCGGCCGGTGCCGCGTTGTTCTGGGCGTTCACGCTCGAACAGCCCTGGGGCGGCGGCAATGAATTCGTGGGCTTCGACAATTTCCGCGCCGTGTTCGCCGACACCGCATATTGGCACACTGTTGCGCGCAGCTTCATCTTTGCCGGATTGGCCACCGCCCTGGCCATGGGTGGCGCATTGCTGATGGCGCTGTTCTGCGACCGGCAGTTGCGCGGCCATAAATTGGTGCGCACCGGTCTGATCTGGCCCTATGCCGTGGCGGCCCCTGCCGCCGGCGTGGCGTTCCGCTTCCTGTTCGCGCCCGAGGCCGGGGTGTTCGCGGTGCTGAACCAGTTGCACCCGGATTTCTGGAACCCGGCGCAAATCGGCTGGCACGCGATGGCGATGATCATCGTCGCGTATTCCTGGAAGTATATCGCCTACAACTTCATCTTCTTCATTGCCGGCCTGCAGGCCATTCCGCGCTCGCTGGTCGAGGCCTCCGCGATGGACGGCGCCGGGCCGCTGCGACGGATGCGCGATTTGCAGATTCCCCTGCTGGCGCCGACATTCTTCTTTCTGCTGGTGATCAACCTGACCGACAGCTTCGTCGACAGTTTCGGCATCATCGATATCACCACCGGCGGCGGGCCTGCGAAGGCGACGACGTTGATGGTCTATAAGATCTTCTTCGATGGGTTCCGCGGGCTGGATTATTCTGGGGCTGCGGCGCAGTCGATTATACTGATGCTGATGATCATGGTGCTGACGTTTGTGCAGTTCCGCTACATTGAGCGGAAGGTGCATTACAAGTGATCGAAAAAACTCCGATCCTGAATTTTTTCACGCATCTGATTCTGCTGGGCGGTCTGGCGGTGGCGTTCGTGCCGATGTGGCTGGTGTTCGTGGCGGCCACGCTCACGCTCACTGAGATCAACTCGCCGCCGATCAGCGTTATTCCGGGCGTGCATCTGCTCGAAAACCTGACCGAGGCCTGGACCCGTGCGGGGCTGGGGCCGAAGCTTCTGAACAGCCTTGCCATGGCGGTGGCGGTGGCCGGCGGCAAGGTTATACTGTCGTCCATCACCGCGTTCGGCATTGTGTTCTTCCGGTTTCCCGGCCGGATGGTGGCGTTCTGGATGATCTTCATCACGCTGATGCTGCCGCTCGAAGTGCGCATCGTGCCCACCTACGCGGTGGCGGCGAACGCGCTGTGGCCGTTCCAGGCGATCATCGACGTGCTGGGCATCACCAATCTCTATGAGAGCCTCACGGGGGTTCGCATCGCGATGGAATGGAACCTGCTGAACTCGTTCACCGGCCTTGTTCTGCCGTTGGTGGCGACGGCGACCGGCACGTTTCTGTATCGCCAGTTCTTCATGACCATCCCGGACGAATTGTTCGAGGCCAGCCGCATGGATGGCGCCGGGCCTATCCGGTTCTTCCGTGAAATTCTGCTGCCGCTTTCCACCACTAACATGGTGGCGCTGTTCACCATCATGTTCCTGTATGCGTGGAACCAATATCTGTGGCCGCTGCTGATCACGACGGACCGCGCCAATTTCGGCACCGCTGTGATGGCGCTGCGCAGTCTGATCCCCACCACCGGCGACAGCACCGGCGGCGGCACGCCGGATTGGAACGTGGCGATGGCCGGCTGCCTGATCGTGATCACGCCGCCGTTGATCGTGGTGGCCGCGATGCAGCGCTTCTTTATCCGCGGCCTTATCGCCAGCGACAAATAGGACTTCCCATGGCCGATATCTCTCTGCGCCAGGTGCGCAAATTCTATGGCAAGACCCAGGTGACGCATGATGTGTCTCTGGACATTCCGTCGGGCGAATTCGTGGTCATTCTTGGCCCGTCCGGCTGCGGCAAATCCACGCTGCTGCGCATGATCGCGGGGCTTGAGGACATCACCAGTGGCGAGATCGCCATTGGCGGGCGCGTGGTCAACGACCTTGAACCACGGGCGCGTGGCTGTGCGATGGTGTTCCAGAACTACGCGCTGTATCCGCATATGACGGTGGCCGAGAACATCGGCTATGCGCTGAAGGTGGCCGGCGTGTCCAAGGCCGAGCGGGCCGCACGGATCGCCAAGGTGGCCGCCACCATTGGCCTTGCCGATTATCTGGACCGCAAGCCGGCGCAACTCTCCGGCGGCCAGCGCCAGCGCGTGGCGATGGGGCGTGCGATGATCCGCGAGCCGCAGGTGTTCCTGTTCGACGAACCGTTGTCCAACCTGGATGCCAAGCTGCGCGTGCAGATGCGCATCGAGATCCGCAAGCTGCACAACCGGCTGGGCGCCACCTCGGTGTTCGTCACGCATGACCAGATCGAGGCGATGACCTTGGCTGACCGGCTGGTGGTGATGAATGGCGGCCATGTGGAGCAGGTGGGCACGCCGGCCGAAATCTATCGCACGCCGGCCTCACGGTTCGTGGCGAGCTTTATCGGCTCGCCGCCGATGAATTTAATGCCGGGTGTCGTCAGCGGGCCCAACGAGATCAGCGTGGGCGATATGCGCGTGGCCACGCGTCCGCATGGGTTGGTGCAGGGGCGCGAGGTCACGCTGGGCATTCGTCCCGAGGATATCGCCCAAGGTGGCGGCGCGTGCGACATGGAGGTTGAATTCTCCGAGGAGCTGGGCGCCGCGCGGCTGTATCACGGCCATATCGCCGGCGAGGATTTCATCCTGCAGATCGGGGCAGCCACCGGCCCGGTGCCGGCGCGGGTGCGGTTCGATCTGCCGCAAGAGGCGCTGCATCTGTTCGATCGCACCACAGGATTGCGTCTTCCCGGTTGACCCGCCCCCGCTGGGCGCGCTTGCATGCGCGCCTTGCGGGTAAAGGGGCTTTGAGATGGGTTTGATAAGGCCGGGCATTGACGAACTGGCAGACAGCCCGATCATCGACGTGTGGAAGATGGGCTTCGACGTGGAAGGCGTGATCGGCATGTGGGCCGGTGAGCCGGACGTGCCCACGCCCGCCTTCATCTGCGACGCCGCCGCCAAGGCCATGTCGGACGGCAAGACCTTCTATTGCCACAACCGCGGCATCGCGCCGTTGCGGGACGCGCTGGTGGCCTATCACAAGCGGATCTATGGGCTGGATATCCCCGAGAGCCGGATGGCGCTGACCAGTTCGGGCATGAATGCCGTGATGCTGGTGGCGCAGGCGATGATCGAACACGGCGACAACATCGTCGCCGTCACCCCGTCCTGGCCGAATATCTGCCGGGCGATGCAGATGAACGGCGCTGATATCCGCGAAGTGGCCATGGGGCGCGGCGATGCCGGCTGGTCGCTGGACCTGGATGCGGTGTTTGCCGCCTGCGATTCACGTACCAAGCTGATCTACCTGGCGTCTCCCGGCAATCCGACCGGCTTCATGATGGAACGCGCCGAGGGCGAGCGACTGCTGGCGTTCGCGCGGGAGCGGAACATCGCGATCCTGAGCGACGAGGTGTATCACCGCATCGTCTATGACCGGCCGCATGCGTTCTCGATGCTGGAGATCGCCGAGCCGACCGATCCGGTGTTCGTGATCGGCACCTTCTCGAAATCCTGGGCCATGACGGGCTGGCGGCTGGGCTGGCTGGTCTATCCTGAAGGACTGGCCACCACCTTCGAGAAGCTGATCCAGTTCAATACCTCCGGCGCACCGGAATTCCTGCAATATGGCGCCATCGCCGCACTCAATGACGGTGATGCGTTCACCGCCGAGTTCGTGGCGCGGTGTGCCGTGGGGCGCGATATCGTCAACGACCGGCTGGGGCGGATGCCGCGTGTGCGCAACATCCCCAACAACGGCTCGTTCTACGCGATGTTCAGCGTGGACGGCGTGTCGGACACGCTGACATTCTGCAAGCGCGCGGTGGTGGAGGCACGGATCGGCATGGCGCCAGGTGAGGCATTTGGTCTGGGAGCGGAGGGGCTGGTTCGGCTGTGCTATGCCAAAAGCCCCGAGAACCTGACGGAAGCGATGAACCGGCTTGAGGCGTTCGTTGCCACGTATGTCGAGGCTTAACCTCCTCACCGATATCGCAGGCGTCAGGGTGGGCCATGCGGCCGACCCGGCGCTGGGCTCGGGCGTGACGGCGATTGTGTTCGATGACGGCGCCGTGGCGTCCGTCACGGTGCGCGGCGGCGCCTCGGCCGGGCGCGATCTCGGGCTGCTCGACCCGGAGGCGACGTATGATCGGGTGGACGCGTTGGTGCTGTCCGGCGGCTCCGGTTACGGGCTGGATGCCGGGACCGGCGTGCAGGCGGCGTTGCGGGCCCAGGGGCGGGGGCTGGCATTTGCCGGCATCCGCCTGCCGGTGGCGCCGGTGGCGATTCTGTTCGACCTGATGAATGGCGGCGACAAGGAATGGGGCCGCTATCCGCCGTATCGTGAGCTGGGATTTGCCGCGGCCGATGTGGCGGCAGCCGGCGTGTTCGCGTTGGGAAGCGTGGGCGCGGGGCTGGGGGCGACCACAGCGACGTTCAAGGGCGGGCTTGGGTCGGCGAGTGCTATCACATCGCAGGGCCATACCGTGGCGGCGATTGTGGCGGTCAACGCGGTGGGGTCTGTCACCATCGGCGACGGTCCGCATTTCTGGGCGGCACCGTTCGAGATCGATGCGGAATTCGGTGGGCTGGGGATGCCTTCGGTGTTCGATACGCGGTTGCGGATCAAAGGCGGTGTGCCGACGGCCACGACCATCGGCTGCGTGGTGACGGATGCGACGCTGACCAAGGCGCAATGTCGCCGGCTGGCGATCATGGCCGATGACGGGCTGGCGCGGGCGGTGTTTCCGTCGCACGCACCCCATGACGGTGACACCGTGTTCGCCGCCAGCACCGGGGCGCGGTCCCTCAGCGATCCGGTGCGGGCCTTGACCGAGTTGGGGCATGTGGCCGGCATGGTGATGGCGCGGGCCATTGCGCGGGCGGTGTTTGAAGCGGAGCGGCTGCCGTTTGCGAACGCAATGCCAGCCTGGCGGGATCGTTTCGGCGCATGAAGCGGGCGGCGATTGTGTTGCTGGTGGTTGGCACCGTGCTGGCGGCGGTGCTGGTGGGGCGCGCCGAGTTTGGCGATATCGTGCGCGCGTTCGCCACGCTGGGCCTGTCCGGCTTCGCGGTTCTGGTGGCGGCGCATCTGGGCGTGATCGGGGTGATGGGGCTGGCGTGGTCCGCCTTGGGGCGGCGGCCGCGCGGTCGTTTCATCTGGGCGCGGCTGGTGCGCGATGGGGCGGCGGAGGTGCTGCCGCTGTCGCAGATCGGCGGCTTCGTGCTGGGCGCGCGGGCGTTGGTGCTGGCGGGGGTTCCGGCCGGAATGGCGTCGGCGTCCACGGTGGTGGATGTGACGTTGGAGCTTGTCTCCCAGCTTTTCTACACGTTGTTGGGTTTGGTGCTGTTAGCGTGGTTGCGCCCGCACAGTTCAATCGAACTGCCGGCGATTGGCGCGGTGCTGGCCATGGCAACGCTGGTGGCGCTGTTCGTTCTGGCGCAGCGGCGCGGCGCCGGGGCGGTTGAGCGGGTTCTGGTGAAACTCGGGGCCGCGTTGATGGGGCCGAGGCCGCTCGGCAGTGCCACGATGCGGCAATCGATCGGCGAACTTCATCGCAACCGGCCGCAGATGCTGCTCTGTGCCGGGCTGCATCTGGCTTGCTGGGTGATGGTGGGGGCTGAAACCTGGCTCATTCTGTCGCTGATCGACGCACCGATCAGCCTCGCGGCGGCGGTGGTGATCGACAGCCTGTTGTCGGGATTGCGCAGCGTGGCCTTCATGGTGCCGCAGGCGTTGGGCGTGCAGGAAGGCGGCTATGTGCTGCTTGGCGCCCTGTTCGGCGTCACGCCGGAGGTGGCGTTGGCGCTGTCGTTGATCCGCCGGGCGCGGGATGTGGTGATCGGCGCGCCGGCGTTGCTGGTGTGGCAGGTGATTGAGAGCCGGCGGGCCTACAGGACCGGGTAGGCCATGGCCGCACCCTGCACGCTGATATGCAGGCTGGTGAGGCTCGTTGGGATGTTGCTGGCGAGCTTGGTTTCAAATTCCATCCCCCCGGCCTGCACCTGGGCCAGGATGTGATCGCCGCGAAACATGCGCCGGTGGATGGTGGCGGCGATACCCTGCCCGGGTTCGGCCTGCACAATCTGTTCACGCCGCAGCAGGATGGTGGCGCGGCCAGATGTCGGCGCGCCCGCCTGCACGGTCACGCGGCCGAGCATGGTGTCGGCGTGATCGCCGTGCAGCGTGCCGTCCAGCAGGATGACCGGGCCGGTCATGCGCGCCACGTCGATATCGGCGGGGCTGTTGTAGAGCGTGGCCGGGTCGGCGCATTGGGCGATGCGGCCGGATTGCATGACGGCGATCAGATCGGCGCTATCGAACGCCTCCTGCGGGTCGTGCGTCACCAATATCGCGGTGGCGCCCTGGGTGCGGAGCAGGGCCACCACATCGGCGCAGACGCTGCGGCGCAGGGCCATGTCCAGCGCGTTGAACGGTTCGTCCAGCAGGATCAGGCTGGGGCGCGGCGCCAGGGCGCGGGCCAGGGCGGTGCGTTGCTGCTGGCCGCCGGAGATCTGGCTCGGCATGCGCGCGCCCAGGCCGCCGAGGCCGGTCAGGCGCATGGCTTCTTCCACCCGGCCGTCGCGGATCTGGGTCGAGGACAGGCCGAAACCGATATTGCCGGCGACGGTCAGATGCGGGAACAGCGTGCCTTCCTGTGGCACATAGCCGATATGGCGGCGCTCGGCCGGCACGTGGCGGCCTGGTTCCTCCAACACGCGCCCGTCCAGCGTGATGTGGCCGGAATCGGCGGGCTCGAAGCCTGCGATCAGCCTCAGTAGCGTGGTTTTGCCACAGCCCGACTGGCCCAGCAGCGCCAGGATGGTGCCGGCTTCAACCTTGAGGTCGACTCCGTGCAGGATCTCGTGGCCGCGATAGGATTTGCGGATGCCTTCGACGCTTAAAAAACGCATGGTCATTCATCAACTCGAAAGCTGCGCAGCGTGAAGATGGTCACAGGAACACCTGAGAGCAAAACCAGGGCGGCGGCGAAAGGGGCGGCGGCGCCATAGGCGCGGTCGGCGGTGAAGTTCCAGAACTCGGTGGCCAGCGTCACGGTGCCGGCCGGCGCCAACAGCAAGGTGGCGGTCAGCTCGCGCATGGATTGCAGGGCCACGAGAGACGCCGCGGCGGCGATGCCGGGCATGAGGTTGGGCAAGGTGGCGCGCACGAAGGCGCGGAACGGGGCGTGGCCAAGGCTGCGGGCGATCTCGTCCAACTCACGCGGCACCAGTTCGGCCGAGGCGCGGATGGAGGATTGCGCCAAGGGCAGCGTGAGCACGGCATAGACCAGCAGCACCAGCAGCGATGTTTGGTAAAGTGGGCCGGCATAGCGAATGGCGAACCACACCGCGGCCAGCGCCACCACAATGCCGGGCATGCCGTGCACCAGATACGGCAGGCGGTCGGCGAAGCGGGCCAGATGGCCGCGATAATAGGTGGTGGCCAGCACCAGCGGGATGGCCAGCAGCGTGGTGAGCGCGGCCCCGGGCAGGGCATAACCAAGCGAGCCGAGCAAAGCTGGCCCGATTTGGGCGATGCCATGGCCCGCCGATGTCCCCTCCGCCAGCCAGAAGCCGAGTGTGACCAAAGGCACGCCGAAGCTGAGGGCGGTCAGGGCCATGAAACCGGCCTGGGCCAGAATTTGCACGCGTCCGAGCGCCAGGCGCGGGAGGGCGCGGGCGTTGCCACGGCCGATCCGGGCCACGCGGCGGCGGCGCAGGCGGGCCTCGCCGAAGGCGATCGGCATGCACAGCACCATCAGCACGCCGGACAGCAGGGCCGCCGTCTGGTTGTTGAACTGGGCGTTGTACTGCTCGAAAATCGCGGTGGTGAAGGTCTCCACCCGCAGGAACGACAGCGCGCCGAATTCGGCCAGCATGTGCGAGGCCACCAGCAAGCCGGCGCCCGCCAAGGCCGGGCGGATCTGCGGCAAGATGACGCGACGAAAGATCTGCACCCTGCCTTGGCCGAGGGAGCGGGCGACGTCCTCAAAGCTGGGGTCAAGCCCGCGCAATGCCGCGCAGACCGGCAGGTAGACCAGCGGCACACTGTAGAATGTCAGGATCAGAATGGCCCCGCCCATTTCCTGGAACGCCGGTCCCAGGGACGACCACGCGAAGCTGGACACATAGGCGGGCATCGCCAGCGGCAACGCGGTGGCCACACGCCAGAAGCGGGCATAGGCAAGGTCGCAGCGTTCAGTGAACCAGGCGGCGGAGATGGCGATGATGCCGGCCAGGATGGGCACGGATGTGGCGATGATGAGCGTGTTGACCAGCAGATGCAGCGTGTAGGGGCGCAGCAGGTCCGACACGATGACAGACGGCCCGGCCTCCATGCCACGCACGACGACATACGCGATCGGCAGCATCACCAGGCCGAACGGCAGCAGGATGGCGAGCGAAAGCCAAAGGGGCGATCGGATCGATCGCCCCCTTATCTGGCCGCGCAGAAAGGCGAGTCGGTTGCTCAAATCATTCCTGCTTCTCGTTCCAGCGCATAGGCCTCGGTGGCGCTGCCCATGTCGGCGGGCGTGACGGGAGCGGTGAAGCGTGACAGCGGCGGCAGGTTGAACGGCGAGGAGATCCCGTCGATGACCGAGTATTCCGCCGAGGTCGCCATCATTGCCTGCTGGGCTACCGGCGTGAGCATGAACGCCAGGAAGCGCTGGGCGGCCTGCGGGTTGCGGCTGGTCTTGAGCGTGCCGGCGGCGGACAGATTGACGATGTTGCCGGCATCGGCGCCCAGAGGCGAATGCAGAGCCGAGTTCAAGTTCGCAGCCCCTTTTTCACGCGCCAGTGAATACCAGTAGTAGTTGTTCGACAGCGCCATCGCCACCTCGCCATTTTCCACCGCGGTGCTGGCGATACGGTTGCCGTTATACGAGCGCCCGTATTGTTTGACGCCCTTCAGCCATTGCAGGGCGGCCGTGCTGCCGTGGATGTGGACGATGGCCATGATCTGCTCTTGAAAGCCGTCTTGCTTCACATAGCCGAATTTTCCGGCGAAGGCGGGGGTGGCGAAATCCAGGATCGATTTCGGCAGGTCGGCCTCGGCGATCATCTTCTTGTTGTAGGTGATGACGCGGGTGCGGGCGTTGACGCCGATCCAGGTGCCGTCTTTCGCCGCAAAACGCGGGGCAATCAGCTTCAGCGTGGCGGCGTCGATGGGCGCCAGCAGGCCCTTTTCCTGCAAGGACGCGATCGGCGGGCTTTGCTCGGAAAAGAACAGGTCAGCCGGCGAGCGGGCGCCTTCCTCGATGATCTGGCTGGCGAGCTCCGGGCTTTCCGCGTTGCGGGTGATCACCTTGATGCCGGTTTCACGCGTGAACGCGGCCACCAGCGCCTCGGTGGTGGCGCGGTGCTGGCCGTTATAGAGCGTGAGCGTGTCGGCTTCGGCGTGGGCGCGGCCGATGAATGCCGCGCTGCCGAGCGCTGCGCCAAGGGTGGCGCCGCTGCGCAGCAAGGTTCGGCGGTTGATCGGGGCCATGTCATCTCTCCTGGTATTGCGACGCATTCTCAATAACTCGGTTCGCTTTGGGTGCATAGGCTGTAGATGCGAATTATTCGCAACTGAGATCTGCGTGTTGCCGTGGACAGCCCGTTTGGCCAAAATCGATTCAGTCTGGTTCGGAGCGTGTGATGGTGGTTGTGGCTGTAATCGCGCCTGGCGCGATGGGTTCCGGGGTGGCGCGGACGCTGATCAGCCATGGCGCAGAGGTGCGCACCTGGCTGGCAGGGCGGAGCGCGGCGAGCGTGGCGCGGGCCGAGGCGGCCGGGATGCGTGTGGTGGATCTGGAACAGATCGCCGCGTCCGATATCATTCTCTCCATCGTTCCGCCCGGTGAGGCGATGGCGCTGGCAGAGCGCCTGGCGCCGGCCCTGGCGGCAGCGCCCCGCAAGCCAATCTATGCCGATTGCAACGCGATCAGCCCGCAGACAGCCTTGCGGGTGGGCGAGGTGATTGCCGCCACCGGGGCCGCGTTCATCGATGCCGGGATTATCGGCCTGCCGCCGAGTGCGGCTGGTGACGTGCCGGTGTTCTATGCCTCGGGGCCGCACGGCGCCATGCTGTCGCGGCTGGCCGAGCACGGCATTCCGGTAAAGGTGCTGGCCGGGCCGAACGGCGCCGCGTCTGGCCTGAAGATGAGCTACGCCGGCATCACCAAGGGGATGACGGCGCTGGCATCCGCCATGATGCTGGCAGCCACACGGTTCGGCGCGGCCGATGACCTGCATGCCGAGTTGGCCGCGAGCCAGCCGCAATTGTTGCAGATGTTTCGCCGCAGCGTGCCGGGGATGTTTCCCAAGGCCTATCGCTGGGTGGCGGAAATGGAGGAAATCGCTGACTTCGCGGGGGAGGATGCCGCCACGCAACAGATTTATCAGGGCATTGCCCAGCTTTACGCGCGGCTTGCGAAGGATGTCGCGGGGGAGCAGACCGAAATAAATCTCCTTCGCTCTTTCGTGGAAACCAAGTGAATGGCCCATCCGCTTTTTGCACCCGCCTTCAAGGCCCAGCCCTGGTGGTGGGACGCGGCTGAACCCACGCTGCGGGCACAGCAATTGCCCGAGCAGGGCGGCGTTGTGGTCATCGGCGGCGGCTATGCCGGGCTTTCGGCGGCATTGACGCTGCGACGGCTGGGCCATGCGGTGACGGTGCTGGACGCCGAGCGCATCGGCTGGGGCGCGTCGTCGCGCAATGGCGGCATGGTGTCGGGCAAGATCTCGGTGGCGCCCTCTGCGCTGGAGCGCCAGTTCGGCGCTGCGCGGACCGCTGAGATCCTCAACGCCGGCATCAGTGCGTTCCCGTTCATCGAGGACACCATCGCGCGCGAAGGGATCGACTGCGACTACGTGCGCAGCGGCCGCTTCACCGGTGCCAACACGCCCCGGCAGTTCGACACGCTGGCCGGAAACGTGGAGCGTCTGGCCGCCACCAGCGGCTTGCCCGCGCGCATGGTTGCCAAAGCCGATCAACGCGCCTGCATCGGCAGCGATTTCTATCATGGCGGCATGGTGTCGGAGGCGACCGGCAGCCTGCATCCGGGAAAATACGCGCGCGGCTTGGCCCAGGCCGCGGAAAACGCCGGTGCCGTGCTGGTGGACCAGACGCGCGTGCAGCGCATCGCCAAGGACGGGGCCGGTTTTCGCGTGATGACCGACAAAGGCGAGATCCGCGCCGATGCGGTGCTGACGGCCACCAACGGCTATTCGCTCGGGCCGCACAACGCCAGCCCGATGAAGTGGTTCGCACGGCGGATGGTGCCGGTGGCGAGCTATGTGATCGCCACCGAGGAATTGCCGCCCGAGACGATCCAGCGCCTGTTTCCGAAGTTGCGCATGATTGGCGAGACGCGGCGGGTGCTGAACTATTTCCGCCCGTCGCCGGATGGCCGGCGGGTGATCTGGGGCGGCCGGGCCAGCTTTCGCGCCGTCAGCGCCGAGCACGCGGCGCCGTCGCTGCATGCTTCGATGGTGCAGGTGTTCCCGGAACTGGCCAAAACCCGCATCACCCATGCCTGGAACGGCAATGTTGCGTTCACCTTCAACCACCTGCCGCATATCGGCGTGCAGGACGGCGTGCATTACGCCGGGGGGTGCCAAGGCAGCGGCGTGGCGATGGCAACGTGGCTCGGCCACAACGTGGCGCTGAAGATCGCCGGCGCCGCCAACACTGTGTTCGCCTTGGACGAACTGCCGTTCCCGACACGGCCGCTCTACAACGGCGATCCGTGGTGGGTGCTGCCGTTCATCGGCAATTGGTATCGGTTGCGCGATTACGTGGACAAGAAGATGGCCTGATCAATCCGCCGATTCTGAGGCTGCCTGTTGCGACACATTCGACAGCAACGGCAGCAGCGCGTTCAGGTCGCGCTCCACCTTGCATACGAGGTAGCGCGCGTCGGGGCTGGGCTGGTCGGCGTCTGATCCGTCCGGCAGCCCGTCCGGCAGCCCGTCCGGGCCGAGCTTGAGGGCGGACAGCCCAAGGTCGGCATAGATCTTGAGCATGCGCGAACTGGCATTCCAGACCGCGGGGTCCAGTCCTTCCTGCACACCGAGGTCTCGCAGGCGCCAGATGGCGGATGTCTGGTCGCTGGGTGCGCCCACCGGGTCGCCGAGTGCCAGGATGACGTTACCCACGCGGCGATAGGCGATGGCGGCGCGGCTGGCTTCACCCATCACCATTCCATCCGCCTCAACGGGCGGCAGAGCGCCCAGCGAGGCGTAGCGCAGCCGTGCATCAGGCGTCCAATCCAGTGACTGCACGCGGCCAGGATGCAGCAGGCGACCGATCGCTACGAGCCCGATGGCGACCGTGAAGGCCACCGAGGCACGCAACGAATTCGGTACGTCTGGCGACAGGATGACCTGCCACCAACTGTCGTTGTCCAGCCAGCGGACATGCGGCTCGAACGCCGCCAGCGCCAGCACGCAGACCGCAAGCGCCAGCAACGGCAAGGCGGTGGCCGCCTGCACGGGGCCGCTGAATACGCGGGCGCGGCGATAAAAGGCGCTCCGGAACGGCAGCAGCAGCAAAATCGCGCCGATCAGCAGGCCAGACACCCAGAACCGCTCGCCCTGTGAAATGGTGTAGGCAGCAGCGGACAGCAGCAGCACCAGCGTCACGCCCCACGCCAGGGACACGCGCTGGGCCAGTTTGATCGCCATCACGATCAGGGCTGCCCCGATCAGCGAGGGGAGGAATTCGCCAGCGGTTTCCGCCACTTCCGCGAAATCGGGGTCGATCCAGGAAAAATCGGGCTTGGCCTCAATCACGCCGATGCACAGCAACAGCGCCCCGCACAGCGCCACGGCGCCGGTGGCGGCGGTGACCGCGAAATCAGGTTCGCTGACCCGTGAGGTGCCGGTCAGGCGGGCGGCGCTGGCCAGGAAGCCCTTGCCGCGCAGCAGGATCTCGTTGCCGGTGAACAGGCCGCCGGCTAGGAATAGCGGAATGATGTAGTAATAAAGCCGGAACACCACGATGGCGCCGATGATCTGCGGCGGTTCCAGATACGGCGACAGGCCGAGCAGCATGGCGGTGTCGAACACGCCCAGCCCGCCCGGCACGTTGGCGGCAAGCCCCGCCGTGTAGGACGCCAGATACACGCCCAGGAAGCGCATATAGTTCAGCCCCGGCGCATGCGGCAGCAAGGCGTGCATGATGGCAGCCGTCACCGCCACGTCCACCGTGGCCAGCACCACCTGGATCAGCGCCATGCGCCAATGTGGCAGTTCCACCTCGTGGCCGAACAGGCGGATTTTGCCAAGGAACTTTGACAGCATCACGTAGCCGCCCACCAGCAGCCACAGGGCGCCGCCGATGGAGTAAAGAATATACAACGGCACGGTGTCGCCGAAGAACGGCACAGCCTTCGGCTCGTTGAACAGGATCAACCCGCCCAGAACGCCGGCGCCGAGGCCAAAGGTGAGGCTGCAGAACGCCACCACCTTGCCGATCTGAAGCGGGCTCAGGCCCCAATGCGCATACAGGCGGTAGCGCACGGCAGCGCCGGACACGGCGGCGAAACCTAGATTATGCGACAGCGCATAGGCGCAGAACGAGGCAAAGGCGACGCGCAGGTAACTGACCTTGTTGCCGGCATAGATTGTGCCAAGCCGGTCGTAGAAGGTCAGCACGCCATAGGACAGCACGGTCCACATGAACGACACCGCCAGCGCCCAGCGCGGAATGGCATCCAGCGCGCGGGAGATGTCGGCGATCTTGAGGTTACGGAATTCCTTCTGCACCACGTAGATCGCACCGGTCAACAATGCCACGCCCAGCAAAGCAGGCAGCGCGCGAAGCAATTTCTTGAGCCAGATCATGAGTTTGTCCGGTCAGACGACGGTGACGGCGCGCGACAATGCGGCCTCGGTGAGAGCGATTGTTTCGGCCACGCCATACAGGGCCACGAACTGCCCGAAGCGGGGGCCTTCCTGCTGGCCGAGCAACACCTGGTAGAGGCACGAGAACCAGGCGCGCAATTCGGCAAACGGATGCCGCTTGCCGATGTCATATAGAAGCGTCTGGATGTCCTCGGCCGCAGCCCCTTGCGCCACGTCGCGCAGCGCGGCGGCGAGGTCTTCCAGTGCCGCCCGTTCCACCGCATCCGGTTCGCGGAAGCTTTTGGTGGGGCGGATGAAGTCCGCATAGTAGGCCAGTGCGCAATCCACCAACTTGGCCAGGAACGGCATCGCCTCGGGCGTCGCACCGGGGCTGTAGCGGCGGATGAAGCCCCACAGCATCTCGGGCGTCTCGGCGTTCACCACGCTGGCGAGGTTCAGCAGCATGGCGAAGGACAGCGGGCTTTCGGCCGAATGCGCGATGTCGCCGGACTGGATATGCCAGGCCGGGTTGGTCTTTTGCGCCTCGGCGTCCTGGGTGTGGGCCTTGGCGACGTTGGCCACGTATTCGTCCACCGCCTTCGGAATCACGTCGAAATACAGCCGCTTGGCGCGTTGCGGCTGGTTGAACATGAACTGGCCGAGGCTTTCCGGCGGCGCATAGCGCAGCCATTCGTCCACCGACAGGCCGTTGCCCTTGCTTTTGCTGATCTTCTGGCCGCCTTCGTCGAGGAACAGCTCATAGGTCAGCGATTCCGGCGGCGGGCTGCGCAGAATGCGGCAGATCTTGCCGGACAGACGCACGCTGTCGATCAGATCCTTGCCCGACATCTCGTAATCCACGCCCAGCGCCGCCCAGCGCATGGCCCAGTCGGCCTTCCACTGCAGCTTCACCGCACCGCCGGTGACGGGGGTTTCAAAGCGGGTGCCGTCCTGAGGGTCCTGCCAGAAGATGGTGCCGGCCTCCACGTCGGTCTGGTCGACACTCACCTGCATCACCATGCCGGTGCGCGGATGGATGGGCAGGAACGGCGAATAGGTGGCGGCGCGCTCGGCCCCCAGCGTGGGCACAATCACCGCCACCACTTCGGCGTGCACGGCCAGCAGATGGCGCAGGGCGGCGTCGAAACGGCCGGTGCGGTAATATTCGGTGGACGAGGCGAATTCGTAATCGAACCCGAAACCGTCCAGAAACCGGCGCAATTCGGCGTTGTTGTGGGCGCCGAAGCTCTCATGGGTGCCGAACGGGTCTGGTACGCGGGTCAGCGGCATGCCGATGAAGCCGGCCAGCATCTCCTGGTTGGGCACATTGGTCGGCACTTTACGCAGCCCGTCCATGTCGTCGCTGAACGCCAGCAGGCGCGACGGCAGGCCGGTGAGGGTGGTGAACGCATGGCGCACCCATCCCGTGCGTGCCACTTCCATGAAAGTGCCGATATGCGGCAGGCCGGATGGGCCGTAACCTGTCTCGAACAGCGCCTCCGTTTTTCCGGACGCTGCGAGTCGGGTAGCGACTTTCTGTGCTTCTTCGAATGGCCAGGACTTCGGGATCACGACTTATCCAACTGAGATGCTGTGGTAGATGTAAGTGTTGCAGAGTGTTTCGGCCATCCCCAGAAGCTAGGAACGGGGCAGAGCCGGGTCAATCGCTGCACACGCCCAAAAGGACCTGAATGAGCGGCAATATTTCCCCGAGCCTCACCACGATCTTGCTGCCGCGAGCGCCCAGTGTGGTGGCAAGAGTGGGGCGGGCGCAAATCGTTTCCGTTGACGGTGAATTGCTGGACCTCGACGCACGGGCGGCGGGCACATTGCTCCGGGCGGCCCCGGCCCCTTTGCTGGTGCACGCGCCGTCCACGTTCAAGCGCCTCGGCATGCGTGTGATGCCGGCTTTGGACCTGCTGGAGCTCTACGCCTTCGTCATGCCGGCACGGGCGGCGTCGCCCACGCCGTTGGGGCTGGCCCTGGCGCTGGATTTGAAGCCGCCGGTTCCCACCGCCCTGGCCGGCGCGTTGATGGATATTGCCCAGGCGTTGCTGGCGCACCTGTCCGCAGGGCGGGATCTGCCGGTGAACCGCGATGCGGCCGCGCTGGCGGCGCGGATGGGGCAGGCGGGCTGGACCTGGGCGCCGTTCGTGCTGGCGGCGTTGGGCCAGGCTGAGGCGCGACCGAGCATCGATGCCATGCGGGTGTGGAAGCGCCTGCCGGAATGGGAGGAGGAAGCGCCGCCCTCAGCGCCCTCCGCCCTGCCGGTCAGCGAGGCCGAGGCGCGCACCCGGTTGTCGGCGATGCTGGGCAAGGGCGCCGAGCAGCGCCCGGGCCAGGCGGATTATGCCGCCGCCGCCGCCGCTGCTTTCGCGCCGCGTGAGACGCGGGGAAGCCCGCATGTGGTTCTGGCCGAGGCCGGCACCGGCACCGGCAAGACGCTGGGCTATATCGCGCCCGCCAGCCTGTGGGCCGAGCGCAACAAGGGGGCGGTGTGGATCGCCACCTACACACGGCATCTGCAACGCCAGATCGACGGCGAACTGGCGCGCCTGTTCCCCGATCCGGTGGAGCGTCGCCGCCGGGTGGTGGTGCGCAAGGGGCGTGAGAATTACCTGTGCCTGCTGAATCTGGAAGATGCCGTGGGGGCGGCCACGTCCGGCATGATCCCCGGCGCCGTGATTCCGCTGGCGCTGATCGCCCGCTGGGCGGTGGTGACGAGCGATGGCGACATCCAGGGCGGCGATCTGCCGGGCTGGTTCGGTGAGTTGTTCGGGCCGGGCACCTTGTCCGCGCTGGCGGATCGGCGCGGCGAGTGCATTCACGCCGCCTGTCCGCATTGGCGCAAATGCTATGTGGAGCACACCATCCGGCGGGCGCGCGGCGCGGATCTGGTGGTGGCCAACCATGCGTTGGTGATGGCGCAGGCCGCCTGGGGCGGCATCGACGACAACACTGTGCCGGTGCGCTACGTGTTCGACGAAGGCCACCATCTGTTCGACGCCGCCGACAGCGCGTTTTCCGCCGAACTCTCGGGCATCGAGGCGGCCGAACTGCGCCGCTGGCTGCTGGGCGCCGAGGGCGGACGCTCGCGTGCGCGCGGATTGCGGCGGCGGATGGAGGATCTGGTCGCCGCCCGGCCGGATCTGCAAACGCCGTTGGAGGCCGCACTTCAGGCGGCCAGCGCGCTGCCGGCCCCAGGCTGGTCCGCCCGCCTGTCCGAACCGGCACCAGGTTTGGTGGGTGAGGCCGCCCAGCCGAACCCGACCGAGGTGTTGTTGCGCGCCATTCGCCAGCAGGTTCTGGCCCGGGTCGGCGGCGACAGCGAACCCGGCCCCGGCGTGATGGAGTGCGATCTGCATCCGGCCATCGATGCGCTGCCGATGGCGGCGCTGACGCTGGCGCGCGCGCTGGTGCGGATCGCCACCCCCCTTAAAACCCTGCACGACCGTCTGGCGGCGCGGTTGGAGGATGAGGCGGAGGATCTCGATTCGGGCATGCGCAACCGCATCGAGGCCGCGTGCCGCATGCTGAAGCGCCGGGCGATCGACCCGCTCGGCAACTGGGCCGTCATGCTGCGCGGCGCCGCCGAATTCGCGCCTGAACCCGGCACCACGCCGGAGCATGTGATGTTCGTCCGGCTCGACCGGCGCGAGGCGGGCGATCGGGATGTCGGCCTGCACCGCCACTGGCTGGACCCGACCATCCCGTTCGCCACCGTGCTGGCCCAGCCGGCGCATGGCATGATCGTCACCTCCGCCACCTTGCGCGACACCATGCCCAACACCCTCGATGAGGATGACCAGGAGGCGGTGTGGCACATCGCCGAGGGCCGGGTGGGCGCCAGCCATTTGCAGGCGCCCGCCATCCGCGTGGCGGTGGCGAGCCCGTTCGACTACGCGGCGCAAACGCGGGCGTTCGTGATCACGGACGTCAATTCACGCGAGATGGCCGGGTTGGCCGGCGCCTATAAAACGCTGTTCCAGGCGTCTGGCGGCGGCGCGCTGGGCCTGTTCACCGCCATTTCCCGCCTGCGCGGCGTGCATGCGCGGATTGCCGCCGATCTGGAACTGGCCGGCATTCCGCTGCTGGCCCAGCATGTCGATGCCATGGACAACGCCACGCTGGTGGACGTGTTTCGCACCGAGACCGATAGCTGCCTGCTCGGCACCGACGCCATGCGCGACGGGGTGGACGTGCCCGGACGGGCGCTGCGGCTGGTGGTGTTCGAACGCGTGCCGTGGCCACGCCCGGATATTCTGCATCGGGAGCGGCGCACCCATCTCTCGGGCGGCGACCCGATGGGCTATGACGACCGCATCGTGCGTTTCCGGCTGCGCCAGGCATTCGGCCGGCTGATCCGCACCGCGACGGATCGCGGCGCGTTCGTGCTGCTGGACCGGCAGACACCGAGCCGTCTGTTGAGCGCCTTTCCGGCCGGCGTTGCCGTCCAGCGCGTGGGCCTCACCGAGGCGGCGGCGCAGATCAGGGAGTTTCTCGGCACGCCGGAGGGGCAGGGTTGACCCTCTGGCGCGTTATCGCTGGGTGGGGAAGCTTGATTTCATCAGCCCCATGAACGCCTCGCGCATCTGCTCGGCCCCGGCGGGCAGCGCGCCCATCCAGGATCGCAGCATCGAATCGGGCGTCATCGCATCCAGGCCTTCCAGCATCTGATGTTCCATCTTGGCCATCACTGCTTCCTGCATCGGCTTCACGTCGGGCAGGCCCATGAACACGCGGGCCTCTTCCGGCGTGCAGTCGATCTCGATTGAAACCTTCATGACGCCGGTATCCCCTTGATTATGATGACGTCTGTAGCACGAGCGCGGTCTGTTTTCGAAATGGGTACTCGATTTCCCCAGCCTATTTCGGCCGCCAGTTCTCCACCCACAGCGTCACGTTGCCCCAACGCTGCTCGTTCACCATGCCCGTCATCCATTTGGGCGTGATCAGGCCCTGTGCCGGGAAATACAGGTTGATCTCCGGCACCCCGTCGGCCGCCACGTCGAGGATCTCTTTCCACAATGCCCGCCGCTTGGTCGCGTCCAGTTCGGCGCGGGTGGCGGTGAGGGCTGCGTCCATGCGCGGGTCGCTCCAGCCCATGTAGTTCAGGCCGGCGAAATTATTGCCCGCCTGCGGGATATAGGCCGTGCTGAAATAGGTGTAGGGCACGAAATCCAGCGGTGCATCGGTCTGGAACAGCACCAGCCCGGTGAAGCTGCGGCGGCGCAGGGTTTCGCCGAACATCACCCGCGCCGGCTCGTTCTTGATGACGATGTCGATGCCCACGGCCTTCATCGATGTCTGGATCACCTGCTCCACCAGTTCGCGCGTGCGGTTGCCGGCAGTGGTGACGAGGTCGATCGAGAATTTGGTGCCGTCCGGGGACAGCAGAATGCCGTCCGGCCCCGGCTTGAAGCCGGCCTCGGCCAGCAGGGTGCGGGCGGCCTTTGGGTCGTAGGGCCAGGTCTTGACGCTGTTGTCCCAGCCGAACTGGCTGGGGTGCTTGAAGCTGTTGGCCACTTCGAAGCGATTGTCGAACAGCTTGGTCACGATGGTCTTGCGGTCGATCGCCATCGCCATCGCCTGGCGCACGCGCTTGTCCGCCAGCAGCTTGTTCTCGGTCTGCACCGCCAGATGCTCATAGCTGGCGACGGAGGGGAGAAAGGTGATGTCGAACCGACCCGCCTGGGTTTTGCCAAGTGCGATGATCTGATCCAGCGTCAGCCCCAGATTGCCGGACGCCACCGTGTCCACGTCGCCCGACAGCAGATTGGCCTGCAAGGCGGAGGTGTTCTCGATCAGCCGCATGGTGATTTTCTTGAACGACGGCGCCTGGCCCTTCCAATACGGGTTGGGCGTGAGAATCACCTGCTCGTTTGGGCGGAACTCGGCCACGCGATACGGGCCATTCCACAGGCCCGGCTCCTCCGGCCTGCGGTTGAACGCGGATTTCTGGCCGTAATCCAGCGGGTCTTTCGCCGCCGCCAGGATGGGGCCTTCAATATGTTCCGGCAGCGGCGGATTGGCCTGGCGATCGAAATCATAGATGGCGGATTTCAGCACATAGCGCACCGTCAGCGCGTCGATGGCGGTCGCACTTTCCACCACCTGCGGCGGGGCGAACTGGCGCGCCACCATGAAGGCGAACGCAACGTCACTGGCCTTGACGGGCACGCCGTCGCCCCAGAACAGATCCGGGCGCAGGGTGAAATCCACCTCCATGCCGGTGCTGCCATCCTCGCGCTGCACCAGACGGGCGGCGCCGTTGGCAAGGCTCGGCACCTTGGTGCACAGGACGCAGATCACCTGACCATCGCGCGAGAAGCCAGTCATCGGGCGCAGGCCCGTGGCCAGGATGGTGTCCTTGATGCTGGTGGTGGTGATGAAGGGATGCATGTCCGGCGGGAACTGCACCATGCCGATGGTCAGAGTGTGGTGCGCTGTGGTTTGGGCTGAAGCGGGTATTGCCGCAGCGGCGATGGCAGCGCACACAAAGACGATTGACGTTTTCATAGATCCCCCGGGCCTGTCATCGAACTCTGCAAGAGATGTGACCCGCCCGCAACATCTCGTCGCCGGGAGTGACTGTGCATGATCCCTGACCAAATCGCCCAATCCGGATTTGACCACGATTCCGGCCGGTCGCGCCCGGCCCTTGGGCGGGCGGTGGCAGCGACCGCGCATCCGCTTGCCTCATGGGCCGCGCTGACGATGCTGAAGGCCGGCGGGTCGGCGGTGGATGCGGCCGTGGCGGCGCAGGCGGTACTGACGGCGGTGGAGCCGAATGCGTCCGGCATTGGCGGCGGCGCGCTGATTTTGGTGGCGCACGGTGGCGGCACCCATGCGTTCGATGGGCTGTCCAGCGCCCCGGCGCGGGTGACGGACCGGTTGGAGCGCGATTTCGATGGGCGAACCGTGCCGCCCGAACGGGCCGCGTTCGGCGGGCGGACCGTGGGCGTGCCCGGCGCCTTGCGGGCGCTGGAAATGGCGCATCGCCGGTTCGGCCGGCTGCCATGGCGCGATCTGTTCGCGCCGGCGATTGAACTGGCAACCGAGGGCTATCCGCTGTCGCCCTATCTGCTGCGGGCCTTGCTGGAAAATCCCGCGGCCCAGACCGAGCCGACGGCGCGCGCATTGTTCTGCGGCGGCGGCACTGTGCCGCTTCCGGCGGGAACCACGCTGCGCAACCCGGCCTTGGCGGACACGCTGCGGGCCATCGCCGAGGGCGGTGCCGATGCGTTCTATGAGGGCGAGATTGCGCGCCACATCTGCAAGGCCGTGGCCGCCGACGCCTTTCCCGGCACGCTGACTGCGGCCGATTTCGCCGCCTATCGCGCCGTGGAGCGTGCCCCGGTGCGCTTTGCCATGGGGGATTTGCAGGTGGCGGCCGGGTGCCTGCCGGCGTTCGGCGGCACGGCGGTGGGGCAGGTGGTCGGCATTGCCGCCCAACTCGGGCTGGTGGGGCTTGGGTCTGATCTGGCGGTGGACGATATCCACATCCTGGCCGAAGCCGGACGGCTCGCCTTCGCCGACCGGGCCGTCTATGCCGGCGATCCGGACGGGCTGGCGGTCGATGCGCGGTCGAGCCTGGAGCCTGCCTATCTCGCCAGCCGCGCCGCCCTGGTGGACCGGCAGCGTCGCACCGAGGGATTCCCGTCCGGCACGCCCGAAGGCGCCAGCCAGACGAGCCATCTGTCGATCGCCGATGCTGACGGGTGCGTGGTGTCGATGACCACGACCATCAACAACAATTTCGGCGCGCGCATCACCTGCGGTGGTTTCTACCTCAACAACGTCATGACGAATTTCGCCACCAGTCCCGGCAAGGGCGACAATCTGTCGCCAAACGCCATGGCGGCGGGGCGCCGGGCGCGCACCTCGATTGCGCCGTGCCTCGTCTTTGACGCAGCCGGCGCGCCGCTGGCCGCGATCGGCGCCGGCGGCGGCAATCGCATCATCGGCTATGTGGCCAACGGCCTGCTGCGACTGGCCGGCGGCCTGCGCGACCCGCAGGCGATTGTCGCCAGCCCGCATGCGCTGAATTTCAGCGGCATCACCGAGATCGAACCGCCGCTGGATCGCCATACCGATGCCTTGGCGGCGCGCGGCCATTGGGTCATCCCGCGCCGGCTCGACGGCGGCACCCAATGCGTTGTGCGCACGGCCGCGGGGTGGGCGGCCGGCGGCGATCCGCGACGCGATGGGATGGGGCTGGGGCTTGCGTAGCGCTCTATGATTGACGCCACGGTCGCATCCCACGATGCTTCGGCATCAACGGCCAAAAGTGCCGTAATTGCCTTTGGGGGAACGAATATGATCAAGCGAATGGGCCTTGCTGCCGCTATGGCGATTGTGTGGTCCCAGGCAGCCATCGCTGACAGCAACCTCACGGTGTTCGTCTCAAGCCAGCATCGCCCGGACATCATGCGTCGCGCGTTTGATCGGTTCGAGGCCACCAATCCCGGCACCAAGATCACCATCCAGACCGGCGGCAACACCTCCGAGTTGCAGGGGGCGTATCTGAACACGGTGATGTCGGCCAAAGACCCGACGCTGGATATCTTCCTGCTCGACATCATTCGCCCCGCCCAGTTCGCCGCCGCCAACTGGACGGTGCCGTTGAACGACCAGGTGGGCGATGTGCCCACGATGATGCGGAAATATCTGCCGGCCTATGCCGAGGCCGATCAGGTGGACGGCAAGCTGGTGGCGCTGCCGGCATTTGCCGATGCGATGTTCCTGTATTACCGCAAGGACCTGCTGGAGAAGTATAAACTCGCCGTTCCCAAGACCTGGGCCGAGTTGTCCGTCGCCGCCAAGACGATCCAGGAAGGCGAGAAAAACCCGGATTTGCAAGGCGTGTCGTTCCAGGCTGCCGCCATCGAGGGCACGGTCTGCACCTTCCTGCTGCCGTATTGGAGCATGGGCAAGAGCCTCGTGACCGACGGCAAGCTGAACTGGGACCGTGACACGGCGCTGAAATCCTTCGCACTGTGGACCGGCATGGTCGGCTCCGGCGTGGCGCCGCGCAATGCGGCCGAGATCGCCACCGAAACCACGCGCAAGGACTTCCAGGCCGGCAAGGTCGCGTTCGGCGTGTTGTGGTCCTATGGCTGGGGCCTGTTCCAGGGCGCTGATTCGGCCGTGAAGGACAAGGTGGGCGTGGCCGTGCTGCCGGCCATGGAGGGCGGCCAGCCCGTCAGTTGCATCGGCGGCTGGCAGTGGGGCGTGTCGGCGTATTCCACCCACAAGGATGACGCGATCAAGCTGGTGCGGTTCATGTCCAGCCCTGACACGTCCAAGCAACTTGCCGTCGAGGCATCGCTGATGCCGGTGTTCCCGGACCTGTATCAGGACCCTGACGTGCTGAAGGCGGTGCCGTGGTTCGCCAATGCCTTGCCGGTGGTGACGGCCGCCAAGTCACGCCCCGTGACGGCGCGCTATAACGAGGTCAGCGACATCATCCGCACCCAGACCAACGCGGTTCTGGCAGGCTCTGTCACGGCTGCCGAGGCCGCGACGCAGATGGAAGCCCGACTGCGCCGGGTGCTGCGCTAGGCGATAGCGATGGCGCGGAGTTGGCGCGATCCGAGTGAGGCGACATTGGCGCGGGTGCTTCTGGCACCCGCGTTTCTGCTGCTGGCGTTGATCGTGGTCTATCCGGTCGGCCGCCTGCTGGTGACCAGTGTCTATGAGTTGAGCCTGATCTCGGGCCAACCCGCGAAATTCGTGGGACTTGAGAATTTCGCCTTGATGATGGACGACCCGGTGTTCTGGGCGGCGCTGTGGAACACCGCGCTGATCGTGCTGGTGACGGTGCCGGGCGCGCTGCTGGCGGGGCTGGCGCTGGCGATGGTGGCCAACATGCCGTTCAAGGTGAAATGGCCGGTCAGGCTGGCCCTGCTGATCCCGTGGGCATTGCCGCTGGCCTTCGTGGGCACCATTGCCGCCTGGTTCTTCCAGTCCGAATACGGCGTTGTGAACGATGTGCTGCGGCACTTCCGGCCGGTGAAGATCATCTGGTTCAACTCCGCCACTCTGTCCATGGCGACGGTGTGCCTGACGATCATCTGGAAATCGTCGTCCTTCGTGGCGCTGATCCTGCTGGCGGGGCTGCAGACGATTCCGGCGGAAATGTATGAGGCCGCTGAGATGGACGGCGCCGGGCGCTTCCGTCAGTTCTGGAGCGTGACGCTGCCGTTGCTGCGCCCCTCCATCGTGGTGGCGGCGATTTTCCGCACCATCACGGCCCTGCAAACCTTCGACATCCCGGCCACCATGACGCGCGGCGGGCCGGGCAACGCCACCACCACGCTGGCGATGTATATCCACCAGACGACGGTGGATTTCCTCGATCTCGGCTATGGCTCGGCGTTGGCCGTGTCGATGTTCGTCATCAGCATGGTGGTGAGTTTCTTCTACCTCAAGCACATCAGGAGTGTTGCATGAGCCCGCTTGCGTTGCGGCGTTTCGCCGCCCTGGCGGTGATTATCAACGGCCTGTTTCCGGCGATCTGGATTCTGTTCACCTCGCTGAAGACCGAGGGCGAACTGATGCAGACGCCCATCACCTGGTGGCCGCACGCCCCCACGCTGGACAACTACATCCGCGCCTTTCACGACCAGCCCTTGGCGCGGTTCGTGTTCAATTCGGTGGCCGTGGCGCTGACGTCCACGGCGCTGACGATCTTCATCGCAACCCTGGCCGCCTATGCCATCGCGCGGTTGCAGATCAGCTTTCGCAACACCGCCTTGTCGGTGATCATCGCCACCTCCACCTTCCCGTTGGTCACGCTGCTGGTGCCGCTGTTCGAGACGATGCGGGCGTTGGGTTTGCTCAACAGCTATGCCGCGCTGGTGCTGCCCTACACGGTGCTGAGCCTGCCGGTGTGCACGCTGGTGCTGGTGAGTTTCTTCGAGAGTATTCCAGCCGATTTGGAAAATGCCGCCATGGTGGATGGTTGCACCAGGCTTGGGGCGCTGTGGCGGATTCTGGTGCCGTTGGCAGCCCCCGGCATGTTCACTGCGGGTATTCTCGCGTTCGTGAACGCATGGGACGAATTTCTGTTGGCGCTGTCGTTCAATTCCGTTCCGGCCTTGCGCACGCTGCCGGTGGGGATCACGCTATATCAAGGTGAATTCAGCTTCCCGTGGCCGATTATCTCGGCGGCACTGGTGGTGGGAATTGTGCCGGTGGCCGTGCTCATCGTGCTGTTTCAGCAGCGCGTGCTGTCCGGCCTGACAGCAGGGGGCGTCAAAGGGTGAAGATCGCGGCAGGCGATGCGGAGCTGGTGCTGGCGCCGGAGATGGGCGGGGCCGTGGTGTCGTGGACGATCGGCGGGCGGCCGATTTTCCGCGTGGCCAATCCAGATGCCGCCGATGCGCGGGCCCATGCCTGTTATCCGCTGGTGCCGTTTTCCAACCGCGTCGCCAAGCGGCGTTTCTCGTTCGCGGGCCAGGACTACGAGCTGCCGGCATTGCTCGGCGAATGGGCCATTCATGGCGCGGGCTGGCAATGCGCCTGGACCATGGACGGCACCACGATGAAGCTGGATTATCCTGGCGGCGTGCTGTGGCCGTTTGCGTTTCATGCCGAGCAGCACTTCGATCTTCGCCCTGATGGGCTGATGGTCACGATGCGCATCACCAACAACCACACAGGCCCGGCGCCGGCCGCGATTGGCCTTCACCCGTTTTTTGCGCGCAACGCCGAGACGTGTTTGCAGGTTAATACCGGCTCGGTGTGGATCAGCGATGCGCACAAGGTTCCTGTCTCCAACACGCCAGTCCCGGCCGAATGGGATTTCAGCACGCAGCGTCCGCTGGGGGATGCCGATATCGACAATTGCTTTGCAGGTTGGGATGGGCGGGCCGTTCTCACGTGGCCGGATCGGCAGGAACGCGTGGTGATGCGCGCCACAGCCCCGTTTCGCCATCTGGTGATCTATGTCCCGCCGGGCGAGGCCTACACGGCCATCGAGCCTGTTTCGAACATGAATGACGGGCTGAACCGCATGAATTCCGGCATCGATCACGGCATCCACGTTCTGGCGCCGGGCGAGACGCTTGAAGGCGTGATCACGATGCTTGTAGAGCCGGCGGCATGAGCGGCCCGTATGATTCGGTGCGCTATGCCTCGCTGCAGGGCCGCGGTGTGGTCATCACCGGCGGCGCATCTGGCATCGGGGCTGAGATGGTGCGCGCGTTCGCCAGCCAGGGCGCGCGGGTGGCGTTTCTGGATATCGACCATGACGCCGGAACCGCGCTGGCCGCCGAAGTGGCCGACAGCCGTTTCATATCGTGCGACGTGACCGACGTCGCGGCCTTGCGCAAGGCGCTGGAGCGGGCGGAGGCGAAATGCCCGATCAACGCCCTGATCAACAACGCGGCCAGCGACCAACGGCACAAGATGGGCGATGTGGAACCGGCCCAGTGGCACCACGCGCTGGCGGTCAATCTGGATCACCAGTTCTTCGCCACCCAGGAAGTCGCGCGCGGCATGGCGCAGCGCGGGCAGGGCTCGGTGGTGATGATGGGCTCCGTGTCGTGGATGCGCGGCAAGCCCGGCATGGTGGGCTACACCACCGCCAAGGCAGCCATTCGGGGCCTGACCAAAACAATGGCGCGCGAGCTGGGGGCTGCCGGCATCCGGGTGAACTGCATCGTGCCGGGCGCCATTCGCACCGAACGGCAGGTGCGGCTGTGGGATTCGCCGGCGGTGAACCAGAGGTTCATCGACGACCAGGCGCTGAAGTTCCGCCTCGATGCCAGCCATGTGGCGCGGATGGCGTTGTTTCTGGCATCCGACGAATCGTCGGGTTGCACCGGCGCCGATTTCCTCGTGGACGCAGGACTGACATAGAACCGATGCAGATCATCCACACCGATGACGGCTTCGAACTCTGGCTTGAGGACTGGCTTTTGGTGCGCCATGCGCCGGCTACGCCGTTCGTGTCGGTGGGGCGCGGCACTGGGCGGCTTGGCATGTATCGCGGCAATTTCGATATCGCGGACGATCTGCATGAGCGCATCGATCTGCCGGTGGTGGCGTTCGACGATGGTTGCCTGCTCTTTCGCGCCGATCCGCTTGCGGAGCCCGCGCTGGTGTTGGGGATGGTGGGTCAGACGCTGGTTGTCGTCCGCCATGCGCCAGACCTGAACCGGTTCTGGTTCCGCATGCATGCCGAAGCGCAGGAGCATGTGTGGGGCTGCGGCGAGCAGATGTCGTATTTCGACCTGCGCGGCCGGCGCTATCCGCTGTGGACCAGCGAACCGGGCGTGGGGCGTGACAAAAGCACCGACATAACCCAGCGCGCCGATGCCGAGGGCAAGGCGGGGGGCGATTACTACACCACCAACTACCCGCAGCCGACCTATCTGACGCAACGCCGGCTGGCGGTGCATGCGGAAACCACCGCCTACAGCGTGTTCGATTTCACAGCACCCGATTGCCACATGTTGGAATTCTGGGCGGCGCCGGAGCGGATCGAGTTCTTTGCCGACGCCAGCTTCACCGGCCTGGTGGGCCAGCTTTCCAGCCGCTTCGGCCGGCCGCCGCGCTTGCCGGACTGGATCATGGCCGGCGCCGTCATCGGCCTGAAGGACGGTGCTGACAGCTTCCCGCGTCTGGACACCATCCTGCAGGCCGGCACCGAGGTGTCGGCCCTGTGGTGCGAGGATTGGGCCGGCGTGCGGCAAACCTCGTTCGGCACGCGGCTGTTCTGGGATTGGCGTTGGAGCCCGGCCCGCCATCCGGATCTGCCGGCCAAGATTGAGGCCCTGCGCGCGCAGGGCATCCGCTTCATGGGCTATGCCAACCCCTATTTGTGCGTGGACGGCGTGTTGTTCCCGCAGGCGGAGGCGTTGGGCCATCTGGCGCTGGATGCCGAGGGCGCCACCTATCGCGTTGATTTCGGCGAGTTCGATGCGGGTGTGATCGACTTCACCAAACCCGAGGCCGCCGCCTGGTTCGCCGAAGCGGTGCTGCAAAAGGAAATGCTGGATTTCGGCATGTCCGGCTGGATGGCCGATTTCGGGGAATACCTGCCGATCGACGCACGGCTTGCCCACGGCGACGCGCTGGACCTGCACAACGCCTGGCCGACAATGTGGGCGAAGGTGAACGCCGACGCCGTGGCCGACCGGCCGGATGCGGTGTTCTTCATGCGGGCCGGGTTCACCGGGGTGCAGCGCTACAACCGGCTGTTATGGGCGGGGGATCAATGCGTTGATTTCTCGCGCCATGACGGGCTGGGCACCGTGTTGTGCGGGGCGTTGTCGTCCGGCCTGCTGGGCAACCCGTATCACCACAGCGATATTGGCGGCTACACCAGCCTGTTCGGCCTGGTGCGGACACCGGAACTGTTCATGCGCTGGACCGAGATGGCGGCGTTTACCCCGGTGATGCGCACGCATGAGGGCAATCGCCCGCGCGACAATCTGCAACTGGACCAGGACGAGGCGGTTCTGGCGCATTTCGCCCGCTTCACCCGGCTGCACCGGGCGCTGCTGCCGCTGCTGGCGCGTCTGGCGGATGAGGCGGTGCAAACCGGACTGCCGCTGCAACGGCCGTTGTTCCTGCACTTCCCGGACGACCCGGCGACCTACGCCATCCAGAACGCGTTCCTTCTCGGCGCGGACCTGCTGGTGGCGCCGGTTCTGGCTGCCGCAGCGGAGACCGCACAGGTCTATCTGCCGGCTGGATGCGCCTGGGTGCATTTTTGGAGCGAGGACCAGCACGCAGGCGGCCAGCACGTGACGGTGGAGGCCCCGATCGGCGCGCCGCCGGTGTTTTATCGTGCCGGATCAGCCGAGTCCGCTTTGTTTGCCGCCGCGGCGCAGGCGCTATAGCCGCAGCCGCGACAGGCTGACCACCATCGCCAGGAACGCCGCACCCGCGCCGATGGTGATGGCCAAAGTAGACCCCATGGCGACACCCTGCGATGCGGTGACGCCGAACACCACGGCCACCAACGCGGCCCCCAATGTCTGGCCCAGCAGCCGTGCTGTCGACAGCACGCCGCTGCCGGCGCCGCTGCGTTCACGCGGGGTGGAGGCGATCAGCACCCGGTTGTTCGGCGCCTGGAACAGCGCAAAGCCGCCGCCGCACAGCGCCATGCGCCACGCCACGTTCCACCAGGCGGGATTGGTCGGGATGAACGCGATGGACACCAACCCGATGGCCAGCATCAGCAACCCCGCCCCGCCCAGCTTGCCGGCGGACACCTTGTCCGACAGTCGCCCCGCGATAGGCGCCACGATGGCCGACATCACCGGCCAGGGCGTGATCAGCAGGCCAGTATCGACGGTGCTCAAGCCGCCTGCTTCGAACAGGAACGGCATGGACACAAACGCCATCGAGGCCGCCACGAACGAACACACCGATGTGAGAACGCTGAGCGAGAAGGCCGGGATGGCAAACAATTCCACCGGCAGGATCGGCGCCCGCAGCTTCATCTGCGAGCGCACGAACACAAACCCGATGGCCACCGCTCCGATCAGTTCAGCCGCCACCATCACGCCGGATTGACCGTGGCCGATGCCGTCCACGCCCGAGATAAACAGGCCGAACATCGCCGCATTCAACAGCGCGCTGCGCCAGTCGAACCGATGTCCGGCCAAGGGCGTGGCCGGCAGGGTGCGGATCATGGCGATGGCCAGAATGCCGATCGGCACGTTGATGAAGAACAGATAGGGCCACGGCGCGATCGTCAGGATGGCGGCCGCCAAAGAAGGGCCAGCGGCAGCCGAGACCGACACCACCAGGCCGTTGATGCCCATGCCCCGGCCAAGCTGGGCGCGCGGAAAGATGAAGCGTACCAGGGCGGTGTTCACGCTCATCAACCCCGCCGCGCCAAAGCCTTGCACCACACGCGCAATGGCCAGCATGGGCAGGCTGGTGGACATCGCGCAGGCCAGCGAGGCCAGGGTGAACACCAGGATGCCCCAGCCATAGATCTTGCGGTAGCCGTAGATGTCGCCCAGCGAGGCAAAGGCCAGCAACGAGATGGTGATGGCAAGCTGGTAGGCGTTGACCACCCAGATGCTCTCGGCCGGCTGGATATGCAGGTCGGCGGCAATGCTCGGGAGGGCGATGTTGGTGATCGATCCGTCCAGCACCGCCATGGCGATCACCATCGCCTGCGCCACAATGGCCCAGCGCCTGCGACCGGGCGGCAGCCCATCCATCGTCTCGCTCATGCGCGGGCCAAGGCGAGGGCGAGACTGCTGCGCATGGCCAATATCCTTTGTCGTGGTCGTCATTTAAGCCAGCGGTAGGCCACATCCAGACGTTATCTGAGGCCTGCGCGGGGCTCCGCAAGAAGCCGCTCAATATGATGCGTGATCACACGATGCGCGGCGAGTGGTTGTGTCTATCCCGGCGATAGCCAATATAGACCAGATAACCCCTCTGGGCCATTGCCCCACGTGCCAGGACACCAGACCCACCCTATGTCAGACCCCGATTGGGACATCCCGCTCAACCTGCAGCCGGACCCGGATGATTATACCTACGACCTGGAAGCCGCCTTGCGCGCTGTGGTCAGTCTGCGGGCCAATGTGCCGTCCGACGCGTTCACGGCCGAGACGCTGGGGACCGAGCGCATCGGCAGTGGCGTGGTCATTCAATGGCCGGGCGCCCCTGACGGCCTGGTTCTCACCATCGGCTACCTGATCACCGAGGCGGAGACCGTTTGGCTGGTGGCGTCCGATGGCCGGGCGGTGCCGGGCCATGCGCTGGCCTACGATCAGGCCACCGGGTTCGGGCTTGTGCTCGCGTTGGGCAAACTGGACGTGCCGGGGCTGGAACTGGGCCTGTCTGACACGCTGGCGGTGGGCGACCGGGTGGTGATGGCTGCGGGCGGCGGGCGGTCTCGGGCGATGGAGACCAAAGTGGTCGGTCGCCAGGAATTCGCCGGTTACTGGGAATATGTGTTGGACGAGGCAATTTTTGTCGCTCCCGCGCATCCGTTCTGGAGCGGCGCCGCGCTGATCGGCCCAGATGGCAGGTTGATGGGTACCGGCTCATTGATCCTGCAACAGGGTGATGGCGCTGGCAAACGTGCGGACATGAACATGGTGGTGCCGATCTCTCTGCTGCGGCCGATCCTGGATAAGATGCTGACCACCGGCGTCTCCGGCCTACCGCCGCGGCCGTGGCTGGGGCTGTTCGTGATGGAGAGCGATGGCGGGCTTGTGGTGGGCGGCATGGCCGATGGCGGCCCAGCCGAGCGCGCCGGTATTCGTGCCGGAGACCGGATTCTGGGCTTTGGCGATCAGGAGATCACGGAAGTGGCCAGCCTATGGCGGCATATGTGGTCTGCTGGCCAGCCTGGTGTTCAGATCCGCCTGCAGGTAGGGCGCGACGACGACACGTTGATGGTGCGCGTGACCACGTCTGATCGCACCAAGTTCCTGCGCACGCCGCTCATGCATTGAGCGACGTGCGCGTGGCTCGGTTCAGCGTTGGCGCCACGGCAACGAATCGGCTTTCCATCCGGCGCTGACACCGCGATGACCGCTGGCATCGGGCGGGCCTTCGAAGCCGTCGGCGATGTTGTAGGCATGCGGGAACCCCGCCGAAATGGCGGCCTGGGCGGCCGCCAGACTGCGCACGCCGCTGCGGCAGAGGAAATAGATCTTGTTTTCCGGCTTCAGCCCGGCCTGCTTCAGCTGGTCGGTGAAGTTCGGGTTCATCTGCATGGACGGGAACACCTGCCATGGGATGAGGGCAGGGGCCTTGCTCGCCGATGACAGGTCGGCGATGCCGACGAAATTCCATTCGGCATCCGTGCGCACGTCCACCATCTGGGCGTCGGGGTCGGTTTGCAGCGCGTGCCACACGTCGCGTGGGGCAATGTTGTCAACCATGGTCAGGCACCTTCAAAATGGGACGTATTTGATGGCATGATGCCGCCCGGCGTTCAATCTATCGCTTGCAGGCGGGCGAGTTCGGCGGCGAACCGCGACGCGGCGATTTCGGGCGACCAGGGTTGCCATCCGACCTCGCCATACAGCGCCGCCAGAACGTCGTGGGGCTCGGCCTGCGCCTTGATGCCGAGCGTGGCGTGCAGTTCAGCCGGCGTCCAGCCGGCGACATAGACCGCTTCGGACGCAGCGGCGGCGATGTCCGCCTGTTTGTGGTCGCGTTTCTCCGCTGGCGTCCAGGCGGGCAACCGATAGCGCAGGGCGATCGCCGTCTGAAGCCGGCCCTCCAATTCCGCGAAGGCCGCGCCGAGAAACGGTTTCAGCGGTGAAATGCAGTCGAAGTTGATCAGCCCCTCATCGGCGTCGTGCAGCAATTCCCGAAGCTGCTGGCCGGCGGTCAACGGCGCTGCGCGGCGCCGGCGTTCCAGCACCGCCAGCGAATGTTGCGCGACGGACAGCGGCGCGTTCGGCCAGATGGAATGCCCGCCCCAGCGGAACGTGCGCGACAGGCCGGTGGCGAGGTCGTCATCCGTCCAGTCCAGCGGTGTCGGCGCCAGCAGGTCCAGCCTGCGGCCGCTGGGCAGGCGCACCCAGGCGCGGGGCGGTGGAAGAGGCGCGGTTGCGTTGTTGGCCATGCTCATTCCCGATCTTGCCGCTGCACATGCGCGCGCCTAATCAGACAGGCAAGATGTCGGGGGAAACAGCGTGAACATTACCATTCTGGGCGGCGGCGGATTCTTGGGACGCAAAATCGCTGATCAGCTTGCGGCCACGGGCCAATTGGACGGCAATGCTGTCACGTCGCTGACCTTGTTCGATCTCAACCCACCGGCCGGCCTGGATGCGAAGTTCCCCGTCCATTGCGTGGGCGGCGACGTGGCCGATCTGCCGGCCGCCGCCATTCCGCCCGGAACCGACGTGGTGTTTCACCTCGCCGCCGTGGTGAGTGCGGCGGCGGAGGCGGATTACGACCTTGGCCGCCGCGTCAATCTGCGTGGCAACGACGCTGTGATCGATGCCTGCCGGGCGCTGGCCAAGCCGCCGCGCGTGGTGTTCACCAGCTCGGTTGCCAGCTTTGCCGGCGGCCAGGGCGCGCTGCTGGCCGATGACGCGCGGCAGATGCCGACCAATTCCTATGGCGCGCAGAAGGCGGCGGCCGAGATTATTCTCTCCGATGCCAGCCGCCGTGGCTTTCTCGATCTCGTGAGCATCCGCCTCCCCACCATCTGCATTCGCCCGGGCGCCCCCAACAAGGCGGCGAGCAGCTTCGTGTCCTCCATCGTGCGCGAACCGCTGCTGGGCTTGCCCAGCACCCTGCCGGTGGGCGAGGATTTTGTCGTCTGGATCGCCAGCCCCGCCACTGCCGTGGCCTGGCTGATGCACGCGGCCACGATGGATTCGGCCCTTCTGGGCGCTGATCGCGGCGTCAATCCGCCGGGCCTGTGCGCCACCACCGGGGCCATGTTGGACGCGATGGAAGCGGTGCGCCCTGGCACCCGCGCCCTGGTGACAGCTGTGCCGGACGCGATGGTGGCCGGCATCGTCGGCGGCTGGCCGTCGGCGTTCGCTGCGACGCGTGCACCGGGGCTGGGGTTCGCGCCGCATGGCACTCTGGTGGCGTTGATCGAGGAATTTGTCGCCCACGACCTCGCGCTCACGCGCCAGATGCGGGGGCTATGAGGCGCTGGCCCGTGGGCATGACGAAAATGACTGTCAGCTCATCCGGAAAAGCTGCTCGTTAGACATGATGTTTTCATGATTGCCGCCTAGCCTGCGGTTGCGCATCGGCCCGGTTGGGCGCAGGTGTGATCACGCAAGATAAGGCAGCACGCCGTTTTCCATGGCGCGATTTTCCGACACGGCCAGCGCACGCCCGGCCGACCGCTCAGGTTTTCGTACCCGCCGATTGATCGGGGACTGGGTTTTGCACGCGCCCCAGACATTGCGTGCCCTGGTGCGGGCAGACGAGATCTGGCTGGTGCTCCTGGCCGCCTTCGTGGGCGTTGTGGCGGGTCTGTCAGTGGCGGCGATGGGCGAGATCACCCAGGCGATGCACAGGCTGCTGTATCATTTGGCCGCACGCGAGAAACTGTCCGGCCAGGTGGAGATCCACGGGCTGCGCGCCCTTGCGGCGTTGTTCGGCGGCGGGCTGGTGGTGGGCGTGTTCGGCTGGTGGGCCACACGCCGCTGGCCTCGGCGGGCGATCGATCCGATCGAGGCCAATGCCCTGCATGGCGGGCGCATGTCGTTGAACGACAGCCTGGTCGTGGTGGTGCAGACCATGCTGTCCAACGGCTTCGGCGCCTCGGTGGGGCTGGAGGCGGGCTACACCCAGATCGGCGCGGCCCTGGCCTCGCGGCTTGGCCGCAGCTTTCGGGTCAGGCGCAACGATTTGCGGCTGCTGGTGGGCTGCGGTGCGGCGGGCGCCATCGCGGCTGCCTTCAACGCACCGCTCACCGGCGCGTTCTATGCGTTCGAGCTGGTGATCGGCACCTATTCGCTGGCCACGCTGGCGCCTGTGGTGGTGGCGTCGCTGACATCCGTGACGGTCATTCGCCTCCTCACCACCGAGACACTGGGCTTTGACATCCGGGCACCATCATCGATCGAGGTGGTGAACTATCTGCCGATCCTTGCACTCGCCATGTGCTGCGCGCTCGGCGGCATCATGCTCATGCGCGGCGTGACGCTGACCGAAGATTTGTTTCGCCGCTCCCGCGTGCCGGTGTGGATGCGGCCGGCGATCGGCGGCATTGCCGTGGCGGGGCTGGCGATCATCAGTCCGCAGGTGCTGTCGTCCGGCCATGCGGCGCTGCAGATCGGGCTCGATGCGCCCTACACCATGACCCAGATCGGCCTGCTGATTGTGCTGAAGGCGCTGGCCTCGGCCATTTCGCTGGGCTCCGGATTTCGCGGCGGGTTGTTCTTCGCCTCGCTGTTCCTGGGCGCTATGGTGGGCAAGCTGTTTGCGGTTGTGATGGTCGTGTTCACATCGGTGCAGGCGGTGCCGGCGGTGGTGTGCGCCGTGGTTGGCATGAGCGCCTTGGCGGTGAGCGTGGTGGGCGGACCGCTGACAATGGCGTTCCTGGCGCTGGAAACCACCGGGAGCCTGCCGCTGACAGTGGCGGTGCTGTCGGCCTCGGTGCTGTCGTCGATTACCGTCAGGCGCACATTCGGCTATTCCTTCGCCACCTGGCGGTTCCATCTGCGCGGTGAATCGATCCGTTCCGCCGTCGATATCGGCTGGATGCGCAACCTCACCGTGGGCCGCATGATGCGCCGCGAAGTGCGCACGGTGCGCGATGACACGCCGCTGTCCAGCTTCCGGCGCGATTTCCCGTTGGGCGCCACCACGCAGGTGGTCGTGGTGGACGAGACGGATCGCTACAAGGGCCTGATCCTGGTCAGCGAGGCGCATGCGGCAATCGATGAAGGAAGCCCGAAAGTCGGCTCCATCCTGCACGACACCGGCGTGGTGTTGATGCCGCAAATGACCATCAAGGAAGCCGTGGCCCAGTTCGAGGCGGCCGAAAGCGATGCGCTGGCGGTGGTGGACACGGTGGAGACCGGGCGGGTGATCGGGCTTTTGACCGAGCAATACGCGTTGCGCCGCTATTCGGACGAACTGGAACGGCGGCGGCGGGACCTTTCGGGCGAGTAGTTTGACAGGCGCGTGAGATGGCGGCCAGCATCGCTGAAAAAGCGAGGACACCAGCATGGCCCATCGACTGATCGATATCTCCGTGGCCCTGCGAGACGACATCGCCAGTGATCCGCCGGAAATGCTGCCCACGATTGAATATTTCACCCATGAGCAGACCGGCCCGCATATCGCCGAATATTTCGGGGTGGCCGTCGATCGCCTGCCGGAAGGCCAGTATGCCGCGATGGAGCGCTGCACGATCAGCAGCCATAACGGCACCCATGTGGACGCGCCATATCACTATTTTTCGCGCATGGATGAGGCCCTGGTGCCCGGCGGCGTGCCGTCGATGCGGATTGATGAGGTGCCGCTGGACTGGCTGTATCAGCCTGGCGTGAAGCTGGATTTCAGGCATCTGCCAGACGGGCATGTGGTGCAGCCGTCCGAGATCGCGGCGGAACTGGCGCGGATCGGCCATGTGCTGAAGCCGTTGGAAATCGTGGTGGCCAACACCGCGGCTGGCGCACGCTATGGCGAGGCCGACTTCATCGACACCGGCTGCGGCTTCGGCCGGGCGGCCACGCTGTGGCTGGTGGAGCAGGGTATCCGCGTGGTCGGCACCGATGCCTGGAGTTGGGACGCCCCGTTCAGCCACACCCGCCGGCGGGTGCAGGAGACCGGCAATGCGGATCTCATCTGGGAAGGCCATCGCGTTGGGCGGGACCGCGCCTATTGCCAGATCGAGAAGCTGGGCCAACTCGACCAGCTTCCGCCGCACGGTTTCCTTATCTCAGCCTTCCCGGTGAAGCTGCATCGTGGCTCTGCCGGCTGGACACGGGCGGTGGCCATCTTGCCGTCATAGGAAATAGACCAGCGTCAGCACGCCGAACATGGGCAGCAGCAGCGCTGCCGCCCATGCCGTGTAGCCGAAGAAGCTGGGCATCTTGATGCCGCGATGGGCGGCGATGGAACGAACCATCATGTTCGGCGCATTGCCGATATAGGTGAGGCCACCGAAGAACACGGCACCGGCTGACAATGCGCGGAGCACCGGGGCCAACTCGCCGGTCAGCTTGGTGGCGTCGTCTCCGGCGAGTTGGAAGAACACCAGATAGGTCGGCGCGTTGTCGAGCACGGCTGCGAGCGAGCCGGCCATCCAGAAATAGGCGATCGGCATCGGCTGGCCGCTGGAATCCATGGTCAGCGCCAGCAGCCCGGCCAGCGGCCCCTCGCGGCCAGCGCCCAGCATCAGCAGCACCGGGCCGATGGTGATGAAGATGGCGGCGAACAGCTTTCCCACCTCCTCCATCGGCGCCCAGGTGAACAGGTTGCGCGCGCGGATGCTGCGCGGGGTGATAACCCAGGACAGCGCGGCCACGCCGAACAGCACGATGGTGCCAGCGAGGCGCTCGATCTCGATGGCCTGGCCGAACAGCACCACATCGCCCGGATGCCAGATCCCCTGGCCCAGCACGCAGCCGACCACCACGGCCACCAGCCCCAGATTGGCCGAACCGCGCAGCCGCAAGGCGTTGGATCGGACCGGCATCACGTCGCCACGGGCCTGATGGCGGTCGAGGAAATAAAACGCTGTCAGCAATGGCAGCGTCAGCACCAGCAGCGGCTCCAGCAGATGCACCAGCGGCCAGCCGAACGGCACGCCGCGCAGGAAGCCGATATAGAGCGGCGGGTCGCCGAGCGGGGAGGTGATGCCGCCCGCGTTGGCGCACAGCACGATGAAGAACACCACCAGATGCACCCGCTTGCGGCGATGCGCGTTGTTGCGCAACAGCGGATGGATCAGCACCATCGACACGCCGGTGGTGCCCATCACCCCGGCCAGCGCCACGCCGATGGCGAGCAGCAGCGTATTGCCGGCGGGCGTGCCCCACGGCCCACCCTCCAGCAGAATGCCGCCGCCGGCGGTGAACAGGGCCAGCAGCAGCGCCACGAAGGGCAGATATTCAATCAGGATGGCGTGCCAGGCTGACGCCGCGGCAAAGCCAGGGCTGGTCAGGATGGCTTGCGGCACCAGCAGCGCCAATGTCCACAGTGCCATCACCGTGCCCATGCGGTGGTGCCAGAGCCTTGGCGCCAGCAGCGGAAATACGGCCACCGAGACTAGCAATCCGGCGAATGGAATACCCCATATCAATCCCGGAACGGGGCCATGGGCTTCGGCAGCGAAGGCCGGAACAACCCAGAGACCGGCCACGAAAGCCAGCAAGCCCAACCACACACGCGTCATTAAGCTTGGAACCACCTTGGTTGCATGGCCCTTACCCTGCAAGTAACGTCCGCGCAACGCAAGGAGACCACCACATGGACATGACCGGCGAACGCCGTATTCCCGCCCCGCGCGCGAATGTTTGGGAAGCCCTCAACAACCCTGACGTGCTGAAAGCGGCCATTCCCGGCTGTGAAAGCCTGGAGCGCCTTGAAGACAACCAGTTGAAGGCCACGGCCGCCGTCAAGATCGGCCCGATTGCCGCCCGTTTCACCGGCAAGGTGCAGTTGCTGGACCTCGATCCGCCCAATTCCTATCGCATCGAGGGCGAAGGCCAGGGCGGAGTCGCAGGATTCGCCAAGGGCGGCGCGACGGTGCGCCTGGCCGATGACGGAAACGGCACGCTGCTCAGCTATGACGTGAAGGCGCAGGTCGGCGGCAAGATCGCCCAGCTTGGTGCCCGTCTGATCGACGCCACCGCCAAGCAGATGGCCGATGCGTTCTTCAACAACTTCACCGCCATCGTGGCCGCTGCCGAGCCGCAGCCTGCGCCTGAAGGCGGCGCTCCTGCTGCTGCCCGCCCGGTTCTGGCTCCAGTGGCCGCGATCAGCGTGTTCGACCTGATTCCGTCCGAGTTGTTCGGCCTGCCGATCGTGGCCTGGATCGGCATCGTGATCTACACGCCGATCTTCCTGCTGCTGCTCAGCGCCTATCTGTGACGCTCCCAACATCGGTCGCCGAGACGGCGGCCCTTCTGGCGGCTGGCGGCTATGTGGCCGATCCGGGGCTGGCGACGACGGTGTTCCTGGCGTTGTCGATGCAGCGGCCGCTGTTCCTTGAAGGCGAGCCCGGCACCGGCAAGACCGAAACCGCCAAGGTGCTCGCCGAAGGCCTCGGCCGGCGGTTGGTGCGTCTGCAATGCTATGATGGTCTGGATCTGGCAGCAGCCGCCTACGAGTGGGACCATGCGCGGCAGTTGATGGCCATCCGTCTCGCCGAAGCCTCCGGCGAGACGCAGGTCGTGGACATCTATGCACGGCGCTTCCTGCAATCCCGCGCGCTGCTCAGCGCGATTGACCCGGATCTGCCCCCGGCAGTGCTGCTGATCGACGAGCTGGACCGCGCCGACGAGCCGTTCGAGGCGTTCCTGCTGGAGGTGCTGGCCGATTTCCAGCTTACCATTCCGGAATTCGGCACCGTGCGCGCCAAAACCGCGCCGGTGGTGGTGCTGACCTCCAACCGCACGCGTGAGGTGCACGACGCCATTCGCCGGCGGTGCCTGTATCAATGGGTGGATTATCCCAACGCGGCGCGGGAGCGCGAGATTCTGGCCCGCAAGGCGCCGGGCGTGTCGGCGCATCTGTCGGCTGAGATTGTCGCGTTCGTCCAGCGTTTGCGGAGCGAGGATCTGTTCAAGCTGCCGGGCGTGGCCGAGACGATCGACTGGGCGGGGGCGTTGACGCATCTGGACCAGCACGAGCTGGCGCCGGCTGCTGTCGATGAAACGCTGGGGGTTCTGCTGAAATATCAGGACGATATCGCCAAGATCCGCGGTGCCGAGGCAGCGCGGCTGGTGGGTGAGGCGAAGTCCGCAGCCAATCCGCCGCCGGCGGTATGACCGGGGTTCTTCCCGCCAACATCATGCACTTCGCCCGGCTGCTGCGCCGGGCGGGGCTGCCGGTGGGGCCGTCTGACATGCTGGCGGCGCAGAAGGCGGTGTCGCTGGTCGATATCGGCAACAAGACCCAGGTTCGCACCGCCTTGCGCGTGACGATGGTGCATCGCCACGAGCACGCCGACATTTTCGACTACGCGTTCTCGATCTTCTGGCGCGACCCGGAAGCGGCCCGCCAGGCCCAGGCGATGGCCGCGATCGATGGCGCCAAGGAACAGCCGCCCGAGCGTGCGCCGCCGGGGGCGCGGCGTATCCAGGAGGCGTTCCGCACGCCCAAGGAGCAGCGCAAGCCACCGGAGGATCGTCCGCCGGAGATCGAGGCGATCATGACCGTCTCGGAGCGCGAGCGGTTGCAGACGATGGATTTCGAGGCGATGAGCGCCGCCGAGATCGACAACGCCAAGGCCGAGATCCGCCGCCTGTCCCTGCCGCTGGACGCCAAGCGCACCCGCCGTGTGCGGCCGGACCCCAACGGCGCCCGCACCGATCTGCGCGCCACCTTGCGCCGCAGCCTGCGCAATGGCGGCGAGCTGGTGCAGATTATGAAATCCAGCCGTGTCACCAAGCCGCCGCCGCTGGTGGTGCTGTGCGACATTTCCGGCAGCATGAGCCGCTACGCGCAGATATTGCTGCATTTCCTGCATGCCGTGGCCAACGACCGCGACCGTGTTTCCACCTTCCTGTTCGGCACCCGCCTGTCCAACATCACGCGCCAGTTGCGCTCGCGCGATCCGGAAGTGGCGTTCCAACTCGTCTCCCATGCCGTGCCGGACTGGTCCGGCGGCACCCGCATCGGCGAGGCTTTGGCGGAGTTCAACCAGATCTGGTCGCGCCGTGTGCTGGGCCAGGGCGCGGTTGTCCTGTTGGTGACGGATGGTCTGGACCGCGACGGTGCGGCCGGTCTGTCCGAGAACATGGAACGCCTGCACAAATCCTGCTCGCGGCTGGTATGGCTGAACCCGCTGTTGCGCTGGGACGGCTTCGCCCCCAAGTCCCAAGGCATTCGCGCAATGCTGCCGCATGTGGACGAGTTCCGCACCATCCACAATCTGGCCAGCCTGCGCACCCTCGTGGACAGCCTGTCTCGCCCCGCCTCGGCGCGAGACATGGACCGTTGGAGAAACGCCGTATGAGTGACACATCCGATATTCTGGCCGTGGCCGCATCCTGGCGTCAGGCCGGCGAGGAGGTGGCGCTGGCCACCGTGACCCAGACCTGGGGCAGTTCTCCGCGGCCTGCCGGCAGCCAGCTGGTCATCACCCGTTCGGGCAAGATGGAAGGCTCGGTCAGCGGCGGCTGCATCGAGGGCGCCGTGGCCGACGCCGCCTTGCAGACGCTCGACAGCGGCATGCCGCAACTACTGGATTTCGGCATCACCGATGAACGCGCCTGGGAAGTGGGCCTGGCGTGCGGCGGCAAGCTGAAAGTGTTCGTGGAGCGACTGGCGTGACCCCCGAGACCCTGCTGGCGCTCACAGAAGCGCGGGCCGCCAAGCGGCCGGTGGTGCTGGCCACCACATTGTCCAACGGCACGCAGATGCTGTTGCCCGATCCTGCCGCGAGCCCGGAGTTGAACGCCGCTGCCACCCGTGCGCTGGACCGTGACGAGAGCGGCACCGTGGTGATCGACGGGGTGGAGATCTTCCTGCACGCCTATGCCCCACCCATTCGTCTGGTGATCGTCGGCGCCGTGCATATCGCGCAAAGCCTGGTGCCGATGGCGGCGCATCTCGGCGTGTCGGTGATCGTGGTGGACCCACGTCGCAGCTTCGCCACCGAAGAGCGGTTTCCGAACGTGACGCTGATGGATGACTGGCCGGATGAGGCGATGGACAAGATCATGCCCGATAGCCGCACCGCCGTGATCACGCTGACACATGACCCCAAGCTGGACGATCCCGCGCTGGACCGCGCCCTGCGGTCGGACGCGTTCTATATCGGTTCGCTCGGCAGCCGGAAAACCCACGCCAACCGCCTCGCCCGCCTGCGCCTGCTGGGGCATGACGACGCGGCGCTGGGCCGGATTCGTGGCCCGGTGGGCATGAATATCGGCGCCGTCACCGCGCCTGAGATCGCGGTGTCGATTTTGGCCGAATTCGTGGCGGTGCGCCGCAACGCGGCCGGCGTATGATCTTTGGCCGGCTGCCCCTCGACACGGCGGAGGGTGCGCTGCTCGCGCATTCCCGCCGCGTCGGCGGGCGGATGCTGAAGAAAGGCACGAAACTGGACGCAGCCGCCATCGCCGCCTTGCGCGAGGATGGCTTCACCGATGTGATCGCGGCCCGTCTCGATGCCGGTGATCTGCTGGAGAACCCCAGTGCCGACCGTCTGGCCGACCGGCTGGAAGCGCCGCATCTGCGCCGCAACGCCGCCGCCACCGGGCGGGTGAATCTGATCGCCGTCGAAGCCGGTCTGCTGCGGGTGGATGCGGCGGCGATCGATCGCATCAATCTGGTGGATGAGGCGCTGACGGTGGCGACGTTGCCGGATTACGCCGTGGTCGCCCCCGGCGACATGGTGGCGACGATCAAGGTGATCCCGTTCGCGGTGGCAGCAGAGACTCAGGTGCGGGTGGAGGCTGCGGCCGAAGGTGGCGCGTTCGCGCTGCACCCGTTCCGCGCCCTCAAGGTGGGGCTGGTGCTCAGCGAGATCGCCGCTCTCAAGGACAGCGTTGTCACCGGCACCATCGCCGTGACCCGCGCCCGCGTCACTGGCCTGGGCGGCACGCTGTTGCCGCCACGTCGCTGTGCGCATGATGAGGTGCGCATTGCCGAGGAACTGACGGCGTTGCGGGCCGAAGGCGCGGATATTTTGCTGGTGTCCGGCGCATCGGCGGTGGTGGACCGGCGCGACATCGGCCCGGCCGCGATTGTGCGGGCGGGCGGTGCCATTTTGCATTTTGGCATGCCGGTCGACCCCGGCAACCTGATCTGCCTGGGTGAGATGGACGGCATTCCGGCGCTGGTGCTGCCCGGTTGCGCCCGGAGTCCGAAGTTGAACGGCATTGACTGGGTGCTGGCCCGCCTGTTCGCGGGGGTTGCCGTCGGCAAGCAGGACATCATGCGCATGGGCGTCGGCGGCCTTCTGAAGGACACCGAGGCGCGGCCGTTGCCACGCGCCCGCGCCACCGCCAAGCCGCGCGTCGCCGCCGTCGTGCTGGCGGCCGGCGCCTCCAGCCGGATGGCGCCGCGTCATAAATTGCTGGTCACGGGTGCCGATGGCCGCGCGATGGTGACGCGTGTGGTCGATCACGTGCTGGCCTCTGCCGCCCGCCCGGTGATCGTCGTCACCGGCCACCGCGATGCCGAGATCCGGGCGGCGCTGGCGGGTCGGGATGTGCGCTTCGTGCATGCCGAGCATCACGCCGAGGGATTGGCCGAAAGCCTCAAGGCCGGTCTGGCCGCCTTGCCGGAAGAAGCCGCCGCGTGCCTCATCTGTCTCGGCGACATGCCGTTGGTGCAAGGGGCTGTCATCGACCGCATTCTGGCGGCCTACGACCCCGACGAGGGCAGGGGCATCGTGGTGCCTACTCATGCAGGCGAGTTCGGCAACCCGGTGCTGTGGGACCGCGCCTACATCCCTGAGATGATGGCCCTGTCCGGCGACACCGGCGCCCGCGCGCTGTTGCGGCGCCATGCCGACACGCTGGCCGAAGTGCCGATGGACGATGACGCCGTGCTGCGGGATTTCGACACACCGGCGAGCCTTGCGACGCTGGTGTAGCGGGACGCTACTGGTCGTAGAGAACCCGGATGACCGCGATCCAGCTATAACGCCGGTCATACAGAACATTGCCCGGCCCGGCGATCCGCCCGTCTGCCCCAACCGGCACATGCTTCAGCGTCACGGTGTCATCGACATTGCCGCCAATCACCGACAGCCCCAGATCGGACGATCCGACCACGATGTCGCAATGGCTGGTGAACGCATTGGCCGGCAAATCCTCGAACCGCAGGGCTTTCGCGCCGTTCCGGCCGGCGCAGATCAGATCTCCCTGCTGCGGGGCATAGCTGTCCTGCCGCATGGCCTCAATCGCCCAGCCGGCGGTCTGGCCCTGGCTCATCCGGGCTGCGATGTTGATGTAGGTTGAATGCGACGGCGCGTAGGGAAAGCGGTTTCCGGCACCGGCGGTGCGCATGATGTAGCTGATGAACGCCGCCGACCAGGCGTATTGCTCATCGTTCTGCGGACTGAATTTGGTGCCAAAACCGTCATGCTTGCCGGTCACGCTGTCGTATTGGCTATCGGCATCCTGGCCCAGCCACCAGTATTCGCCGACGCGCTGCCACAGGCCGGGCAGGCGCTCCGGTTTGGCTTCGCCGAGATCGGGCAGCGAGCCGGGTGGCAGGTCGTTGACCGCCTGCCCGAACGCCCGCCACTCGCGCAGCGCAATTGCCACCGCGTCATCGCGGGAGAAGGGTTCGAACGGCTTGGTCGCAAAATCTGGCGCGTGCGCGCCTTTGTCGATCGGGACAATCTGCGGCAGCGATGTCACCGGCTTGCCCGGGCCACAGGCTGCAAGCGCCAGGCACAGCGCCAGCGGCAAGCCCTTCAGGGCGTAGCGCCGGCGCTGTGCCGTCAGCATCTAGCCATGCTCCGGAAACAGCCCCAGCAGGCCTTCCGCACTGGCCGCACAACGGCCCCGCTCGGTGATCAGCCCGGTGACGAGCCGCGCCGGCGTGACGTCGAACGCCGGGTTGGCGGCCGGGCTGCCGGTGGGCACCACGCGCACGGTGGCAACGCTGCCATCCAGCGCGCGGCCGGTGATGGTGGTGACCTCGGTGGCCGCGCGTTCCTCGATCGGGATTTCGCGCACGCCGTCCGACACATTCCAGTCGATGGTCGATGACGGCAGGCCGACCCAGAACGGCACGTTGTTGTCATGCGCCGCCAGCGCCTTGAGATAGGTGCCGATCTTGTTGGCCACGTCGCCGGTGCGGGTTACGCGGTCGGTGCCGACGATGACCATGTCGACCTGGCCGTGCTGCATCAGATGGCCGCCGGCGTTGTCGGCGATGACGGTGTGCGGCACGCCGTGCTTGCCGAGTTCGAACGCCGTCAGGAACGCGCCCTGGTTGCGCGGGCGGGTTTCGTCCACCCACACATGCACGTCGATCTTCTGTTCGAACGCCTTGTAGATCGGCGCCAAAGCGGTGCCCCAGTCGACGGTGGCCAGCCAGCCGGCGTTGCAATGCGTCAGGATGTTGACGCGGCGACCGCTACGGGCGGCGATTTCGGCGATCAACGGCACACCGTGGTCGCCGATGGCCTCGCACATGGCGGCGTCTTCATCGGCGATGCGCAGCGCCTCGTCATAGGCGGCGGCCACGCGTTCGGCGGCGGGCAGCGGGCGAAGGCGGGCCAGCATCCGGTCCAGCGCCCAGCGCAGATTGACGGCGGTGGGGCGGGTTTCGTTCAGCATCGCGGCGTCGCGTTCCATCGCCGCATCCGAGGCATCCACGCGCAAGGCCAGCGCCACGCCATAGGCGGCCACAGCGCCGATCAATGGCGCACCGCGCACCTGCATGCTGCGAATGGCATGCGCTGCCTCGGTCACCCCGCGCAGGCGCAGGATATCCACCGACCATGGCAGCTTTGTCTGGTCGAGGATGTGAACCGACCAGGCATCATGGGCATCCACCCAAACGCTGCGATAGGGTGTTCCGTCAATCTTCATCGTTCAGTGACCTTAGATCCGTTGGTGCAGCACGCAGACGAGCGTGAAAAGGCGGCGTGCCGTTTCGAAATCGATAGCAACCTTGCCGGCCAGGCGCGCGATCATCAGGTCCGCGCCCTCGTTGTGCAGGCCGCGCCGTCCCATGTCGACGGCCTGGATGCGGGCCTCGCGGCCCTCCTCGACGGCGGTGATATAGCTGTCGACCAGCATCTGGTAGTCCTTGATCAACCCGCGAAACGGCCCCAGCGCCAAGGCGATGGTCCGCATTGGCGCGCTGTCCCCGGGCCGTTCGGCCACCCGGCGGATGTCGAACACCAGCCGCCCCTCCTGGATGGAGAGTGTCAGCGCGTAGGGGCCGACCTCCAGCCCCGTCGGGGCGAAGCTGTTCTCGGCCTGCAGATCCGCCACTGCCTGCGCCCGGTCGGCCTCCAGGATCGGCGAAAGCCGTGTCAGCGCCTCTCCAACAAGGGCGATATGCGCAAGCCGTGCCGCCTGATCAGTCATCCGCTGTCGCCTTGAGGATGCCGAATTTCAACATAAGCCCAATCGTGGCGCCTTTGATCGGGCGCAGCAGTCCCAGGCAGAGCAGCGTGGTCACGGGCAGCCAGATCGCGGCCTGCGTCATGTCCGACAGGTCATAGGCGCGATCGAGCATGAACATGCCCGGAATGACGATATGGCCGACGGCAAAGATTGTAAAATACGGCGGCGCGTCGTCCGCCTGCACTCGGCTGAGGGGCGCGCCGCATTCCGCGCAATCGTCCGACACCCGCAGATAGCCGCGGAACACACGGGTTTTGCCGCAGGCAGGGCAGCTGCATAGCAGGCCGCGCAGCATGGCCCGGCCCAGCGACGGCATCGGCCAAGGCGGCACTTTCACGACACGGTCCGGCTGCCAGGTAACCAGCGGCGGAACGATGGTGGCGGGTACGCTGTCCATGACGGCGAGGGTCTTTCAGCGAAAACGCAATGAGAGCGGTCGATAGCGTGTGCGTTCCAGCATTATTTGCGCGCGCAGGGCCGCCCGATCAAGACTTTGCCGCATGGCGCATGCCTGCAATCTTGGTCCGATAACGCTGTAGTGTCGCAGATCCGGCCTTGTTCGGTTAATCGCGACCGCGTCAGACGGCTTCCTTGCAGTCCTCGGCGCGCGTGAGATGCGACGCTGATGCCGCGTCCGGCCCAGATGGATGCACCCAGACCGGTGGTTCCACCGCGCCCACCTGGGCAGTGATGCGGCCATAGGCTTCGGGCCTGCGGTGTTGGTCGAACGCGAAGATGGTGGTGCGGCCGAGTTGCACCTGGTCGAGATTGCAATCCGCGGTGATCAGTTCGTCATCCCAGGTGGTGGCCTGGGCCAGAATTTCGCCCTGTGGGTTGACGATGATGGAATGGCCGAACATCTCACAGCCATCTTCTACACCGGCCTTGGCGGTGGCGACCGCGAAGGTGGCGTTCTGATAGCAGCCGGCCTGGATGCTCAGATGGTTGTGCGCCACCCGCAGATGCGGCGCCTCGAATCCCGCGGCGGATTGGTTGGTGCTGGGCGTGTTGTAGCCGAGCATGACCAGTTCCACCCCTTGCAACCCCAGCACCCGCCAGGCCTCCGGCCACCGTCGGTCGTTGCAGATCATCATGCCCATGTTCAGCCCCGACAGCCCGCCGATCGGGGCGCGAATAACGGGGAAGCCCAGATTGCCGACTTCGAAATAACGTTTTTCCAAATGCTGCACCTGCCGCTTCGGGTCCAGCTCGGCATGTCCTGGCAGGTGCACCTTGCGGTATTTCAGCACGATGTCGCCGCTGGCGTTGACGATGATGGAGGTGTTGAAGCGCCGCTTGCGCACAAGGCCCGTCTCATCGGCTTCATAGGCGATTTCGGCATATCCGAGATGAAAGCCAACCCCGTATTTCGCCGCTGCCGCGAACAAGGGCTGCGTGGCAGCGGACGGCATCGCCTCCTCGAACCAGATATCGGCCTCGGCGATATCCTCACGATAATGGCGCGGGAAAAACGTGGTCAGCGCCAGTTCGGGGAACACGACGATCTCAACGCCGCGCGCCCGGGCGCGTTCCAGCAATCGGATCATGCGTTGCACCGCGACCGCGCGCGTGTCGGACAATTGCAGGGGGCCGAGTTGGGCTGCGGCGACGGTGATGATGCGCGGCATGGACTCTCTCGCGGGTGAAGGGCGGATCAGATTTGAATTGAGCCCGTTCGAAGCATGGAATGCAAATCGATCGGCGCGCGAAAGCTGTTTGGCTGGCGTGGTCTCCTTCGGTCCTCGCGAGGCATCTGGCTCGCAGGCGGTGCTGAGGAGCGGTGAGGCAATTCCTGTGGCCCGGCAAGATCTATTGAAGTCCGGCCAAAGCTCAATGCAGTGCGCTCGGCAAACAGTGCTTTCCCCCGCGCCGAGGCCGACAAGAAACGCTGCCCGCAACGCCACTGCCGCCGAATTTCCAGCGCCGGGCCAAGCAGTGCCCTCAATGCTGTGATGGTTTCCGAAAGATTCTGATGTGGGCTGCAATGTTGCAGACGCGATGCCTGTTTGCATGGGGCGTCGCTGTGCTGGTGTGGCAGCGTGACGTCGATTTTTATGCAAAACGCCGCAGCAAATGTCGTCTTTTCATTGACATGCGCGTTACATGAAGTGATAGCGGAATTAGCACGCAGACGTACGACGCGCGATTCGTCAAGCAACCATCCGGCGATTGTGTGCGCCAGGGAGAAAGTTTCATGCGGCGACGCGAAATCCTGGATGCAGGCCAGCCTGTCGGCTTTCCGATGTCGCTGCATATGCCCGCGTCCATGATCGGAATGCATCAAGAAACGCTGCCTTTCCCTTTTGCCGAAACCCACCCCATCCAATCAGGAGTCTGCCCACGTGAGTAACGACGAAACACTGCCGACCACGCTTCGCGCCCAGCCGCTTGCCGTTCGCGCCACGGCGCGCAAGACGGCCAAGAGCACCCCAGCGAAGGCCGAGCCGGCAAAGGCGAAAGCAGTCGCGAAGGCGCCCGCGAAAGTCGCCGCAGTGAAACCTGTCGAAAAGGCAGCGGCTGCGAAACCTGCAGTCAAGGTCAAGGCTGTTGCCAAGGAAGCCTCTGTGAAAGCAGCCTCCGCCAAGGTTGCGCCTGCCAAGGCCGTTGTCGCGAAGTCGGCTGCCAAGCCAGTGAAGGCAACCACGAAGGCTGCCGCGCCAAAAGCTGCCGTGAAGGCACCCGTCAAGGCTGTGGCAAAGGAAGCCGCGAAGCCAGAGACCAAGAAGGCAGCACCTGCCAAGGCCGACAGCAAGGCAAAGCCTGCCAAGGTGAAGGCCGACGAAGCAACCGCCAAGCCTGCTCCCAAGGCTGCCGCGAAGTCGGCCCCGAAAGCTGCCGCCAAGGCTGCAAAGGCGGCGCCGGTCGCCGCGCCCGTCGTGGCGCCCGTCGTCGTGCCGGTTGTCGAGAAGCCGGCTCCCAAGGCGAAGGCTGCAAAGCCGGCCGCCGCCAAGCCTTACACAGGAAAGATGGGCGCAATGTCGGCTGCCAGCGCCACCGCCGCCAAGGCTTTGCGGTCGCAGACCGGACGGATCGTGAGCAAGCCGAAAGCGCCTGAGCCAGAAGCTGTCGCCAAGCCGGCACGCAAGGGCCGCAAGGCTGCCGCGGTCTGATTTCGACTGAGAAAGAAGATGTTGAAAAGGGCGCCACCACCGTGGCGCCCTTTTTGATGTCAGCCAAACGTGGTGAGCAGATCGTCCACTTGTCCTGCCGTCAGCGCCCGCGTGGTCTGGCCCCGCAGCAACAAAAACAGCCGCGCCGCCTCCTCCAGTTCTTCCGCCGCGTAGACGGCATCGGTCAGGCTGGGGCCGCTGACGACCGGGCCGTGATTGGCCAACAGAACGGCGCGCGCACCCTTGGCCTGCTCGAAAATAGCTGGCTCCATGGCTGCATCGCCCGGACGGTAATACGGCACGATCGGCAAACGCCGCCCAACCCGCATCACGAAATATGGCGTCAGCATCGGGATCGGTGCCGACGCATCCACGTCCTGCAAGCAGGAGACAGCCGTCGCCATGGTTGAATGAAGATGCACCACAGCGCCCGCATCCGGCCGCGCCATATAGAAGGCGCGATGCATGAATACTTCTTTCGACGGGCGGTCGCCGGAGACATGCGCGAAATTGGAATCCAGCTTGGAGATGCGTTGCGCCTCAAGCCGCCCCAGCGATGAGTTGGTAGGGGTGATCAGAAACCCGTCCGCAATGCGCACGCTGATATTGCCGGCGCTGCCGACAGCGAAGCCGCGGGCGAAAAGCGAGGCGGACAACTCCACCAGCAATGTGCGTGTGGCGTGTTCGTCCATCACGCGCCCTCCATCGTAAAGGCCTTGAGGAAGAAGTCGCGTGCGCCAAAATTGCCGCTCTTGAGGGCAAGACGCATCGCCGGACCGCTGCCTTCGGCATAGGTCCATGGCACACCGGGATCGATCTCGGCGCCGATGCGCAACCGGTTCACGCCCAGGCGCAACACGATCGCACCAGACGTCTCGCCGCCCGCCACAACCAGGCGCCGCACGCCGGCCGCCACCAGGCCCTCGGCAATGCCGGCCATGGCCTGTTCCACCAGAACGCCGGCGGCATCGCGACCCAGCAATTCCTGCAACGCCGCCACCTTGTCCGGCCCGGCGGAGGCAGCGATGACAATCGGTGTGGCGCCGAGTTTGTCCCGCGCCCATTCCAGCGCCTGGCGTACCAGGGCGTCAGCGTCCGGCGTGGCCAGCGCATCCAGTTCCAGCGTCGGCACATGGTCGCGCGCGGTGCCAATTTGGAACAACGTGGCGCGCGAGCACGACCCCGCCAACACGGCGGCGTATCCTTCGACATCCGGCAAAATGCCCGGGTTCGCCTCGGCGGGCAGCAGGCCCTGCGCCCGGAAATTCGCGGGCAGCCCAATCGCCACGCCGGAGCCGCCGGTGATCAGCGCATGGCTGCTGGCAGCCTCGCCAATGGAGATCAGATGCGCATCGCTCACCGCATCGACGATGGCATAGCGGCGGCCGATTTCCTTCAGCGAGGTCATCGCCTTGCGGATGGCGCCAGCGCCTTGTTCGACAGTGGCGTAGGGCACGAGGCCCACCGTGCCGTCTGTCTGGCGCGACAGCACGCGCACGAGGTTGGAATCGGTCATCGGCGTCAGCGGATGGTTCTCCATGCCGCTTTCGTTCAGCAGCGTGGCGCCGACGAACAGATGACCCTGATAGACGCTGCGGCCGTTGGCCGGAAACGCCGGGCAGGCGAGGGCAAAGCCGCAGCCGATGGCATCCATCAGCGCATCGGCAACAGGGCCGATATTGCCGGCCTCGGTGCTGTCGAAGGTGGAGCAGTATTTGAAGAAGAACTGCTTGCACCCGGCTGCCTGCAACCATGCCAACGCGGCCAGACTGTCCTGCACGGCCTCGCCCACGGGGGCCGTACGCGATTTCAACGCCACGATGATCGCATCGGCATCCGGCATGGGCGCGCCGGGTTCTGGCACGCCGATCAATTGCACGGTGCGCATGCCGTTTCGCACCAACATCGACGCAAGGTCGGTGGCGCCGGTGAAGTCATCGGCAATACAGCCCAGCAAAGCCATTTTCGTGGTTCCCCGTCTAGATGCAGCTTCAGTGGAAGCGGCTTTGTTGTTTCAGGTAAAAATCTTGGCAAAGGCAGCCGCTTGCTGCGGCCAGTCGGGTAATGTCTGGCCGGACAGCCAGGCTGCTTCGCCCATCGACCGGCGCAAATTCGGGTCATAGATCACCCGGCGCAGGGCCTTTGAAAGTTGATCCACGTCACCCGGCGCGCAGACCACGGCTGATTCTGTGGTCACGAACGCCGCAGCCGCGCCGCCGTTGCAAACGGCGATCGGCAGACCGCGCTTCAGGGCCTCCGCTATGACCATGCCATACCCCTCGTAATGGGTCGCCAGGGCAAAGATATCGGCCGTCCCCCAGAGTTCGACCAACGCCTCGTCCCGCATTTCACCCAGGAATGTCACGCGTTCGGCAATGCCGAGGCTGGCCGGCAACGCCATCAACGCGTGGGCCGTGTCCGGGTCGTGGACGGGGCTGCCAGCGATGGTGAGATGCCAGTCGAGATCGGACAACCGGGCCAGCGCACGCAGCAGAACATCGTGGCCCTTGCGCGCGATCAGCGAACCGATGGAGAGAATATTGACCGTGGCTGTGCCCGATCCGGCGCTGCGCGGCGCGGGCGCCGTTCCAGGCTCGACCACCGTGATGCGGGACAGGGGAACGGAGAAATCCGCAGCCAGGGTGTCCGCGATCACCCGGCTGGGCGTGACCACATGGCTGGCCTTGGGCAACAAGTCCTGTTCGGCCTGCAAAAGGGCCGCGCTGGTGGCGGCATCGAGCCCGGTTTCCAGCCCCGTGGGATGATGGTCCAGCACCACGACGCGCCGCTGGGCGAACGCATCGCCCAGGTTTGCAAAACTGGCAAGGCCCAGATTGTCGATGACCACCACTGCGTCATCGGGCAAACCTGCCCAGATCGCGTTGGCCGAGGCGCGTGATGCAGCATCTGGCAAAGGATGCTGGCCGGCAATCTCATGCATATCCACCTGATGGCCGTCGTGTCGCCAGGCGCTGACCATCTGGCGATCATATTCATATCCCCCCGTCAGGAGATCGAACGGAGCCGGCACGATGAAAGCAATGCGCATGAGCAACCTTCCTGCAAAGCGCCTGCCTGTTGGCGCCAGGCGCAGCACGTGCCCTGCTTTTCGAACGGGACGCGGCGTTGCACAAGGGCGGTTGTGATCACCCCGCGGTCATACCCGCGCCGAAAACGCCACCGGCGGCATCAGGCGCGTGACGGGCCGAGTTCCGTTGGCTCCATATTGTGCGGCTTGCTGGATCACTTTCGGGGCAGCGCGCGCGATGCACGCCATCACCCGGTTCTGGGCGATCATCGCACGTTCCAGCAGGGCCTTGTTGTCCTGCGCCAGCGTTTTCAGGCGCAGCACCAATGCCTCCGCCTCGGCTGATTGCGGCGCTGCCATCTGGCGCCGCGCCTTCATCAGATGATCCGTGGCCGTCGTTTTGGCTTCGAGAAACCCGTTTGCCTTGACGATATCCATGGCTGCCAACGCCGCGTTTTCCTGCTCCAGAACCTCACAGAGGGCGGTTGCGGCGTCGAGCGTGGGATGTGTGGTCATGGCTTGGACTCCTTCGCTTTTTCCTGCATCAGCAGCATTTGCCGATACACCGGCACCGCCAGTCCCAGCCCTCCGCTTTTGCCAACCTGCTTGGCGAGTTCCTGCGTCATCATCGGGCGCCACGTATCCTCCGCCGCACCGCCGCCGAAGGGGCCGGCGGAGGATTTCACGGTTTCGAAGATCGGCGCCAGGAACTGGCCCAATGCCATCGACTCGAATTCCTGCGCTGCCTTCCAGGCCTTGGCGTTGGCTGGCACGCTCAGTTCGGTGGCGTCTGGTTTGGCTGCGTTGATCATCACCGCACCTGGAGATCGGCCTGGAGTGCGCCAGCCGCCTTGATGGATTGCAAAATACTGATCATGTCCCGCGGCCCGACGCCAAGCGCGTTGAGGCTGCCCACTGGATCGCGCAACGTCACGTTGCCGGACAGGATGCCGAGCTTTTTGTCGCCGCCGTCATCCACCTGGATGCTGGTGCGCGGCACCGTGGTGGTGGTGCCGCCTGAAAGGGCCCCGGGCTGGCTCACCTGCGGCGTCTCGGTGACGCGGATGGTGAGGTTGCCCTGGGCAATGGCCACCGTGCTGACCCGCACATTGGCCCCCATCACAATCGTGCCGCTGGCCTCGTCCACCACCACCACGGCGGCATTGTCAGGCTCCACGCGCAGATCCTGCACCCGGGCCAGGCTTTCGATCACGTCGCGCCCGCTGAAATCCATCGCCACCGTGCGTGGGTCCATCGCGCGTGCCAACGTCGCGCCAAAGGCTTTGTTGATGGCATCGGCCATGCGGCGCGCGGTGATCAGGTCCGGGTTGCGCAGTCCCAACCGCACGGCGGTGCGGCTGGCCAGCTGAAACGCCACCTCCCGCTCCACCGTGGCGCCGTTGGCGATGCGTCCGGCCGTGGGAACCCCGCGCGTGACGGAGGATGCCGCCCCGCGAGCCGCGATGGCACCCGTGGCCATCGCCCCCTGCGCCACCGCGTACACCTCGCCGTCGGCCGCAAGGAGGGGCGTGACCAGAAGGGTGCCCCCGGTCAGGTTGGTGGCATCCCCCAATGCCGATATGGCCACGTCGATCCGGCTGCCGGTCCGGGCAAAGGCGGGCAGATCGGCGGTGACCATAACGGCTGCGACATTCTTGGTCTTGAGCTTGGTCTCCTGGTCGCGCGTGTTCACGCCGAGACGCTCCAGCATGCCAATAAGGGACTGGCGGGTGAACACCGCCGAATCCAGCTTGTCTCCGGTGCCGTTCAGCCCAACGACCAGTCCATACCCCACAAGTTGGTTCTCACGGATACCCTCCACATCGGCGATGTCCTTGATGCGCACCTGGGCCTGCGCTGCTGTCGGCAGCAAAACCTGGAGTATCAGGCAGAGAAGCAAAGCGATGCGGCTTCGCATGGGGCTTTTCGGTCCTGTGTTCGGCGGCCGATCCGGGAAATCCGGCGCCGCTGGTAGCATCTTGTTCAGACTTCACGCGCAGAATGGCTCTGTCGCTGAATGGAGAACGCAAGCATCGTGCCAATCATTTGTCCCGGCAGAGCGGGCCTGAGGCTGAAGATCTACCCGGCAAAAGTTACCGATCGGCAAAGATTGGCCGGCAAATTCAGACCAATCCCACTTTTGACCATACAGGAGTAAGACCGATGATCATTCGCCCAGCCCAGACGGTCACCGGCGCCGCGGCCCGCCCGGCCCAGCGCAAGGGCGCCGCCGGCTTCCAGGTGCCTGAGGAGGCGCACGGCGCCGCTGGGGCTGCGCCTGTTGCGATGATGTCGCTCGAATCGATGCTGTCATTGCAGGAGGTAGATCCCCCGGCTGAACGGGACCGACGCGCCAAACGCCAGGGCCAGGCGTTGCTGGACGCGCTCGCCAGGCTCCAGGCGTCGCTGCTGGGGGGGAGCGAAGGCACCCACGGCCTGGAAGATCTGGCCAATCTCGCCCGCGATGTTCCCGTGGCCGCTGATCCCGGATTGCGGGGGGCGGTGGCGGCCATTGTTCTGCGCGCTCATGTGGAGATCGCCCGCCGACAAGTGGCAAACGGGTTAATACCGACCTCTGCCGCAGAATAGCGACGCTTCCGCGCCTGCTGCCCCCTTGGCTGGGCGATGACGGATGTCTATAAGCCCGCACAATGAGCGGACGGACCTCCGGATTTTCCTTCTCTGCCGTCCGCGGCTGCTGGGAACGCCGCGCACCAGATGCCAAGTGGCTGCAACGACGCAGGATTGCCGCACAATGATGGTTACACTGCCTCCCGATTATCGACCCGCCGACGGCGACGAGTTCATGAATCCGCAACAACTGGAATATTTTCGCCAAAAACTATTGCGTTGGCGTTCTGACTTGCTGCGTGACGCCGATGGCACGCTGGCAAGCCTGAGTGAGGGCGGAATTCTCGAAGCGGACATCACCGACCGCGCCAGCGTTGAGACGGATCGCGCCTTGGAACTGCGCACCCGGGACCGGGCGCGCAAGCTTATTTCCAAGATTGACCAGGCCCTGATGCGGGTTGAAGCCGGCACATACGGTTTCTGCGAGGAGACCGACGAGCCGATTGGCCTGAAGCGCCTCGAAGCCCGCCCCATCGCCACGCTTTCGATCGAGGCACAGGAACGCCACGAAAAAATGGAACGCGTCCACCGAGACGACTGAAACAGCACCATCGTTTCAGAACGGGGCCAGTATATCCAAAGCCTGCTGGCCCCAGCGCGCTGTTTGCAGATCGGTCAGTTGCCCGCGCCCACCGTAAGCGATCCGCGCCTCGGCCATGCGGTCGTGAATGACGGTGTTGTCGCTCGCGATGTCCTGTGGCCTGACCACGCCGGTGACCTGCAACTGGCGCAATTCGCTGTTCACCCGCACTTCCTGGCGCGCAGCCACAACCAAATTGCCGTTTCCCAGAACCTGCGTGATCACGCCGGCCAGACGCAGCGTGACGTTTTCGTTGCGCTTGATCTCCCCCGTTCCGTTGTTGGTGTTGGTGCTGCTGGCGGCTACCAGGCTTGATGCTGTGGCGCCGGCCAGCAATTTCGGAATCGTCGCCTCGAAGCCGAACAGATTTGGCAATCCCATCGCCTCGCTGCCACTGCGGGTTGCGGTCGTGTTGTTTTTGAGGTCCGCCGTATCGGTGATGTTGACGAGCACCGTCAGGATATCACCCACCTGGGCGGCCCGCTGGTCCTTAAAGAAGGCGCGACTTCCTGAGCGCCACAGCGCACCTACCTGCGGATTGGCTGTCTGGCTGGCCGGCATCGGCATCGTCATTGGCCGATAGCTTGGCTCCCGGGTTGGGTCGGCACTCGGCGTCATGTCAGGTGGCCGGCCAATTTCAGACAGGCGGGTGAGCGCCCCGCAGGCCGGCAGCAGGAGTGGAAGCAGGAGGGTGAGGGCGAGCGGCTTCATCGTGCGGAGACCTGTGTGTTGGGCGAACGCGCCGGCAGCCGCGCGGCCGTAAAGGGTTGCACCCGCACCTGGTCTGGGCCGGTGATCTCAGCTTCCAGCATCGCGCCGGAAGCAGGGTTCAGCACGCTGATCAAATCGCCAAGCGCCCCCGCCTCTGTGGCCTGGCCCGCCGCCGACATCGACAATCCCGTCGTGTCGAGCCGCATCATCACACGCGATCCTTTCTGAACGATGAATGGCCGACCGACATCCGCAAGCAGCAAAGGCTGGCCCTGCACAGACAAACGGCGCACGGCCTTGCCAACAACCTCCGCCACAGCATGCGCCACCTCGCCACGCCACTGCCCGGCACGAAGCCGGGCCACTTGCAGGTCGCTGGCCTGGATGACGGTTCCCACCGCCAGCCGGTGCGTGGGCACCACCACGTCCACCATCTCCTGAACCCGGCCTGACAGCCGCATGCGCTGGATCGGCTCGCCGGTGCTGGTGACCGCCAGCGTCGCCGTGAAGCGCCCGGAACTGGCGTCGTAATCGATCTGTTCGATGGCCGATTGCGGAAAGGCTTCGAGTGGCACCAGTGGGGCAGTGAAGCCCGGAATTTCGATGTCGCCGCCTTCGGGGGCCCCTGCGCCTTGCAGGGCGACGTGCAAGATGGTCATGAATTCATCGCGCGCCATCAGGCGGCCTGGGCGATCAATGATCACCCGCTCGGCATTTGATGCCGGCCGCCAGGCGATGCCGAACTGACGGGCAATGGCCGCCGCCTGCGCTGACTCAACCACGATGCGCCCGCCTGGCGCGGGGCCGGGGCCGAGAACGCGCTCGCCACCCGGTCCTGCTTCGTCGAAAAGATCGCAGATCCGCACCTGCGGCTGTTGCAATGTGGTTGTGCCGCGCAACGTCGCGGCGTGGGACTGTCCCGCAAGGACGATAGCGGCCAAAAATAAAACGGATGTGCGGCGCATGGCGGCCTCAGCGAAGGTTGGTGAGGGTTGAAAGCATCTGGTCTGACGTGGTGATGACCCGGCTGTTCATTTCATAAGCGCGCTGGGCCGTGATCAGATTGGTGATCTCGCTGACGACATTGACGTTCGATGTCTCGATAAATCCCTGCAAGGTGGCACCAAAGCCAGGACTGCCCGGCGTACCGGTGACAGGGTTGCCAGACGCCGTGGTGGCCAGGAACAGGTTGTCGCCCTGCGCATCGAGGCCGGCATCGTTTGGAAACACTGCCAGCGACAGCGTGCCCACCAGCGCCGGCGCCACTGTGCCATCCAGCTTGGCCTGCACTTCGCCGTTCGCATTGATCGTAACGCTGGTGGCATTGGTTGGGATGGTGATGCCCGGCTGCACAATATAGCCATCCGCGGTGACCACCTCGCCGGCTGGCGACAGCGCAAACGTGCCGTCCCGCGTGTAGGCCGTCTCCCCGGATGGCAGCGTGATCTGGAAATAACCGTTGCCGCGAATGGCCATGTCCAGGCTGTTTGAGGTCTGCTGAAGATTCCCTTGTTCGTTGATGCGATAGATCGCGGCTGTCTTCACGCCCAACCCAACCTGTGCGCCGGAGGGAACAACCGTGCCGGTATCAGACGAGTTGGCGCCGGCGCGGCGGAGGTTCTGATAGATCAGATCCTGGAATTCCGCCCGCCTGCGCTTGAACCCCGTGGTTGTCAGGTTGGCGATGTTGTTGGAAATAACTTCAACGTTGGTCTGCTGGGCCAGCATTCCTGTGCCGGCGATGTCGAGCGAGCGCATGGTGTGTGTTTCCTATCAGCCGCGACGCTGGGTGATTTTATCGATGGCGGATTGCTGACGGTCCGCCTCGGCCTGGACGAACTGGCTGGTGAACTGAAACTCCCGCAGATCCGTCATCATGCGGGTGATTTCGAGGGTGGGTTGCACATTGCTCTCCTCAACGGCGCCCTGGGTGATCTGGGGGGATGTCACCAGCTTGGTGGGGCTGTCACTGGCAAGCAGCCGCCCCCCTTCGGCGCGCATGCGATTCGGATCATCCGGTTTGACGATGCCGATCTGGCCGATCTGGCCGTTCTGGCTGGAAATAACGCCGTTGGCTGCCACCGTGAGGCCGGTGTCGGTCGGCGAGATCTGAATTTTCTTGCCTGTGGTGTCCAGCAACGCCAAGCCTGACGCATCCACAACCGTGCCGTCCGGGCTGCGTTCGAAATGCCCCGCACGCGTGAGCCGCGGCCCAGCCGGTGACATCACCGTAAAGAAGCCGTCGCTGCCGATGGCGAGGTCCAGCGCGTTGGCGGTGTGTGTGATCGGTCCGCTCTCGCGCTCACGATAGGTCGCCCTGTCCTGGGTATAGGCGAGGATGCGGCCACCCGGCGGCACGCTGGCGGTATCCTGCGATGCGCTCTGGCGCACCAGCCAATCGCTGAACATCATCCGCTCAGCGCGATAGCCGGGTGTTCCGGCATTGGCCAGATTGTTCGCCGTCACATCCATGGCGCGCGTTTGGGCCACCAGGCGGGACAGGGCGATCGTGGTGGCATTTTCCATGGTGGGGCTCCGTCTGGTGGTGATGGGTTTGCAGGCCCTCTCCATTCAGCAACCAGCGTGCCAGCATAATTATCGCTTCTTTTCAATGAATCGGATGGTGCTCGGCCGCTATGCGGCACATTTTGCCGAGACCTTTCAGTCGCCGCACCGGCAGTTTCGACCGGTCCGATTGCGTCGTGTTGGCAAGGCTTTGTTAACGCCTTGCCGTCACACTGCAGGCACTGACAGCCCAGCCACCCCATCAGGAGTTTTTTCCATAATGAGCAGCGCAGCGCCTGCGGTCAGTCTCGCGGCGGATGAGGGGGCACCCAAGAAGGGCGGCCGCAAGAAGCTCATATTGCTTGCTGTGCCGTTGTTGCTGGTGGCTGTCGGCGCCGGGCTGTGGTTCGGCGGAATTCTGCCGCCACTCCTGGGGATGGGCCATGAAGAGCATGGCGCTGAGCATGGTGAAGCCCATAAGGATCCGCATTCGAAACCGGGTGAACTGAAGCCGGAAGCCGATGCGAAAACCAAGGCCCCCGTCTTTGTTGACCTGCCGGATCTGGTGGCAAACCTGAACGTTGGTCAGCGGCGCAGCAGCTTCATCAAGTTGAAGGCGCGCATCGAACTGGCGCGTGCCGAAGATCAGGCGGCTATCACGGCTGCCATGCCACGGCTGCAAGATATGTTCACAACATATCTCAGGGAGATGCGCCCAGAGGAACTGCGCGGATCGGCCGGCACCTACCGGCTTCGTGAAGAACTGATCGCCCGAGCCAACATCGCGCTCGCACCCGCGCGTGTGGTGGATGTCCTGTTCAGCGAAATGTTGATCCAATGAGCGACCCATCCGGTTCGAGCAACGGTGCGTCATCACAGCAAGCCGAGATGTCAGACGAGGATCTCGCGGCAGCCTGGGGGGCTGATCTGGAGCCGGCCAGCAACGTAGCCGACGCGCTGCCTGTTCAGCCGGCGCGCGTGTTGAATCAGGCAGAGATCGACAGCCTGCTCGGCTTTGATGATGGCCCGTCGAACGGCGAGAGCCGGACAGGCATGCAAAAGATTATCAGTTCCGGTCTGGTGTCTTACGAACGCCTGCCGATGCTGGAAATCGTCTTTGACCGCCTTGTGCGCATCATGTCGACCTCGCTGCGGAACTTCACGTCTGACAACGTTGAAGTTGGAATTGACAACATTTTATCCCTTAGATTTGGTGACTACCTTAATTCTATCCCGCTTCCTGCAATGCTGGCGGTGTTCAAGGCCGAGGAGTGGGACAATTACGGCCTGATGGTTGTCGATAGCGCGATGATTTACTCAATCGTCGATGTGCTGCTTGGTGGTCGTCGTGGCACGGCTGCGATGCGCATTGAGGGGAGACCTTACACAACGATCGAACGAACGCTCGTGGAGCGATTGATCCATGTCGTTCTGGCTGATCTGTCAGCGAGTTTCGATCCTCTGTTTCCAGTCACGTTCCGCTTCGAGCGGCTTGAGGTCAATCCACGTTTTGCAACGATCAGTCGCCTGTCCAACGCCGCGGTCCTCGCACGGTTGCGGATTGATATGGAAGACCGTGGCGGACGCATGGAACTCATGCTGCCTTACGCAACGCTTGAGCCAGTGCGTGAACTTCTGTTGCAACAATTTATGGGAGAGAAGTTTGGTCGGGACTCAATTTGGGAGACCCATTTGGCCGAGGAACTCTGGAGCACCGATGTCGATCTGGACGTGGTGCTAGACGAGCAGTTGATGCGGCTTGCAGATGTGATGGCGCTTAAAGTCGGCAGCCGCATTGTCCTCAACACAGTTCCAAACGCCACCGTTTCCCTGCGATGTGGCACAACCATATTGTTTGAAGGAAAGGTAGGTCGAAAGAAAAATCGTGTGGCTGTTCGAATTGAACGTGTCGTATCTAGGCAGCATGTTTCTGTATAACGATATGCGACACTATAAGTTTATCGCACGTTTTTTTAGTGTGGGGGCGTCATAAGGTGGAGTGGGTTTTAGACGTTACTCTTATTATTATGCTGGCATCTACTTTGTTTCATGCTTTGAGGTTGGAGAGGGCGCTTGGTGTTCTCAAGCGTGATCGTGCAGCCTTGGAAGACTTGGTCTCGTCGTTTAACAGCAGTTCCCGCATGGCAGAGCAGGGCATTGATAGACTGCGGCATGCGGCCGATGGAGCTGGTCGGCAGATATCGCAGCAAACTGACTTTGCCATTGGATTGAAAAACGACTTGATTCTTTTATCAGAACGAGGTGGGGCGTTGGCGGATCGCTTGGAAATGTTGATCCGCTCGGCGAGAAGTGTTGAGCCGTTTCAGCGGCAGGATGCAGTGTCGCCAATTATGTCTCATCTGAACCGTAGAAATATCCAACCAGAGGAAAAAGGAGCGGTTGCGATCACGCTGAACGACCAAAACGAACATGTGGAGCATTCAGAAAAGCTTCGAAGCCAAGCCGAGCGTGATCTCCTCAAGGCCCTCAGGACGGCGCGTTGACATGAAATCAGGTCACATCAAAGACCAACTTTTTGCCCCCCGGTTGCTGCCAATGACTATCGTGATCATGGCGGCTTTGCTGGTGTTTAAGTCAGGAAGTCTCGTGCTTGCTGCGGCGGGTGCAGCAGGTGGGGCGGGTGGTGCCGAAGCGGCTCCGTTGCCGTCTGAAAAATCTCCACCAGCCAAGCCTTCGCATGGCTCAACGCCTGTCGGTGATCCTGCCCGTGGGGGCAATAAGCCAGCAAGCCCAGTTGCTGCTTTGCCTGCGCCTGCGGCTGAGGTGGTCCCAGTATTGACCGAGATACCTGTCAGCAATGGCGAGCGTGCCCTGCTGAACGATCTCAGGCAAAGGCGGGTAGTACTAGATGCCCGGGAGGCGGAACTTGCATCTCGTGAAGTCACAATGGCTACCGTCGAAAAGCGCCTGGCTGCTCGAGTTGACGAGTTGACGGCTCTCCAGTCCCGTCTCGAGGCCTTGGAGCGTCAGAGAAAAGAGCGAGACGAGGCCAATTGGAAAGGTATGGTAAAATTATATGAATCAATGAAGCCCCGTGACGCGTCGATAATATTTAACGATCTCGATATGTCTGTATTGCTGCAGGTATTGGATCGCATGAAGGAGACGAAAGCCGCCTCAATTTTGTCGGCGATGGCGCCTGACCGAGCACGACTGGTAACGATCGAACTCGCCCAGTTGCGTATGAAATCCAATAACATTGAATCGATCACACAGGTAGCCGGTGCTCCGTTGGATCGATTGCCCGATGGTCCGGCGATGGCGGTTTTGCCATCAAAAACGCGTTAAAACCTTACGAATTGGAGACTGAAATGACTATCGACAAGTCCATGAACGTTCTGATTGTTGATGACTACAAGACGATGCTGCGTATTATTCGTAACTTGCTGAAGCAAACAGATTTTAACAATGTTGAAGAGGCGATGGATGGCACCGAAGCGCTCGCAAAGCTTAGGTCCGGACAGTTTGGTCTTGTGATCAGTGATTGGAATATGACCCCAATGACAGGCCTGGAGCTTCTGCAGGAGGTTCGTGCAGATGCGCGGCTTAAGAACACGCCGTTCATCATGATAACGGCCGAAAGTAAGACTGAAAACGTCGTTGCCGCAAAGCAGGCCGGTGTTTCGAACTATATTGTCAAGCCCTTCAACGCGGAAACACTGAGAGAGAAAATCGAAAAGGTTCTCGCACATGCGTGATGTCAGAGAGGGGGCAGTCATAATGCATAACCAATCGCTGGACCTGATGGCTCAACGGCTGTCAACAGCATCACCCGCTGATGCAGCGACCGTAGAGGCGGTCGTCCGTGCTGTATTTTCAACGATGCATGGGGATCTCACAAGCAGTGAGACCAGCCTTTTAGCCGAAGTTGAAGAGCTGGGAAAAACCATCGCAGCTGCAAAGGCCGAGATTGCGGCCCTTAAAGTCGATGATATAACCGACAGTCACATACCATCAGCAACAGACGAACTTGACGCGATTGTTGAACACACAGCCATAGCAACAAATTGTATTCTTGAAGTATGTGAAACACTCGATGAGCTGTCAGCAAAAATGACAGGTGAACCGGCAGAAAAACTGCTGGATGCGACGAGCCGGATTTATGAAGCTTGTGGATTTCAGGACATTACGGGACAAAGGATAAGCAAAATTGTCATAACGTTAAAGACGATTGAGGCGAAAGTCGCCGATATAATTAGTACTTTCAAAATTCCGTCCGGTACCGAGGCGCCTATAAGACCTGAAAAAATCGATGTTCCTCCAAGCCTGCTCAATGGTCCTCAGCTTCCAGCGGTGGCTATGGGACAGTCTGAAATCGATAAATTATTAGCAAGTTTTGAGTGATTGCATCGATGCAGATCTGACATCTGACATGGTCGGGCGTACGGCGGCTGGTCTTTTGTTGCGTATTGGCGTTCGCAGCCCTTCCTGGGTTTGCGCAAGCCATGCCCGACGGCGTCGTTCCCATTCGAGTGGGCGATCATGCAGGATTCGTTCGTATTGTGTTCGACGTGGATGATGGCGGCTCTGTTCCCGTGGAGCGGACAGGCGATCTGCTGATAATTCATCTGCAATCGCCGTCTTTAAGTCCGGTAGGTCGGCCGCCACGCAATGTCCGGTCTTTGCGCAGTGATCCGGACTCTGTCGCGATTGAAATTATGCCAGGCGCCGGAATACGCCGGATGATTGTAAATAATCACCTGGTGATTGACGTGTTGGATCCACCAACCGCACAAGCGACCCAACCGCCACAGCGCGTTGTTGCGCCAATACGCCCTACACCCATTGCTCGGGCCACGCCAATGGCCGAGGTCACGCCGAGTTTGGGAGTGCCAGGCGTCGCCGCGCGACCCGGTAGCGATGAGCCGGCGCTAGACGCCAAGGCGCGCCCAGCTATTGCTGCTTCTGATGTGCGCCGCCTAGATGTTGCTCTAACGCCGGTCAAGCCGCCGATAGTGACTGAGATCAAACCCCCAGCAAGTCCGCCGCTTCCTGTCGAGGACAAGGTGGCTGCTCCCTTGCTCGTTCCTGAAGCCAAGCCGCAGCGGGATAATGTGCCGGACCCTCTCTCAGCACGAGTGTTTCTCGTCAACGACCCTGGTCCAGGACACACCTTTGTGGTTCCGTTTCCGGCCAATGTGGGAGCTGCCGCGTTTCGCCGGGGGGCAGACGTCATCGTGGTGTTTGATGAACGTAAACCCATTATGTTAGAGGGCTTAAAGGGCGATAGCGTATTTGGTTCCGTGACGGTGCAGCTTCTGCCTGCTGCTACCGTTATGACGATCCCGCTCGCTTTACCTTTTGAGGTGAGGCTGGAGCATCGGCCCGCTGGCTGGCGCGTCACAGCCATTGGCGGCAACGCTGCGCCGGCGGCGCTCCGCTCCATTGTTCCGGAGTTGAGCAATGGCCATGTCAGCCTGTCGGCTGAGGCGCCAGGGTTGGTGGTGTCTGTTTCTGACGCCGCAACGGGTGATCTTCTCCTGGTCGGTACGCAACGCCAGGCAGGGCAGGGTGTGCCCGTAACTCGACGGTCGCCGGATTTTACGCTGCTCCCAACGTGGCAAGGCGTCGTCCTGCAAGCGCTCTCGGACACAGTCGCTCTGCGTGCGACAACCAGCGGCTTTGAGATCGCAGCGGACAGCGCTGGCAACGCCCTCTCTTCGTCCCAGCAGCAGATCGCGTCGGGTGCTGCCGCTGAGGCGAGTCAGATGACCAGGGCTTTTGATATTCCAAACCTTCACACGGACGGTCTCTTGCGCCGAATGCAAGGCGCCGTGGTGGCTGCGTCTGCGACGCCTTTGCAAACGCGAGGCGATGCGCGGCGTGACGTTGCTGCGAGCATGATTGCTCTTGGACTTGGTGTTGAAGCGCAGTCAGTTCTGGGACTTGCAGCATTGGGCGATGCCCGGACGGACGGGCAAGCTGACACGCGAGGCCTCTCCGCCATCGCTGGCCTGTTGGCGGGGCGTCTTGCCGAGGCAGACGGACTCGATGATCCGCGTCTTGATGGCACGGATGAAATTGCCTTTTGGAGAGGCGTTCGGCTGGCCATGCGACCGGGTAACGAAGCCGCTGCGGCACAGGTGTTTGCGGGAACGACACCGCTGTTGCTCTCCTATCCGGCCGAACTGCAGAACCGGCTGTTGCCGAAAGTGGCTGAGACGATGGCCTTGGGCGGGCAGTCAGAGGCAGCGAAGCAGCTTTTGGATACACGAAAGCTGGACCCATTGCTGGATCTGGCGCGCGCCTACCTGCGTGAGGCAACAGACGCAGATCCTGCCGAAGCGTTGGCTATCTTGGATCGGTTGTCGCAGTCGCCTGACCGTCTTGTCCGTTTCAATGCCGTTCGTCACGCAGTCGAATTGAGACTGGCGCGTGGTTTGGCAACACCGTCGCAGGCTGCTGATACGCTGGGAAAAATGCTTTTCGCGTGGCGTGGCGATGAACGAGAGATAGAACTGCGACTGCGTGTTGCCCAGTTGCTGGCAGATTCGAAGCAATGGCGGCAGGCACTGGCCTTGTTGCGAGAGACGGTAAGCGGCTGGCCCGATCAAAGTGCTGGATCATGTCCCGCCCCGTGGTGTAGCAACGTCGCTGCCGAGCAGGGCTGGTTG
>JBBART010000022.1:0-85131 GCA_040399685.1 Acetobacteraceae bacterium
TCTACCGCGAGCAGGAACTGAACCTGCGGATCAAGCCCAGGAAGCGTTTGAAACGAGACAAGCCCGACACCCTGGCCGTGCCGGAGAGCCCGAATGTGGTCTGGTCGATGGACTTCATGGCGGACCAGTTGGGGGATGGCCGGGCGTTTCGGTTGCTGAATGTACTGGATGACTTTAACCGCGAGGGGCTGGGCATTGAGGTGGACTTCTCGCTGCCCGCTGAGCGAATGATCCGCAGCCTGAACCGCATCATCGAATGGCGGGGCAAGCCCGGCGCCATCAGGGTTGATAACGGCCCAGAATATATCAGCGAAAAGCTGAAAGGCTGGGCCGAAAAGCAGAACATCAGCCTCCAGCATATCCAGCCAGGCAAGCCCCAGCAGAACGCCTACATCGAGCGCTACAACCGCACGGTCAGGCACGAATGGCTGGATCGACACATCATCGAAACCATCGAGGAGGCCCAGGACTTCGCGACACAATGGCTCTGGACATACAACAATGACCGCCCGAGCATGGGCATCGGCTGCATCACTCCCGCCCAGAAACTGAACATTTCGGCATCACTTCTGTGACACCGCTTCGTCAAAACGGGTAATTACCGGGTGACACGGATGGCGAAGATAGTGACCATCCCCAGAACGATGCTGCGGCGCGGAGCGCCTACTCGTCATCATAACTGAAACACACAGAATTGGAGGAGGGGATGGGATTCGAACCCACGGTACGGTATAAGCCGTACAACGATTTAGCAAACCGTCGCCTTCAGCCGCTCGGCCACCCCTCCTCCGGAGGACCGCAAGCAATTCGGCCTTGAGTATCACGACGTATGCCCGGCTCTTCTAGGGCGAAGATCTCGGCGCGTCAAATGGTCACTGCAAGTTTAGCTCAACGGAATGTCGAAACCGCGCTGCGTGGCCGGGCGGGACATGATGGTTTCATACCAGCGCTTCACGTTTGGGAAATCCGCGAGGTCGATCAGGTGGCGTTCGTGGCGCCAGGCCCAGCCGAGAATCGCGAAATCGGCGATGGAGATGTCGCCGGCGAAGAATTCCACCTCGGCCAGGCGGCGGTCGGCGACGCCGTAGAGGCGGCGGGTTTCCTTGGTGTAGCGTTCCAGGCCGTATTTGCGGTCGGCCTCGTTCTCCACCTGCAGGAAGTGATGCACCTGGCCGGGCATCGGGCCGAAGCCGCCCATCTGCCACATCAGCCATTCCAGCACCGGCACCTGCGCGCGCAGCGTGGAGGGCCAGAATTTGCCGGTCTTCTGGGCGAGATAGAGCAGGATGGCGCCCGATTCGAATACGGTGATCGGCTGGCCGTCAGGCGCGCTCGAATCCCGAATGGCGGGGATGCGGTTGTTCGGGCTGAAGGCCAGGAAGTCCGGGTTGAACTGTTCGCCCTTGCCGATGTTGACGGGGTGGACGCTGTAGGGAAGGCCCATTTCTTCCAGTGCCACCGAAATCTTGCGGCCGTTCGGCGTGTTCCAGATCCAGAGTTCGATGCTCATGAGACGCCTTTTTTGGTGAGAGGCAGACGGGGGTTTCCGGCCATGAGCCACGCGAAGCGAGCGTCGCGGTCGGTGTCGTAGATCTGGTAGCGCGGCAGGGCGTAATCTGGATCGCCGGCTTTCACCGCGTGCGAGCCGAGGGCGAAGGCGGCGATGCAGCCGGCTTGGGCGGCGGCCTGTTCCAGCATGGCATCGTGAATGCCGAACGGCCACGCCAGAATGTCCGCCGGCAGGCCGAGTTGGGCGGTGATCTCGGCGCGGCTGCCGGCGATTTCGTGGGCGACGAAGGCGGCGTAGCCAGCTTGGTCGCGGTGGGCGCGTTCGGTGTTGAAATTGGGGTGGGTGAGCGTGTGCGGTTGCACGTCCACCAAGCCGGATTTCAGCATTTCGGCGATCATCGGCCATGTCAGGTAGGCGCCGCCATGGCCGATGGCGGGTGGGTTGATGAACAGGGTCAGCGGGAATTTGTGGCGCAGGATGATGGGGAACATCTCGGTGTAGACCGAGCGCCAGCCGTCATCGGCGGTGATGGCGACCGTGGGGCCTGTCACGGGCGCGCCGCGGGCCATGGCCAGCACGTCGCGCAGCGGGGCCACGCGCACGCTGTGTTCGGCGAGCCACGCCATCTGGGCCGCAAAGACGGGCGTGCTGACGATGGTGGCGGATTTCGATCCCGTGGGGTCGAACCGGTGATAGGTCAGCACCGGCACGACGCCCTCGGATTGCGCCTTGGCAGGCGGGGCGAACCCACCTGCCAAGGCGCTGGCGAGGAGGGTTCGACGCTTCACGACAGTTTCTGCTTCAACGCTTCGTTGACCAAGGCCGGGTTGCCCTTGCCCTGCATGGCCTTCATCACCTGACCGACGAAGAAGCCGAACAGCTTCTCGGCGCCGCCCTTGAACTGTTCCACCTTGTCGGCGTTGGCGGCCAGCACGGCATCGACGGCAGCGTCGATGGCGCCGGTGTCCGTCACCTGGCGCAGACCTTTGGCTTCGACGATGGCGCCAGGGGCGTCACCTGTTTCCACCATCGCTTCGAAGACTTCCTTGGCGATGCGGCCGTTGATGGTCTTGTCGGCGATCAGGTCGATCAGGGCGGCGAGGTTGGCGGCGCTGACCGGCGTGGTCTCGATGGTGGTGCCGGTGCGGTTCAGGGCTGCGAAGAAGTCGCCCATCATCCAGTTGGCGGCGAGCTTGGCGTCCCTGCCCTTGGCCACCGTTTCATAGAAATCGGCGGTGGCCTGTTCCATCACCAGAATGCGGGCGTCATAGGCCGACAGGCCGTAATCGGCGACGAAACGGGCGGTCTTGGCGTCTGGCAGTTCGGGCAGATGGGCTTTCAGCCCCTCCACCCAGGCGGCATCCAGCACCAGCGGCAGCAGGTCAGGATCGGGGAAGTAGCGATAGTCGTGGGCATCTTCCTTCGAGCGCATCGAACGGGTTTCGTTGCGGGTGGGGTCGAACAGGCGGGTTTCCTGGCGGACCTCGCCGCCGTCTTCCCACACCGCGATCTGGCGCTTAGCCTCGGCTTCCACCGCCAGCATGACGAAGCGGATGGAGTTGACGTTCTTGATCTCGCAGCGCGTGCGGAATTCCTCGCCGGCCTTGCGCACCGACACGTTGACGTCGGCGCGCATCGAGCCTTCGTCCATGTTGCCGTCGCAGGTGCCGAGATAGCGCAGGATCTGGCGAAGCTTCGTCAGATACGCGCCGGCCTCCTCGGGGCTGCGGATATCGGGCTCGCTGACAATCTCCATCAGCGCCACGCCGGAGCGGTTGAGGTCGATGAAGCTGCGTGACGGGTCCTGGTCGTGCAGGCTCTTGCCGGCATCCTGTTCCAGATGCAGGCGGGTGACGCCGATGTTCTTGGTGGTGCCGTCCGCCAGGATCACCTCAACCACGCCCTCGCCCACGATCGGGTGGGCGAACTGGCTGATCTGATAGCCCTGCGGCAGGTCCGCATAGAAGTAGTTCTTGCGGTCGAACCGGCTCCAGAGATTGATCTTGGCGTCCAGGCCGAGGCCGGTGCGGACCGCCTGGGCCACGCATTCGCGGTTGATGACGGGCAACATGCCGGGCATCGCCGCGTCCACGAAGCTGACATGGCTGTTCGGCTCGCCGCCATATTCAGCCGACGCGCCGCTGAACAGCTTGGACTTGCTGACCACCTGGGCATGGACTTCCAGGCCGCAGACGATTTCCCAGGTGCCGGTGCTGCCTTCGAGTGTGTAGGCCATGGCTCAGGCTCCCGCGCGGATGGAGGGGGTCGCGGAAAAACAGGCAGCGCGTTCGATGGCAGCGCCCACGGCGAACACCGTTTCCTCGTCGAACGGCTTGCCGATCACCTGCAATCCGAGCGGCAGGCCCTGGCTGTCGAGCCCCGCGGGCACGGACAGGCCGGGCAGGCCCGCCATGTTCACCGGCACGGTGAACATGTCGTTGAGATACATCGTGACAGGGTCGTCCATCTTCTCGCCCTGGCCGAACGCGGCCGAGGGGGCGGTGGGGGTGACGAGGGCGTCCACATCCTGGAACACGTCGGTGAAGTCTTTCAGGATCAGGGCGCGAACCTTCTGCGCCTTGAGGTAATAGGCGTCGTAATACCCTGCCGAGAGCACGTAGGTGCCGATCATGATGCGGCGCTTGACCTCGGCGCCGAAGCCGTCGGCGCGGGTGTTCTCGTAGAGTTCGGTCAGGTCGTGGCCGGGGCTGCGGGCGCCGTAGCGCACGCCGTCATAGCGGGCGAGGTTGGACGAGGCTTCGGCCGGGGCCACGATGTAATAGGTGGCCAGGCCGTATTTTGTGTGGGGGAGCGACACGTCGACGATGGTGGCCCCGGCGTCGCGCAGCCAGGCGAGGCCCTGCTGCCACAGCGCGTCGATTTCCGGCGCCATGCCGTCCATGCGGTATTCACGCGGCACGCCGATGCGCAGGCCCTTGACGCCGCGTTTGCAGGCGGCGGCGAAATCCGGCACGGCGATGTTGGCGCTGGTGCTGTCTTTGTCGTCATAGCCGGCCATCGAGCCGAGCAGGATGGCGCAATCTTCCACGGTGCGGGCCACCGGCCCGGCCTGGTCCAGCGACGAGGCGAACGCCACCACGCCCCAGCGCGAGCAACGGCCATAGGTGGGCTTGATGCCGACGATGCCGCAGAACGCGGCGGGCTGGCGAATGGAGCCGCCGGTGTCGGTCGCCGTGGCGCCAAGCGCCATGCGGGCGGCGACGGCAGCGGCCGATCCGCCGGAGGAACCGCCGGGCACCAAAGCCGTGCTGTCGCCGATGCGAGTCCATGGGTTGGTGACGGCGCCGTAGGCGGACGTCATGTTGGACGAACCCATGGCGAATTCGTCGAGATTGGCCTTGCCGAGGAACACCGCGCCGTCCCGCAGCAGATTGGCCGTGACCGTGCTTTCATAGGGCGGGACGAACGGCGAAAGAATGAGGCTGCCGGCCGTGGTGCGGGTGCCCTTGGTGCAGAACAGATCCTTGATTGCCAGCGGAATGCCGGTCAACGGGCCGGCATTGCCGGATGCCAGGGCGGCATCGGCGGCATCGGCCTGGGTGAGGGCGATTTCGGGCGTCTGGGTGATGTAGGCGTTGAGCCTGGGGTTCAACGCCTCAACAGCGCCGACATAGGCGGTGGTCAGTTCGCGGGCCGAGATCTTGCGGGCGCGCAGGGCGTCACGCGCTTCGGCGAGGGAGAGTTCAAACATCACTCGACAACTTTCGGCACGGTGTAAAAGGGGCCTTCGCGATCTGGCGCGTTGGCCAGCACGGCCTCGACCAGATCGCCGTCGGTCACCACGTCTTCGCGCATGCGCATCGCCATGGCGGCGCCGCCGGTCAGTGGCTCGACGCCGCTGACATCGACTTCGTTCAACTGGTCGATCCAGCCGAGGATGGAATTCAGCTCGCCCTGGATTTGGGCCACCTGCGCATCATCGACACGGAGGCGGGCGAGGCGGGCAATACGGCGGACGGCCGCGGGGTCGAGCGACATGGTGTTCCCTAATGACGAGAGGCAAGGCAGCTATGGAAATGGACGGACTATGCGCGCGAGGCACTCCGGACCATAAACATGCCCATGGCCCTGTTCAACATGACGACCCTTCGCGCGAAAATATCCCCCGGTCAAAGACTGCTCGGATTAGACCCCGGCAGCCGCACCATCGGCGTGGCCCTGACCGACGTGACGCTGATGCTGGCAAGCCCGCATGGGCGCATTCCGCGCGGCAAGCTGGCGTCCAACGCCGCTGAAATCGCCCGCATCTCGCGCCTGCTCGGCGTGGGCGGGCTGGTGATCGGCCTGCCGCTGTCGCTGGACGGCACCGCAGGCCCCGCCGCCCAGGCGGCGCGGGACTGGGCGCATGCGCTGTCGGACGCCACCGGATTGCCGGCAGCGCTGTATGACGAGCGGCTGTCCTCGGCGGCGGTGAATCGGTTTCTGACCGATGAGGCCGACATGACCCGCAAGCGGCGTTCGGAGGTCGTGGACCAGATGGCGGCGGCCTATATGCTGCAGGCGGCGCTGGATGCGAGCATGCCCTACGAGGAAGACGACGCAGAATAAAGGATGCTGCCATGCGCCGGGCCGTGGTGATCTGCGGACTGATTCGCGCGCCGGCGCATTTTGCGGACTATCTTGAGGGCATTCTGCGGCTGGCGCGGCCGGATCTGCGGGTGATCTATTCGTCCTGGACCGGCGAGTTGGCGCGCTATCCGGAGATTGCGGCGCTGCTGGCCCGGCTTCGGGCCGACGTTGTGGAACAGGCGGCGCCGGATTTGACGCTGCCAGGGCATATTCTGCACCAGGCGGCGGCATTGGAGCGCGGGTTGTCGGTGCTCGATGATGATGTATTCGTGCTCAAGACCCGGCCGGATATCTGCGGCGTTCAGGACGTTCACGAGTTTCTGGACCTGACGCCGGAAGCTGCGCCCCTGGGGCGATTGGCCGCACCGTTCGGCCATCGCGTGCATGTGGTGGGAATGTTCGGGGCGCACCCGGCCTATATCAACGACATTGTTTTCGCGGGCATGGCCGGCGATCTGCGGCGGCTTTGCTTTGTGCCGTTTCTGTTCGGTCTGAAATACCCGCGTCTCGCGCCGGAGCAATGGTTGTGGGCGACGGTGTTCGCGCCCGGCAATCCGGTTCTGGATGCGTATCTGTCGGTCAATCCCGGTCTGATCTTCGACGATGCGCCGCGCAATGCGGCCTTGCGCGCGGTTTTGGTCGATTCGCCACTGTTTGCGTGTGCGGTGGCCGTGATGGCGATTTTGGTGCGGGATTGTCTGGGATATTTCCATCCAGACCCGCAGCGCGGCGCGGTGAAGGCTTCGTGTGGGGGTTATTCGCTCGAAGCATTGCTGTGGCAGCGGTTGGCGGTGGCGGGGTTGGATCATCACCCGACGGCGCTGAACAACACCTTCGTCTCGGTGGGCGTGATGGATGCCGTGCATGACGGAGTTTACGCAGCGAGTCCGTTGGGCACTCGCGTGGGTGCGGCTGTGGCGCGTTATGGCGGGGCGAATGGCCGGGCTGCGATGATGCGGGATCGGGAGATGCTGGCAGCGGAGGCCATGGATGTTGGGGTAGCGTTGTCAGCGCTCGGGGTTGGTCCGGCTGGCGGCAAGGCGCCGTGGACGATGGTGGAGACTGGCGGTTATGCGACGGGGCTGGAGGCTGAGGTCAATCATCTGCGCCGGGTGGTGGACCAGCTTCAGGCGCGGATTGCCCGTATTTAGGGGCAATATTCAAGAATTTCGGCTTCGGGGACGTGAGCAGCAAAATGACGGAAGCAGCTGGCTTTTATGTTGAGCAGGTTGGGGCCGCCTCGTCTGGGTCCTCTCCCTTGGTGCTGCTGCACGGCAGCGGCGCCTGCGAAACGTTTCTCATGGAGTTCGCGCGCAGCGTAGCACCTGACCGCGTTCCTTTTGCTGTGCGAGGGCCGGTGCCATGGGAGGACGGATATGCCTTCTTTCGACGCCACCCTGACCGAACCCTGGATCAGGCAGACCTTGCCGCACGGTGTTCCGCGTTTTGCGGTTTTCTCAGCCACTTGAAAGCTGCGGGCCATACAAGACCGATCCTGGTCGGCTACTCCAACGGGGCGATCATGGCCGCTGCGGCCGCTGTGCAGGCACCCGAACTGTCATCGGGTGCGATCCTTCTCCGGCCCCTCTCGCCTTGTGCGGAGAGCGAATTTCCACCGCTTCAGGGATATCCCGTCCTGTTGCTGGGGGCCGCGATGGATGAACGACGGGCACCGTCTGATGCCCCGCATCTTGCAGAGCAGTTCCGCCGATCGGGTGCGGTGGTCGCAGTGCATGTGCTGCAACCGGGCCATGGTTTAGACGAAAGTGGGCTGGACCATCACCTCTCACGAACATGGTTGGCGGCACGCCAGCCGTAGGGTGCAATGCCGCTTGGTATTGCACCACTCTGGTCGGGAGCGGCGATGGTGCAATACCAAGCGGCATTGCACCCTACGGAGTGGCTACCCTTCCGCTGACAACGGGCTGCAGGCGGCAGCGGTGGCGCGGGCCAGGACGACCATCCGGCGGGCGGCAACGCCCGCGCCAGCGACGTCTCCGGCAAGGGTTTGCAGATGGGGGTTTGAGATCGCGGCTTTGACAAGCGTGTCCACGGCGATGTTGGCGCTGGTGACGTAGACACCCGATAGCAGCGTGCGGCGCAGGAGGGCGATGGTGCCGAGCGTGCCAGGGCGGAAGCCGTAGAGGCTGGCCACTTGCCTGACCAGGCGGATGCCGCGCAACGCGACGATCAGGCCGTCCAATGCCGGGTAAGGCACGGCGGCGGTAACGGCGAGCATTTGGCCGGCGGCAATGCGGCCGAGGGTTTGGGCTTCGTCGGCCAGGATGCGGCCAGGGCCGGCACGGAGAAGCGCCATGATGGCATCCGGGCTGTCGGTGGCGTTCAGGGCGGCTTCAATGCCGGCGGCTTGCGGCAGGGTGCCGAGCCAGGATTTGGCGGCCTCACGGGCGCGGGCCGGGTTGGCGAGGTCGGCGCGCAGGCGGTCCACATCGTCCAGACGGTGCAGGAAGCTGAGTTCGCGCCAGACTGCCACGCCGATCAGCCCCACCCCGGTGGCGGCGATGGCGAGGGTTGTCCAGCCGAGCCAGGGGGCGCGGGAGAACTGATCGGCCACGAAATTGCCGATCGACAGCGCCGACAATCCGGCCATCAGCACGCCGACGCCCATGGCCACCATACTCAGCGTGCCGCGATCCGAGCCTTTGGTGGGCAGCACCATGGGCAGTGATTCCGGCTCCAGCCGTCCGGCCTGCGGGTTTTCCACTTCGAGGCGCGGCGTGATTCGGGTTTCGCTCACAGCATGTCCTCCAGAAGAAAGACCAGCAGGCGGTCGAGTTCGATCTGCGGAATGACGCCGCGTCCGCCGGGATCGAGCCGCTTGGGGGTGAAATGCGGCAGCGAGAGAAAAGGATGCGCCCAGTCGGACAATTCTGGCGGGCGGTCCGGCACCTCGCCGGGATAGGAGCGCACAACGCCCTGCCCCGCCACGTGGCCGCGCACCGCTGACACCGGGCGGGCGTCCAGCGTCCAGACGAAATCCTCGGTGCAGTTGATGGCGGCGATGGAAAAGGACTGCGACACGGCGCGGGCCGGGGTGTCGGTCAGGCGCGCCATCAGCGCCTGGAGGTTGGCGCGCTGGCGGCTGGCGACGTGGTCGGCCTTGGTGGCGGCGAAGGCGATGCGGCTGATTCCCCAAGGTTGCAGCCATGAGGGCAGCAGCGGGAGCGGTTCGCGGCGGGAGAGCGCGCGGGCGACGAGGCCGAGGGCGGCGGAGGCGTCGTCGAACGCCGTGCGGCCGGCGTGCAGGGCGCTCAGCAGGTCGGCCACCACGATCAGGCGGTCGATATGGGCGAAGCCGGGGGCGGAGAGTTCGTCCCGCACGGCGGCGACGTAAGCATCGTAGCGTTGCTGCATCAGGCTGGCGAGGCGACTGCTGCCGGCCATGGGGAAGAAATGCTGCCAGGGCGGCTGGTCGCCCGGGGTTGGCATGAGGAAACGGCCGGGTTGGAGCAACGAAAATCCATTGGTCTGGAGGGCGCGGAGGGTGGCCACATACAGATTGTGGCCGCTGAGAATCAGGTCTTCATCAGCCGACATGCCGGCGGGAAGGCCGCGCACGAAACCCATGAAGTCGCGGGCTTCCGGCAGGGTTTCCAGGCGGCGCAGCGTGCCGGTGGCCCAGTCGGCGTAGTTTTGGCCGAGCAACGGCAAATCGAGCAGCCATTCACCGGGGTAATCGACAAATTCCAGGCGCAGACGCTGCGGAAGGGCCGAGAACATGCCTGGCCGGGTGATGTCGATGTCCAGCGCCAGCAGGCTGACGGCATCGGTGGGTTTCGGCCAATCTGGTGGGTCGGCGGCCAGGGAGGCGGATTTGGCCAGCGCGTCGAAGCGCGGCATCGAGGAAGCGCCGGCGGGGGGGATGGCCACGCGCATGCGGCGCCCGTTCAATTGCGCCCGCAAAGCTGGCAGGGCCGCCACGCCCCTGCCCTCGGCCAGAAGATTGACCGCCAGCGAAGTCAGAAGCGATGTCTTGCCGGACCGCCTCAGGCCAGTGACGCCAATGCGAACGCGGCGGCGCACGGGGATGAGCCCGCGCGCCGCCTCGATCAAATCCATGACGGCGTAATTAGGCGCGCTGGATCAGTTCGATCTTGTAGCCATCAGGATCTTCGACGAAGGCGATGATGGTGGTGCCGAATTTCACCGGCCCAGCCTCACGCGTCACCTTCCCGCCTGCTGCCTTGACGGCGGCACAGGTGGCGGCCACATCCGGCACGCCCACGGCGAGATGGCCAAAGCCGGTGCCGATCTCGTATTTGTCGACGCCGTAATTGTAGGTGAGTTCGATGACGGCCTGTTCCGGGTTGTTCTCGTAACCGACGAACACCAGCGTGTATTTGCCATCCGGCACGTCGTTGCGGCGGAGTTCCACCATGCCGAGCATCTTGGTGTAGAAGCCGACGCTCTTTTCCAGATCGCCGACGCGGAGCATGGTGTGCAGAAAGCGCATATTGGTCATGGCGTTCGTTTCCTATTGGTTAGTTTTTAACGTCGACACCGCACAGAAAGATGCCTGCCGCATTGGCGTCTGCGATGGTGGCCGCACGATCCGTCAACATGGTGCCGCCGGCCTCGAACGCGATACCGCGCAGACCAGAAGCCGCGCAGGCGGCAATGGTTCCGGGGCCGATGGTGGGCAGATCCGCCCTGCGGTCCTGCCCCGGCTTGACCAGCTTGACCAGCACGCCACCTGGGCCAGGGCGTGCGAGATCGTGGGCGCGGCGCAGCATGGCGTCGGTGCCTTCGATGGCTTCCACCGCCAGCACGATGCCCATCTGGACCACGCAGCCCTGTCCCACGTCCACGGAGCCGAGTGCGCGCACCACGGCGATACCGCGATCGATATCGGATTGGGCCTGTGCGTCGGGGCCGGTTTGGGTCAGCAGGCCACGCGGGCCAAGCGATTCGGTGAGAATTTCATGGGCGCCGACGATGTTGAAGCCCTCCTCGGCCAACACCCGCACCACAGCCGCCAACAGGCCGTCATCGCCGCCGAACGCGGCACGGCCAACGCGGGCCATGATGCGCACGCCTTCAGCATCGGGGCGCAGATCGAACACGGAGGGCCGGCGCACGGGGCCGACCAGAACAAGGTCACGCACCTTGGCCTGACGGAGTTGCGACAGAATCTGCCCCGCGGCTCCGAGTCGGACCACGGCGTGTGAATATGGGGAGAGAACCGAAGGCTCGGCAAACCCTTCAAGACCGATGAGGAAAACGCCGCGCCCCGCTGCTTGGGCCGCCGCTGCCACCTGGCCGGGCAGCGGGCCGCCACCGGCCAGAATGCCGACGACGGTTCCAGGCGCGCCCATCACCAAGCGAAGCCCAGCATTTCAGCCTGCATCGTCGTCCGCATCTTCGATCGCCGCCGAGCGGATGAGGCCGCGACGGCTGGGCGTGTCGATGAAAGCGAGCAACTCGGCCACCAGAACCTCATGGCCATAGGTGGCGCGGGCCTCTTCCACGCGCTCGGAAAACACGCCTTCGCCCCGAAACATCAAACGAAATGCGGCGCGCACGGCATGGATCTGCGAACGCTCATAGCCGCGCCGCTTGAGGCCGACCACGTTCAGCCCGGCCAGATGCGCCCGGTTGCCGACCACTGTGCCGAAGGGAATCACGTCCGCCTCAACGCCCGCCATGCCACCGATCATGGCGGCGCGGCCGATGCGGGTGAACTGGTGGATCGCAGCACCGCCGCCAATGACCGCATTGGCGCCGACCGTGACATGGCCGCCCATCAGCACGTTGTTGGCAATGACCACATGGCTGCCCAGAACGCAGTCATGCGCTACGTGAACGCCGGCCATCAGCAGGCAATCATCGCCCACGCTGGTCAGGCCGCTGCCGGTGACGGTGCCGCGATGGATGGTGACGTGCTCGCGGATCTGCGAGCGGGCGCCGAGTTCACAGCGGGTTGGCTCGCCTTTGTATTTCAGGTCCTGCGGCGCCATGCCGACGGTGGAGAACGGGTACAGCACCGCCTCCGCACCAATGCGTGTATGGCCGTCGACGACGACATGGCTGATCAGGTTGGCGCCGTTTTCGATGGTGACATCGGCACCCACCTGGCACCAGGGGCCGATGTTGACATCGTCACCGATGGTCGCACCTGTGGCGACGATCGCCCTTGGATGAATTCCGCTCAATTGATTACTTATCCATGATCATAGCGGCGTACGTCGCCTCGGCGACAGACACGCCATCGACGCGGGCAACCGCCTTGAATTTCCATACGTTTCCACGGCGACGCTCACGCACGACATGGATGCGAAGCTGGTCGCCGGGCACAACCGGGCGGCGGAACTTGGCGGTTTCAATCGTCATGAAATACACCAGTCGGCCGGCTGCGTGCGCTCCGAGGGATTCAACGACAAGAACAGCCGAGGTCTGCGCCATCGCCTCGATGATCAAGACACCGGGCATGACGGGGTGTTCGGGGAAATGACCCTGGAAGAAATGCTCGTTCACCGTGACGTTCTTTACGCCCACGGCTGACTCGTTGAGCACGATGTCTTCCATGCGATCGATCATCAGCATCGGATAGCGATGCGGAATGGCGTGCATGATGCGCGCGATATCGATCATGGGGATGGTGACGGCCGCTGGTGCGCCGTCTTCGATGTGGGGCTCAGTTGTATCCATGGTCACTCAGTCCGAACCCGCCTTTCCTGCCGGTCCAGTGGGAGAAGCGCCCGGATCCGGATTGTTGATCTTAACCGCACGATCAGCCGCACGTTCCGCCACGATTTTGCGCAACGTCGACAGATTGCGAAAGAAATTCTTCGCCGGCTCCGCTGGTGTGCCAACCCACTCAACGCCGGGCGGCACGTCTGTCATCACACCGGCCTTGCCGCCGATACGGGCGCCACGACCAATCCGCAAATGGCCGGCCACGCCGACCTGTCCTGCCAGAACCACGAAATCCTCAAGGACCGTGGACCCCGAAATACCCACCTGCGCCACGACAACACACGCGCGACCTATGCGCACATTGTGGGCGATCTGCACAAGATTGTCGAGCCGTGAGCCTGCGCCGATCACGGTGTCCTGCGCTGAACCGCGGTCGATGGTGGTGTTGGCGCCGATCTCGACGTCATCCTCGATCAGCACACGGCCAAGCTGCGGCACGGTGATGTGCTGCGGGCCGGTGGGGCGCATGACGGTGGCGAAGCCGAAACCTTCCTGGCCAATCCGCGCACCCGGGAAGATGAACACCCGGCTGCCGATGATGGCATGGCTGATGGTGCTGTGAGCGCCGATGCGGGTGTGCGCCCCCATCGTGACGCCGGCAGCGATGAACGTGCCGGGGCCGACGCTGCAATACGCACCAATTTCAACATTGGCGCCGATGACGGCATGCGCACAGATCTCGGCGGTGGGATCGATACGGGCCGATGCATGGACAACAGCGGTTGGGTGCGCGCCGGGCTCGGCCGGTGGCAGCGGATGAAACAAGGCGGCCGCAGCCGCCCACCCTGCATACGGGTCCCGCGTGATCAGCGGCGCGCAGCCGGTCGGCATGTGCCCGATCATGTCTGGGTGGACGATCACCGCACCAGCGGCGCTCGCCGCGAGGGCGCTGATGTATTTGCGGTTGTCGAGAAAGCTGATCTGCGTGGCGCATGCGGTTTGAAGCGGCGCCACGCCGGTCAGGTCAAGGGCTTCAAATCCAGCGGGAACCTCGGCCCCGATCGCTGCCGCGACCTGGGCCAGGGTGTGGTTGCCGGCCTGCGCGAAGAAACGCGGATCGCCGGCGGTCGAGACGGTCGCCATACGCTAGCGGCGCGGCCCGGGTGCAGCGGCCGGAGCGATCGCCGCCGACACGCCGTCAGCCGGGATGACAACCGATGGCATCACCTTGTTCAACTGTTCGGCCACCTGGTCGGTGATGTCGAAGTCGTTGATGTTCAGAGCCACCTGCGCCCGGTGCATCACCAGATTCATGCCGTGGCTTTCGGCCACCTGGCGGATGACAGCGACCAGCGTGCGCTCGATCTGGCCGACGCCGACCTGGGCTGCTTCCTGGATGATGCGGTTGCGGTCACGAAAGGTCTTCTGCGCGCCGGTGATCCGGTCCTGCAGTTCGCGCTCGCGGGTGCGGATCTGCTCGGGGGACATCGTGCTGCGCTGGCTGGCCAACTGCTGCTGCAGGTCGCGCCAGGCGGCCTGCTCTTTCTGGGCATCCTCGTTCAGCTTCTCACGCCGCTCGCCGATCACACGATCAACCGTCTGAGCGGCCTGCGAGGCGCGCATCACCTCCGGCACGCCCATGACGCCGATGACGGCGGCCGGTGGCGAAGCGCCGCGCGGCAATGCCGGAAGTTCCGGCACGGGCGGCAGCTGGACCTGCGACAATGGCTCGCTGTCCTGCGGCAGGGCGGAAGGCTGCCCGGACATGACGGGTGGCTGCAAAGCGGGTTGGCGAACGGGTGGGGCCGGACGCGCAGCCGGTGGCGGCGTTGGACGCGCAGGCTGGGCTGCGCGCGGCGTGCCGGGTATGAAATAATCCTGGGCTGCCGCGGGGGCGATCCCCCACGGAAGCAGCGCCACCAGAACGGCGGCGACAGCGGACAAGCGATGCATGGTTGTTAGAACCTCGTCCCAAATCCGAAGCGGAAAAACTGTGCCTGGTCGTATTTCTTCTTCACGACGACAGGCGCGATATCGAGATTGATCAGGCCGAACGGCGTACGCCACGAAACACCAACACCGGCACCCAGCCGCATTCCATGATCGTCCGCCACGGAGATCGAGGTGCCATTGCGGGTTTTGCTGCTGACACCGGACAGGGAGCCGACATCGACGAACGCTCGGCCGGTCAGACCCAGATCAGCCGAGATCGGCAGCGGGAAGCGCAGTTCGGTCGACTGGGTCCAGAGGAAGCTGCCGCCAAGGCTGTCGCCGCCGTCCTTTGCATGCGGACCCGCACCGCCAGACTGGAAGCCACGAAGATTGTCGCCGCCAAGGAAGAAACGGTCGATGATCCGCTGGCTTTCGCCAAGATCGAACAGGTAGCCGGTGCCGGCAGACAGCACGACACCCCATTCCGGATCACCGGTCACGCTCTCAAGCGGGATGTAGTAGTTGCCGTCGATTTTGGCGCGGACATAGTGAACATTGCCACCGACACCCGCGAAGTCGGTGCCGCCACGGACGATGAAGCCACTTTTCGGATCAGCGCGGGAATCGCGGTAATCAAGCGAAAGCGTCTGCCCGATCTGTGACAGCAGCGACGTGCCAGCCTCGTCGCGCACATAGATACTGGCGCCATCCTGCACGTTGTACACGCGCCGTTGCACCAGCGAATAGGTCCAGGCCTGGCGCAGATGCTCGCTGAATTCATACCCCAGCGAGACCGACGCGCCGACCCGGCGTTCGCTGTACTGCGCGATCGACTGGTTGTTGTTTTGCACGATGAACAGGTTGCCGCTGGCCACCAGGTTGCGATTCAGGAAATACGGGTCTGTCACCGACAAATCCACTTGTGTGCGCTTCTGCGCCAACACACCGGTCACGCCGGCATCAACGCCGGTGCCGATGAAGTTGCGCTCACGCAGGCCAACGTTGGCGAGTGCGCCGGCATCGGTTGAGTAACCGCCGCCGATGGTCAGTTCGCCGGTGGCCTTTTCCTGCACGCTGGTGTTGATGATCGCCTTGTCCGGCGCCGAGCCGGGCTGCTGGGAGACCTGGACGGAGGTGAAATATCCCAGATCGTCCAGCCGCTGGCGCGACCGGCGGACCAGGGCGGCGTTGAACGCATCGCCTTCCGCCAGACGGAACTCGCGACGGATGACGGTGTCCTTGGTGCGGACGTTGCCGGCGATGTCGATCCGCTCGACATAGACGCGCGGCCCCTCGCCGACCTCGAACATGAGATCGACGGTCTTTTTCGCCTTGTCGCGCGAGATCTGCGGCTTCACGTCCACGAACGCATAACCGCGGGTCTGCACTTCGTCGTTCAGCGCCGTGACGGTGCGCTCGACAGCATCGCCATCGTACCAGTCGCCCGTCTCCTGGGCGACGAACTTCTGCAGCGCCTCACCATCGAGGTTGCGCAGGCTGCTCTTCACCTTGATGTCGCCAACCCGATACCGCTCACCTTCATTGATCGTGAAGGTGAGGAAGAACGCCGATCGATCCGGCGACAACTCGGCATTGCCGCTGGAAATCTCAACATCGGCATAGCCCTGGCGCAGGTAGTAGCGGCGCAGCAACTCCTTGTCGAAATTCACCCGCTCAGGGTCGTAGCTGTCCGAGGACGAAAGGAAGCGCCAGAACGCCTCTTCGCGGGAGCCGACGATTTCCTTCAGGCGGCTTTCGCTAAACGCGTGGTTGCCCACGAAGGCGATACGACTGACATAGGTGGAGGCGCCGTCATCGATCTCGAACACCAGGTCGATGCGATTCTGATCGAGCTGGATGATCTTGGGTTCGACGCGGGCGCCGAAGCGGCCCTTCTTGGCATAGGCGTCGAGGATCTTCTGGCGATCAAGCTGGGCCAGCGCCGAGGTGAACACCGCGCGCGGCCGAAGCTGGACCTCGCTGCGCAGGTTTTCATCGGTCAGCTTCTTGTTGCCCTCGAACACGATGCGATTGACGATGGGGTTTTCAGTCACCCGCACCACCAGCACGCTGCCGTCGCGGCGGATGTTGACGTCGGAGAACAGGCCCGTCGCGTACAGCGCCTTCAACGAACGGTCGAGACGCTCGGTATCGAACGCTTCGCCAGGCTGGGCGACCATGTAGGACTTGACGGTGCCTTCCTCGATTCGCTGGTTGCCTTCCACGCGAATGTCCGAAATCGGGGCGTTGGGCAACAAAGCCGCCGCCATCATCCGGGACGAAGGGGCCGTGGGGCGAGGCAGGCCCTGCGCCTGGCTCGACGGCACCAGACCTGGGAAGGCCATGCCGAAAACGGAAACCGATGCCAGCAGGGCTGCGCGCATGCGAACCAAAAGCGATACTCCCCACTGCGGCGCCTCCCCACCAAACAGGGAGACCAACCACGGGCCCCTTTAGAATACCCGCCCAGGCCTTACAACACCACCCGCCTCGCGCATCGCTTTTCGATGTCATATGCCGCCACCATCGACGGATCCAGCAGATCGCACCGATCCTGACGTTGCGTGCGGGACCGCCGGGCGTCACGCCGCGCAACCGGCTGGTTGCGTTGCCCGCAGAAAGGGCGGCGGACGTTATAAAAGATCGGCGCTTTTTTGCATGAAGGCGTCGACATCAAGCTCAATATCATCAAGTTGCGCCCGTGACTGCGGGATCACATTCGTTTCCACATAAGATGCATAAATATTCTCAAGCCCTGCGGTCAGAACATAAAACGCAGGCGTTCCATATGTTTGCGCGAAGATTTCGATCACCGTCGCACGGTGGACCATGAAGACGACCGACGACAACCCCGCCCCATGGAGACCAATGACGTGCGTGGCGCCGGCGAACAGGGCGATCTGATCGGTGAGACAGAGCACGGACAATACGACGCGGCTATACCCGTGCGGGCCGAGCGCTGAGAGCAATGCGTCCTCGTTGCGGAGTTGCCGCCCCGCGCTATCGGCACGGGAGATAAAAAATTTCTTTGGCGCATCACGATCGGATGTGTGCCGAGCCAGAAGCGCCGCCATCCCCATTGTCGAGCGTAGATAGGCCATCGCCCAGGGGGCTGCCTTCAAGGCTGGGTGGGGAACCGAGCGGATGTCGCTTGTCACCAGCAATTCGCGCGCGCGAACGGCCGTGCCGGGCTGGATCTCCACGATCCGACTTCGATCAAACCCACACATGCGCAACGACTCGAACTGAAACGGAGCGGTCATGGGCGCCACAATTACATAGTGATCTGATCTTCTGGCGTAGGACCCCAGAACGGCGAGCCTGGGCAGCCAATCGACCAGCCAGTGGCAATACTGGGTTGGTGGCGCATCGTCGCACAGCACAATGGCAGTACCATCGATCGTTCTCGCGCCCTCCAGCGAAGCCGACGGATCGACATCGTAGAAATGCAGCAGGTTTGTGAAGCTACTGCTGTATTTTTTGACAATTGACCTGCCGTCATCGGCCAGAACAACCGACATCCCACCAACGCTCCACAGCACGCCCCCCCCTCAGGCTCAGCGTTTGCAGCATAGGGGTGTAGGCATTTTCAACGCCTTCCACTGGAAAGCAGTCTGGGTGCCCGTTGAGATGCCGGGGAGACGGCAGCCGCCGGTCCATTGCATGAAAGATCGTTTTCTCAATCATGCGGTCATCTGGCAAAAAAGTCAGATTTGTCGATTGGGGGTTTGTCTGGTGCCCCGCAGTGACGATGCGATCGAGCGCCTCATCCACCGAGCTACCTGCCGGGACGCCCGATTGAGAACCGAACATCGTCAGGACTGCGGAAAATGCCTGATATTTGTTAAGTTGCAACGAAATGGGGGAATGCACCGCTGAACCTCGCCTCTATGCGGGCAGAGCATAGACCGAAACGCAACGGTTCAGAAGACGATTCCCGACGCCAGGCAGCGGGGGAGAAAATGAGCCAGCATAGAGCTGAACCCGCCCCCTCCCCGTTTTGTCTTACCCTTTGACGACCTTTGGCGGCAGGTCGAGCTTCAACGACAGTTCCTTCAGACGCGCCGGGGACACTTCGGCCGGGGCCGACATCATCAAATCTTCGCCTTGCTGGTTGAGCGGGAACAAGATGACCTCGCGGATGTTTGGCTCATCGGCCAGCAGCATCACGATGCGGTCGATGCCTGGGGCCGAACCGCCATGCGGCGGAGCGCCGAAGCGGAAGGCGTTGAGCATGCCGCCGAAGCGGGCCTCGACTTCGCTGGCCGGGTAGCCGGCGATTTCGAACGCCTTGATCATGATTTCCGGACGATGGTTACGAATGGCGCCCGATGAAAGCTCGATGCCGTTGCAGACGATGTCGTACTGGAACGCCTTGATGGTCAGCGGGTCCTGATTCTCCAGCGCCTCCATGCCGCCCTGGGGCATGCTGAACGGGTTATGGCTGAAGTCGATTTTTCCTGATTCTTCCTCAATTTCGTACATCGGGAAGTCGGTGATCCAGCAGAACTTGAAGTCGCCGGCGGCGATCAGGCCGAGATCGGTGCCGAGCTTGGTGCGGACCTTGCCGGAGAATTTCGGCGCTTCGTCTTTCTTCCCGGCGGCGAAGAACAGGCTGTCGCCCACGTTGACGCCACAGGCAACGCGGATCGCCTCGCAGCGATCGGCTTCCAGGTTCTTGGCGATCGGGCCTTTCGGGCCGTCGGCAGCGAACTGGATGTAGCCGAGGCCGCCGGCGCCTTCTTCACGCGCCCAGTCGTTGAGCTTGTCGAAGAAGCCGCGCGGGTTGGCGGCGGTGCCTGGCGCTGGGATGGCGCGAATGATGCCGCCGCCGGCCGCGATCTTGGAGAACAGGCCGAAGCCGGAGCCGGCGAAATGCTCCGTCACATCGGTGATGATCAGCGGGTTGCGCAAATCGGGCTTGTCCGAGCCATACAGCGCCATCGATGTGTCATACGGAATGCGCGGGAATGGCGGCTTGGTGACGCCACGGCCCTCGGCGAATTCCTCGAACACCGCGGCCATCACCGGCTCGATGGTGTTGAACACGTCTTCCTGCGTCACGAAGCTCATCTCGAAATCGAGCTGATAGAACTCGCCTGGCGAACGATCGGCGCGGCTGGCTTCGTCGCGGAAGCAGGGGGCAATCTGGAAGTAGCGGTCGAACCCGGCCACCATCGCCAGCTGCTTGAACTGCTGCGGGGCCTGCGGCAGGGCGTAGAACTTGCCGGGGTGGTTGCGGGCCGGCACCAGGAAGTCCCGCGCGCCCTCGGGGCTGGAGGCGGTGAGGATCGGGGTCTGGAATTCGGTGAAGCCGGCGTCGATCATGCGGCGGCGGAAGCTCGCGATAACGGCGGCGCGCAGCATGATGTTCTTGTGGACCTTCTCACGCCGCAGATCGATGAAGCGGTTGGTGAGGCGAATCTCGTCGGGATATTTCTCATCGCCGGCCACCTGCATCGGCAGCACGTCGGCCGAGGACTGGATGGCGACGTGTTCGGCCAGAACCTCGATGCCGCCGGTGGGCAAACGCGGGTTGATGGTGCCTTCACGCGCCACAACCTTGCCGGTGACGGTGATCACGCTCTCCACCCGCAGCGGATCGACGGTGGCGAATGCGTCTGACCCAGCCGGGAACACCACCTGGGTAATGCCGTAATGGTCGCGCAGATCGATGAACAGCAGGCCGCCATGGTCGCGCTTGCTGTGAACCCAGCCGGAGATGCGGGCGTCTTGTCCGGCGTCGCTGGCGCGCAGGGCGCCACAAGTATGGGTACGGTAGGCGTGCATCGTGCGAAATTCCTGCAGGGCGTTTGACGGCAGGAACACGCCGGGCGGCGTGCGTGTCAAGCTGCCTTCCAGTATCGGGCCTTCGTGTGTATGACGCTGTGATGGCCATTTCCAAGCGCGCGGAATTCCCGCAACCCGACTTCATCACCACCACCGAGGCCCTGAGCGCCCTGTGCGACCGGCTGCGGACCGAGCGTTTCGTGACGGTGGACACCGAATTCATGCGCGAACGGACCTATTGGCCTGAGCTGTGCGTGGTGCAGCTGGCCTCGGACACCGAAGTGGCCGTGGTGGACGCACAGGCGCCCGGCATCGACCTGGCCCCGTTGGGCGCGTTGCTGGCCGATACCGCCGTGATGAAGGTGTTCCACGCCGCGCGGCAGGATGTGGAGATCTTTGTGCTGCTGTTCGGCGATGTGCCGAAGCCGATGTTCGACACCCAGATTGCCGCCATGGTGGCCGGTTTCGGCGACCAGGTTGGGTATGACGCGCTGGTGTCCAGCCTGACCGGCGGGCAGATCGACAAGGCGCATCGGTTCAGCGACTGGTCGGTGCGGCCTCTGTCGCAGGCGCAGATCACCTATGCCGCCGGCGACGTGACATATCTGCGTCGGGCGTATGAAAAATTGTGCGAACGACTGGAAAAGGATGGCCGGCTTGAGTGGGTCAGCCAGGAAATGGCCGCCCTCGGCGATGCCTCCGGCTATCGCACCAATCCAGAGACAATGTGGGAGCGGTTGCGCCCGCGCACCAACAACCGCCGTATGCTCGGTGTGCTGCGCGCCTTGGCCGCGTGGCGGGAGCGAGAGGCGCAGCGCAGCAACATTCCGCGCCAGCGCATGTTGAAGGACGAGACGCTGCTGGAGATCGCCGCCACCGCCCCTGCCAACGCCGAGGATCTGTCGCGCGCCCGCGGCATCACCCGCGGGTTCGCCGAAGGCAAGAGCGGCGTGTCCCTGTTGGCGGCCGTGGCGGAGGCCAAGGCGCTGCCGGATGACCAGTTGCCCGAGGTTCCGGGCCACCGTGACAGCCCGAAGGCGTCGCCGGCGCTGGTGTCGTTGCTGAAGGTTCTGCTGGCGGCCAAATGCGAGCAGTTCCACGTGGCGCCGAAGCTGGTGGCAAATTCCGAGGATATCGACCGTCTGGCCACCGAACAGGAGCCGGATGTGGCGTGCGCCAGCGGCTGGCGCGCGGACGTGTTCGGGGCGGATGCGATGGCGCTGAAGTCGGGGAAGCTGGCGTTGGGCGTGGATGGCAAGAGGGTGAAATTGATTCGGAGTTGAGATGGCGGGCGTTGCCCGCCCTGCGCGACGCGATCCGGTTTACGTGGCGCCGCGCGTTTATGGCAAGGGCGGGTTCAGCCATCCCAGAACACGTCGGCCGATGGCGGCGTCAATGGTCACGATGACGATGGCGACGCCGATGTTCCAGATCAGCACCATGATCGTTGCGTCCAGTTGATGAAACAGCGACAGCGCCGTGGAGGTCATGCCGGCCACGGCGAGGCCGGCCGTCATCGTCACCCGCGCGGGCCGCAGCCTGGCGGCGTGTCGCAGCAGCGCGAACAGCGCCAGTGACAGCGGCAGGCTGACCAGCAGCACGGTGGCAAAGCACCGCGCCGCTTCGCCAGGTTGCACACCGCCCGACGACAGGCTGATCCAATCGGTCAGGCAGCCATAGCCGATCGTGGAGAACCACAGCAGCATCGCCGGCACCGGCAGCCACAGCCAGGCCCGGGACCGATCCGGCAGGCTGGCGATCAGGCAGCCGATGCAGGCCAGCACCGCCGTTGCGGTGGAGGCCCCCACGGCGATGGCGAACGCACCGGTGCCGAGTTGGGCCGCAAGGTCATCGCGCAGGCCGCGCTCCACCCCCAGCAACGCGAGCCCGATCACGGCCAGCAGCAACCATGATCCGGCCAGCAGCATCGGCGACGACAACCGGCGAACAGGCGGGGCGTGCGTGCTGAGCCGGGCGATGAGGTCCGGGGTATCGATCATCGTTCGTCCTTCTCTCGCACCAGCAGGCGCCGCAGCGCCTGCATGCCCCGATGGGTCGCGACCTTCAGCGCGCCGACCGACACGCCGGTCTCGGCCGCTGCGTCGTGCAGCGACATTTCGCGCAGCTTGGTCATCGTCACCGCCAGAAGCTGGCCCTTGGGCAAGGTTTGCAGGGCGATGTGCAGCCCGCGCTGGTCAAACGCGCGGTCGGCCTCCTGGTTGTCCGGGGCCGCGAACGCTTCGTGCTCCAACGCCAGGCTCACCTCGCGGGCCGACATGCGTGCGCGGCGGCGCAGGCGGTCGCCGACGCGGTGCTGGGCGATTCCGGCCAGCCAGGGCTTGAACGGCCGGGTCGGGTCGTAGGTGTGGCGCACGGCATGCACGGTCAAAAGAATGTCCTGCACAGAATCCTCGGCATCGCTGGGGTTGCGGTGCGCCCGGCCGGAGATCGCCCGCAGATAGGGGGTGATCGCGGTCAGCAGGCGGCGATAGGCGTGGGCATCGCCGTCCTGGGCGCGGGCCATCAGTGCTGACCATTCGTCCGGATGCACCAACGGCCCCGCATTCTGCTGGGATGCGGGGCCGGTCATGGTCAGAAGCTTGTGGTCAGCGTGGTGAGCCAGGCCGGTGAGATCGACACGAGGGCGGTCTCAAGCACACGGTCCGCACCGGTCAGGATCAGGGCCGCCACGGCGAGCGCGCTGCCGCCGAGCAGCCACTTGCCGGTTTTGCCGCCCTGCATCATGCGGCCACGCCAGCGCAGCATCGCCTCACGCGACAATGCGCCCACCACCAGCAGCGGCACCGAAGTTCCCAACGCGAATGCCACCATGACAATCGCCACGCTGGCAAGGTCGCGCCCCTGCGCCGCCAGCACGGAGGCCGCGCCCAATGTGGGCCCCACGCACGGGCTCCAGACCGCGCCCAGCAGCACGCCGAGCAGGAACTGGCCGCCCAGGCCGCTGGGTGTCACGCGGTCCATCAGGCGGCTGCCGATGTTGCTGACGCCGCTGGTGGCTGTGGCGAAACGCTGTTGCAACGCGCCGCTCAGCAGCACCACGCCAACAAGGGCCAGCATGACGGCGGAGGCGGTGCGAAACACCTCGCCATCAAGCCCGATCGAGAAGCCGATCGTGGCAACGAACAGGCCAACCGTGGCGAACGAGACCACCAGCCCAGCGGTGAGGGCGTAAAGCCCCCAGCGATGGGTGGCGATGGCCGGGCCGAGCACGAGCGGCAGGATCGGCAGCACGCAGGGCGACAGAGTGGACATCACGCCCGCGAGAAAGCCAAAGAGAACCCGACCGAATTCGGCGCTCATGCCGGCAATCCCTGCCAGCGCCTACTGGTTCGCCGTCGCTACCAGGGCACGGATCGATTTGGCATTGGTGTCACCGGTCGAGCGAGATTTTTCGGCCTTGCCGTGGAAGGCGATCAGTGTGCTCTGCATCTGCGCGCCCATGGCGCGGACCACGTCTTTCTGGGTGTCGAAATCGACTGTGTAGACAACCAGATCGGCGAATTCCGGGTCGGCCTTGATGGCGCTGAGAATCGGGCGCTGCTGGGCGCAGGTGGGGCACCAGCTGGCGGTGATCTCAACCAGCACCGGCTTGCCGGCCTGCTGGGAGGCAGCGAAGGCCGCCTGCGTGAAGGCTGCCTCGGTGGCCGCCTGGGCATGACCGACGGCGGACAGAAGCAGGCCGGACGCGAGAAGAATGGCGGACAAGAAACGTGAACGGCGCATGAAAGCCCCCCTGGAATATCGATGTATGCGAGCGCCGCCGAAACATGTGCGGCACGCCTCGCATATTCAATATTCGTCAGCGCGCGTTCAATGGTTACACAGACCCGCGCATTTAAACCGAGGACAGCACCGCAGGCGCCAATCCGGCGGTCTTAGCGGCCGGGTGCGACGGGTTGCGGTAGCGCAATTCGCCATCCGAGGCCGCGTGCGGCGCAGTTCCCCCCAGCAGTTCCAGGCGCGATGCGCAGGTGACGGCCACCACGCCGCGGGCTTCAGGATGGGTCAGGAACTGGCGGGCCTCGCCCTCGAGTACCAGCTTGTCACGCAGATGGCGCCATTCGGTGCGGTCGGTGTCTTCCACGAACATCGCCAGGATGCCAGGGCGGGTTCCGGTCAGGTGAGTGGGAGCGATGGCGGCCATGCGGCGGCGGATGGCCACGGCCACCTCGTCCTCGCGTCCGGCGCGGGCGGCGAGGACGAACAGGCCTTGGCCAGCGGCGGTGACGGCCAGATGCGCCTGCGGGCCGAATTCGTGGCGCAACGAGGACATCAGGCTGGGGTCGGACGGCCGGTCGCCGGCTTGGGAGGCAGCAAGCATCAGCGGGTCGAGGCGGAGCACGCAGGCTTCGTCATGATCGGAGCGGTTGCTGGATTGCAGCATGGTGCGGATGCGGCCTTGCAGGGCGGCCAGACCGTCTTCGTCGCCGTTCAATCCTTGCGGCAGGGTCATTTTCAACAGATAGCGGCCGGGATGGCTCGACAGCCAGGTTTGCAGGTCGTCGTCAATCCGGTCGACCAGTTGCACCCAGGCGCCGCGATGCACGTCCCGCCCGTCTTCTGCGGACACCACGTCGCAGACCAGTTCAGCCTCCGCACCGTCGCGCGACAGCAGCAGATCGAACGGTGCTGCGTCTTCCAGGCCGGCAAACTGCACGGCAAAACCACGAGAGCGTTGCAGGGCGGCGGTGCGTAGCAAATGGAAGATCGGCACCAGCGTCTTTTCATGCAGCATGGCGCTCGCCAGGGCGGCGCGGAAACGAACGCGGCCCTCGGGGGTCAATTTCCGGTCCGTGGCGACAGCTTCGCGTGCAAGCTCCAGCACGCAGCCATCGGCGGCTGTCAATGAAGCTGGACCACCCGAACGGCGAAAGCGCTCGATGGTGATTTCAATGGCATGCTGCTGTGCCAGAGCGCGGCCGACGCGCTGGCTTCGGGCGGCGTTGCTCTCGATTTCGGCCATCCTGCTTGCCCAGCATTTCGTGCCGACGCATGAGATGAACGCAGCAATGGTCTTGGCGTGAGGCGAAGAAGATGAGGCCATGGGAACCCTCGGACATTGCGCAGGCGGCGTGGCCGGCAATCGGAAAAATCAACTTACACACATTACCCCGCCGCGCGAGGGAATTGTTAATGAAACCGAACGTTTTGACCAAAACTGTCAATTAATGTAGACACTACCACATCAGTTGCGCGGCAACGTCGCCATTATAGGTGCATCTGGGTTTTGGGCACGATGGCGCAACAGGTGATCCGCCAGAACGCAGGCAAGCATCGCCTCACCCACCGGCACGGCGCGAATACCCACGCAGGGATCGTGACGGCCTTTGGTGAGGATGTCCACGTCCGCGCCCATCTTGTCGACCGATTGGCGGCGCGTGAGGATGGAACTGGTCGGCTTGACGGCGAAGCGGGCCACAATCGGCTGGCCGGTGGAAATGCCGCCCAGAATGCCGCCGGCGTGGTTGGAGCCGAATTGCACATGAGCGCCGTCCATCCGCATTTCGTCGGCGTTGTCTTCGCCGGTGAGGCTGGCTGAGGCGAAACCGTCACCGATTTCCACGCCCTTGACGGCGTTGATGCTCATCAGCGCGGCCGCAAGGTCAGCATCGAGCTTGCCGTAGATCGGCGCCCCCAGGCCCGGCGGGACAAAATCGGCCACCAGTTCGATGACCGCACCGCAGGACGAGCCGGATTTGCGGATGCCGTTGAGATAATCTTCCCAGGCGATTGCGGCCTCGGGGTCGGGGCAGAAGAACGGATTTTTGCCGATGGCATCCCAGTCCCAGCGGGCACGGTCGATCTTGTGCGGGCCCATCTGCACCAGGGCGCCCCTGATGCGCACGCCGTCCAGGATCTTGCGGGCGATGGCGCCGGCGGCCACCCGCATGGCGGTCTCGCGGGCGGACGAACGGCCGCCGCCGCGATAATCGCGGATGCCGTATTTCAGCTCGTAGGTGAGATCGGCGTGGCCGGGGCGGAACTGCTGGGCGATGGCGCCGTAATCGCGGCTGCGCTGGTCGACGTTGTCGATGCCAAGCGCGATCGGCGTGCCGGTGGTGCGGCCCTCGAACACGCCGGAGAGAATGCGAACCGCATCCGGCTCCTGGCGCTGTGTGGTGAATTTCGACTGGCCGGGCCGGCGCTGGTCCAGCCAGGGTTGGATATCACCTTCGGCCAACTCGATCCGCGGCGGGCAGCCATCGACGACGCAGCCGATGGCCGGCCCATGGCTTTCGCCCCAGGTGGTGACGCGGAACAGATGGCCGAAGGTGTTGTGGCTCATTCGACGTTGATGTCCGGCGCCGAGGGGTTCTTCATGCCGACCGTGTGATAGCCGCTGTCGACGTGATGCACTTCGCCGGTCACGCCGCTCGACAGGTCCGACAGCAGATACAGGCCGGCGCCGCCGACTTCCTCGATGGTGGTGTTGCGTTCCAGCGGCGAGTTGTACTGGTTCCACTTTAGGATATACCGGAAATCGCCGATGCCGCTGGCGGCCAAAGTGCGAATCGGGCCGGCGCTGATGGCGTTGACGCGGATGTTGTTGCGCCCGAGATCGGCGGCCAAATAGCGCACAGAGGCCTCAAGCGCCGCCTTGGCAACACCCATCACGTTGTAATGCGGCATCACGCGTTCGGCGCCGAGATAGCTCAGCGTCAGCATGGAGCCACCCGGACGCATCATCGCCGAGGCGCGTGCGGCCACGGCGGTGAAGCTGAAGCAGGAGATGTCCATCGCCTGGAGAAACACGTTGCGGGGCGTGTCGACATAGCGCCCCCGCAGATAGGCCTTGTCCGCAAATCCGATGGCGTGGACCAGAAAGTCGATTCCCTCCGGCCAGGTGTCGCGCACCACGGCGAAGGCTGCATCCATGCTGGCGTCATCGGACACATCGCACGGCACCACGATCTTGGCGCCGACGCTGGCAGCCAGGGGGCGCACGCGTTTTTCCAGCGCATCGCCCTGGAAGGTGAATGCCAGTTCAGCGCCTTGCGCGGCGCAGGCGGCAGCAATGCCCCAGGCGATGGAGCGGTCGTTCGCCACCCCCATGATGAGGCCGCGTTTGCCGGCCATCAGGTTGCCCTTGGCGGGAGCGCGGGGGTTTTCGCCTTCAGACATTTGACGTCATCCTCGGTGCAGATCAGTCACAATGCGCTGTCCTGACATGGTCGGGCCGCATGCGACAAGGGGGTGGTCTGGGAGACAGCATCGCGCGTGTCGATTAGACTGCATACAGGAGGCATTTTTCCATGTCCGACACAGCCGTCTCGATTGCGATTCCATCCGAAATGACCGACCCATACGCCCTGTTCGCCACCTGGTTCGCCGAGGCGGGGCGGACCGAAATCAACGATCCCAACGCGATGATTTTGGCCACCTGCACGCCTGACGGCTTTCCGTCCGCGCGGGTGGTGCTGATGAAGGATTACGATGCCCAGGGCTTCGTGTTCTACACCAACAAGGAAAGCCGCAAGGGTGACGAACTGCGCGAGAACGGTCGCGCGGCGCTGTTGTTCTATTGGAAGAGCCTGCATCGCCAGGTGCGCGTCGAGGGTGCTGTCGAGCACGTGACCGACGATGAGGCGGATGCGTATTACCAGACCCGCGCGCGGATTTCGCGTCTGGGCGCGTGGGCATCCATCCAGTCCCGCCCCCTGCCCGACCGGGCCGATCTGGAACGCCGGGTGGCCGAGGTGGATGCGCGCTATCCTGGCGAGGCCGTGCCACGGCCGCCGCATTGGTCCGGCTTCCGGGTGGTGCCGCAGCGGTTCGAATTCTGGCAGGACATGCCGTTCCGCCTGCATGACCGCACCATCTTCACACCAGCCGGCACTGGCTGGACGACGTCGAAGATCTACCCCTGAGCATTCCTGAAACCCAGGCCGAGACGGCCTCCCTGCTGCGCGGCCTTGCGGGCAGGGAGCCGATTGAGACGCCGATTTCGGCGGTGTTCGTGGGTGCGGACACCGTTTGGAAATTGCGCAAGGCGGTGATGTTCACCTTCCTCGATTTTTCCACGCTGGCGGAGCGCGAGCGCACCGCACGGCGCGAGATGGCGCTGAACGCGCCAAATGCACCGGGGCTTTATCACGACGTTGTTGCCGTCACGCGCACGGCGAACGGTGTGGAACTGAACGGCGCTGGCGAGGTGGTGGATTGGGTGGTCCGCATGGCGCGGGTGCCGGAGCAGGATTTTCTGCCGGCGATCGCGGCCTCCGGAGGGCTTTCGCCAGCGCTGCTGGACGGCATGGCCGATGCGGTGGCCACGCTGCACGCGCAGGCGCTGCCTGCCGTGACCGAACATGAAGCAGCCTTGCGGCGAACCTTGCTGGGCAACCACGCCTCGGGCCTCGCCGCCGGCATTCCTGCGGCGATGGCGGATCGGTGGCGGGATGCGGCGCTGGCGGAGCTTTCGAGACATGCCGCCTGGCTGGCGGATCGGGTGGCGCGGGGGTTTGTGCGCCGCACCCATGGCGATCTGCATCTTGGCAATTTCTGCCTGTGGCAAGGGCGGCCGGTGGCGTTCGACGCGCTGGAATTCAGCGAGGCGATGGCCACGATCGACCTCGGCTATGATCTGGCGTTCCTGTTGATGGATCTGGAGATCCATGCCGGCCGCCCTGCCGCCAACCGGGTGCTGAACCGCTATGTGGCACGGACCGGCGATACGGCATTGGTAGCGGGGTTGCCGCTGTTCCTGTCGATGCGGGCCATGGTGCGCGCCCATGTGACGGCGCGGGGCGGCGGCGACTGGCAGCGTTATTTCAGCTTCGCCGAAGCCGCCTTGCAGCCGGCGCCCTGCGTGATGGTGGCCATTGGCGGGCTGCCGGGAACGGGGAAATCAACAATGGCGCGTGCCCTGGCGCCGCGCCTCGGGCGGGCGCCAGGGGCTCTGGTGCTGCGCAGCGACGAGACGCGCAAGCGCCGCGCCGGCGTGATGCCGGAGCAACGTCTGCCGAAATCCGCCTATGCCGAGCCCGAAAGCCGAGCGGTGATGACGGAATTGCTGACATTGGCCGCAACAGCCGTGGGCGCAGGGCACACGGTGATTGCCGATGCCACGTTCATGGCCCCATCCGATCGCGATGCCGCCGCCCGCACGGCCGGGAGCGTGGCGTTCGTCGGCGTGTGGCTGGAAGCGCCCCTGCCAGTGCTGGAGGCGCGCATCGAAGCGCGCCGTGGCGATGCGTCTGACGCCGATGTGGCTGTGCTGCGCCGGGCCGCCCAGGCTGACCCGGGAGCCGGTGCGTGGCTGGCGCTCGATTCCACCGATCCGGCGGCGCCCGATGCTCTAACGCGACATATCACGGCCCTGACACAAACGTGCTAGAGTAGCGGTCATCTAACCGGAAGGACGCCCGCAATGGCCATTCGCAAACTGCTCCTGCCACTGACCGGGACCGCTGCGGGCGAAGCTGCCCTCGCCACGGCCCTGATCGCCGCCCGCATCTGGAACGCGCATGTCACCGCGCTGCATGTTCGCGTCGATAGCCGCGACGTGGCGCCGCTGGCCGGCGAGGGCCTGTCTGGCGCGATGATCGAGGAGATGATGTCGGCCACCGAAAAGGAAAGCACCGACCGCGCCCATGCCGTGCGTGCGATGTTCGAGCGCTTCGTGGCCGCCCACGGTGTGACCGTGACGGACGCCAAGCGCGGCTCCACCGTCGCCACCGCCAGCTTTGCCACTATCACCGGCCGTGAGGAAGATCTCGTGGCCCAGCAGGCCCGCCTGGCGGACCTGACAATTGTGCCGCACCCCGATGCCGGCGAGGACGTCTCGTCGTCCGATGCACTGCATGCGGTGCTGTTCGACAGCGGACGCCCGGTGCTGATCGCGCCGCAAATCTCGCCCACCACCATCGGCGACCGGATCTGCATCGCCTGGAACGGCACCGCCGAATCGGCCGCTGCCGTTTTGGGCGCGCTGCCGTGGATGCAGCGGGCCTCCGCCGTGCGGGTGCTGACGTCGGACGAATACCATCGTCGTGGGCCGCAGGGTGCCGATCTGGTGGATTATCTGTCGCTGCACGGCATCACGACGGACATCGCCAGCTTCCGCGCGATCGACAAGGATGTGGGCGCCGGCCTGCTGGCGGCAACGCGCGATTTCGGCGCGGACATGCTGGCGATGGGCGCCTATTCGCATTCCCGCCTGCGCCAGCTGATTTTGGGCGGCGTGACGCGGCATGTGCTGGAAAACGCGACAATTCCGGTGATGATGAACAGGTGATGCCGTCGTGTTCGGCGTGAACGACCCATCGGCCGCGGAAGCCGTCTCCACCTATGTGAAGCTGCTGCGCGCCGCCAAGGCGGTGACGGCGCGGGTGGAGCCGCGGCTTGTGGCGCATGGCCTGACAGTGACCCAGCTCGGCGTGCTGGAAGCCATCCTGCACAAAGGCCCGCAGACGCATCGCGACCTTGGTCGCCGCGTGCTGACCAGTGCTGCCAACATGACCGACGTGATCGACAAGCTGACGGTGCGCGGCCTGGTGATAAGGCTGCGCTGCCCGGAGGACCGCCGGCAGGTGCGTGTGGAGCTGACCCCATGCGGCCGCAGCCTGATCGAGGAGCTTTTCCCGCGTCATGCCGCCGATATCGCCGCTGCCATGGCGGGGCTCGATGCCGATGCGTTGCGCAACCTGGGCGATTTGCTGCGCACGCTGGGCATGACAGCAGCGCAAGAACCAGAGCAGCCGTGCCTTGCCAAACCGTGCCCAAGCAACCATCTGGAAACCTGATAGTTCGATATCGAACGATAGGAGCCTGCCATGATCCAGATTGAACCTTTCGACCGCCTCGGCCGATTCCGCAATGACTGGCTGAACGCGCGGTTTCATTTCAGCTTCGGCCAGCATCACGACCCGGCCCGCATGGGCGTGGGCGCTCTACGGGTGTGGAACGACGACGAAATCGCCCCCGGCAAGGGCTTTGATCCGCATCCGCACAAGGAGATGGAGATCATCACCTATGTACGGAAGGGCGCCATCACCCACCGCGACAGCCTTGGCAACGAAGGCCGCACCGAGGCCGGCGACGTGCAGGTGATGCATGCTGGCACCGGCATCACCCACGCCGAATACAACATGGAGCCCGAGGCCACGCGGCTCTTTCAGATATGGATGGTGCCGAACAAGCGTGGCGTGGCGCCAGGCTGGGGCGCACGGGCGTTTCCGAAGGGTGAGTCCGACAGCCTTCAGGTGTTGGCCGATGGCAGGGCGAATGCGGACGCCTCGGCCCTGCCGCTCTATGCGGACGGCGCAGTGCTGGCGGGCACGATCCGCGCCGGCCAGACCATTCGCCAGGCCCTCGGGGCCGGTCGCGCGGCCTATCTGGTGCCGGCCACCGGCGTTGTATCGGTGAACGGCCACAAGATCGGCACCCGCGACGGCGTGACGATCACGGACGAGACGGAGATCGTGATTATCGCCGAAACCGACGCTGAACTGGTGTTCGTTGACGTTGCATTGTGATTGCCTGAAAAATAAGCAATGATCGTTGCGCATTTTGGCGTCGACCACGGGCAAATCGACGCTGAAATGCACTTTTTTTAATCATTTCCAACAACTCGTTACCAAACCACGCGCCGAACCTCCGGGTTTTGCGTGTGGCATGGATCTTGATGGACGGAACGTTGCGAAGGGTCGTCGTGAGTCCCCTCAAAAGCTTTTCAGCCACAGGATCGAATAAATGAAGTCTCGTCATCTTATCGCCGCTGCGGCGTTTGCCGTTCCCCTGGCCATTGCCGCACCGGCTGCCCATGCCGAGGACGCGGCTCCCGCCAAGTGGAGCGACACCATCAAGATCGGTGCACAGATCGAAGCCGGCATCATGGGCAACCCGGCCGGCCCCAAGGACAATTTGAACTACGGCAATCTGTATACGGACCGCGCCAACGAGCCAGTGTTGAACCAGGCGCTGCTGTCGATCGGCCGCCCGGTTGACCCGAAGGCGACCGATTACGATTTCGGCTTCAAGGTGCAAGGCCTGTGGGGCACCGATGCGCGCTACACGCATTTCGGCCGCCTGTTCGATAAAACCACCCGCAGCCGCTATCAATACGACATCACCGAAGCCAGCGTGTCCGCATTCCTGCCGGTGCTGACCGAGGGCGGCGTGAACGTTCAGGCCGGCCTGTGGCCGACCCTACTCGGGTTCGAGACCATCGACTCATCGACCAACCCATTCTATTCGCACAGCTACATTTACAATTACGGCCTGCCGGTGAAGCACGCGGGCGTCAACGCCATCCTGCACGCAACGGATGTGCTCGACGTCTATGCCGGCGTCACCGCCGGCAACCAGACCATCCCGGGCGCTGACAACAACAGCGCGGCCGCCGTGCTTGCCGGCCTGAAGCTGACGATGCTCGGCGGAAATCTGTCGATTCTCGGACTGACGCATTACGGCCCTGAGAACGCCTCGCGCTATGTGAAGGCCAATTTCACCGGCGGCCTGGCCACCAACAGCTACAACCGCGCCTTCAACGACCTGATCATCACCTACAAGGCCTCCGACGCGCTGACGTTCACGACGGAACTGAACTACGCTCGCGAAGATCTGGGCGCCCAGCAGGGCAAGCGCATCGTCAATGCAGAGGCTTATGGCATTGCCCAGTACGCCGCCTACACACTGACCGACACCATCACACTGAATGCCCGCGCCGAAGTGTTCGCCGATACGCGCAGCTTCTTCGTGGCCACGTTCCCCACGGCGCAGGGTCCGGTTCAGGCGCTGCAAGGCTACACCCCGGCCGTTGCTGCCGTTGCAGGCACCGGTCGCAACACCTATGGCGCCGTGACCATCGGCGCCACCTACAAGCCCACCCTGCCAGGCTACGCCGACGGCTTCACAATGCTCATCCGCCCGGAACTGCGCGTGGACAACGTGATGAACGGCAACGCCCGCTACAACGCCGGCAAGGATCGCAACGCCGTGACGCTCAGCACCGATCTCGTGCTGACCTACTGATCCCAGCCCCCGCCTCAGGTCGCCGTCTCAAAGCAACGAGACGGCGACTAAGCCGCCTGCAACCGCCATAAAATAACAGTACGCTCGAAGTGGTCTTCCAACTCCATCGTTGTTGGCACCACCACCCGCAGCATTTCGTCCATCCCGGTTCGCGGCAGATAGGCCCGGCCCGGGTCGGCCACCCACACCTCCGCCGCGCGCGCCATGGTTTGCAGCCACGGCAGAATATGCGCCGTCATCGGCGCCTCGTAGCAGACATCGCCGCACAGGATGAGATCCCAGCGGCAGGGTTGGCCTACCACGTCGTCCAGCACCGCCACGCTCACGTTGTTCAGTGCCGCATTCACCGCGATGGCGGCGCGCGCCAACGGGTCGATTTCGGCGGCATCCACCTGGGCAGCGCCCGCGAGCACGCATGCAATGGCCGCCTGTCCGCCGCCGGCCGCGAAATCCAGCACCCGCTTTCCGGCCACCAGTTCCGGATGATCCAGAATATGACGCGCCATCGCCGCACTTCCCGGCCACGCGAACGCCCAGAACGGCGGCTCGGTGCCTGTCTCATGCAACCAGGCTTCGGTTGCCTGCCAGATCGGGGTGATCTCGGTGGCCAGATACAGATCGATCTCAGGCACCAGAACATGGCGGCTGATGGCGGTGCTGGCGCGCACGAACGCCTCGGGGCCGCTCACAGCCGTGCGATCAGGATCACCAACGCCACGAACAGGCCGAACTCCCGGTTGGACTTGAACAGCCGCAGGCACGACGCCGGATCATCGATATCCAGCCTGCGAATTTGCCAGAACAGCAGCAGGCTGCCAAACGCCAGGCCAATGATCGCCAGCGGCAATCCGGCAAGCCAGAGCGCCACCGCCAGCAACAAAACCGTGCCTGTGTAGCAGACGAGCAGAAAACCACGCGCATTCCCGGCAAACAGTCGCGCGGTGGACTTGATGCCAACCAGCGCGTCGTCCTCCCTGTCCTGATGCGCATAGATCGTATCGTAGCCCAAGATCCACAGGATGGTGGCGGCATACAGCGCCAACGCCGCCAGATCCACCCGCCCCACGGCCGCCGCATAGCCCATCACCGCCCCCCAGCCGAAGGTGCAGCCGAGCATCAGCTGCGGCCACCACGTCACCCGCTTGGCCAGCGGATACAATGCCACCAGCCCCAGCGAGGCCACGCCCAAAAGCTGCGCCAGCGGTCGCAGTTGCAGCAGGATGACAAGGCTCACCGCCAACAGCAGCGCCAGGAAGATCGCCGCGTGCCGCATCCGCAGCACGCCGGATGCCAACGGCCGGGTGGCGGTGCGCGTCACCTGGCGGTCCAGATCGCGGTCCCACATGTCGTTGACCACGCAGCCGGCGCCGCGCATCAGGAACGAGCCGGCGAAGAACAGCCCGATCAACCACGCCGTCTCCCCCCAGGGCGCCTGGGCGAGCAGGATTGACCACAGCCCCGGCAGGAACAGCAGCCATGCCCCGATCGGCCGGTCCAGCCGCGCCAACAGCGCATAGGGCCGCACTCCGCGCGGCAAAGCGGCAACCCATCCATTTGCGGCGATATCGGTGTAAGTGTTCATACCAATCAATCTGCGCAGAGACATGACCGGGTCAATCCGCCTTTTCACCACCGAGGCCCTCAGCGAGGGCGCCACCATCCAGATATCGCCAGAACAGGCGCATTATCTCGGCAGCGTCATGCGACGCGGGCCGGGCGATGACGTGGTGTTGTTCAACGGCACCCATGGCGAATTCCTGGCCAGCATCGCCACCATCAAGCGCGACAAGGCCCAACTTGCGGTGGGCGCCCAGCTTCGCCCGCAGGCGGCCGAGCCGGAACTGACGCTGGTGTTCGCGCCGCTGAAGCGCGACACTACCAATCTGGTGGTCGAGAAGGCCACCGAGCTTGGCGTCACCCGCATCCAGCCGGTGTTCACCGAGCGCACCAATGCCGGGCGCCTCAATCTGGACCGATTCGCCGCCATCGCGCGTGAGGCGTCCGAGCAGTGCGAGCGGCTGTGCGTGCCCGAGATCCTGCCGCCGATGAAGTTTTTCGACCTGTTGGGCTCCTGGCCGCATGACCGGGTGTTATCGGCCGCCATTGAACGCGGCCATGCGGGATACCCGTCACGCCGCGGCTTTCCGCAAGCCCTGCTGATAGGCCCAGAAGGCGGTTTTTCGCCGGTCGAGCTTGACGCGATGCGCAGGCTTGCGTTTGTTGAATCCATCGGTCTCGGCCCGCGCATCCTGCGGGCCGAAACTGCTGCTATCGCGGGGCTGGCCTTGTTGCAGGCGGCCGCGTCCGGGTAGACATTTCACAACCGACCAGACAATCCACGGAATCAAAATGTCCAATCCCGGAGAGGCCGACGCCACGCCGATTATTTCGGTGCGTCAGCTCGCAGACTACCTGGCTGAAGGCTGCAAACCGGCCGCGCAGTTCACCATCGGCACCGAGCATGAAAAGTTCGGCTTCCGTCTGGATGATCTGACCCCGCCGCCATACGCGCCAGGGGGCATCCGCGCCATGCTGGAAGGCATCCAGGCCAAGGGCTGGGAGCCGATCATGGACCACGGCAACCCGATCGGGCTGAAGCACGGCGGTGCATCGGTGTCGCTCGAACCTGCCGGCCAGTTTGAATTGTCGGGCGGCATGCTGTCGGACATGCATCAGACGTCGGCCGAGTTCGAAGAGCATTTCGACGACGTTCGCAGCGTGGCCGGCCCGCTTGGTCTGGGTTTTGCCCCGCTCGGCTTTCATCCCACGATGACGCAGGACGCGATGCCGTGGATGCCGAAAAGCCGCTACGCCATCATGCGCCGCTATATGCCCAAGGTCGGCTCGATGGGGCTGGACATGATGACGCGCACCTGCACCGTGCAGGTCAATCTGGACTACGCCTCCGAAGCCGACATGGCCGCCAAGCTGAAGGTGAGCCTGGCGTTGCAGCCGATCGCCACCGCGCTGTTCGCCAATTCACCGTTCAAGGAGGGCAAGCCCAGCGGCTTCATGAGCAGCCGCGCCAATGTCTGGACCGACACCGACAACCAGCGCAGCGGCATGCCGGTGCTGATGTTTGCCGAGAATTTTGGCTTCGAGCGCTATGTGGACTGGGTGCTGGACGTGCCGATGTATTTCGTCATGCGCGATGGCGAAATGATCGACCTCGCCGGCGCTTCGTTCCGTGACTTCATGGCAGGCCGCTTGACGCATCCCGGCGTGGGTGCCGCCACGCTGGGTGATTTCGGCGATCACCTGACCACCGTGTTCACCGATGTGCGGGTCAAGCGGTTCCTGGAGATGCGCGGCGCCGATGCCGGGCGGCCGGACATGATGGTGGCGCAATCCGCCCTTTGGGTTGGGCTGCTGTATGACGACGCGGCCTTGGCCGCGGCCGGCGAGCTGGTGCGCCGGCATGATTGGAGCGCCTATGCCGCCCTGCGGCCAGAGGTCGCACGGCACGCTTTGGGTGCGAAACTGGGCCAGGGCACGGTGCGCGACATGGCGCGAGACATGGTGGAGATCGCCACCCAGGGCCTGCGCGCCCGCAACATGCGCGACACACTTGGGCGTGATGAGAGCGTTTATCTCACGCCACTTCACGAGATTGTTAACGGCGGACCAACACAATCTGAGTATTGGCTTGAGCGATTTAACGGTGAATGGCGCGGAGATGTCACGCGGATCTTCGGAGAAGCTGCAATCTGATACGTGCTGAAGCAATACCTTACGATGACGGAGACGCCTGAAAGGGCGTGATCCGTCGCCGGAACGGCGGCGCTTGCCAGCGCAACCGCTCCGGTATGAAGTCGTGACATGATCATTAATTCCCGCAAGCTGGTCTCTACCTCCACTTCGCACGCATCGCCCCTCCGCACCGCGCGGATGATGCAGCCCGAGATAGAGCCGGTGGCGGTTCGCCTGCGCCTGATCGGCCAGATGGAAGCCTGGACCCTGGCGGCGGAGAACATCCTGCCCACCGGGCGCAAGACCCGCGCCCTGCTGGCGGTGCTGGCGCTGTCCGCCCCCCGCCCGGTTCTGCGCGGCAGGCTGGCGGAAATGCTGTGGAGCCGCCGGCCCGAGGAACAGGCCCGTGCCTCGCTGCGCCAGGAGATCCATCGGCTGCTGGACGCGCTGGGGCCGGTGGGCAACCAGATTTTGGCGATCACCCGCGATCACCTGATGCTGAAGCCCGGCATGGTGTGGGTGGATGTGGAGGAGGTTCTGCGCGCCAGCCCAAGCAAACCTGCCGCCCTCGTGCTGCTGGACGGCGACCTGCTGGAAGATCTGGACGGGGTGGACCCCGCTTTCGACAACTGGCTCGCCGCCGAGCGCGAGAGGCTGCGCGACCGCGCCCGGGTGCTGGCCGAGCAGATGCTGCGCGACCAGTCTGATTCCGACCTCACCATCCCGGCCGCCCAGCAATTGCTGTCCATCGACCGCGCCCATGAAGGCGCCTGGCGGGCGCTGATGCGCGCCTACACCCAGCGCGGCGAGCGCGGCATGGCGTTGCAGGCCTATGAACGCTGCCGGTCGGTGCTGGCGGATCTGCTGGATGCCCAGCCATCCGAGGAAACGCAGCGCCTCGCCGCCGAAATCCGCGCCACCACCCCACCGCAGCGCCCCCAGGCGCCGCTTCCGCCGGCCTTGCGCGGCGACCTGCCACGCGACCTGCGAGTGCCACTGCGCCAGATGGCTCCTGAGACGCGGCCAGAGGCTCGCTCCGAGATGAAAGCCGAGCCGCGCCCCGAGACACGCATTGGCACCTCCCGGGTGGGCACGCGAGTCGGCGTGATGCCGCTGCAACTGGTCGGTGTGGGCGAGGACGAGGCGCATCTGGCCAGCGGCCTGGCCGAGGAGATCACCACCGCCCTCGCCCGGTTCCGCGGCATGTTGGTGGTCTCGTCCAGCGCCCTCACCCGCTTCGCCGCCCAATCGCGTGACGAGACGGCCATCCGGCGCACCTTCGGCACCGACTACCTGTTGGACGGCACCATCCAGCGCGCCCCCAACCGGCTGCGCGTGTCGCTGCGACTGCTGGACCTGCGGGCCGGCAACCAGATTGTCTGGTCCACCCGCTTCGATCGGGACAGCAGCGACCTGCTGGCCCTGCAGGACGACATCGCCGCCGAGGTCGCAGCCCAGCTTGACCCCGAGATCCTGCAGATCGAGGCCGCCCGCGCCTCGCGCAGCCCGCAGGCCGAGGCCGATGCCTACGACCTGATGCTGCGCGCCCTGCCGGCGATCGGCCGGCTGGAGAAGCCACAATTCCTGCAAGCCGGCGAATGGCTGCGGGAAGCCATTGCGCTGGAGCCGGACAACGCGCCGGCCCATAGCTGGCGTGCGTTCTGGAAGCTCACCCTGGCGGCCCAGGGCTGGGCGCGGGAGCCGATGGCGACCCTGGCCGAGGCCAGGCGCCTGTCGGACCGAGCGGTCATGCTGGACCCACAGGACGCCAAGGCCCTGACCATCGCCGGTCATGTTCGCCTCTGCAGCGGCGGCCGTCTGCGCGAAGCCGTCGCCTTGCACGACCGGGCGCTGTCGCTGAATCCGAACTTGGCGATGGCCTGGAGCCTGTCCGGCCTGGCGCACGCCTATCTGGGCGATCTCGCACGGGCCGAGCAGCTTCTGGCCCAGTCCAGGAAGCTGGCACCAATGGACCCCCATGCCCGTTTCCTCGATACAGGCCAGGTGCTGGTGGCTTTGCTGAAGCATGACCACGCGGCGGCAGTGGCTGCGGGGCGCATGGTCAGCGAGATGAATCCGGCCTGCGCTGCGTCGTGCCAGCCCTATCTCGCGGCCCTTGGGCATCTGGGTCTGCACGAGGAAGCCGACATCGTGCGCCAGCGCCTGCTGGGCATCCTGCCGCACTTCACGCTGCGGGCGTTTGCGGCCCGCAGCCCGTTCGAACGCAAGCAGGATCTGGAGCACGTGCTTTGTGGCCTCCGTCTGGCCGTGATTGAACCGTAGACGACACGGCGGGCCCTGTCCGCCGCGCCCAATCAGGCCTAAGACCGGTACTCCCGCCGTCTGGCGCCGCGCGACTCGTGCGGCGCCTTCGTCTGATTGGATGCGTTCGCCTGATGCAAGCCCGTTTTCTCGTCGCCGGCGGAGCCGGATTCATCGGCAGCCACCTGGTGGCCGGATTGGTGGAACGCGGCGATGACTGCGTGGTTTTCGACAATCTCTCGACCGGCCATGCCGAGGCCGTCACCCACGGCGCACGGCTGGTCCACGGCGATCTGGCCGATCCGCAGGCGCTGGATGCGGTGTTGTCCGAGGGCAGGTGGGATGCGGTGTTCCATCTGGCCGACCTGTCCCTTGTGGGCGAGAGCATGCGCGAGCCGATGCGCTACCTCACCGTCAATCCCGGCAACGCGGCACGCCTGATCGACGGTTGTGTTCGCCATGGCGTGAAGCGCTTCGTGTTCTCCTCCACCGCCAACCTGTTCGGCACCGCAGGGCCAGGACCGATCGACGAGCAGACACCGATTTCACCCGGGTCGGCCTATGGCGAAAGCAAACGCATGATCGAGCGAATGCTTTACTGGGCAGAGCGCTCGCATGGCCTGCATTCGGCCTGCCTGCGCTTCTTCAATGCTGCCGGTGCTGACCCTTTGGGTCGGCTGGGCGAGGACCACACGCCCGAAACCCACCTGATTCCGCTGGCCATCGACGCGGCCCTGGGCCTGCGTCCGGAACTGATCTTGTTCGGCGACGATTACCCGACCCCTGATGGCACCTGCATCCGTGACTACGTGCATGTCACTGATCTGGTGACCGCGCATATGGCAGCACTCGACCAGATTGAGAACCGCAGCGTGCGCTACAACATCGGCATAGGCAGAGGTTATTCTGTCCGCGAGGTTATCGAAGCCGTCGGGCGGATCGGCGAACGGCCAGTGCCCTTCAGTATTGCGCCCCGCAGGGCAGGTGATCCGGCGATCTTGGTAGCGGATTCGGGACTTATTCTACGTGATACAGGCTGGAAGCCGCGCTTTACCTCACTCGATGCCATCGTTGGCACGGCGCTAAACTGGCGTCGGAAGCATCCACACGGGTTTTCCGGCGGATAGGTCTTTTACAGATCAAAATCGAATTAAAAACTCTCTGACACTTTGTTTAATCAAGAAATTTTGCCATATTTTGTATAAGCGATTGATCAATTGATACTCCAGTAAACCCGTCCCTTGAGGCTGCAGAGTTCGCCACCCGCGCGCCAGTCGGCGAACTTCCCTGCAATCAAACCCGAAACTATCGATTTCCTTGGTCCCACGTGAACTTGCTGCAACACAACCGGATGCGGCGACATTGGGCAGGTGTGACTACGCAAATAATGAAAGATTTGGGCTATGCTTACAGCGAAAATCCATGCAGTATAGTACTACCTATAACATTCACGGATGCCATGACTGAAAATAACTCCGATGCCGACCTTCTCTCGCTGACCGCCAAAATCGTGTCTGCCCACGTGGCAAACAACACAGTTGACGCGTCTGCTCTCGCGTCGCTGATCCAGCTGGTCCACAAGACCCTTGCTGGCATTGGCGAAGAAGAGGCTCCTGTTGAGAAGCTTGTTCCTGCCGTGCCAGTGAAGAAGTCGGTGTTCGCCGATTACATCGTCTGCCTTGAAGACGGCAAGAAACTGAAGATGCTGAAGCGGCATCTGGCCACGTCCTACAACATGACTCCCGAGCAGTATCGTGAGCGTTGGGGCCTGGCGAGCGATTATCCGATGGTCGCGCCCGACTATGCCGCGAAGCGTTCGCAGCTTGCCAAGAGCATCGGCCTTGGTCGCAAGCTTGCTCCGGTCGCTGAAGTTGAAGTTGTGACCGCAAGCAAGCGCGGCCGCAAGAAGGCCGCTGAATAACAGCGACCGCCCACTCATAAAAAACCCTGCATCGACTATGTCGATGCGGGGTTTTTTATGGCCATTGGCCCAAAATCAGGACGCTTCGGTCAATTCCCATGGGCTTCCTGGCTCACACCAGAATGGCGTGGCATTCGGCGTGCGCACATTCGCCTCCAGCCCCATGGCTGCCCGCAGCGCACGGAACAGCGCGCCATGGGCCACGATCAGCACCGGGGCCTGCAACACCAGCGCCCGGTTGACCGCAGCCACTCCACGGGCACGCAGATCGGCAAAGCTCTCGGCGCCTTCAGGCGTTTCCTCGCCTGCAACCCAGGCTGCGAACCAGTCCGACATCGGCTTGCCTTCCTGCACGCCGAACGACACCTCGCGCAGGCCCTCGTCCAACGTCACATCAAGCCCCAGCGCCTTGGCCGCGACCAACGCCGTGTCATGCGCCCGCGACAAAGGCGAGGCGATGATGCTGGCAATGCCGCGATTGCGCAGCCGTGCCGCCGCTGCATGTGCCTGCGCGATGCCGGTTGGGTTCAAGGGAATGTCAATATTGCCCTGGCTGAGATTCTGCGCATTCCAATCGGTCTCACCGTGGCGCAGGAACCAGAAGGGGGTGGTTGTCAGGAGTGTCATCAGAGCGTCTGGCCTTCAACGATGAACACCCGCTGCACAGCAGGGCGCTGCTTCATGCGTGCGAAATGGGCCGCCAAATTCGGCGGCAAGGTGTAACCGGCGCGCGGCGCCCAGTTCTCGACATACAATAGTGTGGCGTCCGCCACCGAGAACGCGTCTCCGGCCACGAAAGAACGGCCTTCAAGGCGTTTTTCCAGCAGGTCCATACTAGCGGCAAAGATCTCGCGGCCACGGGCCTTCACGGCTTCGATATCCGCTTCGTTGGCGGTAAAGTTGCCCGGGCGGGCAATGCGGGTGAAGCCCTGCATGTGGACGGTGGCCACGATGTAGTCCGTGGCCTCCATGGCTTCCGCCTCAGCGTCGGCATCTGCCGGCAGCAGATGCGCCTGCGGATTGGTGCGGGCCAGATACAGCGCGATCGCGGGGTATTCGGTCAGCACCGCGCCGCTATCACGCATCAAGGTCGGCACCTTGGACTTCGGGTTCATCGCCAGGAATTCTGGCGTGCGGTTCGCTCCGTCGCGCAGCATTGTCGAAATGGCGTCGAATGGCTGGCCGATCTCTTCCAGCAACACGTGAATGCCAAGTGAACAGGCGCCCGGCGAATAGAACAGCTTCATTGTTGATCCCCTGATTGATGGTCGGTAGCGGCCGTCGACCTCGTCAGTCGAACAGCGAGGACACCGAGCTTTCGTCGCTGATCCGGCGCATCGCCTCGGCCAGCAGCGGGGCGATGGTCAACTGGCGAATATTGCCAGCCAGACGCACCGCCTCGGTGGCCAGGATGCTGTCGGTGATCGTCATCATCTCGATCGGGCTGGACGCGATGCGCGCCACGGCCCCGCCCGAGAGCACGCCATGCGTGATGTAGACGCTGACCGAGCGGGCGCCGTTGGCCATCAGCGCGGCGGCGCCGTTGCACAGCGTGCCGCCCGAGTCGACGATGTCGTCGATCATGATGCAGTCGCGCCCGGTCACGTCGCCGATCACGTTCATCACTTCGGACACACCGGCGCGCTCACGGCGTTTGTCGATGATCGCCAGGTCGCAGTTCACGCGGGTGGCAATGGCGCGGGCGCGCAGCACGCCGCCGACGTCCGGCGAGACGATCATGATGTCGCGACCCGCAAAACGCTCCTGGATGTCCTTGGTGAACAACGGTGCGCCAAACAGATTGTCGACGGGGATGTCGAAGAAGCCCTGGATCTGGCCGGCATGCAGATCCATCGTCAGCACGCGGTTCGCACCCGCCTCGGTGATGAGGTTGGCCACCAGCTTGGCGCTGATCGGCGAGCGGGGGCTGGATTTCCGGTCCTGGCGGGCATAGCCGAAATACGGGATCACAGCCGTGACGCGGCGCGCGGAGGAGCGGCGCAGCGCGTCCAGCGTGATCAGCAATTCCATCAGGTTGTCATTGGCGGGATACGACGTGCTTTGCACGACGAACACGTCCTCACCACGAATATTCTCGTGAATTTCCACGAAAACTTCCATGTCCGCGAAACGGCGCACGGAGGCGCGGGTCAACGGGAGGCTCAATTTGGCAGCCACGGCCTCGGCCAGAGGTCGATTGCTATTGCAGGCAACGATTTTCATAATCTGGGGATCCGGGCCTGTCGAGGGAGTGGCAAATAACGACGTGGCAACGTCATAGCAACGCGAGCGCTGCCTGTCACTTCGGCCGCGCGGCGGTCTGCCGTGCAACCACGTCTTTCACGCCGCCGGCCGCTTCCTGGGCGACCACCACCGCGACATCTCCCCACAGGCGATCCAGCGATCCCGCAGGGATTTCGTTGAGTTGTACAATCCGGCCGCGCTCGGTGTTCTGGGCGTCGAGCAACACCCATTGAATTTCGATTCGCGTCATCTTGCCGGCAATCGGCACGGTGACGACGGTGCCGGTCAGCGTGAAATCCTGCTGGATGTCCTGCACCAACATGCCAAGCTCGGCCAGCTGGAGGCGCATCTGCCGGGCCAATTGGCGATTGCCGTCACCGGGCGCGCCCGTCACGTCGGGCACGGCGATTCGTGCGGGCCGATTGACGAGACTGTTGGGGTCGCTGGCGCGGCGAGACGCCTCGATCCGGCTGAGAAGATCGGCCACGGCCGGCGCTGCACTCTCGGCGGTGGCCTTCATCGTGGCAGGGGCGGCGGTGGCCCAGACATTGGCAGCAACCACCTGGCCCTGTTGTATGCCGGCCTGTTCGCCGGTGGCGTCCAGCACGGTGAACATCGGCAGGATCTCAGCGCCCTGAAGCTGTGCGGTCAGCACCAGCCGCCAGTCGCCCTTGCGGGGGGCTGACGCGAACGCCGGCACGTCCTGTCCGGTCAGCGCCTCGGCCATGGCGGCGGCATATCCGGCAGCGGCAAAATCCGGCAGCAGCGCATCCCCCGGCGGGGCGATGGTCAGTCGTGGGGACGGCGGCTGCGCCAGTCGCATGGCCGTGGCACCCGGCTGGCCTTCGAACGGCCGCGGAAATCCGCCGCAGGACGCAAGCAGGCACAGCAGACCGATCAGCGCGGTTCTAGAGAACACAGCTTGCCACTGCGGCTGCCAGGAACATCGCCAGAAACATGAAAACATAGGGCACGCCTGCACCTTACAGCACGATTGCCGACATTTGATGGCCTATTGGTCCACCGCCGGCAAGCGTGCGCCGCCGATGGCTGTAGAATCGGGTGACATCCGGCAACGTGTCTGCGTCCACGATCTCCACCTGCGCGGCCCCAGCGTCGCGCAGCCGGTCGGCGCAGAACCCGGCGAGATCGAACATCCACCGCTCTGGGCGCGCGCCGTCTGCGAAATAACGCGCATGACCGGCATCGCGGGCGAGGATGGCGTCGCGCATGTCGGCGGCCACCTCGTAGGAGGCCTTGCGAATGCAGGGGCCCACGCTGGCCGAGATGTTGGTGGCGCCCAGCGCCCGCATGGCGTCGATCGTGGCCTCCAGAATACCGTCCGCAGCCCCGCGCCAGCCGGCATGGGCCGCGCCGACCACGCCAGCGGCAACATCGACGAACAGCACCGGCGCGCAATCGGCTGTTACAATCCCCAGCGCCAGGCCCGGCACGGCGGTCACCATCGCATCGGCCCGCGGCCCGGCGCCAGGCACCCAGGATGCCACGACGTTGGCCACCGCGATGCCGTGCACCTGGGTCAGGCCCATCAACGCCTCGGGCGCAGCACCGATGGCCCGCGCCACGCGCGCCCGGTTTTCCATCACGCAGTCGCGGTCATCCGCCCCGGACAGGCTGCAATTGAGGCTGCCGAACGGACCTTCGGACACCCCGCCGCGACGGGTGAAGAAGCCGTGGCGCACGCCCAGGCCGGGAGTTTCGAGACGTTCTGCGATCATTCGGAAAATCCTGGTGGCTGTGGCTGACCTGCGTTGCAAAGGGCCAACACCTTGAACAGGCGGCCCATTCCGTCCGGTTCGGCCAGACGTTGGGCCGAGGCGATCATGCGGGAGGCAGCTTCAGGCTGGAGCGTGCGGGCGAGAACGCCGGAGCGCTGGAACAGACCCAGCCGTGCCAGGAACAATCCCTGCGGCACCGGGCCATGCGCGGTCACGCCCGAGGCCGCTTCCGCCAGCGCCTGGAAATCGACATGTGCCGTCAAGTCCGCAGTGCCGGCCTCCACCAGCGGATCGCAGATCTTGCCATCCCGCAGCGCTTGCAGGCTGTCGCCGGGCGCTGATTGGGCGGGGCCGTAATCAAGAAACAACGCAGCACCACCGTCCTTGGCGATCCGCTGGGCCAGATGCGCCACAATCGAAAGGGCCGCATCGCAGCGCTCGATCACGGTGCCGCAGGGCGCATCCGGCAATGGGGCGTCTGTCGGAATTTCCACAAAAACGCCGGCTGCGACATGGCGTTCGCACCATGTGGCCCGACGGATGAACTGGCGAATCGGCAGAGCGTCGAGAAACTCGTTGGCCAGCAGGATCATCGGGCCGGGTGGCAGATCCTCGATCCGGTCATGCCAGACGGCCTGCATCTTGCCTGCCTGAATGGCGCGAAGACGGGGCGAATTCTCCACCAGATGCACCCGCAGGGCCGCCGCGAAATCAGGCGTCATGCGGCCAATCGCGCGCAGGGCGTCCGCCATCAGCGTGCCGCGTCCCGGCCCGGCCTCGGCCAGGATGACCCCCGCCGGACTGCCCATGCCACGCCACACAAGCGCCGCCCACAGACCGAGCAACTCGCCGAACACCTGGCTGATCTCCGGCGCGGTGGTGAAATCGGCGAACGGGTCCCGCTCGGCGTAATACGCTGCGTTCGCCCGCGCCATGAAGCAGTCCAGCCGTTCGGTCATGCGGTCCGGGGTGTTGCGCGGGCGATCAGCACCAGCCCCACGATCAGCATCGGCACCGACAGCAACTGGCCCATCGTGGCGCCGGCGAACAGGAAGCCAAGGAACGCGTCGGGCTGGCGAAAGAACTCGCCCACGATGCGGGCGATGGCGTAGCCGGACAGAAAAATACCGGTCAACGCGCCAAATCGGCAGCGAATGGCCTCATTGCGGGAGGCTGCAAACATCACGAGGAACAGCAGCAGCCCCTCCATAATAGCCTGATAGATCTGGCTGGGATGGCGCGGAATTGGGCCACCGGAGGGGAAGATCATGGCCCAAGGCAGCGAATCGGGCGCCTCGCGCCCCCACAATTCGCCATTGATGAAATTGGCCAGCCGCCCAAGCCCCAGCCCGATGGGCGCCGCGATGGCAACCCGGTCGCCAAAGCCCAGCATGGGAATGCCTTGCTGGCGGCAATACAGCGCCACGGCCAGACACACGCCCAGCATGCCGCCATGAAACGACATGCCGCCCTGCCACAAAACGGCGATTTGCAGCGGATTATCGATAAAATAGGCCGGCTGATAAAACAAAACATAGCCAAGCCGCCCACCCAGCACCACGCCCAGCGTGGCCCAGGTGAGAAAATCGTCGGTTTGCTCGGGGGTTGCCACCGTCGGATGCAGCAGCACCCAGCGCCGCATCAACCGCCATCCCAGCAGCAGGGCCGAGATATAGGCCAGCGCATACCAGCGAATAGCCAAGGGACCGACAGCGATCAGAACGGGATCGAACTGCGGAAACATCAGCACCGGGAACATGACTGGCCTTATTTTACTTCTGAGCGTCGCATATACGGGGCATGAGGTTCCGGCGAAAGCCGCATCTGGACAAGCCCGGTCAACGCCGGCACTGAACAAGGTAAGCATCATGGCCGAGCGCCCACGCATATTCGACGATCTGGCTGGTGTTGCCGGCGGCGCGCTGTCCGCGCTGTCCGGTTTGCGCGATGAGGCCGAGTCGCTGGTCCGCGCCAAAGTGGACGAGGCGATCCGCAAGCTGGACCTGGTTCGCCGTGACGAACTGGACGCGGTGGCGGAAATGGCGAGCCTGGCCCGCATCGGCCAGGAAGCGGCGGAAGCCGAGACAGCAGCCTTGCAGGCCCGGTTAGACGCCATCGAAGCCCGCCTCACCACCCTCGAACCCCAGCCCGCCAGCGGCGGCGCTCCGGGAATGATCGTCTAAAGCCCTCGTTTGACGACGGTTTTGTGACGAAACTTCACGTCGCGTGTTAACTTGGCGTTGCATCCCGCCGCGCCCTTGCGGCACGAGCATCCCGGCCGGTAGGATTTCTGCATGGCTGGCCGGGACACGAACCCTACCCCGGGGTTGGTTCCGTCAGGCTGCCGGCGAGCCCTTTATCGGCCTTCCTCAACACGGGAGCACCCGCAATGTCCGCGCATATGAGCAGCAGCCACGATCACGCCTCCAACCCACTCGATGTGATGGAGCAAATCGTCAGCGCCAACGAGTGGGTGTTCGACCGACGCAACGACGCCGAGATGGCGGCCGAAGCGCCCGGAAAATGGTGCGACTACGGACTTTATTTCAGCTGGTCCGATGAGATCAGCGCCATGCACTTCACCTGCGCCATCGACCTGAAGGTGCCGGAGAAACGCCGTGCCGCCCTTTTCGAACTGCTGGCGCTGGCCAATGAGCGCCTGTGGATCGGCCATTTCGGCATGGACGCCGAGGACGGAGCACCCGTATTCCGGCATTCCGTGCTGCTGCGCGGCGCGCCGGGGGCATCGGCCGAGAGCCTGGAAGATATGATCGACATCGCCATCACCGAATGCGAACGATTCTATCCGGCGTTTCAGTTCGTCCTCTGGGGCGGGAAATCCCCTGCGGACGCGTTGCAGGCCGCCATGCTGGAATGTGTCGGCGAAGCCTGAGGCAAATCGCCTGACTGCAGTTTTGAAAGTTTATGATGTCCATGATTCCGCCTGTCCTGCTCGTCGGCCTTGGCAAGATGGGCGGCGCGATGCTGTCCGGTTGGCGCGAGATCGGCCTCTCACCGTCGGTTGCGGTCGATCCGTCGATGCCGCCCAGCCCCGGCCCTGAGATCACCGTTGTGGCCAGCGCGGCCGACATTCCTGCTGGTTTCGCGCCGGCTGCGATTGTCATCGCCGTCAAGCCGCAATCCGCCCCCGAAACCTTGCCCCTTTACGCCCGCTTCACAGACGCTGTGATGCTGTCCATCATGGCCGGCCGTGGCATTGCGGGCCTGCGCACGGCACTGGGCGAGGCCGCCGTGGTGCGCGCCATGCCGAACACGCCGGCCGCCATCGGCCAGGGCATCACCGTCGCCTGCGCCGGCCCCGGCGTGTCTGAGGCCCAGCGCGATCTTTGCCACACTCTGCTGGCTGCCGTCGGTGACGTGGCGTGGGTGGACGACGAAGCCCTCATCGACCCCGTGACCGCCATCTCCGGCGGTGGCCCGGCCTATGTGTTCCTGCTGGCCGAGCTGCTGGAACGCGCCGCGATCGAGCAGGGGATTCCCGCCGCCCTCGCCCGCCAGATGGCCCGCAAGACCGTCTCCGGTTCCGGCGCGTTGCTGGCGGCCAGCGAGCTCGATGCCGCCACCTTGCGCCGCAACGTCACCAGCCCGTCCGGCACCACCGAGCGCGCCCTGGCCGTGATGATGGAGCACGCGGCCTGGCCTGACACGATTTCCCGCGCCATTCAGGCGGCCACCGAGCGCTCCCGCGAACTCGGCGGCTGACAAAGGCCTCGGGACGCCCTATCTGCGTTGCATGGATGAAATCGCCCCCGCCCTGGATGCCGGCCAAAATCTCGATCAAGCTCTGATCGCCAGCGCCTTTGCGCTGATCGCCGATCACGGCTGGCATCGTTTTTCCGTGGCAAAGGCCGCCCAGCACGCCGGGCTGCCGCTGGCGCAGGTGCGCACGCGCTTTCCCTGCAGCCTGTCGGTGCTGATGCGCTTCGGCGCCCTGGCCGATCAGGCAGCGCTCACCGGCGCGATCACCGATGGCCCGGTGCGCGATCGGGTGTTCGACATCGTCATGCGTCGGATTGACGCGCTGCAGGCCCATCGCGCCGGCGTTGTGGCGTTGCTGCGCGACCTGCCGATGCATCCGCTCACTGCCCTGGCCTTGGCGCCCGCAAGCATGGCCAGCATGGCCTGGATGCTGGAAGCCGTGGGCCTGGACGCCACCGGCGTGCGCGGCACCTTGCGCACCAAGGGCATGTTGCTGATGTGGCTCGCCACACTCCGCGCCTGGACCAAAGACGACAGCGAGGATCTGTCCGCCACCATGGCCGAGTTGGACAAGGCCTTGAACCGCGCCGAACAGGCCGAAACGACGATGCGAGACATGTTTGGGGATTCGCGCAACGAGACTGCTACTGAAGTGCCATGAAAACGTCTTGACTTAAGGTTGCTCCCCCGCGCCCAAAGCGGCTAGACCCACCATGCGTGTCTGCGTCATCACCGATCCAGGAGCCCCCAAAAAATGGCCGAAACCAGCCCTGTCAATCCGTTCGCAATCGCCATGAACCAAGCCAAGTCGGCCGCTGAGGACATGACCAAGATGTTCGCTGAAATGAAAATTCCAGGCATGTCCGGAATGCCTGAGATGCCCGACGGCTCCGCGCTGATGGATGCCTACAAGCGCAACCTTGAAGCGATGTCCGCCGCGAACAAGATCGCCCTCGAAGGCGCCCAGGCCGTTGCCAAGCGCCACATGGAAATTATGCAGCAGACCATGGCTGAACTCAGCGAAAACCTGCGCGGCATGAACGGCACCGCTTCGCCGGCCGACAAGGCCACCAAGCAGACCGAAATGCTGAAAACCGCTTACGAACGTGCGGTGGCCAACACCAAGGAACTGGCCGACCTGATCCAGCACGCCAACGGCGAAGCTCTCACCCTGCTGAACAAGCGCTTCGTTGAAGCCATGGACGAAGCCAAGACCCTTCTGGCCAAAGCAGCACCGCACGCCTGAGACCGTCTGCACGGCAGACGAGGATTTGGGCTCTCCATGATTTCAGGGGTCCTGGCATAAAAACGGGGCCATGGGCGGCGGTTATTAAAACCGTCACCCATGGCCCCGTTTTCCATGCTGGGATGCCAGGCCGTGCTTCCTGCCTACGCCTTCGCGCGTGGGACGAACACATTGCCCTGCATAATGGGACGCGCAGTGCGGAGAATGCCGGCCTTGACCACTTTCAAGGTCGGGCCTTCGCCTGTGGTTTCCATGCGCACGTCCACTTGGCCCGACGGATGTTCGATCCAAATGGTGCGCGGATTGCCATCCGGGCGAACGGCCAGATCATAGGCAACCGAGCCTTCGAGCAGGCAGGCGGTGGCCACGCACACAGCGCCTGTCACGGCGTGCGCCGCGTGCAGCTTGTGCGGGGTGAGATAGCGCGAGGTGATGGCGCCGGTGCCGCGTGGCTTGGAGAGCAGGCCCACTTTCGGCATCACGCTGTCCGTCACATCACCAAAGCCCATGCGGCGACCAGCTTCCAGGCGAATGGCCTCGATGCGGGCCAGCAGCACCTTGTTGCCGTCGATCTCGGCGCGGCCTTCGATGCCGGTAAGGCCCAGATCGGCGGCGCGCATCAGCACCATAGGCATGGCCACGTCGAGGCAGGAGACGTCGATGCCGTCGATGGTCTCCATGGCATGGCCGGAGGGCAGCATGACGCCGGTCTTGGCGCCCACGGCATCCATGAAGTTGAGGATAATGGGCGCTGCGGTGCCGGGCACGCCATCGATGGCGGCGTCTCCGGTGTAGTTGACGATGCCGCCCGGGGTCTGCACCACGGCCTCGATACGGCTGTCGGTGTTGACGTCATAGATGGTCACCGAGGTGGTGCCGTCCTGCGCCTTGACCATGCCGGTCTCGATGGCGAAAGGCCCGACGCCGGAGAGCATGTTGCCGCAGGACGGCCCGGTGTCGACGATCGGGCGGGTGACGTCCACCTGGGCGAACAGGTAATCGACATCCACGCCCTCTCGGGTGGATTTGGACACGATGGCCACCTTGCTGGTCAGCGTGTCGGTGCCGCCGAGGCCGTCGATCTGGCGGGCATCGGGGGAGCCCATCACCGCCAGCAGCACGCGATCGCGGCTGGCGATGTCGGACGGCAGGTCACTGGCCTTGAAATACGGACCTTTGGACGTGCCGCCCCGCATGAAGAGGCACGGGATCGACAGGTGGTCATGCATGCGTGGGCGCTTTCAATTACATTCCGAGCAGACGCGGGAAGAACAGGGTAAGTCCGGGCCAGTAGGTGATAACGACCAGAAAGCCGATCATGGTGAGCAGCCATGGCAGCACGGCCAGGGTCAACTCGCTGATCCCCATCTTGGCGATGCCGGAGGCGACGTAAAGGTTCAACCCCACCGGCGGGTGGCAGAGCCCGATTTCCATGTTCACGGCCATCATGATGCCGAAATGTACCGGATTGACGCCGAGGCGGGCGGCAACCGGGAACAGGATGGGCGCGAAGATCAGCACGATCGCGGCCGGGTCCATCACGTTGCCGGCGGCGAGCAGGATGAGGTTGCAGACCAGCAGGAAGCTGATGATGCCGAAGCCCTGGTTGCTCATCCAATCCGCCATGCCCTGCGGGATCTGTTCTGACACCATCAGGAACGAGAACAGCACGGCGTTGGTGACGATATACAGGATCATCGCCGACATCGCGGCCGAGTTCAGCAGAACGGTGGGCACGTCGGACAGCTTGAGGTCCTTGTAGACGAACACCGACACGAAGAACGCATAGACCGCGGCCATGGCGGCGGCTTCGGTGGGGGTGAACAGCCCGGCATAGATGCCGCCGATGACGATGACGATCAGGAACAGGCCCCAGAAGCTGTCCAGGAACGCTTTGCCGCGCTCGCCCCAGCTGGCGCGTTCCATGCGGGGATAGTCGTTCTTATAGGCCTGATAGAAGGTCATGGCGCCAAGCAGCGTGGCCAGGCAGATGCCGGGCACGATGCCGGCGATGAACAACTGGCCGATCGAAGCGGAGCTGACGCTGCGGCCATCGGGACCGATGACGCTCATGCCAGAGGTGGCGACCGAGTAGATCACCAGGTTGATGGAGGGCGGAAACAGAATGCCGAGCGCGCCGGAGGTGGCGATCACGCCGGCGCCGAAGCGCTTCGGATAGCCCTGCTTGACCATGGCCGGCAGCAGGATGGAGCCGATGGCGACCACGGTTGCAACCGACGAGCCGGAAATGGCGGCAAACAGCGCGCAGGACACAACGCCCGCAAGGCCCAGTCCGCCATACCAATGGCCGATCAGCGTGGTGGCGAAATAGATCATGCGCTTCGCCACCCCGCCGCGGGTGAGGAAGTTGCCAGCAAGGATGAAGAACGGGATCGACATGATCTCGAACTTCTCGATGCCGGTAAACAATTTCAGTGACACCGCTACGATCGGCACGTCGGTCATGGTGAACATGAACGTCAGCACGGACAGGCCAAGGGCGATCGAGATCGGCATGCCGGTGATGAACAGCGAGATCAGCAGGCCGGCGATGATCAGCCCGCGCGCACCGGACGGCACGACGATGATGCCCATCTTGGACAGCAGGCACACGCCCAGCAGCACAAGCGGCGCTGCAATCATGATGGCAGCGTTCGTGGCCCCTTTGTTGGGGGGGATGGTGTCGGCGGTGATGCTGCTCATGCTTTTATTCCCTGGTGCGCGGGCAGTCCGCCTTGCGGGTGCAGCGCCGGCACATCTTCATCGATTCCGTCCACGTGATGGCTGGCATGCGGCACGTCGCCAGTGCGCCAGAACGTCCAGGCCACTTGCAGGAAGCGAAAGCACATCAGGCCCGAGCCGAGCGGAATGGCGAGGTAGACGATCCATTTCGGGGCTTCGAGATCGTTGGAACGGCTGTCGGTCTCGGACAGATCCCAGACAAACGACGCGCCGAGGGTGGCGATGATGCCGGTGAACACAGCGCCGGCCATCAGGCCGAACAGGATCACCTTGAAGCGATGATTGATGCCGAGCCGGTTGACCAGCACGTCCACGCCCACATGCACGCCCTGCCGCACGCCGTACGCCGCGCCGAACTTGGCCATCCAGACGAACATGTAGATGCACAGCTCCTGTGCCCATGTCATGTCGATGTCGTGCAGATAGGGGAACAGGAACGGCACCGTGCTGCCGTAGCGATGCAGAACAGCAACGAAGATAAGCACCGTGGCTCCGCCGATCAGGAGGGAGATGATGATCTCCTCCAGCCGGTCAAGAATCCTGAGAAACATTATGCGATCCTTGACCGGTCAGTGGAAATCAGTTGGCGGGCGTGCGGCCGGTGGCCTTCAGCGCTTCGTCGATCATGTCTTTGCCGATGCGCGATTCGGCCGTTTTGTAGATCGGCATCATCGCGTCCATCCACACCTTCTTCTCGGCTGCGGTGGGCACATACACGTCGGTCTTGCCGGTGGCCTTGATGGCGGCCAGGGCCGTCGCGTTGTCCTGCACCGAGATCGAGTTGTTGTAGGCGGTGGCTTCGGCCATCGCGCGGTCGAGTTGGGTGCGGATGTCGGCGGGCAGCGCGTCCCAATACTTTTTGTTCACGATCACCGCATATTGCAGGTGCACATGATACAGCTCGGTGATGTTCTTCTGAACTTCGTTGAGCTTCTGGGTGGTGTAGTTCGACGCCGTGTTCTGCGCGCCGTCCACAACGCCGCTCTGCAGGGCCTGGTAGAGTTCGGAGAACGCCATGATCTGCGGGTTGGCGCCCATCAGGCGCAACGTCTGGTCATCGACCTTGGAGCCGGAGATGCGAATCTTGAGGCCCTTCAGGTCGTCTGGCTTGACCAGCGGCTTGTTGGCCGAGATCACATAGAACCCGTTGTCCCAGTAGCCGAGCCCCTTGATGCCCTTGGTCTCAAGCCGCTTGAACAGGCCCTGGCCGAGCGGGCCGGTGATCACCTTGTCGTAGGTGACCTGGTCGGGGAACAGGAACGGCAGGTCGAGGACTTCGAACTGCTTCACACCGAGCGGCGCGAATTTCGCGGTCGACGGCGCCAGGATCTGCACGGCGCCAAGCTGCAGCGCCTCCATTTCCTCGGCATCCTTGTAGAGCGTCGAGTTCGGGTAGATTTCGATCTTTACTTTGCCGTCGGTATATTTTTCCGCCAGTTCCTTGAACTTGAGCGCGGCTTTACCCTTCGGCGCAGCGTCGGTCACCACGTGGCTGAACTTGATGACGATCGGCGCCTGCGCCTTGGCAGTGCCGATCAAGCCAAATCCGACCACGAGCGTGGCCACGCCGATAGCCCAATTGAACGGTTTCATGTCTCGCTCCCACGCCATATTTGTTCTTATTCCCGCGCAAACGGGACTGACCTTCAAACTGCGTGGAATTTACCCATGTTTCAAGCCCCGTTCGCGCAAGATCGTATCGCGGCCTAGCCTTCGCCCACCAGCGCGTTGCGTTGACGTTCCACCGCGGCCTTCAGCAAGGCCGTGGCGCGGTAGATGCCGTGGACGAATTTTCCATACGGCAGCAATACGAACAATGCGAGAATGATACCAAGGTGGACCGACAATAAAATACCCATCGCCGGCGTGCTGCGGAGCAACAAAAGCAACAGGCCGGTCAAGGCCGTGAGCAACAACAGCATAAGCAGCGCGTAATCCCCGCCCAGCACACGCCGCGCCACCGGCGCAGGGTCAGTCGCGATCTTTACCCATACCAGGCCGCAGCAGCCCACAACCATGCCGATACCACCGAGCGTGCCAAGGATGACGGGCAGGCTGTACCAGGAATAAGGGGCGATCCAGCCTAGGAAATGGTCCATCAGCGTGGCAACGGACGTTGAGGCGAAGCACAGCAGGAACCCGTACATCATCGCGTGATGCAGGCGACGGCGGGTCTGGGAGAAGCTCTCGTCGAGGTCGTTACACCCTTCGCCGGCGCCGCCGAGGTAACGAAGCGTCGCCACGTCATGCAAGGCGCGGCCGAGCGCCTTGAGCGTGATCGGGCCACTCAACGGCGAACGCGTGTCGCGCCAGAAGCGCACGGCGCCGACGATCAAGGCCACAATGGAGAACACCAGCGTGCCGCCCGCCACCGCCGACATCACGCCCCACGGGATGATGCGATAGAACGCGCCGGGTCCGGTCTGCGCGCTGAACAGCACCGATGACGACTGGATCAGCATCGTCAGGATCAGCACCAGCGCCAGGGCCGCCGCCACCACCAGGGCCACCACCACACCGTTGCGCTCGAACGCACGAGCCAGCGGCCGGGGCCAGGCGTATTCACCGTAGGTTTCCAGACGCACCTCGGCGAATGTCTTGGGCAGGTTGATGCCGAATTCATGCGGCGGCGAGAACTGGCAGGCGTGGTAGCAGCCGTTACAGTTGTGGCACAGATTGGCCAGGTACGACATGTCCGTCACGGTGAAGTCGCGCTGCAGTTCCATCGCCGGAAACACCGCGCAATAGCCTTCACAATATCGACAGGCGTTGCAGATCTCGATGGCGCGCTTGGCTTCGAGGGTGGCCTCAGTTGCTTGCATAACGCGCGGCCTCCTTGCCAGCGATACGGCCGAACACGGTGCCGATGGTCATGCCAAATCCGGCGAGATAGCCTTTGCCCAGAATAGAACCGGCCATGATTTCGCCCGAGGCGAACAGATTGGCGGTGGGCTTGCCGTCGCTCATGATCACGCGGGCCTGTTCGTCCACCTTCACGCCCAGATAGGTGAAGGTGATGCCGGGGCGATGCGGGTAGCAGATATAGGGCGGGGTATCGAGCCTGCGCGCCCAATGGGTCTTGGGCGGTTCCAGCCCTTCGGTGTGGCAGTCATCGAGAATCTGCGAGTTGAAGGTGCCGGGCACGACGGCGGCGTTGTAGTCTGCCACGGTCTTTTCCAGCGCCGCCACATCCAGCCCGATCAGCCCCGCCAGTTCGGCGATGCTGTTGGCGCGAATGGCCGGGAACACCGACGGCATGAACAATTTTTCCGATTTCGTATCGATGATCGACCAGGCGATCTGACCTTCCTGCTGGGCCACCAGGCGGCCCCAGATGGCGTAGCGCTTCGGCCACACATCCTCGCCTTCATCATAGAAACGTTTGGCGTTGCGGTCGACGACGATGCTGAACGGAATGCAGTCAAGCCGTGTGACGATGCCGCCATCGAATCGCGGCGCGCGGGCGTCGATCGCCACGGCGTGAAACTGCGTCGGGTCGCCAATCTGCTGCACGCCCTGGGCGAGCAGGTTCTTCAGCATCCGGCCCTTGGCATAGGACGTGCCGCGAATGAGGAAGTTGTCCGCCGCCTCCCCCCAGTATTCCTTCAGCCAGTCGATATTGGCCTGAAATCCGCCGGACGACACCACGAAGGTCTTGGCGCGCAAGGTATGCGGGAAGCCCTTGCTGGTGATGGTGACGGTTTTGGCGAACCCGTCATCGAGGTCCAGCGACAAGACTTCGGTGTCATACACAACCGCCACGCCGAGTCGTTCGGCGGTGGCGTAATACGCATTCACCAGCGCCTTGCCGCCGCCGAGAAAGAACGCGTTGGTGCGCGACAAATTGAGCGTGCCGGTCAACGATGGCTGGAACCGCACACCGCAGCCCTCCATCCAGGGCGTGACGCGGCTGGACTGGCGGATGGTCATGCGCGCCAGCTTTTCATCAGTATTGCCGCCGGTCACGCGCAGCAGGTCGTCCCAGTATTCGTCTTCGAGATACGATTCGGTCAGCACCGAGGTCGGTCCCTCGTGCATCGCGCGCAGGTTGCGGGTGTGCCGGCTGTTGCCGCCGCGAAACGCCTTCGGCGCATGTTCCAGAACAATCACCGAGGCGCCGTTCTCGCGCGCGGTGATCGCGGCGCACAGGGCCGCATTGCCGCCACCAATAATGGCAACGTCGTAAATCCTGTCTAAATCGGCCATGTCCACCCGTGCGCGCGTTCGTGCACTAAAAAGACATGATCCCGCCGGTGACACAATGGCGCGGTCACCTGTTCGTGCAGATTGACGCAGGTCAAGGATCGCCACCCACTCCCCGCCCTGAATGCGGCGGTGGACGGGTGCTTGAGCTTGCATGCATTGCACGCCGGGCCCGGTACCTTCACTGGCACAGCCACCGATCAACACTTTGCGTGCCGCATCGGATGCTTGACCAGAACCGAACCGCGTTTTGAGCCACACCAAAACACGCAGTTTCTGATGACAGGGAGACAGCAGCATGGCCGAAGCACCAACCAAATTCCCCGCCCCGGTGGAGGCGCGGAAAAACGTTCCTGTGACAACAGCAGCCCCTTGGGCGCCACTTGCAGAATCCTGGACGCCCTTTGAGTCCCTCCGCCGCGAGGTGGATCGTCTGTTCGAGAATTTTGGGATGGCGCCATCCCGCCTTCCCATGATGCCGCAGATGCCCTCGTTCGAACCCACCTGGCCGTTGGCGATGGCCACGAATTTCGACCTCGCGGTCGATGTCGTGGAAAAGGACCAGGGCTTTGAAATTTCCGCCGAATTCCCCGGTATGGAGGCCAAGGACATCGAGGTGAAGGTGTCCGGGGGCGGGTTGACGATCCGCGGTGAAAAAAGAGAGCAAACCGAGCGGAAGGGGATGGATTACCATCTGTCCGAACGGCGCTATGGCGCCTGCACGCGGACATTCCGTCTGCCGGAGGGCGTGGATTCCGACAAAATCGAGGCGTCCGTCAGCAAGGGCATCCTGACCGTGAGGATGCCGAAAACCAAGGAGGCGCAGGCCCACGAGAAGCGCATCGAAGTAAAGGCAGCCTGACTGCCGGCCCCTGTTCCGTCACGACAGCCTCACGGAACGGGGGCACTTGGCGGGCGCGTGGCCCGCTTTTCAGATTCGGCCCGACGTCAGACCAGGAAGATCCACATCGCGACCATGAGCAGGCCCACAGCGATGCTGGCATACAGGCCGCCGCTGGTGAACGATTCCCAGAATGCCTTGCGGTCGGCCAGCAGGGCCTCCTCGGTCAGGGGCGCGAGCGTGGTGGAATTGGTGGTTTCGGCCATGGTGTGGGTCCGTTCAAATACTACCGGCGTTTTAAGCGACGGCGGGCGCGTGAGGCAAGGGATTGCACAGCGTCGCGGTGGCAGGCGGAAGATTGCCGTCATGCCCGGCAGCGAAAGCGGCCAACGCGGCAACATAAAGACCATGCTCCTGCGCCAGCACGCGGGCGGACAGCGTGTCTTCGGTATCTGATTCAAACACCGGCACGGCGCATTGCGCCAGGATGGGGCCTTCGTCCATCGCCTCTGTCACCAGATGCACGGTGCAGCCATGCAGCTTCACACCGCCGGCAATGGCGCGGGCGTGGGTGTCCAGCCCGGGAAAGGACGGCAGCAGGCTGGGGTGGATGTTCAGCATCCTCCCGGCATAGCGGCCCACCAGAAGCGGCGTCAGCAGGCGCATGTATCCGGCGAGGCAGACGATCTCCACGCCCGCCGCATCCAGCCGATGCGCGATGGCCATCTCGTGGGCGGGGCGGTTTTTCTGATACAGCCTGTGGTTGATCGCGGCCGTGGGAATGCCGGCCGCTTCGGCGGTGGCCAAGCCGCCGGCCTCCGGGTCGTTGGACAGCACGATGGCGATTTCGGCCGGGTAGTCCGGATGTGCCGCCGCCGCGATCAGGGCCGCCATGTTGGAGCCACGGCCGCTGATCAGGATGCCGACGCGCTTTTTCACGCCGCCCAGCCGGTTGGCAGGTCGATGCGCACCTCGGCCGGGCCGTCGCAGGCCTCAAGCTGGCCGATGCGGTGCACCGTCTCGCCCAGGCTCTCCAGCAACGCGGTGGCGGCCTCGGCGTCACGCACCACCAGCGCCATGCCGATGCCGCAGTTGAACACGCGCAGCATTTCCTCAGGCGCCACGCCACCGGTGCGGGCCAGCCAGGCGAACACGGGCGGCAGCTTCCAGGCGGTGCCGTCGATCACGGCGCGCATGCCGTCCGGCAGCACGCGCGGCAGGTTGCCGGGCAATCCACCACCGGTGATGTGGGCGGCGGCCAGCAGCAGCCCCGCCTTGTGCAGCGCCAGCACGGACTTCACATAGATCCGAGTCGGCTCCATCAGTGCCTGCGCCAGGGTCTTGCCGGCGGCGAACGGCGCTGGGTCGGACCACCCGGCATTGCCGGCCGCCACAATCCGGCGAACCAGCGAATAACCGTTGGAATGCACGCCGGAACTGGCGAGGCCCAGCACCACGTCCCCGGCCGCCACCTCCTTCGGCAGCAGGTCGGTCCGCTCGGCCGCACCCACCGAGAAGCCGGCCAGATCGTAGTCGCCGTCGTGATACATGCCGGGCATTTCGGCCGTCTCGCCGCCCACCAGGGCGCAGCCGGCGATCTCGCAGCCCTTGGCGATGCCCGAGATCACCCGCGTCGCATCAGCGATGGCGAGTTTGCCGGTGGCGAAATAATCGAGGAAGAACAAAGGCTCGGCACCGGCCACCACCAGGTCGTTGACGCACATGGCCACGAGGTCGATGCCCACGGTGTCATGCGCGCCGCTGTCGATGGCGATGCGCAGCTTGGTGCCGACGCCGTCGGTGGACGAGACGAGCACCGGGTCGGTGAAGCCGGCGGCCTTCAGGTCGAACAACGCGCCAAAGCCGCCGAGGCCGCCCATCACGCCGGAGCGCTTGGTGGCGCGCGCCAGCGGCTTGATGTGGTCCACCAGCGCGTCACCCGCATCGATGTCCACGCCGGCGTCACGATAGGTCATGCTGGGCATCGCAGGTTCCGGTTATACTGGTGCCACGAAGAAGGTCATGGCACGAAAATGATGAGCGAAGCGGCAAACAACCATAGCGGTCCACGATCTGCAAACCTTCGCCAGCGCCAGGGCTGCCATGGAGTGCGCGCATGAACACAATGCAGCATGGGCCGCAGCCCACGCATCCCGCCACCCGGGCCCAGCGCCTGGCGCTGCTGGTGGGGCTCGCTGTCACCTTTCTCGTGATGCTGGAATTGTTCGGCTCGGTGCTGCTGCCCTTCGTGGCCGCCGCCGGGATCGCCTATTTCCTCGACCCGCCGGCCGCAAGGCTGACCCGGCTGGGCATGCCGCGAACGGTGGCCGCCATCGTGCTGGTGCTGGCGCTGCTGGCGGTGGTGCTGGTGTTCGCCCTGTTGCTCTATCCGTTGATCGTGGCCCAGCTCGGCATTCTGTTCACCCGCGTGCCGGAATACAGCACCGCCGTGCGCAGCTTCGCCGCCGAGCAGATCGCGCATCTGCAGGAACGGCTGGGGCCGGATCTGATCGATGAGAAATTGCGTGATCTGGTGGGTGGCCAGGCGGGGTCCATCGTCTCGTTCGTGGCCGGCGCCCTGCGCGGCGTGATCGGCAGCGGCTTTGCGCTGTTCAACGTGCTGACGCTGGTGATCGTTACGCCGGTGGTGGCGTTCTATCTGCTGCGCGACTGGCCGGGCATGGTCGCGCGAATCGATGGCTGGCTGCCGCGCCGCTATGCCGGCGTGCTGCGGGCGCAGGCGCATGAGGTGGACCGCATCCTGTCCGCGTGGCTGCGCGGGCAGTTGCTGTGCTGCTTTCTGCTGGCGCTGTACTATGCCACCGCTCTGTCGCTGGTGGGGCTGGATCTGGGGTTGATCGTGGGCATCACCGCGGGCCTGCTGTCGTTCATTCCCTATGTTGGCAGCATCACCGGGCTGGTGGCCGCCACGGCCTTGGCCTTCGCCCAGTTCCCCACCTGGACCGGGGTGATCGAGGTGGGCGTGGTGTTCGTGCTGGGGCAGTTGCTGGAGGGCTATGTGATCTACCCCCGCTTTCTCGGCGACCGGGTGGAACTGCACGCGGTGTGGGTGATCTTCGCCCTGTTCGCCGCCGGCGCGGCATTCGGCTTTGTGGGCGTGCTGCTGGCGGTGCCGGTGGCGGCGATCATCGGGGTGCTATGCCGGTTCTGGTTGCGGCGCTATCTTGAAAGTCCGTTGTATCTGGATCCGCCGCTTGCGCCGGACTCGGAGTTTCTCGAAGGCCAGGAGCTGGAAAACACCCCGTGATACGCAAGATCCGGCCAGGGGCAGCGCCATGAGGCGACAGCTTGGCCTGCCCTTCACCCATGCCCCGCAATTCGATCGCACCGTGTTCCTGCAGGCGCCATCCAATGCGGCTGCCCTGGCGTGGCTGGACCGACCGGACGAATGGCCGCAGCACCGGCTGGGGCTGTGGGGGGAGGCTGGCAGCGGCAAATCGCACCTGCTGTATCGCTGGGCGGCCCAGAACGGCGCCACGCTGATCGACGGCGCGCAGCTTGCGTTGGAACCACCGCTCGGCCCGATCGCCATCGACGATGCCGACCTCGCGGCCGAGCGCCCGTTGCTGCACATGCTGAACGCCGCAGCCGAGGCCGGCCACAAGGTCATCATCGCCAGCCGCACGGCGCCGGCGCGCTGGCCGGTGCGACTGCCGGACCTCGCCAGCCGGTTGCGGGCGCTGCTGGCGGTGGAGATCCGTCCGGCCGAGGACGACCTGCTGCGCGGCCTGCTGCGCGCCCTGCTGTCGGACCGGCAATTGCCGGTGGCGGAGCCGATGCAGGAATTCCTGCTGCAACGCCTGCCCCGCACGCCTGCGGCCCTGCGCGAGGCGGCAGCTCTTCTTGACCGTCTGGCGATGGCCGCCGGTGGACGGATCACCCGCACGCTGGCCGCCGAAGTGGTGGCAACGCTTGGCTTCGAGACGGAGGACGAACCGGTTCGTGAAGATTTGGGGTGGCATGCTGTTGTCACCTCGCATGACAGCCCGGGTTTCCTGTAGGAATACCCGATGGAAAACAGTGCCACGTCCCCAACGCACCCCGGCCAGGAGCCCGTCATGCTGCACGTCAAAGAAAACGTCGCTCCCGAGAGCGCTGAAATCGCTATCCTGGACCCAAAGGCGGCCGGCCCGGATCGTTTCATCAACCGTGAACTATCCTGGCTCGACTTCAACCAGCGCGTGCTGGATGAGGCCGAGAACCAGAACCATCCGCTGCTGGAACGGGTGCGCTTCCTGTCGATCAGCGCCGGCAACCTCGATGAATTCTATTCCGTCCGCGTGGCTGGCCTGATCGGGCAGGCCAAGGCCGGCGTCACCGGCCGTTCGCCGGACGGCCGCACCCCGGCGCAGCAATTGGCCGACGTCACCGCCCGGGCCGAGGCGCTGATGGGCGACCAGCAGCGCGTGTGGGCCGAGTTGCGCAGCCTGGTGGGCGCCGCCGGCATCCTGGTCACCGAAACGCCGGCGCTGTCATCCGCCGATCGGGCCTGGCTTGAAGCATGGTTCATGGAACGGGTGTTCCCAGTATTGACCCCGCTGGCCGTCGACCCTGCCCACCCGTTCCCGTTCGTTCCCAACATGGGCCTGGTGATGGCCCTGAAGCTGCTGCGCGACGAGGACGGCCACGCCATGCGCGGCCTGATTCCGCTCCCGGCACTGGCGGAACGCTTCGTGAAGCTGCCGGCCAATGAATGCGGCGACATCCGCTTCGTTATGCTGGAAGACGTCGTCAGCCTGTTCATGCCCCGCGTGTTCCCCGGCTTTCGCGTGCTCGGCCAGGGCATGTTCCGCCTGATCCGCGACACCGACGTGGAATTCGAGGACGAGGCCGAGGATCTGGTCCGCTCTTATGAAACCGCCCTCAAGCGCCGCCGCCGGGGCGTGGCCATCCACCTCACCGTCACCCAGGCAACCCCTGAGGCCCTGCGCGATTTCGTGGCCGACGAGATGGACGTGCCGCCCGAGGAAGTGTTCGTCCAACCTGGCATCCTCGGACTGGTCGATGTGAAGCAGCTGATCGGCGATGACCGGCCGGATCTGCTGTTCCCTCCCTATACGCCGCGCTTCCCCGAGCGGATTCGCGATTTCGGCGGCGACTGCTTTGCCGCCATCCGCGCCAAGGACATCGTGGTGCATCACCCGTTCGAAAGCTTCGACGTGGTGGTGCAGTTCCTGCGCCAGGCAGCGGGCGATCCGTCGGTGGTGGCCATCAAGCAGACCTTGTACCGCACCAGCCGCGACAGCCCGATCGTCAAGGCGCTGATCGAGGCGGCCGAGGCCGGCAAGTCCGTCACCGCGATGGTGGAACTGAAGGCGCGGTTCGACGAGGAGGCCAATATCCGCCTCGCCCGCGTTCTGGAAGCCGCCGGCGTGCAGGTGGTGTTCGGCTTCACCGAATTGAAAACTCACGCCAAGATCTCACTCATCGTGCGCCGCGAGGGCGCCGTGATGCGCACCTACGCGCATTTCGGCACCGGCAACTATCACCCCATCACCGCGCGCATCTACACCGATCTCAGCTTCTTCACCTGCGATCCGGACCTGACGCGCGACGCGGCGCGGCTGTTCAACTTCATGACGGGCTATGCCAAGCCGGAAAAGATGGACGCACTGGCCTTCGCGCCTTTGACCATCCGCCCGGCCATCATGGGGCTGATCGACCAGGAGATCGCCTACGCCCGCAAGGGCAAGCCAGCCACGATCTGGCTGAAATTGAACTCGCTGGTCGATACCGACCTGATCGACAAGCTGTATGAGGCGTCCTGCGCGGGCGTACACATCACCGCCGTCATTCGCGGCATCTGCTGCCTGCGGCCGGGTGTTCCGGGGCTTTCCGACAACATTCGCGTAAAGTCCATCGTCGGTCGCTTTCTCGAACACGCCCGCATCTGCGTGTTCGGCCACGGCCACCGGCTGCCGAGCCGCCATGCCAAGGTGTTCATCAGCTCGGCCGACTGGATGGCCCGCAACATGGACTGGCGGGTGGAGACGTTCGTGCCGATCCACAACGCCACCGTGCACGCGCAGATCCTCGACCAGATCATGGTGGTCAATCTGCAGGACAACATGCAGTCCTGGGATCTGGGCGCTGACGGCCTGTGGCGGCGCGACCAGCCGGCGGAGGGTACGCCGCTGGTGTCGGCCCACAAGTATTTCATGACGAACCCCTCCTTGTCCGGACGCGGCTCGGCCTTGCACGGGCCCGTCGCCCCGCTGGCCGTGTCGCATGCGCGCAAGCAAGACAGAGTGCACCAAGACTGATCATGCCCTACGTGAACCAAGGCGGGCTGACCCGCTGTGCTGTCGTCGATCTCGGGTCCAATTCCGTTCGCCTCGTGGTGTTCGAGGGGCTCTGTCGCAATCCCACCCCCATCTTCAACGAAAAGGCCGTGCTGCGGCTGGGGCGTGGGTTGAATGCCTCGGGCAAGCTGAACGAGGAAGGGCTGGACCAGGCGCTGATGGTGATGGAGCGCTATCACACCATCGCCCGCGCCATGGGGGCTGACCCGTTCGAGGTTCTGTGCACGGCGGCGGTGCGCGATGCCTCCAACGGGCCGGATTTCGTCGCAACCCTGCGCACCCGCATGCCGGGCGTGCCGATCCACACCCTGCCGGGCGAGATGGAGGCCGAATACGCAGCGGCCGGATTGCTGTGCGGCATTCCCACGGCCGATGGCATCCTGGCCGATATCGGCGGCGGCTCGCTGGAGATGGTGCGGCTGGAAGCCGGCCAGCGCGGCCGGGCGCAGACGCTGCGGCTGGGCGTGATCCGGCTGTCAGAACGCGCGAACAACGACGTGGTGCGCGCCCGCGCCCTGGCCGAGGCCGATCTGGCCGAATTGCCGTGGCTGGCCGAGGGCGCGGGGCGGGACCTGTATCTGGTGGGCGGCGCCTGGCGGGCGTTGGCGCGAATCCATCTGGCGCAGACCGGCTATCCGCTCAGCATGGTTCACCACTACACGATCGAACGCGAGGAGGCGCGCGACCTCACCGGCGTGATCGCGGCCGCGTCCAAGCGGGCGCTGGAACGGATGCCGGGCGTGCCGCGTCGCCGGGTGGAGGATCTGCCGTTCGCCGCCGTGGTGCTGCGCCGCCTGCTGCGCGCCACCGCCGCACGGCGGGTGATCTTCAGCGCCAACGGGCTGCGCGAGGGCTGGTATATGAGCCAGGTGCCCGAGGATGTTCGCCGGCTTGACCCCATGCTGGCCGCTGGCCACGAACTCTCCCAGCGCTTCGGCCGCGACCCGGCGTTGCCGCCGGCGCTGATGGAATGGACCAGCCCGCTGTTCCAGGGCGAGACCCACGAAGCGCGGCGCCTGCGCGAAACCGCCTGCTGGCTGAGCGATATCGGCAGCCACGACCACCCGGAATATCGCGCCGAGCAATCCTTCATGCGCGTGCTGCGCCAGCCTGGTATCGGGCTGGACCACCACGCCCGCGCCTTCCTCGCACTGACGTTGGCGGTGCGCTACGAGGCCGATCCAGACGCTTCGTTCCTCACCACCGCCCGCATGTTGCTGGGCTTTGAGGCCACGCGGCGCGCCACCGTGCTCGGCATGGCGCTGCGGCTGGCGTACACGCTCTCGGCCGGCACGCCGGACCTGCTGGCCGGCAGCAGGCTCATCCCAAGCGATGTGCTGACGTTGCAGCTGACCCCCGGCACCGGCGTGTTCGCGGGCGAGTCGGTCACCCGTCGGCTGGAACGGCTGGCCCAGTCGATTGGGCTGGAAGCCAAGACTTCTGTGGTGTGACACTGCCATGACCGTGACCGTGCGGCGGCAAGCCGACCTCCCGATCTCGCTCTGGCCGAACGGCTGTGGGCGCAAGGCCGATATTGCCGCCGGTCCGGGCTGGCTCGTGGCCTTCGCCTGGCTCGATGCGGATGCCCCGTTCTCGGACTACACCGGCACTGACCGCACCATCACCCTGATCGACGGCGCGGGCTTTGCGCTGCGGTTCGGGGACGGTGAGACGCTGGACGTCAAGCCGCTGCAACCCACCCCGTTCGATGGCGGGCGCCGGCTCGACTGCCACCTGCCCGCAGGGCCATGCCGCGTGGTGAACGTGATGACCGACCGCAGCGTCTGGCAAAACGCTGTGAGGATCGGCCCGGCGTTGCCGACCGAGCCGGGAGTCACAGTGCTGGTCGCCCTCGATGCGGCGGCGACCTTGCGGGCCGATGGCCAGGCCCACGACCTGGGACGCTGGGATTGCGTGCTGATCGAGGGTGTGGTGGATCTCCCTGGAGACGGCACTTTCGCCACTTTGCACATCCAGCCGGCCGCCAACGGCGCGTAACCGTCCAGGTTGCGGCGAATATCGCCCCCTCGAACAATCGACATTCGTTGCCACCTGCTGAAGGGTCACCATTCATCCCCCAGCCCACCTGAAGGTGGTAAGGATTCATATGCTCGTTTCTCCCACTCTCCCACGCGCGGCCCTGGTGACGGGCGGCGCCAGGCGGATCGGTCGCGGGGTGGCGCTGGCCCTGGCGCAAGCCGGATTTGCTATCGCTGTTCATTGCGACACCAGCTTGGCCGAAGCCGAACAGACGGCCACCGACATCCGTGCGCTCGGGGTAAAGGCCGTGGTGCTCCAGGCATCGCTGGGCGACGAGCCTTCGGTGCGTCGGCTGATCGGCGAGGCCACCGCAGCGCTCGGCCCGCTGGGTGTGCTGGTCAACAACGCCTCCACCTTCGAGCGGGACGAATGGGCAGATGCCACCCGTGCAAGCTGGGATGCGCATATGGAACCCAATCTGCGCGCGCCGTTCGTGCTGACGCAGGATTTCGCCAAGGCCCTGCCGGACGATGCCAACGGCCTTGTGGTGAATCTGCTGGACGAGCGGGTTTGGTCCCTCACGCCGCATTTCGTCTCCTACACCGTCTCCAAGGCGGCGCTGTGGACATTGACGCAAACCATGGCCCTGGCGCTGGCGCCGCGCATCCGCGTCAACGGCATCGGCCCAGGCCCCACCGTGCCCAGCCCCCGCCAAACACCGGCGCAGTTCGCGGCCCAATGCGCCTCTGTGCCATTGCAGCATGGCAGCTCCCCGGACGAAATCGGCTTCGCCGTGCTGGCCATGCTTCAAATGCCGTCTATGACGGGCCAAATGCTGGCGCTTGATGGTGGCCAGCATCTGCAATGGAGCCCTGTCGGCCCCGCCACCGCGATAGAGGAATAGGCTGATGGAAGCGACCCGGATCGCCAGCGCCGCACGCGGATTGCGTCATGTGTTCATCCGCGACCTGGTTCTCAACGGCTCGATAGGAGTCTACCCAAGCGAGCACGAAAAGCCCCAGCGCATTCGCATCAACCTCGATCTGGCTGTCGATGACGAGGGCGCCTCACCGCTGTCCAGAAGTGCCATCGGCCGCGACGAACTGGCGCGGGTGGTGGATTACGAAGCGATCGCCAACATCGCGCGATCGATCGTGGCGAGCGGCCATGTGCAGTTGGTGGAAACGCTGGCCGAACGAATTGCCACCGCCATCGTGTTGGATCCGCGCATCCGACTCGCGCGCGTGCGGGTTGAAAAGCTGGACGTTTTCGCGGATGCGGCGAGCGCTGGCGTGGAGATCGAACGCAGTGGCGTGTGAATTGTCCACCACCGGGCGCGGGCTTTGAACAGTTTCAGTGACATGAGTGTTTGTTTTAGAATTATGACAGGCCATCATTCATAATTTGTTTTAAATCAACAAGTTACGGACAGTGACTAGAAACTAGGCAATTCGCAATATGCCGCGGATGTCCGCGGTACTCCCCAGCCCCCGGGAACTTTCTCCCCAAACTTATCCACAGACTTTGTGGACTGTTTTCGAAACGTCAGAAGCCCTTACCCCCAGGTCCAATCCGTTGCAAAAATGTCATATGATTGACCCAAATCTCTCGGCCGCCCCTTCACGCTAAGCATGGCAATGGAACACCCCAACCAGTTGCGCGGCGTCCAGGTGATCGAGACGGCGCTGGACACGATGCCGTTATCGCCCGGTGTGTATCGCATGCTCGATGCCAGAGGGGACGCCCTCTATGTGGGCAAGGCGCGGGCGCTTAAGAAGCGGGTGGTGGCTTATACCAAAATCGTCACCCTGCCCGAACGGCTGCGGCGGATGGTGTCGGAGACGGTCTCGATGGAGATCGTCACCACCCACACCGAGGCGGAGGCGCTGCTGCTTGAGGCAAACCTCATCAAGCGGCTCAAGCCTCGCTTCAACATCGTGCTGCGCGACGACAAATCCTATCCGTGGCTGATGCTGACCGAGGACCACTCCTTCCCGCAGATCACCCGCCATCGCGGCGCCCGGACCCGCAAAGGCAGCCATTACGGCCCGTTCGCATCGGCCTGGGCGGTCAACCAGACCATCACCGCCATGCAGCGCGTGTTCCTGCTGCGTTCGTGCAACGACAGCGTTTACAGCAACCGCTCCCGCCCCTGCCTGCTGCACCAGATCAAGCGCTGCTCGGCGCCCTGCGTCGGCCGGATCAGCCATGACGACTACGCCGATCTGGTGGCCCAGGCGAAGGCGTTCCTCGGCGGCAAGGGCGCCACCGTGCAGCAGGGCCTGGCGCGCGAGATGGAGGACGCCGCCGAAAAACTGGAATTCGAACGCGCCGCCGCCTTGCGGGACCGGATTCGCGGGCTGACCTATGTACAGGGTAGCGGCTCGATGAATCCGGCCAGCATCGTCGATGCGGATGTGATCGCCGGGCACCAATTGGCCGGGCAGACCTGCATCCAGGTGTTCTTTGTCCGTGGCGGCCGCAACAACGGCAACCGCGCCTTCTTCCCGGCCCACGCCAAGGCGGACGAGACCGCCGAGGTGATGGCCGCCTTCATCGCCCAGTTCTACGACGACAAGCCACCACCGCCGCTGATCCTGCTCAGCCACGAACTGCCGGAACAGGAACTGATCGCTGAGGCGCTGAGCCTGAAGATGCAAACCTTCGGCACCGGCAAGCGCGTGGAACTGGCGGTGCCGAAGCGCGGCGAGAAGCTGACGGTGGTGGAACATGCCGCCACCAACGCGCGTGAGGCGCTGGAGCGTCGGCTGGCCGAGACCGCAGGTCAGGGAAAGCTGCTGGACGCCGTGGCCACGCTCATGGAGTTGCCCAGCCCGCCATCGCGGATAGAGGTCTACGACAACAGTCACATCATGGGCACCAACGCCTATGGCGTGATGATCGTGGCCGGCGCCGAGGGCTTCGACAAATCCGCCTATCGCAAATTCAGCATCAAGGGGCCGATCACGCCCGGCGACGATTTTGCCATGATGCGCGAAGTGCTGGAACGTCGCTTCGGCCGCGCCATCCGCGAAGGCGCCACCGAGGGGCCGGAATGGCCCGATCTGCTGCTGATCGACGGCGGCGCCGGCCAGCTTTCAGCGGTGCGAAGCGTGCTGGACGATCTGGGCGTGACCGATGTGAAGCTGGTCGCCATGGCCAAAGGGCCGGATCGCGATGCCGGGCGCGAGTGGTTTCACACCGACGACAAGCCCGCCTACCAGCTGCCGCCGCGCGACCCGGTGCTGTATTTCCTGCAACGCCTGCGCGACGAGGCGCACCGCTTCGCCATCACCACCCACCGCGCCGGCCGCAGCAAGGCGCTGGTGACGAGCGAGCTGGACGACATCGCCGGCATCGGCCCCGGCCGCAAGCGGGCGCTGCTCAACCATTTCGGCTCGGCACGCGGCGTGAAGCAGGCCGGGCTGCCTGATCTGGAAGCCGCCCCCGGCATCTCCAGCGCCATCGCGCGGCGCGTCTATGCGCATTTTCACCCCGGCGCGAGCCTGGATTCGCAGGGTTAGGCCAAACGGCGCATAGGTGCGCTGGGCGCGCCGCGCGAACTCGGTTAGAGAGGGTGTATGCTGACCGATCTCCCCAATTTGCTCACCCTCAGTCGCATCGCCGCCATCCCGATCCTGGTGGCGTTCGTCGCATGGCACACGCCCATGGGCGACGTGATCGCCTGCGCGGTGTTCGCGGTCGCGGCTATTACGGATTACTTCGACGGCAAGCTGGCACGAGGCCGGGCCCAGATCTCCGATCTCGGGCGCATGCTGGACCCGATCGCCGACAAGCTCCTCGTGGGGGCCACGCTGATGATGCTGGCCGGACATGACCGCCTGAGCGCCTGGGGCCTGTATCCGGCCATCGTCATCATGCTGCGCGAAATTCTGGTCAGCGGGCTGCGTGAATATCTGGCGGGCCTGCGCATCAGCCTGCCTGTCACCCAGATGGCGAAATGGAAAACCGGCTTTCAGATGGGCGCCCTCGGCACCTTGCTGGCCGGCGACACCGGCGCCCGCCTGCTGCATCTGGACTTTCTGCCCGTGGCCTCCATCGGTGAGGCGTTGCTCTGGGGCGCCGCCTTGCTCACGCTGCTCACGGGCTGGGACTATCTGCAGGCCGGCCTGCGCCACGCGGTGCGCACTCCTGCTCCATGAAGACTGGCTCCATGAAGGTTTTGGGACTGATCGGCTGGTCCGGCAGCGGCAAGACGCATCTGCTCACGCGCCTGGTGCCGTTGTTCATCGCCCGGGGCATCACGGTGTCCACCATCAAGCACGCCCATCACGGCTTTGATCTCGACCAGCCGGGCAAGGACAGCTTTGAACACCGGGCGGCCGGCGCGCGTGAGGTGCTGATCTCCAGCGCCCATCGCTGGGCGCTGATGCATGAACTGTCCGGTCCGGAGCCGGAGCTGCCGGAATTGCTGGCCCATCTATCGCCGGTGGATCTCGTGCTGGTAGAAGGGTTCCAGGCCTCACCCCATCCGAAAATCGAAATCCACCGCCATGCGCTCGCCCGCCCCCCCTTCTGGCCAGGGAGGGGCGACGTGGTGGCCGTGGCGTGCGACAAGGCTCCTGAAGGCTGTTCGTTGCCATTGCTAGACCTGGACCGACCGGCCGCAATTGTGGATTGGTGCCTGCGTTTTCTGGAGTTCGATGATGCAGTGCAACCTGTCCCTTGAGCATGGCCCGCAGGACGGGCACATTGCAGTCACCCCAACCGGCAGACTCGCCGGCTATCCACTGATAGAGCGATAAGGAATTCTCGAGTATGCGCCGTATCGCCTCGCTCGGCCTGCTGCTGGCCATGACCGGCTGCTCCCAATATGTCGGCAGCCCGTTCGACGGATTTGGGGGATTCGCCGCCGACACCCACACGATCTATCGCAACCCGAACCGTCCCGCGGGCGACACAGAGAACATGCGCCGCGTGTTCGGTGAAGCCGCCCAGGAGGAGCCGTTGTTGCCGGAACCCGGCAATGTCTGGCCCGGCCCGCTGCCGCCGCAAATGACGTTGCAGGACCTCCAGCGCGAGAACCCGGACGCGACGCTCAAATCGGGCGAGGAAATGTATCTTGGCCGTCCGCTCGGCAGTTCCACGCCGCCCGGCACCGGCCAGGTGCGCCCGGCGACGCCCGCGCCCATGCAGATGCCGCAGGCCCAGCCGGCCCCACGGGACCCCACCGTGATGACCCCGTCCGGCCCCGCCATGCTGCAGAACAACGGCGGCGTGCAAACCTACACCGACCCGCGCGGCGGCACGGGTATCGTGGTGCCGAACGGCAACGGCACCAGCACACTGATCGCACCGGACGGCTCGGTGCAGACGGTGCCGAGCCCGAGATGAAAGTTCTCTACTTCGCCTGGCTGCGCGAACGCGTGGGGCTGGGCGAGGAGGATCTGACGCTGCCGCCCGACATCACCGATGTGGCCGGCCTCGTCGCGTGGCTGCGCACCCGCAGCCCTGGGCATGAAGCAGCGTTTGCTCACGGCAAACTGGTGCGCTGCGCGGTCAACCAGGACTTCGCCCTGCCGGACGCCACCGTCACAGACCGTGATGAGGTGGCATTCTTCCCCCCTGTTACCGGCGGCTAACATGGCCATCATCCGCGTCCAGACGGAGGACTTCGATCTTGGCGCAGAATATGCCGCCCTGACGCAAGGCCGCAGCGATATCGGCGGAATCGCCAGCTTCGTCGGCGTGGTGCGCGACACCGCCGGCGGCCGGCCGATTGTCAGCATGACGCTGGAGCACTACCCCGGCATGACCGAGCGGGCCTTGAGCAAGATCGCCGAGGCGGCCTGCGCACGCTGGGATCTGCAAGGCTGCACGTTGTTGCACCGCGTCGGCGAATTACAGCCTGGCGAGAACATAGTGCTGGTGCTGGCCGCCGCCCCGCATCGGCAGGCGGCGCTGGATGCGTGCGCCTACCTGATCGACTGGCTGAAGACCCGGGCGCCGTTCTGGAAGAAGGAACGCTTCACCGACGGCACCGAATCGTGGGTTGATGCCCGCGAAGCCGATGACCTGGCGGTGGAACGCTGGGGCGCCGCGTAAAAAAAATCGCCGCCATCCAGATATTGGGCCCGGCGTTGGTCAGCGCCCGCCGTTTAGAATGATATTGGCGATGATGCCGGTGGCGATGGCGCCCAGAACATAGGTGCCGTTGAATTCGCGCCACTCATAACCGCGCGGTGGCCGGCTCAAGTGCCGCTGGCGATAATCGAACCTTGCACCACGTTGCCATTCATCGCGGTCCACGCGCTGGCCGCGACGCCAATCGCGGTGATCGCCGCCGCGGTCGTTGCGGCCCTCATCACGGCGGTCGTCATTGCCACGCCCCTCATGCTGCGGGCCTTCGTTGCGCTGCGGGCCACCGCGTTGGTCGCCATAAGATTGGGCCATCACGCCGCCGTAGCTCAGCATCAGAATAGCGAGCGAAGCCGCCACGCGAGATATGGTTTTCATTAGGGTTCCGATGTTGCACGCAAATCTCGGCATGCAATCCTCGATGCGATCCGTGAACGGCATTCCGTTCCCGGGCGGTCGTGCCGCCATTCGCATCCACTCCTCCTAATGCGCCACAGGGCGACGTGGTTGCATCGCCCCCCTACAGCGCCCGGACGATGAAATACCCTGCCGTCGCGGCAACTGCGGTGACGAAGGTGCCCCACACCATGTCGACAGCAGACACCAGCGCCGACCAACCGTTCAAAGTGGCGAGGTTGCTCATGTCATAGGTGCCATAGGCCACCAGCCCGAGCAGCGCACCGCCCCACAGCGCCCGCGTCCAGTCGCCCTGCGCCAAAGCCGGCATCACCGCGAAGGCCAGAACCCCCACCACATAGAGAAGATAGAACCCCGCCGCGACCGGCATGTTCGGCTGGTCCAGCAGCAAGCCGCCAAGGCGCGGCTTGTAGAGTTGCTGCACCGCGACCGAGAGCCAGACGAAATCCATGGCGAAAAACACGATGGCCGTGGAGATGTAGGCGATGACGATGGTGCGCATGATAGCTCCAGAACTAAACCGTTCTTTTTCAAATGGGGGAAGCGGGAGATTGTTGCACCCCGCAACCCGCTTGATGTGAAATTATCCCGCGGTGAGCCGTTCAACCTCGGCAGGAGGCTGGCGCACCAACGCTTCGAACGCGGCCAGCAAGGCGGCCGTCACCGCGCCGGGGGTGAAGGCAAGGTCGCCAATCTGGCGCACCGGCGTCACCTCGGCGGCGGTGCCCACGAGGAACACCTCGCTGGCCTGGGCCATTTCCGCAGGCATGATCACCCGCTCCACCACCTTGAGGCCCTGACGCCGGGCGATGCTCATCACCACGCGCCGCGTGATGCCATCGAGGAAGCAATCCGGAATCGGCGTGTGCAACTCACCATCGAACACGAAGAACACGTTCGCCCCGGTGCCCTCGGCCACCTGGCCACGCCAGTCCAGCATCAGGGCGTCGTTGAAGCCACGGGCCTCGGCCTCGTGCTTGGCCAGCGTGCCGATCATATACAGCCCCGCAGCCTTGCTCGCTGTCGGCGCGGTTTCGGGATGCGGGCGCTTCCAGTTGGCGATGTCGAGCGTGACGCCCTTCATCCGATCGACCCCGAACATGTTCGGCCACGCCCAGGTGGCCACCATCAGATGGATTTTGGACTGCTGTGCCGAGACCGAAAGCTGCTCCGTGCCGCGCCAGGCGAGCGGGCGCACATACGCCTCGGCCAGCCCGTTGGCTTCCACGACATCGCGGCAGGCCTGGTCGATCTGGTCAGCGGTGTAGGGAATGTCGAAGCCCAAAATCTTGCCCGAGGCGATCAGCCGGTCGGTATGGGCGCGCAGTTTGAAGATATGACCCGAATAGGCCCGCTCGCCCTCGAACACGCCACTTGCGTAGTGCAACCCATGCGTCAGCACATGGATTTTCGCGTCGCGCCAGGGCACCATGACGCCGTCGAGCCAAATCTGCCCGTCACGGTCATCGAAAGGAACGAGCGCCATCGTGATATTCTCCGTAATATTGTTGCTCTTGGCGGGCTGACGCTATAATGAACGAATAAATTGCGTCAATGATCCTGACCCAAATCGGAGGTATGCCAGATATGCCGGACCAGCAGGTGAGGCCTTTGTGAGCGACGCCAGAACCAGCCCCAAACCCACGCACGGCCAACAGCTCCCCGCTGCCGGCACCAACCTGCTGTTCCTGCGCGAGGAAGAGATCCGCACCGCGCAGGACCTGCTGTTCTTCGCCTATCGCGATTTCACCAATGCCGCCGATGTCATTCTCGATGAGATCGGCCTCGGCCGGGCCCATCACCGCGCGTTGCACTTTATCGGCCGCAATCCGCACATCGCCGTGACGGATTTGCTCGGCCTGTTGCGCATCACCAAGCAAAGCCTGGCACGCGTTCTGGGCGATCTGGTGGATCTTGCCCATGTGGCGCAAAGCCCCGGCCGCGCCGATCGCCGGCAACGCCTGCTCATCCTCACGCCCTCTGGCGTGGCGCTGGAGCGCCGGCTGTTCGAACAGCAGCGCGACCGGCTGGCCACCGCCTACCGTGAGGCAGGCCCCGGCGCGGTGGAAGGCTTCCGCCGCGTGATGCGCGGCATCATGGACGAACCGGCCCGCAGCTACATCGACACCACCGACACCGCTGCTCGGGCACGAAAGGGCTGATCCATGACTGAAGAATCCCTCATCCTGGTGGTCGACGACGATGCCCGCCTGCGCAGCCTGCTGCAGCGCTTCCTGGCCGAAGCAGGCTTTCGCGTCACCACCGCCGAGACCGCCGAAAAGGCGCGGGACCAGCTTCGGTTCCTGCAACCGGATTTGATGGTGCTGGACGTGATGATGCCCGGCGAAAGCGGCCTGTCACTCACACAGTCGCTCAAGTTGGACAACATCACCTTGCCCATTATCCTGCTGACCGCAGCCGGCTCCCCCGAGGACCGGATTGCCGGGTTCGAGGCCGGGGCCGATGATTACCTGCCCAAGCCGTTCGACCCGCGCGAACTGGTGCTGCGCATCCGCGCCATGCTGCGCCGCACCCCCGCAGGCCCACCCGTGGTACCGGAACCGCAACAGCAAGGCCCGGTGCAACTCGGCCTCATGAGCTTCGATCCTGCCCGCGGCGAGTTGCGGGGCCAGAACGGCCCGGTGCGGCTGACCGGCGGCGAATCCGCCCTGCTCACCGCCATGGCAGGGCGCGCCCACGAAGTGCTGTCCCGCGATGACATCGCAGCCGCATTGGGCACCGACGAATCAAGCGAACGCGCCATCGACGTGCAAATGACCCGGCTTCGGCGCAAGATCGAGATCGACCCCCGCGAGCCGCGCTTCCTGCACACCGTTCGCGGCCGCGGCTATGTGTTGAAACCCGGACCCTGATCATGCGCCTGCCGTTGCACCACCAGGCCCAGGCCATCAAGAACATGCTGCCCCGCTCGCTGCTGGGGCGGTCGCTGCTGATCATGCTGATCCCGTTGATCGTGGTGCAGGGCGTGGCGTTGCAGATCTTCTATGGCAGCCATCTTGAGATCGTCTCCCGCCGCTTCGCCAGCGCCATCGCCGGCGAGATCGCCACCACCGTCGAGCAGTTGCAGCGCTTCCCCGGTCCGGCCGACCGCGCCTGGGCGCTCGACAGCGCGTGGGACCGGCTGGAACTGTCGATGGTGTTCAACCAGGGCGAGGTTCTGTCCAATGCCGACCAGCCGCCCGGCCAGGAAACCCAGGGCGGCCTGGCCGGCGCCCTGACCGAGCGGGTGCGCAAGCCGTTCCAGCTCGACTGGACCTCAGACCCACGCTCAGTGCTGATCCGCGTGCAGATGCCGGACGGCGTGCTGGACATCCAGGCCCCGCGCAAACGCCTGTATGCCGGCACCATCTATCTGTTCGTCATCTGGCTGGTTGGCTCGTCGATGCTGCTGTTCGGCATTTCCGCCTTGTTCATGCGCAACCAGGTGCGCGCCCTGCGCCGGTTGGCGGGCGCCGCCGAGGCGTTCGGCATCGGCCGCGACCTGGGCGCCATCAAGCCCGAAGGGGCTGCCGAAATCCGTCAGGCCGCCGTCGCCTTCAACCGCATGCAGGAGCGCATCCGCCGCTTCCTCGCCCAACGCACAGACCTGCTCGCCGGCGTGTCGCATGATCTGCGCACCCCCCTCACCCGGCTGCGCCTGAATGTGGCGCTGCTGGAAATGGACCCGGCACTGGCGTCGGACGCGGCCGACATGGAGGGCGACATCGCCGAGATGGACCGCATGATCGAAGGCTACCTTGCCTTCGCACGCGGCGAGGGCACCGAGCAGGCGCAGCCCACCGATCTGGGCGCCGTCCTTGAGGACATTGCCAACAATGCGCGGCGCACCGGCTCGGACATCGCCCTCGACGCCCCGCGCGACATGGTGCTGTGGCTGCGCCCGGACGCGACCCGCCGCGCAATCACCAACCTCGTCGACAACGCGCGCCGCCATGCCCGGCATGTCACGCTCAAGGCCCACCGCACCACGCCCCGCGCAGTGGAAATCACCGTCGATGACGACGGACCGGGCATCCCCGAGGATCGGCGAGAATCGGTCTTTCGGCCCTTCGCCAGTGGGGCTGCCGGCGGCACCGGCCTCGGCCTGACCATCGCGCGCGATATTGTGCGTGCGCATGGCGGCGAGATCATCCTCGAGGACAGCCCCAGCGGCGGGTTGCGCGCACGCGTCGTATTGCCGGTTTAACGCGCGCCGCGCCGTTTTTTAGCTGCATGCGTCGGCGATCACCTGGAGCAGCTTCTGCTCAACGGCATCGATCTGGAACGGCTTGTTGATCACAGCGCTCCCCACGAGGCTGGGCGGCAAAATGGACGATGCATTGTAGCCGGTGCTGAACACGAACGGGATGCCGCGCGCCTTCAATATCATGGCCACGTCCCACGACATTTCCCCATCGAGGTTGACGTCGAGCAGGGCGGCGTCGAAATTCTCCTCACGCGCCAGCACAAGCGCCTCGGCGATACGGGTCGCCGGGCCCACGATTTCCCAGCCGATGTCATCAAACATGGCCTCGATGCTCATCACGATCAGAAATGAATCCTCCACGACAAGAACCCGCAACTTCTTCGCCACAGGCGGCAGCGCCGGAGCGGCTGCAACCAGGGCCACCAAGGCTTCAATCGTTGGATATGCGCGGGACGTGGGCAGGCAAACCGACTCCGGTGGCAGGAAGATATGGCAGACAACGCCCGTCGGCAGGTATTGCAAGGTTGCTCGCCCGTTCGTCTCCATGGCCAGGGCGCGCTCGATCAGCGCCGAGCCAAATCCTCGCCGGCTGGGCGGGCTGACCGGAGGCCCGCCGGACTCAGTCCAGGACAGCGTGATGCCGCCATCGTTGGACGATTTCCAGCCCACGGCCAGGCAACCACCCGGTTGAGACAACGATCCGAATTTCCCGGCATTGGTCGCCAATTCATGGATGGCCAGCGACAATGCCAACGCTGATTTGGGCGTCAGCAGCACATCCGCGCCGCTCAACACAACGCCGGATACACCGTTGGAATAAGCGGCCAGCTCCTCACGCAGCAATTTTTCAATCGACACGCCTTCCCAACGGCTGTCCGACAGCAGGCTATGCGCTTTCGCCATCGATTGAATGCGGCCGTCCAACCCTTTGACAAACCCGGTCAACGTGTCTGCGCTCCGGCTGGTCTGCACCACAAGCGCCTGGATGTTGGCGATCGTGTTCTTCACGCGGTGGTCCAGTTCGGCCATCAGAAGCTGGTCACGCTCGGAAGCCCGCCGCCGCTCGCGGGCCGCGGCGTTGATCCGGCGCAGCACCACATGCAGCAGCGACACGCGCAGATCGAAAGCCGCATCGATATCCGATGGCGCCCAAGGCAGGCATCGGCCGCGCACCGTCTCTTTCCAGATCTCGAATGATTTGCGCGGCCGCAGCCGATCGCCGTCAGGCCCCCTCACCACCAGCTTCTTTGGCTCTCCGGCCCAGAGCGAGGTGCCGGCGAGTTCGGGACGAAACCAGATGATATAGTCCGAAGGTTCGTGCGACACCGAGATAACCAGCAGGCCCGACGCCGAATCGGCGTAGCTCAGGGCCGGTGGCCAGACCTCCGACAGACGGTCCGTTGAATAGATGCCGTCTGAATCCGTCACATGGGTGTTCAGCCACCCCACAAGGCTTTCGATGTCGGCTTTGTCGGGCGTGGTGCCCAGGGAGGTCAACTGGCCCTTCACGCATATGGCAACCCCACCATGCCTGCGGCCATGAACGTCGGGGTCTCCACATACAATGTAGTCAAGCAGGTTGGGCGATTGCTGCGTCAACCCCACCGCATAGTCGTCCGCATCCGCCAGATTGAGCATGAGATTCTGCAGCACCATCCGGCTCGCCAGCCTTGCATCGAACTGCTCGCCCTTGTCACGCGCCTCCAATTGCAACGAGAACATGGAGCCAAACAACTCACAGACCGCACGCAAATGGCGTGGCAAGCGGCGGGGGCTGTAATGGTGGCAGGCAATAAGCCCCCAAAGTTCGCCGCCTCGGATGATCGAGATCGACATGGAAGCGTCGATGCCCATGTTGCGCAAATATTCACGGTGAACCGGCGACACATCGCGCAGCACCGACCGGCTCATATCCAGCGGCAATCCGGTCTGCGGGTTGAACCGCGGTGTCAGCGGCGCCGGCGTGTAATCAACCTGGGTGATGAGCCGAAGCCAGTTTTTGACATACAGAGCACGGGCCTGCTTGGGAATGTCCGCCGCTGGGTAATGCAGGTCCAGAAATGGCTCAAGTTGCTCTTCACGACTTTCAGCGATGACCCAGCCGGAGCCATCCTGCATGAACCGATAGACCAGTGCACGGTCATAGCCTGTGACGTCGCGCACACGCTCTGCCGCCATTTGGCACAATGCCTGCGTGGACGATGCCGCCTCGAACCCCGCGACCATTTCCATCACGCCCGTCAAGGGATCGGCCGCAAAGCGATCACTCAGATCGGCCGCCTCGAATTCCAGAACGACAACGCCGTCGATGCGATGCATGCTCGCATCAAGCGGAAAATCTGGCACAGCCCGCAGCATCGGGTCCAGCAGATGCCGTGGGGCAGCAAGGGTCATTCCGGCAATGAGGCCGCGCAGGCTCGCGATCTGACTGGGTCCGAACAGCCCCTCGATAGAACGTGCCAGCAAGGCATCCAGGGGCACGCCCAGCAACCCCTGTGTGTCACCCGCCGCTTGCAACACGACGAGCGTATCCGGATCCAGCACCAGCATCGCGCCATGCGGCAGGATCGTACCCGGAATATGGATCGGCTCCCGATCGCATTCCGTTACATCCACCATTGCCGTCACCTGATCGTCGTCAGCCATCTGTTACCGAATCCGATCTATTGTCGCCGTCAGAATGTTCGGACGAGCGTGGCCATGGCGCGTTCTGCATCATATGCGCACGGTTTCTTGAAGTCGCCCCTGGCAGCCGCCCGGACCAAACATCCAGGAAGCGCACCAAGCCAGATCAGGCAGAGCAGAACCGGCCCGCGAAGCAGATTTTGATCTCACCCTACAAGGGTAAGCGCCACTCCCATTAGATCGTTCCATTCTCAAAAAACATTTCTAGGCAGGAGGCAGTTGCGGCATACCGGCACCGCCCAGAGGCCGCCAATGTAGAATGGGAACAATATTTGGCGCGAAGGACCGCAATACCTTTTGCTGCAGTTTGAAACTGCCACAGCGCCGCTCCGCATCAACGATGCGCAACATCCCATCGCCAAGGGACGGCACCATGATTTTCAGCCAATTGTTCGAGCCTGTATCCGGAACCTGTTCCTACCGGCTCGCCAGCCAGCGTGGCGGTGCCCGCCAACATGTACCGGGGCCTGGCTCAGGCGCATATCGCCCGCAATGGCGCGATCAGCGGCGCGCTGCATCTGTTGTGTCACGAACCTGCAGGAGAACATTTCGCCCGGTAGCGCGTTACACCGACTCGATGCCACGCCCGCCCGGACACTGCTGTTCTGCCCGGCATATCGAGGGGGCATCGACGCCTGGAAAAAGGCGGGCGGCACGCTGGCCTGAACCGTGGTTCAAGCCATATCTGAACTGGAACCATAGCCTATGACCATGATCGCACATGCCCCTGGCTGGGCCGAGGATCTCGCCGGCGCCATTGGCCACACGAAGCTGATCAAGCTCCGCCGCGCCTCGGAGGCCACCGGCTGCACCATCCTGGGCAAGGCCGAGTTCATGAATCCGGGCGGTTCGGTGAAGGACCGGGCCGGTCTTGCGATTATTCTGGACGCCGAACAGCGCGGCACGCTGACGCCGGGCGGCACCATCGTCGAGGGTACCGCCGGCAACACCGGCATCGGGCTGACGGTGGTGGGCAATGCGCGCGGGTATAAAACCGTCATCGTGATGCCGGAGACACAGAGCCGGGAAAAGATCGACTTCCTGCGCATGATCGGCGCCGATCTGCGCCTGGTGCCTGCCTAGCCCTACAGCGATCCCGGCAACTACGTGCATGTCTCCCGCCGCCATCCGGGTGGCCAAGGCCATGGGCCCAGGGCACACCATCGTGACCATCCTGTGCGACGGCGGCGCGCGCTATCAATCGAAGCTGTACAACCCCGAATTCCTGCGCGCGCGCAGCCTGCCCGTCCCGCCCTGGATGGCGTAAGCGTTACGCCGAGGCCGCTTCCAACGCCTCGGCAGCCTCAAGCCAGTCCGCTTCGGCCGATTTGATTTCACGCTTCAGATCGGACAGCCGCGTCTTGGCGGAGATCAGGTCCGGCATGCGGTGGGGCTGATACATGGCGGGGTTGGCCAGTTGAGCCTCCACCTTCTTGTATTCCTCACCGAGTTTGGCGAGCTTTTCCTCGGCCGTCTTGGCCTGCTTCTTCAACGGCGCGAGCACCGACTTGGCCTCGCCGCCGCCCTTCTTCTTGTCGCGCTTGTTCTGGCCCTGCATGCCGGTGGCATCGCCACGGCCCGCGGGACGGCCGGTGATACGGGCGCGCTCGGCCAGGAACACGCGGTATTCGTCCATGTCGCCGTCATAGGTTTTGACGGTGCCGTCCGCCACCAGCCACAGCTGGTCGGCCACCATCTCCACCAGATTCGGGTCATGGGTGATGAGCAGCACGGCGCCGGAGAACGTGTCCAGCGCACGCACCATCGCGTCCTTGGCGTCGATATCCAGATGGTTGGTCGGCTCGTCGAGGATGAGCAGCTGCGGCGCATCGCGGGTGGCCAGCGCCAGCAGCAAACGCGCCTTCTCGCCGCCCGAGCAGCCGGAGATGCGGTTGCTGGCGCGGTCGGCGTCCAGGCCGAAGCGGGCCAACTGGCCGCGCACCTGTTGCAGCGTGGCCTGCGGCATGGCGCGCTGCATGTGGTCGATCGGCGTTTCGTAGTCGATCAGCTCTTCTTCCTGGTGCTGCGCAAAATAGCCCACGCGCAGCTTCGGCCCACGGCGCATTTCGCCCGCCATCGTCTCCATGCGGCCGGCGACCAGCTTGGCGAGGGTGGACTTGCCGTTGCCGTTGGCGCCCAGCAGCGCGATGCGGTCGTTCATGTCGATGCGCAGCGACACGTTGCTGAGAATGGCGCGCCCGTCATACCCGCAGGACACGCCCTGCATGGACAGGATCGGCGGCGACATCTGGGCCGGCTCTGGGAAGTTGAACTTGCTGACGCTGTCCTCGATCACGCTTTCGATCTGCGGCAGCTTGGCGATGGCCTTGATGCGGGCCTGCGCCTGCTTGGCCTTGGCGGCGGACGCACGGAAGCGATCGACAAAGGCCTGAAGATGCGCCTTCTGGTCGGACACCTTCTCGGCCATCTTGTTCTGCTGCATCGCCCGCTCGGTGCGGATGCGGACGAATTCGTCATAGCCGCCAGGCGTCAGCGAGATCTTCTGCTGGTCCAGATGGGCGATGCTGTCCACGCAGCGATCCAGCAGGCCGCGATCATGCGAGATCAGCAGGCAGGCGCCGGGAAACTTGGCCAGCCAGGTCTCCAGCCACAGCGTGGCTTCAAGGTCGAGATGGTTGGTCGGCTCGTCGAGCAGCAACAGGTCGGGATTTGCGAACAAAGCGGTGGCCAGCGCCACGCGCATCCGCCAGCCGCCGGAGAACTCGTCGACAGGCCGCGCCTGGGTGGCGGCGTCAAAGCCGAGGCCGGCGAGAATGGTGGCGGCCCGCGCCGGGGCGGCGTCGGCGCCGATGGCGTGCAGGCGGTCATGCACCTCCGCCAGACGCATGCCTTCGGTGGTGGGGTCGTCCGCTTCGGCCATCAGCGCCGAGCGTTCCTCGTCACCTTCCAGCACGGTTTCCAGCAGGGATTGCGGGCCTGACGGCGCCTCCTGCTTGACCTGGGCCATGCGGGCGCGGGCTGACAGGCGAATATCGCCGCCGTCCAGCGCCAGCGTGCCGGTGATGGCCTTGAACAGGGTGGACTTGCCAGCCCCGTTGCGACCGACGAGGCCAATGCGCCGCCCTGGGTCAACCGTGAGGTCGGCCTGGTTCAGCAAGGTGCGCCCGGCCATGCGGATAGTGACGCCAGTGATGGTGAGGAGACTCATACGAGCAGCGTTTACAGGCTTGGGGCCATGCCAGGGAAGGGGTTGTCGCGATAGGAGCCCTGCTCTAAAGCCCGGGCGAGACGCAATCACACGAAAAGAGACCGACCCATGGCCATCGAGCGCACGTTTTCCATCCTGAAGCCAGACGCCACGCGCCGCAACCTGACCGGTGCGATCAACGCGAAGTTCGAGGCCGCCGGCCTGCGCATCATCGCCCAGAAGCGCATCCACATGACCACCGCCCAGGCCGAGAGCTTCTACGGCGTGCACAGCGAGCGCGGCTTCTTCCGTGACCTGGTCACGTTCATGACCTCCGGCCCGGTTGTCGTTCAGGTGCTTGAAGGCGAAAACGCCCTTCTCGCCAACCGCACCATCATGGGCGCCACCAACCCGGCGAACGCCGATGCCGGCACCATCCGCAAGGAATTCGCCGAGAGCATCGAAGCCAACTCCGTGCACGGTTCAGACTCGCTTGAGAACGCCGCCATCGAGATGGCCTATTTCTTCGCCGGCACCGAAATCGTCGGCTGAATGAGACAACGCTGACGCTTCAGGCGTCAGCGTGATCGCCTGCCCCCGGATGTTCGCATGCCGAATGTCCAGGGAAGCGGTACCTGCCGTGCGCCGTCATTCGGCCGCTGGAAACAGGACCGAAGCGCTGAGGTCAGTGTCACTGACCGACCTGGCACCTTCATTTCAAGCAACATTAACCGTCGAATACGCAACAAATAAACTATCCGATGATTTTTTTGCTCATTTTATTTTATAAGGAGTAAGCAAAAAACTTGCCGGGAGCCTTCGATGCCGCATGTCGCCGACGATGACCGGGCGATGGACGCGCCATCAGCAACATGCACGGCTGACCTGACGGCCGCAACCGAGCAAAACCGCCTCGCGGCCCTCCTGCGCTACGGCATTCTCGACACCCCGCGTGAGCACGCGTTCGACCGGATCGCGGCGTTGGCCGCGGAACTGCTGGGCGCCTCAATAGCGGTGATCTCGTTCACCGGCACCGATCGGCACTGGTTCAAAGCCACGGTGGGGATGGACATCTGCCAGGTGCCCCGCACAGAATCGTTGTGTCAGTATGGCATCGCGCATGAAGGTGTCTTCGTCGTCCCCGACATCCATGCCGACCCGCGCTTTGCCAACTCGACGTTGCTGCAGGTCGATCGGAGCATTCGTTTCTACGCGTCCATCCAGCTGGTCACCTCCGATGGCTTTGCGCTCGGCATGCTCTGCGTGCTCGACCGGACGGCACGTGATGGCGTCAGCGAGCGCGAGAGGCGCATGCTGACGGATCTGGCTGCCATCGCCATGGACGCGCTTGAACAGCGCTACGAGAAAAAAATCCAGCAGCGCGACAAGACCAAAATCACGCTCCTGCGTGACATCAACGGCGTACTGACCGAGGACATCAGTTTCGAGCAGGCCTTGGAGAGGATGGCCCAGCACATCCTCGTCTTCACCGGCGCCGCCTATTGCCAGCTCTGGGAGAGGCGCGAGCACGCCGAGATGGCCCAGTTGGTGGCGCTCGTGGTCAATCCGAAGGTGCCGGAGGGGTATTACGACGCGATGCGGCCGTTGGACCCGCAGCCGGCGGCGAAGCTGGCGGTCGCCCAGCTGCTGGCCGGCACAACAACCACGATGCACTACAGGCTGACGCCTGACGCACCCCTGACGCCACGACAGCGCATCGCCATGGAGCTTGGCATCGATAGCCTGGTCGCCTGCGCACTCAAAGTGGACGACCGCGACTTCGCCATGCTGCTTGCCTATGATGAGGTGCAGCCCGATCTGGGCGAATGCATGCGGTTGCTCGGGCGCTTGTCGCTGGCCATGCGCCCTGTGCTGGAACGCCATCGCGCCACGGAGGAACTGGCGCTGTTCGCCGCCGCGTTGGAGGCGGCGTCTGACGGCGTGGTGATCGCCGAAGTGGCAGGACAGCAAACGCGGCAAACCCGGATTGTGTTCGCCAATCCCGCCTTTGGCAAACAGACCGGCTACAGCGTAGCAGAACTCCTGGGGCAGCGCGTTGCCATCATGAACGTCGACGACGCGGAGGTGGCCGAGCTTGATCGCCTGAAAGCAGCGATGTTCGAAGCCAAGCCGGTTCGCGTGCAAAACAGCGTGCAAAACTTTCCAGATTCCAGGGGTAAACAGCGTCCAAT
>JBBART010000023.1:0-80341 GCA_040399685.1 Acetobacteraceae bacterium
GCTTGAATCAGATTTCGATCCGAGCCGGAACCCCGAATGTCAACGCGCTCTAATACGGCCAGGACAACACCCCACGGCCGCGATAGATCGGGATGTCCGCCCCGCCCACCCGCACCGGTGGCAAGGCCTCGATCTCGCGGAACGCACCCCCATAGCTGACGCGCATCTGCGCCAGCGAACGATGCGGGGCAATGATGATCACGTCGCCGCTGGTGGGCGGATGGGTTGAAAACCGGAATTCGCGGGCATCGGGGTTGAGGCAGAAAAGCGGGATATCCGCCCCCAGCCCAATGCCGGCCTTGCCCGCCTCGGACCAACTGGTGACAGCAATCGGCAATCCGGTGCCCACCAGCGCAGGACGCAATGCCGTCCATTCCCGCAGCGCCAACGTGGCCTCGGCCGGGACCGGCGCCCAGGCCAGCCGCGCCTCTGACACGGCGAGCACCATCATTCCGGCGACCAAAGCGGCCGTCCAGCACGCCACACGCGGCGCCCATGCCTTGTCCGCCAGCCATGCCCCCAACAGCGGAAACAACATCAGATAACCAGGCGTCGCCCAATGAAACAGCACCTGCCGCGACCACAGCGACACCACGGCGAACAACACAATAGCGGGCAGCGCCATCCAGCACAGCAACCGCCCGCGCCAATCCGCGCCCCGCAACCCGCGCCACAGCACCAGCATCAGCCCGGCCCAGATCCACGGCAGCAGAAACAGCGCCTCACCGGCCAGCGTCACGACCGGTCCCAACAGATTAAGCCGCGCCGCCTGCGCCCGCCCGCCCTGAAACGCCAGCGAGGCCCAGCCGTTCTGCGCGTTCCAGACAATCACCGGGCTGAACACCAAAGCTGCCACCAGCAGCGCCGCATAAGGCTGCGGCCGCAACAGCCAGCCCCGATGCGCGCGCTGGGTGAGCAGAAAGAGGCCCAACCCGCCAATGGTGAGAACAGCGGTGTATTTCGACAGCAGCGCCAGCCCGGCACAGGCGCCGGCCCCCAGCCACCAGCCCCAGCCACGCCCCGGCAGCGCCCGCATCAAACACAGGGCGCACCCGAGCAGCGCCGCCACCAGAGGACCATCCGGCAGCACCCAGCCCCCGCTGGTCACACCCATCACCGGCGCCAAATTGAAGGATATCGCGGCCCACAGCCCAGCGCGCTCGCCGTCCACGTCGCGGCCAAGCAGGAACATCAACCACGTTGAAAGCGCGAACAGGGCGATGAACGGCGACCGCACCACCAGCGACGCCTCGCTGCCCGCCAGGTGCGCGATGCCGTGCGACATCCACCACGACACCAGCGGATGATCGAAATAGCCCAGCCGAAACGCCCCGCGCCCGGCCACCACCATGTAGCTTTCGTCAATGCCGAGGCCAAGGCCCCAGCCGAACAGCACCCGGATCAGGGTGCCGATAAGGATCAGAAGAATCAGTGCGCGTTGTGCAGTCATCGGCGGTGCAAACAAGGTTCGCACCGCCGGGTCAAGGGATCGCTTACGCGGCCGCGACCGTCATCTGCGACTGCTCGCCCAGACCGGCGATGCCGATCTTCACGTTCTGGCCAGGCTTGAGGTAGATCGCCTCAGGCTTCTTGCCCATGCCAACGCCCGGCGGGGTGCCGGTGGAGATGATGTCGCCCGGATACAGCGTGATGAACTGACTGACATAGCTGACAACCTGCTTCACGCCGAAGATCATCGTGCGGGTGGAGCCGTCCTGCATGCGCACGCCGTCCACATCGGTCCACATCGCCAGATCCTGCGGATCGGCGATCTCGTCCTTCGTGACCATCCACGGGCCGGTTGGGCCGAACGTGTCACAGCCCTTGCCCTTGTCCCACTGGCCGCCGCGCTCGATCTGGTATTCCCGCTCGGACACGTCGTTGCAGACGCAATAGCCGGCCACATGGTCCAGGGCGTTCTCTTCGGTCACATAGCTGGCCTTGGTTCCGATAACGATGCCGAGTTCCACTTCCCAATCGGTCTTCACCGAGTTGCGCGGAATGATCAGGTCATCGTTCGGGCCGCAATAGGCGCTGAGCGCCTTGATGAACACGATCGGCTCTTTCGGCACCGGCATGCCCGATTCAGCCGCATGGTCGGCGTAGTTCAGGCCGATCAGGATGAAGTTCAACGGGCGCGCCACGCAAGGGCCCATGCGGTGTTCGCCGTGCACCAGCGACAGCGTCTCAGGGTTGATCTCGGCCAGTTCGGCCAGCTTGGCCGGCGACAGCGTGGCGCCGTCAATGTCCTTCACGAAGTCGGACAGGTAGCGAATGCGGCCTTCCTTGTCCAGAATACCCGGCTTTTCGGCGCCCACAGGGCCATAACGCAGCAGTTTCATAAATAAATCCTTGGTAGGTCGGGCAACGCCCGACGTTGTCGTTCGTGATGTCGGGCGGTGCCCGACCTACAGGGTCCAGCCGCCGTCAATCACCATGGCCTGGCCGGTGATGAACTGGGCGTCGTCGCTGGCGAGATACACCGCCATGGCAGCAATTTCCTCGGCCGACCCCAACCGGCCCATCGCCTGACGCGCGATATAGGCAGCGCGGGAGGCCTCAACCGACCCGAATTCCGCAGCCCCCGCCGCCACCCGGTCATCCAGGCTGGGCGACTGCACGGTGCCGGGGCAGATGGCGTTGCAGCGAACGCCGGACCGCACGAAATCAGCCGCGACCGACTTCGTCAGCCCGATCACCGCAGCCTTGGTGGTGCCATAGGCAAAGCGGTTCGGCGCGCCCTTGATGGAGCCCGCGGCAGACGCAATGTTGACAATGCTGCCGCCACCCTTGGTCACCATGCCGGGCAGGAACGCCTGAATGGTGCGAAACATCGAGCGCACGTTCAAATTGAACGCGAACTCCAATTCCGCCTCGGTGGCGTCCAGCACGCTGCCCTGGTGCACATAGCCGGCGCAGTTGAACAGCAGATCCACCGGCCCGATCAGCGCGGCCATTTCCTTCACCGCATCCGGGTTCAGCACGTCCAGCTTGGCGGTGCTGATGTTCGGCCCGGCGATTTCGGCCAGCAGCGTCTCGTTAAGGTCGGTGGCGAACACCCGCGCACCCTCGGCCGCGAAGGCGAGCGCCGTCGCACGGCCAATGCCCTGCGCACTTGCAGTCATGAAGGCGGTTTTTCCTGCGAGACGTCCGGCCATCGTGGTGATCCTAGAAAGTTTTAAGCATACGGAAAGTATTTCAGAGGAAGATCTTCTTTTTCTGAAGAAAAAGAAGCAAAAAGACTTTCATCCATTTAGATGCGTGTCGCAGCATCTGCCGCGAACACACCCCAAAATGAATGAAGTTTTTTGGTTCTTTTTTTCAAAAAAGAACTCTTCCCGCCCTAATGATTGTTACGGCTCTCGCCCCGCGTCGTCAGCACATTCAGATACAGCGTGGCAGGCTCCAGGCAAGCGCCGGTGCCTTGCTGGCCGACCATGCTGCGATAGATCTCTTCCCACGGCGTCTTGTTCACCAGCACCGGCGGCACCCAGGCCGCGCGGCGCTCGGCCAGTTCGGCATCCGGGATCAGCACGTCCACCTTGCGGGTGTTGAGGTCGATGCGAATGCGGTCGCCGGTCTTGAGCAACGCCAACCCGCCACCGATCGCCGCTTCCGGCGAGACGTTGAGAATGGAAGGCGCTGCGGACGTGCCGCTCTGGCGCCCATCGCCCATCGTCGGCAGCACGGTGATGCCGCGCTTCAACATGCTGGCGGGCGGCTGCATGTTCACCACCTCGGCGCCGCCGGGATACCCGACAGGACCGCAATTGCGAATGATCAGCACCGACTGGTCCTCAACGCCCAGATCGGGGTCTTCGATGCGGGCGTGATAATCCTCAGGGCCCTCGAACACGATGGCCTTGCCCTCGAACACGTTCGGACGGTCAGGGTTGGACAAAAAGCGATCACGGAAGGTGGCGTCGATGACGCTGGTCTTCATCACGGCGGTTTCGAACAGATTGCCGCTCATCACCACATACCCGGCGCTGGCCTTCAGCGGACTGTCGAACGCGCGGATGACATCGCGATCCGGCTCCGGCACGCCTTGCAGGTTCTCAGCGATGGTCTTGCCGGTCACGGTCAGCAGGCTGCCATCGATGCGGCCGGCGTCCAGCAGCTCCTTCATCACCGCCGGCACGCCGCCGGCACGATGGAACTTCTCACCCAGGTAACGACCCGCCGGCTGCACATCCACCAGCAACGGCACGTTCTGGCCCATCTCCTGCCAGTCTTCCAGCGTGTGATCCACACCCATATGACGGGCGATGGCGATCATGCTGATCGGGCAGTTGGACGATGCGCCCAGCGCAGCGGCAGCAACCACGGCGTTGCCGAAGGCGGCCTTGGTCATGATGTCGCTCGGGCGCAGGTTCTCGTGCACCATCTCGACAATCCGGCGGCCGGTTTCATACGCCATCTGGCCGCGCTCGCGGTATGGCCCGGGAATGGCGGCGCAACCAGGCAAGGACATGCCCAGGGCTTCAGCCAGCGAGTTCATCGAAAGGGCCGTGCCCATGGTGTTGCAATGGCCGACCGACGGGGCGGAGGCGCACACCATGTCCATGAACTGGTCGTAGTTGATCTTGCCTTCGGCGAACAACCGGCGGCCTTCCCACACGATGGTGCCGGACCCGGCGAGCTTGCCGCCATGCCAGCCATCGAGCATCGGGCCACCCGACAGCACGATGGAGGGAATGTTCACGGTGGCAGCGCCCATCAGGCAGGCCGGGGTGGTCTTGTCGCAGCCAGTGGTCAGCACCACGCCGTCAAGCGGGTAGCCGTGCAGCACTTCGACGAGCGACAGATAGGCAAGGTTGCGGTCAAGTGCCGCCGTGGGGCGCTTGCCGGTTTCCTGGATGGGATGGATGGGGAATTCCAACGGAATGCCGCCGGCCTCGCGAATACCGTCGCGGATGCGGCTGGACAGATCGAGGAAATGACGGTTGCACGGCGACAGGTCCGAACCGGTCTGGGCGATGCCGATCACCGGCTTGCCGCCCTGCAACTCGCGCCGCGTGATGCCGAAATTGGTGTAGCGCTCGACGTAAAGCGCGGTCATCGCCGGATCATGAGGATTGTCGAACCAACGCCGGCTGCGCAGGCGCGGGTTGAATTCCTCGTGGTCGTTGCTCATGGCGGCATTTCCCCGTGTCGGCGTGTTTTTGGTGGCCGCGTTTGGTGCGGCCGCGTTGGCAATGACCGCATCAAGTGCGCGCCGGGCGCGTGGTGTCAACCACAGGCCCGGCGCAACATGTTAGCGATCACCTGATCTTAATAGGAATCCGGCGCAATCACGTTCTGGGCCGCGCCCGACAGCGCCGACTGCATCGTTTCGGCCGATTTGCGGCGGATATCGTCCCACGCCTCAGGCGTGTGGAACGCCGAGTGCGGCGTGATGATCAGGCGGCCTTCCTGCCATTCCTCGCGGTCGCGATAGGCGCGCAGCAGGCCCGGAACGGGGTCCACCGGCGGCTCGACCGGAATCACGTCCAGACCCGCCGCCGACACATGCCCAGAACGCAGGGCAGCTTCCAGCGCGTCGATATCGACAATGCGGCCACGTGCCGTGTTGATCACCAACGCCCCAACAGGCAGCAGCGCCAGTTCGCGGGCGCCGATCAGGTCGATCGTCTCGGGCGTCTGCGGCGCGTGGATGCTCAGCACGTCGGACTGCGCCAAAAGCTCGTCCAGCGTCTTGGCGCGGCGCACGCCGATGGCGAGATCCGCCCCGTTCGGGCGCAGCGGGTCGAAGAACACGACGTCAAAGCCGAACGCCTTGGCGCGCAAGGCGACAGCGGTGCCGATGCGGCCGAGGCCGATAATGCCGAAGCGCTGCACCGACAGGCGGCGGATCATCGGCGTCTCGATCTGCGTCCACGGCGCCGGGGTCGGGCGACGCTGGGCCTCATGATGCAGCACGATGCCACGGCGCAAGGCGAGCGTGAGGGCAATGGCGTGGTCGGCCACTTCCATCGTGCCGTAATCCGGAACGTTGCAGACCGTCACGTTGTGGGCGGCGCACCATTCCCGGTCGACGCGATCATAGCCCACGCCCATGCGCACCACGGCGCGCAGCCTGGGGAACTTCGCCAGTTCTTCGCCGGGGGCGAAATGGCGGAAGATCATCAGCCCTTCGCAGGCGTCACGGTCGGCCTGGGTGAGTTCGGACAGGGCGTTGACGTCACGCATGACGATGTTGGCGTCAGCGCCGAACACCTCCTGCTCCACGGTCGCGTCGGCGTACATGCGTTCTGGGTAAAGGATGTTCAAGATCGTCTTCCTCGGCTTGCGCCCATCTGCGAGGGCGTTCAGGTTCGTCCATAAACACGGGAGAACACGATGTCCATGAATGGCGCGGAAAGTTTGGTGCACACATTGCTGGCCAGCGGGGTCGACACCTGCTTCGCAAATCCCGGCACCAGCGAGATGCATTTTGTTGCGGCTTTGGACCGGGTTCCCGGCATGCGCTGCGTGCTGGGCCTGTTCGAAGGCGTGGTGACGGGCGCTGCCGACGGCTATGCCCGCATGGCCGGCAAACCCGCCGCCACCCTGCTTCATTGCGGGCCGGGCCTGGCGAACGGCGTCTCGAACCTCCACAACGGCCGCCGCGCCTTCACCATGATGGTCAACTGCGTGGGCGATCAGGCCACCTATCATCGTCCGCTCGACGCACCGCTGACCGCCGACACCGAAAGCCTGGCCCGCACCGTCTCCGGCTGGGTGCGCACCGCATCGCACGCCAGCACCGTGGGCCTTGATGCCGCCGTGGCGGCACAGGCGGCGCAGACCATGCCGGGCACCATCGCCACGCTGATTTTGCCGTCTGACACCTGTTGGGAAGATGGCGGCGTGGTCGCCGCGCCGTTGCCGATCCCGGTGGCGCAGGCCGCCGAGCCAAACGCCATCAAGCACGTGGCCCGCATTCTGCGACGTGGCGAACGCGCCGTGCTGGTGCTGGGCAACGGCGCATTGCGGGCAATTCCGTTGGCCAGCGCCCATGCGATCGCCGCGGCAACCGGAGCGGCGCTGATGGCGCAGACCTCCAATGCCCGCATCGAACGCGGCGCGGGGCGGTTCCCGATTGACCGGATTCCCTATCCGGTCGACCAGGCGATTGAATCCCTCGCCGGCGTGAAGCACGTGATTTTGGTGGGTGCGCAAAAGCCGGTCGGGTTCTTCGCCTATCCGAACAAGCCAGGCACCATGTATCCGGATGACGCCGAACTGCACGTGCTGGCGCGCATGGAGCACGACCTGCCGGCGAGCCTCGCGGCCCTGGCGGCCGAACTCGGCGCTGCCGCCATCACGCCGAAGGCTGGCACCCCCACCCAAAAGGCCACCGGCGCCGTGACCAGCGAGGCCCTGGGCCGTTCGCTGGAAGCCCTGCTGCCGCACAACGCCATCGTGGTGGACGAAAGCGTCAGCTTCGGGCGCGGCCTCTATCCCAACACCCACAACGCCGCCCCGCATGACTGGCTGCAACTGACCGGCGGCGCCATCGGAGACGGCCTGCCCATGTCCACCGGCGCCGCCGTCGCCTGCCCGGACAGGCGGGTGGTAACACTTCAGGCCGATGGCTCGGCGATGTACACCGTGCAGGCGCTATGGACCCAGGCGCGCGAGAAGCTGAACGTGACCACGGTCATTCTCGCCAACCGCAAATACGCCATCCTGCTCGGCGAACTGGCCAATGTGGGCGCCAATCCCGGCCGCGTGGCGCTGGACATGATGGACATCGGCAACCCCGACCTCGACTGGGTCAAAATTGCCGGCGGCATGGGCGTAGAAGGCGCCAAGGCCGAGACGATGGACGAATTCAACGACCTGTTCGAAGCCGCCAATCGCCGCAGCGGCCCGTTCCTGATCGAGTTGATCATCCCATAGGATCAGCCAACCACGTCGGCATCCGGGCGGTCCGTCCCTTCCGAATGCTCGACGTGCCAAGCGCCGGATTCATCCTCGTATTCGATATCTGTTGTGTCGCCGGGCGTGCGTTGCTCGGCGGCCACCTTCTGGGCGGCGGCCAGCGCATCCTGCCGGGTGACATAAGGCTCGGAAAACGCGCCCTTCAGCATATAGGCCCAGCCGCCGTCATGCGGCACGACCTTGTAGTGAACTCTTGCCATCGTCATCACTCCCCGCCTGGGCCGGTTATTCAGCCATGCCCAAGGTAAACCCCGATCACCCGAACTTCGTTCCGAACCCTGGTGTTAGCGGTTGAACACAAGGCGACTATCCGGCATGAATAAGGTGTTCGAGCGATCCCCCGCGGGAGAGTGCAGGCGCTTGCCTGCCGCCGAAGGCGCAACCGGCCCCCGGAAACGCTCAGGCACAAAGGACCGCGACGGGAGAAAGAATCTCTGGAAAGCCGGTCACCCGCTTGTGACCGCACCGACGGCGAAAGGGTCTGCTACAGGCCCGAATCTCTCAGGTTCCGTGACAGAGGGGGGTCAACCTGGCGACATTCCGTCGCCGGCTGACCCGCGCTTGGAGCCCCGATGACCGACACACTCAAAATCACCCCGCTCGACGCGCTCAATCGTGAACTCGGCGCGCGCATGGTGCCGTTCGCGGGCTACGCCATGCCGGTGCAGTATCCAGCCGGCATCCTCACCGAACATCTGCATTGCCGCGCCAAGGCCGGGTTGTTCGACGTGTCGCATATGGGCCAGGCCACCCTGTCCGGCCCGGGCGCCATCGCCGCGTTGGAACGGCTGATCCCCGGCGACATCCAGGGCCTGAAGCCGGGCCGGCAGCGTTATTCGATGCTGACCACCGAAACCGGCGGCATCCTGGACGATTTCATGGTCGCCCGGATCGGCGAGGACGAACTGTTCCTCGTCGTCAACGCCGGCTGCAAGGAAGCCGATTTCGCCCATATCGGCGCAGATCTGCCCGCAGGCGTGACGCTGGTGCGCCATGAGGACCGGGCGCTGGTAGCGTTGCAGGGACCGGACGCCGCAAAGGTGTTCGCCCGCCTCGCGCCTGACTCCGCCACCATGTCCTTCATGGACGTCCGCGATTTCGAGATCGCCGGCATCGGCCGCGTCCGCGCCTCGCGCTCCGGCTACACCGGCGAGGACGGGTTCGAAATCTCCGTCCCCGGCGACACCGCCGAAGCCTTCGTCCGCCGCCTGCTGGCCGAGCCGGAAGTGGCCCCCGTGGGCCTCGGCGCGCGCGACAGCCTGCGGCTCGAAGCCGGATTGCCGCTCTATGGCAACGACATCGACACCACCACCACCCCGGTTGAAGCCGGCCTCACCTTCGCCATCAACAAGCGCCGCAAGATGGCGTGGGACTTCGCCGGCGGCCCCGCCATCCGCGACCAACTCGACAACGGCCCCACCCGTCGCCGCGTCGGCATCCTGCCCGAGGGCCGCGCCCCGGCCCGTGGCGGCACCGAGATCGTCGACGCCCAAGGCAATGTCATCGGCACCGTGACCTCCGGCGGCTTCGGCCCCACCGTGAATGGCCCCATCGCCATGGGCTATGTCGACCGCGCCCATGCCACAGACGGCACTGCGGTTGCGTTGATGGTTCGCGGCAAGGCCCTGCCCGCCCGCATCGTTGCCATGCCTTTCACCCCCCATCGCTACGCCCGCTGAAGGAACCCAGCACATGACCCAGATCCGTTTCACCAAGGACCATGAATGGGTGAGCCTGGATGGCGACATCGCCACCGTCGGCATCACCGACCACGCCCAGGAAGCCCTGGGCGACGTTGTGTTCGTCGAACTGCCCGAGCCAGGCCGTGACGTGACCGCCGAGGAAGCCTGCGCCGTGGTGGAAAGCGTGAAGGCGGCGTCGGACGTCTACGCCCCGCTGACCGGCCACGTGACCGAAGTGAACTCGGCCATCGTCGACGACCCCGCTCTGGTGAACCGCGAGCCGGCCGCTGGCGGCTGGTTCTTCAAGATGACGCTCGCCAACGCCGCCGATTTCGACGCGCTGATGGACCAGGCCGCCTACACGAAATTCGTCGAGGAAGCATGATGCGCCCGCTGGACGAACTCACCCAACTTGAAGCCGCCGACAGCTTCGTCGCGCGCCACGTGGCCCCTTCGGAGGCCGAGATCGACGCCATGCTCAAGGCCGTCGGCGCGGTCACGCTGGAGGATCTGGCCGCCAAGACCGTGCCGGGCGCCATTCGCATCCAGCACGAGATGAACCTGCCGCCCGCCATCGACGAAGCCGCCACCATCGCCGAACTGCGCGCGCTGGCCAGCCACAACGAAGTGAAGAAATCGTTGATCGGCCAGGGCTATCACGGCACCCACACGCCGCCGGTCATCCTGCGCAACGTGCTGGAAAACCCCGGCTGGTACACCGCCTACACCCCGTATCAGGCCGAAATCGCGCAGGGCCGGCTTGAGGCGATCATCAACTTCCAGACGATGATCTGCGAACTCACCGGCCTGCCCATCTCCAACGCCTCGCTGCTGGACGAAGCCACCGCCGCCGCTGAAGCGGTCAGCATGGCGCATGCCGTGGCCAAGGCGAAATCGACCGTCATCGCCGTCGCATCCGACCTGCACCCGCAGACCCGCGCCGTCCTCGCCACCCGCGCATGGCCCTTGGGCCTGACGCTGGTGGACGTGAAACCCGGCGATTTGGCCGCCATCCGCGCCGCCGCCCCCTTCGCGCTGGTGCTGCAATACCCCGGCACCACCGGCGAAATCCGCGACCTGACCGCCGAAATCGACGCGGGGCATGAGATGGGCGCACTGGCCATCGTCGCCGCCGACCTGCTCGGCCTGACGCTGCTGACCCCGCCCGGCGAAATGGGTGCGGACGTTGTGGTAGGGTCCGCCCAGCGTTTCGGCGTGCCGATGGGCTTTGGCGGCCCGCATGCCGGGTTCTTCGCCACCTCCGACAAATACAAACGCTCGATGCCCGGCCGTCTGGTGGGCGTGAGCCTGGATGCCGCCGGTGCGCCCGCCATGCGCCTCGCGTTGCAGACCCGCGAACAGCATATCCGCCGCGAGAAGGCGACCTCCAACATCTGCACCGCCCAGGTGCTGCTGGCCGTCATCGCCGGGTTCTATGCCGCCTGGCACGGCCCCGCCGGTCTGGTCCGCATCGCCAGGCGCGTGAACCTTCAGGCCCGCCTGCTGGCCGATGCCGCCAAGCAAAGCGGCATGACTTTGCGCCACGCCGCCTTCTTCGACACCATCTGCATCGAAGCCGGCGACCGCGCGACCGCGCTGATGCAGGGCGCCGTGGCGCTCGGCTTCAACCTGCGCCGCGTCGATGAAACCGGCGTGGCCATAGCACTCGACGAGACCGTCACCCGTGGCGATCTCTCCGAATTGGCCGCCCTGATGACCGGCCTGCTCGGCGATGCCGCCGTGTCGATCCCAGAGGCGCTGCTGCGTCGCTCGGCGTTCCTGCAGCAGAACGTGTTCAACGCCTATCACGCCGAACACGAGATGCTGCGCTACCTCAAGCGCCTGGAAGACCGCGACATCGCGCTCAACCGCTCGATGATCCCGCTCGGCTCCTGCACCATGAAGCTGAACGCCACCGCCGAGATGATGGCGATCACGCTGCCGGGCTTTGCCGACATCCATCCGTTCGCACCGGCCAGCCAGACCAAGGGCTATCTCACCCTCATCACCCGCCTGTCCGAATGGCTGTCCACCGCCACCGGCTTCGCGGGCGTGTCGTTGCAGCCCAACGCCGGCAGCCAGGGCGAGTTCGCGGGCCTGCTCGCCATTCGCGCCTATCACGAATCACGCGGCGACGCGCATCGCGACATCTGCCTCATCCCAAGTTCGGCCCACGGCACCAACCCGGCCAGCGCCACCATGGCCGGCTACCGCGTGGTCGTGACCGGCTGCGACCGCGACGGCAACATCGACATGGACGACCTGCGCACCAAGGCCGCCCTGCACGCCGACAACCTGGCCGCGCTGATGATCACCTACCCCAGCACGCATGGCGTGTTCGAGGAGACCATCCGCGACATCTGCCAGCTCATCCACAGCCATGGCGGGCAGGTCTATATGGACGGCGCCAACATGAACGCCCAGGTCGGCCTCACCAGCCCGGGCGCCATCGGGGCCGATGTGTGCCATCTCAACCTGCACAAGACGTTCTGCATCCCGCATGGCGGCGGCGGCCCTGGCGTGGGTCCCATCGGTGTTGCGGCGCATCTGCTGCCGCATCTGCCGAACCACCCGGGCCGCGACGATGCCGGCCCCGCCACCGGCTACGGCCCGGTGTCCGCCGCACCGTTCGGCAGCGCGCTGATCCTGCCGATCAGCTACGCCTATATCCGCATGATGGGTGCGGCGGGCCTGACGCGGGCGACGGAGGTGGCCATCCTGAACGCCAACTACGTGGCCCATCGCCTCGCGCCGCATTACCCGATTCTCTACACCGGCACGTCCGGCATGGTGGCGCATGAGTGCATCATCGATTGCCGCGGCTTCCAGGCCGAAGCGGGCGTGATGGTGGAAGACATCGCCAAGCGCCTGCAGGATTACGGCTATCACGCGCCGACCATGTCCTGGCCGGTCAGCGGCACGCTGATGATCGAGCCGACCGAGAGCGAGACCAAGGCCGAACTGGACCGCTTCTGCGATGCGATGATCCAGATCCGCGCCGAGATCACCGCCATCGGGCAAGGCAAGCTCGACAAGACCGACAACATGCTGAAGAACGCGCCCCACACCGCCGCCGAGGTCACGGCAGAGGCATGGACGCATGGATACAGCCGCGTCGAGGCGGCGTTCCCGCTGCCGGGCCTCGTTGCGTCCAAATATTGGCCGCCGGTGAAGCGGGTGGACAACGTGTATGGGGATCGCAACCTGATCTGCACGTGTGCGCCGCTGGAGGCATACGCGCAGGCTGCGGAGTAGGTGCCAAAACGCCGGGCGGGGTTTCCTGCCCGGCGTTTTCCGTTGACGGTTACCTGCATTTCCCACACATTCGTTGCAAAACAATGCAGGAAGCGAAATGCGCCCGTCCGGCCGGCAAATTGGTTTGCCCATCCTTCAGATTTGGATGGTTCTGTCGACGGCATTGGTGGTCACTTGGCTGCCACATGATGGCCTGTTCCTCGCATGGCTTCCGCTGGTTTTTGGACCGGCATTTGTTGTCATGCTCGTCGCATTCATGGTTCAGCAGAGACAGCGCAGAGAGCCGCTTTCTTGGGCGGCGTTGAAATCGTTCAACAACCCCGACATCGCAAACGCCGCCTCGCTTGGGCGGCGTTTGTTGACCGAAGGCATTCCCCAGGGCCTTGCTGTCAGTCTGGTGGTTGTCCAATTGGTTGGTCATCCGTTCTGGCTCTTCACCGACCGGGATATAGCGAGAACCTTGCTCAACGCTGCTTTTGTTGGGGGGCTTGGGACATTCATCCAATATCGGCGAGACCGATCCAAGCGCATGGATCGGTCGTAGCACCAGCGCAAATGCGGCGTTGGGAATGGCAGGTGGCGCTTTGCTTACCCACCCTACGGTTTTGAGTTACGACCCACCGTCGATGGTGAGGATGGTGCCGGACGTATAGGCAGACCTCGAACTGGCCAGAAACGCCACCGCGTTGGCGATTTCCTCAGGCGCGCCGGGGCGGCCGAACGGCATGTTGGTGCAGAGTTCCGGCCAGCGATCAGGATCGTCCAGCGTGGCTGCGGCCCGGTCGCGCATCAGCATTTCCATGCGCGCGGTGGCCGTGGCACCAGGGTTGATGCCCACAACACGAATATTGTCCTTCGGGCTGCTGGTGCCCAAGGCCCGCGTGAAGGCGATCAGCCCCGCATTGCCGGTGGTCCCGGCAAGATAATTCGGGCTGAGCTTTTCACCCGCCGCGCCGATCACGTTGATGATCACGCCCTGTCCCGCCGCCGCCATCGCCGGATACACCGCGCGGCACAGCGAGATGAAGCCGAACACCTTCAAGTCCCACGCCCGACGCCAGGTGGCGTCATCCACCGCCAGCAACCCGCCGGGCGGGATGGCGCCGGCGTTGTTCACCAAAATATCGATAGCGCCAGCCGCCTGGGCCACACGCACCACAGCCGCATCGTCCGACAGATCGGCGGCGATGGTCTGCACCGACACCTGATGCAGATCCCGAATTGCATCGGCGGTTTCCGCCAGCGCCTTCGGGTCGCGGGCCACCAGCACCAGGTCCACACCTTCCTCTGCCAGCAGCAGCGCACAGGCGCGGCCGATTCCCTTGGAGCCGCCGGTGATCAGGGCGCGTTTGCCGCGTAGATTGAGGTCCATTTCAGGCAGCCTTCTTCAAACCGGCGGCATAGGCGGCGCAGGCCTCGCCAAACGCCGTGAAGATCGCGCGGCTGGCGGCATCCGTGCGCACATGCCATTCGGGGTGGAACTGCACGCCGAACGCGAACGACGTGGCGCCGATCACGCGCACCGCTTCCACGGTGCCGTCCTCGGCCACGCCTTCCACCGCAAGCCCGTCCGCCACGCGGTCCAGCGCCTGTTCGTGCAGCGAGTTCACCGTGATTTCGGCAGCGCCGACGATGGACGCCAATTGGCCGGTGACGGCGATGGTGTGCTTGAAGCCGAATTTCACGTCGATGGTGCCGGGGCCGGAGCGATGGTCATGGCGGCCATCCTCGTCATGCACCTGCTGGTGCAGCGTGCCGCCCATGGCCACGTTCAACTCCTGCACACCACGGCAGATGGCCAGCACCGGCATGCCCCGCGCAATGGCGGCGCGCACCAGCGGCAGGGTGGTCGCGTCGCGCGCCGTGTCGTGCTGGTTGGGGGTGGCGTCATGCGTGGCGCCATACAAGGCCGGCTCCACGTTGCTAGGGCTGCCGTCCAGCAACAGCCCGTCCAGACGGTCCAGAACATCCAGCATCGCCTCGCCCACCGGCGGCAGCAGCACCGGAATGGCGCCGGAGGTGAACATCAGCGCCTCACCATACCGGGCCGGGGTGGCGTGCTGCACCAGTTCACCGATCAACTTGGTGCAGGCAGGAATACCGACAATCAGAACCATCTCACGTGTGTCCTCACCCTTGAGCCGTCAGCGCGCCACCAGGCCGCGCCGGCGATAGAAATTTGCAACGTTGGCGCCAATCGCGCCAATCAGCCCCAGCACGGCAATGGCGCGGGCCGAACCGTCGCTCATCTGCCCCACCAGCAATCCGCTGATGGCCGCCAGACAGAACCCCATCATGCCCATCAGCGCCGACGCGGTCCCGGCATGGGCGGCGTGGCGCTGCAATCCACCCACTGTGGTGTTGGGCATGTTGAATCCCTGGCAGCCCATCATCACCATCACCGGCGGCAGCAGCATCCACCATTGCGTGCCGCCCGGCAGCAGCCGCGTGCCGAACGCCACGGCGGCCAGCACCAGCGTGGCGCACAGGAACACACGGGCAGCCACATGCAGCATTCGGTCAGACCCCAACCGTTGCAACAGCATTGGGTTCAATTGCGAACAAATAATGAAGAAAATCGCACAACTGCTGAACATCACCGCATAGACCGGCGGCGACAGATGCATCCCGTCCAGAAACACGCCCGGCGAACCGCCGATATAGGCGAACATGGCAAACATGCCCGAGCCGCCCATCAGCGCGTGGGTGAGAAAGCTGCGCTCCGTCAAAATCTGGCCATACCGCGTCACCATCCGGCCCAGGCTCTGCACAACCCGCTTCTCCACAGGCAGCGTGTCCGGCAGGAACCCCACCACCAGCGCGCAGCACAGCGCGCCATAGGCCGCGGCCACCCAGAAGATGTAATGCCAGCTGGCAATGTTCAGCATCAGCCCGCCCAGCGTGGGGGCCAGGATGGGCGCCACGCCGCTGACCAGGATCAGCCGGCTCATCATCCGCGCCGCCGCATGGCCTTCGGATAGATCGCGCACAATGGCGCGCGGAATGACCATGCTGGCCGAGCCGCCAATGGCCGCGATAAAACGCATCACCGACAGCGTCACGAGGTCGGTGGACAGCGCGCAGCCGATATTGGCCAAGGTAAAGAGCGTGGTCGCCACAATCAGCGGCCGCCGGCGGCCAAACCGGTCAGCCAGCGAGCCTTGGGTGATCTGGCCGATGGCCAATCCCAGAAACCATGTGGCCAGCGTCACCTGCGCCGAGCCGAGCGGCACGCCGAGCGATGCCTCGATGGCCGGAAAGGCCGGCAGGTACATGTCGGTCGAAATCGGCCCGGTGGCCGACAGAAATCCCAGCAACAACGGCAGCCAGACGGGGTATTTCATGCGTCAGCTCCGGCTGGGGGGGTATACTGCGCCCCAGCCGAAACCGGGATCAGCGCGTCGGCTTTGGTGGGGTGACGGTATAGTCGTAGAAGCCGCGATTGGTTTTGCGTCCATACCAACCAGCCTCAACGTATTTCACGAGCAGCGGGCAAGGGCGATACTTGCTGTCGGACAGTCCGTCATGCAGCACCTGCATGATCGAAAGGCACGTGTCCAGGCCGATGAAATCCGCAAGCTCCAGCGGCCCCATCGGGTGGTTGGCGCCCAGCTTCATGCCGGTGTCGATGGAGGCGATGGTGCCGACGCCTTCATAGACAGCATACACCGCCTCGTTGATCATCGGCACCAGCACGCGATTGACGATGAAGCCCGGGAAATCCTCGGCAACCGCCGTGGTTTTGCCCATGCGTTCCGCCAGCGCCATGATGGCGGCGAAGGTGTCCTCGTTGGTGGCGATGCCGCGAATGATCTCCACCAGCTTCATCACCGGCACCGGGTTCATGAAATGCATGCCGATGAACCGCTCCGGCCGGTCCGTAACAGCCGCAAGACGGGTGATGGAGATGGACGAGGTGTTGGACGCAATCATCGCAGTGGCGCTGAGATGCGGCACCAGGGTCTTGAAGATGCTGCGCTTCAGCTCCTCCTTCTCCGTCGCCGCCTCGATCACCAGATCGCAATCGCCGAACGCGGCGTAATCGCTGGTGGTGACGATGCGGGCAAGCGCCGCGTCTTTCTGTTCGGCCGAAAGCGTGCCCTTGGCCACCTGACGATCCATGTTCTTCCCGATCGTGGCCATCGCCTTGGCCAGCGCATCGGACTTCACATCCAGCATCACAATATCAACGCCGGACGCGGCACAGACATGGGCAATCCCGTTGCCCATCTGGCCGGCGCCAATAACGCCGACCTTGTTGATGGCTGGTGTCATGCGCGTTCCAACTCCGCCTTGAGTTCAGGAAGAACCGTAAACAGATCCGCAACCAGGCCATAATCGGCCACCTGGAAGATCGGCGCCTCTTCGTCCTTGTTGATCGCCACGATCACCTTGCTGTCCTTCATACCGGCCAGATGCTGGATGGCGCCCGAAATGCCGATGGCAACGTAAAGGTCAGGCGCCACAATCTTGCCGGTCTGGCCCACCTGGTAGTCGTTCGGCACGAACCCGGCATCAACGGCAGCGCGCGAAGCGCCGACGGCAGCGCCGAGCAGGTCGGCAATCGGGTCGAGCAGCTTGAAGTTCTCGCCGTTCTGCATGCCGCGCCCACCGGACACAACGACGCGGGCGGCGGTAAGTTCCGGACGCTCGGATTTGGACAGCTCGGCCGACACGAAGCTGGACAGCATTGGGCTGGCGACCGGGGCAGCGGCCTCGATGGCGGCATCGCCACCGGTGGCGGCCACCGGGTCAAAGCTGGCGGCGCGGACGGTGATCACCTTGATGCTGTCCGACGAGCGCACGGTGGCGAGCGCGTTGCCGGCATAGATCGGGCGGATGAACGTGTCGGCGTCGATGACGGTGGAGATGTCGCTGATCGGCTGCACGTCCAGCAGCGCGGCCACGCGCGGCATCACGTTCTTGCCGATGGCGGTGCTGCCAGCGAGCAGGTGGGTGTAGCCGGGGGCCAGCGCCACCAGCAGGGCGGCCAAAGGCTCGGCCAGCGCGTGGTCATAGGCGGCATCGGCGGCGGTGACGACCTTGGCCACACCCGGCAGCGCGGCGGCTGCGGCGGCGGCTTCGGGGTTGGTGCCGGCGACCAGCACATGCACGTCGCCCAACTTGGCGGCGGCGGCCACGGCCGAGCGGGACGGCTGCTTGATCACGCTGCCTTCGTGGTCGAGAAGAACCAGGACCGTCATGCTCAGATCACCTTCGCTTCGAGTTTCAGTTTTTCCACCAGCTCATGCACCGACTTCACCTTCACGCCCGCCAGGCGCTTCGGCGGCTCGGCCACCGACACCACCGTCAGGCGCGGGGCCGGATCAACGCCCAGATCGGCCGGCTTGATGGTTTCAATCGGCTTCTTGCGCGCCTTCATGATGTTCGGCAGCGAGGCATAGCGCGGCTCGTTCAGGCGCAGATCGGTGGTGACAATGGCAGGAAGCGCCAGCGACACCGTCTCAAGCCCACCATCGACCTCACGCGTCACAACGGCCTTGTCGCCTTCGATCAGCAGCTTGCTGGCGAACGTGCCCTGGCCCCAGCCGAGCAGGGCTGCCAGCATCTGGCCGGTGGCGTTCATGTCGTCGTCGATCGCCTGCTTGCCCATGACGATGAGGCCCGGCTGCTCCTTGACGGCGATGGCGCGCAGCAGCTTGGCCACGGCCAGCGGCTGCAGATCGACATCGGTTTCCACCAGGATGCCACGGTCAGCGCCCATGGCCAGTGCTGTGCGAATCGTCTCGGCGCAGTTGGCAGCCCCCATGGAGACGGCGACGATCTCGGTGACCACGCCCTTTTCCTTGAGGCGCACCGCTTCCTCGACGGCGATTTCGTCGAACGGGTTCATGGACATCTTCACGCCCGCCGTCTCGACGCCCGAACCATCGGACTTCACCCGGACCTTGACGTTGTAATCAACCACACGCTTGACTGGGACGAGGATCTTCATGGGCTGCCTTGCCGCTTCCTGATTGATGGCGCGAGACCACTCTGCCTCGCGCGCCGCTTGTGGCGCGGACCATATGGGCCGCCGAACGACCAAGTCAAACCCTGGATCAGCCGCGCCTGACCAGAAGCAGCAGGGCGAACAACACCAACGTTACGCCTTGCAGGATGACCCGCCATCGCATCAGCCTGTTGGACCGCTTTGGATCGCCGTTAGAGCGCGTGATGCCGATCATGCCGGCAAACAACGTGCCGAACGTGCCCAGCATGCCAAGACCCACGAGAACTGTCAGAAAAGTAACCATACCTAGATTATATGCGCCATTTCCGGGTGTTACATCCCCCAGATGGCAAGATGAATCGGGGTATTCGCACATGGCGGAGTTGACAGCCGAGGGGCGGGCGTGATCCGCAGAACGAATGAACGTTAATTTCCCTCGGTTTGCGGCGCTTTGCGTTGGTTTGTGCCTGTTCGCGGTTGCCCCCGCGCCAGACGCATGGGCCCAGACCAAGACGCCGTCGCCCCCTGCACAGGCAGCCTCCACGCTGGCACCCGGCCAGGCCCGCGCAGCGCTGGACGTGCTGAAGGATGACGCCCAGCGCGCCCGCCTGATCTCCGTGCTGGAGGCCATCGCCCAGGCCGCCCCGGCCGCTGCCAAGGCCGTCCCGGCCACAGCCGTCGCGGCGCCAACAGTCAGCCCGCCGCCGGCGGCCACAACCGACACGCCGCCGCCATCTCCAGCCGCACCGCCACCGGTACTGGCGCTGACGCCGAACAGCGTGGGCGCGCAGGTTCTGGTGGGCGTGTCCGAGGAAATCACCACGCTGTCGACCGAGGCGCTGCAGGTCATCCACACCGTCACGGATTTCCCGCTGCTGTGGAACTGGCTGACGCGCCTTGTCACCGACCGGCAGACCCAGATGGCCATTCTGGATGCCACATGGCGGCTTCTTCTGGTGCTGAGTCTGGGCCTCGGCGCGGAATGGCTCGGCCGGCGCGCCATGCGACGGCCATTGGAGAGCCTGCGCATGCGGGCGCCGCTGCCGCCAGGCCACCAGCCGGAGGAGGTGCAAGGCATCGCCGACGCCGAGGAAGGCCAGACCGAATGGATGCGACGGCGGGCAACGGCGGTGGGCATGGTCCGACGCCTGCCTTATGTGGCCGGGTGTTTCGCGCTGGACCTGCTGCCGGTGCTGGCCGTGATCGCGGCCGGCTATATTCTACTGGCCACCGGCATGGCGGGCGGCCTGACATCGCGGCTGGTGATCCTGGCGGTGCTGAACGCGTTCGTGGTCTGGCGCATTGTGGTGTCCGTCGCCCGCGCCATCGCCTCGCCGTCCTGCGCCAAGCTGCGGCTGATCCCGATCAGCGACGCGGCGGCGGCCGTGGTGGTGCACGAGACGGCGATGCTGGCATTCGTGGCGGTGGCTGGCTATGCGGTGGCCGAGGCGGCGCTGCTGTTCGGCCTGTATCAACTGGCGCATGACGCGCTGCTGAAGCTGAATGCCCTGATTGTCTACGGCCTGGTCGTGCGGGTCGTGCTGCGCAACCGGCGTGGGCTGAAACAGGCGCTGCGGGCGCGGGAAGGCCGCGTTGGCGTACTCGCCGCCCTGCGCAATGCGCTGGCATCGTCCTGGCATCGGATCATCATCGTCTATCTGCTGGCGCTGTGGCTGGTCTGGGCGCTGGAGATCGAGAACGGGTTCAGCCGCCTGCTGCACCTGATGCTGTCCGCCGTGATCGTGCTGGGGGCGGCGCGGCTGGTGGCGGTGGCGGTGCATGCCTTGCTGGACCGCGGCCTGCGGTCGCTAGAAGGACTGGACGAAAAATACCCCGGCATGGAGACCAGGCTCGCCGGATATCACCCGCTCATCCGGGCCGCCGCCAACACCGTGATCGCCCTTGCCGCCTTCGTGCTGCTGTTCGAATCGTGGGGCATGGATGCTCTGGCCTGGTTCGCCCCGCGGGCGCTGGGGGCGCGGATGTTCGCCGCCTGCGGCACCATCGCTGCCACGCTGGTGCTGTCGCTGGCCGTGTGGGAACTGGTGAACGCGGCCATCGCCAGACATCTGGCGCAATTGGCGCGCAACGCCCAGCTGGCCCGCTCGGCCCGGCTGCGCACCCTGCTGCCGATGTTTCGCACCACCTTGCTGGTGACGGTGAGCCTGATCGCGGGCCTGCTGATCCTGAGCGAGATCGGCGTCAATATCGCACCGCTCCTGGCCGGCGCCGGCGTCATCGGCCTCGCCATCGGCTTTGGCAGCCAGAAGCTGGTGCAGGACATCATCACCGGGCTTTTCCTGTTGCTGGAAAACGCCATGCAGGTAGGCGATGTGGTCACGCTGGGCGGCATGAGCGGCACGGTGGAGAACCTGTCCATCCGCACCATCCGCCTGCGCGCGGTGGACGGCGCGGTGCACATCGTGCCGTTCAGCGCCGTCACGACCGTCACCAACTCCACCCGCGACTACGGCTTCGCGGTGGCCGATGTCAGCGTGGGGCTGAACGAGGAGCCAGACCGCGTGGCGGACGTGCTGCGTGAGGTGGCCAGCGTGATGCGCACCGAACAGCCATGGCGCGGATTGATTCTGGCGGATCTTGAGGTGTTGGGCGTGGAGAAGTTCATCGACACCGCCTGGGTGATGCGGGTGCGCATCAAGACCCTGCCCGCCAGCCGCTGGGCGGTAAGCCGTGAGCTGAACCGGCGGATCAAGTATGCGTTCGACACCCAGGCCATCGAATCGCCGATTACCAGCTATCGCGCACTGGGCATGGCGCCGCCCTTTATCAAGGTGAATGGTATGGTCCTTGAACCGCTGGCCACGCCGCCAAGCTGAGGAACAGACATTGACCTTGCCAAGCGCAGACGCCGCCGCCGACCTTGCAACAGGCGGGTTTGCCTTCCTTAACAGCCAGACCTGTCGCACGTGGTTCGCAGGCGTGGGCAGCCTGTCGGATTGGGACAGCCTGGTGGCGAGCTGGGACAACATGGCCCAGGATTCCTATATGGCCGATGGCGGGCGCTACCGCCGCCGCCGCCACGCGGTGTTTCAGGCCGATGCCACCGGCATCACGCGCCAGGTCGACCAACCGCATTATCAAACGCTGAACGACAACCGCCTCAACGGCGGCATCGCCCGCTGGTTCGAGCCATCCCCCACCAGCGTGACCGAGGGCGACAGCTTTCGCACCATCCTGGTCGCCTGCCAGAGCCTGTTCACCAGCCTGAAGCCCGGTGGGGCGGACGGGCTGAAATGGCACGTCGAAACCCACCAGTTCCGCATCGAGGCCCGCACCGGCGAGGCTGGACAGCCAACGCCGGAAGGCCGGCACCACGACGGCGTCGATTTCGTGCTGGTGCTGATGATCCGCCGCGAGAACATCGCCAGCGGCGTCACCACGATCCATGCGCCGGACGGTGCCGATCTGGGCAGCTTCACCCTGGAGCATCCGTTCGAGGCAGCCTTGGTGGATGACCACCGCGTGCTGCATGGCGTGACAACCGTAGAGCCCATCGACTCAACGAAGCCGGCGTTCCGCGATGTTCTGGTGGTGACGTTTCGCACCGCCTCATAAAAAATAACGTGATGCCGGAACCCTTTCGTTAAATATCGAAAATGAAAACTAAATCTTCTTCTCATCAAACTTTATACAAATACTGTTGAATCTATCCCCAATACTGCGGCACATTGCCTGGGTTGTTTCACTTGTAATATGAGCCAGCGCCAAGGATCGGCCTCGCTCACGCGAGGGGGAAACCGGGCGTGGCAAGATGGACCTTTCTGCTGGCTGTGCCGTTGACGCTGATGCCGCTGCTGGAGCGGCAAAGCCTCGCCCAATCGCCGCCGCCCGAGCAGGCGGCATCGGTGGAGAAGCTGTCAGCGGCCCAACTGGAGCAAATGCTGGCGCCCATCGCGCTGTATCCCGATGAATTGCTGACCCAGGTGCTGGTGGCCGCCACCTATCCGCTGGAAATTGTGCTGGCCAGTCGCTGGGTGGAACAGCCCGCCAACAAGGCCCTGCGCGGCGATGCCCTGGTGAAAGCGCTGGAATCGCAGGACTGGGACCCCAGCGTGAAGTCGCTGGTGCCGTTCCCCAGCGTGCTGAAAACCATGAGCGAGCAGTTGGACTGGACCCAGCGCCTGGGCGATGCCTTCCTCGCACAGCCATCGGATGTGTTCGCCAGCGTGCAGGTTCTGCGCGCCCGGGCGCGGGATGCCGGCACGCTGCAAAGCAATGCCCAGCAGGTGGTGACCGTGCAGGGACCCGCGATCATCATCGAACCGGCCCAGCCGGAGACCGTGTTTGTGCCGGTCTACAACCCAAGCGTGGTGTTCGGCGCGTGGCCGAATCCGGCCTACCCGCCGGTCTATTACCCGCCTCCGCCCGGCTATGCCGTCGGATCGGCGCTGGCCACCGGCATTCCGTTCGGGGCCGGCATTGCCATCACCGGGGCGTTGTGGGGATGGGGCCGGCCCAACTGGGGCGGCGGGAACGTGAACATGAACGTCAACCGGTTCAACACCATCAACGTGAACCGGGCGCAGGTGAACGCCAACACCTGGCAGCACGATCCGGGGCACCGGCGGGGTGCCGCCTATTCGAACCCGCAGTTGAACCAGCAATTCCGCCTCCGGCAGGGGGCAAGCGCCGCATCGCGGGATGCCTATCGCGGTCGCGACACCGTGCCGGCGCGGACGCCAGGCGACCGCCCGGGCGGTGGAGCAGGCAACGTGCAACGGCCAGGCCAGGGCGGACAAGGCGCGGGGCGGCCCCAAGCGGCACAACGTCCAGCCCAACGCCCCGCCCAGCAGCCGGCCCAACGAGCCGCACAACGCCCCGCTCAGCGACCGGCCAATGCCGGCGGCGCATTGCAAGGCGCCGGCAATGGCGGCGCCGCGCGCGCCCAGTCGGCACAGGGACATGCCAGTCGCGCCCAGGCGGCCCAACGCCCCACGCCGAACGCCGGCCCTCGGGGCGGCGGCGGCGGAGCAGCACGCGGTGGTGGCGGTGGTCGCAACGCCGGCAGGGGAGGTCGCTGATGCGCCCGCATTCATTCCGCATACGCCTGTGCGCCGCCGCCCTTTGCCTGCCGCTGCTGGCAGCCGCCCCCGCCAACACACCAACCCATTTCGCCTCGCCGGACATCGCGGTCGACAGCCTGGTCACTGCCCTGCGCAACGGCGACCGGGCCACGCTGCGGTCGCTGTTCGGTGACGCCGGATCGCAGATCGTACTCTCGGGCGACCCTGTGGCGGACGCCGAGGCAAAGGAGAAATTTCTGGCGGCCTATGCGGCCGGGCACAGCATCGACGCCAAGTCCGATGCCGCGATGCTGCTGATCGGCAAGGATGACTGGCCGTTTCCCATCCCGCTCAAACACGACGCACAAGGCTGGACGTTCGACGTGGCGGCCGGCGAGGACGAGATCCTGAGCCGGCGGATCGGCGCCAACGAGCTGTATGTGCAACAGGTGCTGCTCGCCTATGTGGACGCCCAAGCCGAATACGCCGCCACCCTGCATGACGGCCAAAAGCTGCACGTCTATGCGCAACGCCTGATCAGCACCCCAGGCAAGCAGGACGGTCTGTATTGGGAGACGGCGGAAGGCCAAAAGCCGTCCCCGCTGGGCCCGCTGGTGGCCGGCGCGCAGGCCGAAGGCTACAAGGCCCGCGCCAAGGCCGCCCCCGCGCCGTATCACGGCTATTATTTCCGCATCCTGACCGGCCAGGGACCGCACGCGCCGGGTGGCGCCTACAGCTATGTGCAGAACGGCCAGATGTTCGGCGGCTCCGGCATGGTGGCGTGGCCGGCACACTGGGGCAATTCCGGGGTCATGACGTTCATCGTCAACCAGGACGGGGTCGTGCATCAGCAGGATCTGGGACCGGACACAGCCAAAATCGCCGCCGGGATCACGACATACGACCCGGACGCGGACTGGCAGAAGATCGACGTGGCGCCGCCATAGGGTCGGGCGGTGCCGGACCTACTGGCCCTTGATCTTCTCCCGCAGGCCCTGGAACAGCGTGTAAAGCATCGGGATGGCGAAAATCCCCAGAAAGCTGGCGGCGATCATGCCGGCGAACACCGGCATGCCGATATCGCGCCGCGCCAACATGCTCGGCCCCTCGGCCGTGACCAGCGGATACAGGCCAAGAATGAACGCGAAGCTGGTCATCATCACCGGGCGGAACCGCAGCCGCGCCCCGTTGGTCGCCGCCTCCAGCAGCGGAACCCCCGCCTCGCGTTCGGCCTTGGAGAATTCCACGATCAGAATGCCATTCTTGGCCGCCAGCCCGATCAACACCACCAGCCCGATCTGGCCATACAGGTCCATCGTCAGCCCGCCGAGCCACACGCCCAGATATGCCCCCAGAATGCCCACCGTCACCGACAGCAGCACGGGCACCGGAATGGTCCAGCTTTCATATAGCGCCACCAGGAACAGATAGGCGAACAGCACCGCAAAGCCGACCACCACGCCAATCTGGCCCTCGGCGCGCTTTTCCTGGAACGAGGTGTCGGTCCAGCCCCCCACGAAACCGGGCGGCAGCGTGCGGGCGGCCACCGCCTCCATCACCGCCAGCGCCTGCGACGAGGACACCCCCTCGGACGGCGCCCCCTGCACGGTGACGGCGCGGCGGTTGTTGTAGCGGATCAGAGATTGCGGCCCGAGTTTGAGCTGCACCTCCAACAGGCTGCGCAGCGGCACCAGATCGCCGGTGTTGCTGCGCACGTTGATGCGATAGATGTCGTCGATCGAGCTGCGATCCTCGGCCTCGGCCTGCACCTGCACCTGCCAGGTGCGCCCGAACAGGTTGAAGTCGTTGGCGTAATAGCCGCCCAACGAGGTCTGCAACGCCTGGAAGATGCTGGTCAGGCTCACGCCCAGCACCTGCGCCTTCTCCCGGTCGATATCGAGGAACACCGAGGGCGACGTGGCGGAAAAGCCGCTGAACACCCGCGACAGTTTCGGGTCCTGATTGGCTGCCACCGTCAGGCCGCGCAACACCTGCGCCATCACCTTCGGATCGCCGCCGCGCATGTCCTGCAGCACGTAACTGAAGCCGCCGCCGGTGCCGAGGCCCACGATGGGCGGCGGTGCCAACGGCAAGGCAACGCCGCCCTGGATCGCCTGGAACTTCTTCGCCAACCGGCCAACGATGGCGCTGGCGCTCTCGGCACGGTCCAGCCGTTCCTCGAACGGCTTCAACGACACGATGATGAAGGCCGCGTTGGGCTGGCTGAAGTTATCGACATAGTTGATGCCGGCCACCGACGAGACATCGGCAATCGATTTTTCGGTGGCCAGGATCGCCTCCGCCTGCTGGATCACATCGAGCGTGCGACCGACCGCGGCGCCGTCCGGCAGTTGGATGATGACGAAGAACGCGCCCTGGTCGTCTTCCGGCAGGAAGCCGCTGGGGGTCATCCTGGCGATGGTGGCGGTGCCGAACAGGCACAGCCCCACCACCGGCAGGCTGAACACCGCCACCCGCACCAGCCGCGCCACGATATCGCCGTAACGGTCCCGCACCCGGTCGATGAAGCGCATCACCATGCCGATCGGCCCACGGCGCGGGCCGTGCTGCGGCTTCAGCAGCAACGCGCACAAAGCAGGTGACAGCGTGAGCGCGTTGATCGCCGACAGAACCATCGACACGCCCACGGTCACCGCGAACTGGCGGAACAACTCGCCCGAGATGCCCGAAATAAAGCCGATCGGCACGAACACCGACAGCAGCACCAGCGTGATGGCCATGATCGGCGCCGTGATCGCCACCATCGCCTTCTTGGTGGCCTCGGCGGGCGAAAGCTCCGGGTGCGCCGCCATCTCGTGCTCCACCGCCTCCACCACCACGATGGCGTCGTCCACCACGATGCCGATCGCCAGCACCACCGCCAGCAGCGACACCGAATTGGCGGAATAGCCGATAGCCTTGAGCACGATGAAGCAACCGATCAACGACACCGGCACGGCGATGGTGGGAATCAGCGTGGCGCGAAAGCTGCCGAGAAACAGATAAACCACCAGCACCACCAGCACGAACGCCTCAACCAACGTTTTCTGCACCTCATGGATGGTGGCGGTCACGAAGGTGGTGGGATCGTACGTGACCTTCCATGCGAGGTCGGACGGAAAATCCTTCTCGGCCCCGGCCATGAACGACTTCACGGCATCCAGCGCCGTCAGCGCGTTGGCGCCCGGCGACTGGTAGATCGCGATCAACGCGGCCGCGGCACCGTTCAGCTTTGTGGCGCGGTCCATGTTGGCCGCCCCCAGTTCGATGCGCGCCACGTCCTTCAATTTCAGCACCGAACCATCGGTGTTGGTGCGGATGATGATGTCCTCGAACTCGGCCACCGTGGCCAGCCGGCCCTTGGTTTCGATGTTCAACTGCAATTGCTGCTCGTTGCTGACCGGGCGCGCGCCGATACGACCCACGGCGGCCTGGGCGTTCTGCGCCTGAATGGCCTGGGTGACATCCGTCACCGACAGGCCAAGCCCGGTCATCCGATCGGTTTGCAGCCACACCCGCATGGCGTAATCCTGCGGGCCGAACGGCGTGGCGTCGCCCACCCCCGGCGTGCTGCGGATCGAGTCGAGCAGATTGATGGTGGCGTAGTTGCTGATGAACAGCTCGTCCCGCGTCTGCTTGGGCGAATACAGACTGACCACCCCCAGCAGCGCCGCCGACTTCTTCTTCACCGTCACGCCCTGGGTGCGCACTTCCTGGGGCAGCTTCGACAGAGCCGTCTGCACGCGGTTGTTGACGTTCACCGCGTTGATATCCGGATCGCTGCCCAGTTCGAACGACAGCAGCAGCGAATACGAGCCATCGTTGCCCGACACGCTTTTCATGTAGATGAGCTTCTCGACGCCCACGATCTGCGCCTCGATCGGCTGGGCGACCGACGCCTCCACCACGCTGGAGGACGCGCCCGGATAAAACGTCGTCACCGACACCTGCGGCGGCACGATGTCTGGATATTGCGCGACCGGAATGCTGAACAGCGACAGCGCTCCGGCAATCGTGATCAGGAGGGCAATGACAATCGCAAAGCGCGGCCGGTCGACGAACACCGATGACAACATGCGATCACCCCCCTGTCGGGGTGGTGGAACGCACAGACTGCGGCACCGGGGTCGCAATGACGGCACTTCCCGGCCGCAGCAAGGCCAGCCCCGTCACCACCACCTGGTCCCCCGCGGCCAACCCCTGCTCGACCGCGATATCCGGGCCAATTTCCGTACCGGTCTTGATGCGCTTCACTACCGCCTTGCCGCCCTCGACGACAAAGACATAAACCCCCTCCTGGTCGGCGATCAGCGCCGCCTGCGGAATGACCAGCCGCTCCACCGGCTTTTCGCCCTGCACCGACACGCGCATGAACTGGCCATCGACCAGCGCGCCGGTCGGATTCGGCACGCGGGCGCGCACCTGCACGGTGTCGGTGGCGCGATCCACCGACACGTCCACGAAATCCACTCGCCCGTCCGCCGGATAAGGCGAGCCATCGGCATAGCGGAGCTTGACGATGCTGGCGCCGCCGGCACCCTGACTGTTGCCCTGCTTTTGAAGCGTCAGGAATTCACGCTGGCTGACCTGAAACACCACATACATCGGGTCCTGGCTGACGATGGTGACCAGCACGCCGCTGTCCGGCCCCACCAGATTGCCACGGGTCACCGCCATGCGGCCGATCCGGCCGGTGACCGGCGCGAAAATAGCGGTGTAGCCAAGATTGATGGCGGCCGATTTCACATCGGCCTGGGCGCGCACCACGCTGCCCTGCGCACTTTGCTCGGCAGCCACACGCTCGTCGCGCACGGCCACCGACACGGCGGAGGTACGCACCAGCTCCTCCGCACGGGCACGTTGCAAGGTGGCGTTGGTCAGCGCCGCCGACGCCTGCACCAAGGCCCCCTGGGCCTGCTCCATGGCAGCCACCAGCGGGTCTTTTTCCAGCTGCAACAACTTGTCGCCGGCTTTGACGATGCTGCCCTCGGTGAACAGCACGTCCGTCAGAAAGGCCGATACCCGGGCGCGAATGCCCACCCGGTCAATCGCCTCGACCCGCCCGACGAAATCAATGGACCGGCTGATGGGGCGGGCGGCCGCAACGACAATGCCGACCGGAACCGCCGGAGGAGACGCTGGCTGGGCAAAGCCGGGTTGCGCCACCAGGGCGCACAGAGCGCTGGCGAACGCCACGCGGACCACTCTCTGACGGAGTCGGGGCAAGATGCTTCCTCCTGGACGACGCTCGGGCGCCAAGAGTAGGGCAAAGGCGAAGGTCTCAGGGAACTCCTAGAGATTAACCAGAATTGTCTATGATCAAAAAATCAACAAAAATTATAAAGGAGTTCTTTTTTGAGAAAAAGAACCAAAAAATTTCATCCATAAAACACAACAACGCGGTATTTTTTGCGATACGCGCTTCATGGATGAAGTTTTTTTGCTTCTTTTTCTTCAGAAAAAGAAGATCTTTTTATCAAACGCCTTCAGCCCACACCCATCGCCTGACGCATAAACATGCGTTTCAGTCGTGGCATCCGATGCACGGCAGCAATACCAACGTCACGTGCAACGCGCAGCACAGGGTTGTTCGTGCTGAACAGGCGGTCCAGCACATCCGTCGCCGCCAGCATCATCAGCGCATCCGGCCGGCGCTCCCCCTGATAGCGGCGCAGCAGCGCGGCCCCACCAACATCCTCACCTTGCGCCAGTGCGTCGCCAATCAAGCGGCCCATGCAGCCAACATCGCGGAAGCCCACATTCAGCCCCTGCCCGGCGATGGGATGCATGCCGTGGGCAGCGTCTCCCACCAGCGCCAGGCGCGTGTCGGTGTAGCGATGCGCGTGCAGAGCCGTCAGCGGATAGCTCCAGCGCCGACCGATCAGACGGATTTCGCCCAGATGCGTGCCCATCCGGCGCGTCAATTCGCGCAGGAAGGTGGCATCGTCGAGCGCCAGCAACGCCTTGGCCACGGCATCGCGCTCGGTCCAGACGATGGCTGAAACATGAGGGGCGCCCTCGGTGGGCGCCATCGGCAACTGCGCGAACGGGCCGCCGGGCAGGAAATGCTCCAGGGCGGTGTTGCGATGCGGCAGGCTGTGAGCGATGGCGACCACGATGCCGATCTGGCCGTAGCCAAACCGCGTCACGCCAATGCCCGCCTCCTGGCGCAGCCGCGAGTTGCGGCCCTCGGCGGCGACCACCAGGCTGGCCGCGATCGTGGCCCCTCCTTCGATCTCGATGGTGGCGCGGTCCTCGGTCCGCGTGACGCGCGCCTTGGCCGGGGCGAACACGTGCAAATTGTCCAGCGTCGCCATGCGGGCGTTGATCGCCATCCGCAGGCTGCGGGCCTCGACCATCCAGCCGAAGGCGGCGTCATCGCTCTCCATTTCGGCTTCGCGGGAGTCAAAGTGCAGGAACAGGCGCGAGGCCGGCCGGCCCACCTTGCCGTCACTGACGCGAATGTCGCGGATCGGGCCGGGCGCGAATGGCAGAAGATCCCACAGCCCGGCTTCCTCCATCACCCGGCGCGAGCCGGCGGCGATGGCATAGGCACGGCCGTCGAAATCCGGATGCTCCATCGGCGGCAGCGCGGCATGGTCGATCACCGCCGTGCGCACGCCCCGCGTGGCCAGCAGGCACGCCAGGGTTCCACCGACCGGACCCGCGCCAACCACGCAAACATCGGCCTGCTCCGGCATCTGCTGTGTTTCGGTCATGCTACCCATCGCGTAATTGCCTCATTATTAAGCAGTCCGTTTCGATGCGGCTGCGAATTTACCCACCGCACGTTGCCCAAAATTAAGGCACGGCCCACGAAGCACCCTTGAAAGGCTCGCGAAACGGCGCGGCACGGTTCTTGATAGGCTAGCTGCGGAAACCTGACCACGGGCATTCAATTGGATGGCGCGGGCAGGCTTACAAGAGCCAGAACGGGAACGGGGCTGCGACATGAAACTGATCATGGCCATTATAAAGCCATTCAAGCTCGACGACGTGCGTGAGGCGCTGACGCCCTTGGGCGTGCAGGGTCTGACGGTGTCCGAGGTGAAGGGTTTCGGCCGCCAAAAAGGACAGACTGAAATCTATCGTGGTGCGGAATACCACGTGAACTTCTTGCCCAAGGTGAAGATCGAGCTCGCGGTTGCGGCTGACCTCGCCGATCAGGTCGTGGAAGCCATCACCAAGGCCGCCCACACCGGCAAGATCGGCGACGGAAAGATCTTCGTCCTCGACCTCGAACGCGCTGTGCGCATCCGCACCGGCGAGACCGACACCGAAGCGCTGTGACAGCAGCGCCCGCGCGCTCGAAATCGGCCAGAGAATGACAAAGGAACCAGCTTGATGAAGACCCTGATGAAGCGCGCCGGATTGGCGCTTCTTCCCCTGATGGCGGCCATGCCCGCCTGGGCCGAAGACGCTGCCGCGGCAGCACCAAAACTGGACAGCGGCGACACCGCCTGGATGCTCACCAGCACCGCCCTGGTGCTGATGATGACCATCCCTGGCCTGGCATTGTTCTATGCCGGCATGGTGCGCAAGAAGAACGTGCTGGCCACGATGATGCAGTCGTTCTTCATCGTCTGCCTCATCACCGTGGTCTGGATGATCGCTGGCTACTCGCTGGCCTTCACCAACGGCTCCGCCTATGTGGGCGACCTGAGCCGCTTCTTCCTGGCCGGCATCGTCGACAACTACGACAAGCCCTTCACGCTGGGCGCAGGCACCGACGGTTCGTCGCTCAAGACGATCCCCGAGAGCCTGTTCATGATGTACCAGATGACTTTCGCGATCATCACCCCGGCCCTGATTGCCGGCGCGTTCGCGGACCGCATGAAGTTCTCGGCGCTGTGCATCTTCACCGTGCTGTGGTCGCTGCTGGTCTACTCGCCCATCGCGCATTGGGTCTGGGCGCCAACCGGCTGGCTGGCTCTGGGCGCATTCGGTCTTCCGGCTGCTGCTGACTATGCCGGCGGCACCGTGGTTCACATCAACGCCGGCATCGCGGGCCTCGTGTGCGCCCTCGTCCTCGGCAAGCGCGTTGGCTACAACACCGAGAACATGTCCCCCTTCAACCTCGCCTACGCCGTCATCGGCGCGGCGCTGCTGTGGGTGGGCTGGTTCGGCTTCAACGCCGGTTCGGCCGTCGCTGCCGACGGTCATGCCGCGATGGCCATGACGGTCACGCAGATCGCCGCCGCCGGCGCCGCTCTGTCCTGGACGTTCGCCGAGTGGGCCGCCAAGGGCAAGCCATCCGTCCTCGGCGCCATCTCCGGCGCGGTTGCGGGCCTGGTTGCCATCACGCCTGCCTCGGGTTTCGTCACCCCAGGCCCAGGCCTGGTCATCGGCCTCGTGGCCGGCGTGGTCTGCTTCTGGTCCGCCACCAGCCTCAAGCACATGCTCGGCTACGACGACAGCCTTGACGCCTTCGGCGTGCACGGCGTGGGCGGCATCATCGGCGCCCTGCTGACCGGCGTGTTCGCCTACGGCCCGTTCACGGCCACCAAGGACGCCCCGCTCGGCGTCAACATCGGTGGGCTTGAGCAGTTCGAATCGCAGGTTCTCGCGGTTCTGGTCACGCTGATCTACTCGGGCGTTGTCACGTTCATCATCCTCAAGATCGTGGATGTGGCCGTCGGCCTCCGCGTGACGGCTGAAGAAGAGCGCGAAGGCCTTGACGTCGTGCTGCACGGCGAGCGTCTCGGCTAACCCCACACCGCTGCGTGGACTGGAATGGGCGCTCCCACGGGGGCGACCATTTTTTTGAATAAGCATCTTCAGGCGCGTGTGGCATAACGCTGCCTGATTGCACGAAGCCTCGTGCGAGCGACCAGCGGAGCCGCAGATGCCGCCAGCGATCACCGAGCCACGCCAGAACCCCATCGCCAGCTTCGCCCTGGGCACCGCCTTGCGCCGGAGGCTGTCCGAAATCGGCGCCCTGGTGCTGGGCTGCGCTGGGGTGGCGCTGCTGGCGGCGCTGCTCAGCTACAACGCGCATGACCCGTCCTTCAACACCGCCACCAAGGATGCCGCAACCAATCTGGCCGGCCCGCCGGGCGCCGTTGCGGCCGATCTGCTGCTGCAAGGCCTGGGGCTGGCCGGCGTGTTGCCGGCGCTGGCGCTGTTGAGCTGGGCGTGGCGCATGGGCTCGCATCGCGGCATGTCGGCCGCGCCGTTGCGGGTGGCGGCCCTGCTGCTGGCGATGCCGGTGCTGGCCGGCGTTCTGCAAGGAGCCGCCACCTTTGTCGGACAGGCAGCCGCATGGCCGGCTGCGGCCGGGCTGGGCGGCGCCATGGGGCGCATGGTGGCCACCAGCGCGCTGTCCACCGGGCAGGAGATCATGGGGCCGCTGGGCGCCGGGCTCGTCTGGCTGGCCGGGTTTGCGCTGTCCGGATTGCTGATCATCCTCGCCCTCGGCCTCACAGCCGGCGAATGGCGCGCGGGCGTGCGCGTGGCGCGCGGATCGGCGACCCAGGCCCGCCGGGCCTCCACCGTCGCGGCCCGTGCCGGCGGCGGCGTGCTGGGCGGCGCCACCTGGCTGCTGCGCGTTGTGAACGGCCCGAAATCCGGGCCGGAGCCAACCCGCACGGCCCCTCAGGAGCCAGCGTTTCAACGCGGCGCCACCGAGCCGACCTTGCGGCGCAGCATCGCCCAGCCCACGCCGGTCATCCAGCCGCCCTCGTTGAAAATCCCTGCCGCCCCGCTGGCCGTCACCAAGGCCTTGGCCAGGATCGCCGCCCCGAAGGCCGCCCTCGCCATCCGCCCCGAACCCGCCAAACCCGAACCGGCACGGCCCGTCAGCACATGGAAGCTGCCACCGCTGGACCTGCTGACCCCCGCCCCGCCCCGCAGCACCATCGGCAGCCTCACGCCCGAGCAGATGCAGGCCAATGCCCGCCTGCTGGAAACCGTGCTGAGCGACTACGGCGTGCAGGGCACCATCCAGGCCATCCGCCCCGGCCCCGTTGTCACCCTCTACGAACTCGAACCGGCCCCCGGCACCCGCGCCGCCCGCGTGATCGGCCTGGCCGACGACGTCGCCCGCAGCCTGTCCGTGCTGGCCGTGCGCGTGGCCGTGGTGCCCGGCCGCTCGGTGCTGGGCATTGAGGTGCCGAACGCCAAGCGCGAGACGGTGTACCTGTCCGAGCTGATCGACTCTGAAACCTGGGACAAGCAGAACGCCCGCCTGGGCATCGCCCTCGGCAAGGACATCTCCGGCGCCCCCGTTCTCGCCGACCTCGCCCGCATGCCGCATCTGCTCGTCGCCGGCACCACCGGTTCGGGCAAGTCGGTCGGCATCAACGCCATGATCCTGTCGCTGCTCTACAAGCTCTCGCCCGCCGAGTGCCGCCTGATCATGATCGACCCGAAAATGCTGGAATTGTCGGTCTATGGCGGCATCCCGCATCTGATGACCCCCGTGGTCACCGAACCGGCCAAGGCGGTCAGCGCGCTGAAATGGACAGTGCGCGAAATGGAACGCCGCTACCGCGCCATGAGCCAGCTGAGCGTGCGCAACCTCGCCGGCTACAACGAACGCGTGGCGGAAGCCCAGGCCAAGGGCGAGGTCGTCACCCGCCGCGTGCAGACCGGCTTTGACAGCGAAACCAACAAGCCGATCTTCGAGGAACAGCCCCTCGCCCTGGAAACCCTGCCGCTGATCGTGGTCATCATCGACGAGATGGCCGATTTGATGATGGTGGCCGGCAAGGAGATCGAAATCACCGTCATGCGCCTCGCCCAGATGGCCCGCGCCGCCGGCATTCACGTCATCATGGCCACCCAGCGCCCATCGGTGGACGTCATCACCGGCACCATCAAGGCCAACTTCCCGACGCGCATCAGCTTTCGCGTGGTCTCCAAGTTCGACAGCCGCACCATTTTGCAGGAACAGGGCGCCGAACAGCTGCTCGGCCAGGGCGACATGCTGTTCCAGCAGGACAGCCGCACCACCCGCGTCCACGGCCCGTTCGTCACCGACCGGGAAGTGGAGGACGTGGTGGCCTTCCTGCGCGAACAGGGCGAGCCGGATTACCTGGACGAGATCACCGAGGCGCAGGAGGAAACCGAAGCCTCCGTCCTCTCCGGCATCTCCGGCGCCAGCGACGGGGAGAAGAATTTGTTCGACCAGGCGGTAGACGTCGTCACCCGCGAAGGCAAGGCCTCCACCTCGTTCATCCAGCGGCATCTGCAAATCGGCTACAACCGCGCCGCCAAGCTGATCGAGCAGATGGAAAAGGAGGGCATCGTCAGCGCCGCCAACCATGTGGGCAAACGCGAAATCCTGACCCGCCGGCCGCGCGACGACGACGAGTGAACCCGCCCCTACCCGTGTCGCACCCCGCCCGGCATCGGGTGCGGCACGCCCGTCGTTGACGGAACACTGAGCGGCAGCCCACGCAGCGACCGCACGGCCAGGAAGCCGAACGCCTGCGCCTCCAGCGCGTCGCCGTTCCAGCCGACCGCTTCCACCGGCTCGACCGGCACGGCCAGCGCATCCCGCAGCAGGCGCATCAGCGTCGCGTTGTGCCGCCCACCGCCAGCCACGAGCCAGCGGACCGGTTTTTTTGGAAAATGCGCACCAGCCCGTGCCACCGAATGCGCAGTGAAAGCCGCCAGCGTGGCAGCGCCATCCGCACAGGACAGCCCGGCCAGCGCGCCAGTCGGGAAATCATTCCGATCCAGCGATTTCGGAGGCAAGCGGTCAAAATACGGGTTCGCCAGCATCCCGGCCAGCACCCCCGCATCCGCGATGCCTGAAGCCGCCACTGCCCCGCCCGCATCATACGCGGCCCCGGTATGGCGTCGCACCCAGTCATCGATCAGCGCGTTGGCCGGCCCGGTGTCGAAGGCCAGGATGTCCGCGCCGTCCAGATACGTCACATTGGCCACGCCGCCGAGATTGAGGACGGCCAACGGCCCGGGAAGATCCCCCGCCAGAGCCGCATGAAACAGCAGCACCAACGGTGCGCCCTGGCCGCCACTGGCCACGTCGGCGTGCCGGAACCGGTTCACCACCGGCACCCCCAGCGCCTCGGCCAAGGCCTTCCCATCACCCAATTGCCGCGTATAGCGTCGCTCCGGCCGATGCAGCACGGTCTGGCCATGAAAGCCGATCACGTCGATGGCCGACGCATCCAACCCCGCCACCTCCAGCAACGCCCGAACCGCATCGGCATGCGCCTCGGTAATCGCCGCTTCCAACACCGCCACAGGTCCGAACTCCGCAAGATCCGGCTGCGCCATCAATTCCAGCACCTGCGAGCGCACATCATCGGAATACGGCACGCACACGAACGCGCCGGTGGCTTGCACCCGCGCCCCGTCGGTTTCGATCAACGCCGCGTCGATACCGTCGGCGGACGTGCCACTCATAAGGCCGATGGCCGTCAGGCTTCGCGTGAAAATGACCCGCTCCTGCTGCTGCACAACGCTCAGTTCTCTGTATCGCCCCGCGCCTCGGTCGTCCAACCCGGCGCCACCCGCAGGGACGGATTGGCGCACAGATCCAGCGCCCGTCGTTCCTCCGCCGCCTTGTTGGCGAACACCACCCGCACATCGGCGCGGCACGAACCGGTAAATTCCACCAGCCTCTCCTCGGCCACCGACACTGACGCCAACGCCAGCCGATCGACACCCCATTCCGCGGCATCCGGCGCCGACACATAGAACTGCTGGATCGGCAGCCTGTTGGCGTTGACCAAGGTCATCCGGCGCAGCGGGGCCGCCTCAGCGCCACTCAGCGTCACCTGTTTCTCGCGGCACACATCCACGTCACGGATCTGCTGCTGGCGCGCGTCGTCATAGACCGCCAGAACATCGAAGGCGCAGTCCCGCATCCGGCCAAGTTTGATGCGAGAGGCCTGCCCCGGATCGAGGCTCTTGTCGGCCAGGCGGTCTACCCCCCAGGTGGGGGTCGTCTTGGGGGAAATGTAGAGTTCCTGCACGCTGGTCGGGCCACGGTTGATCACCGACACCGAGCGCTCACCGACCGGCGCCATCACCGGATCGGCGCCCGCCGCCTGGGCCAGCAGTGCGCTGCAAACGATTCCTGCCAGCAGATGTCGGCGCATGGACCCTCGCTTTCAGGTGCGGGTGCTGAAAATTCCAACGCGATCGTGCCGAATTTAACCTGCGCGCTGTTGCATCACCGCTCCGGGCGCCCAAATTCGTCGCATGACCAATACTCAAAAACCACCGATTCCCGATATCGTTCCAATCGATATCGAAATTGTAACGCCTCCCCAGAAAACGCCGGCGCTGCCGCCCGAAATCGGCGGCGCACCCGGGCCGGAGCCCACCCGCTACGGCGATTGGTCCCACAAAGGCCGCTGCACGGATTTCTGACCGCCGCCGGTTACGCCGGCCGCCTGGCGCGAAGGGCGGCCGCCAGCGTGCCATCGTCGAGAATATCCAGCGCACCGCCCATCGGCACGCCTTGGCCCACGCGCGTGATAACCACATTGAACGGCCGCAGCCGGTCGGTCAGCCAATGCGCCGTCGTGGCCCCGTCCACCGTGGCCCCAAGCGCCAAAATCACCTCGGTGATGGTGCCTGTCTCCATCCGCGCCAGCAGCGGTTGCAGGCTCAGATCATCCGGCCCCTGCCCTGCCAGGGCCGAGAGCGTGCCGCCCAACACGTGATACAGGCCGCGATGCACATGCGCGCGCTCCAGCGCCCACAGGTCGCCCACATTCTCCACAACGCACACAATGTCGATTTCCCGGTGCGGATCGACGCAGACGCTGCACGGATTGCGGCTGTCCAGATTGCCGCACAGATCGCACGCCCTGGTGGCGCGGGCGGCATCGGCCAACGCCACGGCCAACGGCAGCATCCGCAATTCGGGTTGTTGCAGCAGTTTCAGCGTGGCCCGACGGGCGCTGCGCGGGCCGAGGCCCGGCAGTTTTGCCAGCAGTGAAATCAGCCGCTCGATTTCTGGCCCACCCATGCGGCTAGAACGGCAGCTTCAATCCGGCCGGAAGATTCATGCCCCCGGTCACCTTCTGCATCTCCTCGGCGGCCAGCGCCTCCACCTTGCGCTTGGCATCGGCGTGGGCGGCCAAAATCAAGTCCTGCAACATCTCCATTTCGTCCGGATCGGCCAGCTTGGGGTCGATGCGCACCGAACGAAGCTCGTTCTTGCCCGACAGCGTCACCACCACCATGCCGGCGCCGGCGGAGCCTTCGACCGTCATGGCCTCCAGCAGCGACTGCATGTCTTCCATCTTCTTCTGCATCTGCGACGCCTGCTTCATCAGGCCGGCGATGTTCTTCATGGCGTGTTCTCCAAAAAATCGAGAGGGTGGTGTTGCAGAGGAAGATCTTCTTTTTCTGAAGAAAAAGAAGCAAAAAGACCTTCATTCATGTGGGTGCAAATCTTGGCACGTGCCGCGAAAAACGCTCCATAAATGAAGTTTTTTGGTTCTTTTTTTCAAAAAAGAACTCTTCCTTCCGCCTAACCGAAACCATGCGGCTCATCATAATCGTCACTGCCAGGTGGCGGCAGATCGAACCCGGCCGGTTCGGCCTCCCCGCCCAGGCTGGCAATGGCGGGCAGGCCGTAATTATCGGTCGCCGAATCACGAACGGCCTCAATCTTGGCGCCCGGAAACGCCAGCAGGATCGCCTGCACCAACGGATGCGTCTCGGCATTTTGGCGGCGCTGGTGATCGGCCGCGTCGCCCTGCTCAGCCAAGGTGGGCCCGCCCGGCCCAGCCGACAAGGCAATGGTCCAGCGCGTGCTGGTGGCCTCGGACAAAATCGCCGACAGACGGGCCGCAAGATCGCGCGGCGCATCCGGCTCTGCGAAAATCTCGATCACCGGCGGGGCAAACCGCACCACATGCACCGAATGCACCAGATGCGCGTGCAACGTCGGCTCGCGTCGCTCGGCCACAAAAGCCGCCACATCGCGGAAGCTCGACAGTTGCGGCCCGGTCATCCGCACCATGGCGGGTTCCGCCTGCATCCGCGGCGCGCCATTGGCTGTGGCGCGTGCGCCACCACCCGATGACGGCGGCGACGGCAAGGCCGGCTGTGGCGCCTGGGCCGCCTGCTCGGTCAGCCGCCGCACCAGATCGCCCGGCGTCGGCAACTCGGCCACATGGCACAGCCGGATCAGTATCATCTCGGCCGCAGCCCGGCGATCGGGCGCCTGCTCCACCTCAACAGCACCCTTGAGCAGCATCTGCCAGGCACGGCCCAGCGAGGCCATGCTCAGCTTGTCGGCCATCCCCGCCCCACGCACCCGCTCGGCTTCCGGCAACTCAGAGCCGTGGCGCAGCTCCGGCACCGATTTCAGCCGGGTGACGACGTGCACCAACTCCAGCAGGTCGCCCAGCAACTCCCCCAAATCAGCGCCGCGCCCATGGGCGTTGTCCGTGATCGCCAAGGCGGCGGCCGGCTTGCCGTCCATCACCGCCTCGAACAGGTCGAACACCGATCCCCGATCCGCCAGCCCCAACATCTCGATCACCGCCTCGGCCGTGATCGTCTCGCCGTCCGGCGTCTGCGCAATCGCCTGGTCGAGCAACGACAAACCGTCCCGCGCCGAGCCATCCGCCGCCCGCGCGATCAGCGCCAGCGCCTCGGGGGCAATCGTCTTGCCCTCCAATTCGGTGATGTGGCCGTAATGCGCCGACAGCTCCGCCACCGAAATACGCCGCAGGTCGAAACGCTGGCAGCGCGACAGCACCGTCACCGGCACCTTGCGGATTTCGGTGGTGGCAAAAATAAATTTCACATGCGCCGGCGGCTCTTCCAGCGTCTTCAACAACGCGTTGAACGCCGGCTTTGACAGCATGTGCACCTCGTCGAGGATGAACACGCGCGTCCGCGCCTGCATCGGGCGGAACCGCACCGCCTCGATAATCTCGCGAATCGCCTCGATACCGTTGTTGGAGGCGGCGTCCATCTCCGTCACATCCGGATGCCGGTCCGCCAGAATCGCCACGCAATTCGAACACACGCCGCACGGCTCGGTGGTCGGCCCACCCGTGCCGTCCACGCCCACACAGTTCAGCGCCCGGGCAATAATCCGCGCCGTGGTGGTTTTGCCCACCCCGCGCACGCCGGTCAGCATGAACGCATGCGCCACCCGACCGAGGCTGAAGGCGTTGCGCAACGTGCGCACCATCGCCTCCTGGCCGATCAGATCGCTGAATTGAACAGGCCGGTATTTCCGCGCCAACACCCGGTAAGCTGTGGCCGCAACCGCCGCAACCGGCAGGGAATCGCCAAAAAGCCCGGCGCCCTCGGGCTCCGGTTGGCTTGCTTCTTCATCTCCGAACAGTCCCGACATGGAGATGCCTTAACGCTTTAAGGTGGGAGGCCGAACAAACGACCCGAGCGAGAACTCGTTGCGGCTGCTACCTTCCGGTCCTGACCGGGTTGGCGAGGCGCTCGTCCGCCGCCGACCTCCCATCTGCCATATCGCGCATTGTGGCCTCCACTGCAAGTATCCCGCACGGTTGCCCCCATTTCGTGCGCATGGCAGGTTCATGCCCGATCATCCGCAGGACCCCCCGTGCGCCCCATTCCAGCCAGCCGCGCCAACGTCTACACCGGCAGCCCGATCGATCGCGTGTCCAACCAGCGAGACGATCAAGCCTTCGTTGAAGCCGCCCTGGCAAACACCGCCGCCCGGTTCTTGCCGATCTGGCGCGCCAAAAGCCTCCTGCGCGGCACGGCCGAAGGCCAGCCCGAAGCCGTCTATCTGGCGCGGGCCGACGCCGAGGCAGCTCTGGAAGGCCGTCATTGGGCGTTCCTGGGCATTCACGATGAAATCCCTGTGTTCACCTTCGACATCAGCGATCTCGACGACCCGTTGACCGTGTTGCCGGAAAGCCTCGGCCTCCTCACCGACATCCGCGCCACCGCCGGATTGCTGCCCCGCAACGACGCCTCCATCCTGGCCCATGCCCGCGGCCTGATGCACTGGCGCAGCCGCCACCGCTTCTGCGGCGCCTGCGGCGGTGCGTGCATCCCGCGCAGCGCCGGCAACGCCATGGCCTGCACCCAATGCGGCGCCCAGCATTTCCCCCGCACCGACCCCGCCGTGATCATGCTCGTCACCAATGGCGACCAGGCCTTGCTCGGCCACTCCGCCCGCTTTCCCAACACCACCATGTATTCCACCCTCGCCGGCTTCGTGGAGCCGGGTGAAAGCCTGGAAGAAGCCGTGGTGCGCGAAGTGTTCGAGGAATCGGGCATCAAGGTGGGCCGCGTGTTCTACCATTCCAGCCAGCCTTGGCCGTTCCCCGCCTCCATCATGCTGGGCTTCCATGCCGAGGCGCTGTCCACCGAGATCACCATCGACCCCGCCGAAATCGAAGACGCCCGCTGGTTCACCCGCGCCCAACTCCGCGCGCCGGACGCCAACGGCATCTCCCTGCCCCGCGCCGACAGCATCGCCCGCCGGCTGATCGAAGATTGGATGGACGCCGTATGACCAACCCAGCCCGCGCCGCCGCCGTGGCACTCGTGCTGCTGATGACCGGCTGCTCGATGTTCAGCCCCTCCGGCACGCCGGCATCCGAACCCGGCAGCGCCGAACGCGCCTGCGAGGACGCCGCCGACCAAGACCCCGCCGTCCGGAACTTCTGGGGCCACAGCCCCGCCAACCTGCCCGCCGGCACCTTCACCGAAGGCTATCAGGCCGCCCGCCGCAACGCGGTGGTGGACTGCATGCGAATCCGCAGCGGTCGTCCAAAAGGCGGCGTGGAAAAAGTTATCCAATAATCAACACAGGAAACGCTCAATGATCGTCGACATGCGCACCTACACCGCCAAACCCGGCAAACTCGCCGCCTGGATCAAGCTGTACCAGGAACTCGGCTGGCCGCTGCAACAGAAATACCTCGGCACCTGCCTCGGCTGGTACACCGTCGCCGAAGGCACGCTGAACACGGTCGTCCACATGTGGCGCTACGAGAGCCAGGCCGACCGCGAAACCCGCCGCGCCGCGATGGTCGCCGACCCCGCCTGGGGCGAATTCCTGCGCCAGACCGCCGAAGCCGGCTACCTCGTCAAGCAGGAAAACACCTTCCTCACGCCGACCGCATTCTCGCCGCAGCAGTAAAAAACCGCCAGGTCGTGCTGCGAAAGCCCGCCTTGATCCTGTTCCCAGGATGAAGGCGGGCGCCCTCAAAAATGCACCGAGGCTGCGATGGAGCCATAGTTGAACAGGCCAGCCTTCTGGCCCTGAAACGCATCGGTTTGCCACGTGTGGGTGTAGCTGATCCGGGTGCCGTGATAGATCACCGCGATTCCCCCTTCAAACTCGGCCATCAACGGCCGACGCGGCACATGGGCGGAATGGCTGAACAGCGCGCCGTCGATAAAAGCGTCGCGCGCGATGGCCTGGCCACTGGCCCCCGCGAAAACATAATAGGCCACGCTCTCCGCCGGCAGGAAGGCATCGGTTCCCGTCGGCCCGTCGGTCATGCGCGACGGGCCATAATCACGATCAAGACCGTGGCCAATCCGAAGGCGGCCACCAACACGGACATAATCACGCACGGTGCCCACACCGACCGCCACGGCCGGGATGATGTCGGTTTCAGCCGGGCCGAGCGTGAGCAGGCGCTGGCGCCACATATGCGTGGCCGTCAATTCCAGGGCTGGCTCGTTCGGCAATTGTGCCGCCCAGCCATGGGACTGCTCTGAATTGATAAGGCTGTGAAAGCCGTTCTGAATCGGCCGGCCCAGGGCCGCCGGGCCGATCACGCCAAGGCTCACGGCCAGAACATCGCGCTGCTGCCCGATATCCTGAACCAGCGTGGCGGTGGCGGCGGTATAGCCCGCGTAGGGGTGGTCCTTGGGGTCCGGGTGAATACGGCTGGTGTCGGTGGGGGTGTAGATCTGCTGGCCCACGCTCACACCCAGCCAGGTCAGGCCAGAGCCATACAGGGTCCGCGCCAGATCCGACGCAGCTTGCGGGACACGCCCAGGCGACGACATGTAGGTAAGTTCGTCCGCTGCTGTGTAATACCGGTCGGTCCCGCCCGGCACGGTGGAGAATTTGTCGTTCTCGGTGCGCAAGGTCCAGATCGGCCCGGGATCAACCCGCGTGCCGGTGTCTTGGGCCTGTGCCTGGCCGGGTGCGAGCGATGACGCGGCCAAAAGCAGGCCGGCGAAGAGCGGAAGGCGGGACATGCAGCATCCTTCGGGCACCACATGGCGACATGCGGCATTGTGTGACGATCAGGACCGTCTTGCGCGGGCCTCGAAGGGTTGTTGCACACGAAAGCGACAAAGACGTGGCAGACCCAACGAACGCGTAATGTTCGCTGGGTCTGAAGGTTCCGCGTATGGTTAGCTGTTGGGTCCGCGCTCCATCGACACCGGCTGCCAACGCCGCGCATCCAGCCCGGCAATGACACTGGGGTTGACGCAGCTCATCGGCCAGCGACCGCTCAGCGCGAGGGCGAGCTCCTGGCCCACGCGGCGTTTACGGGCCGGATCGAAACGTGCGGAGGCCGATGCCACGTGCGAGGTGAGGATGACATTGTCCATCGCCAGCAACGGGTTGTCCTGTCGCGGCGGTTCGGTTTCCAGCACGTCCAGCGCCGCACCGGCGATCCAGCCCTGTTGCAGGGCGGTGATCAGGGCGGCTTCATCCACCGTGGCGCCACGGCCAGTATTGATGAAGATCGCGGTCTTTTTCATCATGCGGAAATGCCGCTCGGTCAGCATGCCCGTCGCTTCCGGCGTGGCGGGCGCGTGCATGGAGATGAAATCGGAATTGCGCAGCACCTCCTCGAACGAGGCCGGCTCCACGCCATACGGCGGCATCACCAGTTCTTCGATATAGGGGTCGTACGCCAGCATCCGCAGGCCGAACGGGCGGGCGCGCAGGGCGGTGGCGCGGGCGACATGGCCAAACGCGATGAAGCCGAGGGTTTGGCCCATCAGCCGGGGGAATTGCGACAATTGCGGCCGGCCTTCGCGCCAGCGGCCGGTGCGCACCATGCGGTCCTGTTCCACCAGGCGACGAAAGCCGCCGAGCAGCAGCGTCATGGCGTGGTCGGCCACTTCCTCGATGAAGGTGTCCGGCACGTTGGTGACGGGGATGCCGCGCGCGGTGGCGGCCTTCACGTCCACATAATCCACGCCCACGCTGCCGAGGGAGATCACCTTGCAGCGGGTCAGTCCGTTGATGATGTTGGCGGTGATTTTCATGCCTTTGCCATAGATGGCGTCTGCATGCATGGCGGCGTGGGCGAAATCGGCCTCGTTATCAGGCGCTTCGACAATCTCGGCACCGAGGGCCGACAGAGCCTCCATCTCATAGTCATACGCGCCATCCGCAGCCTTCGAGGCAGCGGGGGTGACGATCTTGAACCTGACCATATTTCGGTCTCCTGAGAAGCACCGTCATCGCAAGAAGCCAGCCTGCTTCTCGCGATGACGCCTTTTAACTGCTAGCGATAGAAACGCTTCGCCCGGCGCTCGGCTTCCTTGACGGCCTCTTCCGGCGTCGCCTGCCCGCTGCTGACGGCGGCAAACATCTGCACGTTGACGTAATCGGCGGTCGACGCGGTCGATGCCTGGCTGATCGGGCCTTTGTAGCCGTTCCAGTATTCCATGCCGCAGGTATCGCGGTATGGCAGGATCTTCGGATCGGACGACCACACGGCCGCCTGCGCATAGGCCTTCAGCGGCTGCGCCCAATAGCCGATGCAGCCGGTCAGCCACTCTTCGTACTGCTCCTGCTCCATCATGAAGCGGATGAACTCTTTGGACGCGTTCGGATACTTGGTGTGCTTGAACACCATCGTGTTGAGCATCAGCGCCGTCTCGGCCCGGGTTTTGGACACGCCGAGCGGCATGGGCGCGTGATAGGTGTCGGCGGCCTCGGCGGCCTTGCTTGGGTCGTTCTTCAGGGCGAAATACACCGACACGCCGTTCTGCGTGAGGCCGATTTCGCCGGCGATGAACGCCTTGTTGTTCGACGGGTCCTGCCAGCCGAGCGTGCCGGAAATAAACGTCGGATACAGTTCCTTGGCGTATTTCAGCGCGTCGATCGTCTGTTTGCTGTTGATGGCAACGCGGCCGTCTTCACCCACCAGATAGCCACCATGCGACCACAGCAGCCAGCTGCAATAGGCGTTGGCGTCACCCACCGCATTGCCCAGCGCGAATCCGGCGGGATGACCGTTCTTCTTCAAATTCTGACACAGCTTGAGGAAGTTCTCATGGTCCGTCGGGATCTCGTCGTAGCCGGCTTCCTTGACCCAGGACTTCCGATAAACCGCCGGGCCGCCAGAGCCGCCCATGGGAATGCCGATCCAGTTGTTGGTGCCCCATTTCTTGCCGTAGCGTTCGGCCAACGGATACCACCCGCCGTATTTCGCACCGAGATATTCAGCGATGTCGGTCAGTTCAACCACCTTGTCGACGAACTGGTGCGGGTCATCCGGCCAGGCCACCACGATGTCCGGGCCGGCGCCGGTGTTGGCGGCAACGGCCACCTGCGGGCGCAAATCTTCCCAGCCAACGAAGTCCAGCCGCACCGGCACGCCGGTCTGCGCGGTGAACTTGGCCACGTTTTTGCGGAAGATGATTTCGTCCGGGTCCAAGAACTTGGTCGGGCGCAGCACGCGCAGCGTGGCGCCGTTCTCCAACGGCAGCTTCGGCGGCGTGACGTTGGCCACCGGAATGGCCGACATGGCGAAGTTGGGCAGCAGCATCGAGGCTGCGGCGGCCGTGCCTGTGGCGAGCACGGTGCGGCGAGTGATAATGGCCATTTGTTTCCCCCTTTTTTATTATTATAAAAGGCTCTGTTCTTTTTTGAAAAAAAGAACCAAAAAACTTCATTCATTTAGGTGCGTGATATGGAGATATCGTGACACGCGCATAAATGAATGAAAGTCTTTTTGCTTCTTTTTCTTCAGAAAAAGAAGATCTTCATACTGAAACCCTCTATTCCTTCACCGCTCCGGTCAACGACGAAACGTAGTATTCCACAAAGAACGAATAGAACACCGCCACCGGCAGCGATCCCAGCAAGGCGCCCGCCATCAGCGAACCCCATTGGTAAACGTCGCCCTGCACCAGTTCGGTGAGGATAGCGACGGGCACTGTCTTTTTCTCGGATGACGAGATGAAGGCCAGCGCATAGATGAACTCGTTCCACGACAGCGTGAACGCGAAGATGCCGGCCGAGATCAGCCCCGGCACCGCCAGCGGCAGCGTGATCCGGCGCAGGATCTGCAGGCGGGATGCGCCGTCGATCAGCGCGCATTCCTCAAGCTCATACGGGATGGATTTGAAATACCCGATCAGCAGCCAGGTGCAGAACGGCACCAGGAAGGTTGGGTATGTCAGCACCAGCGCCCAGGGGCTGTCGAACAGGCCGAAGTTGAACACCACCGAGGCCAGCGGAATGAACAAGATGGAGGGCGGCACGAGATAGGCCAGATAGATGCCCAGCCCCACCCATTTCGACCCGCGAAACCGCAGCCGTTGGATGGCGTAAGCCGCCAGCACGCTGGAGAACAACGAGATGATGGTGGCGCCGAACGACACCCCCATCGTGGTCACCAGCCAACGCGGGTACGACGTCTCGAACAACAACTTGCGAATGTTGTCGAGCGTGGGGGACGTGATCCAGAACGGGTTGTTGTTCTTGTAGTCCAGCAACTCGCCGTTCGGTTTGAACGACGTGATGGTCATCCAATAGAACGGAAACAACAGGATGAGCAGGAAGCACGCCAACGGCAGATACACCGTGATCATGCGCCGTGCGCCGCTGTCCCACGCCATCACCTGCGGGCCGTCATCCTCGGTGTAGTCTGAGGGGTTCGGAACCCCCGTATTCACGGCGTTGCTCATTCGTCGCCTCCCTGCTGCCATTTGCGTTGGCCGATGGCGAAGTAGCTGAACAGGGTGGCGATGATCAGGAACGGAATCATGGACACCGCGATCGCCGCCCCCTCACCCAGAGACCCACCCGGAATGCCGCGCTGGAAGGCAAGCGTTGCCATCAGATGCGTGGAATTGATCGGGCCGCCACGGGTGATGGCATAGACAAGCTGGAAGTCGGCAAAGGTGAACAGCACCGAGAAGGTGAGCACCACCGCCAGGATCGGCATCAACAACGGCACCGTCACCCGCCGGAAACGCTGCCAGGAGCTGGCGCCGTCGAGCATCGCGGCCTCATACAACGAGGGCGAGATGGTTTGCAGGCCCGCGAGCAGCGAGATGGCCACGAACGGAATGCCGCGCCACACATTGGCAAAGATCAACGACCACCGCGCATTCCACGGCGTGCCAAGGAAGTCGATATTGGAATCGATCAGATGCAGCCGGTCCTTCAGCACATATGAAATGATGCTGAACTGCGGATCATAGATCCACCAGAACGCGATGGCCGACAGCACCGTGGGCGTGATCCATGGCAGCAGGATGATGGCCCGCAGCAAGGATTTCAGCGGCACGTTCTGGTTCAGCAGCAAGGCCAGCCACAGGCCGAGCGCGAATTTCAGGGCGGTGGCGGCGGCCGTGTAGAAGATCGTCCACCATACCGCGTTGAGAAAGACGCGGTCTTCCATCAGATACTGAAAGTTCTCCAACCCCACCCAGATGCCGGGCTTGCCCAGCTTGGTGTCGGTGAAGGACATCCAGATGCCCAGACCAAGCGGGTAGGTCAGGAACACCAGCAGCAGCCCCATCGCCGGCAGCAGGCAGATGAAGATCAGGAACGCCTTGTTGTCGAACAGTCTCTCCAGCGCCGAAGGCTTGCGGCGCGTGGCGACCCAGGTAGATGCATCCACGTCCCCGCTCATGTCAGGCGCATCCCGGTGGCGGCATCGAACAGATGCGCGCAGGCGGGGTCTGGCGTGATATGCAACGTATCACCCGGCCGTTCGGAGATGCGTTCGCGGAACGCACACACCACGCGATGGCCCTCAACCTCGGCCACAACCTGGGTCTCGGAGCCGGTCGGCTCCACCAGGCGCACGATGGCGGGAACGCCGGCGGCGTCCAGCTTCCAGTGTTCCGGGCGAATGCCGTAGGTGACGGCGGTGCCTTCAGACGCGCCGCGCGTGTTCGGCAGCGGCAAGGACAATCCGGCCACCTGAAAGGCGTTGCTTCGGATATGCCCCTTGATGAAGTTCATCGCCGGCGAGCCGATGAAGCCGGCCACAAAGATATTGGCCGGCGTGTCATACAGATCCAGCGGTGCGCCGATCTGCTCCACATGGCCACCCTGCATGACCACGATCTTGTCGGCCATCGTCATCGCTTCGATCTGGTCGTGCGTGACGTAGATGGTAGTGGTGCCCAGGCGCTGATGCAGATCCTTGATTTCGCCGCGCATCTGCACGCGCAACTTGGCATCGAGGTTGGACAGCGGCTCGTCGAACAAGAACACCTGCGGATCGCGCACAATGGCGCGGCCCATCGCCACGCGCTGGCGCTGGCCGCCGGACAACTGGCGGGGATAACGATCCAGCAGCTTGTCCAGCCCGAGAATATCGGCGGCGCGGCCGACCTTCTGGTCCATGACCGCCTTCGGCGCCTTGGCCAAAGTGAGCGAGAACTCCATGTTCTCCCGCACCGTCATGTGCGGATAGAGCGCGTAGTTCTGGAACACCATCGCGATGTCGCGCTCTTTCGGGGCCACGGTGTTGACCACCCGCCCGCCGATGGCGATCTCGCCACTTTTGATGTTTTCCAGGCCCGCGATCATGCGCAGCAGTGTGGATTTGCCACATCCGGAGGGACCGACGAGGATGACGAACTCGCCGTCCTCCACTTCCACGTTGACGCCGTGCAAAATCTGCGTGGTGCCAAACGCCTTGCGAACGTTGCGGATCGAAACCTCTGCCATATGGACCGGCTGCCTCCCTGTTTGGCTCGGGCTTGTTGCCCGTTACCAGCCACGCTAGGCGATTTCGTTTGGCTTTGGAACGGGTGTTTCGCACGATAAATGCTTGCCAAAGCGATAACGCGCAATAAGTGATAAACGAATGCTTTCGCCCAAGACATCATAAAATAAAATGTCACCGGAGTTGCCCCATCATGATCACCTTGAACATCAACGGCCAGGCCCATGACGTGGACGCCGACCCGGAAACCCCGCTGCTGTGGGTGTTGCGTGAATGGGTCGGCATGACCGGCACCAAATATGGCTGCGGCGTGGCCCAGTGCGGCGCCTGTTCTGTACATATTGACGGTGCGGTGATGCGCTCCTGTATCCTGCAGGTCGGCAGCGTGGGCGACAGCAAGATCACCACCATCGAGGGAATTTCCGCCACGAACAGCCACCCCGTGCAGGTGGCCTGGCTGGCCCATGAAGTGCCGCAATGTGGCTATTGCCAGTCCGGGCAGATCATGGCGGCGGTGGCGCTTCTGGCGGAGAAGCCAAAGCCCACCGATGCCGACATCGACGAGGCGATGACCAACATCTGCCGCTGCGGCACCTATGGCCGCATCCGCACCGCCATCCACGCCGCCGCCGACGCTGGAAAGGCATAACGCCATGACCAACAGCATTCGCCTCAACCGCCGCCACTTCATGGCCACCGCCGTCGCCGGCGCGTTCTCGCTCGGCTGGGGCGCCTCCCAGGCCAGCGCCGCCGCAGCTCCCGGCGAGCTGGGAATCTGGGCGGTCATTCACCCCGATGACACCATCGTCGTTCGTATCGCCCGCTCCGAAATGGGCCAGGGCACCTTCACCGGCCTCGCGCAGCTGGTGGCCGATGAACTCGATGCCGACTGGAAATTCGTCCGCGCCGAATATGTGACGCCCGAGGCGAACTATGCCTCCAAGCGCGCCTGGGGGGACATGTCCACCGGCGGCAGCCGCGGCATTCGCGGGTCGGTTGAATATGTCCGCAAAGGCGGCGCGGTCGGGCGCGCGATGCTGATCTCGGCCGCCGCCAAGCGCTGGTCGGTGCCGGAGGCCGAGTGCAAAGCCGCCCTCAGCGTCATCACCCACACGCCCACGGGCCGTACTTTGCGCTACGGCGAAATCGCCGCCGAGGCCGCGTTGCTGCCGGTGCCCACCACCGTGACGGTCAAGGACCCGGCGCAGTGGACCATCATCGGCCAGCCGATGAAGCGGCTGGACACGGTGGAGAAACTGTCTGGTAAGCAAGTGTTCGCCATCGACGTGAAACTGCCGAATATGCTGTGTGCGGCCGTGGCGCAATGCCCGGTGTTCGGCGGCAAGCTGGTGAGTTTCGACGCTGCCAAGATCGCCAAAATGCCCGGCGTGCGGCATGTGCTGACGGTGGATGACCACACCGTCGCGGTGGTGGCCGACAAATGGTATCTGGCCAAGACCGCCCTGGCCGAACTGCCGATCGTGTGGGACGAAGGCCCGAACGCCAAGGTTTCCAGCGCCTTGATCGCCGAATTGCTCAAGGGCGGGCTGGACGCCAAGGAGGCCGGGCTGGGCCAGAAGATCGGAGATTTCGCAACCGGTTTCGCCGGTGCCGCCAAGAAGGTGGAAGCGGTCTACAGCACGCCGTTCCTCAACCACGCCACGCTGGAGCCAATGAACTGCACGGCACTCTTCACGCCGGCCGCCGATGGCGATCGGGTGGAGATCTGGGTGGCCAGCCAGAACGGCGATGCGTCGCTGGCCGCCGCCGCCGAGGCGGGCGGGGTGAAGCTGGGGGCGGTGAAGGTGAACAAGCTGCATCTCGGCGGCGGCTTCGGCCGGCGCGGGCAGCAGGATTACACCCGTCAGGCGGTGAGCATCGCCAAGCAGGTGCCGGGCGTGCCGGTGAAGATGATCTGGTCGCGCGAGGAGGACATGCAGCACGGCTATTACCGCCCGATCACCATGGCCAAGATGACGGCCGGCCTGGACGAAAAGGGCAATGTGACGGCGCTGCACGCCCGCATTTCCGGCCAGTCGATCCTGGCCTATCTCAACCCGGCCTCGCTGGTCGATGGCGTGGACAAGGCCCAGTTCCAGGGCTGGGCAGTGGACGAATTCGGCTACATGGCCATCCCGAATCTGCTGATCGACCATGCGATGCGCAACACGCACGTGCCGGTAGGTTTCTGGCGCGGGGTGAACACCAACCAGAACGCGTTCTATATGGAATGCTTCATCGACGAACTGGCCCACACCGCCGGGCGCGATCCGCTGGAATTCCGCCGCGCCATGATGGGCAAGAACCCCAAGCATCTGGCCGTGCTGAATGCTGTGGCCGAGAAGGCCGGATGGGGTACCAAGCTGCCGGAGGGCGTCTATCGCGGCATCGCCCAGAACATGGGCTATGGCAGCTACACGGCGGCGGTGGCCGAGATCACGGTGTCGGCCAAGGGCGAGCTGAAAATCCTGCGCATCGTGGCGTCCACCGATCCAGGATATGCCGTGAACCCGGATCAGATTCGCGCCCAGGTGGAAGGCTCGTTCGTCTACGGCCTTGGCGCTGCGCTCTACAGCGAGAACACCATCGAGAACGGCCGCATCGCCGAAGGCAATTTCGACAATTACGAGGTGATGCGCCTGGCCGCGATGCCGAAGGTGGAAACCGTCATCGTGCCGTCTGGCGGGTTCTGGGGCGGGGTGGGCGAGCCCACCATCGCCGTGGCCACGCCCGCGGTGATGAACGCCATCTTCGCCGCCACCGGCAAGCGCATCCGCAGCCTGCCCCTGAAGGACCAGGATCTGAAGCGCGCATGAGGTGCCCGTGGCCCTTCGTGCTGGGAATGCTGATGGCATTCCCAGCCTGGGCGATGGACGCACCGCCGGGCGCCGCGATGTGCTCGGGCTGCCACGCCGGCGAAGCGATGGCGGAGATCAACGGACGATCCGCACGGTATCTGGTGTCGACGATGGAGGCCTTCCGCTCCGGAGACCGCCGGGCGACGATCATGAACCGATTGGTGAAGGGCTTCACGGAAGAAGAGGTCCAGGCCATCGCCGCGTGGCTTGCGGTGCAGAAATGACCGGCTTCACCCGCAGATCCGCCATCGGCGCACTGGCGATGCCGTTTCTCGCCCGCGCCGCCCATGCCGCTCCGGCCCGGATCGTCGTCATCGGCGGCGGCTTCGGCGGCGCCAGCGTTGCACGAGCGCTTGTCACGGCAGACCCGGCGCTTTCGGTCACGCTGGTGGAGGCCAACCCGGTCTACACCGCCTGCCCGTTCAGCAACCACGTCATCGCCGGTCTTCGCCCGATCGTGGCGCAGCGCTTCGACACCACCGGCATCGCGCGCGCCGGGGTAAGCGTCATCCAGGCCACCGCCATCGGCGTCGATCCGGTGGCGCGCAATGTGGCGCTGCAAGGATTGCCGGCGCTGTCCTATGACCGGCTGGTGCTGTCGCCCGGCGTGGACCTGAACTTCACCGCCCTGCCCGGCTATACCGAGGCTGCCAGCGAACGCATGCCGCACGCCTGGAAGGCCGGGGCACAAACGCTGCTGCTGCGCGCCCAGCTTGAAGCCATGCCGGATGGCGGCACGGTGGTGATGTCCGCCCCGCCCAACCCGTATCGCTGCCCGCCCGGGCCGTATGAACGGGCCAGCCTCATCGCGCATTATCTGAAAACCCAGAAGCCACGCTCGAAGCTGATCCTGCTTGATTCGAAGGATGCGTTCTCCAAGCAGAAGCTGTTCCAGCAGGCGTGGGCGTCCTTGTATCCCGGCATGCTGGAATGGGTGTCGCTGTCCGATGGCGGCAAGGTGACAGGCGTCGATGTCGCCACCATGACCGTGTCCACCGATTTCGGCGATCACAAGGCCGATGTGGCCAACATCATCCCGCCCCAGCGCGCCGGCAAAATAGCGGCGTTGGCCGGTGTGGCGGATCGCACCGGCTGGTGCCCGATCGACCCTGTCACGTTCGAATCCAAGCTCCAGCCGAACATCCACGTCATCGGCGATGCCGCCATCGCCGGGGCCATGCCGAAATCCGCCTTCGCCGCCAACGCCCAGGCCAAGACCTGTGCTGCCGCCATCCTGCGCGCCCTCAGCGGCGCTGCCCCGGTGGAGCCCCGCCTGCTCAACACCTGCTACAGCCTGGTGGCCCCGCATTACGGCATTTCCGTCGCCGGCGTGTATCGGCCGATATCCGGCCAACTCACCGATATCGACGGTGCAGGCGGCACCAGCGCGCTCGATGCCTCACCCCAAACCCGCGCCATGGAAGCGGAGTATGGCGAGGCCTGGTTCAAGGCGGTCACCTATGAAGCCTTTGGCTAGCATGTTGATCGGCGCCCTGCTGCTCGCACCTCCAGTGCGGGCGGCAGGGCAGATCGACAGGGACAGCATTCCCGTTTCCCTGACCGGCACGCCCGGCGATGCGGCCCGTGGCGGCGCTATCGTGGGCAACCGGCAGATGGGCCTGTGCGTGCTCTGCCATGCCGGGCCGTTTCCCGAGGAGCGGATCCCCGCCACCATCGGCCCAAATCTCACCGGCATCGGCGCAAGGCTGACCGAAGGGCAAATCCGCCTCCGCGTGGTCAACGCCCGCCACCTCAATCCGGACAGCGTCATGCCCAGCTATTTCAACACCGCCGGCCAGATTCGCACAGCCCCAGCCTTCCAGGGCAAGCCGATCCTGACAGCACCGCAGATCGAAGACGTGGTGGCGTTCCTCACCACCTTGCGGACCGCGCCATGAACCGCCGCCGTTTCCTCGTCCTGTCCGGCGCAATCCTGCTGCCCGCCATCTGGGCGCCGGCCCGCGCCACACCGGCGGAGGTGAAGGCCGCCATCCGCCGCGCCGTAGGCGACGCGCCATTGCAACCCGGCCGTGTCAAGCTGGACGTGCCGGTGCTGGTGGAAAACGGCAACGCCGTGGCGCTGGCCGCCAGTATCGACGCGCTGCCTGGCGAGGTGCGCGCCATGCATGTGTTCGCCGACGGCAACCCGCTGCCCAATGTCGGCTCGTTCCGCTTCGGCCCACGCACCGGCCAGCCGCGCATCGCCACCCGCATGCGACTGGCCACCTCCCAGACCGTCATCGCCATTGCCCAGATGACGGATGGCACCTGCTTCACCGACAGCGTGGACCTGCTGGTCACGCTCGCCGCCTGCCTGGAGTAGCCGCATGGTTCGGGTTCTCATCAACGTGCCCAAGACCGCCCGTCGCGGCGAGGTGATCGAGTTGAAGGTGCTGATCTCGCACCCGATGGAAACCGGCCAGCGCCGCAACGACATGGGCCAGCCGATCCCACGCGACATCATCCACAGCTTCCGCTGCACCTATAACAACGAATTGGTGCTGGACGCCGATTTCTATCCCGCCATCTCCGCCAACCCGTTCCTGTCCTTTACCGCGCTGGCCGAGGAAAGCGGGCAGATCGTGATGACGTTCACCGACGATCACGGGGTGGAGCAGACGGAAAGCAGGGCGATCACCGTCGCATGAAAGGCTGGCTCGCCCTCGCCGCACTCATCCTGGTGCACGCAGCCCAGGCCGCCGAACCGCATTCCGGCTATCAGGACGCCAGCCCCGCCACCCGCGCGATGCAGGACAACGACAGCGAGAACCCCGGCTTCCTATGGGTGCAACAGGGCGAATCGCTTTGGTCGACAGCCCCCCAACCCGGCGGCCAAAGCTGTGCCGATTGCCACGGCGCCCCCGCCACTCTTCGCGGCGCAGCAGCACGGTACCCGGCGTTCGATGCAGGCCTGAAGCGGCCGGTCACGCTGGAACAGCGCGTCAACCTGTGCCGCACCGAGCACCAGCACGCACCCAAACTGCTCCAGGAAAGCGACGCGCTGCTGGGACTGACCGCCCTGATCGGCCTGCAATCGCGCGGCATGCCGGTCGCTGTGCAAACCGACGGGCCGATGCAGCCTTTCCGCGACGAAGGCCAGGCGCTTTTCACAACGCGGATGGGGCAGTTGCAACTGTCCTGCAGCCAATGCCACGACCAGTTGGCCGGCCAACGCCTCGGCGGCAGCCTCATCCCGCAGGGCCACCCGAACGGCTATCCGCTCTACAGGCTGGAATGGCAGTCGATGGGCTCGCTCACCCGCCGCCTGCGCAACTGTCTCACCGGCGTGCGGGCCGAACCCTTCGCCGCGGATTCGCCGGAACTGGTGGCCATCGAGATCTTTCTCGCCGGCCGCGCCCGTGGGCTTGTGATCGAAACCCCCGCCATCCGACCCTGACGCCTGTTTGCGCGCATGGCATTTTGCGGCAATTTCCCGCACGATAGCCTCGGAATTCAACGGACACGCCGCGCATGCCCCCCCGCAAGACCTTCCCCTACAAGACCTCCATCGCCACCGTGTCCCTCAGCGGCTCACTTCAGGAGCGAATGGAGGCCGCCGCCAATATCGGCTTTGACGGCATCGAGATGTTCGAGAACGACCTTCTCACCTTCGATGGCTCGCCCACCGATATTCGCCGCATGGCCGAGGATCTCGGCCTGGAGATCACCATCTTCCAGCCGTTCCGCGACTTCGAGGCGATGCCCGAGCCGCAGCGCAGCCGCAACATGGACCGCGCCGAACGCAAGTTCGACGTGATGGAAGCGCTGGGCACCGACCTCATCCTGGTGTGCAGCACCGCCCTGCCCATCTCCATCAACGACCCCGCCCGCGCCGCCGCCGATCTGCGCGAGATGGCCGAGCGTGCGGCCAAACGCGGCCTGCGCGTGGGATTCGAGGCGCTGGCCTGGGGGCGGCACATCAACCGATGGCGACAGGCCTGGGATATCGTGCAACGCGGCGATCACCCGTGCCTCGGGCTGATCGTCGACAGCTTCCACACCCTCAGCCTGGGCGACGACCCGTCCGGCATTGCCGACATTCCCGGCGACAAGCTGTTCTTCGTCCAACTCGCCGACGCGCCGAAGCTCAGCCTGGACGTGCTGTCCTGGAGCCGGCATTTCCGCAACTTCCCCGGCCAGGGCCAGCTTGATGTGGCCGGTTTCCTACGCCCCGTCATCGCCTGCGGCTACACCGGCCCGCTGTCGCTGGAGATCTTCAACGACGATTTCCGCGCCACCCCCGCCCGCCTGACCGCACGCGACGGCCTGCGCTCGCTGGTGTTCATGCAGGACCAGATCGGCACCGCCACCCTGCCGCCGCCGCCGGTGTTCGACGGTGTGGAATTCCTCGAATTCGCCGTCGATGACGCGGTTGGTGGCGAACTGGCACGCTTCCTCACCACCCTCGGCTTCCGCCATGCCGGCCAGCATCGCTCCAAGGCGGTGTCGCTGTATCGGCAGGGCCGCATCAACCTGGTGCTGAACGCCGAGCAGGATTCCGCAGCCTCCGAGCATTTCCTGCTGCACGGCCCGTCCGTCTGCGCCATGGCGCTGCGGGTGGACGATGCCAGCCGCGCCCTCACCCGCGCCCGCGCCCTGCTATGCCCGGAATGGCAGGAGCCGGTGGGCGCCGGCGAACGCCACATCCCCGCCTTGCGCGCGCCAGACGGCACGTTGATCTATCTCGTCGAGCCCTCGCCCACCGGCCGCAGCATCTTCGAGGACGATTTCATCCTCACCGACACCGGCGCCGCGGCCGACCGCCTGACCGAGACCGACCACATCGCCCAGGCCCTGCCCACCGGGCGGCTGGACAGCTACGTGCTGTTCTACCGCGCCGTGTTCGGCTTCGATGCCCAGGACACGTTCGAACTGCCCGACCCGTACGGCCTCATCCGCAGCCGCGCCATGGTGAGTGCGGACGGCACCGTGCGCCTGCCGCTGAACATCTCCGAAAGCCGCGAGACGGCGACCGGCCGCTTCGTGTCCGCCTATGCCGGCGCCGGCGTGCAGCATATCGCCTTCGCCACCGCCGACATCTTCGACACAAGCGACGAGATGGCGCAGGCCGGATGCGAATTCCTGCCCATCCCGCCCAACTACTACGACGATCTGGCCGCACGGCACGGACTGGAGGATGAGTTCCTGGCGCAGTTGCAAAGCCGCAACCTGCTCTACGACCGCGACGACCAGGGCGACTTCATCCACGGCTTCACCGAAACCTTCGACGACCGCTTCTTCTTCGAAATCGTCCAGCGTCGCGGCTACCAGCAGTTCGGCGCACCGAACGCCACGGTGCGCATGGCGGTGCAGGCCCAGCGACGAGAAGCCGCGAAACTTGGGGCGCGGCTGGTACTCTGATGCAGCACATCGGCGCGGGATCGGCCTTGCGGTCCCGCGCCGTGATGTCACGCGTACAGATACGGAAGTCGTCGAACGCCCCGATGACGTTCCATTCGAAAGTTTCAGTCATTACCTGAAACACAAGACGACCTCGCAGAGTCAAGGTCGCTTCATATCAACAAACTCTGATTTTATGACTTACTGTTGATGTTACCACGTTTGCTGAAACAGCGCCTTTTGGGTAGGCTCTTAACATCCAAAAGCGGTAACGTCAGTCAACAACAAAAACGCACATCCTAAAAAAACAAAAACCTTCCAAGAACGATTGGATTTTCGTTCGATGGAAACTTATGGAAAAACGGCAACTCAATTCTGACCTGACGCGCCAATCCCTTAAACAGAACATGCTCGCCCTGAACTTGCCCAGTTTCGAATACTTCGAAATACAGTGAAATAGGCGCTGAAACATAAAGCCCTCTTTCATTTTGCACCTTGTTCACGGCGTTCGAACTGGAGAGATTGCTATGGCGACTTTTTATGTATCTCCCACCGGGAGCGACACTGCCAACGGAACATCCGCCACCACTGCCTTTGCAACGCTCGCAAAGGCCCAAGCCGCCATGCAGGCCAGCGCAGGGGCGGACACGGTCTATCTCCGAGGCGGCACCTACTCGACCTCCCTGAGCCTGACAGCAAAAGACTCAAACGAGACCTGGGCGGCCTATGCTGGCGAAACGCCGATCATCACGGGCGGGTCATCTGTGACCGGATGGACAGCAGGCGCAAACGGCATCTGGACAGCCCACGTGGCCTTGTCTGACGTCCAGCAACTGGTCGTCAACGGCGTTCCCCAGCATGAGGCACGCTTCCCGAACTACGATCCGGCGGACCCGCTGCGCGGCGGGTGGGCCTGGTCAAAGGCGCTTCCGGCGGGCAGCAACGCCTTCACGCAGATGGCCTATGACAAAACGGCCTTTCCAGCAGGCACGCTGATTGCCGGCGAAAAAGTCGTTGTTGTGGATGATGCCGGATATTCCAGCAACGTGATGACGATCAAGTCGATCAACGCGACAACCGGCGTCATGACCTTCACGAACGGCACCGACTACGAGCACGGCCCGGGCGCCCGATTCTATGTGGAAGGCGGCTCGGCGCTGCTGAACCAGGTGGGGGAATGGTCCTACGACAAGGCCTCGCAGACCTTGCGCTACATGGCGCCCGCCGGATTCAACGGCACCGGCGTTGTGGCGGCAGGGCAGAAGGGAAACCTGGTCACCGTCAACGGCGCCTCCAACGTCAACTTCAACGGCATCACGTTCAACAACGTCGGCACCAACACGGGCTATGCCGACACCACGCCGGCCGCGATCGATGTGGTCAACAGTTCAGGCATCGGCATCACCAAGGACAATTTTGCCAACGTAGCAACCGGCGTTCGGATCGACGGCAGCCACGCCGTCACTGTGTCAAACAACACGATGAACAACATCCTGTCATCGGCCGTCGACATCACCGCCACGTCTTACCAAAACATCATCTCCGGCAACAACATCAACAACAGCAACACCCTGTATTTCCAGAACGGGGCGGTGCAGATCACCGAAAGCTGGGGCAACACGGTCAGCCATAACCTGATCCAGAACACGTCCCGGTTCGGCATTGCCGAAGTCAACTACGACCCCGCGATGAAGTCCGGCGGCAACACCTTCTCCAGCAACGTCCTGCTGCACACCGGCCAGCAAACAACAGATGTCGGCGCCATCTATGTCATCTCGGGCAGCGACAACACCGCCCTCGGCGACACCATCAGCGGCAACACCATCGTCGACACCGGCGGCCTGACGGGAACGCCGAGCGGCACGTTCGTCACCGGACAAGACTTCTCCAACGGCGTCTATCTGGACGACAACGCCAGCGGCGCGTCGGTGATCGGCAACTTCATCTACGGAACCGGCGAAAGCGGCGTCAAAATCCACGGCGGCATCAATGACAAGGTCACCAACAACGTCATCCTGCATGCCGGACAATGGAGCATCGAGACGCTGGGCGTTGATCAGACGATGACGGGCACGGATATCAGCCACAACCTGCTGGATGTTTCCACCTCCACAGAATCGCCCATCGCGCTCGACACCACCTTTGTCAGCCCAACCGCCAGCCACAACAACGTCATCCTCAACCCCACAGGCAAGGCGCTGCTGAACTACGGCGAGCAGTCATGGGCGCAATATCTGCAAGCCGGCGGCGAAAAGGGCACAGTGTCCTTGGCAAAGGCCGGCTTCACCAACCCCAGCACCGGCGACTTCTCGTTCGTGTCCACATCGGGCGCGCTGGCGAGTGGCATGACGCAGCTCGCATGGACCCAGATGGGGCCATCGGGCTGGTCCTCCATCCCGCACAGCACGCTGTTCACCTGACCGAAACAACAGACTCGCCGGCGCCCAAGCGTCGGCGAGTCGCTCCATGAGGAGGCACATAGCCGCCCTGCACAGAAAGATTCGTGGAGAAATTGACCTACGTTTTAAAACTGCCTATTAATTTTAATAGCGCAGGAGAATGATGGAATGCCCCGCCGTGCCACCTGTCCAAGCTTCCGGACCATCGCTGGACTCTGATCCAGCGCACCACAGCCGCGACACCAATTGACCGGGCGCCCTCAGCGCCGCCCGGAGGCAGGGCACCATGCACGCATCATCTCATGTCATCGAAGTGGCCGGCGTTTTCGCCGGCGCCGCCGTCCGCGTGGCCAATCACTACCGCTTCGTCGCCGTCGACCCGCGGGTTGAGGAACTGGATCTCAGCGACTGGCCAACATTGCCGGACGTCCACCGCGTCGTGCGGCATCTGCTGGTCAACGGGCGCCTGCCACAACGCGCCTGAACACACCATCAGGCCGCGTGTTCAAGCTCTGTCTCCACGCCCAGAATCCGCAGCAACGCCTGCCGCAGTTCGGCAAAACGCGGATGCGCGTGGCGACGCGGGTGCGGCAGGTCCACCCGGATATCGGCAACCAGACGCCCCTGCGCCAGCACCACGCAGCGATCCGCCAGCAAGACGGCCTCATCCACGTCATGCGTCACGATCAGCGTGGTGGGGGCATGGGCGCGCCATAGCTCGGTCACCAGACCATGCATGCGGATGCGGGTCAGCGCGTCCAGGGCTGCGAACGGTTCGTCCAGCAGCAGCAACGCCGGTTGGCGCACCAAGGCGCGCGCCAGCGCCACACGCTGCGCCTCGCCGCCAGAGAGTGTGGCGGGCCAGGCATCCAGATGCCGCTCCAGCCCCACTTCCCGCAGCGCCGTCTGGGCGCGGGCGCGGATGTCATCACCGCCAAGGCCCAGCGCCACGTTGCGCCACACCTGTTTCCACGGCAGCAAACGCGGCTCCTGAAACACCACAGACACCGGGCGCGGCAACACGATCTCGGCGTCGGACGGCGCCGGGTCGAGCCCCGCCAAGGTGCGGAGCAATGTGGTCTTGCCAGAGCCGCTGCGACCCAGCAGGGCCACCCGCTCACCCGCGGCCAGATCCAGATTCAGCCCATCCAGCACAACACGGTCACCGAACCGACGGGTGAGGTTGCGCACGCGCACAGCGGAGGAGGCTTCAGACATGGCTCAGCGCTCCGACATCAAGGAAGGGCGGCCCCGCAACGCCTGGCGTTCCAACGCACGCACCAGCGCGTCGGCGGTCAGGCCCAGCAGGGCGTAGATCAGCAGGCCGACCACGATCACATCTGTGCGCAGAAAATCCCGCGCATCGCTGATCAGGTAGCCGATGCCGGCCTCGGCGTTGATCTGCTCGGCCACCACCAGGCTCAACCAGCCCACGCCGAGCGAATAGCGCAGTCCCACGAGGCCAGACGGCAGCGCGCCCGGCAGGATGACGTGGCGGATCAGCCCGGCGCGGTTCAGGCCGAACACCTGGGCCGCCTCCACCAGCTTGCGATCCACGCCGCGAATGCCCGCGAACACATTCAGATAGATCGGAAACGTGGTGCCAAGCGCCACCAGGGCGATCTTCGGCGTCTCACCGATGCCGAACCACAGGATGAACAGCGGCACCAGCCCCAGGAACGGCAGCGTGCGCAACATCTGCATCGGCGCGTCCACCACCTCCTCGCCGGCGCGGCTCAATCCGGCGGTCACGGCCAGGACGGTACCGACCGAGACGCCGATGGCCAACCCCACCGACACGCGGGCGAGCGAGACCAGCAAATGGTGCGCCAACGCGCCCGACACCAGCAGCCCCCAGGCGGCGACCAGAATGGTGGACGGTGCGGCCAGCGTGCGTGGCGCAATAATCCCGGCCATCGAGGCCGCCTGCCACAGCGCCACCAGCACCAACGGCGAGATGAAGCGGCGACAGGCACGCAGGTTCAAATGCCGTGGCGCGGGCGGCGATATCTTTCTCACACTCACGACCCCGTAGTTTCAATGAGGCATCGCCCCCAGGCCAGCCGCCTTGACAGCCACGCCGCTCACTTCGCCGGCTTGTGCTTTGCCTGCCAGCTTTTCATCCCGGCGATCTCCTTTTCCTGCGCGGCCACAATGTCCTGCGCCAGCTTCCGCAATTCCGGATCGGTGCCGTACTGGAGTTCGATCTTCGCCATATCAATCGCGCCCTGGTGATGCGGGATCATGCCGGCGACAAAATCCTGATCGGCATTGCCAGACAAAGGCGCGCCCATGCCCTGCATCATCTTGTCATTGGCGGACTTGAAGGCCTTGGACGACGGCGTGTCGGCGCCAGCCTTCGGCATCTCCATGCCGGGATGCGCCATACCGGGCATTGGCTGCGTCTGCTGGGCCAGCGCCGGGACAGAGACGGACATCAGGGCGAGCGCGAGAAGGTTGCGAATAGGCGACATGGGAGGGGTCCTTTGACAGTGACAGGCCATACTGGACATCGTGACCAGAACGGCCCGGCGCAAGAAGCACAGTGACACGCCGGGGCTTGCCTTCGCGGCACGGAGCGTGTGCGATCACATCTTAACCCGCCTCGGAGGCAAAGGCTTTGACCAAGGTTCTGATCGTGGGCGGCGGAATTGCAGGTCTGTCCACCGCCTGGGCACTGTCCCGGCGCGGGGTCGAGGTGGAACTTTTCGAACAAGGCCCGCTGCCGAACCCACGCAGTTCCTCGCATGACGAGCACCGCATCATCCGCCATGCCTATGGCACCATGGAAGGCTATGCCCATCTGATGCCCGAGGCGTTCCGGATCTGGGACCGCATGTGGCAGGATCTCGGCACCACGCATTACGATCCCTGCGGCCTGACCTATGTCATCCGCAAGCCGGCCGATCTGGCGGATGGCGGCTGGTATCCCGCCGTCCAACGTGCGCTGGACGACATGGGCATCGCCTGCCGCGACCTGCCGCTTGACCAGATGCCAACGCGCTATCCCATGCTGCGCCAGGACGGCGTGCTGAAAGTGATCGAAACCGAAGGCGCCGGCCTGCTGTTCCCCGCCCGCATCCTGACGGAGCTGGTGGTGCTGCTGGCCCGCCGGGGCGTGCGGCTGCACACCGGCGCTGCCGTCACCGAGATCGACGCCGAGCATGGCCGGCTGGTCTGCGACGGCAAAACCCATTCCGGTGACCATATCGTGGTGGCCGCCGGGGCCTGGGCGGACCGACTGGTGCCCTCCTTGCGCCAGATCGCCACCCCGTCGCGCCAGGGCGTGCTGTATCTGGCGCCACCACCGGCACTGGCGGAAGCCTGGGCGAACGCGCCGGCCATGATGGACACAGATATCGACAGCGGCGTCTATGCCCTGCCGCCACGCCGGGGCACGCGGCTGAAGATCGGCGATCACCGCTTCTCCCGCACCGGCGACCCGGACGGGGACCGCATCGCCACCGCCCAGGATCTGGAGGCGCTGTGGCCGTCCATGCGCAATATGTTCCGCGACGTGGACCACTACACCGTGCTGGAGCCGAAAGCCTGCTTCTACACCGTGACGGCCACCGAGGAATTTCATGTGGCGCCGCTCGGGGCGGCTGGGATGATCATCAGCGCCTGCTCCGGCCACGGCTTCAAGCTCGGTGCCCTGATGGGGGATCTGGCGGCGCGGGCGATCACCGGCGAGATGGCCATGACGGACCTGCCCGACCTCGCGGCCGGACGAATCCTGCGGCCGCGATTTGTCGGGGCGTGACCACCCGCAAACATTCAAACGAATAATATGGCGGTTGGCAGGCACGAAACGTCCATCATCTGCCATAGTGCGATGTGCTACCCGCCGACGACGGCGTAATTAAAAACGGGGACGAAACGATGAAGCCAATCAGAACGATGATCGCAGCGATTGCCCTGGCCGCCCTGGGCTTGACCATGCCGGCCAGCGCCCAAACCAAGGGCAACGTGGGCATTGCCATGCCGACCAAGTCGTCGGCCCGCTGGATCTTGGACGGTGAGAACATCGTCAAGGTGCTCAAGGCCCGCGGTTACACCACCGACCTCCAATATGCTGATGACGACGTGCCGAACCAGCTCGCGCAGATCGAGAACATGCTGACCAAGGGCGCAAAGGTGCTGGTCATCGCCGCCATCGACGGCACCACGCTGTCGGACGTTCTCAGCCAGGCCGCCAAGGCCGGCACCAAGGTGATCGCGTATGACCGCCTGATCCGCAATTCACCGAACGTCGATTATTACGCCACCTTCGACAATTTCCAGGTCGGCGTGTTGCAGGCTGAATCAATCATCACGCCGCTTGGGCTGAAGGAGGGCAAAGGCCCGTTCAACATCGAGCTGTTCGGCGGCTCGCCGGACGACAACAACGCCTTCTTCTTCTACAACGGCGCAATGTCGGTGTTCGACCCGTACATCAAATCCGGCAAACTGGTTGTCGCCAGCGGCCAGACCGGCATGGACAAAGTGTCCACCCTGCGCTGGGACGGCGCCACCGCCCAGGCCCGCATGGACAATTTGCTGAGCGCCTATTACGCAAAAAAGACCGTCGATGCCGTGCTGTCACCGTATGACGGCATCTCGATCGGCATTCTGTCCTCGCTGAAGGGCGTCGGCTATGGCAGCGGCAAGCAGACGATGCCCATCGTCAGCGGCCAGGACGCCGAAGTGCCGTCCATCAAATCCATCCTCGCCGGCGAACAGACCGCCACAATCTTCAAGGATACCCGCGAACTGGCGAAGGTGACGGCGGACATGGTGGACGCGGTGCTGACCGGCCAGAAGGTCGTCGTCAACGACACCACCACCTACAACAACGGCGTGAAGGTGGTGCCGGCCTATCTGCTGAAGCCGGTGATCGTGGACAAGAGCAACTGGAAATCCGTGCTCGTGGACAGCGGCTACTACAAGCTCAACCAAATCCAGTAACGGCCACGGGGGCCGCCATGATCGCGGCCCCTTCCCGCCCAGCGGTATGCGCCATGAACCAGATCCAAAACCTGCCTGATATCCTGCGGATGCAGGGCATCTCCAAGAATTTCGGCGCCGTGCGCGCCCTGAGCGATGTCAGCTTCACCGTGCGCCCAGGCGAAATCCACGCGCTGGTAGGCGAGAACGGCGCCGGCAAATCGACGTTGATGAAAGTCCTCAGCGGCGTCTATCCGCATGGCAGCTACGACGGCGAGATCCATTTCGACGGCGAAGTGCGTGCCTTTCGCGGCATCAATGACAGCGAGGCCCTGGGGATCATCATCATCCACCAGGAACTGGCGCTGATCCCGCTGATGTCGATTGCCGAGAACATCTTCCTCTCCCACCCGCCGCAACGCTTCGGCGTGATCGACCGCGATGCCGTCTACACGCGCACGGTGGCCCTTCTGGCCAAGGTGGGCCTGCACGAATCGCCGGACACGCTGATCACGAATATCGGCGTCGGCAAACAGCAGCTGGTGGAGATCGCCAAGGCGCTGTCCAAGAAGGTGCGGCTGCTGATCCTGGACGAGCCGACCGCCAGCCTCAACGAGCGCGATTCCCAGGCGCTGCTGGACCTTCTGGTGGAGTTCCGCGCCCAGGGCATTTCCTCCATCCTGATCTCGCACAAGCTGAACGAAATCTCCAAGATCGCTGACCAGATCACCGTCCTGCGCGACGGCCGCGCCATCGAGACGATGGATTGCAGCGCCGGTCCAATTCAGGAAGACCAGATCATCCGCAAGATGGTGGACCGCGATCTGGCCAGCCGCTTCCCGGTGCGCGAACCCAAAATCGGCGGGACGATCTTCCAAGTGTCCAACTGGACCGCCCACCACCCGCAGCACCCCGAGCGGCAAATGGTAAAGGGCGTGAACTTCCACGCAAAGCGCGGCGAAATCGTCGGCATCGCCGGCCTGATGGGCGCCGGGCGCACCGAGTTCGCCATGAGCATCTTCGGCCGGTCCTACGGCCGCGACATCAGCGGCACCGCCACGCTGGACGGCAAGGACGTGGATCTGTCCACCGTGCCGCGCGCGATCGCGGCGGGGCTCGCCTATGTCACCGAAGACCGCAAGCATCTGGGCCTGCTGCTGGCCGAGGACATTCGCAAGAACATCACCCTGGCCAATCTCGGCGCCGTGTCCGAGCACACGGTGATCGACGATTTCAGCGAGCTGGAAGTGGCCAATTCCTACCGCGAGGCCATGCGCATCCGCTGCCAGAACGTCTATCAGCAAACCGGCGAGCTCTCGGGCGGCAACCAGCAGAAGGTGATTCTGTCGAAATGGCTGTTCTCCGGCCCGCAGGTGCTGATCCTGGACGAGCCGACGCGCGGCATCGACGTGGGCGCCAAATACGAAATCTACCAGATCATCAACGAGCTGGCCGATAGCGGCAAGGCGGTGATCATGATCTCGTCGGAAATGCCGGAATTGCTGGGCATGTGCGACCGGATCTGCGTGATGAACGAAGGCGCCTTCGTGGCCGAGTTCGACGCGGCTGAGGCCAGCCAGGAAAAAATCATGCGCAGCATCGTGCGCAACGGAGAGCCCGACCAATGAGCGACACCGCGATCAAACCGCACCGCGCCGGCGGCTTCATCAAGACCAACCTGCGGCAATACGGCATGTTGCTGTCGCTGTTCGCCATCATGGTGTTCTTCCAGATCGCAACAGATGGCACGCTGATGCGGCCGCTGAACCTCACCAATCTGGTGCTGCAGAACAGCTACATCATCATCATGGCGCTGGGCATGTTGCTGGTCATCGTGACCGGGCATATCGATCTGTCGGTGGGGTCGGTGGCCGGCTTCGTCGGCGCGTTGGCGGCGGTGATGATGGTGACGTACCATGTGCCCGTGGTGGTCGCGACCATCGTGTGCCTGACGGTCGGCGGGCTGATCGGGGCCGCGCAGGGCTTCTGGGTGGCGTATTTCAAGATCCCCTCCTTCATCGTCACGCTGGCCGGCATGCTGGTGTTCAAGGGACTGACGCTGGCGGTGCTGGACGGGCGCTCCGTTGGCCCCTTCCCGGTGATCTTCCAGCGTCTGTCATCGGGTTTTCTGCCGGAGTTCATCCTCGGCGACGATGATTTCCATCTGTCTTCGCTGCTGCTCGGCATCGTGGTGGCGGTGATGCTGGTGGTGCTGGCGGTGCGCAACCGCGCGCGCAGCCGCAGCCACGGCATCGAGATGGAACCTACCGGGTTGTTCATCGCCAAGAACGTGCTGCTGGTGACGGCGATCACCGGCTTCACCTATCTGATCGTGTCTCATCGCGGCCTGCCGAACGTGCTGGTCATTATGCTGGCGCTGATTGCGGTCTATGCGTTCGTCACCAACCGCACCGTGGTGGGGCGGCAGATCTATGCGGTGGGCGGCAACGAAAAGGCCGCCAAGCTGTCCGGCATTCGCACCGAACGGCTGACATTCTTCACCTTCGTCAACATGGGCGTGCTGGCCGGGCTGGCCGGGCTGGTGTTTGCAGCCCGCCTCAACACCGCCACCCCAAAGGCCGGGCTCGGCTTCGAACTGGACGTGATCGCCGCCTGCTTCATCGGCGGCGCGTCCGCCTATGGCGGCGTGGGGCTGGTAACGGGCGCCGTGGTGGGCGCGTTCATTATTGGGGTGATGAACAACGGCATGTCCATCCTCGGCATCGGCATCGACTACCAGCAGGTGATCAAGGGGCTGGTCTTGCTCGGGGCGGTGTGCGTGGACGTCTACAACCAGAAGCGGTGACACCCACGTTGTCGGGCGTTGCCCGACAATGTACGCCCCCATGCCGAATCACGAAAACAAATCCACCCCAAAAACCTGCAACAACAACAGCACGTTCAGCGCCACGATCACCGCCGTGCCGATGCAGGCCAGCACATGCGTCCGCCACCCGTTGGCAAACTCCCCCATGATCGCCCGACTGCGGGTGAACATCACCAGCGCCACCAGCGGAAACGGCAGGGCAATGCTGAGAAGAACCTGACTGTCCACCAGCGCCTTGGTGGGGTTCACCCCGATCGCCACCACCACGAACGCCGGCAACATCGTCGCCGTGCGCCGGACCCAGATGGGGATGCGGAATCCCACGAAGCCCTGCATGATCAACTGTCCGGCCATGGTACCCACCACTGAGCTGGAAATTCCCGACGCGATCAGCGACACCAGAAAGAACCCCGCTGCCGCCCCGCCCAAAAGCGGCGCCAGCGTGTGATAGGCGGTCTCGATCTCGGCCACGTCACTATGGCCTTCGTGAAACGCCGAGGCTGCCATGATGACCATGGCCATGTTGATCAACCCGGCCAATGTCAGGGCCACCACAACCTCACGGTTGGAAAACCGCAGCAGCATCCGTCGCTCGCTGGCGTTGTTCGTGCGCACCCGATGCTGCGTCAGCCCTGAATGCAGATAAACGGCATGCGGCATCACTGTGGCGCCGACGATGCCGACGGCAATGGTCAATGCCTCGGAATCCGGGATCAGCGGCGTCATCGTGCCAAGCCCCACGGCCCCCCAGGCCACCGGCGCGATCAGCAATTCGGCCAGATAACAGAGCGCGATCACGGCCACAAAGGCGCCGATGATCAGCTCGATCGGCCGAAAGCCGCGCTTGTCCAGCATCAGAATGCCGTAGGTGACAATGCCGGTCACGACCATGCCGGCCAACAGCGGCAAATGGAACAGCAGCGACAGGCCCACGGCCGCGCCGAGAAATTCCGCCAGATCCGTGGCCATCGCCGCCACCTCGCTCACGGCCCACATTCCCCACACCACCGGCCGGGAATAACTGTCGCGGCACAGTTCCGCCAGGTTGCGCCCCGTGACGATGCCGAGCTTGGCGGACAACGCCTGAAACAACATCGCCAGCATGTTGGCGGCCAGCACCACCCACAGCAGCGAATAACCGTATTTCGAGCCTGCCTGGATGTTGGTGGCGAAATTGCCCGGGTCGATATAGGCGATCGAGGCGATCACCGCAGGGCCTGCGAAGAGCAGCGCCGTGCGGGGGCCAATGCGACCGCTGCCGGCCAGCGCCGCCTCCATGGCCTCGGACGCACGGTTCGTCATCAACGGTTTCACCACAATATCGCTCAATGCCGCCCCTGCCTGCGCTGTGCCTGATTGGAGATGTAGCATTGGCTACAACTCTTGCAAGAGGGTGCATGATACAGCATTGGGCGTCCGGTTCCGGCTTTCATCCTCGACCGGCAGGTGGCAGGCTCTGTCACCGATTTGAAAAGGCCTCCCCATGGCGCCACAACCCATCATGCTGCTCACAGGGGCAAGCCGAGGCATTGGCCATGCCACCGTCAAGCTGTTTCAGGAACGGGGCTGGCAGATCCTCACCGTCTCACGCCAGCCTTTCGATGAGGCCTGCGCCTGGCCTGCCGCCCGCGCCGCCCACATCACTGCCGATCTCGCCGATCTGGACGCCATCCCCGCCCTGGCCGCCGAGGTCCGCTCCCGCCTGCCGGACGGCAAGCTGCACGCGCTGGTCAACAATGCCGGCATCTCGCCAAAGGGCGACGATGGCAGCCGCATGGGCGTGCTGGACACCGACGCCTTCGCCTGGACCCAGGTTCTGAACGTCAATCTCGTCTCAACCGCGCTGCTGGTGCGCGCCTTGATGCCGGAACTTGAAGCCGCACGCGGCTCGATCGTCAACGTCACGTCCATCGTCGGCTCGCGCGTGCATCCGTTCGCCGGCGTGGCCTATGCCGCCTCGAAAGCCGGTTTGGCGACATTGACGCGGGAACTCGCCTCGGAACTGGGCACCAAAGGCGTGCGCTGCAACGCCATCGCGCCGGGCGAGATCAAAACCGCCATCCTGTCCCCCGGCACCGACGATCTGGTCGCACGCTCCGTGCCGATGGGCCGCCTGGGCGAACCGCGCGAGGTGGCGGAGACGATCTATTTCCTGTGCAGCGACGCATCGTCCTACATCAACGGTGCGGAGATCCACATCAGCGGTGGCCAGCACGTCTGACCACCGCTGATGTGTCGGATCAGCCGACGATCAGGGCGCGTTGCAGGCGCGCAATGGCGCCCGGAAGGCCGCGCACCTTCAGCACCCGGCCGGTTTCGTTGTAATCCTCGGACAGCACCCGCGTGCTTTCATAGACCTCGCCCAGCAGCCCTTGCCGTGCATAGGGCAGCACGATCTCATCATCCACCATAGCGGACTCAAAGAACGCGATGATGGTCTCACGCAGGGCCGCAACGTCGGTGGGGGATTTCGAGGACAGCAAGATGGCGTCGGGATGCTTGGCGATCAACGCCTCCCGCTCGGCCTCGCTGACGCGGTCGATCTTGTTGAGCAACAGGCGCGACGGCACCACATCGGCGCCGATTTCCCGCAGCACACCGCGGCTGACCTCAAGCTGCGCCTCATAGGTCGGGTCAGACGCATCGACCACGAACAGCAGCAACGATGCCTCCAGCGCCTCATCCAGCGTTGAACGGAACGAGGCCACAAGGTCATGCGGCAGTTGCTTGATGAAGCCCACCGTGTCCGACACCAGCACACGCGGTTTCGCATCCGGCTTCAGGGCGCGCACCGTGGTGTCCAACGTGGCGAACAACTGGTCGGCCACCAGCACCTCACTGCCCGTCAGCGCGCGCATCAGCGAGGATTTTCCGGCATTGGTGTAGCCGACAAGCGCCACACGCAGCTGGTCCCGCCGTGCGGACCGCCGCTGGTCGTTGTCGCGCTGCACGTGTTCGAGCTGTTCCTTCAACTCGGCCAGACGGTCGCGGATGTTGCGGCGGTCGAGATCCAGATTGGTCTCGCCGGCACCCACGCCGCGTTGCCGGCCGCCGCCACCGACGGCTGATTCCCGCAGGCGGGGTGCGACGTATTTCAGCCGCGCCATCTCCACCTGCAACTTGGCTTCACGGCTGCGCGCATGGCGGTGGAAGATCTCCACAATCACGCCCGTGCGGTCCAGCACCTGCGCCCCGGTGGCGTTTTCCAGATTGCGCGCCTGGCTTGGCGAAATCTCGTGATCCACGATCACGAATTCCGGCGGGCGCGAGGCTTCCTCATCGTCCGCCGACGCATCCGGCTCTGGCGCCATGGCATTCTCGAACCGCTCGCGCGCCTTGGATTTTCCCGACGCCACCCAGCCGCCGACCACGCCGGTGCCGCCGGTGATCGCGGCCAGTTCGGCCAGCTTGCCCTTGCCCAGCACCGTCATGCCGCCGATTCCGTCGCGCTTCTGCGACACGGACCCCACCACCTCATACCCAAGCGTGTGGACCAGACGCCCAAGCTCCTGAAGGCTGGCGTCGTGGGCGACGTCATCGACGCCGTCGAGTTGGATGCTCACGAGAACGGCACGCGGTACGGGTGGTTTGGTTTCCATGACCGAGACAATAGCACATCCCGCAGCGGCCCCAACGGCTCCGATTTATTAATTTGATATTCGTCGAATAGTAGTTGACGATCCTCTCTAGAACCGACACTTTGACAATCATCGAAATGGAGCATGGCGATGGAGCAGGATCACGTTGTGACCGCCCTTGCGGCCTTGGCGCACGACCATCGGCTCAAGGCCTACCGCCTGCTGGTGGAAACCGGACCCGACGGACTGCCGGCCGGCACAATCGCCGAAAGCCTCGGCATCCCGCCGTCCTCACTGACCTTCCACCTGCAACACCTGCTGCGGGCGGGTCTCGTCAGCCAGCGGCGCGTCAGCCGGCAGCTGATCTACGCCATGATCCCGGCCGCGATGAACGATCTGGTCGGGTTCCTCACCCAGAACTGCTGCGGCGGCAAGCAGGAGTGCGGACCGGCCTGCAACCCGGCGGCGGCCCGGCTGACAACAGTCTCAAACAAGGAGAACGCGTCGTGACCACGATCTATCACAACCCCGCCTGCGGCACGTCGCGCAACGTGCTGGCGCTGATCCGCAACAGCGGCGATGAGCCGGTGGTCATCGAATACCTCAAGACCCCGCCCTCGCGGGAGACATTGACCGACCTGCTCGGCCGCATGGGCATCCCTGCCCGCGACCTGCTGCGCCAGAAGGGCACGCCCTACGAGGAACTCGGCCTCAGTGACCCAACCCTGACCGACGACCAAATCATGGATGCGATGATGGCGCACCCCATCCTGATCAACCGGCCCATCGTGGCCACGTCACTCGGGGTGAAACTGTGCCGCCCGTCCGAAGCGGTGCTGGACATTCTGCCCAACCCGCAGCGTGCCGCGTTCGCCAAGGAAGATGGCGAGCGCGTCATCGACGATGCCGGCCGAACCATCGCACCGGGCGACGCCTCATGAGCGCCACCCGCACTGCGGCCGAACGAAAGGCCGCAATGAACAATTTCGAGCGTTATCTGACCGTGTGGGTGGCCCTTTGCATCGTGGTGGGCGTGGTGCTTGGCAGCGTCTTTCCAGGCCCGTTCCATGCGCTGGGCACCATGACCGTGGCGCAGGTGAACCTGCCCGTGGCGGTGCTCATCTGGCTGATGGTCATCCCGATGCTGCTGCGAGTGGATTTCGCGGCGATGGGCCAGGTGGCGCAGCATTGGCGCGGCATGGCCGTGACATTGGGGGTCAACTGGCTGGTAAAACCGTTCTCCATGGCGGCCCTGGGCTGGATCTTCATCGGCTGGATCTTCCGCCCCTATCTTCCGGCCGTGCAGATAGACAGCTACATCGCGGGGTTGATCCTGCTAGCAGCGGCGCCTTGCACGGCCATGGTGTTCGTCTGGTCCAACCTGACGGACGGCGAGCCGAACTTCACCCTGAGCCAGGTGGCGTTGAATGACGCGATCATGATCGTGGCCTTCGCACCTGTTGTCGCCCTGCTGCTGGGGCTGTCCGCCATCACCGTGCCGTGGAACACGCTGCTGCTGTCGGTGGTGCTCTACATCATCGTGCCCGTCATCATCGCCCAGGTCTGGCGCCGTGTGGTGTTGGCGCGCGGCGGCGAGCAGACTTTGGCCCGCACGCTGAAATCCTTGGGCCCGATCTCGCTGGTGGCGCTGCTGACCACCCTGGTGCTGCTGTTCGGCTTCCAGGGCCAGCAGATCTTGCGCCAGCCGCTGGTCATCCTGATGCTGGCGGTGCCGATCATCATCCAGGTCTATCTGAACGCGGGCATCGCCTATGTGCTGAACCGGCAATGCGGGTCCGCCCACAGCGTGGCCGGACCGTCGGCACTGATCGGCGCCAGCAACTTCTTCGAACTGGCCGTGGCAGCCGCCATCAGCATCTTTGGCTTCGAAAGCGGCGCTGCACTGGCCACCGTGGTGGGCGTGCTGGTCGAGGTGCCGGTGATGCTATCGGTGGTGGCCATCGTCATGCGCAGCCGGGATTGGTATGACCGCGGCGCCCGCCGGGCCGTGCTGGGCCGCAGGGGGAACTGATCCATGCACGACCTGTCATTGCCGAATGTGTCCGACGCCGAACTGGACATTCCGGATCTGGCCAAGCTCACGCCGGCCAGCCCGCTCGGCCATCCACCGCGCATTCTCCTGCTGTACGGCTCGCTGCGGGAGCGGTCCTACAGCAAGCTGCTGACATTGGAAGCCGAACGCCTGCTGCAACGGTTCGGCGCGGAAACCCGCGTGTTCGACCCACGCGACCTGCCGGTGGCCGACAGCGTGCCGGGCGACCATCCGAAGGTCGCCGAACTGCGCGCCTTGTCGCTGTGGTCGGAGGGTCAGGTCTGGTGCAGCCCCGAGCGGCACGGCACCATCACCGGCGTGTTCAAGAACCAGATCGACTGGCTGCCGCTGGAACTGCGCGGCGTTCGCCCCACCCAGGGGCGCACCCTGGCGGTAATGCAGGTCTCCGGCGGCTCGCAGTCGTTCAACGCGGTGAACACCCTGCGCATTCTCGGCCGCTGGATGCGGATGATCACGATCCCGAACCAGTCCTCTGTGCCAAAGGCCTACGAGGAATTCGATGAAGCGGGCCGGATGAAGCCCTCCCCGCTCTATGACCGCGTGGTGGACGTGATGGAGGAGTTGGTGAAGTTCACGCTGCTGACCCGCGATCACGCCGACGACCTTGTCGATCGCTACAGCGAGCGCAAGGAACGAGCAGACAAGCAAAAACGCGCGGATCTGGCGGCGCTGTCCGGCGCCGCGAGTTAACCCAGGCGTCAGGTGTGGTCGGCCACATTAAACGAGACATCTCCCGCCGTCGCCTGCGGGTTTCCCGTGGCCATAGAGCGGAAATACTGAGACAACCGGACCGCATTGACGAGACTCCTGACATCCCCGGACTCAATTGTCGAGATTAGGGGGATTTTTGCCGGAATCCTTGTGTTGCCTGTTTGGCTTTATCTGGCCAGGGACTCCCTAAGTGCAGCTATCTGATGTGCGGGCGGCATGCCGACCCCTTGTTACCTGATAAGACAACCGCACTCCGCCGCGACATCGGGCGATTGACACCAGCATCACAGGTTCGCCCGTGGAACTCGCCAGATTTATCCCGAGCTGATACGCCACCAGCGGTCGGGTTCGGACACGTGGAATTTGGTCGAATCTTCGGCCCGCGTTAGAACGACCAAGCGATATCGTTCCATAGGAAAAACATGTTTAAGTGGCAGATGGCGATGGCTCTGGGTTGGCTTCTACTGATAGCTGCGATGGCGCGGATGGCTTCCAAATCGGATGCTCTGGATGTTTGGGTCATCGGATCTCTCGGCCTTAGCGCGGTCTTTTGCGTCACAGCCATCATACTCAGCGGATTCAGCGCACCAAAACCTCCTCGGCAATGAACGAGATAACGCCGAGGACGAGGATTGCAATTGAGTAGCGGCGGCGAAATCTCAACAGAGCCTCGTCATCTATCGGAATAAATTTGTGACGACAGGTTTCCGAGAACGACATGGTTGTCAATTTCTGAAGTGGGCGAAAAAATTTCGTTTTGAATGTTGTCGCAATCATTTCGCCTGTCCTTACATCGCCACCTTCCAATCTTCGCACCGATCCAGTCTCAGCCCTAGCATCATGTGATTTTCAAATAAGCACCCTTTCACTTCGACAAGGCGCCTGCCTTTCGAGTGTTCCGCTTGTTGTCCGGTCTCAAGCCTATTTCTGCCTTTGTTTATAGACAGTTCTGAAATTAAAGAGCGTCCCTCCCAGCCAGAAACGCCCGCAGCGCGCCTCCCTGGTGCGCAGGCAAAGCGCCGACCCAGCGACGCATCGCTGCTAGCGACTTGTTGGCATGCCCGGAAGTCTGCGGGTCGTCCGATGTCATTCGGGCTTTGAACGCTTCAAAAAGCCGTTCAGGCCAGACTGCTATCGCGTCGACGGCCAGCGCTAAAGCGACATGGGACTTCGATATGAGGTCTCGGGTCCCGAAAGCTGAGAACGGCTTGCTGCGGGGGCCAAGGAGATCGAGGCCAAGACGGAAAAGGAACTCGGCAGCCAAGCCGTCATCGAGGTCGTCCAGCGGCAATAATTCCCGGAATTCCTGAGCGACCGAACGAAATCTCTCGTCCCCTAGAAGACCGTGCATCACTGCCGTCGCAATCACCTGATTATGCGGCACCGTTGTACAGGCCAGATGCCTGAGGTCCATGCCGCAGTCACAGAATGACTTGACGACGGTGGCACCACCCCACCTGAACGGCTCGAAGCATTTCGGACAGCCGTCAATCAGGGACACTGCGTGGACAGGGCAGGCAGATATCGCCTGAACGTCCCACCAGCAGCGATGGTGTGAGAATTCGACGAGACACTGAGGGCAGACACGACGCCATTTGCCTGAATAGACATCGAGCATCCGAGAGGGAAGCCTGCGACCCCGAAACTCTGCATAGGAAGAATCGGTCGGCCCATAGGAAATCGCACGAATCTTATCCACGTCAGTTCCGGCGAGGCTGGCAAGGGCGGTGGCTGGTTCGTTGTAGAACCTGTTTGAGACGGCGGGCATACCAATCTGGAAGAACAGGGTGTTAACGGTCTGGATGTGCTGACGTTCAGCAAGCCGGGCCACGAATCCTATCAGGCTCTCGTCAGGTCTTGGCTCTGCGCCCAGGGAACGCCTCTCCAGCCGGGTCGCGTCGAAGTTGATGCTGTCGTCCATTTGCGGACGATAGCGTCAACAACTGCTGCTGGCGATCGCCCGTGGTCGCCAGTCTGACTTTTCTGCCAGGCGAGGTCCCTGAGGAAAAGCCTGCCTCGGACAAATCTGGACACTCAACGCAATGACCGCTATCGGCATGAGCCATGGATGAGAATCAAAATTCAGCTGCAAAGCTACCCATTCGCGTAACAGGTGCTGCCGGAACAGCAACCATAGATATCGCTGATGTTATGAACGGTGGTTTTGGCATCTGGTTCGAGGGCCAATTCATCGGCAAGCGAGAGAGTCTCTCGGAAGCGGTCGGGCTCGCGACGGAAGCCGCTGAGAATGGTCAATCTCTCGGAGACGAAGACAGCTCGCCTGCTGACACCAGCACCACGCCAGGTCCGCGCTGACACAGTTAACAGTTTAAGCCTTTTGTCTCTCAGACCATTCCTTCAAAGTGGCCTGATTTCGGAGCCATATCGGGTTCATCCGGTCGATTAAGCTGCCCTTGCCGCAAACCTTCTCGTGTTCAACTGCCTGGTCTGCCCAGACCTGCAGCTTGGCGATTTCTTCTGCCGCATCTGGAAAAGCGTCCAGGAGAATTTTGACGTCTGGGTGTTTCAAGGCGGCCCGCACCATTTGAACATTACCCATCGTTCGTCCCATTTCTGCCACCTCCAAGAACACGCGCCTGTCGTATGTTGCCATTGGAGAACTGCCTTTCACATCGGATGCAAGTAAATCCGTATCGGTTGAATGGCTTTGTTCAACATTTTTGCTCATGACTTTTTTTCTTCTCGACAGTTAAATCATAATGAACTGTCGTGGAGCTAAAAAGAAAGTCGCCTCAACGCAGCGCGCCTAGATACTTCACGACATCCGCCCTAAGGAAATAGGTCTGCCGTCCACCATCGATGTGCGGGCCAGACACTGGAGCAAGATCATGCTGTGCCAGCCGCTTCGCGAGCCCGCGTGACGATGTCGCGTGAGCACGAGCCAGGTCGGCTGCCTTGACGTATTTTTTCCGGAAAGCATTCAGGGCATCAATCGTCAGCTCCCTATCTTGGCTCTCCAGCAGGCCCCTCTTCACGAGATGGTCGATGACCTCCCACTTGACGCCGAGAAACTCGGCACCCGCTTGCAACGTCAAATGCCCCGTGTTCCGCTCGGACATCCGGCAAATGTCCCTGAGTCGCCTGGCACAGAATCGTAGACGTCCAAGCCCGGCTTGGCCGTCATCAATCGACGCCACCGGCAGGTCGCCATCCAGCACCAAACGGAACATTCCCGACATCGAGACACCCCTGCGGTGCAGTGCGACCAATGCTGTCCTAAAGCCAGCCGTCTGTCCCGACACCTCTGATGTCCGTGTGGCCTCGAGGCGCCGGAGAAGATCATGCACGACATCTGAATCGAAGGCCCAGCGGCCCAATCCGGCTGCCTTGGCGGCATGGACGGCCGGAAGCAGACCACCGGCCTGCAATGCGCGCACGTTCGCGGCAGATACAGCCATAAGTCTCGAAACCTGGCCGAGGGTCAGCAGCCTTGACCGTGATACGGCAAAGGCTTCGACCGTGCTGGCCTGAATTGCTGAGGGAACTCCTCGTCCATGCTCGCTCTCGAGCCGAACAAGTCCGGCCCTTGCGAGACGCTTCACCCTCGTCGTCGACATTCCCATCCGGGCGGCTGCCCGGTCGAGTGAAATCAGCCCGGTGGATAGCCCCCGGCCTCCCAAGAACTCCGAGCGATGCGATCGCAATCCAATCTCCGGTCGCGCCTGAACAAAGTCCTGAGTGATAGAACGGCATTCGTCCTTGAAGACACCATCCGGCATCGCCCGCATCCAGTCGTAGAGGTCGCCAAACGACCGCCGCGCACCATCTGCATCATTCCTTGAGGATGTATGTTCCGCCAGCAGCTGATGAAATGAGGCGGGCCAAAACCTGAGCGTCGTGATCCCTGCACCGACAACTTGGCCCAGCTTCTCGGCTCCGGCAGCCGCCAACGCTTCCGGTCGAAACTGTCCCTGCCATCGTGTGGCAAACATGCCCAGCACTATGGCGGCTCGAACGAGGTCTCCCCTGTGGGCAGCAGCGAGATTGGCGTGCAACCAAGGAACGGGTGCACCCCAGGCGAGAGCGCGCAGTCCCTCAGCTGCCTCAACCTCTGCTCGAGGTGCAACCTGGACGGGTGCACTGGTAAGCAAGGTGCAGCACTGACTGCATGCATCGATTTTCTGACCGGACCACCGCAAGGGCGCCGAACAAGCGTGGCACACCGTGACAAGACGAAGACCATGCTCTGGACATGCCGCCGCAAGCGTCAGGTCCCAGAACCGACGATGGTATGGGGCATCGGACATACATTGGATGCATGCTCGGCGGCGAAGCAGGTCAAATTGTTCCCGATGAATCTCCGCGGAACCGTACCGATGATGGGCGTGACGGCTGCCCGGCCGATAGACCATCAACCTCAACCGTTCGAGGGGAACGCCACTGACCTCCGACAGCGGCACAAAGTCGCTGTCGTCGAAGACGCAACCGGGGAACCTCAGTCCGACCGCACTCGCGAGATGCCTCGCATCAGAATTTCGCACCCGACCAACGAGGCGAACGAGAAAGCCCAGCAGGCTCTCGTCGTCCTTTGGGACGAGCGAGAGTGCCAGCAACCTGCGTTGGTCAGGGACGGAAGTGGTCATCAGCATTTGCTCGGCGCGTCCGGCGTTTGCGCGGGCGCGACTCTTCCGTGGGCACCGTCAACTCATCTGGGCGGGTCATCAGACCGAGCGGATCGGGCACGAGAAACGGATTGGCCTGGGTCTTGTGCAGGGCCGTCTTCTCGAAAGCCCTGGCCAGGCATTCCAGCGTGATCGCGTCCTTGCTGCCCTTAGCCTGTTCTCGCACCGCCAAGATACCTGCATTCTCGAGAAGCCGTGCCAGCCGCCCAAGAAGACCGCCTGTTGCGACATAAATTCGAAGGGCTGTCTCGCCCTCACAAAGGCCCGAGTTCCGACCAAGCGGCTTGGCCAGCCAATCGTCAAACACGTCCAGAAGGCCAAGGAACGTTTCGCGGTCATCCCGCTCGTCCCATCTGAACGGGCTCAATTCGCTCACGCACACAACGCGTCGCTCCAATTCGTCATTGGCCGCGATCAGGCGCTTAGCCTTTCCGGTGCCGACGATGAGGAGAGAGAACTGGGCTTTGTTCGACAGGTCCTTGAGGAACACCGCCACATCATGGGCGACTGTGTCCCTTTTCCGGTCGATTGCTTGGTGAGCCTCCTCAAGAATGAGAAGGCGCGTGTTCATCTCCTTCGCATGGTAGGCGATGGCCTCCTGCAGATCGAACCGTCGGCTCCTGCTCTTCGCAGGGATGCCGCTGAAGATATGAAACAACCGCTCGGTCAGGGTTTTGAGTGAAGTGTCAGGAACAGTGGCGCAGATGACGGGAGCATCGTCGGCCAAATTTCCATCTGCGTCGGCGCGACCATGCCGGATACGAGGATAGTCCGAGATGAAGTCCTCGATGAGCTTTGTTTTGCCGCTGCCGGATGGGCCTGTGAGCAACATACAGCCGCCCTCGCTGGCCTTGTTGTCACGGGCGAGCAGACGCCGGATATCATCCTTGATCGCTGTGATGCGCTCATGCTCGACGTACACCGAGCGAAGAGCCTCGACCTGGGCGATGAGCTCCAGCTCACGATTCTGGGTCATGGCTTGCGAACCTCCTTGATGACGAGCTTGCGGCGTGGTGCCGCTTTCTCCGTCTTTGAAATGCCGGAATCTTCGACGCCGACAGCGGTCTCCACGTCAGCGTCGGGGAGCTGCGGAAATTCGCGTTCCGGCTTTGCCAGAGGCTTTCCGCGTTCCTGAGTGCCTTCCTCTCCCGCACCCTTGGCGCCAACGCCGAGATGGCGGCCAAGACCGCGCAGGACTTTCCCCTTGTCCTTCGCGTTGGGCTGAAGATGTGCTTCTGCCTCGTCATGCAGCATGGCCAAGCATTCCTCGAGCGTGACCGAATCACGTGCGCCCTCGAATTGCTCGTCGGCGAGCAGCATTGCGAGGCGATGCTGAAATAGCGACAGGCCATTCATGTATTCCGGCATGAGGGGCTCCAGCGGCTCAGGTGTCCTGGTGACCGGGTCGATGACCCAGGCGCGGGCGAGGTTCTGCTCGTCGAGGCGAACCTTGACCTTTGTCTTCTGGTTGAAGCCCGGGCGCGTGCGGATGCGCACCAGGGCGTCTCCGTTCCAGCGCAGGTTCTTCCATTGGATGCCTTTGTTTGACACTCCGCAGTATTCGACGCGGGTCAGCAAGGCATCCAGATCATCCTTTCGGCGCGGTGCCCGCGGCAAACGCTTTTCCAGTGCTCCGTTCCAACGAACCATCGGCGCGGTCCCGATGCCCCGATGAAAGCGGTTGGCGTAAACGCCAGAGACCCAGAGCCAGACACGCGACACGTACTCGCTGAACGTAAGCACGGCTTCGCTGCGGTTCTTGCCACGGTCCGGGTCGGACAGCAGCGCCGGGCGAGCACCAGGCGCCGAATGGTCCACCGAATCGTGGGTGGTGCGGTGAAACCGTTCGATGATGCCTTTTTGCTGCGGACAGCCGACGGCCTCGAGGTCCATACGGATGCCCAGGGCCAGCCCGATTTCACGGATATGGTCGTTGTCGAAATCGGTCCCGCGGTCGAAGAAATATGCCTCCGGGATGCCAAAGATAGACCGATAGGATCCACTCACCTTTGGACAGACCTTCTCAAGGAAATCCTTGGGAAGCATTGCCTGTCGCAGCGCCTGCATCACAGCGGCGAGGCTCTGGCCGTCGAAATGAATATGCACGGCTAGAATCATGCGGCTGTATCGGTCGATGGCAATCGTCAGCCACGGACGGCCCAAGAGTCGCCCGCTTGCATCATCGATTACAGAGATGTGGGCCTGACTGTGGTCGACCTCGACGATCTCCAGGATGGTAGAGGTCTCAGGCTGCAAAACAGCGTGCAAAACTTTCCAGATTCCAGGGGTAAACAGCGTCCAAT
>JBBART010000024.1:0-80261 GCA_040399685.1 Acetobacteraceae bacterium
CGCCCCGGCCAAGCAGTGGATCGACGCCGGGCTGACGGCCAAGGATGTGGTCGAGGCCGTTCTGTCCGCGCTCGCCTGATGGCCAAGCCTCGCGCCGACCAGTTGCTGGTCGATCGCGGCCTGGTGGAAAGCCGCAGCCGCGCCCAGGCCCTGATCCTGGCCGGCAAAGTCTATTCCGGCGACCGCCGCGTGGAAAAGGCCGGCCAGCCCATGGCCGAAGACGCGCCGCTGGAGATCAAGGGCCAGGACCACCCCTGGGTGTCCCGTGGCGGCCTCAAGCTGGCGCATGGCCTGGCGCATTTCGGCTTCTCGGCGGAAAATCGAATCTGCATTGACGTCGGCGCCTCCACCGGCGGCTTCACTGACGTGCTGCTGGCCAATGGCGCCGCCAAGGTCCACGCCGTCGACGTCGGTCACGGCCAACTCGCGTGGAAACTGCGCAGTGACCCGCGTGTGGTGGTCTACGAAAAAACCAACGCGCGCCACCTGACAACCGAGATCATCGCCGACCCCATCAATGCCTTGGTGTGCGACGCCAGCTTCATCGGCCTCGGCACTCTGTTGCCCAACCCGCTCGCCCTCTGCGCCCCCGGTGCCTGGGCGATTGCGTTGATCAAGCCGCAATTCGAAGCCGGCCCCAGCCAGGTCGGCAGCAAAGGCGTGGTGCGCGATCCCGCCGTGCGGCAGGAAGTGTGTGATCGCGTGTCGAAATGGTGGTCCGGATTGGCGGGCTGGACGGTGCTGGGCATTTCCGAAAGCCCCATCACCGGCCCCGAAGGCAACCATGAATTCCTGATCGGCGCGGTGCGCGAGGGTTAAGTCTTGCGACGAAACCCGATCGTCAGCCCAATCCCGGCAAAGATCAGCACCCCCGCCACCAGCAACCGCATCGACAGCGCCTCCCCCAACGACACCGCAGCGATCAGCGCCGTCACCAACGGCACCGACAATTGCGCCGACGCGGCGGTGGCAATCGGCAGGCGCGGCAGCACGCTGTACCACACCACGTAACCGAGTGCCGATGTCAGCGCGCCCGAGGCCACAGCCAACCCCACGCCTGACGCATGCAATTCCCCCATCGACGCCCACGCGATCAACGGCAGGCTCAGCACTGCGGCGCCGATGAAATTGCGTGCGCTGGCCACCACCGGATCGCCGCCTGACCGACCCCTGACAGTGTACCCACCCCAGGCTGCCCCGGCCGCCGCCATCAACGCGGCTGCTCCCATCGGGGGTGCGGTCAATCCGGGCGCCAACAGCCACGCCAGCCCGGCCAGCGCCAGGGCCAGCCCAGCCACATCCACCTTGCGGGGCCTGGCGCCGGTGGCGATGCCGATGGCCGTCATGGAAAGCTGCACGCACACGAACAGGATCAACGCGCCGGTCGCAGCCCCGATGTGCAGATAGGCGAACGAGAACGCTGCCGCATAGATCAGCAGCATCAGCGCACTCGGCAGATCGCGGCGCGTGGGCATCGGTGCTCCTCCCCGCAGTTGGCATATCACAGCCAGCGTCAGCGCTCCGGCCACGAGCCGGATGATCGTGAACAGGGGGGCATCGACCAAATGGCTGCCCAATGCCGCCCGGGCAATGAGCGAATTGCCGGCAAACGCCAGGATCGCAAGAACGGCGAGGGGGGCTGCGTGCAACACCCTCAGGCGCGCCGCGCGTGGATCACGGTTTTTTCGAACACGTCGCCGTTCGGCCGAATGCGGCTGGTGAACTCGCCCGCCACCTCGACAATGGGAAAGCCCAGCCGCGGCAGAACATGTTGGAACCACGCCAGGTTCGGTCGCCACCATTCTGCGTTGTCGGTGTCCATCGCCGCCACCCAGTGCATCTCCGGCTGGTCGCTGTGCCACAGCGCCTGCGCGATCACCAACGTGCCGTCGCACACCGCAGCGGCGCTCGCCAAGGCCTGCAACGGATCAATCAGATGCACCAGGATATCGCCCATCATCACGAGATTGAATTTTGGTGCGTCGCGGAACATGTCAGGCAAATCATAGATACGCCCATAGCGGCGCGTGACGCCGGATTCCAGCACGGCGTGGCAGAACCGGAACGGCCCGTCGATCAGCGCGGTGTAGATCTCGGCATGAGACGCCGTACGGATGAAATCCGAATAATCCGCCATCGTGTGATGGTGCAGCTCGCGACGGATGGTGGCGATGATCTGGTCTGGCGGCACGCCGGGAAACCGGTCCCATGCCAGCAGTGACGGCAGTTCCACCGACGTCACCTCCGCCCCGCGCCGTTCCATCTCAAAGGCGAAGAACCCTGATCCGGACCCCACATCCAGCGCCCGGGTGCCGTTCATTCGGGGCGCAAAGCCATAGTTGGAGATCGTCTCGCGATAGTCGAACGAGCCGGGCGTGATGAGACCAGAGCCAAGATCGAGGCTATGATACCAGAACAACACCGGGTTGGGCTTTAGCCCCAACTCCGCGCAACGGGCGACGAACGCCTGTTCCATCGCGAGATGTTCCGCCCGCATCGCGTCTCGCGTCATGCGGAGGCCCCTGGTTCATGCGCGTCGGGCCAGCGGTTTTCCAGGCACATTTCGCGATACTCCACAGGGCGGCTGGCCATCAGCGCGCGGGATGACTGCCGCAGGAGATGATACACCTTTGCCCGCGGCGTATAGAGGATGCGCATCCCAAAAATGTCGCGCAACGCCAGGCAATACAGATTGTCAGACCGATAATGCCGGCCCCGCCGTTCCTCCAGCAGCCCCACGGCGTCCAGCCCCCGCCGTGTCAGCAGCACGCAGAAGAATGTCACAAAGTTCAGTTCAATCAGGCCATCCTGCCGCCCCGGCACCCCAGGCACAACATTGGCGTGATGCAACGACAGGCTGACATCAACCTCCAGATGCGGATTGGCGATGGGCGTGTGCGCCGCGTAGGTGGGCGTGCCCGGCAACAGCATCTGGCGCGGCGCCACCACCCCCACATCGGGCTCCTCCCGCGCCACCTTCACCAGTGCTTCGAGCCAGCCGTCCGTCACAATCGCGTCGTTGTTCAGCAGCACCACGTCATGGCCCGGCAGCGCCAGCCGCACCCCGCGATTGGCGGCGTGGGTGTAGCCATGGTTCTCGGCGGAAAGGTCCACCTGAAGCGTCGGATGGGCGGCCTTCAGCAACGCAATCCGTGCGAGGGTAGCCTCAGACGAGCCATTGTCGCAGATGATCACCTGCACGGCGTCCGCATCGATCGTGGCGAACACCTGCTCCACGCACAGCGCCAGCAGATCCGGCACTTCAAAACTCGGAATAACGATGGTCACGTCCCGCGCCCGCGGCTGCACCGGCGGCGGCGGCGCCCAGATCACGGCCTTGCGGGCCCCATGCGCGAGGCAGAAGGCGCCCGGCATACCGTCCCGCGCCGCCACGATGGCGCACCACGCCGCCGCACCGCGCGCCTGGTTTTCCGGCGTGTCGGGCGTGCATCGGTAATGGCTCAACACCACCGGTACGAACAACGGGGGCTTGTGCGCAATCAGCCGCAGCAGGAAATCCCAGTCCTCCAGCCGCCGCAAATTCCGATCAAAGCCACCGCACGCCACGGCCGCCGCGCGGCGATGCACCAGGCAGTTGATGTCGATCTGGTTATCATTGTCGATCAGCGCCGGATTGAATGGGGCCATGCGCACCGCAAACGGCGCATCCTCCCCAGGGTGCCACAGATACTGCCCGCAATAGGCGCAATCCCAGTCGGGTGCGGCGCGCAACTGGTTGGTCATCACGGCCAGGAAGCGCGGGTCCCAGGTGTTGTCGTCGTCCAGATACGCCACGAATTCGCTGGCGCCATACGCCAGCCCCAGTTGCCGCGCCAAGGCGGGGCCGTTGTTCTGGGCCAACTTCAGGCACTGCACGCGCGGGTCGTCGATCTCGGCGAGAATGGCGGCGGTGGCATCGGTGCTGCCGTCATCAATGATCACCAGCGACCAGTCGTCCAGCGTCTGCGCCTGCACCGAGGCGATGGCGGCGCGCAACGTGGCCGCACCCTGGTGGCTGGGCATGATCACGCTCACCAAAGGCTGCGCGCCACGCGGCATCGTGCCTTGGGCCAGCCGGTCGGCGTTCCAATCGAAATAGGCCAGGCACGTCGTGTCCGCGTCGTTGAACGGGGCCGACAGAATGCGGTGGTGAAACAGCCACGCCATGCAGTCCTGCAAGGTGCGATAGGGCCGCGATTGCACGATCTGTGTTTGGATCTCATCGAGAACCGCGCCGGTGCGCGGATCGAGCAGGCCCACCGTACGGCGCTGCGGGCCATGCCAGACCACGGACAGCGGAAGCTGGAATTCGAAAAGCCCCATATCGCCAGACTCAACCGCCGTCGCCAAAGCCGTGGCCGCTTGTGCGCCATCGACCGTGATGGGCAGCGACAGCACATCACCGCCCGTATCCGCCCGCACCAACCCGGTCACGATCCAGCCATCGCGCATGGGCGTCAGCGTTCCATGCATCCTGGAGGGCAGCATCACCGGCCCTGAGCGTAGAATGCCGGCCACGCTGTCCGGCAGGCTGGGCACCGGCGCCAGGCGCTCGGCGCGAAACCGCAGATACAACGCCCACGAACAATCCCGCCAGGCTTGGATGAGGGCTGATTTTGTCTCCGGCGTCACCCGTGCCGTGGGGTCGAGGCCACGCACGATGGTCATGCCGGTGGGGTGGGCGCTGATCGTGTCGAACCGCAAATCCGGCCGCAGATCCATCAGCACCGCGACAGCCTTCCACGCATCCCCAGAATAGAACGTGGTGTCCCGCACCCGCGCCGAGGTGGCGGCATCAAGCGGCAGCGTGTCGTGCATCACGATCACCGCACCGGCGCCGGCGTGGCGTTCGAGGTTGAGGAAATCGTCCAACACCTGCTCAAAGCGATGACAACCATCGATGAAGCCGAGATCAAAGCCATCCGGCCCAATGCTCGCCGTTGCTTCTGAATCGGCGAAGAACGCATCGCTCGTCATCAGATGCAGCGCCAGGTCTTCAAGTCGCGCCAAATTCTCGGCGCGCGGCGCCGGATCAATCGCCACCACCTTGCAATCCGGCCGGACCAGTTCCAACGAACATCCGGGGCCGATGCCGATCTCCACATAGCAGCGCGGCGCCAATGCCGTGTGCAGCGCCGCGAGGTGATGCAGATAATCCGGCCCTGGCAGCGCCAGCATTGCCAGATGCAGATGCGCCGGCAATGCGTTCGGCTCCACCGCCAGCGCATCGCGCAGAACGGCCTCGGCGCCGCCCGGGTCCTCTGCCATGATCGCCTCTCCGACTGCGACCAGATCTGCTGTCTCGGAATTGGCAAATCCGGTCCAGATGTCCCAGTTCACCTCGGGTGGCGCGGGGTCTGATCGCCGCCAGAATCGGCCGGTCCAGTCAATCGGCTGCAGCGGGGCGGTGATGCCGCGGAGGGCGCGAAAATCGTCAACTGCCTTGGCACAGCCCGGCACCGCGCCGTAATCGTCCACGATGATGAACCCGCCTTGCGACACCCGATCGTAAAGCGCCTCCAGTGCCTGCCAGGTGGAGCTGTACATGTCCCCGTCCAGCCGCAGCACGGCAATCGCGGTGATCGGCGCGCTGGGCAGCGTGTCCTCAAACCAGCCTTCCAGGAAGTGCGTCTGATCATCGAGCAAACCGTATTTCTCGAAATTCGCGGCCACCGTCGCACGGTCCACCCGCAGGAACGCCACCGAGGCATGCGCATCCCCGGCATCGGCCGGATAACGCTCCGGCTCCGCCTCAGGCAGGCCCGCGAAACTGTCCGCCACCCACACGCTGCGATCGGTGCAGTCCAGCGCCGCCAGCACCGCGCGCGCCAGAATGCAGGCGCCGCCACGCCAGACGCCGGTCTCGACGATATCGCCCGGAACATTCTCCCCCACCACGGTGACCACGGCGGACTGCAACTGCGCCAGCCGCACCAGCCCTGCCATCGATTCCGCCCGCAGCGGCCAGTCCTGGCCCTCGCCGCGCAGCGCCTGCCGCTCTGCCAGCGAATGCGGCACCGGGCCGGGGAAAGACGTGCCGTCATCCGGCCCGAGGCGATGGTAATCGGTCAATGTCATGCGCAGCAGAGACAAATACCGCTCGGCAAGCGGTGACAGCATTGTGGTCATGTCAGGTTGGGTTCCGCAGCAAGACGGCGAAGATAGCCACGCGGATTCATGGTCAGCAGGAAGCGTTCACGCGACAGATCGATCACGAAATCTGTGTTGCCGACCATGAAATCATTCACCGCCTCAAATGGCCCCGGTCCGTGCTCCGGCGAGATAGGGTGATTGTTCACAGCGCTGTCCTCGACGATGAGGTAGCATCCCGGTGTTACCACCCAAGCCCATGCGGCCAGTTCGGCCGCCACATGCGCTTGGCTGTGATCGGAATCCAAAATAACCATCACCCGCATGCCCGGCGTGATGCGCGCCATGATGGCCGCCATGATCTCAGGGTCGGCACTGCTGCCCGTCACGAAGCGCAGGCGGGGATGGATGGGGAAATCATCGCGGGCGGCGATGTCGATCGAAACCACCTCGCCGCATCCCACAAGGTCGCAGATCGTCGCTAGAAACAGCCCGCTGCCGCCCAGGCAGGAGCCTGTTTCAATGATGAGATCCGGCCGCGTCTCGACGATGATTTCCTGATAGGTCCAAAGATCGGTGGGGCATTTTTGCGCCAGATGCCCCATCCAGCCGATACTCACACTGCCGCTGCCGCCGGGTCGGTCATGCGTCCAGTGCCGATAGTAAAGACGGGTAAAAGCGGCAATGACCGCCCGATCTCCAGCCCCAAGGTCAGGGGCGCGCTGCACGTGCTGGAAACTCGTTCCGATTTTCCAACTGGCGCATCGTCTGCGGGCAGTGCCGTCGTTGTGAGTGGGCACAGTGAATACCTGCGCGGTTCGTTGCTTGTTGCATCAAGCACGAATGGCCTGGGGAAACAACAGACAGGTCTGCCCTGGCGTTGGCCGGCCGACTTCGTTCGTAGTGGGGTGGCGGAGAGGGTGGGATTCGAACCCACGGTACGCTATGAACGTACAACGGTTTTCGAGACCGTCGCGATCGACCACTCTGCCACCTCTCCGTGCGAGTGCGACCGGCTTATACGGACCAATTCGTCACACTGCAACGCTCCTTCTGCAGTCACCTCACCGTAATCCGATTGACTCATCACCATACATCGCTATAAACCTCGCTTCCCGACGGACCGCCAGGCCGTGCCAGAGCGCGCCCGGGCCGAATGTTTTGCTATTTGCTTCAGGACGCCCAATCGATGTTCGCAGTGATCCGCACCGGCGGAAAACAATACCGCGTCAGCCCGAACGACCTCATGAAGGTGGAGAAGCTGGAGGGCGAGCCAGGCTCGACCATCACCTTCACCGACGTGTTGGCCGTGGGCTCCGACGGAAACCTCACGATCGGCGCGCCGATCGTGGCCGGTGCATCTGTCACCGCCACCGTGATTGCCCAGGATCGTCTGGACAAGATCATTATCTTCAAGAAGCGCCGCCGGCAGAACAGCCGTCGCAAGAACGGTCATCGCCAGCACGTCACCGTGTTGCGCGTGTCCCAGATCACCGCTGCGTAAGTTAGGAGCAACCAACCATGGCACATAAAAAAGCTGGCGGTTCGTCGCGCAACGGTCGCGATACAAAGGGCCGTCGCCTTGGCGTCAAGAAATACGGCGGCGAGAGCGTCATTGCCGGCAACGTCATCATTCGCCAGCGCGGCACGGCCGTGAAGCCGGGTGCCGGCGTTGGTCTGGGCAAGGATCACACGATCTTCGCGCTGATCGATGGCAACGTGAAGTTCATCAAGCGCTCCGACGACCGCGTGACGGTGTCCGTGGTCGGGTTCCCGGCTCCGCTGGCGATCGCTGCAGAATAAATCGCCGCGCTCCCGATTGAAGTTTGAATGGGGGTCGGCGCAAGCCGGCCCCTATTTGTTTTTCTCCCACGTTCTACCACCGCTGCCAGCGAAAGCGCCTTTCAGGCTCCATCATGAAATTTCTCGACCAGGCGAAAATCTACTGCCGTTCCGGCGATGGCGGCGACGGCGTGGTCGCGTTCCGGCGTGAGCGTTTCATCGAATATGGTGGCCCGGACGGCGGCAACGGCGGTCGCGGCGGCAATGTTGAGTTCGTGGCGGTGGCCAACCTCAACACGCTGATCGACTTTCGCTACACCCAGCATTTTCGCGCCCGCAAGGGCGGCAACGGCTCCGGTTCAGACCGCACCGGCGCTGCCGCGGACGACGTGCTGATTGCGGTGCCGATCGGCACGCAGATTTTCGCTGACGATCATGAAACGATGCTGGCCGACCTCGATGTGCCCGGCAAGCGCGTTTGCCTGCTCAGCGGCGGCGATGGCGGCAAGGGCAACGCCCATTTCAAAAGTGCGACCAACCGTGCGCCGCGTCGGGCCGATGTGGGCTGGCCGGGGCAGGAGCGCTGGATCTGGCTGCGCCTGAAACTGATCGCCGATGCCGGTCTGGTGGGGCTGCCGAATGCCGGCAAATCCACCTTCCTCTCGGTGGTGTCTGCTGCGCGGCCGAAGATTGCCGATTATCCGTTCACCACATTGCACCCGCAATTGGGCGTGGTGCGGCTGTCGATGACGCAGGAATTCGTGCTGGCCGACATTCCAGGCCTCATCGAAGGCGCGCATGAAGGCGCCGGGCTGGGCGACCGTTTCCTCGGCCATGTCGAGCGTTGCGCCGTTCTGCTGCATCTGATCGACGGCGCCGATGGCAACGTGGTGGACAAGTGGCGCACGATTCGCGGTGAATTGCAGTCCTATGGCGGTGGCCTGGCGGACAAGCATGAAATCCTCGTGCTCAACAAATCTGATTCCATGAGCCCGCGGGAAACATCGGCGCGCAGGGCTGCCCTGGCCAAGGCTTCGGGCCAGCCGGTGATGCTTATGTCCGGCGTCACGGGTGAGGGCGTGCCGGAAGTTCTGCGGGCGTTGTGGGACAACATTGTCGCGTACCGTGCCGGATGAGCCTGCCGTCCTCGGTTCTGTTCCCGCCTTTGCCCTCCCTGGCCGATTCCAGACGCATTGTCGTGAAGATCGGCAGTGCCCTGCTGGTCGACCCGGTCAAGGCGAATTTGCGCATGGCCTGGCTGGAGGGCATGGCCGAGGACATCGCCGCGCTCCGTGGGCGCGGGACGGATGTGATCGTGGTCAGCTCCGGGGCAATCGCCCTGGCGCGCCGCAGCCTCAAGCTCACGCACAAGAAGCTGCGACTCGAGGAAAAGCAGGCTGCTGCTGCCGTGGGCCAGATTCGTCTGGCACATGCATGGTCGCAGGTGCTGGCCAGCCATGGGCTGACAGCGGCGCAATTGCTGCTGACGCTGGACGATACCGAGGACCGCCGTCGCTACCTCAACGCCCGCGCCACGCTGACCACGTTGATGGGACTCGGCTGCATTCCGGTCATCAACGAGAACGATACCGTCGCCACGGCCGAAATCCGGTTTGGCGACAATGATCGCCTCGCGGCCCGCGTGGCCGAGATGGTGCAGGCCGATCAACTGATTCTGCTGTCCGATATCGACGGGCTTTACACCGGCGACCCCAAGCGGGACGCCACGGCCAAGCACATTCCCGTGGTCGAGACGATGACCACCGAAATCGACCAGATGGGCGGCGAACCGCCACCGGGTTATTCGTCGGGCGGCATGCGCACCAAGCTGGTGGCTGCGCGAATCGCCACCGGGGCGGGTTGCGCCATGGCCATCGCCCTCGGCCATGTCGAACATCCGCTGCGTGCTATGGAGCGGGGCGCGCCCTGCACCTGGTTCCTGCCGAATCCAGAAGGCCGCACCGCGCGCAAGCGCTGGATCGGCGGGTCGTTGCAGCCGGCGGGCGTGCTGGTGGTGGATGATGGTGCGGCCCGTGCCCTCACGCGGGGCAAATCATTGCTGCCGGCCGGCGTGAAGGCCATCGAGGGGCATTTCGAGCGTGGTGATCCGGTTGAGGTTCGCCATGAGGAAGGCGCCGTGCTGGCACGCGGGCTTTCGGCCTATTCAAGCGCCGACGCAGCACGGATCATCGGCCATCAATCAAGCGAATTCGAGGCATTGTTGGGCTGGCGCGGGCGTGATGAGGTGATCCACCGCGACGATCTGGTGCTGCTCTAGCTCCTTCTTCCAGACCAAGATTAAAAGCGGAGGCATGCACCATGCTTATGGAAAGCGACACAATCGCCCAATGGCTGCACCAGGCGGCCCCGGCCGCCCGTGCGGCCTCGCAGGTGCTGGCGCAGATGCCGGAGACAGCCCGCAATGCCGCCCTTCGTGCTGCCGCTGCGGCCATCCTCTCTCATGCGGCCAGCATCATTGCGGCCAATGCCCGCGACATCGAAGCCTTTGACGCAGGCCATGGCTCGGCGGCATTTCGGGACCGGCTGCTGCTGGATGCAAAGCGCGTCGAGTCGATGGCGGCCGGGCTGGACGAGATCGCCGAGCTGCCAGACCCGCTGGCCCGCGTGCTCGCCGATTGGACGCGGCCCAATGGCCTGCGCATCCGTCGCATCGCCCAACCGCTGGGCGTGATCGGCATGATCTATGAAAGCCGGCCGAACGTGGGCGCCGACGCCGCCGGAATCTGCCTGAAATCCGGCAACGCCGTCATCTTGCGTGGCGGTTCCGACAGCCGGCATTCCGCCACCGCCATTCACATCGCCATCACCGAGGGCCTGCGCAGCGCCGGCGTGCCGGAAGCCGCCGTGCAGATCACGCCCAACACGGATCGCGCCTATGTCGCGGCCATGCTGGGCGCGGCGGGCCTGATCGACCTCATCATCCCCCGTGGCGGCCGTGCCCTGGTGGAGCGGGTACAGGCCGAGGCGCGGGTGCCGGTGCTGGCCCACGCTGAGGGGCTTTGCCACACCTATATCCATGCGGCTGCCGACCCCACGATGGCGCGCGCGCTCATCGCCAACGCCAAGATGCGCCGCACCGGCGTCTGCGGCGCCACCGAAACCTTGCTGATCGACGTCGCCATCGCGTCCACTCTGCTGCCTGCTATCGTGGCCGATCTCACGGCATTGGGCTGTGATTTTCGCGCCGATTCGCGGGCACAGGCCATTGTGCCAGGCCTCATCGCGGCCACCGGGCAGGATTTCCACACCGAATGGCTGGGTCCCGTCCTGTCCATCGCCGTTGTTGACGACCTTGAAGCAGCCCTCGCGCATATAGACCGCTACGGCAGTTCCCACACCGAGGCCATCGTGACCGAGGACGCCGCCGCTGCCGAGCGATTCCAACGCGCCGTCTCCAGCGCCGTGTGCCTGTGGAACGCCTCCACCCAATTCTGTGACGGCGGTGAATTCGGCTTCGGCGCCGAAATCGGCATCGCCACCGGCCGCGTTCACACCCGCGGCCCGGTGGGCGTCGAGCAACTCACCACCTATCGCTACATCATCACCGGAACCGGCCAGGTGCGGCCCTGATCCAGCAGGCGAACGACCCCATTCCGCGATGGGGCCACAGAAACCGCATGTGGGTCGGGCTGCTCGGCGGGTCGTTCAACCCAGCCCATTCTGGCCATCGCCATGTGGCCGAAACCGCCCGCAAGCGGCTGGGTCTGGATCAGGTCTGGCTGCTGGTCTCGCCCGGAAACCCCCTGAAACCATCAGCCGGCATGGGGCAGCTCGCCGCACGCCTCGCCTCCGCCCGACGCATCGCCGACGGCCGCCGCATCATAGCCACTGCCATCGAAGGCCATCTGCACACGAGATATACCGTGGACACGTTGCGAATCCTGCGAATTCGCTTCCCTCGCGTGCGCTTCGTGTGGCTGATGGGCGCTGACAATCTGGTGCAGTTGCCGGCGTGGAACGAGTGGTTGGAGATTGCCCGCCACACGCCCTTTGCCGTTCTGCCCCGTCCGACCTACAATCACCGCGCGTTGGCAGGGCAGGCGGCCCAGCGCCTGCGCCCGGCCAGACGCCCCGAACGCAGCGCCGCAGCCTTTGCTGCGGATCCTGCTCCGTCCTGGGTGTTCTTTCCGGTGCGGCAGAACCATGAATCCGCCACCGCCATCCGCGCCCGCATTTCAGGAGTCTAAGACCATCGCCCGCAAGCCGACCGCCCCGCCGCCGCCCGCCGCACCCGCCGCCACCCTCACCGGTGAGGTTCCAGCCAAGCCCGTGCGCAAGCGCGCAGCGCCCAAGCTGGCCGCAGGCGTTCCCGCCACGCCCGGCACGCCCCGCAAGAAGGCCTCCGTCGCCGGCCCCAAGAAGGTCCTCGCGGAAGATCGCGTTCGTGAACGCGCCGCCCCCTCGCGGCTGGACCAGTTGCAGACCGTCATCCTGGCCTGCCTGGAAGATGACAAGGCCGAGAATGTCGTGGCACTGGAGCTCTCCGGCCGCGCCTCCTTCGCTGACCGCATGGTGATCGCCACCGGCCTCGCCGATCGTCAGATCACCGCCATGGCCGAGCATCTGGAAGACGCCCTGGAAGCGGTGGATCTCAAGCGCATCCAGATCGAAGGTTCCGGCACCGACTGGGTGCTGATCGACGCCGGCGATATCATCATCCACCTTTTCAAGGCCGAGGCCCGCGAGATGTACGGTCTGGAGCGCATGTGGGGCCCTGATCTCGACGAGGAAGCCGCCGCCCATGAAGCGGCTCTGGCCGAGCCTGAGTCCACCGACGAAGAGTCCGCCGAGGAAGATCCTAAAGCTGGCTGATTGGCGCCTGGTGGCGGTCGGTCGCATCGGGCGTGGTCCCGAGGCCGACCTGTTCACCCGCTACAACGACCGTCTGCGGCCAAAGTTGACGGTGGTGGAAATCACGGAAGGCCGGGGCAGCCCGGCTGAGATCAAGCGGCGGGAAGGCGAGGCGATCCTCGCCGCCCTGCCGGCGACCGCGTTCGTGGTGGCGTTGGATCTTGGCGCCACCGCACCGGACAGCGAGCGGTTTTCCGCCCAACTCACCCATTGGCTCGAAGCCGCCCGCCCGATCGCATTCGTGATCGGCGGCGCCGAGGGCCTCGATGCCACCGTGATGGCGCGTAGCAACCACACATTGTCACTCGGCGCGCTGACATGGCCGCATATGCTGGTCCGAGTGCTGCTGGCCGAGCAGTTGTTCCGCGCCCGCGCGATTGCCACGGGTCATCCATATCATAGAGCGGGTCGGCCGTAGGTCGGGCAACGCCCGACACTGTCGTAACATGATGTCGGGCGTTGCCCGACCTACCGCAGCCCTTCGGACACAGGAACCCTCCAAGCCGCCAACGCCGGCACAAGCGAAAACACGCTGCCCGCCACAATCAGCCCTGCCGCAAACCGGATCTCGCCCCAGCCCAAGCCGGTTGCCACATGCAATCCGGTCTGTTGTTCGAACAGGGCCGATACCACCAGCGAAGCCGCCCAGCCGGCCGCCAATCCAAGCACGCATCCGGCGGCAATCAGGCCCGCCGCCCCCAACCACGTGACCAGCAGCACATACCCGCGCGGGGCGCCCAAGGCGCGCAGCACCGCATAGCGGCGGCGGCGCAGGGTGACGAGGGTGGCGATCAGCAGCAGCACGGCGGCGAACACCAGCACATTGTTCAGCGCTGCTGCGATTACGATCACATCGCGCAGATCGCCCACGGTGCGATACAGCGACACCAGAACCTCGGCCGGAAACAGCGCCATCGTGCCGCCCTGCCGATATTGCGAACGAAGCTGGTAGGCATCGGCCACGCGCACTGGCTTGACCACGATGGCCGGCACGCCCGGCAGAATCTTGGCGTCGAACGGCGGCCCCAATGGGGCTTCATCGATGGCGTGGCCATTGCCGAGGCTGTGGGTTTCCCAGACGCTTTCCACCGGAATCAGAATGGCGCGGTCCCACGGCGTGCCGAGGCGCGGCAGGCGGCCGACCACGTGATAGACCACACCCTCGTGCTTGTGTTCGTGCTCGGACTCGCTCTCCGCGCCGAAATGCGCCGCTTCGCCGCCCACGCCGTGCGAGGGCGTGATGTCTTCGCCCATCGCGAGCTTCACATCGGCCCCGATCACGGCCTCGGCTTCGGCGGTGAACACCCGGCCTTCGGTCGGCGTCAGGCGACCCCAGCGTGTGACGAAATTGCGGGTGGTGCCGACCACCGGATAGCCGCGCACGATGTCGCCGAACGCGATCGGCGCCATGCCGGCCACGCGCGGATCGGTGGCCAGCTTGTTCATCAACGCGCCGTCGATCAGCGGCAGCGCCTCGGGTTGCAGATACACGCTGGTCAGCACCAGCTGCGTCTGGCTGCCAGGTGCGCCGATGATGAGGTCGAAATCATCGGCGGCACGGGCGCTGCCTTGCCGCAATCCGCGCTCCTGGGCGGCCACGGCGATGCCGATCGCCACCGCCAGCGCCACTAGAACCACCACCACCACCGCGCTCCAGCGCATCGCGCGCAGATCGGCGCGCACCATCGGGAAGGGGTTCATTGCAGCACGCCCTTGTCCATGCGGCGCACGATGTCCAACCGGTCCAGCATGGCGGGGTCGTGCGAGATCACGATCAATGTGGCGCCGGAATCCCGGGCCGATTGCACCAGCAGGTCGCTAACCAGGGCCGCCGTCGTGGCATCAAGGCTGGCGGAGGGTTCGTCCGCCAAAATAACAGAGGGGCGGCCAAACAGGGCGCGGGCGATGGCCACGCGCTGCTGTTCGCCGCGTGACAGCACGCTGGCGCGGCGCATGGGGTGCGGCACGCCAACCTGCGCCAACAGCGCATCCGCCCGCGCGATCATTGCGGCATCGGCTCGCCAGCCGCCGAACCAGACCGGCAGCAACACGTTGTCGCGCGCGTCGAGTTCCGGCACGAGGTGGAAATCCTGGAACACCAGCCCGACATGCTTGCGTCGCCACTGGTCCCGCGCCGCTTCGCGCATGGTTGTCAATTCATGTCCGCCCCAACACACCGAGCCTGAGGACGGCGTCAGCAATCCGGCCAGCACGTGCAGCAATGTGGTCTTGCCCGATCCGGACGGGCCGCTGATGCCGAGCAGCGCACCGGGCGCCACATCCAGGCGTGGCGCGTCCGCAGCCACCACCGGCCCAAACCCGCGCTGTTGAAACGTGACGCGGACATCTTTCAGCAAAAGCGGTTCAGGCACGCTGATACGCCGCCTCCACAACACGCAGCAGGCTGACGAACCCGCTCTCCGGGTCCAGCCACGAGCCTGCTTCAAGCTTGCCCGACACGGTGATGCGGGTGCCTGCCGAAATCAGTGGCATCACATGCGAGAGATAAACCACAACGATATCCACCGGCCAATCGGCGTCGGACTGGCAGAACGGGCACAACGCCAGCGGCTCGCTGGACATCACGAAGAACCGGCTTTCCGCCTTCAACGGCGGCGCCATGTAGCCGGTGATGCCAACCTGCTGGCCCGCAAGGTCACGCACGCGGTCGGAGAATTCCATTCCGCGCACGCCGAAGGTTTTATAAAGACCGTTGAATTTCAGCATCTCCCGCGCGGCGCACGGTTCTGGCAGCCCCAGCAAAGGGGCTGCCAGAACCGTGCGCCGCGTGAGGGATGTTGGGTTCATTCACCCAGGCCGAGGGCCGTGGCGATCACCTTGAACACGCGCACGTTCGGCATGTGGCCGTGGAACATCTCCGATCCCGGCCCCATCGCCGTCAGCACCACGTCGTCGCCCGAATGGGTTTCGGAGTTGGCGTCGAACGGCAGGTTGCCGGTGATCCGCACCGCACCCGGACGGGCGCAGTTCTTCTCGTTGGCAACGTAGGTATTGGGCGTGGCGCCGGCCACGGCGGGCACGTTCTCGCCGTCCAGATACGGCTTGGCGTTGAAGCAATTGTCTGGCTGCGAGCCAAAGCCCATGGCAATGCGGCGCGACACGTCCACAGTGGCCGGATAGCCGGCGGCGTTTGGCGCCGGATAATTCGGCACCTTCGCATCGGCATACACGCCCAGCTTCTCCCGTGGGGTCTGGCCGGGGCGGTCGTCGTCATACGAACCCAGGATCGACACCGGATGCGCGTGATCACCGACCACAATGATCAGCGTGTCGTTGTTCTTAGCGGCGAACTGCTTGGCCACCTTCACGGCGTTGTCGAGCATGATGGTGTCATAGATGGCGCGTTCGGCATCCAGCGAGTGGCTGTATTTGTCGATGCGGCCGCTTTCGACCATCAGCATGAAGCCCTTGTCAGATTTCGACAGCATATCCAACGAAACCTGCACCTGGTCGGTCAAATCAGGCTGGTCGGGGAAGCGGCCGACGGTGCCCTTCTTGAGGAACATGCGGTCCAGCGCACCATCGACGTTGCTGGTGTTGAACAGGCCCAACAGCTTGGTGCCGCCGGCCTTGCCGGCTGCCAGCATCTCGGTGTTGGTGCCGGCGAAGGTGTAGCCGGCGGTTTCGAACATCTTGATGTAGTCTTTTTCGTCGGTGCGACGCGAGCCGGGGGTGGATTTGGCCAGCCAGTTCACCGAACCGCCACCCATGATCACCTCAGGCTGCACCTTGTAGAACATCTCGACGATGTCGTTGTAATCGGCGCGGCGGCGGGTGTGCGCCACCATGCCGGCCGGCGTCGCATCTTCGATCTCGGTGTTGGTGACAACGCCGACCGCCATGCCGAGCCGGCGCTTGGTGATTTCACCCAGCGTCTCGACGCGCGGGTGATCCAGCGTGTTCTTGTTGCGCGCGCAATAGACGCCCAGCGCGTTGACGCAGGATTTGTGGCCGGAGGTATAGGCGCTCATGGAATTGGCGCTGTCGGTGACGATGCTGTCGGACCCCGCGGTCGAGATCAGCGCCATCGCCGGCATGTCGTCGATTTCCAACTCACCGCCGTATTTGCCCTCGGCGATGCCCTTGGACAGGATGCGCGCCGCGGTGCGGTGCGCGATGGTCAATCCGTCACCGATGAACAGAATGACGTTCTTGGCGCGACGCGGGGCAGGGGTGGCGTAGACGTCCCACGCAACCTTGGCCGAATTGGCGCCGGTGCTGGCTTCGACCACAACAGGGCCGGCGGCGGGCACGCTCACGTCGCGGATCACATAGGAGGAATAGTCCTGGCCGTCTTCGTTGCGCACGAACACGCCGGGCTTGCCGAAGAACGCGGCGGGGTCCTTGCCGCCCACGGTGATCTTGGCGTCCGCTTCAGCGGGGGCGCCGGGGAATTCAACCTTGAAGTCGAATTTCGCGCCGGTGAGGATGTCCGCGCGGTTCAGCGGATAGATGGTCTGGGCGTGCGTCGTGGCGGCGGTCGCCACCAGCATTCCGAAGGTCAGGGCAACGCGCAACGACATGGATCTCTGCTCCTTTTGCGCCAAGGTGGCACGAGCGCATCAATCACATGTCGTTCGCCGTTTGAACAAGAAGAATTGGTGACATATTCTCATTCAGCGAAACAGTTTCCAGACCGGGCGCGAGATCTCGAATTGCGCCTGGGCGCGGGAGACGCCGAGATCCTTCAGCATCCGCTCGTCCAACTCCACCAGCCCTTGGCGCGTGCTGACGATACGCCACACATGGGCGAATATCTGGCCCATGGTCGCGCTGGCGCTGCTGCGAAATGCGATGAACGGAAGGGTGCGGGCGATCTGCATGGAGGCCTCCATCGGCTGGTCAAGAATTGAGCGGACAATCTGACGCGCCACGAGATAAGCAAAACAAATTGCGTATATTCCCAGGATCAACGATTTTGATGGGCATGAGCGCACATCATTCCATCGATCCAGACCTGCTGCGGTCCTTCGCCTTCATTGCCGAGGAGGGCAGTTTCACACGCGCCGCCGAGCGCATCGGCCGCACGCAATCGGCCGTGTCGATGCAGATGCAGCGGCTGGAACAATTGCTCGGCAAGACGGTGTTGATCCGCGGCAAGGGCGGCGCTGTGGGGCTGACGCCGCACGGCCACTTCCTGCTGGAACGATCGCGGGAATTGCTGACGTTGAACGATTCGATCTGGAGCAACTTCCAAGCTCCTGAAATTCAAGGGGTTGTCCGCCTCGGCACGCCCGATGACTACGCCCTGCGCTATCTGCCCGGCATGCTGCGTCGCTTCGCCGACACCCACCCGGCGGTGCAGGTGGACGTGCTGTGCGCCCCGTCGAGCGAACTGGTCGAGCGGCTGAAGGAGGGGGATCTCGACCTCACCCTGCTGTCCGAAGGCCATGAGCCACGCCGGTGGCCTGCCACCGAATTGTGGCGGGGGCCGCTGCGCTGGATCACCAGCGACCGCTATGCCCAGCACCGGATGAACCCCATCCCTTTGGCCATCGCACATCAGGATTGCTCCTGGCGCTCAGCGGCGGTCGGCTCACTGGAGCGGGCAGGGATTGCTTATCGTGTGGCCTATACCTCGGCCACGCAGGTGGGCACCCATGCGCCGGTGATGGCGGGGCTGGCCGTGACGGTATCGACCATCGCCTGGCTGCCAGAAGGGCTGCGCCCCGTGCGCCCCGATGAAGGGCTGCCGGCTTTGCCGGATTTCGGGATTTTGCTGCTCAAGGGGCGAACCACCCACCAGCCGGTCACGGACCGCCTGGCAACGCACATCACCGATACCTTCGCCCAGGAAATGGGCCGACAGGACAGGACGCAGATGGTGATGTGGTGAATGTCGTACGTGCGCCGCAAGGCGCGCACGCACGACAGAACTCGTTTTTAGCGCTGGGCCAAACGGGCCAGCAGGAAGTCCCGGAACACGGCCACGCGCTTGCTGTTCCGCAATTCTTCCGGATAGACGAAATACACATCCACCTTCGGCGCCTTGAGGTCCGGCAGCACGCGCACCATCCCAGTGGCTTCGTTGGCCATGTATTCCGGCAAGGCGGCAATGCCCAGGCCGGAGCGCACGGCCTCGGTCATCGCTTGCAGGCTGTTCACTTCCAGCAACGGCTTGCGCGGGCTGCCAGGACGGCGGCCGGCTTCGGCCAGCCAGTCCACATCCGGCACCGGCGGACGGTAGCCGCCGAACAGGATGATCTTGTGCTGGTCCAGATCCTCGGCCCGCTGCGGCGTGCCATGCTTCTTCAGATACTCGGGCGAGGCCATCACATGCCAGTCGATGGCCAGCAGATGGCGCTGCACCAGATCGGGCTGCTTGGGCGGATGCATGCGGATGGCGACATCAGCTTCGCGCATGGCGAGGTCGAGATCGGCGTCATCCAGCAGCAGCGTCATGGACACTTCTGGATAGGCTTCCAGGAACGCCTGCAAACGCGGCGCCAGCCACGAAGCGCCGAAGCCCACGGTGGTGGTCACTTTCAGGCGACCGGCCGGCTTTTCCTTGCTCTCGGTCAGCAACGCCTCGGTCATCGCCAGCTTTGCGAACACTTCGCGCACGGTACGATTCAGGCTTTCGCCCTGCTCGGTGAGAATCAGTCCACGCGCATGGCGGTGGAACAACGGCACCTGGAGGGCTTCCTCCAGCGCCGAGATCTGGCGTGACACCGCCGACTGACTCAAATTCAGTGTGTCACCGGCATGCGTAAAGCTGCCGGCCTCGGCGACCGCATGAAATACCCGCAGCTTGTCCCAATCCATGTCCGGCAATCCCTTCTGACCACGGCCCGCGTCCGAGCCGGCTCTACCTGCGCGAAAATTCACTCTGCGGCGAGGGCCGAATCGAAGGAATGTTCCGCAATCCATTTTTCGGCTTCCAGCGCCGCCATGCAACCTGTTCCAGCTGCCGTGACCGCCTGTCGCCACACTTTATCCTGCACATCGCCGGCAGCGAACACGCCGGCCACCGATGTGCGGGTTGTGCCAGCGGTTGTAGACACATAACCGTCGCTGTCCAGTTCAACATGGCCCTGGAAGATCGCGGTGGTCGGTGTGTGGCCGATGGCGATGAACACGCCTTGCAACGGCACGTGGCTGACCTCGCCGGTCAGCGTGTTGCGAATCCGGATGCCGTCCACCGATGGGCCTGAATTATTCGTGATCTCTTCGACCGCGCTGTTCCAGATGACACGCACCTTCGGATGCGCCATCAGCCGTTGCTGCAGGATTTTTTCCGCCCGCAGCGTGTCGCGCCGATGGACCAGCGTGACGCTGGCGGCGTGATGGGTGAGGTAGAGCGCCTCTTCCACCGCCGTGTTGCCGCCGCCGATCACAGCCACATCCTTGCCGCGGAAGAAAAAGCCGTCGCAGGTGGCGCAGGCCGACACGCCGGAGCCTTGCAGGCGGCCTTCGGATTCCAGCCCCAGCCAGCGGGCCTGGGCGCCAGTCGCGATGATGACGCTGTGCGCAAGATAGATGTCGCCTGAATCGCCGACAGCCCGGAACGGCTTGGCCGAAAAATCCACAGAAACAATAATATCGTTGATAATTTTGGTGCCCACATGCTCGGCCTGCGCCTGCATCTGGTCCATCAGCCACGGCCCTTGCACAGCGGTGGCGAAGCCCGGGTAGTTCTCCACCTCAGTGGTAATCATCAATTGTCCGCCAGGTTGCAGCCCCGCCACCAGCATGGGCGACAGATTGGCGCGGGCCGCATAGATGGCAGCGGTATAGCCCGCCGGGCCTGCGCCGATGATCAGAACGGGGGCGGTGTGGGTGACGGTCATGGCGGGGCATCCAGGGTGTTGACCGGCCAGAATATTGGACGGAGACGGCGACGAACAAGCGTGGAGATCAGATCAGGCCTTGCAGTGGCGCGTATGTGGAATAATATTTCGTAAGATACGCAAACTTAGCAACACGCCCGAAATCACCGCAACATCGCGGATCACACGGGCGACAGGGGTAGACGACCCGCCGCATGAAAACCATCCCCGACGAGCCTGCTTTGCTCGATTCCATCGATCGCCGCATCCTGGCCGAGCTTCAGGATGACGGACGCATGACCAATGTGGAACTGGCGAGGCGTGCCGGAATCTCCGCCCCTCCGTGCCTGCGCCGTGTGCGCCGGCTGGAGGAGGCCGGCATCATCCGCGGCTATCACGCCGACAGCGACCCGCAGAAACTCGGTTGGGAAATTGTCTTCTTCGCCATCGTGGGCCTGGAAAGCCAAAAGGCCGAGGTGCTGGCGGCGTTCGAGAAGATGGCAGCCGGTTGGCCCGAGGTGCGCGAGTGCCACATGATCCGCGGCGGCGGCGATTTCCTGCTGCGCCTGGTGGCGCGCGACACCGCGCATGAAAACCAACTCACGCAATTGTTGACCGGCGCCGTGCATGTCAGCCGGGTGCAGACCCTGCAAACCATTCGCACCAGCCGAAATCTGGCGGGCGTGCCGCTCTGACTGGATGGGCGTGGGCGGCACTGGCCACCCTGACCGCGATCCGGCTGATTGTCGCTGCGGTGGCGCCGATGGCGCCGGATGAGGCCTATTACTGGGTCTGGTCGCACGCATTGGCGCCTGGTTATCTCGATCACCCGCCGATGGTGGCGTTGTGGATCCGCGCCGGCACGATGCTGGCGGGCGAAGGCAACCTTGGTGTGCGCCTGCTGGCGCCGATCGCGGCCGCATGCGGCTCGGTTCTGCTGGTGCAGGCCACGACCGATCTTGTGCCGGGGCGCGGAAGGGGCGTCTGGGCGGCGGTGCTGCTGAATGCCACACTGCTGTTCGCCGTCGGCGCCACGACGATGACGCCCGATACCCCGCTGCTGCTGTTCTGGACCATGACGCTGTGGGCGCTGGCCCGCCTGCACGCCACCGGGCGCGGCGTGTGGTGGCTGGTCGCCGGTTTGGCGGCGGGGCTGGCGCTGGACAGCAAATACACGGCGGTGCTGCTCGCCCCCGCCATCCTGCTGTGGCTGGTCGCGTCACCGCAGATGCGCCCCTGGTTGCGCAAACCGCATCCATGGGCGGCGGCCCTGCTGGCGGCCTTGGTGTTCAGCCCTGTGCTGGCCTGGAATGCGGCCCATGGCTGGGCGAGTTTTGCCAAGCAGGGCGCGCGCGCTGGCGATTGGAATCCGGCGCGGTCGTTGCAGTTCATCGGCGAGCTTCTGGGCGGCCAGTTGGGCCTTGCAACGCCGCTGGTTGCGGTGATCGCCGGGGCCGCATTGGTGCTGGCGGTGCGACGCGCCTGTGCGGGTGATTCGCCGTGGGTGCTGTTGGCCGCCGTCACGGCCCTGCCGGCGGCCGTGTTCGTGCAACATGCGCTGGGCGACCGGGTGCAGGCGAACTGGCCGGCCATTCTCTATCCTGGCCTCGCCATCGCCGCCACCGGCCTGGGTTCGCGCTGGCAGCGCCTGTTCACACCCGCCCTCGCTTTGGGATTCGGCCTGACCGCGATCGTCTGGGTTCAGGCGATCCTGTCGCCGGTGGCGCTGCCCATGCGGCTCGATCCCACTTTGCTGCGCCTCGGTGGCTGGCAGACCCTGGCCGACGAGATCGACAGCGTGGCCCGCCAACAAGAGGCGCGCTACATCGCCGTGGACAACTACGGCCAGGCGGCGCTGCTCGCTCGCCTTTTGCCGCAAGGTGACACCGTGCTGGGCGCCGAGGGCCGTTGGTCGCTGTTCGCCCTGCCGGATGCCGGCAGCGTCATCAACGGCCAGCCCGGCCTGCTGGTGCGCAGCGCAAGGCGTGACGATGTGCCGGACCCGTCGCGCTGGGCTGAAATCACCCGCCTCGCACCCCTGACCCGCGCCCGGGGCGGCATGACGGCCGAAGGCTTCCGCCTTTACCGTGTGACTGGAAAACCGGGCGACGCCACAATCGTGGTCATGCCACGCCCCTGAGGAGAATCCCGATGCTGCCGACCCACGCAGAAATTGCCGAAGCCGCCGCCCGCATCGCCCCGCATGTGGTGCGCACGCCCATGCTCCGCAGCCCGGCGCTGGACGCTCTGTGCGGCGGCACCATCCTTCTGAAGGCCGAGCCGCTGCAACGCACCGGCAGCTTCAAGTTTCGCGGCGCCACCAACGCCGTGCTGCAACTCACCGACGACCAGCGCCGCGCCGGTGTGGTGACGCATTCCTCCGGCAATCACGGCCAGGCGCTCGCCTGTGCCGCCGCCAGCGCCGGCGTGGCCGCAACCATCTTCATGCCCAGCGACGCGCCCGCCATCAAGGTGGACAGCACCCGTGGCTGGGGTGCGGCCATTATCCCGTTCAACCGGCTGGTGGACGACCGCGACCAACTGGCCGCCGATTTCGCCGCCCGCACCGGCGCGACGCTGATCCCGCCATTCGAACACCCGCATGTCATCGCAGGCCAGGGCAGCGTGGCACTGGAACTTATGCAGGACGCCCAGGCACTTGGCCTTGCGATGGACAGTCTGCTGGTCTGCACCGGTGGCGGCGGCCTGATCGCCGGCTGCGCTCTGGCGGCCGAGGGCGCTTCGCCCGGCACGCGGGTTCACCCAGTGGAACCAGCGGGTTGGGACGACACCGCCCGTTCGCTCGCCGCCGGCACCAGGCTGGCCAACGCGCCGGGTGGTTCGTTGCTGTGCGACGCGCTGCTCTCCAAGATGCCCGGGGCGATGACGTTCGCCATCAACCAGCCCCGGCTGGGCGCGGGCCTCGTGGTGACGGACGCGGAAGTGATGGCCGCCATCGCCTTCGCCTTCCTGCGCCTGAAACTGGTGGTGGAACCGGGCGGCGCCGTGTGCCTCGCTGCCTTGCTGGCCGGCAAATTCGATGCACGCGGCAAGGTGGTCGGCGCCGTGCTCAGCGGCGGCAACGTGGACCCGACAATCTTCGCCCGCGCCTTGGCCGCCTAATCCGTGCCCTCCCGCCTCCGTAAGGGGTGGTGATATCCGATCGAGGCGGGCTGATGGCCGTTTGTCCATGCGGCCGGTGCTGTCGTTAACCTGATTTCAACCTCGGCACTGTCATGTAGGCGCACCGTTGATTTTTTTGCCCCGGCGCCCTGCCGGCGCGATCGCGGAACGACAGGCGCACAGCACGATGACGAGCCATATCCGCAAGGCTGTTTTGGCATGAGCGGCAAGATGGCCGGCAAACGGCCGATCATCATCAAACGCGAGGAAGTGGTTGAGGGTGGCCACCACGGTGGCGCCTGGAAAGTCGCCTACGCGGATTTCGTGACCGCGATGATGGCGTTCTTCCTGTTGATGTGGCTGCTGAATGCCACCACGGACGAACAGCGACGTGGCCTGGCCGATTATTTCTCGCCGATGAACCCGATCGCCCGCGGGGCGTCTGGCAGCGGCCTGCCGTTCGGCGGCAAAACCCATTTCGAAACAGGGGAGTTGGTGTCCGATCGCGGCACAATGTCGGTCGTCGTCGGCCGTGCCAACGAGCAGACTGTCTCGGATGATCCGGTCACCCAGGTCTCGCTGCCGCACGTGCTGAACGCGCCGGCGGACGATGAGCCGAGTGAGACCGCTGGAGGGCGCCTGGGCGATAAGTCCGGCACCGGGGCGGACGGCAAGAAGGCTGCGGGGGCTGCTGAAAGGGCGTTGGAGCAGCCAAATCCGGTTGCCCGCATTTCGCCGGATGCGCGGGTGCTGGCGATGGTTGGCACCAAAACCCCTGCCGCCACCGCCTTGACCGCCCAGGCTGCGGTTGACGACGCGGCGTTGAGGGCGGACCAGGACCGGCGTGAGCGCGCAGCATTCGAACAGGCCGCCGAGCAGATCCGCGAGGCCGTTCGCGGCGACAAGATACTGGAGGAGATTTCTCGTCAGATCTCCATCGACCAGACACCGGAAGGCTTGCGCATCCAGTTGCTGGACGAGGACCGCCGGCCGATGTTCGCGCTTGGATCCACGGCGATGACCGACCGGGCGCGCCTGCTGCTCCAAAAGATGGCGCCGGTGCTGGTCAAGCTCAGTGAACCCATCGCCATCGCCGGGCACACGGACGCAGCGCCGTTTCGCAGCGGCGACAAGGGCAATTGGGAGTTATCCAGCGAACGCGCCAACGTCACGCGGCGCATCCTGATCGATGCCGGCCTGCAGGAGGGGCGCATTCGCAGCGTGACCGGCAATGCCGATCGAGACCTGCTGTTGCCGGCCGACCCGCTGGCGGCGGCCAATCGTCGCATCGCCATCCTTGTGCTGCGGACCGCCAAGGCGGGGCCCGCCCGATGACCACAATCGGCGGACTGGTCTTTGTGCTCGCCTGCGTATTCGGCAGCTACATGCTGTCCGGCGGTAGCATGGAGCCGCTGATCGAGGCGATCCCCCACGAGATGCTCACGATCGGTGGGGCGGCCATCGGCACCTTCGTGATGTCCAACAGCATCCACGACGTCAAACACACGCTTGGCGGCTTCGGCAAGGTTCTCAAAGGTGCGTCTTATAAAAAGGCGGACTATGTCGAGCTGTTGAGCCTGCTGTATTATTTCACGCGCTTGGCCAGCACCAAGGGATCGATGGCCCTTGAGCCGCATATCGAAAAGCCGGCGGAAAGTGCTGCCTTTATGAAGTTTCCGAAGATTCTAAAGAACCATCATGTCAGCGACATGATCTGCGATTACCTGCGCATGGTGGGCATGAACGCGGACGACCCCAACCAGATCGAGGATCTGATGGGCCGCGAATTGAAGAAAACCCTGCATGAGGAACTGCACAGCGCCCATGCTATCCAAACGATGGCGGATGGCCTTCCGGCCTTGGGAATCGTCGCGGCCGTGTTGGGCGTGATCAAGACGATGTCGCACATCAACGAACCGCCGGCCGTGCTGGGGGCGATGATCGGAGGCGCGCTGGTGGGAACCTTCCTCGGGATTCTGCTGGCGTATGGCATGGCGGCCCCGGTGGCCGCCCGGCTGAAAGGCGTGATTGAGGAAGAAAGCAAGTTCGTTGAGGTCATTCGCGCTGTCGTTGTGGCGCATCTGCATGGCAACGCGCCGGCGGTGAGCGTGGAGACGGGGCGCAAGATGGCCCCCAACCAGCACATGCCCACCTTCGCTGAGTTGGAGCAGGCAACGCAGGCTCTTCAAATATGAAGGCCTGCGTGAACCAGCTGTTCTGTCTCAATCGCGGTGCGATCACCCAAAGCAGAATGGTTTACGCAAGGATGTCGCGCTTTTGGCCGTCAGGCGCGTAACGCTAAAGCGATGCGCCTGCTGCGCCTGATTGGAGCCAGGCGAGACCTGCCTCGGGTCCCACCAGGATCTCCAGAAACCGCGCAACGTCGCAGCGCCCGGCGGTTGCGGGGGCGTTTTGCATCAGTTGTTGCGCGGCGTTTCCCAACACGCGGTCGTAGTGGCTGCCAATCCCGAACGGCCGGCATGCGGCTTCAAATCGTCGTAACTCCAGCACCGTTGCTTCAAGGTCGGCGATGTCAGCGTCGGCAGCGTTCGCAGTGAGCAAGTCTGCTTGACGCAACAACCGCCCCGCCATCTCAACCTCGAAGCGCCGCCGGCATGCTGTGTCGATATCGTGGCGCAGCTTTGCGACCTGGGATTTACGCCCTGGCCGACTGGCCGGGCCTGGCTGCTCCAATGCGTCGAGCAGGCCGGCAAGGCGGGATAGATCCTGGGATGCTGTCGTCAGGTCCGACTGGGTCGCGTGGCCGGCACCTTTGCCATCGAGCAGGAAATCAATGGCCAGGTCAGCACCCAGGCGCGGCGCGGTATCGCCGCGTGCGGTGGCGATGTCGCCGGCGGTAGTGATCACGAGGGCAGCCGATGGCAGTCGCTCAAGCAGAACCGCCAACAGCATGCCCAGGCCTTGCACTGCGGACGTGCCGCTTGGAATGGAATCCGCGGCGTTCGTGATGCAGGCCCGCAAAGCCGCTGGCGACACCGCATGACCGGCCCGCGCCAAATCCTCGATGACGTTGCCTTGCCGCAGCATCACCGCCAACGGCTGTGCGATGGCTGCATGGTCGGTTGTGTTCAGGCACGTGGACTTCAGCCAATCGGCAGGCACACGCGTGCGCGCCAGGATATCGGCGGCCCGTGGCCACAATCCGGCGCCGCATCGCATAAAGGCGGCATCGCTCGCGGCGCTTTCGATCTCGTCGTCGAATGACTGTGTTTCGGAGCCGAGTTCCTGCCGCACCTGCAGGGACAGGCTGCGCAGCACGGTGCGCGGCACGGTCAACGCTTTGCGCCGCCATTGTGCGGCCGGCACGATGATCGGGTCCGCCGGCAGGAACAGCAGCCGGGTGAAGTTCATCCGTCGTGGCAGCCGAAGCTGCGACAACCGGGCGCGCAGAGGTTCCAGAAGCGCATCGGCTGCACCACGATCCGGAAGGGAATCGACCAGCGACAGCACCTCCACGATTTTCCTGTCCGCCGCGCGGGTGAGGCTTTGCTGGATGCGTCTCATTCGTTTGCCAATGCCCGAAGCTGCTCGTTGCGCGCGATACGGTCGAGCACCGATATGTCTGATGGGCGCGCGTTGGCCTTCGGCGCCGGGTGGCGGGAGAGTTGTTCGGCTGTGCCCTGTGGCAATTTCAGCCAGCCCGCTGCCTCGTCCGGAAATTGCGGCACCTGCCACGAGATCTCCAGCAACGCGGCATTCTGGGTGAGAAGTGTGGGTGCCGCCCGCCACAGCACGCAGATCGGCTCCCATCCGTCCAACAGCCAGCTTGGGCGCTGGCAGACATCCGCGATTTCGGTCGGGGCCGAGAGCAGGGTTTTCATCAACGCCGGCATGTCTGTCAGCCGCTGTCGTGCGGCATCCAGCAAGGCGCGGGACATACGCGCTGCCAACTCGGCCGCCGACGCGATAGCCTGCGCATAGGGTGCGACCGGCGGGTTCTGGTCAGAATACATCGCCTTCTCGCCTTGCGCCCATTCCACCACATCGTGCCGCAGCTGCCCCAGCGAGGCGATCAGCCGCGGCAGGCCGGCGGCGGCGGCATTCGGCCCAAGTCCCACATCGATGTACTGCACCGCCAAAATGTCCAGCAAGTCGGCCATGTGCTGACCCGGCTGGCCGAGTTCGATGGCAAGCGCGGTGAGCGCAAGCCCGCCCCGCCGCTTGATTTCCAACGGATGCTGCGCTGCAAGCGGCGGCAACGGCGTACTCCAGGCCTCGATCTGTTCCGTGATCTCCGTCAGCAGCGCGAAACGCGTCGCCACCAGATCCTCGGCGCGCCTGGCTGCGAATTGGGTGGCTGCGCGGGCGGCTGCCCGGCCGGCCAGGCCCTGTATCGCCGCATGGCATCCGGCCTCCCGCATACGGACCGGCGTCAGGTCGCGTTCAATGCCGTCCAGCGGGGTTGCGAGGAAGCGGCCCAGCATGACGTCGTGCATCGTTGGCCGGCACAGGGCCGCGATATCGGCCCACGGCAGAATATACACGCCGCGCCCACCGGACGGATTGGGCACGATGATTTCAAGCGCCGTGTCCCGAAACCTGTCGGCCGCTGCCTGTCCGCCGCCATCCGGGCCGATCAGCGCCCGCTCGCCCGCAATCGACACAGCGCCCGACATCCGCCGAATACGCGCGCCGGTCAGCATCGGTGTGGTGAACGGCCCCACGATCCCGCGCTCCCGAAAGCTGCGGGGGCGGTAACTCTGGATCAGAGGAAGGCTGTGTCCAGACATTGCGCGTGGTGAAACCCCAAAAGGATCGCCCCATGCTGCTGGCCAAAGATGAACATATTCTTAGGAAAACCTATCTCCCTTGCCACACAGGCTTGCGACGCGCCTTGAACGCCCGGAACGCATCCTGAAAATCCTGCGTTTGCACAAAGTCGCTGACCGCCAGGTCTTCCTCCGGCGTGATCGGCAACGGGCCACGCAGCTTCTGGATGGCCGCCTTGTGAAACCGCGCCGCCAGCGGTGCGCCATCGGCCACGCGCTGGGCCAGCGCCATGGCCTCGGCCTCCACATCCGCATCGGCCACAACGCGTGACAGCAGGCCTTTCTCATACGCCTCCCGACCGGAGAAAATCCGCCCTTCTATCAGCATCTCCGTTGCAACCGCGGTGCCGGCCAACTGGATGATCGGGTCGATTTCCGCATACGGATACCAAAGGCTCAACTTCATCGCCGTGATGCCCATGCGAATGCCTTCGCCGCCCACGCGGAAGTCGCACATCGTGGCGATGCCGGCGCCGCCGCCCAGGCAGAAGCCGCTGATGCTCGCCACCACCGGATGCCGGCACAGCCGGACGGACTGCATGGAGGTGTGAAAGATGCGGGCATACACCTCCTCCGTCTCAGCCGTGCCGCGCTCGGCCTCGAAGGCGTTGATGTCGGCGCCGGCGGAAAACGCCTCAGGGCCGCTGCCGCGCAGCACCACGCAGCGCACATCGTCCTCGGCCGACAGCGCCTCCATGGTCGCCTGCAACCCTTCCCACATCGACAGGTTGAAGGCGTTGCGCGCCTCCGGCCGATCGAACGTGACAACGGCAATGGCGCCGATCCGGGTGATCGGCAACTGCTTGTGAATGGTCATGGTGCGTTCCTCCAACGCGGCGGAGGCTGTCACGCCACCGGCAGTTCGTCCATGGCGGGGCGGCCAGTGAGGAAGCGCCAGTGATGCCACAACAGCCGCGCCGCCAGCGCCCGGTAAGGTCGCCAAGGCGCGGCGAGCGCGCGCAGCTCCACCGGTCCCGGCCGTGCCGCCAGGCCTTTCAGATCGGCCAGCCCGCCGGCCACCGCGATGTCGCCTGCCGGAAAGACGTCCATGCGCTGATGCGCGAACAGCAGATACACCTCGGCCGTCCAGCGCCCCATGCCGCGCACGGCGATGATGGACGCAATCGCCGCTTCGTCATCCATCGCCGCCAGCTGCGCGGTGTCCAGCCGGCCATCGGCAAAGGCTGCCGCCAGCGCCTTGGCATGCGCCATTTTAGGGCGCGACAGCCCGGCCAGCCGCAGCGCATCGTCGTCCAACCCCAGCATTCCGTTCGGCGCCAGCGCCCCCGGCGTCAGTGCCAACCGCCGCCAGATCGCCGCGGCCGCCTGGTTGCTGATCTGCTGCGCCACAATCGCCTGCAGCAATCCTGGAAATCCTTGCGGGCGGGTGCGCCATGGCAATGGCCCGGCCTGCCGTTCGATGCGCCCAAGATCAGGGTCCGCCGCGACCAGGGCGACAATCCCGGCGCGGGCATCAGGCGGGCATATGGTCATTCCAGAAATCTTCCATGGGCGGCGGCACGCATGATGGGTGGTCATTGCATTCACGTCATGCATTATGCTCGGTTTCATGGAGACACCAATCGCCCCCAACGCCGCGCATATCCTCGTGGTCGACGATGACCGCGAGATCCGCGACCTGCTCGCCCGCTTTCTTGAACGCCACGGCCTGCGGGTGACCGCGGTGCGTGATGCGCGGGACGCAAGGCGTGCCTTGCTGAACGGGCATTTCCAGATGATCGTGCTGGACCTCATGCTGCCAGGTGAGACCGGCCTCGATTTCGCCCGATGGCTCCGCACAGAGGCCAGCGGCCACCGTCAGATGGGCCTTGTGATGCTCACGGCCATGGGCGAGGAGACCGACCGCATCATCGGCCTCGAACTGGGGGCTGACGACTATGTGCCCAAACCGTTCAACCCGCGCGAATTGCTGGCCCGCATGCGTGCCGTGCTGCGCCGCGTCGGCGATGGCCAACAGCCGCGCCACGCCCAGATCGCCCAGCTCTGGCGTTTCGGCGGCTGGACGCTGGACCCTTCGCGCCGCCGCCTTCTCAGCCCCGATCAGGTGGAAGTGCCCGTCACCGGCGGTGAATACGACCTTCTGGTGGCGCTGGTGGAGCGCGCCAACCGGGTGCTGACGCGCGACATGCTGCTAGACCTGCTGCGCGGCCGCCAGGCCGGCCCGTTCGACCGCGCCATTGACGTCGCCATCAGCCGCCTGCGCCGCAAGCTGGAGGACAACGGCCGTCACGCCCAGTTGATCAAGACCGTGCGCGGTGGCGGCTATGTGTTGGCCGCCGAGGTCGAACGCCTGTGAGGCTGTGGCCGCGCAGCCTGGCTGCTCGCACCGCTTTGGTTCTCGTCATGTCTCTCACCCTTGTTCAGGTCGCGGGCCTGACCATTCATGCGTTTGACCGCGTTGGCCTGCAGCGGCTGGCGCAGACCCGTGATGTGGGCGTGCGGCTGATGGGGCTGTATCGCTTGGTGGCGCTGACGCCGGCGGAGCAGCGCGAGTCGGTGGTGCATGAACTGGATTTGCGCGACGGCTTGACGGCCAGGCTCGAAACCGCGCCGCCGGCTGATGACCTGATGCCCACGCCGCAGGAGATACGCCGGCCGATCGTTGTCAGCATGCAGCTGGTTCCGGTGCCGCAACCGCAGCGCCAGCGCGAGGTCGTCATGCTGGGGATGCCTGGCGACGGTCGCCTCGTCGTTGGCCTTCGCATGGCCGACAATCGATGGCTCAACATGAGCATCCCGATGACGCCGCCGCGCCTGTGGCATTCGCAGGCTTTCCTGTTGGCGTTCGTGTTGATGACCGTTGCGGCCTGCCTGCTCACGCTGTGGGCTGTGCGTCGCCTGACCGCCCCCGTGCGCACCCTGGCCCGTGCCGCCGAGGCGCTGGGGCGGGATGTGAACGCGCCGCCCTTGCCGGAGGACGGCCCCACCGAAGTGGCCGTGGCCGCCGCCGCGTTCAACCTCATGGCCGCCCGCATCCGGCGGTTCGTGCAGGACCGCACCTTTATGCTGACCGCCATCGGTCATGATCTCCGCACCCCCATCACCCGCCTGAAGTTGCGCGCCGAGTTCATGGAAGACGACGAGATGCGGCGCAAAATGCTCGCCGATCTCGACGAACTCGAAGCCATGGTCGCCGCCACCCTCGCCTTCGGCCGCGACATCACGACGGACGAGCCCGTCACCACCGTGGACCTGGCGGAACTCGCCCGCACCGTGCTGGACGAAGCCGCCGATGCGCATGCGGAGCTGGCTGATTCCATCCTTTATGCCGGACTTTACCACCTGCCCATTCGCTGTCGCCCGGTGGCGTTGAAGCGCGCGCTCACCAATCTTGTGATGAACGCGCTGAACTATGGCGCCAGCGCCCAGGTCACGCTCCTGCCGCCGGTTGCGGGTCTGCTGACCCTTCTGGTGGAAGACAACGGCCCCGGCATCCCTCTGTCGGAGCTGGACCGGGTGTTCCAGCCATTCCACCGCGTCGAGCCAAGCCGCAACAATGAAACCGGCGGCATGGGGCTGGGCCTGCCCATCACCCGCAACATCCTGCGCGCGCATGGCGGCGATGTGGTTCTGTCCAACCGACCGGCGGGCGGTGCGCGGGCGACGGTGACGCTGCCGGTCTAGACTCCATTCATCAGGTGCGCGTTGTGGAGATGTCGCAACCCACATCAAATGGGCAAAGTCTTTTTTCCTCCGACTCATTGAGTTTCCGTTTTCGGCTTGCAGCGCGCTGCGAGTTTGATTCAGCTTGCGCGTATGAGAGGCAGCTTTCTAACCAGCGAAGAGCGACAGGTTTTGACCGAGCTGGCCCGGGACGGGCTGGCCGCGCACCGTTTGGCACGCCGTGCCAATGCGCTGGTGCTGTTGGATCAAGGCATGAGCCCGCAGCGCGTGGCCAAAGTTCTACTGCTTGACGACGACACCATCCGGGAATGGCGCAGAACCTTCGAGCAGGACGGGATCGACGGTCTGGTTGGCTTTCATTATGGCGGTCGACAAGCGTTTCTTGCTCCGGCGCAGGAAGCCCAGCTGAAGGATTGGATCGGCCAGACGCTGCCGCGCAGCACGCAGGAAATCGGCGCCTATATCAATCGCTGCTTTGGCGTGACCTATGAAAGCCGGTCCGGGCTGGTGGCCATGCTGCATCGGCTGGGATTTGAACACCGCAAGCCAAAGTCCATGCCCAGCAAGATGGACCCCGAAAAGCAGCGCCGGTTCATCGCCTTCTACGAAAAACTGCTGAATACCCTACCAGCCAACGAGATGGTGATGTTCGCCGATGCGGTGCATCCCACCTATGGCGCGCAGCCGGTCGGTTGCTGGGCGCCCAAGGGGCTGGCGGTGGCCGTCGAGCAGACGACCGGCCGCGAACACGTCAACATCCAAGGCGCCATCGATCTCGAAACCGGCACGACCTGCATGTTGCAGGTTGATCGGGTGGACGCAGACAGCACGATTGCGTTGCTACACGCCATAGAAACGCGCTTTCCCGCCAAGCATGCCATCCATGTGATCCTCGACAACGCCCGCTGCCATCGTGCGAAATTGGTGCAGGCCTGGCTCGCCCGTCCGCAAAATCGCATTCGGCTGCACTTCCTGCCGTCCTACTGCCCGCACCTGAATCCGATCGAACGACTGTGGCTGCTCATGCACAAAGTGCTGATCCACAATCGCTGCCTTGAAAGCTTCAGCAAGTTCCGCGTCGGCCTGCTGTCATTCTGGCGCCGGGAAGTCCCGCGGAAATGGGCAACCTTCTGCGACCAGGTCACAGACAATTTCCGCGTCCGTGACCCCGCGCAGTTCCGGATTCTCAGGTGAACGGAGTATTGCTTCTTTTTTCTCAAAAAAAGAAGGCCTGCCCTTCAATCCGCGACCTGCGCCGGTGCGCGCCGTGTCGGCTGAGCTGGGCCAGAGGCCGTTCGAACACATGATAGGTCACGGTCGAAACGGCGAGCACCACAGTGATGACCAGCGCCGTGGTTGCGGCGCTGGTCATCACTCCGGCGTGGCCACCTGGCATATGCGCGGCGAGCACTTGGAGCGCGATGAAGTGGGTAAGGTAGAGCGAGAACGAGATCTTGCCGAGCCACACCACCGGGCGTGACGCCATGATGCGGTGGGCCATTCCGGCCTCGGACGCCAGCCCCAGAACAAGGGCGGCTATCGGGATCACCGCGAGGAAGGCCAGATTGGCTATCGAACAGACGATAATCGTCGCTATGAACGAAATCGTCGCCAGCGACCTGCCGGCGACGACACCCGGCCTGCGGAAGAACAACGCCAGCGCGGCGCCGGCGGCGAAGGCTGGGATCATACGCAACAGGCCAAGGCGGCCGGTGGCGTTGCTGAAGGCGAAGTCCAGCTTCAGGCTGGCCAGCACCAGCGCCGCCAGCAAGGCAAACGCCAACAGCATGAGCGCCCGGCGCGATTTCACCTGGTTGAGCGCCAGAGCAACGACAGGGAAGGCGGCATAGCCGACCAGCTCAACGCTCAACGACCATGACGGCCCGTTGAGAGCGCCGGCATCCGGGATCAACCAGCGCTGCGACAGCGTGAAGGATTGGAGGATCGCGCCCGGGGTGAAGGCTGTCGTGTGTCCGGTGGCGATACCCAAAGCAAGGATTAGCACCAGCACCACCGCGTTCAGCGGATACACCCGCCAAAACCGCGCCCGTGCAAACCGCCACAGCGCATCCCGGCGCAGCACCGTGAAATCGGGTTGATGGACATACATCAGGATGAATCCGGACAGCACGAAGAACAGGTCCACGCCGCGATACCCCTCGCGAAACAGCGTCACCTGCGTCAGGTAGGCCAGTCGTGGTTCGTGCAGTCCCAGATCCTGCAGGTGGTAGAACACCACCCACAACGCAGCCACCCCACGGATGCCCGTGAGTGCCGGAATACTCTTCATCGAATGCCGGACCCCTTCGGCCAGATCTCTTTGGAATGTCCGGCCCCGCAGGCCGGCGCAATTCCGAGGTATTCTAGCGATCCGGGTTACAACGAGAGAAATAACCTCCCCGTGTGATGTCCGCGTCCGAAGGTGCAATCAGCCCTTGCGGTTGAGCTTCTTGGCCAGAAACCAGCCGATGGCCGCACAGACTGGCCCGGTGGCCAGCAGCAGCAGCCAGCCGAAATTCTGCCCGCCCATAATCAGGTTCATGCCGGTGAACAGCAGGATGCCCCCCACAAGGCCGCTGGTGACGCTGGCGGTGATGCCGAGAACGAGGATGTCGGGTTTTGTGATCATGTTGTGGGTGCCTATCCGGGAGCCGTTTGTTTGACAAGGAGGGGGGCTGGGCGTAGACGCTGGCACACTGCCGGGAACGTGGACGATCCTTCGGGGGTCGCGCCCGCCTTTTGTCGTTTGGACTGAACGCCTGTCGCTTGAACAGGCGGTCGATCGACATCAGGACTACCGGTGCACGTGCCGAACTCCGAAAGGGTCCGGCACCAGACGAAGGAGACCGCGCATGACCAAGCGCGCAGAAAGTAAGTACAAGATTAACCGCCGCCTTGGCGTGAACCTTTGGGGTCGCCCGAAGTCGCCGCTGGCGAAGCGCGATTACGGCCCAGGTCAGCACGGCCAGCGCCGCAAGGGCAAGCCCACCGACTTCGGCATCCAGCTGATGGCCAAGCAGAAGCTCAAGGGCTACTACGGCAACATCGGCGAGAAGCAGTTCCGCAAGTATTACTTCGAGGCCGTGCGCCGCAAGGGCGACACCTCCGAGAACCTGATCGAATTGCTGGAGCGTCGCCTGGATGCGGTGATCTATCGCATGAAGCTGGCGATCACGCCGTTCGCTTCGCGCCAGTTCATCAACCACGGTCACATCACGGTCAACGGCAAGCGGGTGAACATCCCTAGCTACCTCGTGAAGGACAACGACGTGATCGAGGTGAAGGAAAAGTCGAAGCAGCTCGCATGCTTGCTCGACGCGTCCCAGACCGCCGAACGCGACGTGCCGGAATACGTTGAAGTCGATCACCGCGCCATGAAGGGCCGCTTCATCCGCGCCCCGAAGCTCACCGATGTGCCGTATCCGGTGCAGATGGAGCCAAACCTGGTGGTCGAATTCTACTCGCGTTGATTTCGACTTACGGAGAGTAAGCCGCGATGCCGGCCCATTTGGCATCTGGCTGAAACATCAAACCCGCTGCACCTTGTGTGCAGCGGGTTTTTTATTGAGGAAATGCCACGATGGACGCTGTTCTGGTCGAAGTAACGCGCGGTGCGCGGGTGGAGTCGCGCCATGCCGGGTCAGCGGTGGTGGTGGACGCCAAGGGGCGCGTGGTGTTCGGCGTGGGCCATACCACCGCAGCCGTCTATCCGCGCTCGGCCGTCAAGGCGCTGCTGGCGCTGCCGCTGGTGGAATCAGGTGCTGCCGACCGTCTGGGCCTGACCGACGCCGAACTGGCGCTGGCCTGCTCGTCGCATTCCGGCGAGCCGATCCACACCGAGACGGCGGCATCCATGCTCGCCAAGGCGGGCCGCGATGTCGGCTGCCTGGAATGCGGCACGCATTGGCCGTCACGCGACGTCGCGGCGCGTGCGCTGGCCGCGGCGGGCGCCGAGCCATCGGCACTGCACAACAATTGCTCGGGCAAGCATGCAGGCTTTGTCTGCCTGTCGTGTGACCAGGGCATCGACCCGGCCGGCTATATCCAGCCAGAGCATTCGGCCATGCGCGCGGTCACGGCGGCCCTGGCGGAAACCACGGGCGTGAGGCTCGACGAACAGAACCGCGCCATCGATGGCTGCTCCATCCCCACCTACGCCATCCCCTTGCAGGCCCTCGCCTTGGCCTTCGCCCGGTTCGGCAGCGGCATGGGGCTGTCGGCCGACCGCGCCGCCGCGGCACTGCGCCTGCGCCGGGCCGTTGCCGCCCACCCGTTCATGGTGGCCGGTACCGGCCGTTTCGACACCCGGCTGATGACAGCCCTCGGTGGGCGGGTATTTAGCAAAACCGGCGCCGAGGGCGTGTTCTGCGCGGCCTTGCCGGAACTGGGACTGGGCATTGCGGTGAAATGCGACGACGGCGCCGGCCGGGCGGCAGAGGTGGTGACGGCGGCCCTGATCAATCGCTTCCTGAAACCCGAAGGCGGCGTGATCGAAACATTGCTGCGACCGGAACTGGTGAACTGGAATGGTATTAAGGTGGGTGAGATGCACGCATCCGCTGCTCTGACAGGCTGATCCACCCGGACGGCCCTGGCTGCGCCCTCACGCCGGGAGCACACCGCCATGACCATGAACATCGTTTTGCTGCAACCGTTGGTCGCTCTGCTCGCCGGCGTCCTTATCCTGGCAATCCCGCGCCTGTTGAACGTGATCGTGGCGGTTTATCTGATTCTGGTTGGGCTCTCCGGCCTGTATCCGCATTTGCTCCGTTGAACCTGAAGCGGAACGATCATCGCGGGGGCGCCATGCTGGTTGCGCAAATCAGTATTGCGGTTATCCTTTTGTTTCGAATGAAACAGGGGCGAACATGATGCGCGCGAGATTATTGGTGGCGTTGGGGTGCGTTATTGGCGTTGGGGCGGCCGTGCCAGCCCAGGCGGCCGTGTTCAAATGGGCCAATAACGGCGACGTGCGGGCGATGGACCCGAACACGCTCAACGAGACGGTGCAGAATTCCCTGCTTGCCAACATCTACGAGCCGCTGGTTCGTCGTGACAAGAATCTGGCCGTCGAGCCGGCATTGGCAACCAGTTGGGAACAGACCAGCCCGGTTCTGTGGCGCTTCCACCTCCGCCCCGGCGTGAAATGGGAAGACGGCAGCCCGCTGACCGCCAACGACGTGGTGTTCTCGTTCAAGCGCATCGGCTCGAAAAGCTCGCAGCAGGCAGACGTGGTCGGCGCGATCAAGGAAATCCGCAAGATCGACGATCTGACGGTGGAGATCGAGACCAAGGGGCCGGACCCGATCCTGCTCTCCGAACTCACCTCGATGTCCATCATGAACGAAGCCTGGTGTGTGAAGAACAACGCCGCCGAGCCTGCCATCGTCGGCACCAACGAAAACTACGCCCTGCGCAACGCCATGGGCACCGGCCCGTTCCGCATGACCGTGCGCGAGCCCGATCGCCGCACGGTGATGGAAAAGAACCCAGGCTGGTGGGACAAGCCCGAGCACAATCTGGAGCGCTTCGAATTCACCGTCATCGGCTCCGACCCCACCCGCGTCGCAGCTTTGCTGTCGGGCGAGATGGACATGATCTATTCCGTGCCGACGCAGGACATGGACCGGATCAGCAAGACCGAAGGCCTGAAGCTCATCGTGGGACCAGAACTCCGCACGATCTATCTCGGCCTGGATCAGATCAATCCCGAGTTGCTGAAATCCACCGTCAAGGGCAAGAACCCGCTGAAGGACAAGCGCGTCCGTGAAGCGTTCGCCCTCGCCATCGACGAGGAAGCCATCGCCAAGGTGGTGATGCGCGGCCAGGCCAAGCCAACTTGGGAACTCTGGGGCGCCGGCATCACCGGCTTCAACCCGGCACTGAACGTGCGTCCCAAGACCGATGTGGCGCGCGCCAAGGCCCTGCTGGCCGAAGCGGGCTACCCGAACGGCTTCGGCATCACGCTCGACTGCCCGAACGACCGTTATGTGAACGACGAAGCGATCTGCACCGCCATCTCGTCCATGATGGCCAAGGTGGGCGTGAAGGTGGACGTGTATGCCCGCACCAAGGTGAAGTTCTTCGCCGAGGTCGGCTACCCCCGCTATGAGACCAGCTTCTACATGCTGGGCTGGACCCCGGCCACGTATGACGCCCACAACGCCTTGAAGCAGTTGATGGAAACCCGCGGCCAGCCGGGCCACGGCCTGGGCAACGATGGTGGCTATTCGAACCCCAAGGTGGACGACCTGATCGAAAAGATCGGCGTCGAACTGGACCAGCCAAAGCGCCTCGCCATGATCGACGATGCGATGAAGACCATCCAGGGCGATTTCGGCACCATCCCGCTGCACCAGCAAACCATCGTCTGGGCGGCGAAGAAGAACATCGAACTCACCCAGCCCGCGGATAACTATTTCCCAATGCGCTGGGTTAAAGTGAAATAGCCTACCTGAGCGCGTGCCGGAGCCTTATAAGCTCCGGCATGAGCACAGATGCAGCCTTCGAGATCGCCCGCCGCCGCACGTTCGCGATCATCTCCCATCCTGACGCCGGCAAGACCACCCTGACCGAACGGTTGCTCCGCGAAGGCGGCGCCATCCAGATGGCCGGCAACGTGCGCGCCAAAGGCGAACGACGCCGCACCCGGTCCGACTGGATGGGAATCGAGCGCGATCGCGGCATTTCCGTGGTCACCTCGGTGATGACGTTCGAACACGCCGGCTGCGTGTTCAACCTGCTCGACACCCCAGGCCATGAAGACTTCTCCGAAGACACCTACCGCACCCTGACCGCCGTGGACGCGGCGGTGATGGTGATCGACGCCGCCAAGGGCATCGAGGCACGCACCCGCAAGCTGTTCGAAATCTGCCGCCTGCGCGACATTCCCATCATCACCTTCATCAACAAGATGGACCGCGAGGCGCAGGACCCGTTCGCCCTGCTCGATGAAGTCTCCCAGGCCCTGGCGCTGGACACCGCCCCCGTCACCTGGCCGGTCGGCCGCGCCTCCGAATTCGTCGGCACCTACGACATCCGCAAGCACACCTATCGCCTGACCACCGAGCTGTCGCAGTCCGACCCGCGGATGATCGCTATGGGCGAGGAACTCGACCTCGTGCGCGGCGCCCTGCCGGAATTCGACCTGGAAAGCTTCGAGGCCGGCCACCTGACGCCGGTGCTGTTCGGCAGCGCCATCCGCGACATCGGCGTGGGTGACCTGCTGGACGCCTTGGCCGAATACGGCCCCAAGCCCCGCGCCCAACCGGCCGACACCCGCATCGTGCAGGCCAACGAGACGAACCTCACGGCCCTGGTGTTCAAAATCCAGGCGAACATGGACCCCAACCACCGCGACCGTATCGCCTTCGCCCGCGTGTGTTCCGGCAAGCTGGTGCGCGGCATGCGCCTCAAGCAGGTCCGCACCGGCAAGCTCATCCCGCTGCACGCCCCACAGTTCTTCTTCGCCCGCGACCGCCAGATCGCCGATGAAGCCTATGCCGGCGACGTGGTGGGCATCCCCAACCACGGCACGCTCCGAATTGGCGACACGCTGAGCGAAGTGGAAGACCTGAACTTCGTTGGCGTGCCCTATTTCGCCCCCGAAATCCTGCGCCGCGTGCGGCTGTCGGACGCGATGAAGGCCAAGAAGCTGCGCCAGGCGTTGCAGGAACTGGCCGAGGAAGGCGTGGTGCAGCTGTTCCGCCCGCAAGACGGCTCGCCGCCGATGGTCGGCGTGGTCGGCACCTTGCAGCTGGACGTGCTGCTGGCCCGCCTGGCTGGCGAATACGGCGTGCCGATCGGCTTCGACAACACCCCCTACCAACTCGCCCGCTGGGTCTACGGCGACCGCGCGTTGGTGGAAAAATTCTGCGCCGACCAACGCACCTCCATGGCTGACGACGTTGACGGAGACCCGGTCTACCTCGCCTCCAGCAATTTCATGATGCGCCGCACGGCCGAGCAGAACCCGGGTCTCACCTTCCGCGACATCAAGGATTTCCGGGCGGAGAAAACCGCAGCTTGATTTTAACAAGTATTGTTTAGGCGGAAGAAAGGGTTCTTTTTTGAAAAAAAGAACCAAAAAACTTCATGAATTTACATGCATGGCGCGGCCTCTGCCGCGCCATGCGCCGAAATGAATGGAAGTCTTTTTGCTTCTTTTTCTTCAGAAAAAGAAGACCTTCCTGTCCTGACGCACGCAACATTCATCTAAGCGTTGCTGTCGTTCGAACCGCTGAAGAGGCTGCCCAAAATCCCACCCACGGCACCGGTGGCCAACATGCCGCCGGGCCCGCTGGAATCGGATTTGGCGCCCGGCAGATAGCGGCCGATTTCCTCGGCCAGATTGATGATCGGCATGCTCTGCAACGCCACATGGCCCGGCCCGGTCAGCGTCGCCAGAAACAGGCCCTCGCCGCCGAACAGCACGTTCTTGAAGCCGCGCACCATCTGGATATCAAAGCCCACGCTCGGGTCCAGCGCGCCCACATGGCCGGCATGAACCAGCAGCCGTTCGCCCGGCGCCAGATCCTTCTCCACCACCTCGCCCGACAGATCGAGGAACACGGTTCCAGGGCCTGTCACCTTCTGCAGGATAAACCCTTCACCGCCAAAGAAGCCGGCGCCGAGGCGTTTCTGGAACGCAATCTCCAACGTCACCGACTTTTCGGCGCACAGAAACGTCTCCTTGCGGCAGATCAGCGACTGCCCGGCGCCGAGCTGCACCGGCATCATGGTGCCCGGAAAGCGCGGCGCGAACGCCACATGGCCATCCCCGGTCGCGGTGAACTCGGTGATGAAAAAGCTGCCGCCACCCAGGCTGCGCTTGATGCCGGACAGGAAGCCGCCGCCGGTGTTGGTGTTCATCGTGATGGCATCGTTCATCCAGCACATACAGTTGGTCTGGCTGAACACCGTCTCCCCGGGCATGAGGTCAATCGCCACGGTCTGCATGATGGTGCCGTTGATCACATAGCGCATGACGATCCCCCTTTGGTATTGGAACGATTCGACAGCACCCACGACGGTTGTCAACTCAATCTCATCAGCGCCACACTCCCCAAAAACAGAGGAACCGCCATGCCAACCATCGTCAAACACGCCGAGGGCGCGGATTTCGACCAGGGACTGCGCGCCTTCTTCGCCTATCGCGACCTCGGCATCGCCACCGCATCCGGCGGCAAGATCGGCGCGCATGTCATCCGCGCCGTACCGGGGGAGGGGCCGAAGCCCGCCTGGCACACCCACACGCTGGATTTTCAGATGGTCTATGTCCTGCGCGGCTGGGCCGAGTTCGAATACGAGGATATCGGCGTGGTGCGCATCGAAGCCGGCGCCTCGGTCTATCAACCGCCCGGCGTGCGCCACCGCGAGATCGCGCATAGCGACGATCTGGAACTTCTCGAAATCACGTCACCGGCGGAATTCGAAACCCACGCGGCGTAAAATGCCTCCCGTCTTTCCCAACAAGCCGGGAAAGACGGGAGGCGGCAGTCTTACGCTTCCGCCTTGTGCGGAATACCCTTCTCGGCGAACAGCGCCGTCAGTTCGCCGTTCTGGAACATCTCGGTGATGATGTCGCAGCCGCCGACGAACTCGCCGCCAACGTAAAGCTGCGGAATGGTCGGCCAGTTCGAGAATGTCTTGATCCCGTCGCGCAGTTCGGCGTCCTCAAGCACGTTGGCGGTGGCGAACGGCACGCCGACATGGGTCAGGATCTGCACAACGCGGGCCGAGAAGCCGCATTGCGGGAACATCGCGTTGCCCTTCATGTAGAGCATGACGGGGTTGGTTTCGATCTCAGACTGGATACGAGCGGTGGCGGGCATAGAGATGGCTCCTATTCGGGGGCGGAAGTTTGCAGAGCAAGAGCGTGCAGTTCGCCGCCCATGCGGCCGCGCAAGGCGGCATAGACGATCTGGTGCTGCTTCACCCGGCTGATCCCGCGGAAGGTTTCACTGACGACAGTTGCCGCATAGTGATCGCCATCCCCCGCGAGGTCTTCAATCGACACCTTCGCATCCGGAAGGGCGGATTTGATCAGGGCCTCGATCTCTTGGGCTTGCATGGCCATGGGGCTAGTTCATCCATTCCGCAAAGAAGCGCGCATGTTCAGCAGATAGCTCTATCATCGATATGGTGGCGCCACCGGCCAGTGTCAAATCGCTGCCGCCCGCCAATCCGAGCAGACGCGCCGGAATGTTCGCAGCAGACGCCGCCGCGAGCAAGGCAGACGGATTCGTCACCGCCAGCACGTAGCAGGCCTGATCCTCACCGAACCACCAGCCATGCTCCGCGATGTCAGCCGGTGGGGCCAGTAGCACCGCGCCGGTGTTGCCGCCCATCAGCATTTCGGTGATGGCCACGAGCAATCCGCCATCGGCGATGTCATGACAACCAGCCACCGCACCCGCCAAAATCTGCGTCCGCACGAAATCACCGGTTGTGCGCTCAACGACCAGATCCACCGGCGGCGGCGGGCCTTCCTCGCGTCCGGCGATCTCACGCAGCCACAGCGACTGGCCGAGATGACCGGCGATGCTGCCGATCAGGACCAGGCTCTGACCCGGCGCTGCCGCGAGGCCCACGGCCTGCGCCGCATCCTCCAGCACACCAAGCCCACCAATGGCCGGCGTCGGCAGAATGCCTTTGCCCTCGGTCTCGTTGTAAAGCGACACGTTGCCGCTCACGACCGGGAAATCCAGGGCGACGCAGGCGGCCGCAATGCCACGAATCGAGGCGGCGAACTGGCCCATGATCTCGGGCTTGGTCGGGTTGCCGAAATTCATATTGTCGGTGATGGCCAACGGCAGCGCGCCGACGGCCGTTATGTTGCGCCACGCCTCGGCCACAGCCTGCTTGCCGCCCATTTCCGGATCGGCCTGCACATAGCGCGGCGTCACGTCGGTGGTCAGCGCCACAGCGCGCTTCTTGCCTTCAATCCGCACCACGGCGGCATCAGCACCTCCCGGGCGCTTGACGGTCTGGCCGCCCACGGTGCTGTCGTACTGGTCATACACCCAGGCGCGCGAGCACAGATCGGGGCAACCGATCAGCTTGAACAGAGCCGGCAGAATCCCAACCGGATCGGCCACATCGCCCAGTTCCGCCTGCTTCGGCGTCTCGGTGGTGGGGCGATGATACAGCGGCGCCTGCTCGGCCAGCGGATCGAGCGGGATATCGGCTTCGATGACGCCGTTATGCTTCACCACGATATGGCCGGTGTCGGTGATATGGCCGACCACCGCGAAATCCAGGTCCCATTTCTCGAAGATGGCGCGCGCCACGTCCTCACGGTCCGGGCGCAGCACGATCAGCATGCGCTCCTGCGACTCGGACAGCATCATCTCATAGGCGGTCATGTGGGTTTCGCGCTGCGGCACATGGTCGAGATCCAACTCGATGCCCACGCCGCCCTTGCCCGCCATCTCCACGGCCGACGAGGTCAGCCCGGCAGCGCCCATGTCCTGAATGGCCACGATCGCGTCGGTCGCCATCAGTTCCAGACACGCCTCGATCAGCAGCTTCTCAACGAACGGGTCACCCACCTGCACCGTCGGGCGCTTGCTCTCGCTGTCGGCATCGAATTCGGTGGACGCCATGGTGGCGCCGTGAATGCCGTCACGCCCGGTCTTGGAGCCGACATACACCACCGGGTTGCCCATACCGGCAGCCGCCGACAGGAAGATCTTGTCCTTGTCGGCAATGCCCACCGTCATCGCGTTGACCAGCGGATTGCCGTTGTAGGACGGATGGAAATTGATTTCCCCGCCCACCGTCGGCACGCCCACGCAGTTGCCGTAGCCGCCCACGCCGCGCACCACGCCATCGACGATGCGCTTGGTGTTGGCCAGCTTCGGGTCGCCAAAGCGCAGCGCGTTCAGGTTGGCAATCGGCCGCGCGCCCATGGTGAACACGTCGCGCAGAATGCCGCCCACGCCCGTCGCCGCGCCCTGGTAAGGCTCGATGAAGCTCGGGTGGTTGTGGCTTTCCATCTTGAAGATGGCGGCCAGGCCCTCGCCGATATCCACAACGCCAGCGTTCTCGCCCGGCCCGTGAATGACCCAGGGGGCCTTGGTCGGCAGCGTCTTCAGCCACACGCGCGATGATTTGTAGGAGCAATGCTCGGACCACATCACGCTGAACACGCCAAGTTCAGTGAAGGAGGGCGTGCGGCCCATGATGTCCAGAACGCGCTGGTATTCCTCGGCACTCAGGCCGAATTCGGCGGCGAGCGCCTGATTGACGTCTTTCATATCGAATTCCTCAGGCGGCCAGGGCTGCGGCAAGACCGTCGAACAGCGGCTTGCCATCGGTGCCGCCCATCAACGGATCCACAAGATCCTCGGGGTGCGGCATCAGGCCAAGCACGCGCAGATTGGATGAATAAATACCGGCGATGTTGCGCTGGGAGCCGTTGCGGTTGGCCGCCGTCGTCAGGCTGCCATCGGCCTCGGCATAGCGGAACGCCACCAGGCATTCGCCCTCAAGCCGGTCCAGCGTGTCGGCGCTGGCGAAGTAGTTGCCATCGCCATGCGCCATCGGCGCGCGGAACACCTGGCCGGGCGTGTAGTGGCCGGCATAGGCCGTGTCGCTGCGCTCGACGCGCAGGTTGCAGTCCATGGACAGGAACCGCAGCCCGGCATTGCGCAACAGCGCACCCGGCAGCAGGCCCGCCTCGGTCAAAATCTGAAAGCCGTTGCAGACCCCCATCACATAGCCGCCGCGCTCGGCATGGGCCCGGATGGCCGGCATGATCGGGCTTTGCGCGGCCATGGCGCCGCAGCGCAGATAGTCGCCGTGGCTGAACCCGCCGGGCAGGACCACAAGGTCAATCCCGTCGAGCGAGGTCTCCTTGTGCCACACCATGCGGGGCTTGTGGCCGGTGCTCAGCTCGAGTGCGATCGCCATGTCGCGTTCGCGGTTGATGCCGGGGAAGACGACGATGGCGGCGCGCATATCAGACGATCTCCACCTTGAAGCTCTCGATCACCATGTTGGCGAGCAAGCGACGACCCATGTCCTCGGCTGCCTTGCGGGCGGCTTCGGGGTCGTTTTCGCCCAGTTCAAGCTCAATCCGCTTGCCCACGCGCACTTCGCCCACGCCGGCAAAGCCGAGCGTTGCCAGGGCGTGGCCAATGGCCTTCCCCTGCGGGTCCAGCACGCCGTCCTTCAGCATCACTGTCACGACAGCCTTCATTGCATCGTCTCCGGGCCTTTGAGGTCACGCATGCCGGCTTCGGGCAGAATGCCCAAGCGCCGCGCCACTTCCTGATACGCTTCCTCGACACGGCCGAGGTCACGGCGAAAGCGGTCTTTGTCCATCTTCTCGTTGGTCTTGCTGTCCCACAGCCGGCAATTGTCCGGGCTGAGTTCGTCGGCCAGCACAATGCGCATATCGTCGTTCTCATACAGCCGGCCGAACTCGATCTTGAAGTCCACCAGCGTGATGCCGACGCCCAGGAACAGCCCGGTCAGGAAGTCATTTATGCGCAGCGTCAGCGCCACCATGTCGTCCATGTCCTGCGTGCCGGCCCAGCCGAATGCGGTGATGTGCTCCTCGGCCACCATCGGGTTCTGCAGCGCGTCGTTCTTGTAATAATATTCGATGATCGAGCGGGGCAGGCGGGTGCCTTCAGGGATGCCCAGCCGTTTGGACAGGCTGCCGGCCGCCACGTTGCGCACCACCACCTCGATGGGGATGATCTCCACTTCGCGGATCAACTGCTCACGCATGTTCAGCCGACGCACGAAATGCGTGGGCACGCCGATCTCACCCAGGCGCAGCATCAGATACTCGCTGATGCGATTGTTCAGAACGCCCTTGCCGGTGATGGTGCCCTTCTTCTGGGAGTTGAACGCGGTCGCATCGTCCTTGAAATATTGGACAAGCGTTCCCGGCTCCGGCCCTTCGAACAGGATTTTGGCTTTACCTTCATAGAGCTGGCGGCGGCGAGCCATTGGCATTCCCTCAGGGGCCGGTGGCCCCATACGCCACGCAAAGCGCGGCATCGTGCAGCACGGGCTGAAACCACCCGCGCATCTTTCGTATAGCAGGCGTGGCAATCAGGTGCCACGCCCCCGACACATTACTGAAACCCAGACTGGACTGAAACCCAGACTGGACTGAAACTCAGACGGGACCGGTCTCGCCGAACACGCGGGTGTAGATGACGTCGAGCTGGCGCAGATGCAGGCCGTAATCCATGGCCGCATCCAGCATTTCCGGCGGCACCCGGCCGGCGACCTCAGGGTCGGCGTCCAGATTTTCGCGGAAACTGCGATTGCCCGGCTTGCCGAGCGTGGACCAGGTGGCCATCGCGTTGCGCTGCACGATCCGGTAGGCGTCCTCGCGCGAAATCCCGGCGCGGGCCAGGGCCAGCAGGATCTCACCCGAATGCACCACACCGCCGAGGCTCTCGAGGTTGGCGGCCATCTGCTCCGGATAAACCGTCAGCTTCTCCATCATCCCCGCCAGACGCATCAGCGCGAAATCCAGCGTCACGGTGGCGTCAGGTGCGATCGCCCGTTCCACGCTGGAATGGCTGATGTCGCGCTCGTGCCACAGCGTGACGTTCTCCAAGGCGGGCGTGACGGCGGCGCGGACGATGCGGGCGAGGCCCGTGAGGTTCTCGCTCAGCACCGGGTTGCGCTTGTGCGGCATCGCCGAGCTGCCCTTCTGGCCGGCGTGGAAGAACTCCTCCGCCTCGCGCACTTCGCTGCGCTGCAAGTGCCGAACCTCGGTGGCCATTCGCTCGACGCTCGAAGCCACCACGCCCAGCGCGCAGAAGAACGCGGCATGACGGTCGCGCGGGATGACCTGGGTGGACACCGGCTCGCAGGCCAGGCCGAGCTTGGCGGCGACGAATTCTTCAACCTTGGGGTCCACATGGGCAAAGGTGCCCACGGCGCCGCTGAGCGCGCACACCGCGATCTCCGCCCGTGCCGCGACCAGGCGGGCGCGGTTGCGGCTGAATTCGGCGTAATGCCCCGCCAGCTTCAACCCAAAGCTGGTCGGCTCGGCATGGATGCCGTGGCTGCGGCCAATGGTGGGGGTGTGCTTGAATTCGAACGCGCGGGCCTTCAGCGCGGCCAGCACGGCATCGACATCGGCAATGAGAATATCCGCCGCCTGGGTGAGCTGCACCGACAGGCAGGTGTCCAGCACGTCCGAGCTGGTCAGCCCCAGATGCACGAACCGGCTGTCCTCGCCGATGCCTTCCGCCAACCAGGTAAGGAACGCAATGACGTCATGGCGCGTTTCGCGCTCGATGGCATCGATACGTTCCAAATCCTCGGCGGTGATGTTGGCCACCTTCGCATCGCCGCGGACGCGGATGTTCTGCGCTGATTCGATCGGGATCTCGCCAAGGCTCGCCATGCCCTCGGCGGCGAGGGCCTCGATCTCGAACCAGATGCGGAAACGGTTCTCGGGAGCCCAGATGGCAGTCATAACTGGGCGGCTGTAACGCGGAACCATTGGTCGAATACCCCGGTATCATGCTTCATAAATGGTCCTGGGACCACACTTCCCGAAATCTCTAGGCCCCTGGCTCCGGGCTCGCAACTGAGGATGCCGAATGTTCGACCCCGCGTTTATGCAAGAGCTGACAGCCCTGGCCCAGGTGCTGCTGGTGGATATCACCCTGGCCGGCGACAATGCGGTGGTGGTGGGCCTGGCTGTGGCCGGCCTGCCGGCGCATCAGAAGCGGCCTGCCATCATTGTGGGAATCGGCGCCGCCACGGTTTTGCGCATCGCCCTTGGCGCCGTCACGCTGCAATTGCTGGCCATCGTGGGCCTGCTGCTGGCCGGCGGATTACTGCTGCTGTGGGTGGCCTACAAAATGTATCGCGAACTGCGCACCAGCAGCGCGCATGCCCTTGATGCCGCCAAGCCCAAAACATTGCGCCAGGCCATGATCCAGATCGTTCTGGCTGATCTGTCCATGAGCTTGGACAACGTGCTGGCCGTGGCGGGGGCAGCGAACGGTCACACCTGGGTGCTGGTCGTGGGCCTGGCGTTCTCGGTGGTGCTGATGGGCCTGGCCGCCACCTTCATCGCCAAATTGCTGGAAAAACATCGCTGGATCGCCTGGGTAGGGTTGCTCATCGTGCTCTACATCGCGCTCAAGCTGATCTGGGAAGGTGGGCATGACGTGTGGGCAAACTGGCCCTGGCTGAGGGCGTTTGTGGCGCAATGACCGAACCTACAGCAGCCCCTCGCGCCGAAAGCTGCGCCAGCGGCCGTTGCCGACGATCACATGGTCGTGCAGCACGATCGACAGCGCCTGTGCGGCGGCCCGGATCTTCTTCGTCATGTCGATATCGGCACGCGAGGGAGTAGGGTCGCCGCTGGGGTGGTTGTGGACGAGGATGATGGCGGTGGCGTGCCATTCCAGCGCCCGGCGCACCACCTCGCGCGGGTAGACCGGCGTGTGGTTGACGGTGCCTTGGCCCTGCGCCTCGTCTGCCAGCAACCGGTTGCGGGCGTCCAGGAACAGCACGCGGAATTGCTCGATGCGCTCACGGGCCATCACTGCGTTGAGGTATTCCATCAGCCGGTCCCAATTGGCCAGCACCGGTTGGCCCAGCACCTCGGCCCGCGACAGCCGGAGGGCTGCGGCCTGCACGGTTTTAAGGGCCGCCGCCCCGGCCTCGCCCACGCCGTCCACACTGCGCAATTCGCGCGATGACGCGGTGATGGCGGCGGCGTAGCTCCCGAAACGGGCAATCAGCGCCCGCGCGATCGATTTGGTGTCCCGGCGCGGCAAGGCCAGAAACAACACCATTTCCAGCAACTCGTGATCGGCCAGTGAATCAGGCCCGGCGCCCAGAAGGCGGACCCGCATGCGCTGGCGGTGCCCTGCGGCACTCATGGGAGAGGGCGGCGCATCCAGCACGAAGGTCTGTTCGGCAAAACCTGATTTCTTGGCGCTCATAAAGACATGACACCATATCGCGTGCGGATTGCCGGTATCGCAGCGTTAAACCAGCGTCAAATCACGTGAATTCCGGATCAAGCCATCGTGCGAAGTCGGCCTTCCAGCCGTCCTCAAGCGGCACCGCCCGGCGGGTTTCGGTGTCGATCACGGCCAGCACCGACAGCGCCCGCGAGCAGAGCACGCCGCCCACCACCAAACGCTGCCGCATGTGAAACGACTTGGTGCCGATCCGGTGAATGACCGATTCAACCGACACATCGCCCGGCCAGTTCATCTCCCGCAGGAAATCGATCTCCAGCCGCGCGATCACCACTGCACGCCCGGCCGAAGGCGCCAATGACCCGGCCTGCTCCAGCATTTCCGCCCGCCCGGCCTCATACATCACCGCGTAGACGGCGTTGTTGATGTGGCCAAGACGGTCGGTGTCGCAGAAGCGCAGCGGTTGTGACGTGATGAAGGGCTGCCCCATCAGACGGGGTAAGGCGGTTTGAACAACCCGGCCGGCGAGAGCGTGAACACTTCCACGCCGGTCTCCGTCACGCCGACCATGTGCTCGAACTGGGCGGACAGGCTGCGATCGCGCGTCACCGCCGTCCAGCCGTCATCCAGCACTTTCACCTCGGGCCGGCCCGCGTTCACCATCGGCTCGATGGTGAAGAACATGCCCGGCTTCAGTGTCGGGCCTTCGCCGGGCTTGCCGTAATGCAGGATGTTCGGCGGCGCATGGAAGGTGCGGCCGATGCCGTGGCCGCAGAAATCACGCACCACGCTGAGCCGCAATGGCTCGACATACGCCTGAATCGCGTGGCCGATATCGCCCAGCGTGGCGCCCGGCTTCACCGCCGCCACGCCACGCATCAGGCTTTCATGCGTGGCGTCGATCAGGTTGCGCGCCTTGGTCGAAGGCGGGCCGGCGCAATACATCCGGCTGCTGTCGCCGTGCCAGCCATCCAGGATCACCGTCACGTCGATGTTCACAATGTCGCCCGACACCAGCACCCGGTCGCCTGGAATGCCATGGCAGACCACGTGATTGATCGAGATGCACACCGATTTCGGATAGCCGCGATAGTTCAGCGGCGCCGGAACAGCGCCATGCGCAAGGATGAAATCATGGCACAACACGTCCAGCGACTGGGTGGTGACACCTGGCTGCACGTAAGGGGTGATCATGTCCAAAGCCTCCGCCGCCAAGCGGCCAGCGGCGCGCATGGGGGCGAAATCTTCTGGCGCGTGGAGAATAATCCGTCGGGATTCGGCGCTGCCGTCCATCTTGAAGCTCCACCGGCGCTGCTTGCAACTGCCGGCCAATTACGAGGTCATATGTCTTCTATAGATGCGCATGCAGGCGGCGCAGTGCAAGCGCGTCCCCCGATTGGCAGCTACTCGCCGGTCTTAAAGCCGCGTTTCGTGAAGATGGCGGTGGCGGCCGGCGTGGCCAGAAACGCCATGAAAGCCCGGGCTTCGGGGCTGTCGCCGCTGCGGGAGACGGCGAACGGATAGGCCACCGGCGTGTGGCTCTCGGCCGGGAAGGTGGCGACGATGGCGACTTGCGGTGCGATCGCCGCGTCCGTCGCATAGACGATGCCCAGCGGCGCCTCATGGCGCTCGACCAACAGCAGGGCGCTGCGCACCGAGTCGCTGATGGCGAGGTGGGTCTGCACGCTTCCCCACAGGCCCAGCCGGGTCAGCGCCTCCTTGGCATAGATCCCGGCCGGCACATTGCCCGGGTCGCCCACCGCGATCCGTCCGTCTGGCCCCAGCAACGCGGCAAGGTCCAGCGCGGGAGAGATCGTGACGGGGTGAGCCACATCCCGCGGCATCACCAGCACCAGCGTGTTGCCCAGCAGCGTGCGGCGGGTGTCCGGCACGATCAGGTTGCGGGTCTGCGCCCAGTCCATCCATAGCATATCGGCCGAGGCGAACACCGAAGCCGGGGCCCCCTGTTCCAGTTGGCGGGCGAGGGTGGAACTGGCGGCGAAGTTGAACCGCAGTTTCGCGCCGCCCGTTGCCTCCCAGACCGGGGCGATGTCCTTCATCGCATCCGTCAGGCTCGCAGCGGCGAACACCACCAGATCAGCCGCACGGGCGGCGTGGGACAGGCCAAGGACCAGCAAGGCAACAAGCAGGCGTTTCATTGTGCAGGCCTTATTTGGCAACGCTGGCGGCGATATCCAGCGCGCGACGGATCAGGGTTTCATTGGCTTCCGGCGTGCGGAACGCGCTGTGGGCGGATAGGGTGACGTTGTCCAGCGTTGTCAGCACATGCGGCACCGGCAGCGGTTCCACGTCGAACACATCCAGCGCCGCGTGGCCGATATGGCCCGATTGCAGCGCCGCCACCATCGCCGCTTCATCCACCACGGCACCGCGCGCGGTGTTGACCAGCATCACTCCCGGTCGCATCGCGGCGATCCGCTCGGCCGATAGGAATCCGCGTGTGTCGTCGTTCAGCAGCAGGTGAAGGCTGACCACATGGCTCTCGGCCAGCAGTGTCTCCAGCGGCACGAATTCCACGCCCGGTGCTGTCTTGGGCGTGCGGTTCCAGGCCAGAACCTGCATGCCCGACCCGCCGGCGATGCGCGCCACTTCGGCAGCAATCCCGCCAAAGCCGATCAGACCGATGGTCTTGCCGGTCAGCTGCATGCCCTCGCTGCGCAACCATTGCCCGGCGCGCATGCCCCGATCCATGAACGACAGGCCACGGGCGGCGGCCCACATCAGGGCGATGGCGTGCTCGGCCACGGCGATGTCGCCATAGCCCTTGATGATGTGCACGGTGATGCCGAGGGCTGCCAGCTCCTCCGGGTTCATATAGCTCCGGGCACCGGTGCCCAAAAAGATGACGTGCTTGAGCTGTGGGCATTTGGCCAGCGTGGCCGTCGGGAGCGTGGTGTGGTCGTCGAGAATGAAATCGTAGCCCTGCAGCAGGTCGGCCAATTTATCCTGGTCGATATCCTCCTGGAGGTTCACCTCCATCGCCGGATCGCTGTCCGTGCGCATCTTATGGAAAATGTCCGCCAAGGCCCCATTGGCGTCGAGAAACAAACCGCGCATGCATCATCTCCTGCAACTGCGGAAAGTGTGTGCCCGCGTCACGCTGTTCGCAATGGGGCGCGGTGCTGCTCGGGCGCGTTGACGTGCCGCCTGGGCTTGAAGCCCGGCTGGGCTTGCAGCATGGTCCGCTCATGCGCATCACCCTGGCTATCGCCCTCTGCCTGTGCCTCCCGGCGCTGCCGATTATGGCGGCCAAGCCGCCGCCGTTGGGCGCGGATGAAAGCCCGTCCGGCAAGCCCGCGCCGGCCAACCCGGCCCTGCGCGCCCCGCCCGAGGGCCGCGTCAACGCCACAGGCTCCGGCTTTATCGTGGGCGACGGCAAGATTTTGACCAACAGCCACGTGGTCGATGGCTGCACCCGCCTGGCCGCCCGCAACGCCGTCGGCCAGCGCGTGGCTGCCCAGATTGTGGCCACCGATGCGCGCCGCGACCTCGCTTTGCTCAGCGTGCCGCACGGCTTCGGCCCGGCTTTGGTGTTTCGCGACAGCCCGGCGGTGCGGATCGGCGATCCGGTTGTCACCTATGGTTTCCCGCTCACCGGCGTGCTGTCCTCCGGCCCCACGCTGACCACCGGCGACATCAGCGCCATGGCCGGCCTGCGCGACAATCCGCTGCATTTCACCATCTCGGCCCCGGTGCAGCCCGGCAATTCCGGCGGACCGCTTCTGGATGCGCAAGGCCATGTGGTGGGTGTTGTGGTGGCCAAGCTGAACGCGCTGTCGATCGCCAAGATGACCGGCGGCGACATTCCGCAGAACGTCAATTTCGCCATCAAGGGCCCGGAAGCGGCGGCGTTCCTGGCCGGTCGCGGCAGCCCGGTGCAGCACGCGCCCAGCGTTGGCGCCGAACTGCGCCCGGCCGCGATTGGCGAGCGCGTCAACGCGTCCGTCGTGTTCATCCAGTGCTATCGATAGTGCTGGGATAGTCGCAGCATGTATCGTGCGCCGCAGATCTCGCCTGACCAGCGGCGGGGATATGTTGTGCCGCCGGCCCCTGCCTATGAGGTGCCCCCCATCGAGCAGCCACCGCGGCCGCGGTCGCGCAAGCGGCGGCATCCCGGCTGGTTCGTGGCCAAATGGCTGCTCATTCTCGGCGTCTGGGGCGTCGTGTTCGGCGCCATCTTCCTCACTTATTTTGCCTGGGACCTGCCGCGTCCGGAGGCAGCGCTCGACGCCGCGCGCCGGCCGAGCCTGACCCTGGCCGACACCGGTGGCCACATCTACGCCAGTTTCGGCGACGTCGTGGGCGAACCGCTGCGCCTGTCGGACCTGCCGCCGATGCTGCCGCTGGCCGCCGTATCGGTGGAGGACCGGCGCTTCTGGACCCATCCGGGATTTGACGTGTTCGGCCTGGCGCGTGCCGTGGTGGTCAACATCACACGTGGGCGCATGGCGCAGGGCGGGTCCACCATCACCCAGCAGGTGGCGAAGAACCTGTTCCTCACAAACGTTCGCACCTTCAAGCGCAAGGTGCAGGAAATGCTGCTCACGCTTTGGCTGGAGCGGCATTTCACCAAATCCGAGATCCTCGAAATCTGGCTCAACCGCGTCTATCTGGGCTCCGGCGCCTGGGGCGTGGACGCAGCGGCGCAGATGTATTTCGGCATATCCGCGCGAAATCTCAATCTCTGGCAATCCGCTGTCATCGCCGGCCTGCCCCGCGCACCCTCGCGCTTTTCGCCACGTGTCGATCCACATGCAGCGGCCGTGCGCGGGCGCGAGGTGCTGACCGCAATGGCCGAAGCTGGCGCCATCACGGCCGCCGAGGCAAACGAAGCCGGGGCCGCCATCGCCTTTCCGCCGCGCTCCAGCAGCGGCGCCGGCTATTTCGCCGATTGGGCGGCCGATCGGGCGCAGACAGTGGTGGCCACCGGAGCGGACGCCGCCGTGCGCACCACGCTGGATGCGCGGATGCAGTTCCTGGTGGAGGCGAAACTCAGCGCCCTGCTGGACGGCCCCGGCGTGGCGGCCAGGGTGGGGCAGGGGGCGGTGGTGGTCATGGATGCCGCCACCGGCGCCGTCCGCGCCATGGCGGGTGGTCGGGACTACAAGACCGGCCCTTTCAACCGCGCCGTGGTCGCCCGCCGCCAGCCCGGCTCATCGTTCAAGATCTTCGTCTGGCTGGCCGCCCTCGAACACGGCACGCGGCCGGATGATGTGATCGAGGACGTGCCGATCCGGATCGGCAACTGGGCGCCGGGCAATTTCGAGGGCAAGTTTCGCGGGGAAGTTTCCATTGAGGAGGCTCTGGCCGAGAGCATCAACACCGTCTCGGTGCGCCTGCTGCTGCAATCCGGCGGTCCGCGTGCGGTGGCCGAGGTCGCGGCGCGACTCGGCATCGCCGACGTTCTGCCGAACAACGCCACACTGGCGCTCGGCACCTCCGAAGTCGGGCTGATGGAAATGGCCGGTGCCTACGCCACCTTGTTCAACGGCGGACGGCTGGTCACGCCACGGGCGCTGGAGGGCGTGGTGGCGGACGGCAAGCAGATCAAGCTCCCAGTCCCGGACAGCCCCCGCGTGGTGGACCCTGACCTGGCCGCGATGATGGTGCGCATGATGACGGCGGTCGTCACGCGTGGCAGCGGCAAGGCTGCGGCGATCCCCGGCCGCCTGGTGGCCGGCAAAACCGGCACGACGCAGGATTATCACGATGCCTGGTTCATGGGCGCCGTGTCCCCCGGCACACCGGGCGGGCTGGTGATCGGCGTCTGGCTGGGAAATGACGATAACAAGCCGATGGCCGGCGTGACTGGCGGATCACTGCCGGCGCGGCTGTTTCATGACATCGCGGCTGAAATTCGGCCATAAGGTGGTTTTAGGTCATCGAAGGCTTTCTTTTTCTGAAGAAAAAGAAACAAAAAGACTTTCATGACTTTTTGTTGGTTGCCATTTTTGTCGTGATAACGCTTGAAACCCTCGTTCTTTCTTTCAAAAAAGAACGAGGGTTTCCACTTCTTGCAACTTCGACCGAGCGCTTCAGCCTCCCGACAGCCGGCGCGCAACGTCCAGAAGCACATTGGCGCCCGCCACCAGATCCGCCGGTGCGGTGTATTCGCGCGGGTTGTGGCTGATGCCGGATATGCTGGGCACGAAGATCATCGCCGCCGGGCAGATTCGCGCCATCATCTGGGCATCGTGGCCAGCGCCGGAGGTCATGCGCCTTGCCGGCAGGCCACGGCCGCTGGCGGCTTCCTCCACCATCTCGACAATGTCGCGGTCGAATACCACCGGTGCGAACCGGGCGAGTTGCTCGACCGAGATCGTCACGCCCTCAGCCTCGGCCAGCACCGCAAGATATTCGGCCAACGCCGCCTCGTGCTCTTGCAGCCTGATCTCGTCCGGATCGCGCAGATCGACGGTGAAGCTGGCGCTGGACGGGATGACGTTGATGGCATTCGGCTCGAACGCCATGCAACCCACCGTGGCCACGCTGGGCGTGTTGCGGCCGGACACGCGGTCGCGCAGGAAAATCACCACGCGGGCGGCGGCATAACCGGCATCCTGACGCATCGACATCGGCGTGGTGCCGGCGTGATTGGCGGCCCCTCGGATGGTGACGCGCTGCCAGGAAATACCCTGCACGCAGCTCACCGCGCCGAGCCGCAATCCTTCTCGCTCCAGCACAGGGCCTTGCTCGATATGCAGTTCCACATAGGCGTGCGGCGTCAGGAACCCAGGCTCATGCGGCCCGGCCTGGCCGATGCGCGCCAGTTCAGCGCCCAGCGAGGTGCCGTCGGTGCCGATGGTGGCCAGCGCCGCCCTGGTTGTCATGCCGCCGGCGAAGACGAGCGAACCCAGCATGTCGGGCGCATATCGCACCCCCTCTTCATTGGTGAAGGCGGCGACGACAATCGGGCGCGCGGGGGTGATTCCGGCTTCGGCCAGCGTCTCGATCACCTCCAGCCCGGCCAGCACGCCGGTGCAGCCATCGTAGATGCCGGCGTCGATCACGCTGTCGATATGCGAGCCCATCATCATCGGGTTGGCGCCGTCATCCTCGGCATTGCCCCAGATGCCGAACAGGTTGCCCACCCGGTCGATGGCCACCTCCAGCCCGGCTTCCTCCATCCATGCGGTGAGCAATTCACGGCCGGCCTTGTCGGCGTCGGACGCGGCCAGTCGAACCAATCGGCCTTCAGCATCGCGGCCAATCTCGCCCAGTTGTGCGAGGCGACCGAGCAGGCGGTCGGCGTTGATCGAAAGCTGTGTCATGGCGTGATCCCGCTGAAATCTACCTCGGAAACGATGATGACCACCCGGCTGTTCCCATCCAGATTCAGGCTGGCAGCCACAACGGGATTAGCCATCGCCGCCATCACGCCAGCAAGGCTCGCCCCGCCGGATGGTGTGGTGGGTGGGCCTTGATGGTCGCGCAGCAGGTGTGGGGCGGCGATCAGCGTGTCTTCTGTCACGGTGACGACGCGGGCGTCATGGCGTTGCAACACCCGCAAGGCGGGGGTGCTGGCCTCGCCGCAGGACAACATTTCCGCCGCCGTCTTTAGGCTGCCCGGCATCCGCACGGCGTGACCGGCGGCGAGGGCGGGGGCGATGCAGCAGGCTTCCACCGGCTCGACCACCACAATCATCGCCGGCGGCGCCATCCAGGTTTTCAGCCCCTCGGCAGTGGCCGCCGCGAGGCCGCCGACGCCGGCCTGCACGAACGCATGCGTCGGGCGCTGGTGGCTGGCGGCCAGGATCTGCTGACGGATTTCGGCGGCAATAACGCCGTAACCGGCCATCACGTCATCCACCACCAGATCAAACGCCGCGTCGGTGGTGTCGGCCACCAGAATGCCGCCGTCAGTTTTGGCGGCTGCTGCGGCGGCGTCCACGGCGTCGTCATAGGTGCCGTCGACCCATATGATCGCGGCGCCCATCGCGTCGATTCGGGCGCCGCGGGCGGCTGGCACGGTGGCGTGCAGGAACACGCGGGCGGTTGCGCCGGCGAACCGGCCGGCCAATGCCACGGCGAGGCCGTGATTGCCGTCGCTGGCGCAAATCAGAGTCGGCTGGCCCTTGGGCTGGTCGGCCAACAGGCCCGACACATCGGTTCCGGCCGCACGGGCCAGCGCGCGCAACCCTGCATAGGTGCCGCCGAGGGATTTGAAACTGCCCAGCATGCGCCGGCCTTCATCCTTGGCAAGCAACTGGCCCACGCCGAGATGCGCCGCCAGAGTCGGCAGGTCCAGCAGTGGCGTGGGTGCGTAGTCCGGCGAAAGACCGCGCAGTTCGGCGGCAATCGCGTCCGCGCTCTGCGGCTGGTTTGGATCATGTGTCATGCGGGCATCTTGCGGCATATCGCTGCTCGAATACGCCGAATTTCTGCCGTGACGACATCAATGTCCGCATTTTCCGTAGCATCATGGCCCTACGCCAGACCGTCGGCGCGGCCCCGACAAAGAAGCCATGCAGAGCCGACCAGCAGCCTTTGCTTCCCTTTGGGGCGCGATGCCGCCACACTCCATCATATGTTGCGTCGAACCGTGGATGTCACCCCCGATCTGCTGCTGCGCGCTTATCGCATCGGCATGTTTCCGATGGCGGAGAACCGGCACAGCGACAAGCTGTACTGGCTCGACCCCGAGATGCGCGGCCATTTGCCGCTGGACGGGTTTCATCTGCCCCGCCGCCTGCTCCGCACCGTGCTGTCCGGGCCCTACACCGTCACCGTGGACCAGGATTTCGCTGGCGCCATCGCGGGTTGCGCGGAGCCGGCGCCCGGCCGAATGGACACCTGGATCAACCCGCGCATTGAGGAATTGTTCACCCAGTTGCACCATCTTGGATACGGCCACTCGGTGGAAACGCGGCTGAATGGGGAATTGGTCGGCGGGCTGTATGGCGTGGCGGTGGGCGGGGTGTTCTTTGGCGAGAGCATGTTCAGCCGCGCCCGCGATGCGTCCAAGGTGGCGCTGGTGCATCTGGTCGCGCGTTTGCGCATGGGTGGGTTCACGCTGCTGGACACGCAGTGGGTGACCACCCATCTGATGCAGTTCGGTGCCGTGGAAATGCCACGCATCGCCTATAGACAGATACTCGAAGCCGCCGTGGAGCGTTCGGCGGTGTTCCCCGTGAACCCCGATCCGGACGCGCTGGTGGCTGAGTTCACCCGATTGGCGAAAGGCACACCATGAAGCGCATCCTGGCTGGACTGATCGCTGCCGTGGCATTGGCCACTGCCGCCAGCGCCGCCGAGCATCCGCGTTATCTGCCAAACCGCGATGCCGCCATAAATTATCGCAGCACCGGCACAGACCCGATGATGCCGGCCAATTTCACCATGCGCTATTTCGCAGCCGCCAACCGGCTGCGCATCGATGGCGGCCCGCTGGGGTACTTGCTGGTGGACCCGGGGATTGAGCGGGTGGAACTGGTGATGCCGCAGCCGCGCCTGGTAATGGAAATGCCCCCCGGCGGCGGGGTCACCGATGGGTTTCTCCTCAGCGATCGCATGGCGTTCACCCGCACTGGCAAGGATGTCATCCTCGGCCGCGCCTGCACCACATATGACGTGAAGGCCGATCGCGCCACTGGCCGGGTGTGCCTGACGCCTGATGGCCTGTTGCTGCGCGGCGAAGGCCAGGGCCGGGACGGCCGCAAGGCCTCGATCGAGGCGGTGTCGGTGGCGCTCGCCACCCAGGCGCCGGGGCTGTTCTCCCCGCCCGAAGGCTACCGTATGATGGCGATGCCAAAGTGAAGCGCGTTTGGCTGCTGGCCGCGGTGCTGGCGATTCCAACGCTGGCCCAGGCGCAGGACCGCCCGCTCACCCAACCGACCCGCGATGTCGATATCGTCTATCGCATGGCCGGCCCGGATCGGCCGCTGGAGCAGCGGATGCGCTGGGGCGTGAGCCAGGGCAAGCTGCGCGTCGATCCGCCGACGCCGGGGATGTACGTGATCATCGACACCGCACATCACGTGGTGCAGGCGGTGCGCGAGGGCGATCACTCGGTGGTGCAACTGGATGCTGGCCCGAACGCGGTGCCCGGCGTCGCGCCGGATGGAATGTTCAAGCGCCGGGGGCAATTGGACGTGGCCGGATTGCCCTGCACCCAGTGGGAAACCCGCGACACCTCTGGGCGGACCGTGCTCGCATGCCTGACAACCGACGGCGTATTGCTGCGCGTGGAGGCTGACGGCCTGGTTCTGGTGCAGGCAACCGAGGTTCGGTTCGCCCCGCTGGGCGAGGCGGTGTTCCGTGTGCCGGCGGATTATCGGAAAATCATGCAACCGAGCGTGTCACGCCAACGTCCCTAAGGCAGTCTGCTGCTCATAGGCTTTAGGATTGTACGGATTTGCCCATGTTTTCCCTGATAAAGGACCGTCGCGGTCGCTTTTCTCCTCTGCGGGCCTTCACCCTGGCGGTGCTGGTGGTGCCGGTCACGCGACTGGCCATCCTGTGGGCCACGGGCGGGCTGGGCGGGCGACCAGTGCGCGAGATCACCCATGGCACCGGCGATTGGGCGGTGTATTTCCTGCTGGCGTCGTTGGCCATCACGCCGTTGCGGGTGGTGCTGGACTGGCAACGCATCCTGCCGCTGCGCCGCATGATCGGCGTGGGGGCCGCCAGTTACGCCGGCATCCATTTCTGTTTGTATGTGATCGACCAGAAATACGATCTGGTGAAAGTGGCCACCGAGATCGCGCTGCGGTTCTATCTCACCATCGGTTTCGTCACGCTGCTGGGGCTGCTGGCGCTGGGTATCACATCGACCGATGGGTGGATGAAACGGTTGGGGCGGCGGTGGAAAACGCTGCACAAGCTGGCCTATCCGCTGGCGGTGCTGGCGCTGTTTCATTACTTCCTGCAATCCAAGGCCGATGTGAGTGCGGCCGTGTTCGTCACGGGGCTGTTCGTCTGGGAAATGATCTGGCGCCTAACCTCCCGCGCGTCGCGCCTGCACTGGTGGCCGCTGCCCCTGATTTCCGTCGGGGCGGCCGTGGCGACCGCCGCCATCGAGGCATCGTGGTATGGGCTTGCCACACGGATCGACCCGATGCGGGTGCTGTCGGCCAATCTTGATCTTGATTACGGCCCCAGCGCGGCCGTCTCTATTCTCGGTTACGGATTGGGTCTGTGTCTGATCGTGGCCGTTCGGCGGTGGCGGCTGCAACGCGCCGCCACGCCAGCCGCGATCGCCGTCAGGAACAAGGCGTAACCAACAGGCGCGGCTATTGCGCTTCCAGCGCGGTGGCCGCGATCCGCGGGCGGTTGCTGGCGTTGCTGCATGTCGGGCCCTGGCGCTTGAGCACGCGCAGGCCGTTGAACATGGCAATCTGCTGGTAATGGGTCCACGCCTGGGCGAAGGCTGCGTCCGATGCCACCAGGATGGCCACGAAATTGATGCCGCCGCGCGCATCCACAACGGCAATATCCGGGCAGCCCGCCACGAAGTCGCGCGCGATCCAGCGGCGGATAGGCCACTCGGCCGGTGCGCGACCGTCCTGCCGGGCGCGCCACATCTCGCCGCGCAGCGCCCACATCGAATCGAACCGCGATGTCCACACCACACCGGTGTTGTTGACCACCGGAAAGCCAAGCCCGATCCATTCCGAGAACGCGATATAGGTCCGGGCTTTTTCACGCTTGATGATCTTCTCAAGCCGAACCTCGGTGGACAGCTCAGGCTCCACCGCGCCTTCGATCCATGGCCACATCCGGTCCAGACCGGTGCCGGCGAAGGCCAGCAGCGCCAGCCCCGCCAGGGCTGCCGTCGGCACGAGCCTGCGCAACGGCACGGCGAGCGCCGGGATACGCAAATTCGGCAGGATCTCCACGCCCCACAGCACCAGTGCCAGCACCGTGGCCATCGCGGCCGGAATGGTGTGGTAGAACCAGTCCTTGCCCTGCAACAGAAACACAAGGGTGGACCCGATGGCGAAGGCGGCCAGGATCTCGAACAGGCAGGCATTGAAGCTGCTGCGGGCCGCAAGCCTGTGCCGGCTGGTCAGCCACAGAATCACAATCACACCGACGCCAAAAAACAGCACGCGCGCAGCATAGAAAAGGTCGATCAGCGGCGTGTCGGTGCCGCCGTAGAGCGCCAGCGCAAGCGGCACCGCATAATTCAAAAAGGCCGGGCACAGCGCCAGGATCGACACCGCATACAGCAGCGCCGCGAGTGCCGCCGAAATCGGCGCCCAGCGCAACAGCTTGCGGCCGCGCAGCATTCCCACCAGTTCCGGCACCAGGAACACCAACCCATAGGTCGGCTTCAGCGCACAGCCCAGGCCCGCGATGATGCCCACGCTGATCGAGGTGCGCCGACGCACATTTGTGCCATCGAGCCATGACGCCATGACGCACAGATACGGCAGGATGGCCGCGATCATCAGGTGCTCGCGCTGGCCAAACTCCACGCCGGGCATGATCAGCAGAACAATCCCGATGACGCCGAACACCGGCGTGCGGCTCGCAAACAACCGGCTGCGCCCGTGCAGCAGGCACGCGCTCCACCAGGCGGCACCCAGCACGAGGGTTGCGAAGAACAGGATGGCGATCAGTTTCGGCTGCACATCCAGCCACATCGCAACCCAGGCCGGGATTGCGTAAATCCAGATGATCAGGGGCGGGTTGACCTCCACAAGGTCCTCATACAAGCGCTGCCCCGCCAGCCATTTGCGGGCGACATACAACAGCCAGGCCACGTCGTCTTTTTGCGGCGAGCGCATCGTTGTCGTCAGAACCAGCGCCAGCACCATCGCCAGGGCGAGGAGTGCGACAATGCTGCCCATGCGTCTGTGCAGCACGCGATCAAGCCGCACACCGAGGTCGACCGATATTTTGGACGGCGAAAGGATCACGTGCGGATCAGTCACAAACGGGGTGAGGAATACGTGCAGAGGCTGGCTGACCGGGCGCAATCACTTTGCTTTGAAGACGTTGCCGTCCATCGCGGTCTAGTGCTTATACTTTAAGAATGCGTGAGCGCCATGGCGTAAATGTGGCGCTCAGAGAAGGCTCGCCCCGATATTGACCGTGAGCGCGATGATGACGGTGTTGAACAGGAATCCCAAAACGCCGTGGGCCGTGGCCAGCCGGCGCAGCATCCGCGACGTGATCTGCACGTCCGACACCTGGAACGTCATGCCCAGCACGAGCGCGAAATAAACGAAATCCCAGTAATCCGGGTCATCGTCGGCCGGGAACAACAATCCGCCTTCAATCTCGCTGCGGCCCTTGGTGATTGCATAATATTCGTGGGCATAGCGCATCGCGAACACGATATGGGTCATCAGCCAGGATGCGAGCAGCGTGAAGGCAACCAGCGCCACATGCGCCTGCCGCTCCACCGGCGGCATCGCCTTGCTGCTTGAAAACTCATAGACGATGGCCGCGAAACTGGCCGCCACGGCACCAACGGTCACCCAGAAGATGGTCCACTCGCCCTCTTCCTGGGCCGCTGCATCGGCCGGCATGTGTTCGGGCCTCTGGACGCTGAACAGATGAAAGATCAGCGCCAGAAACACCGTCACAAAGATATCCCACGCCACAATGGCGCGCGTCTCGCGCATCAGCGTGCCTGGCAGCAGGAACCAGGTGATCAATCCGATGAATGCCGCGGCAAACAGCCTTTTGCGCCCCGTCACGATGGCGGCGATGGACCGGGCAAACAACATCCTCAACTCCTGTGTGGCCGCGACCATATTTTCCGCTTGCGCTGCTTCTTAGACGAAAGCGTCATGTTCGGCGATGACGAGGCACTTGTTCGGATTGTTATATTTTCGTTCTGAAGACTCTACGAGTTCTGAAGAGATCCGTACAAAATATGTCTATTCGGTTGCTTTTCAGGAAATTTTGAGTGATTTGAGGTGGTATCTCAGTTATCAACTATGCGTGATCCGCTGCTTGACCGGGGCGGCGCGAACGGGCGGCGGAAGTCCGCTCAGGACGACGAGTGTGGGGAGTGGATATGGCACGTCTGGCGGTCGCCCGCCTCTGGTTTTGCTCCAACAGCTTCACGCCGCGCAGAACGCGGGGTGAGGACGTCCAGGCGCATGAGTGGGCAATCGGGCAAGCTGCCGTGTCTTCCGACAGCGACTCAGACAGCGAATTGGCCGGCGTGCTGGCCTTTGCCGCCGAACGCCCAGACTGGGATGTCACATTTCTCCGATGCGCCTCCGCCCCCCCCGGTGGCCCGCTCTCCGCCGAGTTGTTCGGCTCTTGGATGGCCGAAGTCGAGGATGCACTCCGTTGGGGCCGCTTCGATGCCGTCTATCTGTCCCTGCATGGCGCCTGCCAGGCGGAGGGGGACCCTTCTGCCGACATCACCATTCTGCGTCGCGTTCGCTCGATCATCGGCCACAAGCCGGTGGTCGCGACATTTGACCCCCGGGCGAACCTGTCCGAGGAAGTCGCCATTCTGCTCGACGGAGCCTGTGGCAACCAGAAATGGCCCAACGGTGGCGGTGCCGATGCCGCTATCCGTGCTTTGACGTTGCTGGAAGGCATCCTTGCCGGCACATCCCGCCCGGTCGGCGTGCTCGCCCGCGTTCCGCTGGTGATGGGCGCCATGGATATGGGAAAAGTGTTGGCGCCGCTTTGGCTCGGCAAGTCGCTGGCCCATCGCAAGCCGATTTTGGACGCCAGCGTCTTCGGTGGATTCGCCTGGGGGGACAGCCCTTACGCCGGTCCGTCAGCACTGGTCTGGGCGGATCGGGATGCCGGTGCCGCACGTGAACTGGCGGCGGCCCTGGCTCTTGATCTCGCGCGCGCCAGTGCCAGGCCATTCACCGGCCTTGTCCTGGCCGAAACCGCCATCAAATCGGCTCGCTCGGCCAGTGGCGGCAAGCCCGTGTTGCTGCTCGATCCCAGCGACGATCCGGCGATTGGTGGATTGGCGGATACGCCCGGCTTGCTGCGCGCCCTGCTGGCGGCCGAGCAATCCGGAATCCTGACCGGCCGCGTCGCCCTGGCTGCCTTGCATGATCCAGAAGCGGTCACGGCTGCGGCGGAGGCGAGCCCCGGTGCGCATATCAATATCACGCTCGCCGGGCGCGGCAGCGCGATGTTTGGCAAGGGGATTGCGGTCACGGCGTTGGTGCTTGCCGCGCATGCGCCGGAAACCTCGGCTGGTTTCGCTGTTCTGCGCGTCGGTATGGTCGATATCGTCGTCACCACGGCGCGCCACGGAATCGTCACGCCGGCTTGGATCGCGGCACGCGGCGTGTGCCTGGGTTCACTTGTGGCGCTGGCCGTCAAGGGAGGTGGCGAAACGCGGGTGGCGTTCGCAGGCGCGGTCGCTGATGCCGTGCTATGCGACTGCCCGGGTCCCACGAACCCAGACCTTCTGTGCCTGCCGTTTCATTATGTCCCCGCCGTCAGGCGTGGCGGGCCTGCCGATCTCTGGCAGCCCGGCACGAATGCACTGGCGTTCAGCGCTGCACAGGGCGCCGTTGGCAGCGCCCGCCTAAGCGAGGCAAGCCCCGATCAGGCCAACCAGCGCGACGAAGACTGTCGCGCCAACGCCCAGTAGCAACGGGCGAAAGCCCTTGGCGCGGAGCGCCGCCAGGTCGGTGTTCAACCCGAGTGCGGCCACCGAGGCGGACAGCATCAACGGCACCAGCTGGCGGCTCGACTGCTCGGCAATGGGCGGCAACAGATGGGTGCTGGCAATCACCACCATCAGCAGGAAGCCGAATGCGAACCACGGCATCGGCGCCTTCAGGCGTTTGTCGGCGCCATCCATGGCCGGCGTGCTGTGTCGCACCCAGGCGCCAAGCGCCAGCACGGCCGGGGCCAGCAGAACCACGCGGGCGAGCTTGGTGATGGTGCCAACTTCCGTCGAAATCGGGCCGCCGGCTGCCGCTGCGCCCACGGCCTGCACCACTTCATGGATGCTGGCGCCTGCCCAAAGTCCGTAGGCGCGTGCATCAAGTCCGATCAGCGGCGCCAAAGCCGGATACAGGATCAACGAGGCGGTGCCGCAGAGCGTGATCACCGCCAAGGCATAGGCCACGTCCTCCTGGCTGCCGCGCGATACCTGATTGGCTGCCACGATCGCACTTGCGCCGCAAATCCCGGTTCCCGTGCCGATCAGTCGGGACAACGCCGCGTCCACCTTGAGCACACGGCCCAGCCAGATGGTGAACGGCACCGTCAGCGCCACGGACATGAAGGCAAGCGCCAGGGCGCCGGCGCCCACCGAGGCCAACTGCCCCAGCGTCACCTGCAACCCCAGCAGCACAATCGCTGCCCGCAGCACCGGCCGCACGGCGAACGCGGTGCCGGGCCGCAACACGGGCGCCAACCCGAAGGCCGCCCGCAGCCCGATTCCTGCCACCAGCGCCACCACCACCGGGTTCAGCGCAGCGATGCCGGTGGCGACCTTGAGCTGGATCGATACCTCCGCCAACGCCAGGCTCAACAACAGTCCCGGCACAATCACCAGGCGGCCCGACAAAGACAGAGGAATCGACGATGACATGAAGTGCGACCTTAAGGGTCTGTGAGACTCGCCCTTAAGGCCCTACGCGTCAATCGCGCCCGTAGGTGTCTTCGTAGCGAACGATGTCGTCCTCGCCGAGATAGCTGCCTGATTGGACTTCAATAAGGGTCAGCGGAATGCGGCCCGGGTTCTCCAGGCGATGCACGCACCCGAGCGGCAGATAGATGCTCTCGTTCTCGCGCAGCAGCACCGTCTCGGCATCACGCGTCACCACGGCGCTGCCGGCCACCACCACCCAATGTTCGGCGCGGTGGAAGTGCTTCTGCAGCGACAATTTATGCCCCGGCGTCACCACGATGCGCTTCACCTGGAAGCGGTCGCCCTGGATGAGGCTCTCGTAGAACCCCCATGGGCGATAGACGCGGGCATGCTGCGAGGCCTCCGGGCGCCCCTTGCGGCGAAGCTGGTCAACAACCTTCTTCACGTCCTGGGCGCAGTCGCGGTGCATGGCCAGCACCGCATCCTCTGTCACCACCACCACCGCATTCTCCAGCCCGACCACGGCGGTCAGAATGCCGTCGCTGCGGCCATAGCAGTTGGTGGAGCCTTCCATCAGCACATCGCCCAGCAGCACGTTGCCGTCGGCATCTTTCGCGCCCAACTCCCACAGCGCGTTCCAGCTTCCCACGTCCGACCAGCCGATATCGGCCGGCACCACGCAGGCGCGGTCGGTCCGTTCGGCGACGGCATAGTCGAGGCTGATATTCGGGCAGGCGCTGAACCCTTCCACACCCAGGCGGATGAAATCCAGATCCTGCTTGCGGTCAGCGAAGGCGGCGCGAACCGCGCTCATCACGTCCGGTGCGTGGCGATCCATCTCGGCAATCAGCGTTGCTGCCGTGAAGACGAACATCCCCGAGTTCCACAGATGCGTGCCGGCGGCCAGCATCGTCGCGGCGGTGGCCGCATCGGGTTTCTCCACAAAGCCTGCCAATGCGCACACGCCCGGCAGGCCTGGCAGCGTCGCGCCGGCCTCGATATAGCCATATCCGGTCTCAGGCGCCGTAGGGCGCATGCCGAATGTCACGATCCGCCCGGCCCGCGCCGCGGCCACAGCTGCTTCCAGAGCCACCGCGAGTGCTGCGTTGTCGGCGATGGAGGCATCGGCGGCCATCATCCACAGCACCGCATCCGGGTCGGTCTCGGCCACCAGCAAGGCGGCCGCGGCGATGGCGGGTGCCGAGTTCCGGCCCACCGGCTCCAGCAAGATCCGCGCGCCGGTCTGGCCCATCAGGCGCATCTGCTCGGCCACCACAAAGCGGTGCGCCTCGTTGCACACCACGATCGGTGCGGCAAAACCCTCACCGACCGCACGACCGGCGGTCTCCTGGATGAGGCTGTTATCGGATGTCAGCGGCCAGAACTGCTTGGGAAAGCTCTCCCGGCTGACCGGCCACAGCCGCGTGCCCGACCCACCCGACAGGATCACCGGCACCACCAGCGAATGGGGGTGGGTGGCGGCAGTGGCGGCGATCGGGGCAGGGGTTGCGATATTCATGGTGGCTCCTGAAACTGGCCAAAAGGGCGACTTAAATCTTGATCACACGGCTATAGGCAATCGCCCGTTGAAATGTCCAGAAGCCCATGTGGGTTGCCGTGATGGCAAGGCTCTTGCATGATTACGGCTTTTGTATCGCCGGGGTTGTTCATCGTCATGTCTGAGCTTTCAGTGGAATCGTTGCCTGTGCTTCTTCCGAATGATACCCAGTCCGCCATTCGCGATATTACGGATCGAATCGAAGCCGGCCTGATCGAGGTGCGGCGCGATCTTCACGCGCATCCGGAACTGGCGTTCGAAGAGGTGCGCACCGCCGGCGTTGTGTCCCGCGAGCTCACAAAACTGGGCATTGCACATGAAACCGGCATCGCCAAAACTGGCATCGTCGCACTGATCCATGGCGGCCGGCCTGGCCCCGTGCTGGCCATTCGCGCCGACATGGACGCATTGCCCATCCTGGAGCAGACCGGCCTTTCCTTCGCCAGCACCACGCCCGGCCTCATGCATGCCTGCGGCCACGACATCCACACCACCACCCTGCTGGGTGTGGCGGCGGTGCTGAAGCAGCTCGCGCCATCGCTGGCTGGTACTGTAAAATTGATCTTCCAGCCGGCCGAGGAAGCCATCGGCGGCGCCGAGCTGATGATCGAAGAGGGCGTGCTGGAAGGCCCGCACGTGGACATGGCGCTGGGCTTCCACAACTACCCGCACCTCCCGGTTGGCTCTTTCGGCTTCTGCCCCGGCCCGGCCCTGGCGGCGGCTGATACGTTCGAGGTGGTGGTGCATGGCAAATCCGGCCACGCCGCTCATCCTTATGCGGCGGTCGACCCCATCGTGGCGGCGGCTCAATTGATCTCTCAACTCCAAACGGTGGTGTCGCGCGAAGTGCGGCCGCTGCACCCGGCCGTCGTCACGGTGGGCGCCATCCACGGCGGCGTCGCTGCCAACATCATCCCCGACACCGTTACCTTCATCGGCACCGTGCGCACCTTGCACGCCGAAGCGCAGGATGCCGCCGAAGCCGCCATCAAGCGCCTCTGCGCTGGAATGGCGGAAGGCATGCGGGTTCGCTGCGCCGTGACCTATACACGCGGAGTCCCTGCCATGCTCAACGACGACCTGGTGCTGGAACCCGTCGTGGCTGCCGTGCGGCTGCAATGCGGCGACGTCATCCACCGCACCGAGCCGAGCATGGGGGCGGAGGATTTCGCCCTGGTCTCGCAGGTGGTGCCGTCCTTCCAACTCGGCATCGGCTCGGGTGCGCCGGGGCGGGACGACCGGCTGCACAATTCCGGCTACCAGCCGGACGAAGCCTGTATCGGTTACGGTGTGCAGGCCCTGTCACGTGCAGCGATGGAGATCCTGTCGTGAAGATCTGTGTTTTCGGCGCCGGCGCGATCGGCGGCCACCTTGCCGCCCGGCTGGCGCATGGCGGGGCCGACGTCTCGGTGGTGGCGCGCGGGGCGCATCTGGCGGCCATCCGTGCCAACGGCCTGCGCCTTGAGGCGCCGGATGCCAACTTCACCGTTAAAGTAGCCGCCACGGACGACCCCGCCACGCTGGGACCGCAAGATGCGGTGCTGGTCACGGTGAAGGCTCCGGCATTGGGTTCGGTCGCTGCCAGCATCGCCCCGCTGCTCGGCCCGGATACGCCCGTTGTGTTCGTCATCAACGGCATCCCCTGGTGGTATTTCGACCAGCACGGCGGCGCGCTGGACGGCACGCCGTTGGATTCGCTGGACCCGGGCGGCGCCGTGCGCGCCGCCATTGGCCCGGCCCGCGCCATCGGCGGCGTGGTCTACTCGGCCTGCACCGTCACCGCGCCGGGCGTCATCGAGGTGGAACATCTGCGCAACCGGCTGGTACTGGGCGAACTGGACGGCACGCTGTCTGCCCGTGCCAGTCGATCGCGGCCTTGCTGATGCAAGGCGGCATCTCGTCGGATGTCACGCCCGACATCCGCAGCGCCGTGTGGTCCAAGCTGCTGCTCAATCTGGCGGCCGGCCCTATCAGCGTGCTGACAGCAGCCCTCGGCGGCCAGAATTTGGGCGAGCCGGCGCTGGAGCGTGCGGTGCGCGCGATCTATCAAGAAGGAGCCGCCGTCGCTCGGGCGCTGGGCTGCAACCCGGTGATGGATGTGGAGGCCTCGCTCGCCAACACCCGCAAGACCGCCCACAAGCCGAGCATCCTGCAAGACCTCGAACTCGGCCGGCCCATGGAGGTGGCGACCATCTTCGACGCCCCTTTGCATCTGGCTCGCCTCGCGGGGGTGGCGACTCCCACACTGGACCTGATCGTGGCCCTGGCCCGCGTCCGCGCCCAGGCGGCGGGGTTATTCGCGGGGTAGGTCGGTCTGGCCGAGCACCCAGCCCTCCCATCGGTGCACCCAGGCATCATCCGGCACGAAATCCGGCTGATGCCTGTCGAGCACGGCCAGTAGGCAGAGTACTCCCAGAACACTGTCGAACTGGTCCTCGCCTGACGGTTGCGGCCCGAAACCGTCCTGAACGGCGTCACGCAAGCCGTCGTCCGCATCGGCCCCGATGGCCTGCATCGCGCCCAGCAGGGCAGGGGCCAACGCCGCCCGGTCAGATTGGCGGCGCTTGCTGCCGCCCATGCGCAGGCCGCGCTGGCGCATCGCCTCCGCCGGATAGGTCTCCGCCACCACCACCGCGCCGGGCGCCAGCAGGTCGTGCAGTCTCCCTTCGAACGGCCAAAGCCTTGGTGGCTGGGGGCCTGCCAAGGCCGGCAACAGCCAGTCCCTCCAGGCGGTGATCGCGGCCTTGCCGGTCTGGTTGGCGCCAAGTGTCCAGAACAACGACGCCCCGGCCGGGCGCGTGGCCGTCGCCCGGTCGCAGGCGCGCGACAACCCGGATGGCGGCCCCAGGCCCAGCGCCGTCGCATGGGCTGCGCGGGTCATGCCGGCGATCCCACGAGTTGGATAGAAGGGCCGCAAGGGGCTGATCTCATCCAGTGTGGCGCAGACGTCGAAAAACGGCGCATCGTTGGTGAGGCCGCGCAGAAAAGCCGGAAAATCGGCTGCGCGCGCATGGCGTTCAGCAAAGGCGCGTGGCAGGCCCAAAGGCAGGTCCACCCCCAGCGCCACCGCCCCGCCGCCGGATTGCGCCCGCAATCGCGCCATCCACGTCTCCAGCGCGCCCACCGGTTCGGGGGCCGACAGTAGCCAGCCGCCATCATGCGGGCGGGCAAGGGTCATCCACCGCTTGCGCGGGTCCTTGCTCCAATCCGCATGCAGCGCCAGCGAGGCGAGGGATAGAAGGGTCAGAGCGGCTTTTCAGCCTTGGCGATCAACCGAGCGAAAAAGCCTGGCTTCTTTGGCGGTTCGGCGGCCTTGGAAATCTCGCGCAACCGTGCGCGTTCCTCGGCCTCGCGCTCGCGGTCCTTTTGGGTCAACCACTTGTCCAGGCTCATGCCGGCCTTGGCGGCCCGCTTGGCCTCATACAGGCGCTGGCCCTCGGTCATTGGCTTCGTCATCGCGTTCCCCAATTCATGTCTCCCCGTCATGATCAAAGTGTGTGACAGCGGCGAAGCTGTGCTTCAAGACCCCACGCCGTGTCGTGAAAAGATCGGCGGCGAACAGATGGGTGGCACGATGGCGGAACCGCGGATCAAGGCTGGGCTCTGGGTGAAGATGGCGCTGCGCCTGGGGCAGGCGGACGGCCGGTTTGCCGCCGTCATCAAACGCGGCGATGCCGATGCCGGCGGCGTTCTCGCCGTGCTGCGTGCTCCGCGCGGCCTGTCGGTCCTCTCGCAGATCCGCACCACCGATGGTGACGCCGCCTGGCTGCGCGCCACCGGTGCGGACCCCGTGGACGAGGCGACGGCCGACGCCTACGTGGCCCGTCAGGTGAAATTCGATCCCGACCTCTGGGTGCTGGAATTCGAAAGCCCCGATCTGCTGCCACCGTTTGATGGAAAAATTGTGTAAGGGCCTGTATAGGTTTGCCACCATCATCCGAAACGACCGGATCGGGCACGTGCCCGACCTCATCCACCTAAGGATCGCCTTATGCGAAGCGCTCTTCTCGCCGCCACTGGCCTCGCTTTGATGTCGACCGCAGCCGTGGCCCAACCGGTCAGCGGCCTTTACGTCGGGGCGGCCGGCGGTGCTGCCTTCCTACAGAACGAGCGTATTCGCGGCATTTCCCCCAGCAGCGTCACGGCCATCGCGCCATCGCCGAGCGGCATGGGCTACAAGACCGGCTATGTCGGCCTCGGCAGCGTCGGCTATGGCTTCGGCAACGGCGTGCGCGTTGAGATCGAAGGCGACTACCGCCGCAACGACCGCAATTTCGGCACAGCCCCGGCCGGCGTGACCAGCCGCTCCGGCAGCGAGCAGAAAATCGGTGCCATGGGCAACGTGCTGTTCGACATGGATATCGGCTCGCCCTACGTGTTTCCGTATCTGGGCGCTGGCGCCGGCTATCAGTCGGTCACACAGAAATTGACCCAGACCGGCACCGGCGGTGTGTCCGAACGCATTGACGCCGACAAGAGCGCCTTCGCCTATCAGGCGATGTTCGGCGTTTCGCTGCCCATCCCGGGTGTCGTCGGCCTCTCGGCCACGGTGGAATACCGCTATCTCGGCCTGTCCGGCACGCGCAGCTATCCCGGCACCCTGACCAGCGGCGGCGCCACAACCAACTTCACCCGCAAAACGAGCGACAACGACACCCACAACGTGTTGGTCGGCCTGCGCTACGCGTTCAACGTCGTGCCGCCGGCTGTGGCCCCGGCACTGGCCACCGTCATGGCCCCTGCACCCGCCGCCGCGCGCTCGTATCTGGTGTTCTTCGATTGGGACCGCGCTGACCTGACCGACCGCGCCCGCCAGATTGTCGCCGAAGCCGCAACTGCTTCAACGAAGGTGGCCACCACGCGAATCGAAGTGGCCGGCCACGCTGACAAATCCGGCACCCCGGGCTACAACCAGGATCTGAGCCGTCGCCGTGCCGCGATCGTGGCAGCCGAACTGGTGCGTCAGGGCGTTGCATCCAACATCATCGCCATCAGTGCCTTCGGCGACACCAAACCATTGGTACCGACGGCAGCCGGTGTGCGTGAGCCACAGAACCGGCGTGTCGAAATCATCATTAAGTAGTAACCGGCCCCCGAGTCGACGCGTTTGCTGATTCCCCGGCCACCACCATTTGATGATGACCGGAGAATTTTTGTTTTTATTCGTGCCCTTGGCGGAACCATTCCGATTTGTGGAGATATTGCGTCGCCCTGTGGCCACAGCATGTTGCGAATTTACAACAGGGTGTTACTGAAACGGCATTCCTGGCAGGTTTGCTTTATTCCTCACTGGTTTAGCGTGCATTCGCCGACTAGGTTGCCGCTACGGATTGCGGGCTTGCCTGCCGGTCCCGCCCGGTTTTGTGACGAACAAAGCCACGATTGAAACGAGGAGATTTAGACAATGATGCTCCGTAATGCGCTTCTGGCCGCGACGATCCTGGCACTGCCAGTCGCAGCCCAGGCTCAGCCTGTTTCCGGCCTGTATGTGGCTGGCGGGATTGGCGGCGACTACATGCTCGACACCAACGCGAAGACCAACGCTCCTGCTCTGCCCACCGGCCAGCTCAAGGGCAAGATCGGCGTCGCTGGCGTTGCCAGCGTCGGCTACGGTTTCGGCAACGGCCTGCGCGTTGAACTCGAGGCCAATGGCCGCGATGCACAGACCCGCGTGAAGCAGGGCAGTGTTCGTGGCGGCGGCGAGATCACCACCTACGGCGGCATGGTCAACGCCCTGTATGACTTCAACGTCGGCTCCGTGGTCGTTCCTTACGCCGGTATCGGCGCTGGCTACGTGTTCACCACGCTGGGTGGCTTCAACGCCTACCTGCCAGGTGGCAACCCATCCATCACCACCAAGAGCGGCAGCCTCGGCACCGCGGCTGGTCAGGTGATCCTGGGCGTCGCTTACCCGATCGCAGCAGCTCCTGGCCTGTCGCTCACCGCTGAATACCGCTTCTTCTCGACCCTGCAGGACCGTAAGTTCGGCGGCACGCTGAACAACGGTGCAGTTCGCACCGGTGGCCAGCTGAAGGTCGATCCGATGATGCACAACTCGCTGCTCGTCGGCATGCGTTATGCCTTCGGCGTCACGCCTGCTGCCGTCGTCACCCCCCCGGTCGTCGCTCCTGCTCCGGCCCCGGCTCGCAGCTACCTCGTGTTCTTCGATTGGGACAAGGCTGACCTGACCGCACGTGCGAAGCAGATCATCGCCGAAGCAGCCCAGAGCTCGACTCGCGTTGCAGCCACCCGCATCGACGTTGCCGGCCATGCCGACAAGTCGGGCACGCCTGCTTACAACCAGGGCCTGTCCCTGCGTCGCGCCAATAACGTGGCCGCCGAGCTCGTCCGTCTGGGCGTGCCGAAGACCGCGATCAGCATCTCTGCCTTCGGCGACACCAAGCCGTTGGTCCCGACCGCCGCTGGCGTTCGTGAGCCGCAGAACCGCCGCGTCGAAATCGTCCTGAAGTAATTTTCAGAACGGCTCTGCTCTGAAACGCCCCTGCATCCCGGTGAAAACCGGGGTGCAGGGGTTTTTCTGTTGCGCTGCCTGCGTCGTCGGGCGGCTGAATTCCGGGCACAAAAAAAGCGCCCGAAGGCGCTTTCCGTGCAGCAATGCGGAAAACTTACGGGTTCGACGCCGTCTTGGCCGGCGCCTTCGCGGGCGATGCTTTCACCGGCGCCTTTGCCGGGGTCTTCGCAGGCGCCTGTGCGGGCTCTGCGCACTCAGCCACCGTCAAAACCTGATCGAAATTCTGCGCCACCGCGTAATTGCCGAGCTCGGCGCCGTTCTTCAGGGCCAAGACCTCGTCATACATCGGCAGCGACGTCTTGCAGAAGTCGACGCCGTAATACGTGCCGGCCTGTGACATCGCGTTGATCTGCGACGTTTCGTATTCGTCCTGCTGGGACACGCCGCGGCGCCCATAGGCCCGGCTGAAATACGTGCCGAGCGTCTTGTTCTGCGCACCCACGTCATTGCGGAAGCGCGCGGTGAACGTGTTGAACTTCTCACGCCCATCGCACGACAGTTCGGTCACCGAAAGCTGCATCCGCAAGGCGGCCATGGCGAAGGCCACTTTTTCCGCGGGCTTTGCACAGACGGGCGCCAGTATCGGTGGCGTGGAGGGCGGCTTGGGGCGAGCGATAACCTGCGCTTGCTGCTTCGCAGGCTCCGATGTGCATCCGGCGACAAGGCCGGCCACAAGGAGGGAGGCGAGAACGATCCGCATAAAACACTCCAACTGCAAATATCGAGACGGCTTTTCCGACAATCTCGCAGCGTTGTAGACCTCTCTCACCGCGTTCAGGCAACCCCAAATCCCCACTGTTCCGCCTGCCGTTCAAATTTGGCAGACTCCCATCCTTCGAATTTTTGAGCTTCCGGTGAGTTGCTGGCGTCATCTATGTCCGACAGGGGGTTGCAAATTGGGCAGGCCTGTTATGCTCTTGATCTACGGACTCTTCCCCCGCGCACAAGGACCCGTGTCGCTCGCATGCAATCGTCCCCACACGTGCCTTCCGCCGACCCGTTCGATGCCTATCGCTCGGGCCCCTATTTTTGTGAACTGACCCGCGAGCGCGCGCATGACGGTGGCGCTGCCGCCATCGTGCGCTCCCGTATCGCGGCAATCGGGCTGGATGCCCTGCGCGCCCGTGCGGCGGCCGCGGAAAACGACCTCATCAATCTCGGCATCACCTTCACCATCTATTCGGACAGCACGGCGATCGATCGCATCCTGCCGTTCGATTGCATCCCGCGTATTCTGACCGCCCCCGAGTGGCGCCAGATCGAACGCGGCGTGAAGCAGCGCGTGGCGGCTCTGAACGCCTTCCTGCACGACATCTACCATGCGCGCCACATCACCAATGACGGCGTGGTGCCGGCGGACCTGGTCTACGGCAACCCCAATTACCGCCCCGAGATGGAGCAGTTCCCGGTGCGCTTCGGCACCTACGTCCATATCTGCGGCACCGACATCGTGCGCGACGAGAATGGCGGGTTCCTGGTGCTGGAAGACAACGCCCGCACCCCCTCCGGCGTGTCCTATGTGGTCGAGAACCGGCATCTGATGTCGCGCGCCTTCCCTGACATCCTGGCCGGCATGAAGCTGCGCCCGGTGGACGATTATGGCCGCCGCCTGCTGTCGGCCATGTGCGACATCGCCCCAGAAGGCGTAGACGACCCGCAGGTGGTGCTGCTCAGCCCCGGCATCTACAACTCGGCCTATTTCGAGCACGTGTTCCTGGCGCGTGAGATGGGCGTGCCGCTGGTCGAAGGCGCGGATCTCGTGGTCGAGCGCGACCGTGTGTGGATGCGCACCACATCGGGCAACAAGCCGGTCCACACCATCTACCGCCGTATTGGCGACGACTTCCTGGACCCAACGGTGTTTCGCCCGGACAGCATGCTGGGCGTGCCCGGCCTGATCGGCGCATGGCGCAAGGGCAACGTCACGCTGGCCAACGCCGTCGGCACCGGTGTCGCCGACGACAAGGCGATCTATGCCTACATGCCGCGCATCATCAAATACTACCTCGGCGAGGACGCCATCCTGCAAAACGTGCAGACCAACATCTGTCGCGAGCCGGAAGGCCTGGCCTATACGCTGGCCAATCTGGAAAACCTCGTCACCAAGCCGGTCGGCGAATCGGGTGGCTACGGCATCACCATCGGGCCACGCGCCACGAAGGCCGAACTCGATGTGGCCCGCGCCTCGCTGATCGCCGATCCGTCCAACTGGATCAGCCAGCCGGTCATCAACCTGTCAGTGGCTCCCACCCTCACCGAAGCCGGTATCCAGCCCCGGCATCTGGACCTGCGGCCCTTCGCCGTCACCGGCAAGGACACCTGGGTGCTTCCCGGCGGCCTGTCGCGGGTGGCCATGAAGGAGGGCAGCCTGGTGGTAAACTCGTCGCAGGGCGGCGGCTCGAAAGACACCTGGGTGCTGATGGACGAACAGGACTTCCCGGCGGGAGACGCGCCATGAACCGCACCCCGCCGCTGCTGGCCCGCTACGCCGAAAGCCTGTTCTGGATGGCCCGCTATCTGGAGCGGGTGGAAAACCTCGCCCGCCTGATCGACGTCACGCAGACCTTTGAAAGCCCCGGCCACGAAGCCGAGTCGTGGCTGGCAATGAACCGCATCAACGCCGACGAGGAAGGCTTTGCGAAAGGCGGTCTGCCGCCCACGCCCGACAACGTCAAGCGCTTCTATCTGCTCGACCGCTCCAACCCCACCGGCATTCCGATGAGCCTGGAAAACGCCCGCACCAACGCGCGCACCCTCCGGCCACTGATCTCCACCGAGATGTGGATGCAACTGAACGTCTTCCATCGCGACATGCTGTCGATTCAAGAGGATGAGTTGCAGGGCGACCGCCTTTCGCGCCTGTGCAGCCGGATCAAGGAGGGTGTGCAGGCCCATACCGGCATCACCGAGGGCACGTTCTTCCGGGATCAGGGGTGGGATTTCTACCAGCTTGGCCGGCAGATCGAGCGGGCCGACCAAACCACGCGCCTGCTCGACATCCGCTATCATCTGCTGGTGCCGGGCGGCAGTGAGGAGCGGCTGGCAGCGGAACTGACCCAATGGGGCGGCGTGCTGCGCGCCGCCGCCGGCTACCACGCCTTCCGCCGGGTCGCGCCCGCCGGCTTCACGTCGGTGGACGTGGTCAGCTTCCTGCTGCGCGACGATGCGTTCCCGCGCAGCGTGGCACTTTGCGTCGAACACATTGAGAGCCATCTCGGCAATCTGCGCAGCCGTTACGGCCTGCGCGGTACGGTGGCGGCGCTGGAGCGGGTGGAGGAACTGCGCGCCGGTTTGCTCGGCCGCCGCATCGAAAAAATCATCGACAACGGCCTGCACGACTTCCTCGACGGCGTGCAGCGGGACCTCATCCTGCTGGCCGCCGAAATCGGCACCGCCTTCTTCCGTGACTGGCGCCCGCTCGCGGAGGTGCCAACGCAGTCACAGTCGCAGTCGCAAAGCCAGTCGGTGGGCTAAAACGACAAAGGCGGGATGACCTTCCGGTGGTCCCGCCTTTGTCAGCCCGCACCAATCAAACCGGAACGGTCATCCCTGTCGTCGCATCCAGCCACACCATGCGGTCGACAACGCCGCGCACGCCGGGCGTGTTCTGTGCTGCGACCGTCAGCGCCTGGCGCATCCGCTCGTCATAGATAAAGCCGTCGAACGTGACGACGCCGTTGTCCACATTGATGCCGATATTGCTGCTCGATGCCCAGGTTGAGGCGGCCAACTCACGCGCCAGGTTGGCCTTGATCGCGTCGTCGCTGCCGCCCTGCGCCGGTGCCGCGGCCAGCGTCTTGCCCAGCGCCCGCAGCAGGTCCGAACGGCTGACAATCCCGGCCAGACGGTTGTCGTGCATCACCACAACCCGGCGGATGTGGTGTTTCTCCATCAGCGTCACCACGTCGTCGAGCGTTGCGGCTGTGCCGACGGTCACGACGTCGCGTGTCATCAGGTCGCCGACCTGCCGGCTGTGGGTCTGAACGTATTCTTCCGCCTCGCGGCCGGGCCCGATCAAAAACTCCAGCAGGCGCGAGCGACGCCGTTCACCTGTGCCGGTTTCCGCACGGCGCAGCAGGTCGCCCTCGCTGATGATCCCGACCAGCTTGCCATCGGCGTCAAGCACAGGCAGGGCGCTCACGCGGTGTTCCAGCATGAGCCCGATGGCTGTCTCGATCGTCGTCGCGGCACTGACGGTCAGCACGTCTCGCGCCATCACATCTTCTGCCCGCATAATACCCTCCCTGGACGTGTCGTCGCGGTCACGGCGTGCGCGATTCGAAACGCTTGGCGAAGCATCGCGCAGAACCGGCGTCAGATCATTGATCCGTGTCAATTCGCGTCGGAACTGGCCTGCTGCGGCAACGAATGCGCACGAACGTCCCGCGTCGTGGCGTCTAACGGGCCGGGGGCGTTATGGTTTCCGGCCGGAGATATGATAAATGTAAACTATTGTCGTGCATCGGCTGGGCGCGCTGGATGGCGACCACACTTCGCACATCAGGCCGGTTTGGGAACTCTCATGGCGAGTGCAAAGAAGTCTGGCCGGCGCATTTTTCTCGCTGGCTCCGTCGCCGCATGTGCGCTGTCTTATGGCACACCGGCAAGCGCCGCCATGCCTGCTGCCCCCATCCAAAGCTTCGTGCTCGCCAACTGGAAACCCGCCGCCAGCAGCCCCGGCTTCGCGCGGCAGGGCGTGGTCTTCAAAAAAGGCGATCTGCCAGCCGGCTTCAGCCTGCAACTCCGCCGCAAGGGCGCCCCCATCGCCGCCCAGTTCGACGGGCGCGTCACCTGGTCGGACGGTTCGTTGAAATTTGCCGTCATGCATCTGCGCGACGCCCCGTTCGCCGCGGCCGAAAGCCGAACCTATGAGCTGTGGGCCAAACCTGGCGCCTTCGACAACACCGCCACCCACGCGCTGATCGACATCACCAGCCGGCACCGCTTCCTCATCCAGTTCACCAGCCTCACCGAGGCGATGGACGACAAAACCCGGCGCTCGGTCGGCTCGGGCAATTTCTTCGCCGATTTTGCAGCCCACATGGCCCACCCCACCCGCGTGGAGGCGCATCACGCAGGTGCTGTCTGCAATGGCTGGACCGGCTGGGGCATGGCGGTGGACGGCATCGGCGAGGCGCCGGACCCGCATTTGAAAACCAACTGGCACGCCGACATCTGGAAAAACGCCGACGGCTCGATCCACGCCATCGAAATCGCTGCCGTCGTCGCGCAGGATTGGTGGTCCGTCCCCGACAAGCGGATGCGCCGCTACGACGCCATGCTGCGCGACGCCAACACCGGCCTGGCCCTCTATCGTGGCGTCGAACACCCCTACAAAAGCCAATGGATCACCTGCCAGAACACCGCCGACAACAATCGCGGCCGCAGGCATTGGATCGGCGGCGCGTGCCCCACGCTCACCTACATCCCAAGCAAGGCCGCCTGGGTGGCCTCGGGCCTGGTGCCGCCACTGAACCTGGCCAGCAAGCCCGCCGCCTACGCCGCCATCAGCCGTGGCGGAGCCGCCTACACCCCCTGCGGCAGCCAGAGCCACCGCCCCAACATCGACGGGTCCGGCGCCTATGAAGGCCGTGGTGTGCTGACCAACCCCGACTGCATCGCCTTCATGCGCCAAACGGCCGACGACGTGGCCGCCGCCCGCATCAACGCCCATGCCGGCCTGCACGTGTTCCTGCATTACCGCTCGGACCGCACCCACATCCGCCCCGGCGATTCAGCTCCAGATATCGCCAACACGCCGATCAGCATGATCATGGGCATCAGCCGTGGCGCGGTGCCCTCCTACGACTTCACCGCCGACGGCATGCCCATCCCGGTCCATGCCTATGCCGATGGTCGCACCACGCCAGCTGGCAAGGACAACTACGCCTGGCCCGGCGACAATGGCGGCGTCTGGAGCGTCACCACCGGCGATGCCTCGCACGCTGTCAACTACAGTTATTTCATGTATCTGATGGAGGGCGAGCGCTACCACCTGGAGGCCTGCCTCGACCTCGCCACCAATCTGGTCCACCAGGGCATCGACAACCTCTATTCCAACCGCCCGCAAAACCCGGTTGCCCGCGACGGCCTCGGCCGCGCCACCCACGCGCCGGACACGGTGTATGACGCCGTCGCCGGCCTCAACGGCCAGGAGCGCTCGGCCGGCTGGGCGTTGGTGGTGCTCGGAAGTGCGGCCGGCATCGTGCCGGACAGGCACGTGGCCGCACGGTTCATCAAGCGCCTGAACCAGCAGCAGGCCATCTACCTGCGCGACATACTGGCCACCCTGCCAGCCGACGCCAAGGCCGCCGGCATCAAGCCCGTTCACCGACGCGCTGGGCCTGTCATCGCCCTGGATGGGCGCGTTCAACGTGATGGGCGGCTATCACAACTGGCATGTCACCGAGATGCCGGAAGCCCGCGCCTGGGCCGAATTCACAGCCAATGTGTCCATCGGCATGGTCGAGAGCCATCTCTATAAAACCATGGCCTACCGCATCGCCTCAAAACGGCGCACCGAGCCATACGACGCCGTCACCAACCGGTATCTGCCGCGCGCCCAGTGCCGCATCATGGTGGCCGAGAACAACACCGGTGCAAAACAGCGTGCAAAACTTTCCAGATTCCAGGGGTAAACAGCGTCC
>JBBART010000025.1:0-76616 GCA_040399685.1 Acetobacteraceae bacterium
CAACCAGCCCTGCTCGGCAGCGACGTTGCTACACCACGGGGCGGGACATGATCCAATCACCCGGCACGGCGAAGCGCACCGACACCGGGCAGTGGTCGGACAGACGCTCTTTCATCTCAGCTGTTTTTTCTCGGTAGACCAGAACGCGAAGGCTATCCGGCCGCATCCAGCCACGGGCGTCACCGCCAGCGATGATGTGGTCCAGAAAACCGACGCCGCCCCAGCACGGCGAATGCCGGCCGGCGCCGGCCCGCACCACCGGAGCCGCCTGTTGCAGCCCGGCATAGAACGCGTCCCGCCCCTCCATCCAGCGGTTGAAATCGCCCATCATCACGAACGGTGTGCCCTCGCGGGCGCGCTCTGCCATCCAGGCCTGCAAATGCGGCATCTGGCGGCCCAGCGTGAGGCAGGCCGGATTCGCTGCCTTGTCGAGCGGTTCCTCCCGGCAGCCGGATTTGAGGTGCACCGCCAGGAGCCGCAGCTTGCCGGAGGGCAAGTTCAACGTGATATCGGCGGCACTGCGCAGGCGATAGCGAGCGTTCTTGTAGACATCGAGCGCCACCAGATCCGGATTGGCGGTGAAATCGATGTCGCGCCGGATCGCAAAGCCGCTGCGCTGCACCACGCTGTCCTGGGTGATGTGGATCCGGTAGCGGTCGGGCGGGAACACCTGCGCCGCGATCTCGGCACCGTCCACTTCGCTGAAGGCTACCACGTCGGACCCCAGAATCAGCGCGTAGCGGCGCAGGGTGTCGATGTCCTCTGGCCGTTTGGGGCGCACATCCTCCGGCAGGTCTGGGCCGCCTTCGGGCCGCAGCGTCAGCCAGGACAGGTTCCACGCGGTCAGCTTCAGCTCACCCGCCAGCGCCGGAACATTCAACAACAGCAACAGGACGAGAATACGCATCACCGCAGTCTGGCCCGGCGATGCGGCGCTGCCGAGCAGCAATAGCGCGGGTCACGCCGAAGTAGCAGCGATCTCACGCCCTGCGCATGTTCCTTTGGCCGGGCGTTGCGCGTAGACAGCGTGGCATGACCGTCGCCATCGACATGGGCCGCACCGAGCAGGGCCAAACCGCCACACTCGACCTGGAGGAACTGCTCGCCACCCGGCTTCTGGTGCAGGGCAATTCCGGGTCGGGCAAATCGCATCTGCTGCGCCGGCTGCTGGAACAGAGCGCATCCTGGGTGCAGCAGGTGGTGATCGACCCGGAAGGCGATTTCGTCACGTTGGCCGAGGCGCATGGCCATCTGGTGATCGACGCCGGCGCCCACACCGAAATCGAACTCGGCCACGCCGCAGACCGGGTGCGCCAGCATCGGGTGTCCGTGGTGCTGAACCTGGAAAACCTCGATGCTGAGGGGCAGATGCGCTCGGCCGCCGCCTTCCTGAACGGACTGTTCGACGCCGAGCGCGCGTTGTGGACGCCCATTCTGGTGGTGGTGGACGAAGCGCAGCTGTTCGCCCCCGCCGTGGGCGGCGAGGTGCCGGACGAAGCACGCAAGATCTCGCTCGCCGCCATGACCAATCTGATGTGCCGCGGCCGAAAGCGCGGCCTGGCGGGCGTGATCGCCACGCAGCGTTTGGCCAAGCTGGCCAAGAACGTGGCCGCCGAGGCGTCCAACTTCCTGATGGGCCGCACGTTCCTGGACATCGACATGGCCCGCGCCGCCGATCTTTTGGGCATGGAGCGCCGGCAGGCCGAGATGTTCCGTGATTTGCAGCGCGGCCATTTCATTGCCCTCGGCCCGGCTTTGTCGCGCCGGCCGCTCACGTTGCGCATCGGCAGCGTCAAGACCACCTCCCGCTCCGCCGCCCCGCTGTTGAGCCCGCCACCGCAGACCAATCTGGAGGACGCCCGCGAACTGGTGCTGTCCGCCATGCCCGAATCCCCTCGCCCGCCGCCGCGCCGCCTGGCCACGGCTGGGCCGGATCTGCTGACCCAGTTGTCCCAAACCCGCCCCGCCGTGCCGCAAGGGGTGACGGAAGACGCGCCGGACATGTTCGTGATGGCCGAGCGCCAGCGCCGCATGGAAGCGATCTTGCGCGCCATGATGGCCGAGCCGGACGCCGCCTTCCGCCCGACCGCAGCCCTGTATCAGGATTTCCTGGTGCGCCTGCGGATTGAGGCGCTGGAGGGCAAGCCGCCCGAACTCACCCAGTTCCGCCCCCTTCTGGCCAGCGCCCGCGCCGGGGTAGAGGATGCCTCGCTGGCCGACGCGCAATGGCCGCGCGTGCTCACCATGGCCGCCGCCCTGCCCGATGATGCGCAGAGCATATTCCTGCTGCTGGCGCATATGGCCCGGATAGAGGCCCCCTGCCCGTCCGACGCCACCATCGCCCGTGTCTATGGCACCCATTCCACGGGCCGTGCGCGGCGGTTGCTGGGGTTTCTGGAGGAACAGGCGGCGATTGTGTGCTGCCCTGAATCGGCGGGGCGGCGGAGCGTGGCGATTGTGGGGATCGGCTGGCGGACGACGCCGGGGGAGCCGAATGCCGTGTCTGGCGTTGCCCGACCTGCGTAGGTCGGGCAACGCCAGACGTTCACGGATTTTTGGTAAACAAAACCCGACGCGCCAGCCAACACCCGATTTCGACAGCCACAACCAGGCCAGCATCATCCCGCTGGAATGCCAACGTCCAATCCCCCGGCGGCGCGCTGTCCAGGGCGCGGGGCATCGGCAGTCGCCAAAGATCGGTCGACACCGGCACCAGCAACTGCATCATGCCCTGGCCGAGAAATCCCGAGAACGCGCCGTAGAACGTGCCGCCCGTCGCCGTGCAGGTGAAATCCGCGCCCAGTTCGGCGGAGTGAAACACCCCGTCCAGATCCGTCGCCGGTTCGCCAGCCAACGGTTGCAGCAGGCCCGACAAATTATCCGCCGCGCGGTCCATCCAGATGCCATCCGCCATGCGACGCAGTTTGGTTGTCCCGGCGCTGGCGTCGCTGTCCTTGCCCAGATCGAGCGTCTCGGCCCCTTGGGCGAAATGCAGCCGCACCCGGCAATCGGACGTGGCCTCCATGCGCACCACCAACCCGGTCTCGGGCTCCTGAAAATTGCCAGTCCAGTCGCCAACCGAGCCACCCGCGCCGGTCTTGGTCGGTGACGGCACGAGTTGCGCCAGCAGATCCAGCGCCGCGCCGCGTGGGTCGGCCATGTGGTTGAACAGCACCACAATCGAGATGCGCTCGGCCGGCATATAGAAACGCACGCTGCGCCAGCCCCGCAGGCCGCCGCCATGGCCGCTGGCGTGGCTGCCCAACAGTTCCATGCGGGCGAGGCCGAGGCCATAAAAGGCCGGTGCGCCACTCTTGAAGTGTTGCGGGGCGGAGAGTCTGCGATACAGGCCGCCCGCATCGTCGCGGGTCGCGTCGATGAAGCGTTCCCAGGCGATCATGTCGTCCAGGCTGGCGCCGATGCCGGCGTCCCCGGTCCAGTGGACGTTGTTGACGGCGCGGCGGAAACCGCTTTCCAGCGTGCCTTCATAGCCATGCGTGCCGTCCGGCATGGCGGAGGTGTCGGCGCAAAGCCGGGCGGTGGGCATGCCGGCGCGGTCGAAGACACGGGTGCGGAGCAATTCAGCATAGTCGCCACCGGCGCGGGCGGCCACGATATCGCCCAGCATGCGGAAATTCTGGTTGCAATAGGAATACCGTGTGCCCGGCGCGAAATGCAGGGTGCGGGTCAGGCCGATCAGCCGGGCGGTCTCGGCATCGCCGAACGGCGCCTCGATCGGCGAGCCGCACAACATGGCGGTGGCCCAGTAATCACGCAGGCCGGACTGGTTGTTGGCCAGATCAACGGCGCGGGGCGCATCCTGCTCCAGCAGCGGCAACATGCGCCGCACATCGCCGTCCAGCACGGACGGATCGGGGAATTGATCGAGCATCAGGCTGGTGGTGAACTGCTTGGAGATCGAACAGATCCGAAACAGCGATTGCGGCGTGAACGGAATCCGCCGCTCCAGGTCGGCCCAGCCCCAGCTGTGGCGGGCGAGAACCTCGCCCTCCCGCAGCACCGCCACCGCCCCCCCTGGCCCAGGATAGGCCTGGGGCAGAAGGTTCAGGGCACGTTCAAGTCCGGCGATCACGCTCACCGTCGGGTCAACGAACCTGCTGGATGGCGGAGAGCAACCAACGTCCGCCCGGTGCGCGGAGGAAGGTCCAGACTTCAGTGGCCATGGACCGCTGGGACGGATCGCCAGAGGTCACGCGGCCGGTGCTGTCCTTGGTGACGTCGATCATCGAGAAGCGCATGGCGACGGTGGCGTATTCACGGCCATCCTCGGCCCAGGCTTCCGACAGGTCGCCCTGTTCCAGCTTTACATCCGTGACGGAATTGCGCTCGCCGCGGCTGGCCTGCTCAGCCAGTTGCTCGCCGAAATAGCTGACCATCTCGGGCGAGGCGACCATGCGCAACGTCGTCAGGTCATGCTGTGTCCAGGCGGACTGCACGCCTTGAAGCAACTGCTCGAACGCCTGGAAGTCCTGTGGCCCAATCTGCACCGCCGGAGCCGCCGGCATGCCGCCGCCCATCGCGGGGCGCGGCGGGGCGCCGTTCTGACCGGTAAACAAAGCGGGTCCGCCCGCCATCGCCGGACGACGGTTCATGAACAGGCGAACCAGGAAGCGGCCGATAAAAAACACCAATGCAAGCTGGATGATGAAGCCCAGCATACCGCCAAGGCCCGAAATACCGTGAAAGAACCCGCCGCCGCCACCGAACAGCATGCTGCCGATGCCGGCGCCGATCAGGCCGCCCATGATGCCGCTCATGAAGCCGGACCGCGGCGACATCGCGGGCTGCGGCGCGAAACCGGGGCTTGGGGCCGTCTGGGGCGCTGTTTGCGGCGTCATCGAACGCTGCATCGGTTGCACGGTGCTGGGCGCCGTGTTGGTGGGTGCGGGCGCAGAATAGGTCCGCATCCCCCGGCTACCCGACGACGCACCGCTGCCAGCGCGGGCATCCGCGAGAGACGGCGTCAGGGCCATGGCAAGCACGGCGAAGGCGGCGATCAGGCGTGTCGAGCGGCGCATGGTGTATCCCTTATTTCGCGTCCGAGTGGGTCGGTTGTAGATATAGTCAATCCCACCACAGAATATCAGGGGGGCTTGCGTTCATCCGCCGGCCATCATCAGTCCATCTATGCGGATGGTCGGTGCATCGGTGCCACGACGAAACACGAGATCGTTGGCCGGCACAAGGTGGGCGAACATGTCCAGACCGTTGCCCGCGATCGTGATCTCGGCAACAGGCTCGGCCAGCACACCGTTTCGGATCATGAAACCGGCAGCACCCCGGCTGTAATCGCCGGTCACGCCGTTCATGCCGCCACCGAGCAGCTCGGTGATGTAGAGGCCCTCCTTGATATCGGCCATCAGTTCGGCCGGCGTCAGGGTTCCGGCCTGCATGTAGAGATTGGTGCTGGACGGCGACGGCGGACCGCCGGTGCCGCGTGCGGCGTGGCCGGTGGAGGCCAGACCCAGTTGGCGGGCGGACCGGCTGTCCAACAGCCAGGTTTTCAGCACACCGTTCTCAACGAGCGTTTGCGTGCTGGTCGGCACGCCCTCGCCGTCGAACAGGCGCGAGCGGCCGCCGCGCACCCGGCGCGGGTCGTCGATGATGGTGATGCCGGCGCCGAAGATCGCCTGCCCCATCCGGTCCTTCAACAAGGACGTGCCACGCGCCACGGCAGCGCCGTTGATGGAGCCGATGAAATGGCCGAGCAGGCTGGACGACACGCGCGGGTCGAAGACCACCGTCAGCTTCTGGGTGGTCGGGCGGGTGGGGTTCAGCCGGGCAATGGCCCGCTCGGCGGCGGAAAGTCCGATGGCCTCGGCATTTTCCAGATCGGCCAGATGCACCTTGCTGGAATAATCATAGTCCCGCTGCATGCCGATGCCCTGGCCCGCCAGAGCAGTGGCCGAGACGGAATGCGAACTGCGCATGGTGCGGGCGGCAAAGCCCGCGGACGTCACCAACACGATCTCCGTGCGGGAGAACCCCGCCTCGGCGCCCTCGGTGTTGGTGATGCCAGACACCGAGCGCGCCGCCTGCTCGGCCATCTCGGCGCGGGCAAGCAAGGCTTCGGCGTCCGGCTCCTGGCCATCATCGAGCTGGAGGTCGAACTCCTCCGGCGGCGCCATCAATTGGGCCAGGCCGTTAAACGGATCGGCCGGCACCACATGCGCCATCGCCACGGCCCGTTCGGCCAGCTGGTCGAAGCCCTGCGGGTCGATGCTGGTGGCGGACACGATGGCCGATTGCTGGCCGACAAACACGCGCAGGCCCAGATCCTGGCCCTCGGCGCGCTCCAGATGCTCGGTCTGCCCCGCACGGCGCGACACGGAGAGCGAGCGCCCCGCCACCAGCACCGCATCTGCCGAATCGGCGCCGGCCTTGCGGGCGCGGGCCACCAGATCGCCCAGCAGGTCCATGTTCGACATGGCTCAGGCCGCCAGCAGGCTGGAGATGGCGGCCAGGTTCGGCACCTGTCCGGCCGGGCCCATCAGGGCCAGCGTCGGCGCGCTGCGGAAGATGCCGCGCGCGGCGGCTTCCACATCGGCAACCGTCACGCCGTCGATCTTGGCCACCGTCTCGGCGATCGGCATGATGCGGCCGAACACCTGCAACTGGCGGGCAAGCTGCTCGCAGCGGCTGCCGGTGCTTTCCAGCGACATCAGCAGGCCAGCCTTCACCTGCGCCCGGGCGCGGGCCAGTTCGACCTCGGAGACGCTGCCCTGCACCTTGTGCAACTCGTCCAGCGTGACCGGGATCAGCTCGGCCGCCTCGCTCTCGCCGGTGCCGGCATAGATGCCGAACAGGCCGCCATCGCTGTAAGGCGAGGCAAACGCATAGATCGAATAGACCAGCCCGCGCTTCTCGCGGATTTCCTGGAACAGCCGCGACGACATGCCGCCCCCGAGCAGCGTGGCCAGCAGCATCGAGGGATAATAGCTCGGGTCGCCATAGCCCACCGAGGGGAAGCCCAGCACGATATGCGCCTGATCAAGATCCCGCGCCTCGCGGAATTCGCCGCCGTGATACAGCCCCGCCTGGGTGGCCGGCGCCGGCTCGGTCGGCAGATCGGCGAAATGGCGCTGCACCAGATCGAGGAAATGATCGTGGTCCAGGTTGCCGGCGGCGGCGACCACGGTGTTGGACGCCGCGTAATGGCGCTTCATGTAGCGCATCAGCGTGTCGCGCCGCATGCCGCGGATCAGCTCCTCGGTGCCCAGCACCGGGCGGCCCATCGGCTGGGACGGATAGGCCGTGCTCTGGAAATGATCGAAGATGATGTCGTCCGGCGTGTCGTTCGCCTGACCGATCTCCTGCAAGATCACGCCCCGCTCGCGCTCCATCTCGTCCGGATCGAAGGTCGAATGGGTCAGGATGTCACCGATGATGTCGGTGCCAAGCGCCATGTCCTCCTTCAGCACCTTCACGTAATACGCGGTCTGCTCGCGCGCGGTGTAGGCGTTGATGTGACCGCCGACATTCTCGATCTCCTCGGCAATGGCTGCGGCCGAGCGCTTCTCAGTGCCCTTGAACGCCATGTGCTCCAGAAAATGCGACGCGCCGTTTTCGGACGCATCCTCATGCCGCGTGCCGGTGGCGACATAGGCGCCGAGCGAGACGGTCTCGACGCGGTCCATCCGCTCGCTGACCACGGTCAGTCCATTGGGCAGCTTGGTGACGCGAATGGCGTCGGGGGTCTTGCTCATGCGGCGTTCCTCAAAACGGTGGCGCGGACCTGGGCCTCGATGGCGGCGAGGTCGGCGGGGACGCGGGTGAAAAGCTCTGTTCGTTCATATAGGTCGGCGAGATGCGCAGGCAGAGGGGGGCGAACGCCGATAGCCTGCTCAATTGCGTCCGGGAACTTGGCGGGGTGGGCGGTGGCCATGGCAACAATCGGCGTCCCCTGCCGCACGAGGGCCTGTGCGGCCTCGATTCCGATGATGCTGTGCGGATCGGCCAGGTAGCCGGATTTTTCATACAAGGCGCGGATTGCCGCCAATGTGGCGTCGTCGTCCAGGCGGAAGCCGTGGAAGACGGAGGTGGCCTCGCGCCAGGCGGCATCGCTGACGGTCATGTGGCCGGTGGTGCGGAAATCCAGCATCGTCTGTGCGGTCAGGGCTGGGTTGCGTCCCTGGATCTCGAACAGCAGGCGCTCGAAGTTGGAACTGACCTGAATGTCCATGCTCGGCGACAGGCTGGGCTCCACGCCGCGCACGCTCATGTCGTTGGAGGCGAGGAAGCGGGCCAGGATGTCGTTGCGGTTGCTGGCCACGATCAGGCGCGGCACGGCCAGGCCCATCCGGCGGGCGGCATAGGCGGCCAGAACGTTGCCGAAATTGCCGGTGGGCACGGCGAAGTCGATCTCACGGTCAGGCGCGCCCAGCGCCAGGGCAGCGGCGACATAATACGGGATCTGGCCGAGAATCCGCGCCCAGTTGATGGAATTGACCGCCGACAGCCGCATTTCGCCCCGGAACGGCGCATCGGCGAACATCGCCTTCACCAGGTCCTGACAATCATCGAACGTGCCGGCGACGGCGAGGTTGCGCAGGTTGGGCGCATGCACCGTGGTCATCTGGCGGCGCTGCACCTCAGACGTGCGGCCCTCCGGGTGCAGAACCACGATATCGACGCAAGCGCGCCCGGCCATCGCCTCGATCGCGGCAGATCCGGTGTCGCCAGAGGTAGCCGCCACGATGGTCACGCGCTCGTCACGTTCGGACAGCACATGGTCGAACAACCGGCCGAGCAACTGCATGGCCATGTCCTTGAACGCCAGGGTGGGGCCGTGGAACAGCTCCTGCGTCCAGACATCGGTGCCAAGCTGCACCAGCGGCACCACGGCGGGGCTGCCGAAATGGGCGTAGGATTCGCGCGTCAGCCGCAGCAGCGTCTCGTAGGAGATGCAGGTGCCGACGAAGGGCAGGATCACCTTGGCGGCGAGTTCCGGATACGGCAGGCCGCGCAACGCCAGCAGATCGGCATGCGACAGCGTGGGCCAGGTCTCGGGCACATACAGCCCGCCATCCTCGGCCAGCCCCGCCAGCAGCACACCGGAAAAATCGCGCGACGCCGCTTGGCCGCGAGTGGAGACGTAGCGCATCGAAAACCCTGTCCTGCCGGAATAAGAGGTGGATAGATGCGGCAGGACCGCCCCGCGATCAATGGGCGAGAAAACGTAGGGTGGAATGCGCTTGGCATTCCACCAGCCCCAAGGCTCAAGCCGTCAGATAGCGCGCCGTCAGATGATCCCGGAAATCCTTGGGGTCGAGCTTCTTGCCCGTCGCATGGATCAACAAATCGTTGAACCCGTGCAGGCTGCCCTGTCCATGCACCTTGGTGCGCAGCCAGCCGAGCAGCACCGAGAAATCGCCCTGCGCCAGCGCCGCGTCCAATTCCGGCATCTCGCGCCGCGCTGCCGCCATCAGCTGCGCCGCAGCCATCGCACCCAGCGAATAGCTGGGGAAATAGCCAACTAGCCCGTCATACCAGTGGATGTCCTGCAACACGCCGTGGCGGTCATCCGGTGGCGTGATGCCGAGCAGGGAGAACAGGCCGTCATTCCACGCACCCGGCAGATCGGCCACCGCAAGGTCGCCGGAGATCAGCGCCTGCTCCAGGCGGAAGCGCAGGATGACATGGGCCGGATACGTCATTTCATCGGCATCGACACGGATATAACCACGGCCCACCCGGCGCAGCAGCTTGGACAGATTGCCGGGGGCATACGGCTCTGCCGCACCGCCGAACGTGGCGTGCAGTTCCGGCCCAAGCCAGGACAGGAACGAATCAGATCGGCACGCCTGCATCTCGGTGATCAGCGACTGGCTTTCATGCGCTGCCATGCCGGCGGCCTCGCCCACTGGCTGGCGGGCATAGGCTTTCGGCAGGCCGCGCTCATACAGCGCGTGGCCGGTCTCGTGCAGCACGCCCATCAGGCTCTGGGCGAAATCGTCGGTGCGGTAGCGGGTGGTGATGCGCACATCGGTGGGGGTGCCGCCGCAAAACGGATGGGTGGAGCGGTCAAGGCGGGAGTGCTCGGCCTCAAGCCCGGCGCGCAGCGAGAGCTTGCGGCACAGAGCCTCCTGCAATTCCTCGGAGAACGGACCTTGCGGCAGCAGCGCCGGGCCGCGCGCGGCTTGCAGTTCCTCGGCGCGGGGCAACGCGTGCACCAGAAACGCCTCGTAATCGGCAAACACCGGCGCCACATCGGCCGCCGACACGCCGCGCTGGTAGCCGTCCATCAGCGAATCATAGGGCGACAGGCCAAGTGCAGGCGAAAGCGCCTGCGCCTGCTCGCGCACCAGCGCCATCAGGGTTTCAAGCGCCGGGCGCACCATCGCGAAATCCGATGCCGCGCGAGCCGTGCGCCAGCTTGTCTCACAGGCAGAACTGGCCCGGGCCAGCGCCTCCACCAAATCGCCCGGAAGGGCGGTGGCGCGCGTGTGGTTGTGGCGCAGCAGGCGGAGGTTTTCTTGCTCCCATATATCGGAGGGTGGGGACTGCTCGGCGGCCGACAGATCGTCGGCCACCTCGGGCGCGGTGCCCAGGCCATGGGCGAGACCCGCGAGCACAGCGAACTGTTCACCGCGCGCCACGGCGCCGCCGGTTGGCATCATGGCGCTGGCATCCCAGCCCAGCACGGCGGAGGCTTCGCCGATGGTGGCGATACGGGCGGCGCGGGCAACAAGGCGGGCATAGGCGGTCATGGGCGAAGGGCCTTCCGGGCATAGAGCACGAAGATGATCAACAAGGTGGCGGCAAAGCTGAACCAGGTGACGGCGTATTGCAGATGGTTGTTGGGCGGCCGCGGCAACGCCTGCGCAGGCTCCGGAAACACGCCGCGCGGCGCATGGCCCAGGGCCACCAACGTGAACGGCGCTACCCGCGCAAGCCCCAGGGCATCGGCGATGGGCGCCGGATCGAGCGTGTAGAACAGCCGCTGGCCGGGATTGTCGGTGGCGGAGAACCGGCCGGCATGTTCGGCCGGACGCACATAGCCCTCCACAGCGCCCTGCGGCAGCACCAGCGGATCACGACGGGCCATCGGCACCCATCCGAGATCGACCAGCACGGTGTCAGCACCGTTTCGCTCCAGTGGCATGATGAGCTGGGCGCCCAAAACCTCACCGTGAACCTCCGCACCATAAAACGCCTGAAGGTCGGTCCGCAGACGGCCCTCAAGGCGAACCTTGGCAAACGAGTCGGGGGTGTTCGGCATCGGGATCGCCGGGAGAAGCTCGGCGGCATCGAAGCGCGCCATCAGGTCGTTCTTCCAGGCCCGGCGTTCCATCTGCCAGAAGCCGAGCGACAACAGAACGGCCAACATCGCCACGGTGCTTATCGCTGGCACCACCAGCCGGCGGACAGGGGTCATGATCCGTTGGACATGTGCCGGAAGTGAACCGCGACAAAAGCCGCCTTCAGTGGCCGCATCATCGCCAGTGCCAAAGGTATCGTCACGATGGGCCAAATTACCGCATGCACCCAAAGCGGCGGCTCAAGATGGAATTCCACCCAGAACGCCATGGCCACGATGATGGAACCAAGAACGAGGATAACGAGGGCCACCGGACCGTCCCCGGTGTCTTGCGCCTGCAAATCAAGCCCGCATACCGGGCAGAGCGGGCGCACCGTCAGCACACCCTGAAATAAAGCGCCCTTGCCACATCGCGGACAGCGACAGGCAAGGGCGGTTTTCAGCAACGACGGCGTCAACGGGTCATCCCGCGACGGCCGGGCCTTGGCCAAGCAGATACACAACCACGAACAGGAACAGCCAGACCACGTCCACGAAATGCCAATACCAGGCAGCCGCCTCGAAGCCGAAATGCCGCTCCGGGGTCAGTTGGCCAGCGTTGGCGCGGAACAGGCAGACGGCCAGGAAGATGGTGCCGACGATGACGTGGAAGCCATGAAAGCCGGTGGCGAGAAAGAAGATCGACGGGTAGATGCCGCCGCCGTTGAAGTGGAACGGGGCTTCCGAATACTCGATCGCCTGACAGGTGGTGAACAGCAGGCCCAGGATCACGGTCAGCGCCAAGCCACGGATCAGGTCGCGGCGGTTGCCTTCGAGCAAGGAGTGATGCGCCCAGGTGACGGTGCAGCCGGACAGCAGCAGCATCATCGTGTTCAGGAACGGCAGGCCGAACGGGTTGAACGTCTCAATGCCAACAGGCGGCCAGGCTGGGGTAGCAGTGCCGAGAACGTGCTCCGGGAACAGGGCGAAGTGGAAATAGGCCCAGAACATGCCCACGAAGAACATCACTTCGCTGGCGATGAACAGGGTCATGCCGTAGCGCAGGCCGATCCGCACGATGGCGGTGTGCATGCCCGGCGTGCGGCTTTCCTTCAGAACGTCCCGCCACCACAGGAACATGGTGGTCAACACGCCGATCAGGCCAACGATGAAAATCTTGTAAGTGCCGAAATGCGCGGCCTGCACCACGCCTGCCAGCATGAGCCCCGCCGAGAGGGCGGCGGTCAGCGGCCAGAGCGACGGGTCCACCAGGTGATACGGCTGTTTCAGGCCGGAGCTCATTGCACCGTGTGGCTGGGCGCCGTGGGAGTCGTTGCTCATAAGTTCCTCAAGGTCAGGCCGCAGGCCGGCCGTGTGTCAGGCAAGGTGGGAATAGCTGGTCGGCATAGGCACGTTTGCGGGCATAATCGCTAAAAAACGTGCGGCTTCAAGCCGCATTGCAGAACTCGCACACAAACATTCTCTGAGCTAGCGGGTCAACGCCCCGACATGCGGCCCAGCCTTGGCGGCAGAGGCGGTGCGGGCAGCGTCATCGGCGGCGCGAAAGAACGTGTAGCTGAGCGTGATGGTGCGCACATCGGCTGTGTTCGGGTCATCGGCGATAGCCGGATCGACCCAGAAACTCAACGGAAACTGCATGTCCTGGCCCGAGGCCAATGTCTGCTCGTCAAAGCAGAAACAGGCGGTCTTGTGGAAATATTTCCCCACTTTTTCGGGCGTGACGTTGTAGGTGGCCACGCCGGTGATGGCCTTTCCAGAATTGTTCCGGGCGGCATAGAACGCAATGCGATCCTCGCCCAACGGCAATTCCACCCGCTCCTGCTCTGGCTTGAACGACCACGGCAGATTGGGATTCGTGTCGGCATTGAAGCGCACGGTGATCATGCGGCCGGTGCCGCCGGGTGCGGCCTGCTTGGACGTGTTCGGCGTGCCGGCATAGCCGGTGGCCTCACAGAACATGCGGTAGAGCGGCACGGCGGCGAACGCCATGCCGGTCATGCCGCCGATCACCACGAACAGTCCGGCCGCCATCAGGCCGTTGGAACGGCTTTTCATCCCGGAATACCCAGTTTTCCCGACAGCTTCACCATGGCAATGGCATAGAACAGCACGGCGATGGACACCAAGGCCACCATCATGGCGATGTTGCGGCCACGACGCTTCTTGGCCAGCAAGGCCGACTCGGCACGCGAAAGCGGTTGCAATTTGATCATGATCTGATTGCCCAATCGACCATCACCGCGCCGAACAGGGCGAACAGGTAATAGATCGAATATTTGAAGGTTGCCCGGGCCGGCTTGTCGCCGGTCAGGCTCACGCCGGCAGAATCCTGCTTGTCCGTGGCAAGGCGCCACACACTGAAGAAGAAGCCCAGGCCCAGCACGATGGCCGAGACTCCATAGACACGTCCCGCCAGCCCCAGAACCCAGGGCAGCAAGGTGAACGGCACCATCACGAAGGTGTAGAGAACCACCTGGCGGCGGGTTTCCTTGGCGCCGGACACCACCGGCAACATCGGCACGCCGGCACGCTCATAATCGGCATGGGCGAACAGCGACAGCGCCCAGAAATGCGGCGGCGTCCAGAGGAAGATGATGCCGAACAGCAGCCACGGCATCACATCCAGTCCACCGGTCACGGCGGCCCAGCCGATCAACGGCGGAAACGCGCCGGCAGCCCCGCCAATGACGATGTTCTGCGCCGTGCGACGCTTCAGCCACATCGTGTAGATGCCGACATAAAACGCGATAGACCCCGCCAGCAGACCAGCCGCCACCCAGTTGGTGGCAAGCCCCATCACCAGCACCGCGGCCAAGGACAGGAATATGCCGTAGGCAAGCGCCTCCTGGGCATCAATTCGCCCGGCCGGAATGGGCCGCTTCTGCGTGCGATGCATCACCGCGTCGATATCGCGGTCGTACCACATGTTGATGGCCCCGGCAGCCCCGGCGCCCACAGCAATACAGAGAATGGCCGCAATCCCCAGCACCGGATGCAGATGCCCCGGCGCCACGAGCAGCCCAGCCAGACCGCTATAGACCACAAGCGACATCACGCGTGGTTTCAGCATCATCAGCCAGTCGCGGGCCGATGCAATGTCGTCGCTGGCCGAAAGCGTCAACAGGGGGGACGCGATGTCCCCCCTGCTTTCGCCGGCCACCGCCTGGGCGGTGGTGTTCATGTGGTCGTTCCGTTCCGTTTCGCAGCGATCAGTTAATGCGCGGCAGTTCTTCGAACACGTGGAACGGCGGTGGCGATGCCACGGTCCATTCCAGGGTCGTAGCGCCCTCGCCCCATTGGTTGTCGGCAACCTTGGCGGGGTTGGTGAAGGTCTTGAAGAGAACGAACAAGAAGATCAGCACCGAGAAGCCGCCGATATACGAGCCGAACGAAGCCACTTCGTTCCAGCCTTCGAACGCAGCCGGGTAATCCACATAACGGCGCGGCATACCGGCCAGACCCAGGAAGTGCATCGGGAAGAACGTCAGGTTCACACCCACGAACGTGACCCAGAAATGTACCTTGCCCCAGAACTCGGGATACTCGTGGCCGCTCATTTTGCCGATCCAGTAGTAGAACCCGGCAAAGATCGAGAACACGGCGCCCAGCGACAGCACGTAGTGGAAATGCGCGATCACGTAATAAGTGTTGTGCAGCGCCTGGTCGAGGCCGGCGTTGGACAGCACCACGCCGGTGACGCCACCGACGGTGAACAGGAAGATGAACCCAACCGCCCACAGCATCGGCGTCTTCATCTCGATCGAACCGCCCCACATGGTGGCAATCCACGAGAAGATCTTGATGCCGGTCGGCACCGCGATGATCATCGTGGCCGCCATGAAGTAGGCGCGGGTATCAACTTCGATGCCCGAGACGAACATGTGATGCGCCCACACCACAAAGCCCACCACACCGATGGCCACCATCGCATACGCCATGCCCAGATAGCCGAACACGGGCTTCTTGGAGAAGGTGCTGATGATGTGGCTGATCATGCCGAAGCCAGGCAAAATCATGATGTAGACTTCAGGATGGCCGAAGAACCAGAACAGATGCTGGAACAGCACCGGGTCGCCGCCGCCGGCGGGGTCGAAGAACGACGTGCCGAAGTTGCGATCGGTGATGAGCATGGTGATGGCGCCCGCCAGAACCGGCACCGCCAGCAACAGCAGGAACGCAGTGACGAGCATCGACCACACGAACAGCGGCATCTTGTGCAGTGTCATGCCAGGGGCACGCATATTGAAGATGGTGGTGATGAAGTTGATCGCGCCCAGCAGCGACGAGATGCCGGCCAGATGCAACGCGAACAGCGAGTAATCCAGCGCCGGGCCGGACGAATACGTGCTGTTGGACAACGGCGGATACAACGTCCAGCCCGAACCGGCGCCGTCACCGGTCAGCAGGCCCATCAGGATCAGGATGAAGGCCGGAACCAGCAGCCAGAAGCTGATGTTGTTGAGGCGGGGGAACGCCATGTCCGGCGCGCCGATCATCAACGGCACGAACCAGTTGCCGAAGCCGCCGATCATGGCAGGCATGACCACGAAGAAGATCATGATCAGGCCGTGGGCGGTCACAACCGCATTCCACTGCTGGCCGCTGCTGAAATACTGCACGCCCGGATGCGCCAGTTCGATGCGCATCAGGATGGACAGGGCGCCGCCGACGATCCCGGCCATGATGGCGAAGATCAGATACAGCGTGCCGATATCTTTGTGGTTGGTGCTCATCAGCCAGCGCTTCGCGAAGCCCGGCGTGTGGCCGTGCTCGTGATCGTGGTGGGCATGATCGTGGGCGGTCGCACTCATCTTAGCTCTCCTTCACGCGACACATGGGTCAGCGCTGAATTTGCGCAACGGCGATCTGCGCCGTTGGATTGGCAGGGATCGCGGGCTCGGCCGCTGCGAACTTGGTCTTGGCGCTCACGAGCCAGGCCTGGAACTCAGAATCGGACAATGCCGTGACCGCAATCGGCATGACCGAGTGGTTGGTGCCGCAGATCTGGTTGCACTCGCCGTAATACGTGCCGGGCTTGTCGACGCGGAACCAGGTCTCGATCGTGCGGCCCGGAATGGCGTAGCGCTGCACACCCAGGCTCGGGATGAAGAAGCTGTGGATCACGTCAGCGCTCGTGGTCAGGATGCGGATGTTCTTTCCAACCGGCACCACCAGCTGGTTGTCCACATCGAGCAGACGCAACTGGCCGGGCTTGAGGTCTTCTTCCGCGATCATGCGGCTGTTGAACTCAACCTTGGCGGTGTCGCCGTAATCATACTGCCAGTACCACTGATGGCCCACGACCTTGATGGTCATGTCCGCCTCGTGGGTACGATCTTCGAGATACACCAGACGGAAGCTGGGGATGGCAATCACCACCAGGATCAGCACCGGGATCACCGTCCAGGCCACTTCCAGCAGCGTGTTGTGGCTGGTGCGGCTTGCGGTCGGGTTGCGCTTGGCGCTGTAGCGGAAGCAAACCCACAGCAACAGAACAGCCACAAACACGGTGATCCCCGTGATGATCACCAGCACCAGCGTGTCGAGATGGTGAATAGCGGTCGCCACGGGGCTTCCCGCGGGTTGCATCCCCATCTGCCAGGGGCGCGGGGCCTGTGCCATCGCCGGCAACATGCCGGCCAGCAGCATTGTGAATATGAAGAATGAAGCGGAAAAAATCCGCTTAAGGTCGTGCATCGCCTGTTCCAATCCGCTGGCCAATCCGCTGGCGCCGCCGGGACGCGCCTGCATCCCACGAAGCTTCACTTGGGCTACAGGAGTGGTTCGTCCAGATCAAGACCGATAGATTTATTGGGAGAGGTCCGAGGCCTCGAAACAATATCAAAACCTCGGAACGCTGCCGTTTTAAGCCGCGGCTTCGTCGCGGCGATCACGAACTTTCACATACGCAAGCTGGGCATGCTCGCTGCAATACGGCTTGTTGTGCGAGGCGTCCGAGTCACAGAAACGAAAGCTCTTGGTGCCCGGCTCGCCGATCGGCCAACAGCACGTCACCGAGCGCGAACGCACCGGCGAGATCTGGCGCAGCACGGTTGGACGGATCGGCTCGCGCACCACAACCACCGGCGCGGGCGCCACGATGACGGGAATTTCGCGAACCGGCGCAACCTCAAGTTCAACCTCGACGGCAACCGCCACCTCGGCCACCGGCAACGGCGGCAGGGTTGGGCCGGTGACGCGACGCGGAGCAGCCACACGCGGCGCGCCGGTGCCGCTCGCATCGCGGCGGATGGGAGACGGACGGGCCGGCAGATTGAGGCGATGCGCCTTGCCGACAACCGCGTTTTTAGAGACGGCCATGCGCCGGCCTATTTCGGCTGTGGAATGACCCTCATCCCACAATACCCGCAGACGGGCGATAGCCTCGTCATTCCAGTCCATATGTTGGCACCCTTCTGCGATCCACTACTAGATACAGTAGCAGGCACAGGTCCCCCGGCTCAACATCGACTCGCGTCAATGGCGCAAAAACTTGTGGACAACTCGGTCCCGTGCCCAAGATCTGGTGGTCACGGCCCGAAATGGGATATTTTTGAGGCCCTAGGGGAACAGAAGCCCCTTCTTCAACATCCCATGGATGCCTTTCTCGCCGTTGACGGTCTGCGTCACCCGGAAATCCACTGCCAGCGAGCAGAACTGATATGCCTCTTCGCGCGACAAGTTAGAGCGGGCGCAGATGAACGCGATCATCTGGCGCAGCGCCTGCTTCATCGCGAGGTCGAGATCCTCGTTCATGCCCATCGTGATGTAATGCGTCGCCGTCTCACCGCGCGGATAGGCCAGCAGCGGCTGCTCGCCCTGCTGTTTGTGCAACGTGAGCGTGAAAGTGCCGGTGAGGCAGATTTCCAGCGCGTTGATGCATACCTCGCCGTCACCCTGCACGCCGTGGCCGTCACCGGCCGAGAACAGCGCGCCAGGCGCCCAGACTGGAAGGAACAACGTGGCGCCCTCGCCGAGTTCCTTGTTGTCCAGATTGCCGCCGTGTTCGCGTGGCTGCACGGTGGAGATGGTGCCATAATTGGGCTTTGGCGCCACGCCCATCACGCCGAAGAATGGCGCCAGCGGCAGTTCCAACCCATACGGGAGGCGGCCGATCTTGCGATGCTTGTCCACGGTGATGTGGCTGATGAACCGCTCGGGGAAATCCTCCGGCAGCGTGCCGACCAGCGGACGGAAGCCGCAGAAGCCCCAATCGGCACCGAATTCGATCTTGTCGATATGCACCTCCAGCATGTCGCCGGGCATCGCACCCTCAACGGCCACGGGACCGGTGATGATGTGGCCACCGGCGCGCGGCAGGTCGGAGGCATGAATGGCGGTCAGCGCGGGCGGGATCTTCAACCCCAGGCTCGCGGGCGGCAACGTGTCCGGACCGCCGGAGACGCATTCAAGAACCACGGTTTCGCCCGACTTGATTGTCACCACCGGCGGGAAGCTGGCGTCGAACAGGCCCCAGCGGCAGGTCTGCGGTGTGGCGGCTACGTGATGCATGGTCATGCGTCGGCGCTCTCCGGAACGGCAGCCTCAATCTCGCTGCCTCCCCATACTCTCCATGCCGCCACCGCGTCGCAGCAAGGGGGGATCGTTCGATTTAACGTCGAATTAAATGCGACGCCGCCGGACTGCGATGTTCCCACCCCAGCAATGCCAGTTCCGGCGTGTTGCTCTCAACGCTGGGGGTGCCGAGGCAAAAATAACCGATAAAGCGCCAGCATTCCGGCACATCCAACGCGGATTTCACGGCCACCGGGTCCAGAATCGACACCCAACCCAGCCCCAGGCCCATGGCCCGGGCGGCAAGCCACAGGGTGTGAACCGCCATCACTGCCGAGTATTCAGTGGTCTCCGGCATGGTGGCGCGGCCGAGGCCCCTGCCCTGCGCGGGGTCAGGCTCGGAGAACACCGCAAGATGGCAGGGCGCCTGGTCCAGGCCCGCCAGCTTCAGCCTGGCGTACCGGCCAGAATCGGCAGCATCGCGCGCGGCAAGAGCGTCTGCGTTGCACGCCAGGAAACTGGACCGAACCACGGCCCGGCGCTCCGGCGCCTCAACCGTCACGAAGCGCCACGGCTGGCTCAGTCCGACAGACGGCGCAAGATCGGCCAGTTCCAGCAGCGCCGCAAGCGTGGCCTCGGGCACCGGATCGGGGCGGAAATGCCGCACATCCCGGCGCCAGCGGAACAGATCGACCAGCTTGTCCCGAAACGTCGCGTCGAACGCCGGCGGTTGGGCGGCGTCAGAGATGAAATTCAGCCGCAACGGCGCCGAAATCGGCAGCAACGCTGTGGCGGTCCGACGCAATGGTGCCGTCCTCGGCCCGCACCAACTGGCAGGTGCGAAGGCCCGCGGTGGTGGCGGCGTCCAGCTCGGCTTCGATATCAGACAGGAACAGCACCTCGGCCGGCGGCACGTTGATGCCGATGCACAGCCGGTCGTAGCTGGAAGGTTCGCGCTTGCCGCCCACATTGGTGTCGAAGAATCCGGCAAACAGGCTCGTCATGTCGCCCTCCGCCGAGTTCGCGAACAGCATCTTTTGCGCAGCCACCGAGCCGGATGAATACACGTAAAGCCGCAGGCCCGACCGCCGCCAGCGGCGCAAAGCGGGTGCCACATCAGGGTAAACAGCGCCCTTGATGGAACCATCGGCGTATCCGGCATCCCAGATCAGCCCCTGGAGCGCCTTCAACGGCGTGACCTTGGCGTCTTCGTCCATCCACTGAAGCAGCGTGTCCAGAACCGGGCGGCCCGGCACCATCCCCGCCACTTCGGCGATGATCGGCGCCGCCTGCGGCATGATCAGTACTTTTTCCAGCCGAGCGCGGGCATAGGGAAACAACACGTCGCGCACGAAGGCGATCGGCGTGGTGGTGCCCTCAATATCCGTGATGACCGCCGCCGGGGGCAGCATCATGCGCTCGTGACTGCGGGGAACTTCTCACTGATCGCGTCGCCGGTGAAATGCGCTACCCAGCCGGACGTGTCGCTGAACACCCGCAGCGCTGTGAAGAACGGCGCGTCACCGGCATCGAACCAATGCTGGGTGTTGGCCGGCACGCTGATGAGGTCGCCCTGGACGCAATGCGCGTCCCACACCTTGCCATCGACATGCATGATGAAATTGCCCGAGCCATGGACGAAAAAGCGCACTTCGTCCTCGGTGTGGGTGTGCTCGGCCAGGAATTTCTGCCGCAAGGCGCCGGCCTGCGGATGATCGGGCGTGAGTTTGATCACGTCGGACGAACCCGCGCCGATGGCGCCCATCAGTTCGTCCAGATACGGCTTGTAGGCCGCCAGGATCGTCTCGGCGCTATCATCGGGCGATAATTCAATCGGGCTCTGCCAGCGCTCGAACCGCACGCCGATGGCGGACAATTCGCGGGCGATCTCGGCGGCGTCGTCTGTGGCGACAACCGGGGTGCCCGGCGCGTCGTCGCGAAACACGGTCAGTCGGCTCATCGTGCAAATTTCCTTCGTTCAAGCTCGCAGGCGAGAAGAAACTCCAACCCTTCGAGGCGCGCCAAGGCGGAGTCCATATCGGGACCCCATATATAGACGCCGTGACCGCGAATCAGATAGCCCAGAGGGGTGCCTCCCACGAGGACCGGCTCTGCAACCGCCGCCAGACGGGCGATGTCCTGGTCGTTGTCGAACACGGGCAGATCGAGTGCCACATCATGCGTGGACTGGCCCTCGAACACCTTCAGCACTTCATACTGCGCCAGTCGAATCGAAGAACCGCCCAGCATCGACAGCACAGTGCCGGCCACAGAATGGCCATGCAGGACGGCGCCCGCGGACGGGAACAGCCGGTATATTTGGCAGTGGAGCAAGGTTTCGGCGCTGGAACGCGCATCCGGCGTTAGGGCGACGCCGGCCAGATCGACCTGCATCACCGCGCCTGCGTCCAGAAAGCCTTTATGACCACCGCTGCGGGTAATCGCCAGACGCTGCGAATCGAGCCGCACGCTGATGTTGCCCGCAGTGGCCGGAACCCAGTTGCGGCTGTCCATTCGGCGTCCGGCCCGGACGATCGCCTCGATCGCCCAGGCAGGAGTCTGTGTCATCGGCAGCACTCAGGAGTGATGTGCGGCCGTTGTCGTCGTGCCGGCGGCCGTCGTGGTGCCAGGCGCGGGAATGGAGCCGGTCGGCTTTTCGGCCTCGGCTTCCATCGACGCGTCAGGCTCGTCGGCCATATTCTTCTTGAACGATTTGATGCCCTTGGCAAAATCGCCCATCAGGTTGCTCACCTTGCCGCTGCCGAACAGCAGCAACACGACCATGAGCACGACCAGCCAATGCCAGATGCTGAAACTACCCATACGCCCCTCCATCGGACTTCATTGTCCATGACATGGCGCACAGGGACGAGCGACGCAAGCGCTCCGGCGCAGCTTTCACATTACGTCTTTACAACGCCCGGCTCGCGAGCAGCCGCGCGCGGGGTGCCGGACGGCCCTTGGCGGCGCTCAACGCCAGTTGTCCCGCCGTCGGTGTGGCCCGCACCAATTCCTCGCGGGAGGCCGGGGTGGGCGGCAGAATAAATCCGTAGGTGGGATAGCCATGACTGCCAAGCTGGCCGATCGGCGGCCACCAGACCCTGACCTCGGTCCAGTCGTTGCGCTCGGACACGTCCACCACGAGTTGGTCGACATCGAGCACACCGGCCACCCAGTTCGCCTGCGTCACCTCCACCTGCCGGGGGCCCAGAATGCGCGAAACCACCGACGCATGGCCCGATGCCAGCCGTTGCTCGCGCTGGAACACCAAAGCGCTGCCGAGCACAGGCCGGTTGGCACGCATATATCGCCCATCCGCCTGCTCCCACCAGCTCGCGGCGTCCCCATACAGGGCGATGCCGGACAGTTCACGGGCAAAGGGGGCGCAGTTGATTCCGGGGTAGGATGTGCCGCTGGAGGCAAGCCCACGGCCGCCAGATCCGGCGCAGGCCGACAAAGCGCCGGCCAGCAACACGACAGCCAGACGCAGAACGATGCGGGTCGCATGGATCATCGTTGGGCAATAGCAGAAACCGCCGCGGAGTGTCAGTGGTTAAAGCATTTCTCGCGGGCCGGCATCATCGAAACAACCACACGGCCCACGCCGCCGCAAGACCCACCGTGATCGACAGCGGCAGGCTGCGGGTGGCCAGCATCACCGCCGCCGTGGCCACCGCCCCCACCAGTGGCTGCAATCCGCCCTTGATGATGGCCGGCACCACGAAACTGACAAACAGCGCGCCCGGGATGTAGGCCATGATCGCCCGCAGCGTGGGGCTGGGGCTGATCTGGCGAAACAGCCAATAGCCGCCGGCACGGCAGGCATAGGTGGCGATCGCCATCAGCACGAACGCCGTGAGGTTCCAGGGATCAAAGGTCATGCCGCACGCTTCTCACGCCGACGATCTCGCAGGCCGCCGGTGATGCTGCCCGCCAATGCCCCCGCGACGATATAGTAGAATGTGCCCGGCAGCAGTTGGGCCATGCCCGCCGACACGCAGCCGGCCACCGCCCATGGCAGCACGTCCACGCGCCCACGCCACATCGTCGCCAGCATCGCCACGAACACGCCCAGGGCCGTGAAGAACAATGGATGCCCCGGCTCAGGCCGGATCTGGCTGCCCAGAATATGGCCCAACGCTGACGTGCCGACCCACATCAGCCACAAGGCCATGCCGCTGCCCATCAGGTAGCCGGCATCACGCCCCCCGGCGTTCATCTCGCGCAGCGACAACGCCCAGTTCTGGTCCACTGTCATAAACAGGCTGCCCCACAGCCGCCAGCCGCGCATGTGGTTCAGCCAGGGCGCCAGCACCGGGCCCATCAGCGCAAACCGCAGATTGACGACGAAGGCGGCCAGCGTGACGGAGATCAGATCCGGCGGATGTCCCCAGATCGCCAGCGCCACCACCTGGGCAGCCCCTGCATAGACAAGCCCGCTCATCAGCGAGATCTCGCCCACCGACATACCGACGCCCTGCGCCATGATGCCGCACACCAGCCCGAACGGGGTCATGCCCACCAGCAGCGGAAACGAATCCTTGGCGCCGCGCAGCATGCCCGCGCGGGTGAAAACAACCGGGGTGTCGGTCACGCCTGCTTCAGCCGGATCACCAGCGCCTCGGCCGCCTCTGTATCCATCGCCATTGCCTGGTTCGCCACTTCATGCTCGAAGCCGGCGCGCGCCAGCATTCCCATTTCCCGAATTTCGTTCGGTTCGACATCTGGCCGGCGATACGGCCCGATTCGCCGGCGGCGCGCCAGGGCCAGGCAAGCGGCCAGTTGCATCTCCGGATCATCCGGCAACGCCGCCCGCACAACCTCACGGTCAACACCGCGCGCGCCCAGATGCGCTGCCACTGCACGGGACGATCTTCCTGCGCGGGTCAAGGTCCGCGCCCGGCTTTCGGCGAACGCTGCGTCGTCGATCACGCCAGCCGCCACCAGACGCTGCGCCACGTCGCGCACGGCCCGGCGTAAATTCGCAATGATTTCAGGGTCGGCATCACCCACAGCGCGCACCCAACGGTCCACCCGGCGGTTCAACACGCGGATGATCCCGGCCTGGGTGGTGCCGTAGCGGGCAAGATGCGCCAATGCCGCTTCATGCAGCCGCGACGGCGTGGGCGCGGGCCCGGCGGGTTTTGGATCAGCCATGGCGCACGATGCCACGTCGTTCCCTCTCGCGTCCGGCGTTGGTTGCAATTGTGCCATGCGCAATCAAACCCCGGATACTCCTCTGCATCTGCGCGTGCTGTTTGACTTCGCAGGTCCGCCCCGGCCATGCTCCATCTTTCCGGAACTGCGCGCACAGGGGTGCGTTGGCAGGACAAACCCGGAACGATGCCCTCCCGAGGGCAGATTTTGAGGATACGAGGATATGATCCCCGCCCTGATGCCGACCTACAACCGCGCAGACCTCGCTTTCGAGCGCGGCGAAGGCAGCTGGCTGTACACGGTGGATGGCCGACGATTCCTCGATTTCGGAGCCGGCATCGCCACCTCCTCGCTCGGCCACGGCCACAAGGGCCTCACTGACGCGATCGCCGAACAGGCGCACAAGGTGATGCACGTCTCGAATCTTTACCGGATTCCGCAGGCGGAAACGCTCGCCGCACGGCTGGTGGCGGCGACGTTCGCCGACAGCGTGTTCTTCTGCAACTCGGGCGCCGAAGCGAACGAGGGCATGGTGAAGATGATCCGCAAGGCACAGCACGATGGCGGCCATCCGGAACGCTACCGGGTGATCTGCTTCGAAGGCGCCTTCCATGGCCGCACGCTGGCCATGCTGGCGGCCACCGGCAACGCCAAGTATCTGCACGGGTTCGGCCCCGAGGTGGACGGGTTCGATCATGTGCCGTTCAACAATTTGAACGCGCTCCGCAATGCCATCACGCCGCAGACCGCCGGAATCATCATCGAGCCGGTGCAGGGCGAGGGCGGCATCCGCCCGGCCTATTTGCAGTTCTTGCGCGATCTGCGCACCACCTGCGACGAATTCGGCATCTTCCTCGGCATGGACGAGGTCCAATGCGGCATGGGCCGCACCGGCAAGCTGTTCGCCCATGAATGGGCCGGCATCGCGCCGGATGTGATGTCCATCGCCAAGGGCATCGCCGGCGGTTTCCCGATGGGGGCCATCCTGGCGCGCGAATCGCTCGCCAAATGCCTCTATGCCGGCACCCATGGCACCACCTTCGGCGGCAACCCGCTGGCCTGCGCCGCCGGCAACGCGGTGCTGGACGTGGTTCTGGCCGACGGCTTCCTGGCCGATGTCGACCGTCGTGCCCGCCGCCTGTGGTTCGCGTTGGTGGCCCTGGCCGCTGAATTCCCGACGGTATTCGAGGATGCGCGCGGCGCCGGGCTGATTCTCGGCCTCAAATGCGTGGTGCCGAACAGCGACGTGCAGAACGCCTTCACCGCCGAGGGCCTGCTCTCGGTCGGCGCCGGCGACAACGTCATTCGTCTCGTGCCGCCGCTGAACGTGACGGATGGCGATATCGACACCGCCATCGAGATGATGCGCCAGGGCGCGAAGCGCTGCATGCCAACCCTGACCAGCCCCGCCCTGACCAGCGTGGCCGCGAAATGAGCGCCGTGAACCGAAGTCCGGAACAGAACGGCGGCACCAAGACCGGAGGGGTGGCGGAAGCCCCCCGCCACTTCCTGGATCTCGCCGATTTCGACACTGCCACGCTGCGGCGGATGCTCGATGTTGCGAGCCATTTCAAGACGGCCGACACCAATTCGCGCCCGCTGGCTGGCAAGACAATCGCGCTGATCTTCGACAAGCCGTCCACCCGCACCCGCGTCAGCTTCGAAGTGGCGATGCGCCAGTTGGGCGGCGACGTGATCGTGCTGTCATCGCGTGACACCCAGCTCGGGCGCGGCGAAAGCATCGCCGACACCGCCCGCGTGCTGTCGCGCTATGTCGATGCCATCATGATGCGCACCGATGCGCCGGAGAAGCTGGCGGAACTGGCGAAATACGCCACCGTGCCGGTGATCAACGGCCTGACGGCGGCGTCGCATCCCTGCCAGCTGATGGCCGATGTGCTGACCTTCGAGGAACATCGCGGCCCAATCGCCGGCCAGATCGTCGCCTGGTGCGGCGATGGCAACAACGTCGCCCGCAGCTGGATCGAAGCCGCCGCCCGCTTCAACTTCACGCTGCGGATCGCCACGCCTGAGCCTGACAAGCTGCCATCGGATTTGATCGAATGGGCCAGGAGCCAGGGCGCGTCCATCGAGCTGATGAGCAGCCCGGAAGAGGCGGTGTCCGGCGCGCGATGCGTGGTGACCGATTCGTGGGTCAGCATGGCGGACGACGACACCGCCGGTAACCGCCACAACCTGCTGTCACCCTATCAGGTGACCGAGGCGCTGATGGCCAAGGCCGCGCCGGATGCCATCTTCATGCATTGCCTTCCCGCCCATCGCGGTGAGGAAGTGACCGAAGGCGTCATCGACGGCCCGCAATCCGTGGTGTTCGACGAAGCCGAGAACCGTCTGCATGCCCAGAAAGGCGTGCTGGCCTGGACCATGGGCGCGCTGCGTTAAATCTGTTGGGCGTTGCCCGACCTACGGTGTAGGTCAGGCAACGCCCGACCCCATGCGTGACAGCCGCCGATGCCACCACCAGAACGGCAACGCCAACCCGGACAAAACGCCAGCACATATGAACGCCCCGGACGGATCGCCGACCCAATCGGCCGCATACCCGCACAGCGCCGGAGTGATCGTGCCACCCACATAATAGCCGGTGTAGAAGATCCCCATCCCCACCGCCCGGTTCTCCGGCCGCGCCGACAGCGCGCCCCAGCCGACGATGATCCCGGCATGCATGGTGGCGAACGTCCCGAACAGAACGCTCCAGACCAGCGGCCAGTCCGTCAGCCCCATGCCGGCCACCGCCACCACCTCCAGCACGGCCGCCGCCACGAACACCGGCACCACGCCCAGCCGGGCGGCCACGGCACCGCCGAGCATCATGGTCGGCAGATTGCCCCAGCTCGCCATGAAAATCGCCACATCGGCCACCCAGCCGGGATGGCCATGCAGGGCGATCATGCTGGGCAGGTAGCCCAGAAAGTTGAAATAACCGGCGTTGAATGACGTCCAGATCAGGCTGGCCACAATCAGCAACAGGCATTCGTGCCGACTGGGCCAGTTCACGGCGCGGCTGTTCTGCCCCGGCACCGAGCGCCAGGTGGCCAGCAGCACCAATGTCGCCACAGCCGCCAGCACGGCGCCGGCGATGAACGCCGCCGGCCAGCCGAACATTGCTGACAGACGGCCATGCGTCAGTTGCCCCAGGCCAATTCCGATGGGAAAGGCGCCCACCAGTATGCCCATCGCGATCTGGAAATACTTGCCGAAAAATCGATCTGCAACCGCCTTGGGCTGCAACACCGAGAGCGCGACCGCGCCGAACCCCGCCACAATCCGGCCCGCACCGATGCCAAACGGGCCGCCAGCCGAAGCCGAGACAAGGCTGCCCAGCACCATCAGCACCATGCCGGCCGCGATCACCTCCCGGTCGCCAAAGCGGCGCGCCAGGAACCCGGCCGGGATCGCCGTCACCACGCCCGGCAGCAGCATCAGGCCCATCAAGGTGCCCAGCAGCGCGAAATCGATGTTGAATGCATCGTGCAGCTGCGGGCCAAGACTGGCCACGATCTGCATCTGATAGCCGAACGTGGCGCGCGCCAGCACCATCGCGGCCAGCGTCATCCAATCGGCGCGGGTGAGGTGGCGCTCGGCTGTCGTCACAGGCCGGGATCGACCAGCCGCTTTTCCATCGTCACCCAGGTGGGCGCGCTGAAACCCTCGTGGGTGTGCAGATCCGTCTCGCAATAACCCAGCCGTGCGAACAGCGCCCGGTTACCGGCCAGCACCAAGCGCACGCCCACATGCGCCAATGGCAGGCCCCGGAGCCGCGCCTCCGCCTCACCGTGCCGCACCAGCGCCTGCGCCACGCCGGCACGGCGCCAGTTCTGATCCACAGACAACCGGCCGAGATAAAGCCCCCCGTCCCGCTCACTCCACAGCAAGGCGCCGATGATGCCCCCGTCCGCTTCAGCCACCACCCCACCGCCTGCGGCGATGGTCGCAGCCACACTGGCTTCGGTCTCGCCCAACGCCGAGGGCGGCGGCACCAAAGGCGGCGTGATGGATGCGAACGACGTGCGGATCAACGCGGCCACGAAGGCTGCGTCAGCCCCCGCGATCGGGCGCAAAAAGAAGGGAGAAGCGGTCATGCCCGCCATGGTAGCGGCGTGCGTTCGTTATGCCTATGTTAGGGCTATGGATAATACACCCGCCTTTCTCGACAGCGGGCGCCCCGACGTGCCCGATATCGCCGTTCCCCGCGGCGTGACGCCGTTCTACATGCCGCTTCGCCCGGTCCGTGGACGCCTCGTGCGCCTCGGCCCCTTGGCGGATGCGCTGCTGACGCGCCACGACCACCCGGCACCCGTCTCAACCCTGGTTGGGCAAGCCATGGCGCTGGTCGCGGCCCTGGCCACCGCGCTGAAATTCACCGGCTCGTTCAGCCTTCAGGTGAAAGGCGACGGCCCGGTGCGCATGCTGCTGGCCGATTGCACAGACAGCGGCGAGCTGCGTGGCTATGCCAGCGTCACCGCTGACCGGTTGGAAGAACTGCTGGACGAAAACCCCGCCCCCACCGCCCGCGAGATGCTCGGCGAGGGCTACATGGCCTTCACCATCGACCAGGGGCCGGACATGGACCGCCACCAGGGCATCGTCTCGATGACCGGTGACAGCCTGCAAACCATGGCGCTGCATTATTTCGACACCAGCGAGCAAACCCCCTGCTTCCTGCGCCTCGCCTGCGCGCACACGCCCCATGGCTGGCGTGCCGCAGCCCTCATCCTTGAACGCGTGGCCGGCCACGGCGGCGTCGATCCGGAAATGGACGCGATGGCGCAGGACGAAAGCTGGGGCACCGCCCTGATCCTGGCCGCCACCGTCAAGGACAGCGAATTGCTGGACGACGCGCTGCCGGCAGATCGGCTGCTCTACAATCTGTTCAGCACCGAAGGCGTCGCCGCAGACCGGCCGCGTCCGCTCGCCTATGGCTGCCGTTGCTCGCGCTCCCGCCTGGTCGACCTGTTGGCCACGTTTGGCCGCGACGATATCGACCATATGGAATCCGAGGGCGCCATCGTGATGACCTGCGAGTTCTGCAATTTCGATTTTCGCTTCGCGCGCGGCGACATTCCTGCATCCGCCTGACGGCAGCCCCCCTGGAAAAGGCCCACACATGACCTCTGCTTCCCGGCTTCGACGGCTGTTTCTGCTCACCCCCCTGCTGCTGCCACTCGCCCTCGCCGCCTGCGGCGCCAGCGACACCGAGCCCATGAGCTATCCGCGCGTCAACTACGACTACCTCACCAAGCTGCGCTTGAATGTCGCCAGCGTGGATATCGATGACAGCCTGACCACGCCCCCCGATATGAGCCGGATGGCCCCCATCAAGCCCGTCGATGCCCTGCGCCAGATGGCCCAGGACCGTCTGGTCGCCCAGGGCTCCACCGGCCGCGCCGTGTTCGTGGTCGACGAAGCCAGCATCACCCAGGCTCACGGTCGCCTGGAAGGCCGCATGACGGCGCATCTGGACGTGACAACGTCAGACGGCGCCCGCAGCGGATATGCCGAAGCCCGCGTCTCGCGCTCCAGCAGCTTCGACAATGACGGACCGAACGCCACGCGCCTGGCGCTGAACAACCTCGTCAACCAGATGATGACGGATATGAACGTCGAATTCGAATTCCAGGTCCGCCGCTCACTGCGAAGCTACCTGCAGGCGGCGCCAACCCCGCCGCCACCGCCGGCGCAAATTCAGACGGAAATCCTGACAGCGCCGCCGAAAAGCTGAATAATAGAGGCAGGAAGATCTTCTTTTTCTGAAGAAAAAGAAGCAAAAAGACTTTCATTCATTTCGGTGGGTAGCGCGGCATCTACCGTGCCACCCACCTGAATTCATGACGTTTTTTGGTTCTTTTTTCAAAAAAGAACCCTGCCTTCACACCGTCGGAGCGGGGCTCAATTCCACCAGCTTGGCCCAGCGCGCGGTGCTGAACAGATGCGAGTGGATATGCGTGATCCATCCCTTGTGGCGCCATTCGAGGTAGGTCTCGTCACTGACCTTGTCCATGCGGTCGGCCTTGAGCACCTTGAAACCCGTCACGCGGGCGGTGCCACCTGCAGTGAAGTTGACGTTGGCTTCCTCTTCCTCAAGCAACCCGGCATCCTGCAAGGCGCGGCCAAGAGCGCTGCCGGCATTGAGATTGTCCCGGAACGCCGCACAGAACGAGATGGCTTCATTCATCGCCGGGCTCGGCTTGCCGTCTTCGAACAGGGCGACGCCGTTCGTGGTGCCAAGAGCGGCCGCGCCGGTTTCCATGCCGACGAACAGCGTGTCCTTCTCACGGTCTTCCACGAAGATGAACGGGAAGGCGCGCACATAGGCCGGAATGTAGCTATCGGCGCGCCAGCTGCCATCTTCGTTGACGAACAGGTTGCTGCCTTCCTTCAGGCCGAGCAGGGCCATTGGCGCGGGGCTTTCACCTGTGGTGAAGACGATGGGGTAATGCTGGCAAGCGACTTCCATCTCACCAATGCCCAACGGCACGGCCTGCGCGTTGGCCGCGAAAGCAAAGCCGGTGGTGCGATCGAGACGCAGGTCGCCGTGCTGGGTGGAATTCAACCCGGCCACGCTGTGAAAGAACAAAGGCAGTTGCGGGGCTGGCAGCGTTGCGGCTTCGGACATGCGGTTCTCCTGGGGACTTCTTACGGCAATCTGGCTCAAGCGACGGCTCGTATCAACAAAGCGCTGCCTCGTCGGCCAGTGCTGCCTCCAGCAGGGCCAGGGCAGCGGCGGCAAAGGCGCGCATATTGGCGAGCCGATCGTCCGATCCGGTGGACACTGTCTGCACGCGACAGATTGGGCCGTTGATCGCCAGACAGGCATGCCCGGCCGGATCGCCATAACGGTTGCCGGACGGGCCGGCCGCACCGGTTTCGGCAATCGCCCAGGTTGTTGAGAGCCTTGCTTTGGCGCGTGCCGCCAGCAACATGGCATATGGCTCGGACGACGAGCGCAGCCCCTGCATGGCGGCCTTGTCGATGCCGAACGCCGTGCGGGCTTCGGCGGTGTAGATGACATCGCCGCCGCGAAAATAGGCGGACGCACCGGGCACAGCCAGCAACGCTGCACTGATGAGCCCGCCCGCAGAAGATTCGGCCACTGCCAGCGTGGCATTTCGCGATTTCAGCAGCTCTGCGATCCGGGCTGCGCTTTCAAGCAGGAACTGCATGTCGATCTCCGCGTGAGGATAACATCATCTTGCGATGGGCGAACGCGGGTCACAACCAACGGGCAATTGTGAGCGAGCAATTGATCGGCCGCGCTCCTATATGAAAATGCTGCACTGCGGGATGAATATGATGCGTCAGAAATCCATGGCCGCCACAATGACCTCCCTGCGCCGATCCGGAGCACGCCTGTTCCGGATGACGACGAAGCTGTTGACGACCGTGACGACAGCGGTGACGGCAAAGGCCAAGCCAGCGAAAGCGCCTCCGAAAGATGCGAAGAAGCCAAAGGCGAAGCAGCACAGCCCCGCCGGCAAGACGGCCTTCAGCCCCAATCCTGGTGCGCTGGTGATGAACATCCACGTGCCGCCCAACGCACGGCCGGGGGCGCCGCTGGTTGTGCTGCTCCATGGCTGCGGCCAGGCGGCCGACACGTTTGCCACCGACACGGGATGGCGGGACCTGGCGAACAAGGCGGGCGTGATCCTGTTGATGCCTGGCCAGACCGAGGCCAACAACCGCCAGGGCTGTTTCAACTGGTTCCGCCCAGGCGACACCGGGCGAGACCTGGGCGAAGCCGGTTCGATTGCCAGCATGGTCAAGGCCGCCGTGAAGGCGCGAGGCTGCGACCCGCAGCGTGTGTTCGTGACCGGACTGTCCGCCGGCGCGGCCATGACCGCCTGCCTGCTGGCGGCCTATCCGGACCTGTTTGCCGCAGGGGCGGTGGTGGCGGGGCTGCCTGCCGGGTCAGCCACCAGCATGGTGGGCGCGATGACGCGCATGTCCGGCCACGGGGCGGATCTGCCGGCGGCGGACTGGATGGCCCGTGCGCGGGCGCTGGCGCCGATTGGGTATGCCGGAAGCTGGCCCCGTCTGTCGATCTGGCATGGCGAGGCGGATCAGGTGGTGGCGCCGGTGAACAGCCAGCAACTGGCGGTTCAATGGACCCAACTGCAAGGCATTGACGCTGCCCCCAGCACACGCAGGCCACGGCCTGGCATGGTATGCGAATCGTGGTCTCGCCCCGGCGAAGGGCCGTGCGTGGAAAACTGGGTTGTGTCGGGCATGGGGCATGTCTATCCGACCACCAAAGATTCCGGCGTTTCCGCAGCGGCGGAGATCGCCCAGTTCTGGGGAATCACCGCATAGGGCCAGCGCCCTACGCCAAGTCGGCAGCCGCCGCCTGCACCTCGGCGGCATGGCCATCCACCTTCACCTTCGGCCAGATGCGCGCGATGCGGCCCTCGGCGTCGATCAGGAAGGTGGCGCGCTCCATGCCCATGTATTTCTTGCCATACATGGATTTCTCCACCCACACGCCATAGGCCTCGGCGAACTGGGTTTCATGGTCAGAGGCGAGCGGGAAACCGAGGCCGAACTTGGCTGCGAAACTCTCGATCGGCTTCATCTTGTCTTTCGACACGCCGATCACTTCCACGCCGATCTTGCCAAGCTGGGGCAACGCCTCCTGGAACGCGCAGGCCTGTTTGGTGCAGCCGGGCGTGTTGGCCTTGGGGTAGAAATACAGCACGAATGGCTGCCCGCGCAGCCCGGCCAGACTGACCGTTCGGCCACCGCTGGCCGGCATGGTGAAGTCCGGCGCCATATCCCCTGCTTGCAGACTCATGTCTCGATGTGCCCCACCCGTCGAATGAATGCCGCGCGCACGTCGTGCGCCAGCGTCTCCAGAGTGGCGCGCAGTTCGGCCACGTCAACCACCGCCAGCCCTGCTTCCTGAACCGCCCGCAGCAATGCTGCCGACGCGGCTTCGGAAAGTTGGATGGGCGGTTTTGCCCCATCGGTCAGGCGCAGGATGCCTTGCACGGTGCGCCAGATGCGGTCGGCACGGACCAGCAGGTTGGCGTCGGCTGCCGACAGATGGCCGGCATCGCGCAGTCCGGCCACGGCCATGCGCAAAGTGGGAGCCACCGGGCCGTGCAACAATTGCAGGGTCTGGACGATGAACTCCACCTCGATCTGGCCGCCCGGTTGCAGCTTCACGTCCCACGGGCCGGATTGCGGCAGGTCGCGCAGCATCCGCGCACGCATCGCGGCCGCGTCATGGCGCACCTGCGTCTTGTCGCCGCTGGTGATGGCCGTGCGGATGGCCGCCTCGATGCGCAGGCGCAGCCGGGGCGGGCCGGCCACCACCCGCGCACGTGTCAGGGCCATGCGCTCCCATGTCCAGGCAGCGCCGGCGTGATAGGCTTCGAACGCAGCCAATGAAACCGCCACCGGGCCTTTATTGCCGGAAGGGCGCAGGCGCATGTCCACCGCATACATCGGCCCCTCCTGATCGGGCGCCGTCAGGCTGGCCACAAAGGCGTGCACGGCGCGGATGAACCACTGGCTGGCCGGCAGGCTGCGGCCGCCGCCCACGCTGTCGATGGCCGTCTCCGGGCGATCATAGACGAGCATGAGATCGAGATCAGACGCCGCCATCGTCTCCCGCCCTCCCGCCTTGCCCATCGCCACCACCGCCATGGTGCCGCCGCGCACCCGGCCGTAGCGGCTGGTGAAATCGGCCAGAACGCGCGGCAACAGGGCCGCCAGGGCCGCATCGGCCAGGGCCGCGCGGCGCAGGCCAGCCTCGTCGGCATCCACCCGGCCTTCCAGCGTGGCCACGCTGATGGCGAAATCGGTCTCGCGCACCGTGGCGCGAATTGTGGCGATCGATTCTTCCAGCGATGTCGCGTGAACAAGCCGCATGCGCAGGCGGCCAGGGATCGGTGTTGCGTCCATCTCCCCCAGCAGCCCCTCCAGCGCCGAGGGCGTGCGCGCCAGATGGTCGGCCAGTTGCGGCGACGCGCCCAGCACGTCGGCAATGCGGCCCACCAGATCGAGGTTGCGCTGGAACAGTGACAGCAGCTGCACCCCGGCCGGCAGCCGTTCGAGGAAGGTGGCAAAGCGCATGAAGGCCGCATCCGGCTGCTTCTGCCGCGCCAGGGCGTCCAGCAGACGGGGCAGCATCGAACCGAGCAGATCACGCGCCCGATGCGAGCGCAGCGCCCGCACCCGTCCGGCCTGCCAGCCAGACACCGCGTGGGCAATGCGGTCCGGATATGCAAAGCCCATCGCCCCCAGGGCCTCCAGCGTGGCCGGATTCGGATCCACGCCGCTGAAATCGAGCGTCACGTCGGTAGCGCCCCCCCCTGGCACAGCATCAAACACGTCCTGATAGCGCACGCACACCCGACCCAACTCGCGCAGCAAGGCATCGGCAAAGGCGGCTGCGGTCCCGTATCCCATGAACAGGGCGAAGGATTCGAGCTGGGCTGCTGTCTCCGGCAGCGTGTGCGTCTGGCGGTCGGCCACCATTTGCAGGCGATGCTCAACCGCCCGCAGGAACCGATAGGCACGCGCCAACTCGGTGGCGGCGGCCTGTTTCACATGCCCGGCGCGCACCAGCAGGCGCAGCGCCACCAAGGTGCGCGGCTCGCGCAGCACCGGGTCCCGCCCGCCCCACACCAGTTGCAGGGTCTGCACCATGAACTCGATCTCGCGGATGCCGCCCTGCCCCAGCTTCACATTATGGCCGGCAATGCGCGCCACCGGGTCGGCCGCCTGGGTCAGCGCGGTTTTCTTGTGCGCGTCGATCCGCCGCTTCATGGCGTGAATATCGGCCACCGCCGCGAAATCCAGATGCCGGCGCCAGATGAACGGACGAATGGCATCAAGGAACCCCCGCCCCATCGCGATGTCACCCGCGACAGGTCGGGCCTTGAGCATCGCCGCCCGCTCCCAATTCTGGCCCATGCTTTCGTAATAGATGATCGCCGCGTGCAGGCTGACACTGGGCGGGGTAGCCGCGGGGTCCGGTCGCAGCCGCAAATCGGTGCGAAACACGTATCCATCCGCGTCGCGCGCCTCCATCAGCGTGACAAGCCCGCGCGACATTCTGCTAAACCAACTTGAACATTGGTCGCCCCGATAGATTCCGGCGTCAGGATCATGCAGGAGAACGAGATCCACATCGCTCGAATAGTTCAACTCGCCGGCACCCAGCTTGCCCATGGCCAGAACCACGAACCCGCAGCCGATTTCGGGATTGGCCGGGTCCGGCAGCACCAGATCGCCGTTGTCATGCCCGGCGCGCAGCAGATGTGCTACCGACAGGCGCAGCGTGATGTCCGCCAAGGCGGACAGGGTTTCGCAGACCTGATCCAGCGTCCAGATGCCGCCGATATCGGCAATGGCGGTGGCGAGGGCGATTTGCCGCTTGGCCTCGCGCATCTGGTGCGCCAGCTTCGACTGCGATCCATTGGGCGGGATGGCCGAAAGAATCGCCATTGCCTTGGCAACCACAGCAGCCGGGCCGGATTGCACCAGCAGGCGAACACATGGCGCCTCCCGGAGGGCGAGATCGGCAAGATAAGGACTGTTACCACCCAGCGCCTCGAGCATGGCCCGTGCCGCGCCGCCGGTCAGGCGGTCTTCGCTCGCGCCGCCGGCCAGGCGGGCTTCGGGCGCGCCGATGGCGGCAAATCGCTCCAGCAGCCGCTCGGCGGCGCCTGGGTTGGCGGGAATCGGCCAGAGTGTCGGCAGCTTGAATCGTTCGGTGGCGGTCTTTGTGCGCATGGCGCAGGCTGGCCATGAGCATCCCCGCCGGTCAAGCCGCCCGCGACGGCGCCCTGAAGGCCGCAACCGGCGCCGGGCGCGTGGCGCATCGCCTGATGCAGGTGATGCTGGCGCTGCTGATCGTGATCTGCATCGCCGTGGGGGCGCTCGCGATCCGGCTGGCGCAAGGGCCGCTGGATGTGGCCTGGCTCGCCAGACGGATCACCCAGAATGTCACGCTGGGCTCGGACGTCACGTTCGGCCGGGCCACGATTGCATGGCAGGGCCTGCATCGCGGCATCGACAGCACGGTCGATCTCGCGCTGGACGATGTGCGAATCACCACCACGGACGGCGAGCATCTTGTGCAGGTGCCGCACGCCACCGCCTCGCTGGGCGCAGGCGCGTTGCTGCGCGGTCGTCTGGCGCCACATGACGTGATGCTGCAAGGCGTGCAAGTGGCGCTGCGCCGCTCAGCAAGCGGCGCGGTCATGCTCGATATCGGGCCGCAGGCCGTCACCGAAGCGGCGCCTTCCAAAACCCATTCGATGCTGGCGCAACTGAACCGGGTCCAGATCACCGATTCCACCATCAACGTCGATGACCAGCAACTGGGCGTGCCCTGGTCGGTGCGGGACCTGACCGTTGATCTCAATCGGGCCGGGGTGGATGCCGCCCATGGCACGGCGCATGCGGCAATCGCCATGGGCGGCGAGACGCTGACGGTGGATGCCAGGCTGGCGTTGCTGCCGCAGGCCGGCGGCATGACCATCGCCGCCTCCATCAGCCCTTTCGTGCCGGCGCGACTTGCCATGCTGGCCCCGGCCCTGGCGCCGCTCGCGGCCCTCGATGCACCGCTGCATCTGTCGGCCGATATGGCGCTGGACGACACCGCCGCCTTCCGCGGCGCCACCATCAAGGCCTCGGTGGAGGCCGGCATGGTGCATGCGGGCGACGGCACCGTGCCGATCCGCGCCGCCACCATCTCAGCCGACATCACCCAGGCCCATCTCGATCTGCGCCTGGAGCCATTGTTGCTGCAACCGCGTGACGAGGCGCCGCTGACCACCGTGACCGCCCATGTCACCGCCAGCCGCGCCAACGGCAAGGTGGACGCCCATGCCGTGGTGGACATCGACCAGGTGGCGTTCTCGGATCTGTCGGTGCTGTGGCCAGCGGGGGTAGGTGGCCCTGGCACGCGCCCCTGGATCATCGAGAACCTCACCGCCGGTCTCGCCAAAGGCGGCCATGCGGAGGTGACATTGACCGCGCCGGAGGATTTCTCGGACGCCACCGTGACACGCCTGGTCGGCGGCATGGACGGTGTCGACGTCACCGGCCATTGGCTGCGCCCGGTGCCGCCGATCGAGCACGGCATGGCGAAAGTGGTGTTCGTGGACCCGGACACCATGGACATCATCATCTCAGAGGGCCGGCAGGCCGGCACCCAACTCACCCTGCGGCCCAGTCGCGTCCGCCTGACGGGCCTGGCCGGCCATGACCAGTTCATCGCCATCACCGGCGACATGGGCGGACCGTTGGCCGACCTGCTGACCCTGCTGCGCCAGCCGCGCATCCGCATGCTGGACCGCCGGCCGATGGATCTGCGTGAGCCACGCGGTGCTGTGGTCGGCCAGTTGACCGTCAATTTTCCGCTGAAGACCGATCTCGATATGGACGTCGTGGCCATTCACGCGGTGGGCAAGCTGACCGACGGTCACCTGACCGGCATCGCGGTCGGGCGGGATATCGACCGCGCGATGCTGGCGTTCGACGTGAGCAATGACGGGCTGAAGATCACCGGCCCGGCCGAGGTTGCCAAGATCCCCGCCCAACTCAAGGTCCACATGGATTTCAGGCCCGGCGGCCCCACCCAGGTGATGCAGCGCGTGAGCCTTGCCGCCACTGTCACGCCGAAGCAATTGACCAGCGCCGGGCTGGACACCGCGGGCGTGATGTCTGGTGCGATCGGCGTGCAGCTGGATTATTTGGACCGGCGCGACTCCACCGGCGATGTGCGGATCACCGCCGACATCACAGGCGCGGGCGTCGACGGCGGGCGCCTGCCGTGGCGCAAGACCGCGGGCAGCGCCGGTATCGTGGAGGCGCATGTGCTGCTCAAGGGCGGCAAGATCTCCGGCATCGACCGCGTGCGCGCCGAAGCGCCCGGGCTGTCCATCCTGGCCGACGCCGACACCACCGGCAGCAACCCCAAAACAGTGCGCCTACAGCGGTTGATCATCGGCGAGACCACCAACGTGACCGGCGAGTTGCGATTCCCCGACCGGATTGGCCAGCCCTATGTGGGCACGATCAGTGGCCCCTCGCTGGATCTGTCGCGCGAATTCGACCGCAAAGCCGAGGCCAGCGCCAAGAAACCCGCCGATACGAGCGGCCCTGTGTTCCGGCTGGACGCACGGCTGGACCGGGTGCTGCTGGCCCATGACAAATCGTTCAGCAACGTGACGGCACATGTCGAGAACAACGGCGATCTGACCACCAGCGCACGGCTTTCGGCCAGTGTTGGCGGCGCTGCTCTGAACATGTCCATCACCCCGGCGCCTGGCGGGCGCAGGCTTGTCGCCGATGCACAGGATGCCGGCGCCATGTTGCGGGCGTTGGACATCATCCAGAGCATGGCCGGCGGCCAACTGCGCGTGACCGGAGGCTATGACGACACCACCCCAGCCCATGCCCTGCGCGGCACAGCGCAGATCAGCGATTTCCGTATCCGCAACGCGCCGTCGATCGGCCGCATTTTGCAGGCGATGTCGCTGTATGGACTGGTGGAACTCGTGCAGGGGCCCGGACTGGGCTTTACCAGCATGGTGGCGCCGTTCGAGATGCAGAACGAGGTGCTGACCCTGAACGACGCCCGCGCCTACAGTGCCTCGCTCGGCATCACCGCCAAGGGCCGGATCGATCTGGCGCGTTCGACGGCGGATATGGAAGGCACGGTCATCCCGGCCTATTTCTTCAACTCGCTGCTTGGCCGCGTGCCGGTGCTGGGGCGGCTGTTCGCGCCGGAAAAGGGCGGCGGCGTGTTCGCCGCCACCTACAGCGTGCGCGGCCCGCTGGAGGATCCGTCGGTGTCGGTCAACCCGCTGGCAGCGCTGACGCCGGGGTTTCTGCGCGGATTTTTCGATATTTTCGACAGCAACACGCCACCGGCTGCGACAACCCCGACGTTCAAGGAGCCGCAGCGCTAGCCGGGTTGCCCCGCGTCGTCATGGCAGGCACATTTGCCAAAAGCGCAAAAAGGCCAAAGCCATGCACGACGTCAAAGCCATCCTGTTCGACACTTTCGGCTCGGTTGTGGATTGGCGCAGCAGCGTCATCGCCGAACTCTCGCAATTCGGCGCCGCGCGCGGACTGGAAGCGGACTGGACGGCGTTCGCCGATGCCTGGCGCGGCGCCTACAAGCCATCAATGGACCGGGTGCGCACCGGAGCACGGCCCTGGACGATCCTGGATGTGCTGCACCGGGAATCGCTGGACACGCTGCTGGCCCAGTTCGGCATCGCCGGCCTTGATGAGGCAGACCGTGACCACCTCACCCGGATCTGGCACAGGCTGCACCCGTGGCCCGATTCAGTGGCCGGTCTTACCCGCCTGAAACAGCATTACATCATCGCGCCCCTGTCCAACGGCAACGTGGCGCTGCTGGTCAATCTGGCCAAAGCGGCGGGATTGCCGTGGGACATGGTGTTCGGCTCGGAAATCCCGCGCGCCTACAAGCCCGATCCGGCGGTGTATCTGGGCGCCTGCGCGATGCTGGGCCTCCAGCCGGGCCAGGTGATGATGGCCGCCGCCCACAATTACGACCTGGCGGCCGCCCGCGCGCTGGGGATGAAAACCGGCTTCTTCGCACGCCCCACCGAATACGGTCCGGGCCAGACGAAGGACGTGAAGGCCGACAGCGACTGGACGGTGGTTGCCACCGATATCGAGGATCTGGCGCGCCAGATGGGCGCCTGATTCAACTCTGAGCCAAGACGACGCAAAGTGCCGGGGTGCTGACACCCCGGCACCGATGCCTCAAAGAGCGACTTTCAGCTTCGCCCCAAGTTCGCCGATCAGACCACGGCGGAAGGCCATGACACACAGCACGAAGATGGCGCCCTGGGTGACCGTGACCCATGAGCCGAACGGGCTGAGATAGAACTCCAGCGTGTTGATGATCACAGCGCCGATCACCGGCCCGAAAATGGTGCCCAGGCCGCCCAGCAGGGTGGTGAGCACAATTTCACCGGAAGCCTGCCACGTGACATCGGTCAGCGTGGCGATGCCGAACACCAGCGACTTCATGCCGCCGGCAGCACCCGCGATGAACGTGGACAGCACGAAGGCGATCAGCTTGTAGTCATCCACCCGATAGCCGAGCGAGATGGCGCGGGGTTCGTTTTCACGGATGGCCTTCAGCACCTGGCCGAACGGCGAGTGAATGATCCGGAAGATCAGCAGGAATCCGATCACGAACACACCGGCCGTCATCCAATAGATCGCCATGTCGCTCTGCATCGAGATAAAGCCCAGCAGGGGCGCGCGCGGCACCTGCTGGATGCCGTCCTCGCCGCCGGTGAAGGCCAGCTGGGTGCAGAGGAAGTAGGTGAACTGGGCCAGGGCCAGCGTGATCATCGAGAAATAGATGCCCTGCCGGCGAATGGCGATCAGGCCGAACACCGATCCGAGCACCGCCCCGGTGAAGCCGCCGGCCAGAACGCAGAGTTCCGCCGAGAAGCCCCATGTTTTCGCGGCATAGGCGCTGACATAGGCGCCCATGCCGAAATACGCGGCGTGGCCAAACGACAGCAGACCAACATAGCCGATCAGCAGGTTGAAGGCGCATGCGAACAGCGCGAAGCACAGCACCTTCATCAGGAAAACCGGATAGACCATCATCGGTGCGATGACGATGACCGCCAGCATGACCACGAACGCGGCCAGCTGGGAGCGTGTGAAACCCCAGATCATCAGGTGGCCTTTCCGAACAGGCCCGCGGGGCGGGTGAGCAGGACGATAATCATCAGCACGAACACGACCACGCCAGATCCTTGGGGATAGAGATATTTGGTGAAGCCTTCGAGCAGGCCGAGCCCAAACCCGGTGAGGATGGACCCCAGGATGGACCCCATGCCGCCGATCACCACCACGGCAAAGACGATGATGATGACGTTGCTGCCCATGTTCGGGTTCACCGAATAGACCGGCGCCGCCATCACGCCGGCAAACGCCGCCAAGGCCACGCCGGCGCCGTAGGTCAACGTTATCAGTCGCGGCACGTTCACACCGAAGGACTGCACCAGCGCCGCGTTCTCGGTAGCCGCGCGCAGGGTGGCGCCGATCGAGGTTTTCTCCAGCACCAGCCAGGTGGAGATGCACACCACGAACGACGCCACAACCACCCAGACCCGATAGGTCGGCATGATCATGAAGCCGAGGCGGGTGGCGCCCCGCAGCGATTCCGGCACGGCATAGGCCATGCCCGAGCTGCCGAACTCGTTGCGCGACAGGCCCTCGACGATCAGCGCGATGCCGAAGGTGAGCAGCAGGCCATACAGATGATCGAGCTTGTAGAGCTTGCTGATGAACAGCTTCTCCAGAACGATGCCGAAGGCGCCTACAATCAGCGGGGCCAGGATCAGCGAGGGCCAGTAGCCAATGCCCAGATGGTTGAGCAGGACCCAGGACACCACGGCGCCCAGCATATACAGCGCGCCATGGGCAAAGTTGATGATGTTGAGCAGGCCGAAAATCACGGCCAAACCCAAGGACAGCAACGCGTAGAACGCTCCATTGATCAGGCCGAGCAGGCTCTGCGCAAGGAGCGGTCCGATATTGTAGCCAAGTACCATCAACATGCATCAGTCCTTGGTTGGTGCCGGCCCGAGAAACTCGGGCCGGTTATCACTTCAGTCGAGATCGGTATTTTACGATTTGACGAAGAAGCAGCCACCCTCGCTCAGGGGGCGCCATGCTTCAGTGGCCGGCGTGGTCTGGACGGTCTTGTAGTAATCCCACTTGCCCTTGCTCTCGGACGGCTTCTTCACCTCGAACAGATAGGACGGGAACAGCGCGCGACCGTCTTCGCGGATCTGGCCCTTGCCGAAGCAGTCGTCCTCGGTCGGGATGGACTTCATCGCGTCCACGATGTTCGCGCCCGATGCGCGGGCGGCGGTGACGCCGATCTTGTTCAGCGCCTTCATGAAGTGCAGCGTGCCGGCATAGCAGCCGGCATGGATCATGTTGGGCCAGTTGTCCGGGCTGCGCGGCTTGAGGCGGTTGGTGAAGGCGCGGGTCTTGTCGTTGAGATCCCAATAGAAGCTCTCGGTCAGGCGCAGGCCCTGCGCCACGTCCAGCCCCAGCGCGTTGACGTCGGTGATGAACATCAGCATCGCCGCGATCTGCATCGTCAGGCCGAATTCCTTGGCCTGCTTGATCGAGTTCACCGTGTCGCCGCCGGCGTTGCAAAGGCCCAGCACCTTCGCGCCCGAGGACTGCGCCTGCAGCAGGAACGACGAGAAATCGGTGGTGCCTGGGAACGGATAGGGCGAGGCGCCCATCACCTTGCCGCCGGCCGCGTTGACGAAGCTGGTGGTGTCGCGCTGCAGCTGCTGGCCGAAGGCGTAGTCAGCCGTGATGAAATACCAGGTGTCGCCGCCAGCCTTCACGGTGGCGCCGCCGGTGGACTTCGCCAGCATGTAGGTGTCGTAGGACCAATGCACGATCGACGGCGCGCACTGCTTGCCCGTGAGATCGGCCGTGGCCGCGCCCACATTGAGATGGACCTTGTTTTTTTCCTTGGCGACCGCTGCGACCGCGAGGGCCACGGACGAGGTCGGCACGTCCAGGATCATGTCCACGCCATCGCGGTCATACCACTGGCGGGCCAGGCCCGCGCCGACGTCTGGCTTGTTCTGGTGATCGCCGTAGATCACTTCAACGGTGTAGCCGTTCGCCAGGGAGGCGAATTCCTCGACCGCGAGCTGGGTGGCGAGGAACGAGGTTTTGCCGCCGGTGTCGCGATACGGACCCGAGGCGTCGTTCAGAACGCCGATCTTGATGACCGGCTTGCCCTGCGCCCGGGCGCGGGCCAGCGGCAGGGCGGTTGCGGCAGTGCCGATGGCGGCGGTGCCGAGAAGTGAGCGGCGTGAGATTTCCATGGACGTATCCCTTTGCGGGTTGTTGGCAGGCTTAAAATCAGACCTTCACAAGCGGGCAGCCGCCGGCATTGAGGGGGCGAAACGCCTCCTCGGCCGGGGTTGACGCGAGCGGGGTGTAGTAATCCCACGGGCCTTTGCTCTCGGACGGCTTCTTGATCTTCCACAGATAGCTCGGGTGGATCTTGCGGCCATCGGCGCGAATGAGGCCGGCGCCGAAGCAATCGTCATCCGTCGGCATCGCCTTCAGGCGGGCGACGACGTCAATGCCGCTGCCCTTCATGGCCGGCACGCCGGCCTGGCCCGCGACCTTGAGGTAATGCAGCACCGACGAATAGACGCCGGCATGGACCATGGTGGGCCGTGCGGAGGGGAATTTCGGCTGCAGGCGCTTGGAGAAGGCGCGGGCGCGGTCGTTGCCATCCCAATAGAAGCTGTCCGTCAGCGCGATGCCCTGCGCCACTTCCAGGCCCAGCGCATGCACGTCCGAGATGAACAGCAACAGACCCGCGAGGGTCATGGTGATGCCGAATTCCTTGGCCTGCTTGATGGTGTTGATGGTGTCCGTGCCGGCATTGGCGATGCCGAGCACCTTGGCGCCGGAAGACTGCGCCTGCAGCAGCATCGACGAGAAATCGGTGGTGCCGGGGAACGGATAGGCCACGCCGCCGACAACCTTGCCGCCGGCCGCCTGCACGAAGCTGGTGGTGTCGCGCTGCAACGCCTTGCCGAAGGCATAGTCGGCGGTGACGAAGAACCAGCTGTCGCCGCCGGCCTTGGCCAGCGCGCCGCCGGTGGACTTCGCAAGCATATAGGTGTCGTACGCCCAGTGGATGGTGTTGGCGTTGCACTGCTCGGCCGTGAGGTCCGAGGTGGCGGCGCCGGAGTTGATGTAGACCTTGTTCTTCTCCTTCGCGACGTTAGCCACCGCCAGCGCCACGCCGGAATTGGCCACTTCCACGATCAGGTCCACGCCGTCGCGGTCAAACCACTGGCGTGCGATGCCGGCGCCGACATCGGGCTTGTTCTGGTGGTCGGCCGAGATGACCTCCACCTTCATGCCCTTGGCCGACACGCCGTAATCTTCCATCGCCTGATAGACGCACTGCACGGCCTGGGGGCCGGCGAGATCCTTGTAGGGGCCGGACAGGTCGGTCAGCACACCGATCTTCAGGCCCGCACCCTGGGCGCGCGCGCCCATGCCGGGCACCGCGATCGCAGTGGCGGCAGCGGCGGTTCCAAGCAATGTCCGGCGGTCGATGCGCATGCTGAGATTCTCCCTGTTATCGGCTTTGGCCGTTTTTGAAGTGACTACACGCCCAGATAATCGTGCAGCTTTTCCATGTTCGTTTCGAGTTCGGAATTCGGAATCATGTCGATGACCACGCCGTGATCCATCACGTAATGCCTATCCGCCACGGTGGCGGCGAAGCGGAAGTTCTGTTCCACCAGCAGCACGGTGAAGCCGCGCTTCTTGATCTCGCGGATGGTGCGGCCGATCTGCTGCACGATCACCGGGGCCAGGCCTTCGGTGGGCTCGTCCAGCAGCAGCAGCTTGGCGCCGGTGCGCAGGATGCGGCCAATGGCCAGCATCTGCTGCTCACCGCCGGACAGCTTGGTGCCCTGGCTGGACGCACGTTCCTTGAGGTTGGGGAACAGCGTGTGGATTTCCTCCACCGTCAGCCCACCCGGGGCCGTGATGGGCGGCAGCATCAGGTTTTCGGTCACGTTGAGGCTGGAGAAGATGCCCCGCTCCTCCGGGCACAACGCGATACCGGCGCGCGCGATCAGGTCCGAGCGCAGGCCCACCGTCTCGGTGCCCTTGTATTTCACCGAACCGCTGCGCTTGCCCACCAGGCCCATGATGCTTTTCATGGTGGTGGTTTTGCCGGCGCCGTTGCGGCCGAGCAGCGTGACAACCTCCCCTTCCCGCACGTCGAAATCGACGCCGTGCAGGATGTGGCTTTCACCGTACCAAGCGTTCAGGCCTCTTACTTCGAGCATCACGTCAGGCATCTGCTGTCCCCAGATAGGCTGATATCACTTCGGGGTTGGCGGAGACGGTGGCGTAGTCGCCCTCCGCCAGCACGCGCCCGCGAGTGAGCACGGTGATGGTGTCGCAAAGCCCTTCCACCACCGAAAGATTATGCTCCACCATCAAGATGGTGCGGCCTTTGCGGATACGGCGAATGAGGGCGACGATGCGCTCCACGTCCTCATGCGTCATGCCGGCGGTGGGCTCGTCGAGCAGCATCATCTCCGGATCGAGCGCCAGGGTGGTGGCGATTTCCAGGGCGCGCTTGCGGCCGTAGGAAAGCTGGCCCGCCGGGGTGTCGGTGTATTCGGTGAGCCCGACATCCTCCAGCAGTTCGCGAGCGCGGTCATCGTATTGATGCAGCACTTCCTCGGACCGCCAGAAATCGAAGCTGGCCCCACGGGCGCGCTGCAACGCCAGGCGCACGTTCTGCAACGCCGGCAATTCCGGAAACACCGCCGAAATCTGGAAGCTGCGAATCAGCCCAAGACGCGCCACGTCGGCCGGCTTCATGCCGGTGATGTCGCGGCCCTTGAAGTGAATCGTGCCCCGCGTTGGCGCCAAAAACTTGGTGAGCAGGTTAAAACATGTGGTCTTGCCGGCCCCGTTCGGGCCGATCAGGGCGTGAATGGTGCCCGTGCGCACGTTCAGGTCGACGCCGTTGACGGCGACGAATCCGCGGAACTCGCGCGTCAGGCCCTTTGTTGCCAGAATGGAGTCTTGCACCCCGGACTTCTCCCTTATTCCCTCCTCCCTGATTTGCATATAGCGCGGGGCTACGCAAGATTGTTTCGTGAGCGTTGCCAGCAATGGAGGATTAGAACAAATGTCGGGGCTATGGTTTGAGGAGTTGCCGGAAGGCCGCGAGATCGATGCCGAGTGGACCCGCACCGTCACGGAAGCGGACAACGTGCTGTTCTGTTCGATGACGATGAACGTCCAGAAGCTGCATCTGGATGCGGAATTCGCCGCCCACACCGCGTTCGGCAAGCCGCTGGTGAACTCGATCTTCACGCTGGGGCTGATGATTGGAATGTCGGTGCACAACCTGACGATGGGCACCACGATCGCCAATCTGGGCATGACGGACGTGGCCTTCCCCGCCCCGGTCTTTGCCGGCGACACGATCAGCACGCACACCGTGGTGGTCAGCCGGCGCGAGAGCCGGTCGCGCGCGGATGCCGGGCTCGTCACGTTTCGCCACACCGCCCGCAACCAGCGCGGCGAGGTGGTCGCACGTTGCGACCGCACGGCTTTGATGCTCAAACAGCCGGTGCCGATCAGCGATAATCAGCCTGCCGCATGAAAGCCGGGACATGAACGCAATGCGCCTTCGCAGCCCTTTGTTCGCCCCAGGCGATTCGCAGCGGAAATCGGAAAAGGCCCTCGCCTCGGCCGCCGATGCCGTGATTCTCGACCTTGAGGATTCGGTCGCGGTCTCGGCCAAGGAATCGGCGCGATTGCTGACCGCCGCCCTTCTGCACGGCCTCACGCGCCCCGGCGTCATCGTGCGGATCAACGCACCGGGCACGCCGTGGTATCTGGCGGACCTCGCGGCCATTGTGCCGGGCAAGCCCGCTGGGATCATGCTGCCGAAATGCACGTCGGCCGCCGATCTGCTGGCGATTGACCATCATCTTGAAGTGCTGGAAACAGCCGCCGGTCTGGTGGTGGGCGCCATCCGGGTTCTGCCGATCGCCACGGAGACCACCGGATCGGTGCTGAACCTTCCGACCATGCTGGCGAACAACCGGCGCGTGGCCGCCATCTGCTTCGGGGCGGAGGATCTGTCGGCCGATCTCGGCATCAATCCGCGTCGTGCCGATGGCAGCTATCCGGCCGCCATCGCCCAGGCCCGCGCCATGGTGCTGCTGGCCGCCGCCGCCGCCGGCATTCCCGCCATCGACACGCCGTTTCCAGACCCACGCGATCCGGATGGCCTCCAGCTTGAGGCGCTGGCTGCGGCGGCGGACGGATTTTCCGGCAAGCTCTGCATCCATCCCGACCAGATCATCACCGTCAACGCGGCCTTCACCCCGGCGGAGTCGCAGTTCACCTGGGCGCGCGCCGTGATCGCCGGATTCGCGGCCAATCCCGGATCGGGCGTGTTCACGCTGGGCGGCAAGATGATCGATCGTCCGCATCTGCGCCTTGCCGAACGCATCGTGGCCAGCGCAGGCGAAAATCCTGCTGGATGACAGCGCGATCTATATTCGTGTCATCAACCAGCAACGCGGGGTGCGCTATACAGACCGCGCAATGAACGGCTGAAAGGATATCGTGGGCTCCCGGCCCCCGCATCGATCTCATGACACTGCGTTTCGCCCGCCATCTTGCAGCCGTCGCCGCCATCGGCGCCTCCCTCTCCGCGTGCGCGCTGGGGCCTGACTACATGCGCCCGTCCGGGGGCACGCCGGATGCTTTCCAGCAATCCCAGCCGCAAGGCCCGATCTGGCCGGATCGCGGCTGGTGGCGCGGCTTTCAGTCTGCCGATCTGGACCGGCTGGTGGCGGATGCGGAGACGGATAATTTCGACATCCAGGCCGCCATCGCCCGCGTGCGTCAGGCCGACGCGCAATTGCGCATCGCCGGCGCACCGCTGCTGCCCAGCCTGTCGGGCACCGGCAGCCAGACCTGGGGGCGGAGCTACCTGAACCGCAGCACCACCGCCAGCACCGCCAGCCTCGGCAAAAGCCGCTACGTCGACGCCCGCACCAGCCGGCTGGAGGTGCAGTTCAGCTACGAATTGGATCTGTGGGGCCGGGTAGCGGCAACACGGGACGCAGCCTTGGCCTCGGCACAGTTCAGCCGCTACGACCAGCAGACAGTTGCCCTCACACAGATCAGTTCCGTGGCCACCACCTGGTTCAGCGCCCTCGCCTATCAGGACCGGCTGGCGGTGGCGCTGCGAAACCTGGCCGATGCCGAGCAGATCCTGCGCGCCATCACCGCCCGCCAGGACGCAGGTGTCGCCTCGGCACTGGACACCGCGCAGCAGGCGGCACTGGCAGCCGGCATTCGCGCCAACATTCCCAATTTCCGCAGCAACGCCCAACAGCAGATCAACGCGCTGGGCGTGCTGACCGGCAAGCTGCCGGAGGATATCCGGGTGCAGCCCGGCACGCTGAACACATTGTCATTGCCGGAAGTGGCGCCCGGCCTGCCGTCGGACCTGTTGCTGCGCCGGCCGGATATCGCCGCCGCCGAGGCCAATCTTCTGGCCGCCAACGCCAATCTGCGCGAGGCGCGGGCGAATTTCTTTCCGCAGATCACCCTGACCGGCAATGGCGGCTGGCAGAGCACCGCCTTGACCACGCTGCTTGGCCCCACCTCGGTGCTGGCCAGCGTCGTTGCCTCCGCCACCCAGACCATTTTCGACAATGGCCTCAAGAGCGGTCAATACGACCTGAATGCCGCCAGATACGACGAGTTGGTGGCGGATTATCGCAAGACCGTGACGCAGGCGTTCACCGATGTAGAGAATGCCCTGACGCAATACCGCTACACGACGGAACAAGAAGCGCTGGAGCGCGAGGCCGTGGCCATCGCCCAGCGCGCCGCCGATATCGCGCGCCAGCAGGTGCTGGCCGGCACCAGCGACATCGTGGCGGCCCTGCAGGCGCAATCGACGCTGTTCAACGATCTGGACACGCTGGCCCAGGTGCGGCTGGCGCGGTTCCAGGCCCTGGTGGCGCTCTACAAGGCGCTGGGCGGCGGCTGGACAATCGATCAGACGCTGCCGCCGGAACATCGCCTGCTCCAGGGCGTATTGTAATGCCTCACTCCGGGAATGGATTCTAATGCGCCGGCTTTTCCTGTTCCTCGTGATCGTGGCGGCCATCGGCGGTGGCGGCTGGTGGTATATGCATCGCGCCAGCACCCAGACGGCATCCGCCCCCAGCGGCGGACGGCGCGGCGGGCCGGCCGGGGCCAACACCATCGTGCCGATCCTGGCGGTGCCGGCGCGTCAGCAGGATGTGCCGATCTTCCTGGACGGACTTGGCACGGCGCAGGCATCGGCCACCGTCACCGTCAAGCCGCAGGTGGACGGCAAGCTCGTGGAGGTTCTGTTCACCGAAGGACAGGACGTGAAGGCCGGGCAGGTTCTCGCCCGGATCGATCCGCGTGCCTATCAGGCAGCCCTCGATCAGGCGGTGGCGAAGAAGGCGCAGGATCAGGCGACGCTCGCCAACGCCCGGCTGGATGCGGCGCGTTACGCGAAGCTCGCCGCCAGCGCCTACAGCTCCGCCCAGCAGGCCGACACCGCACGGTCCACCGTGAACCAGCTGGAGGCGCAAGTGGCCGGCGATCAGGCGCTGATCGACACCGCGCGCGTCAACCTGGGCTACACCAACATCATCGCCCCGATTGACGGGCGAATCGGCATCCGGCTGGTGGATGTGGGCAACATCGTGCACGCGTCCGACACCACCGGCCTGTGCGTCATCACCACGCTGATGCCGATTTCGGTGGTGTTCACCCTGGCGCAACAAAACCTGCGCGCGGTGACGCAGGCGATGGCCGCCGGCACGCCCGAGGTTCTGGCCCTGCCGCAGGACAGCAGCCAGGAGATTTTGGATCGCGGCACGCTGACGGTGCTCGACAATCAGGTGGACAGCAGCACCGGCACCATCAAGCTGAAGGCGAGCTTCCCAAATCCAAAGCTGCGGCTGTGGCCGGGCGCGTTCACCAATGTGCGACTGAAGGTGGAAACCCGCATGGGCGCCATCACCGTGCCGCCAGTGGCAGTGCAACGGGGCCCCACCGGCACCTATGTGTATGTGGTGAAAGACGACAACACCGTCACCCGCCGCAACGTGAAGGTGTCGCATGAGGACCAGACCGTGGCGATCCTGTCCGAGGGCATCGCGGACGGCGAGCGGGTTGTGACGGACGGCGCGTCCCGCCTGTCCGAAGGCTCGAAGGTGAACGTGGCCGACCCCAACGCGCCCAACCCGGCGCCGCTGCCGCCGCGCCCCCGCGGCCGGACGGCGTCGTGACGATCTGACATGAACATTTCCGCCCCGTTCATCGCCCGCCCGATCGCCACCTGGCTGTTGGCGGTGGCGGTGCTGCTTGCCGGGCTGCTGGGATATCGCGCGCTGCCCGTCTCGGCGCTGCCGCAGGTCGATTTCCCCACCATCCTGGTGACGACGCAGTTGCCGGGCGCCAATCCGGACACGGTGTCCACCCTCATCACCGCCTCACTGGAGCGGCAGTTCGGCCAGATTCAGGGTCTGTCGACCATGACCTCGGTGAGTTCCGAGGGCACCAGCCAGATCACGCTGCAATTCTCCCTCAGCCGCAGCATCGACAGCGCCAGCCAGGACGTGCAGGCCGCCATCAACGCCGCCGCCGGCACCCTGCCGAGCACGCTGCCGTATCCGCCGGTCTATGCGAAGGTGAACCCGGCCGATGCGCCGATCATCACCATCGCGCTGACCACCGACAGCACCACGATCGACAAGGTCAGCGATAGCGCGGACACGCTGCTGCAACCAAAACTAAGCCAGATCGACGGCGTGGGCCGCGTGACGGTGCAGGGCAACATGCGCCCGGCCGTGCGGGTGCGCGCCGATCCGGCCCGGCTGGCGGCGTATGGGCTGTCGATGGAGGATGTGCGCACCGCTGTTGCCGCCGCCAACGTCAACGGCGCCAAGGGCGGGTTTGACGGGCCGCGCCAGGCGGTGGCGCTGGGCGCCAACGATCAGATATTGTCGCCGGACGAATACAGGTCGCTGGTGATCGCCTATCGCAACGGCGCACCGGTGCGGCTGTCCGATATCGGCTCGGTGGTGGGCGGGGTGGAGAACAACCGCGTCGCTGCCAGCTATAACGGCCAGCAGGCCGTGGTGCTCGACATCCAGCGCCAGCCCGGTGCGAACATCGTCGCCACCGTGGAGCGCATCAAGGCCGAGTTGCCGAACCTGCAACGCGCCCTGCCCACCGCCATCAAGCTGACCATCGTCACCGACCGCACCGAGACGATCCGCGCCAGCGTGAACGACGTGCAGGCCACGCTGGTGCTGGCCATCGTGCTGGTGATCGGCGTGATCTGGGTGTTCCTGCGCTCCTGGCGCGCCACGTTGATCCCGGCGGTGGCGCTGCCGCTGTCGTTGATCGGCACGTTCGGCATCATGTCGCTGCTCGGCTACGGGCTTGATAACCTTTCGCTGATGGCATTGACCGTCGCCACCGGCTTCGTGGTCGACGATGCCATCGTGATGATCGAAAACGTGGTTCGTTACATCGAGGCCGGCGAGAAGCCGCTGGCCGCCGCCTACAAGGGCGCGTCTCAGATCGGCTTCACCATCATCTCGCTGACCGTGTCGTTGATCGCGGTGTTCATCCCGCTGTTGTTCATGACGGGCGTGGTCGGCCGGCTGTTCAGCGAGTTCGCGGTCACGTTGTCCGTATCGGTGGTCGTCTCGGCGGTGGTGTCGCTGACGTTGACGCCGATGATGTGCGCCCAGTTCCTGCGGCCGCATTCGGAGGAAAGGCCCGGCCTGATCGGGCGCATGGCCGAACGCGGGTTCGATGCCACGCTGGCGTTCTATCGCGTCACGCTGGGCTGGGCGCTGCGCCATCAGACATTCGTGCTGATCGTGGCGGTGATGACGCTGTTCGGCACGGTGGCGCTGTATGCCTTCATCCCCAAGGGCTTCCTGCCGCAGCAGGACACCGGCGTGATCGTGGCCGTGACCGAGGCCGAGCAGAGCGTGTCCGTGCCGCGCATGGCCACCTTGCAAGGACAGGCGGCGGACATCATTCGCGCCGACCCGGATGTGGTGGGCGTAGTGGGCTTCGTCGGCGCCGGCAGCATCAACGCCACGCCCAACACCGGGCGCATCACCATCGCGCTGAAGCCGCGCAAGGACCGTGATTCGGCCGCCACCATCGCGGCGCGGTTGCAGAGCAAGCTGACGGGCCTCGCCGGGTTGTCGGTGTTCATGCAGCCGGTGCAGGACATCCAGATCGGCACCCGCATCAGCCGCACCCAGTTCCAGTACACGCTGGTCGACACCGACGCCGCCGAACTGGCTGTGTGGGGGCCAAAGCTGCTGGGCGAGATGCGCGGCATCGCCGGCCTGCAGGATGTGGCGACCGACCAGCAGAATCTGGGTTTTCGCACCTATATTCGCGTCAACCGCGATACCGCCCAGCGGCTGGGCGTGACGATGCAGGCGATCCAGGACGTGCTGTACGACAGCTTCGGCCAGCGGCAGATCTCCACCATCTTCTCCCAATCCAACCAGTATCGCGTGGTGCTGGAAGCCGATCCGGCGTGGCAGGCCGACCCTGGGTCGCTGATGCGGCTGCGCCTGCCCGGCACCGGCGGCGCGCAGGTGCCGCTTTCGGCCATCGCCAGCATCGAGCGCATCACCGCACCGCTGGTGGTGACGCATCAGGCGCAGTTCCCGGCGGTGACGCTGAGTTTCAACCTCGCGCCCGGCTTCTCGTTGGGCCAGGCGGTGGCAGCGATTGCCGCGGCCGAGGCCGGCATCAGCATGCCCGCCACCATCGCCGGCAGTTATTCGGGCGATGCGGCGGAGTTCCAGAACTCACTGGCCTCCGAACCCTGGCTGATCCTGGCAGCGATGGTGGTGATTTATATCGTCTTGGGCGTGCTGTATGAGAGTACCATCCATCCCATCACCATCCTGTCCACGCTGCCCTCGGCCGGCATCGGCGCGTTGCTGGCCTTGATGCTGGTGGGGCTGGACCTGTCGCTGGTGGCACTGGTGGGCGTGGTGCTGCTGATGGGCATCGTGAAGAAGAACGCCATCATGATGATCGACTTCGCCATCGAGGCGGAGCGTGAGCGCGGCATCGCCCCCCTGCCCGCCATCACCGAAGCCTGCCTGCTGCGGTTCCGCCCGATCATGATGACCACGATGGCCGCCCTGCTCGGCGCGCTGCCGCTGGTGATCGAGAACGGCTCCGGCTCGGAACTGCGCTATCCGCTGGGCGTGACGATCGTGGGCGGGCTTTTGCTGAGCCAGTTGCTGACGCTCTACACCACGCCCGTCATCTTCCTCGCGTTCGAGCGTCTGCGGCAGCGGTTCAACCCCAAGCAGCCAGTGACGGCGGCGGCGGAATAATGGGCTTTTCCGAGGTCTTTATTCGCCGGCCGGTCGCCACCATCCTGTTGGCGCTGGGCCTGCTGATCTCGGGCGGCGTGGCCTACAACTTCCTGCCGGTCGCCCCGCTGCCCAGCGTGGATATTCCCACCATCGTGGTGTTCGCGGGCCGGCCGGGCGCTGATCCGGAAACCATGGCGGCCTCCATCGCCGCCCCACTCGAACGCCGGCTGGGCGAGATCGCGGGCGTGACGGAAATGACGTCGGTCAGCTCCGTCGGCAGCAGTTCGATCATCGTGCAGTTCGACCTCGCACGCGACATCGACAGCGCCGCGCATGACGTGCAGGCGGCGATCAATGCCGCCACGGCGGATCTTCCGGCAGATCTTCCCTCGCGCCCTTATTTCCGCAAGTTCAACCCGGCCGATGCGCCGATCATGACCATCGCGCTGACCTCGGCCACGCTGTCGCCGGCTGCCATCTATGACGCCGCCGACAGCATCCTGGCCCAGCGCCTGAGCCAGATCGAAGGCGTGGCGCAGGTGCAGGTGAACGGTGCGGAAAAACCCGCCGTGCGCGTGCGGCTGGACCCGGCGGCGCTGTCGGCTTCGGGGCTGTCCGGGCAGGATGTCTACAACGTTATTCGCACCGCCAACGTCAACGGCGCGTTGGGCGGGTTTCAGGGGCCGGATCGGGGCGAGACGATTGGGCTGAACAACCAGTTGTCCACCGCCGCCGAATTCCGTCCGCTGGTGGTGAAATCGGCGGGCGGCGCCTCGGTGCGGCTGTCGGATGTGGCGAGCGTGATCGACGGCGTGGCCAATATCCGCCTGTCCGCCTCGCTGGGCGACACGCCGGCCATCCTGCTCAACATCACCAAGACCGGCGGCGCCAACGTGATCGCAACAGCCGACCGGGTGCGGGCCACCCTGCCGCTGCTGCAAAGCTGGATGCCGCCGGACATCAAGGTGACCATCCTGTCCGATCGTACTGGCACCATCCGCGCCAGCGTGGATGATTTGCAGGTCACGTTGCTGATCACCATCGGCCTGGTGCTGCTGGTGGTGCTGTTGTTCATGCGCCGCCTGGTGCCCACCATCGCCGCCGGCGCCACGGTGCCGCTGTCCATCGCCGGAACGCTGGCCGCGATGTGGTTCGCGGGCTTCGCGCTGGATAATTTCTCGCTGATGGCGTTGACGATCTCGGTGGGCTTTGTGGTCGACGACGCCATCGTGATGATCGAGAACATCGTGCGGCACCGCGAGCGCGGGTTGTCCCCGATGCAGGCCGCCCTGGTGGGCAGCCGGCAGATTGGCTTCACGGTGATGTCGATCAGCATCTCGCTGGTGGCGGTGTTCATTCCCATCCTGTTCATGGGCGGCATTCTGGGGCGGCTGTTCCACGAATTCGCCGCCACGCTCACCATGGCCATCGTCGTCTCGGCCGTGGTGTCGCTGACACTGACACCCATGGTGTGCGGCCAGTTCATGACCGACACACCCGCCCGCGTGACGTGGTGGACCAAGGTGGACAAAGCTGTCGACCGAAGTTTTCAGGCGATGGCCGATGCCTATGCCGGCACGCTCGGCTGGGCGCTGCGGCACAACTGGCTGATGTTGTTCGCCACCTTTGCCACCATCGGACTCACAATCTGGCTGTATACCGTGGTGCCGAAGGGCCTGTTGCCGACGCAGGACACCGGGCTGATCCAGGGCGGCACGGTGGCGGAGCCGGACATCTCGTTCGCCGCCATGCAGCAACGTCAGAAATCAGTGATCGACGTGTTGCTGACCGACCCCGCCATAGAGGGCGTCGGCTCCACCATGGGCGTGTCCAGCGGCTTTGCCTCGCTGAACCGGGGCCAGTTGACCATCGGGCTCAAGCCTTATGCCGAACGCGGCGTGACCTCGGAACAGGTGATCGCCCGCCTGCGGCCCAAGCTGCTGGCGCTGCCGGGCATTCAGACGTTTTTGTATTCCGCCCAGGATCTGCGCGGCGGCGGGCGTGGCGGTTCGTCCAACCAGTTCGTGCTGCTGGGCTCGGATCTCGTCGCGTTGCGGGAGTGGACCCAGAAGCTGGAAGACCGGCTGCGCAGCGTGCCGGAGGTCGTCGATGTGACCTCTGACCAGGATCGTGCGGCGCCACAGGCCAATCTGGTGATCGACCGGGCGGCGGCGGCGCGGCTGGGCGTGTCGGTGGCGGCGATCGACAACGTGCTGAACAACGCGTTCGCCCAGCGCCAGGTGTCCATCATCTACACCGACCGCAACCAGTATCGCGTGGTGCTGGAAACGCTGCCGGCGTTGCAGCGCGATCCGCAGGCGCTCAACCGGCTGCGCGTGTCCGGCACTGGCGGGGTGCAGATCCCGCTGGGCAGCCTGATGAAGGAGGAACGCGGCTCGGCGCCGCTCGCCGTGCGCCACCAGGGGCAGTTCCCGGCGGCGACGATCAATTTCAACACGCCGCCCGATGCGCCTTTGGGGCCGGCGCTGGACGCGGTGCGCAAGGCGGCGGTGGATCTGCGCATCCCTGAGAGCATCCACACCGAGTTCGCCGGCAACGCCAAATTCCTCACCGACAGCCTCAGTTCACAGCCAATGCTCATCGGTGCGGCGTTCCTGGCGATCTACATCGTGCTTGGCGTTCTTTACGAAAGCCTGACGCAGCCGATCACCATCATCTCCACCTTGCCGTCCGCCGGGCTGGGGGCGTTGCTGGCGTTGCTGGTGACGGGCACGGACCTGTCGGTGATGGCCATCATCGGCATCCTGCTGCTGATGGGCATCGTGAAGAAGAACGCCATCATGCTGGTGGATTTCGCGCTGGAGGAGGAGCGCCACCACGGTCGCACGCCTTCCGAGGCGATCCATGCCGCGTGCCTGGAGCGATTCCGCCCGATTATCATGACCACGCTGGCCGCACTCCTCGGCGCGCTGCCGCTGGCGCTGGCGTATGGGCCGGGGTCGGAATTACGCCGGCCGCTGGGCATTGCCATCGTGGGCGGGCTGATCGTGTCCCAGGCGCTGACGCTCTACACCACCCCGGTGATCTATCTGGCGTTGCAGGGACGGAAAAAGCGGGCACGCACCGTGTCGGGCGATGCCCGACCTACCACGACGTAGGTCCGGCACCACATGACTTATCACCCCATGGCAAGCCAGAAACGCAGCATGTCGTTGACCACCTCCGGCTGCTCCATCGGCGGCAGATGTCCCGCCATGTCCACCACCCGGTACACCGCGTTCGGGATGGCTGCGGCCATTTCCTCCGCCAGCGCCGGCGGCGTGAGGATATCGCGATCGCCCACCCCAATCAGCGTCGGCACCGCGATGAAGGGCAGAATCGGCCGGCTGTCCGGGCGCGACAAAATCGCCTGTTGCTGGCGCAGGAACGCATCTCGCCCCACCCGCTCGGCCATGTCCAGCACATCCTGCGCCAGAACCGCATCGCCCAGCCGGTCCGGATGCAGCAATTGCGGCAGCAGCTTGGGCGTGACACCGCGAAACCGGTTGCCCCGTGTCATCGCCATCAGCCCGCGCCTTCGACGCGACTGCTCCTCGGTGTCGGCGCGGGCGGAGGTGTCCAGCAGGCACAGCCGGCTGATCCGCTCGGGTGCGAGGCGCATCATGGCCAGCGCCACGTAGCCGCCCATCGACAGCCCGCACAGCGCGAAACGGCCTGGCACCAGAGCCAGCGCACGTGCCGCCATCGCGTCGATATCGTCGTCTTGCGTGAGATCAGCGATCACAGCGTGCGGAAGCGACGCCATCTGATCCCGCCAGAGACGGGCGTCACACAGCAGGCCTGGCAAAAAGACAAGGTTTTCATGCATGAGTGGCTTCTACGCGCCCCGGGCATGGCCGCCAACCTTGACTTTTCGGCCCCGTTTCCCGATACGGGGGCGTCGCGCGGGGTCTTCCTGTGCGTTCTGCCGTGCGCACATGCTGGCGCCGCCTTGGAAGCAAACAAAACTTGATCGAGACCCACACTCCGCCCGAGACATCGCTCGCACCCGCGGCGGAGACGGGCACGCCGATCACCCCGGCAACCCATGCCGAGCCTGCCCCGGCCGATATCGAGCCTGCGCACGGCGAAGCAGCGTCCGAGGATACGACCGAAGTGACCCACGAAAGCGAACCGGAAACGGAAACGCCAGAGGATACCCCCGAGGAGAACGGCTTTGCCGCCCTCGGCCTGTCCGAGCCGATCCTGCGCGCCATCGCCGAGATGGGCTATCTGACCCCCACGCCGATTCAGGCGCAGGCCATTCCCTTCGTGCTGATGGGCCGCGACGTTCTGGGGTGCGCCCAGACCGGCACCGGCAAGACAGCCAGCTTCACGCTGCCGATGCTCGACATTCTGCAAGGCAGCCGCGCCCGCGCCCGCATGCCGCGCAGCCTGATTCTAGAGCCGACGCGCGAACTCGCGCTTCAGGTGGCCGAGAATTTCGTCAAATACGGCAAGCACCTCAAGCTCACCCACGCCCTGATCATCGGCGGCGAGAGCATGAACGATCAGAAAGAATTGCTGAACAAGGGCGTGGACGTGCTGATCGCCACCCCGGGTCGGTTGATCGACATGTTCGAGCGTGGCGGCATGCTTCTGACGCAGACCTCGGTGCTGGTGATCGACGAAGCCGACCGCATGCTGGACATGGGGTTCATCCCTGACGTTGAGCGGATTGTGGCCATGCTGCCGCCGAACCGCCAGACGCTGTTCTTCTCGGCGACCATGGCGCCCGAGATCAAGCGTCTCGCCGATGCGTTCCTGCGCAACCCCAAGGAGATCTCGGTCTCCAAGCCCGCGTCCGTCGCCACCACGATCACATCGCGTCTTGTGATGGTGAACGAGACCGACAAGCGCGAGGCATTGCGCCGGCTGATCCGCTCCGAGGACGTGCAGAACGCGCTGATCTTCTGCAACCGCAAAAAAGACGTGGACATCCTGTTCAAGTCGCTGAGCCGCCACGGCTTTGACGTCGGTGCACTGCACGGCGACATGGCGCAGCCTGTGCGTTTTGCCACGCTGGAGAAGTTCAAGGCCGGCGAATTGCGCCTGCTGTGTTGCTCGGATGTGGCCGCGCGCGGCATCGACATTGGCGGGCTGAGCCATGTGTTCAACTTCGACGTGCCGATTCACGCCGAGGATTTCGTCCATCGCATCGGCCGCACAGGTCGCGCCGGCAAGGAAGGCAAGACCTTCATGCTGGCAACGCCCGATGACCGCCTGGCCGTGGAAGCCATCGAGAAGCTGACCGGCGGCAAGGTTGAGATGATCACGATCGACGGGCTTGATACCGTCGAGTGGTCGGAAGGTCGCGGCAAGCGTGGTCGTGGTCGGGGCAAGCCGGTCGAGGTCAAGGCCGAGAAGCCGAAGCGTGAGGAAAAGCCGAAGCGCGAAGAGAAGCCGAAGCGTGAGCCGAAGCCCGTTGAGGCAGCGCCGGTCGAGGCTGCGGTTGAGGCTGCTGTCGAAGTGGTCAAGCCACGCGAGCCACGGCCCGAGCGCAAGCGCACCCCGCGTCGCGCCGAGCCGCTGGTGCCGCCGCCCGTCGATGCGCCGCAGCCCGAGATCCATTTCGAGCCGCGCCCGATCGAACGCCAGGTGGAGCGTGCGCCTGAGCCGCGGCCCGACCGCACCGCCGGCCAGCGCTTCGACCGCAATCGGGACCGCCCGCGTCGGGATGACGATCTCGGACCGGCCGTACTCGGATTCGGCGATGAGACGCCAGCCTTCATGCTGGTGGCTGCAATGCCGAAGCGTCATATTCCCAGCGCAGCGACACCCGTTATCTCACCGGTGGACGCAGACGACACGGAGGACTGAGCCATGAACATCGTTACCCCAATCCAGACCGCGGCCAAAAAGAGCCCGCTGGCGCCGTTCAAATGGGACGATGCGCTGATGCTGGACGGGCAATTGAGCGAAGACGAGCGCGCCATCCGCGACGCCGCCAACGCCTATTGCCAAGACAAGCTGATGCCGCGCGTGCTGATGGCCAACCGCCACGAAAAGTTCGATCGCGAGATCATGAACGAACTCGGCGAGATGGGCTTTCTGGGCGCCACGCTCGACAGCCATGGCTGCGCCGGCGTGAACTATGTCAGCTACGGCCTGATGGCCCGCGAAGTGGAACGCGTCGACAGCGGCTATCGCAGCGCGTTCTCGGTGCAGTCCTCGCTGGTGATGTTCCCGATCCACGAATTCGGCTCCGAAGACCAGAAGGACCGCTTCCTGCCCAAGCTGCGCAGCGGCGAGTTCGTCGGCTGCTTCGGCCTGACCGAGCCTGACGCCGGCTCCGATCCCGCTTCGATGCGCACCCGCGCCAAGTCGGTGGATGGCGGTTATCTGGTCAGCGGCTCCAAGACCTGGATCACCAACTCCCCCATCGCGGACGTGTTCGTGGTGTGGGCCAAGGACGATGCCGGCGACATTCGCGGCTTCATCCTTGAAAAGGGCATGACGGGCCTGACCGCGCCGAAGATCGAAGGCAAGTTCAGCCTGCGCGCCAGCATCACCGGCATGATCATGATGCAGGATGTGTTCGTGCCGGAAGGCAACATGCTGCCGAAGGTGAAGGGGCTGCGCGGCCCGTTCTCGTGCCTCAACCGCGCGCGCTATGGCATTGCCTGGGGCGCCCTGGGGGCGGCCGAATTCTGCTGGCATGCGGCGCGCGACTACACCATGCAGCGCATGATGTTCGGCCGTCCGCTGGCCGCCACGCAGTTGGTGCAGAAGAAGCTGGCCGACATGCAGACCGAGATTACCATCGGCCTGCAATCCGTGCTGCGCCTCGGCCGCCTGATGGACGAGCATGCGGCGGCTGCCGAGATGATCAGCCTGTGCAAGCGCAACAGCTGCGGCAAGGCGCTTGATATCGCCCGCACGTCGCGTGACATGCATGGCGGCAACGGCATTGCCGATGAATACCACGTCATCCGCCACGTGATGAACCTGGAAGCCGTGAACACGTATGAGGGCACGCACGACGTGCACGCCCTGATTCTCGGCCGCGCACAGACGGGAATTTCAGCATTCGGGGCGTGACCCTGCCGGAATCTGCCCAGATCCGCATTCAGCGGCTGGGCAGTGACGGGGACGGGGTGGGTGAACTTCCGACGGGGGAGCGGGTGTATGTCCCGTTCACCCTGCCCGGCGAGTTGTGCGACGTGCGCCCCACCGGCAAGCGCGGCGAGGGCTTTGCTGCCGTCGCCGACGTGGTGCTGGAGCCGAGCCCGCAGCGCATCGAACCGCCCTGCCTGCATTTCGCCACCTGTGGCGGCTGCGCATTGCAGCATTGGGAGCCGAGCCAGTATTTCGGCTGGAAAACCAATCTGCTGACGGCCGCCTTGCGTCGCGCCGGTTTCGAGCCGGACACGCTGCCGATTGTGCAGACGCCGCCCCGCCAGCGCCGGCGCATGGACCTCGCCATCCGGCGCGATCTCGGCATCACGTTGGGGTTGCACGCGGCGCGTGACTCCACGGTGATCGACATCACCGAATGTCAGGTTCTGCATCCGAAGCTGTTCGCGTTGATCGCCCCGATGCGGGTGCTGTTTCGTGGGTTGAACGGGCTGGGCCGCGAGGGCTCGGCCATCGTCAATCTGCTCGACAGCGGACCGGATCTGCTGCTGCGCACCGATCGCACGCTGAGCGTGGTGGACCGGACACGGCTTGCCGCGTTCGCCACCGAGCACGGCATGCCGCGCGTGATGTGGGCGCTGAACACGGGCGTTCCCGAAATTGCCGCCCTGCTGCGTCCGCCGACGACGAGCTTTTCCGGCACCGACGTTATGCCGCCTCCGGGCGGGTTCTTGCAGGCGTCGCGCCCTGGTGAGGCTGCGATCATCGCGGCCGTGATGGCTGGGCTGCCTGCGAAGCCGACCGCCAAGTCGCGCGTGTTGGAGCTTTATGCCGGCAGCGGCACGCTTACCTTTGCCATTGCACGGCATATGCGCGTGCATGGGGTTGAGGGCGATCCCGCCGCCGCCGCCTCGCTCAAGGCGGCCGCCGATGCGTCCGGCCAGACCGGGCGGGTGACGGTGGAAAAGCGCGACCTTTCGCGTCAGCCGATTTCCGCCAAGGAGATCAATGCGTTCGCCGTGGTTGTGCTCGATCCGCCGCATGGTGGCGCCGAGACGCAGACCGCGCAGATCGCGGCGTCGAAGGTGAAGAAGGTGATTTACGTGAGTTGCAATCCAGGCGCGCTGGGCCGGGATGCGACGATGCTGCGGGCTGCCGGATTTAAGCTGGTGTCGACGCAGCCAGTCGATCAGTTCTTGTGGTCGGCGCGGTTGGAGAGTGTCAGCGTCTTTACGCGGTAGCATTGCACCATCTCCACCCACGACGAGCGTGGTGCAATACCAAGCGGTATTGCACCCTACTGCCTGCTGAAAATATTGTTCCAAAATATTACAGGGAACGGATCAATGAACTTCATTAAACGTAACTGGAGAGATCTTGTTTGCGCTCCGTTAGCAAGTTTAGGGGCATTAGACATTGCGAATTACGTGACGACATCCATAAAATTAGTCGGGATACAAGATCCAAGCGAAGTATTCTTCGGAACACTGTCGATTTTGGCCGCCATCGCAATTTGGCGAGGTGGTTTACCCAAAAACTAGACCTGCCACGGGTGCAATACCAAGCGGTATTGCACCCTACGGTTTGCTATCAGACGTGAAAACTCTCACCGCAGCCGCAACGGCCCTTTTCATTCGGATTGACGAAGGTGAATCCCGCCGAGAGCGACTTCACCTCGTAATCCATCACCGTGCCGATCAGGAACAGCGTGGCCTTGCGGTCCACCAGCACGGTCAGATCCTTGTCCGTGACAACCTCATCGGTCGGCCCGGCTGCATCCACCCAGGTCATATCGTAGGACATGCCCGAGCAGCCCTTGGTGCTGACGGCGATGCGCAGCAGCTTGCCGTTCTCGCCCTTGGAATACAGCGTGCGCAACCGTTCGGCGGCAGCGTCCGACAGCTGCATCAGCGGCGGCAGGGCGCGGCGGGGTTTGGGCTGGGAGAGGGTGGTTGCCATGATAATTACCTCGTCACTGCTCAGAACATGTTCAAGGACAGGCGGGCGTCCTCGGTCATCCGGCTGGGGTCCCAGGCTGGGTCCCATACCACTTCGACATCGCAGGAGGCCACGCCAGGCAGAGCCATGATGGCGTCGCGCACCATCACCGGCAGTTCCTGCGCTGAGGGACAGCCGGGGGCAGTGAGCGACATTTCCACTTTCACGGCGCCGGCATCGGTGCTCTCAATCGCGTAGATGAGGCCGAGTTCGTAGATGTTGACCGGGATTTCCGGGTCATACACCGTGGCACATGCGGCGATGAGCATGTCTTCGCTGGGCACGGCCACCGCTTCGCCCTCGGGCGTCCAGGTGCTTACATTCGGTACGTCATTCACTGCTCGCCACTCCTTTTCCCGCCAACGCGGCGCGCAACGCCACCCATGGCAACGTCGCGCACTTCACGCGCGATGGATATTCATGCACGCCCGCCAATGGCAGCAGCGCCTGCAAGGACGGGTCCGACCCATCGCCGCTGCGCGCCATGACGGCAAATCTGGTGGACAGTTCTTCAATCTCGGCATCGGTGCGGCCAACCACCGCTTCGGCCATGAGGTCCGCCGAGGCGATGCTGATGGCGCAGCCGCGTGCCTCGAACCCGATTTCGGCCACCGCGTCGTTGGTGTGGCGGACGAACACCTGCACGCGGTCGCCGCACATCGGGTTGTCGCCCTTCGCGTCGGCATCGAACACATCAAGCCTGCGACCGTGATGCGGCTTGCGGCCACGGTCGAGGATGACGTCCTGATACAGATCGCGAAGGTCTTCGAACATCACTGAAAGAACACGCGCACGCGGTCGAGCGTGTCGGCCAATACGTCGATCTCTTCCATCGTGGTGTAGATGCCGAAGCTGGCGCGGGCGGTGCTGTCCACGCCCAGGCGGTGCATCAGCGGCTGGGCGCAGTGATGCCCGGCGCGCACGGCGATGCCCTGGCGGTCCAGCAGGGTGGCCACGTCATGCGCATGCGCGCCCTCGACGGTGAAGGACACCACGCCGCCACGGTCCTGCGCGTGGCCGTAGACGCGCACGCCTTCAAGCGTCGAAAGGCGGGCCAGGGCGTGTTCGGTCAGGGCTGCTTCGTGGGCGGCGATGGCGTCGTAGCCGATGGCTTCCACGTAGTTGATGGCAGCGTTCAGGCCGATGCCCTCGATGATGGCGGGGGTGCCGGCCTCGAATTTATGCGGAACCTGCGCCCAGGTGCTGTGCTCGTAGGTGACAATGGAGATCATGTCGCCGCCGCCCATCACCGGCGGCATCGCCTCCAGCAATTCCCGCTTGGCATACAGCACGCCGATGCCGGTGGGACCGTAGAGCTTGTGGCCGGTAAAGACAAAGAAATCGACATCCAGCGCCTGCACGTCGATCCGGCGATGGACGATGGATTGCGAGCCGTCCAGCAGCACGCGGGCGCCGTATTCGTGGGCCAGCTTGATGATACGTTCGGCCGGCGTGTAGGTGCCGAGCACGTTGGACATATGGGTGACGGCCACCAGCCCCACCTTGCGATCGGCCAGCAGCGCCTCATACGCCGCCATGTCCAGTTCGCCGGCATCGGTGATCGGCGCGATGCGCAGGTCGATGCCGTGTGCGTCGCGCAGCATCTGCCACGGCACCAGGTTGGCGTGGTGCTCCATCTCCGAGATCACCACCGCCTGGCCAGGCTTCAGAATGCCGCGGCCATAGCTGAGCGCCACGAGATTGATGGCCTCGGTGCTGTTGCGGGTGATGACGATATGCGTACGGTCCGGCGCGTTGAGCAGGCGCGTGATGGAATCACGGACTTCCTCATACGCCTCGGTGGTGCGCTCGCTCATCCAATGCAGGCCGCGATGGATGTTGGCGTATTGGTGCTCCATCGAATGCACCATCGCATCGATGACCACGCGCGGCTTTTGGGCCGAGGCGGCGCTGTCGAGGAACACCAGATCCTTGCCGTGAACCTTCTCGGCCAGGATTGGGAAATCGGCGCGGATGCGGGCGAGGTCTAAGCCGGTCTTGAAGATGGCGTTCATATGGCCTGTCGCTCCCACCATGTTTCGACGGCCGCTTCCATCGCGGCGCGTCCAGCTTCGTGCGTGATCGGGTCGAGTGCTTCAGCGAGGAAGGCGCGCACCAGCATCATGCGGGCTTCGGCGGCAGGCACGCCCCGGCTGCGAAGGTAGAACAACTGCTCGCTGTCCAACTCGCCGACGGTGGCGCCGTGGCTGCATTTCACGTCGTCCGCATAGATTTCCAGCTGCGGCTTGCTGTCCATCTCGGCATCCGGGCTCAGCAGCAGCGCCTGGTTCATCTGGTAGCCGTCGGTTTTCTGTGCTGCCCGGGCCACTTCGATCTTGCCCTGGAACACGCCGCGCGACTTGCCGGTCAGCACGGTCTTCACCGTCTGGCGAGACGCGCAGTTCGGCGCGTCATGCGAGATGACCGTGGTAAAATCGGCGTGTTGGCCATCGGCCAGCAACTGCGCCGCGTTCAGATGCACGATGGCATCCGGGCCGGTCAGATGCGCATGGATCTCGGCGCGCGATAGCCGGCCGCCGAGGGCCAGCGTGAAGCTGTCATACGTCCCGTTGGCGGCGATATCGGCATACAGCGTCGACAGCACGAAGGCGGTGCGGCTTTCGTCCTGGATGCGCAGATGTGTCATGGCAGCGCCGGCCTGGACGGTGATGCTGGTGACGGGGTTGTGCAGATACACGCCCTCCCCCACCGAGATTTCCACCAGCGTCAGCTTCGCGTTCTTCGCCAGCGTCACGCTGTGGCGCGGGTGGAAGGCGACGGCGCGGCCGTTGAGGTCGGTGCCGAGGCTGACCAGCGTCAGCGTGCCTGCGTCCACGCCCGCCGCAACGCTGATCTCAGCGCCGTCTTCGGCCAGCATGGTGTTCAGCGCCACCAGCTTTTCGGCCTCTGGCTTTGCCAAGGTGCCGAAGGCCGGTCCGCCCACGCGCACGGCGGCCAGCGCTGGGACGGTGGACAGATCATCGCGGAAGCGGCCATCGACGAACACCAGCCGCGGGCCACCCAGATCGGGAACACGCGCCAGCAACTCGGCGCAGTCGGCCACCGGCGTCAGCGGTTCGTTGAACTCGACCTCGGTCAGCGGACGCAGATTGGTGTAGCGCCAGGCTTCCTCACGCGGGCCGGGAAAGCCCTTGGCGCGCAGGATTCCTGCCGCCGTGTCGCGCAGCGTCGCATCGCCAGGCAGGCGGGCGCGCAGGCCCTCGAAGCGGGACAGGAAGCCCTGCGCCGAGGCTGCCAGTGCCGTCGGTTTCACCGAGGCGCTCATGCTGCCTCCGCCACGATGGCTGCGTAGCCGTTGGCCTCCAGCTCATGCGCCAGCTCCGGCCCGCCGGAACGGATGATGCGGCCTTCGGACAGCACGTGCACACGGTCCGGCACGATGTAGTCCAGCAGGCGCTGGTAATGAGTGATGACCACGGCGGAGAAATCGGGGCCGCGCTGGCCGTTGACGCCTTCGGCCACGATCTTGAGCGCGTCGATGTCCAGACCGCTGTCGGTCTCGTCCAGAATGGCGAGCTTCGGCTTCAGGATCGCCATCTGCAGCACTTCGTTGCGCTTCTTCTCGCCGCCGGAGAAGCCGACATTGACGTTGCGCTTCAGCATGTCCGCCGGCATCGACAGATGCGCCATCTCGGCGCGGGCCAGCTTCAGGAATTCCGGCGCGCCCATTTCCGGCTCGCCGCGGGTGCGGCGCTGGGCGTTCAGGGCGGTGCGCAGGAAGTTGGCGTTGCCGACGCCGGGCAGTTCCACCGGATACTGGAACGCCAGGAACACGCCAAGGGCGGCGCGGGCTTCCGGGTCCATGTCCAGCAAATCCTGGCCGGCGAAGGTGGCGGTGCCGCCGGTCACGTCATAGCCGGGGCGGCCTGACAGCACATACGACAAAGTGGATTTGCCGGAGCCGTTCGGCCCCATGATGGCGTGCACTTCGCCGCTCGGCACCACCAGGTCGATCCCGCGCAGGATCTGCTTGTCGCCGATAGAGGCTGCGAGGTTCTTGATCTCAAGCATCATACTGTCCTTAACCAACCGAGCCTTCGAGGCTCACCGCCAGAAGCTTCTGGGCTTCCACGGCGAACTCCATCGGCAATTCCTTCAAAACATCGCGGCAGAAGCCGTTGACGATCATGCCCACCGCATCCTCCTGCGACAGCCCGCGCGAGCGGCAATAGAACAGCTGGTCGTCGCTGATCTTGCTGGTGGTGGCTTCGTGTTCCAGCTTCGCCGTGGGGTTGCGGCTTTCGATATACGGCACCGTGTGGGCGCCGCATTGATCGCCGATCAACAGGCTGTCGCACTGGGTGAAGTTGCGTGCGCCATCTGCCTTCGGCATCACCCGCACCAGGCCGCGATAGGTGTTGTTCGAACGACCCGCGCTGATGCCCTTGGACACGATGGTGCTGCGGGTGTTCTTGCCGATATGGATCATCTTGGTGCCGGTGTCGGCCTGCTGCATGTTGGTGGTGACGGCCACCGAGTAGAACTCGCCGACGCTGTCATCGCCCTGCAGGATGCAGCTTGGGTATTTCCAGGTGATGGCCGACCCGGTCTCCACCTGCGTCCAGCTGATCTTGCTGCGTGCGCCACGGCACGCGCCGCGCTTGGTAACGAAGTTGTAGATGCCGCCCTTGCCGTTGGCATCGCCAGGATACCAGTTCTGCACGGTGGAGTATTTGATGGTGGCGTCATTCATCGCCACCAGTTCCACCACCGCCGCATGCAGCTGGTTCTCGTCACGCTGCGGCGCCGTGCAGCCTTCGAGATACGACACGTGGCCGCCATCCTCGACGATGATCAGCGTGCGCTCGAACTGCCCGGTGTTGCGGGCGTTGATGCGGAAATAGGTGGACAGCTCCATCGGGCAGCGCACGCCCTTGGGGATGTAGACGAAGCTGCCATCGGTGAAGACGGCTGAGTTCAGGGCGGCGAAGTAGTTGTCGCCGGCCGGGATCACGGAGCCGAGATATTTCTGCACCAGCTCCGGATAATCGCGCACCGCCTCGCTGATCGGGCAGAAGATCACGCCCGACTTCGCCAGCGTGGAACGGAAGGTGGTGGCGACGGAGACGCTGTCGAACACGGCGTCGATGGCGATCGGCATGCGCTCGCCTTCCTCTGGCTCGACGCCGGCCAGAATGGCACGCTCCTTCAACGGGATGCCGAGCTTCTCATACATCTTGAGCAACTCGGGATCGACCTCATCGAGGCTCTTGGGGCCCGGCTTCTTCTTAGGCGCCGCGTAATAATGCAGGTCCTGATAGTCGATGGGTTCATGATGCACCATCGCCCAATCCGGCTCCTCCATCTTCAGCCAGGCGGCATAGGATTTCAGGCGCCATTCCAGCAGCCACGCAGGTTCGGCCTTGCGCTCCGAAATCAGGCGGATGATGTCTTCATTCAGCCCCTTGGGGGCCATGTCCATCTCGATATCGGTGGAGAATCCCCACTTGTAGCCACCTTCGGTGATGGCAGCGACGGTATCGAGGGTTTCAACGACTGCGGTCATTTCGCGGTCCTATTCGGCAAAGATGAGGGCACGGGAAGCCGGGATACCGGCGTCGCGCATATCGGCAAGGGTGATGGCTGACAGCGATTGGCGGATGGCGTCGTTCACGAGATCCCAGCGGCCCTTGACCGCACAGACCCCGCTCACGTCGCATCCGCCCATGCCGCCGTCGACGCAGGCGGTGAGCACAATCGGGCCATCGATGGCAGCGATCACGTCCGCCACGGAAATTGTTTCCAATGGGCGTTGCAGGCGGTATCCACCCCGTGCGCCGCGCTGGGAGATGACGAGGCCGGACGTACTCAGGGCCTTCAGCACCTTCGCCACTGTGGGCTCAGGCACGCATGTGGCCGCGGCGATGGCAGGCGAGGTTTGCACCAGCCCCTCTCCGCATCCTGGGTTTGCGGACAGGCGAACCAGAACCACCACGGCATAATCGGTGAGCTTGGAGACGCGCAACATGAGGCACTGACCCTAATCGGACCCACTCGGTCCTGATTGGAGGAATTGGTCCATGGGGTGCCTCGCGTCAAGGCGCATGACCGCATTATCTTCCCCAGACGCAGCCATTTCGTGGCAGGCATTCCCAAAATGAGGCTCACATGCCTAACATCTTGCCAACGACAAGATCAAAGGGGAACGCGGATGGGAATGCTCACAGGCAAGGTTGCTGTTGTCACCGGCGCAGGCGGCGGTATTGGCCGCGAGATCGCCGTCGCCATGGCGGTGGCCGGGGCTTGCGTGGTCATCAACGACATCGGCGCCTCCCTCGAAGGGGTCGGCCTGTCCGCCACGCCGGCCGAGCAGACGCGCCAGATCATCGAGCAGCGCGGCGGCCGGGCCGCCATCAGCACGGACAGTGTGTCTGATTGGGTGTCCGCCCAGCGCATCATCCAGACGGCGATGGATGCGTTCGGCCGCGTGGACATCGTGGTCAACAATGCCGGCATCCTGCGCGACGTGATCTTTCACAAGATGACACCCGAAGATTGGCTGGCCGTCATCAACGTCCATCTCAACGGCAGCTTCTTCGTCAGCCGCGCCGCCGCCGAGCATTTCCGCGCCCAGTCCAGCGGCGCCTTCGTGCACATGACCAGCACATCCGGCCTGGTGGGCAATTTTGGGCAGGCGAATTATTCCGCCGCCAAGCTGGGCATCACAGCACTTTCGAAATCCATCGCGCTGGACATGGCGCGCTACAACGTGCGCTCCAACTGCATCGCCCCGTTCGCGTGGAGCCGCATGACGAGTTCCATTCCGGCCGACACCGATGCGCAGAAGGCACGGGTGGCGAAGCTGCAGCAGATGACGCCGGACAAGAACGCGCCGCTGGCGGTGTATCTGGCATCGGATGCCGCCTCGGATGTCAGCGGCCAGGTGTTCGCCAGCCGCTACAACGAGATTTTCCTGATGAGCCAAAGCCGCCCGCTGCGCAGCGTGCATCGCGGCGAGGGCTGGACGCCCGAATTGATCGCCGAACACGGCGCCCCGGCGCTGCGGTCGTCGATGCTGCCGCTGGACCGCAGCCAGGACGTGTTCAGCTGGGACCCGATCTGATCATAGTGGCCAGACGGGTGCGGCCCTTACAAAGCCGGCTGATGGAGCGCCGCCACCGCGTTGGAAACGGAGATGTTGTGCGCAAAGGCGACTTTCGCCTCCGCCGTGACACGATCCATATCGAGGATCTCATCACCGGCCAGATCGAGATCACGACGAAAATCGGCCTTGTAGGCCTCCATGTCCGCGATGGCGGGAAAGGAATAGAAATTGAGATGCCCCGCCGGGAGGTCCAGCGAGCGGGCCAACGCCGCGCGCATCATCTGGCCACCACTGAGATCGCCGAGAGCGCGGGTATAGGCATGGGCAATTAAAATGGCGCCGTCCCCTGCCCCAGCCCGCGCAACCGCCGCCGCGTAGGCCCCCGCCTCGGGCAGCACCGGAAGGGAGAACCGCCAGTCCGCGCCGGCCAGCGCCAACAGGTCTTGGGCAATGGCTGCCGCACGATAGGTTTCCGGACGTGCGAACCGGCCCACGCCGGGCGTGTTGCGATGCTGCTCCAGCGCTTGTTCCAGCGCCAGATAGGCCGGCAGCAGGTTGCGCAGCATGGTGGCGTGGCCCAGCCGGCTGGCGCGGTTGTGCATGGTGATGGCCATCATGCCGGCACCTTCCGCCGCGGTATGCAATGCTCTCGTGGCGGCCTTCAGCCGGGCCGCCAGCCCCAATGTCGCGTCCAAATGCTTACCCCTGGTTGCCCACACACGCACGGCGCCTAATCAGGGCGTCCTGCATGCAAGATAAGCCGACCCAATATGTCAGACGCACGCTGCACGGAGGTGCGCACACTGTCCAATTGCCTCGCCATGCCGGCGGTGTCCACGCCTTCCGTAATCTCCATGGCCGCCAACTGGGCGTTTTCAAGCACAGTGGACAGCAGGCTCTGGGCCGCGAGATCCGTGGCGGATCCAAAACATGTGCTGACGGTGCGCTGGGCTTGCTCGACCCCCTTCTGAAACAGCCGGCGCGCCTGCTCAGCCCGCTTGCGTTCGGTGAGGTCCGTGAACAGCAGAACATAGCCCAGCACACGGTCAGGGGATGAAAACACCGGATCGGCGCGGACCAGCATGGACAGAACGCCCCCGTCCGCGACCTTCATCAGCACCTCGCCCCGCCACATGCGCTGCGACCCGCACAGATCATCCAGGCGTTGTTTGATATCAGCAGCGTTCTGAAACAGCGCCGGCAGGCCTTGCAGGCTCGTAATATCGGCGCAACCGGTCGGGAACAACTGGCAAAACGCTTCGTTGATCACTGTGATCCGGCCGGCATCGTCGGCGATGATAACGGCCTGCTCAGATTCGTCGACCTGCCGGGAGACCTGCTCCAGCAGGTCTTGGGCGATGAGCGTGCGCACGGCGCGGAACTGCAGCACCACGTCCGTGATGGTCTCGCCAATCAGCCGCCCGGCCGTCTGCTCCGCTGGTGTCCAGGCAACCGACATGCCTTCCACAACCTGCTGCCATTGCGCGAACGAACGGCGCGGCGACAGATCGCCAGGCTCACCGCCCGCGACGGTCGGCTTCTCAGGATTGCCGCCCCAGATGACGGTCTGGATCTGCTCGGGCCGGAACCACAGCAGATATTCGCCGGGCGAACTTGACACGGTGGCCGCCAGCAATCCGCTGGCGACGTCGGAGATCGACACGAAACGCGGCGCGTCAACACCCAACGCTGTCGTTGCGAACGCTCGGCCGCGCAGTGCGCCGAATTGCACGCGTTCATCCAGGAACTGGCCAATTTCACGGATTTTCTGGGTGCTGGGCACATCGCCAATCGTCAGGGATTCCCCTTCGAACAACAATGCGGCGCCGCTGGCGGCCAATGGCGCGAGCAGCGAACGGGAGCCATCGAACAACGCCACCCGCCAGTCGCCATCACGGCCGATCGCCTCGATGATGCGCTGCTCAATACGCCGCACCGACAATTCAACCTGGCTCTGTACAAAGCTTTCAAGCGCCGCGATCCGGGTGGCCACCGCCTCGGCCAGGAACTCGCACACCGCACGGGTTTCAAAATGCATTTGGCGCGGGCTGTAATGGTGGCATGAAATCAGCCCCCACAGCCGGTCGCCCACCACCAACGAGATGACCAGCGTGGCGCAGACGCCCATGTTCTTCAAATACTGCACATGGATCGGCGAGGAACTGCGCAGCACGCAGAGCGACATATCCAGTTCCAGGCCGGTCGTCGCGGCGCGAGGCGGCATGATCGGCACCGGGGTGTATGCCACATCCACCAGCACCCGAACCCGATTGCGCTCATAGAGCCTGCGGGCGATCTGCGGGATGTCGGTGGATGGATAGCGATTGCCCAGGAAGGCTTCCAGATCCAGTCGGCGCTGCTCGGCGATAACGGCGCCGTGGCCCTCCTCGTCGAACTGGTAGACCATCACGCGGTCATAGCCCGTCAGTTCCCGCAACTGCCATGCCGTCTCATCGCACAACGATTGCAACGAGGCTGAGGCGACGATGCCCTTCAGCACCGTGGAAATCGGCCCTGACAGGTCCAGCGGCGGTCCGGCATCTTCAATTTCGACAACCAGCCCACCCGAGGCCGGGCGATGCAGCAACAGGTCCAGCGGACGGTCAGCTTCAGCGTGGACCCGCAGTGCAAGCGGAACACTGCCCAGCGAATCGCCCACATGATGACGTATCGACGTCGCGAGTGCGGGTGATAGCGCGTCAAGCCCGCGCCCAACCCACGGCAACGAGTCGTCTGCCAAGAATGCCCCTACATTCACACTTGCCTGCAGCACCAGCAGATCAGGCTCCTGCAGCACCAGAAGCGCACCGTGCGGCTGGATCGATCCCGCAAGATGAATTTGCTCAAGTTCGCAGTTATTGAGCGTTGCGTTACCAAAAATTGGCAATAACGATTCTCTGTTTAACACTTTTGAAACAATACACGTATCAACAATTTCAACACTACTGAGCCAAATCTGCCAGCGGCTCGTTGTCGAGCCCATAGCGATTAAGCTTCATGTAGAGGCTTTGCCTGCTGAGACCAAGCAACTCAGCAGTCGCCGTCCGGTTGCCGTCGGCACATTCCAAGGCTGCGGAAATATAATGCCGCTCGATCAGGCCCACGGCTTCCTTGACCAGCGTCGGCAGCGATGTTTGCCCAAGACCGTCCGCCACCACTCCGAGTGCGCCGAGCAATGCCTGCCCGTTGCCAAGATGCGTCGGTGAGACGCCACGGACCAAATGGCCCGAGGCCGTCCGCGACGACACATCACGAATGATCAGACTGATGAAGCGCGGGTCCAGCTCGACGTCACCGGAGGCGGATATCTCCACATCGATCTCAGTCTCAAGCTCGCGCTGCAGGGAGGTTGCAAACAGGCGCACATATTGGTCGCGCCGCACGCAGGCCAGCAGCACCAGCATGTCCGCACCCGGGCGCGACAACCAGCGCCCAAGATTTTCGCCAAGCACCTGGGCCGTTTTCCCTGCGTGGATGAGCCCGAGGAATGCCGGATTGGTGTGCAGCACCCCACCATCCTGGTCCACCACAACGAACGCATCGGGAAGGCGCTCAACCAGTTCGTCAATCGGAAGCTTGCTGCCCTCTTCCCACGCGGAAGTCGGCCCAACGGCAACGGGCGCGATGGCAGACATGGGCGCAAGCTGCAACAGAAACACGCTGCCGGGCTCAGATGACATCATCGACGCCCGCATCGTCCAGGCCGCGCGGTCCATGCCCATATGCACCACAACTCCCGGCGCCCGCCCCTGTCCACGCACCCGTTCCAGCATGGCGCGAACAGCAGCGTGTTCAAGACGCGGCAAGGCCGGCATGAAATCCTGGCCCGGCGTGAGGCCGAGCGTCCGCAGCGCGGCGAGGTTGGCCTCGATGACCCGCAGGCCATCGGCACTGACCACGAGCACGACCTCGCTCGATGTGTCGAACAACATCCGATAGCGCGTCTCAACCTCGCGCAGTTTCCAGTAGTCCTGCTCGCGCGCCTGGTGCGCGGCAACCAGCCGATTCTGCAGGTCGGTCACAACATGCAGGTGCCGGCCGATGGCGATCAGCCCGGCATCGCCGCCCAGCCGGATGGTGGAATATTCCACCGGCAGTTCCAGCCCATCGGGAAATCGTTGGTTGACCATGCGATAGGCCGAAACCCCGCTGGTGCGGGCAACCTGCAACATCTGGTGCACGCTGGCGCTGCCGCCGCCGCCCACCGTATCGCTCCAGGACCGACCGACCCATGCGTCCAGATCAATGGCCGGCACGCCATCAGCGAACGTCACGCCTCGGATGGTGCCATCGAGGTCGAGTTGGAGCGTGATGTCGGGTTGGGATATAGTGAGGCCGGTCATACGCGAACACCTGCGCCTGATTTCGTCAGTGGAATTATACGAAACTGTTTTGTAAACTAGCCCTTACACAAAAGATACTGGTCCGTGTTCGAAGCGAAAACATTTCCATCGATCGTGTCAGGCCTGATGCCGCACGCTGCCTTTCATTCGATGGAACACCCTTCACACATACCACAAAAAAGATAACAAAATCAGGCCGCTCTGCAAAGATCGAGCCGCGACCATGCAGACGACAACGACTGCACCAGATGTTCCAGATCAGAATCGGTGTGTAATGGCCCAGGTGTCAGACGCAGTCGCTCGGTGCCCCGCGCCACGGTTGGGTAATTGATAGGCTGCACATACACGCCATAATCTTCCAGCAGCATGTCGCTCAGCTCCTTGCAGCGCACCGGATCGCCCACCATCACGGGCACGATATGGCTCGAATTGTTCAGATGCGGCAGTCCGGCCGCGTCGAGCAGCACGCGCAGGCGGGCCGCCTGGGCCTGCTGCCCCTCGCGCTCGACCGAACTGGATTTCAGATAGCGGATACTGGCGGTGGCTCCTGCGGCAATCGCCGGCGGCAGGGCGGTGGTGAAAATGAACCCGGACGAAAAGCTGCGCACGAAATCGCACATCGCCTCGGAGCCTGCGATGTAGCCGCCAACCACACCGAATGCCTTGGCCAAGGTGCCCTCGATCACGTCAATCCGGTGCGCCTGGCCCTCGCGCTCAGACACGCCGCCGCCACGCGGACCATACATGCCAACGGCGTGAACCTCGTCCAGATAGGTCAGCGCCTGATATTTGTCCGCCAGGTCACAGATCTCGCGAATCGGCGCGATGTCCCCATCCATCGAATAGACACTCTCAAAGGCGATCAGCTTGGCCCGTCCCGGCTCCACGGCTTGCAGCTTCCGCTCCAGATCGGCCAGGTCGTTATGCGCCCAGATCACGGTTTCCGCCCGGCTGTGGCGGATACCCTCGATCATGGAGGCGTGATTGGACGCATCCGACAGGATCACACAGTTCGGCAGTCGCGAGGCCAGCGTGCTCAACGTCGCCCAGTTGGATACGTAGCCGGAGGTGAACAGCAAGGCCGCCTCCTTGCCATGCAGATCGGCCAACTCGGCTTCGAGGATCACGTGGTGGTGATTGGTGCCGGCGATGTTGCGGGTGCCGCCCGCCCCTGCCCCGCACGAATCCAGCGCTTCATGCATCGCCGCCAGCACGTCCGGATGCTGGCCCATGCCGAGATAGTCGTTCGAGCACCATACCGTGACCTCGGACACGCCGTGGTTCCCATAGCGCCGCGCCTTTGGAAAGCTGCCGGCCTGGCGTTCGAGGTCGGCGAACACGCGGTAACGCCCCTCGCGGCGAAGGCCGTCGAGTTGTGTGCCGAAGAACGCTTCGTAGTCCATAGAAGCCTCCAGAAGAGAGCGAAGATACGTCACGCAGAGCCCAGGCTCGGCGATCGTTCCGCACGAAACCAATGACGCAGTGCCTTAGCATAGCCGACACCATCATTCCCACCGCCACCTGGATCAGCAGCAATGCGTAGATGGGGCGTTGCCGATTGACGCGACCACCACGGTGTTGGGCGCGTGACGTGGTCGATCGGTCTGGATTTCAATACCGTGCTGGAACATATGCCTCACGCGGCATCATACCTTGCAGCAGCAACCGGTTGGGTTTGAGATCGCGCGCCCAACCAAGAAGGTACGACATGATCAAATTCTATTACCACCCATCGCCGAACCCGCTGAAGGTCGCCTTGTTCCTTGAGGAGACAGGGCTTCCGTATGAGGTGATTCCAGTCGACACCCGCAAGGGCGAGCAGCACAGCCCGGAATTCCTGAAGATCAACCCGAACGCCAAGACCCCCGCCATTACCGATGGCGACGTGCGGGTGTTCGACAGCAACGCCATCATGCTCTACCTCGCCGAGAAAACCGGCCAGTTCCAGCCAGATGTCGCCCTCCGCGGCGAGACGCTGTCGTGGATGATGTTCGTGGCAACCGGCATCGGCCCCTATTCCGGCCAGGCGGTGCATTTCAAGCACTTCGCGCCGGAACCCAAGGAATACGCCGTCAACCGCTATCTGTTTGAAGCCGAGCGGCATTTCGGCATCCTGGATGCCCATTTGGCCACGCATCACTGGATGGTGGGCGACAGCTATTCGATCGTCGACATGTCGGTCTGGGGTTGGGAGCGGGTTGTGCCGTTCATCCTCGGCGCCGACGCATGGACGAAGCTGCCGAACCTGAAGCGCCACTTCGACGAAGTGAGCGCCCGCCCGGCTGCCGTGCGCGCCAGCGCGCTGAAGGACAAATACACCTTCAAAACCGACGTGGATGAGGACGCGCGCAAGCACCTGTTCCCGCAGAACGCCCGACTGAACGTGGCCTAATCCACCTCCAGGAGAGCCGGCCGACACGTCGGCCGGCTCCAATCTGCCGACGGCGAGGATTATTTCCGTCACGCACAGTGCAGCTTTTCTCGAAGCAGGCTTGATCTGTGCGCCGCCGCTGTTATGGTCCGCCTCCGCACGCCGGAGAGTTGGCCGAGCGGCTTAAGGCGCACGCTTGGAAAGCGTGTGTGCGTGAAAGCGTACCGTGGGTTCGAATCCCACACTCTCCGCCAGTTTGTTATCCTAACATGCTGATTTATCGACGGAAAATTCAGAACGATAATCTTCTACCCACAATCCTACCCCCAAGCAGTGCTGCGGCGGCTCCGTACGTGTAACAGGAACTCGCCCGAGCTGTGGATGTAACAAGGGAGTCAGGCACGATCGTGGCGTGGATCGACAAATCAATGGTATGCTGCGGCTATTGGAGCCCCGACTCAACGCATACTGGCATCGATCGGTGCTGGGACCTTTAGCCAACATACAGCAGTCGCACTTTTGATCTGCCCCCGACAAACTGGATCGTTTTTGGTTAGAGTTTTCCGCGCGGCTTCCCTCGGCTGGAAGGAGCGGAGACCGATGAAGGCATCGGCATTTTCGGACGCACAAAAGGCGTTCATTTTAAAACAAGGGGCTGACGGGATCCCGGTCGCGGATATCTGTCGCAAGGCGGGAATCAGCCAGGCGACCTACTTCAACTGGAAGAAGAAATACTGAGCTGCTGCCGGTTTCGCGGACACCGTCTTTAAGCCGCCGCTGCCATCCGCTC
>JBBART010000026.1:0-67228 GCA_040399685.1 Acetobacteraceae bacterium
ATTCCGCCCCGCGTCGGGAAGCTAAACGAGTCAGGTCTTGCGCAAGTCGGTATAATAAGATACGCGCCTCGTTTTTTTCGCCTCCTTCACACAAAAATGAAGAGCCCCAGCCTGAACGTCCAATGACGGTCGCCGAGAAAAATTATCGTCTTGTTCCTTTACATTTTAATACGGGTTCGATCCGTTGACAAAATTTCGCAAAAAAAACTGCCTCAACGAAAACAACAGTAAAAATTCAAACAATTATGAAAATATATCCTTTTAAAATTTCTATAATACGGTAAAAATGTTTTATAATTTTGTTTTTTATGTTTATTTTTTATTTATTTGAACACAAAAAGTCATAGAAAATTTTCTTTAGGCTAAATTTAATAAAATACAGTCTAACCAGAACGTTTTAGATTTTTTACGACGCATCAATTTTCCAATCATGAGAATTTGAATTAGTTCTCATTTGCACATCATTTAAAGTAAACCTTGATCTATCAGATACGCCATGCGTAGGTGTCGTATAGAGAAAAACTTAGAAAACCCACGTCGGCAGAAACTGTCTAAGGAATTCTCCATGACCGATAAGCTTGTGACCTTACTGACGAATTCGAAGGCATTTGTGAACGTGATCGGCAGCAACCGATCCACAGATGCCAGGCCAGCGCCCGAAACGGCCTGCATTCTGCTCATTATTCCAGGCCGCCTCTTTAGGGATTGCATTCAATCCGTACTCCAACGGCCCAACCGGATTGTCGTGAGCGATTGCGAGAACTGGCGTCAGGTTGATGAAAAGCTGCAGTCCCTCCCCCAACCGGATCTGGTCATCGTCGGTGCAGACCCGGCCGGAATGGCAGAAACATTCACAGGTGTTCGTGAACTAAAATCACGCCTGCCGCAGGCGCGATGGATTGTGTTGACGCCAGGCACCAACCCCGAATTCGTTCGTCAGGCCGTTGATGTCGGCGTAGACGGGCTTTTGCTGGAAGATTCACCCGGCGAAATGCTGCAACTGCTGACGGAACTGGTGCTGCTCGCCCCCTCCGGCACGTCCAACGGCCACACACGAGCCCCAACGGACCACCTTCTGAATGGCAATGGCCACAGCAGGCCTCCCCTGCCAGCAACGCCGCCAATGCGGGTCATGGATGGCCATCAGGACGACCGCCGCGCCTATCACCATGATGATGAACCTCGCAGAACCAACCATCAGGGCCTGTCGGTGCGCGAGAACGAGATCCTTCAATGCGTCGCCGAGGGCTGCACGAACAAAGTTATTGCCCGGCAGCTTCACATCACCGAAGCAACAGTGAAGGCCCATGTAAAGGCGCTGTTTCGGAAGATGAAAGTGACGAACCGCACGCAGGCAGCCATTGCCGCCCCACGCTTCCTGGCGATTCGCGACCTCACGCCCGCCATGCTGGAACGCCGCGACGTGGCCTCCATGATCACTGACCAAAGTGGGGTTCAGGGGGCCGCCATGACGAGAATGAACGGATTTCGACCACAGACGGGCGACTGAGCAGCCCGTCGGTGACACCATGAAAGAGCAGGCGTCCGCGATGGGTCGCCTGCTCTTTCATGGTGTGGGGTCAATGCCTCCCGCCGGCTCTCGAATTTCGGGAGGATAAATCCCAATTTCCGCGGCTATTGGCAGGGCATGGAAGCCAATATCGTCCTTTTTTGACCGGAAGGACGCCCCGCATGCAAGCCAGACCACCACTTCCGCCTTACTCCGCCGAGACCGCGGCCCAAAAGGCCCGCCTTGCCGAGGATGCGTGGAACAGCCGCGACCCGGTGCGCGTTGCCGCCGCCTATACGCCAGACAGCCAGTGGCGCAACCGGGCCGCATTCCTGCAAGGACGCACGGCGATTGAGGCTTTCCTTGCCCGCAAATGGGCGCGCGAGCAGGAATATCGGCTGATCAAGCAGGTATGGGCGCACACCCACACCCGCATCGCGGTGCGCTTTGCCTATGAATGGCACGATGCCGATGGCGCCTGGCATCGCAGCTACGGCAACGAGAACTGGGAGTTCGACGACGCCGGCCTGATGCGGCGCCGCATCGCCAGCATCAACGACCTGGTGATCCGCGAAGACGAACGCCTGTTCCACTGGCCGCTGGGCCGCAGGCCGGATGATCACCCGTCGCTTGAAGATCTCGGGCTCTGAGGGCGCCATGGACACGCCCCATATCTGCGTCAGCGATGTCGCCTTCACCCCGGCGGTGAAGGCCATCCAGTCCCGCAAAGGCTCCCGCATTGGCTATGCGCGCATGGAGGCGCGCGGCGGCTGGAAGGCTGCCATCACGCCCGATCTGGCAGGCTTCATCGGCCAGCAGACCAGCGTGTTCCTGGCCACCGCCAATGCCGAGGGGCACCCCTATATCCAGCACCGTGGCGGCCCGGCCGGGTTCCTGCGGGTGCTGGACGAGCACACGATCGGGTTTGTCGACACCACCGGCAACCGGCAATACATCACGCAGGGGAATTTGAGCGAAAACCCGAGCGCCCATCTGTTCCTGATCGATTACGCGCACCAGCAACGGATCAAGATCTGGGGCCAGGCGCGGGTGGTGGAAGGCGACGCGGCGTTGGTGGCGCGGCTGATGCCCGAGACCACGCAGGCGCGGGCGGAGCAGGTGATCTTGTTCACAGTCACGGCGTGGGACGCCAATTGCCCGCAACACATCCCGCAGCGCTTCGAGGCGGCAGATCTGGCGAAGGTGCTGGCGGTGCGGGATGCGCGGATTGCGGCATTGGAGGCGGAGTTGGCGACGCTGCGCCCGGCTATTTAACCCCACGCGACAGTAACGCGAAGAACAGCCGGCTTGGCAGGATGCGCAGCAGCTTCAGCGGATAGGCCAGCTGCCAGGGGAAGGTGATCTCAAAGCGCTTCGTGGCAAGGCCGCCCACAATCAGGGCGGCCGCGTCCTCAGGCTCCAGCAGGAACGGCATCTTGAAGGTGTTGCGGTCCGTCATCGGCGTGCGCACGAAGCCCGGGTTGATGACGTTCATCTTCACCCCTGCCCGATCGAGATCGAATTTCAGGCTTTCCGCCATCGCGATCAGTGCGGCCTTGGTGGCGCCATAGGCCACCGCGCGCGGCAGCCCGCGATAGCCGGCGACGGAGGCGACGATGCCGATCTGGCCGGATTTCCGGGCGATCATGCCCGGCATCACCGCATCCAGCACGGCGGCGGTGCCGAGCAGGTTGACCTGCACCATGACGGTGAACGCGGCGAGGTCGAAATCCTCCGCCCCCATTTCCTGCCAGGCGCCGGCGTTGAGGATGGCAAGGGCGATCGGCCGGCCCGAATCGGCCTCGATGCGCGCACGCAGGGTCTTCATGCCATCGGCATCGGTCACGTCCCCGGCGGCCACGATCATCTGGCCGGGATGTCTTGTGGCCAGGGAGATGAGCTTGTCCTCGGCGCGGGCGGTGATGGCAACGGTCCAGCCCTCCGCCACCAGCCGCTCGGCCACCGCAGCGCCGATGCCGGTAGAGGCGCCGGTGATCCAGGCGATGCCGTCCTTGGGGGTTGCGGCCGTCATACCGGCTCTCCTTGATCCATCGCGTCCAGGAATGCCGTAGCGCGGGTGCGCAGGGCGGTGATTTTGGCTTCGGGCATCTTCTTCATAGCCATCAACGGCATGGCCATGCGGTTGTTCCCGGCGAAACGGTCGGCATGGCGCGCGATGAAGTCCCAATAGAGCGCGTTGAACGGGCAGGCATTGTCGCCGGTGGCGTCCTTCACGTCATAGGCGCAGCCGCCGCAGTAATCGCTCATCTTGTTGATATACGCGCCGGATGCCGCATAGGGCTTGGAGCCGACGATGCCGCCATCGGCAAACAGCGCCATGCCGCGGGTGTTGGGCATCTCCACCCATTCATAGGCATCGGCATAGACCGCCAGATACCATTCATCCACGGCGTCCGGGTCCAGTCCGGCCAGCAGGGCGAAATTGCCGGTGATCATCAGGCGCTGGATGTGATGGGCGTAGGCGTGGGTGATGGTGGCGCCCACCGCCTCCTTCATGCAGCGCATCCGGGTCTGCCCGGTCCAATAGAACCCCGGCAGGCGGCGATGCGCGCCGAGGGCGTTGAGGCGTTTGTATTCGGGCATGCGCAGCCAATAGATGCCGCGAATATACTCCCGCCAGCCCAGGATCTGGCGGATGAACCCCTCGACGGCGTTGAGGGGGGCAGCGCCCTGGCGATACGCCGCCTCGGCCCGGCGGCAGATGTCCAGCGGGTTGAGCAGGCCCAGGTTCAACGAGGTGGAGATGAGGCTGTGGAACAGATGCGGGTTACCGGCCTTCATCGAATCCTGCCAGTCGCCAAAGGCGGGCAGACGGCGGGCGATGAAATCGTCCAGCATGGCGTTTGCGTCGTCTTGCGTCACCGGAAGGGCGAAATTGGCCACATCGCCCATATTGTCGGGGAAGCGCGCGGCCACCAGGGCCATCACCTCGCACGTGACGGCATCCGGGGTGAAGCGCGGCGTGGGCGGCGGCACCACGGAGGCGGGAAGCTTCTTGCGGTTGTCGTGGTCGAAATTCCACTGCGCGCCACAGGGTTCGCCATCGTCCAGCAGGATGTCGTGGCTCCGGCGCATGTCGCGGTAGAAGAATTCCATGCGCAGCGATTTCCGCCCGGCCGCCCAGTCGCGGAACGGACCGATGCCGCAGAGGAAGCGGTCGTCCGCACGGATATCCACCGGGCAGCCGCACGCTACCGGCCAGTCCCGCATATCGGCCAGCAGCCGGTATTCGCCGGGTTCGGTGACGACCACCTCGGTGGCGTGATGCGCGGCGGCGGCCCGAATCACCTCGCCGCGCAGGCTGTTGGTGTTCTCGGGGTCATCAAGCCGGCGATATTCGACAGTGATGCCACGGGCGCGCAGGCGCTCGGCGAAATGGCGCATCGCGGACAGCACCAAGGTGATTTTATGGGCGTGATGCGGCACGTAGCTGCATTCGTCCATCACCTCCGCCATCAGCACCACGTCGCCGGGGGCGAGGTCGCGCAGGGACGATAGATCGGCGGAAAGCTGGTCACCGAGAACCAGGCGCAGGCGGCTCACAGCTTTTCGTAAATCACGGTGGAGCCGTCCTTGGTGAATTCCAGATGCGCCCAGCGGTCCGTGGCGTCGTACCACAAATCCAGCCGCAGATCGCCGGCCAGCCGGTGGCGCCGGGCCCGGACCAGCGTTCCCGCTGCCGTCCGCACGGCCTCCTCGGCCAGCGTGGTCGGGGTGACGTCGAACAGCCTGCCATCCTCGGAATTGATGACCTGGGGTTGCAGCATCGCCTTGTTCCAATAGGTGGTGGCGAAGGTCATCGGCGGCGCCACGTAGCGCTGGGTGCGGGTGCCCTCCACCACCAGGCCTTCGGGTTCCATGCTGGCGCGCATCCGCAAAGGCGTGCCGTCGCTGTCGGTGGTGCTGGCAAGACCCACGAACCGGCCGTCCTGCCAGGTTTCGGTGGCGCGATGATTGTAGCGATAGACCGGGATCGGGCCGAATTTCACCAGGATGTCGATCGCGATCGTGACCGTCAGCGCGTCGCCCGCCTCGACGAATGTCAGGGTGTGGGTGCCGATCGCAGTGCCGTTTCGGATCAGGCGAAACGAGACGCCGCCGCTCGGCGGCACCGGCAGTCTGGGTGTGGCGGCGCCGACAGGCACCGCGATCGCGCTGGAAGCCACGGCTGCAAGCCAAGCTCTGCGTAAAATCATCATGTGGTCCGCATCAGAATTTGCAGTTTGATGCATTTGGCACCGCGACGCGGTGGCACAAGGGCGCCCTGGCGTGGCAGTGTCGTCGTGAGGGATCTCAGAAAGGCTCGATCACCGCTTTGCGCCAGTTGCTTTTGCTCCGTCACGCCAAATCGCTGTGGGACGACCCGAAGCTGTCGGACCATGCCCGCCCCCTCAATGTGCGCGGCCGCACCTCCGCGCGCGCGATGAGCGTGGAGATGCGGCGCCTGGGACTGATCCCGGACCTGGTTCTGGTGTCATCGGCCCGCCGTACATTGCAAACGCTGGAAGAACTGGGGTCATGGCAGAACCAGCCGCTGGTCGAGCCGATGGACGCGCTGTATCTCGCCAGCGCCCACGCGATGCTGGACGTGCTGCACGACGTGGCGGACAGCGTGCGGTGTGTGCTGCTGATCGGCCACAACCCGGGCATGCACGAACTGGCCATGACGCTGGTGGGCGCGCAGGCCTTCGCCAGCGTCGGCTTTGCGGCCCCTGCATCTGACGCCAACGACGCGGGCATGTTGTCCCGGCTGGCGGAAGGCTATCCCACAGGCGCCCTGTGCGAATTCTCCGTCGCCGGCCCCTGGAGTTCACTGGGTGAAGGCAGTGGCCAATTGCAGCACTTCATCGCCCCACGCGACCTTCCAGAGCCACAAGCCTGATATGCCCGATACCCCATCACACGATGCGCCGCCGTTCAGCCTGGAACTAAGCCTGGCGCCAGATGATGTGGCGCTGCTGCTGCGCCAGCCAGAACTGCGCGGATCATTGCCCCGCCGTCGCGCCATGAACAGCAAGGCCGCCAGGTTCAGCCTGATCTGGCATGACACGCCGCAGGGCGATCTTGCGGCGGCGGGTCTGTCGCTTGCGCAACGCCACACCGCGTCCGGCATGCGCTGGCGACTTGAGCAGATGGTGCCGGATACCGAGGCCGCCAGCCCGCCGGGCGCCCCCTGTGCCCTGCTGTCCGAGCACGAGCAGGCCGATCCCGCCTGGCCGGCGCCGCTGCTGCCCGTGGCGGCGTTCGATGGCCAGCACCACAGCCTGACGCCGCCCGAAGCCGCGATCAGCGTCACGCTGCTGCAAGGCGCGTTGCGCGCCGTGGCCGCCCAGCGCGCCATCTGCCGGGTGCTGCTGAACGGCGAAGGGTCCGCGGCGTTGGCGATGCAATGGGCCGGCCGCATGCGCCTTGAAGCCCCGGCGACATCGCTCGCCGCCGAGGCGTTCGCGTTGTCCGGGCGCAATCCCGCGATGCGCAGGCTGGGCGCGCCGTCCCTGCGCCCCAACCAAACAGTCGATGACGGCTTTGCCTTCATTGTGGCGCATCTGGCCGGTGTCATCCTGCATTATGCGCCGGCGGCCCGGCTTGGCCTTGTGCCGGAGCCGGTGCACCAGATGCGCGTGGCCCTGCGCCGCCTGCGCTCGGCCATCCTGCTGTTCCGCCGCGCCGTCTCCTGCCCCGACCTGGACGATGCGACGCTGCGCCTGAAGGAGATGGGCCGCTTCCTGGGCCCACCACGCGACTGGGACGTGTTCACCAGCGGCGCCGGCCGCGATGTCGGCCGCGCCTTCGACGGCGACAAGCCGGTGGCAGCGCTTCTTGACGCCGCCGAGCGGCGTCGGCTGAAGGGTTATGCCGACCTTGCGGCTTATCTGGAGAGTCCCGCCTGGCGCCAGCTTGGCATCGCGCTGGCGCATTTGGTCGAAGTTCGGCCCTGGCGCCATTTCATCCCCGAGGCCCCCGACCAGGCGGTCCGCCATGCCGAGTTGCAACGCGCTGCCTTGGCGGATTTCGCGTCCCGTGCGCTGCAACGCCGCCTGGACGCGGTGACCGAACCCGGCCCCGATCTGTCCGGCCTCAGCATCGAACAACTTCACGACATCCGCCTGCACAGCAAGCGCCTGCGCTATGCCACGGAGTTCTTCGCACCGATGTTTCCTGGCGGAACCACGCGGCGATTCCTGCGCCGGATGATGGCGCTGCAGGAACATCTCGGCCATCTCAACGACGGTGCGGTGGCGGCGACGCTCATGGCGGAACTGCCGGGCCGCAGCACCGCGCATCATTATGCAGTGGGTGTTGTGCGGGGTTTCGTGGCCGCGAATGCGGCTGGAAGCCGGCGCAAGATTGAACGCACGTGGCAACGGTTCCTGAGGCAGAATTCTTTCTGGAACTAAACGTTCCCCAACGCACTTAATCACTGATTTCGCGTTGCGGAGTTGCTGCCGGCGCTGTAGGCCTAGCCTGTCAAGGCCGCAGAGGACTGCTTGTGTGAGCATTCGCCCGCCCCGTCGCATCTTTAAAGCACAGCAGGCATCAGCCGTTCACGGCGGAGCCGTGGGAAGAACGGTGATGGCGGGCCTTATAGGGGCCATCGTTGGCGCCTTCGTGGTGTTGATCGCCCTGCCGTCTGATCTGTTCGGCCGTGTCCCCAGTCCCTCCGGCAGCCTGACCGCCGAGGCCACCCAAGTCGCCGTGATCGATGGCGACACGCTGCGCCTGCACGAGACCATCATCCGCCTGCAAGGTGTCGAGGCACCGCCACGCGGCCGGAGCTGCCGACGCGCCAACGGCGAAAGCTTCGATTGCGGCGCCGCGTCGGTTGCGGCTTTGGCCGATCTGGTGCGCGGCCGAACGATCATCTGCCGGATCGGCGGGCGCGACACCGCCGGGTTCACACAGGGCATGTGCGAAGCTGGCGAAACCGATATCAATCGCCGGCTGGTGTCCGAGGGCTGGGCGCGCGCCCGGGCCGACATGCCGGCCTTCAGCCCGGAAGAGACCCGCGCCCGCAGCGACCAGCGCGGCCTGTGGCGGGGCGGAGCCTCCTTCTGAGGGATTGACGGTCAGTGCACCCAGATGGGCTGCATCTCACGTTCCAGCACCGTAGCGATGGCCAGATCCCGATCGGCGGCGAATGCCATCGGCGTGCCGTCAGCGGCATGGATGGAATAGCCCATCGCCCCGTTCAGGCGCACCGGCTTCAGATAGGCAATGCTGGGCATACCCAGGTTCTGTAGCTGTTCGGCAGACATGTCACGAATGGTCACGATCTTGAAATCCTTGTGTTATTCAGATTCAGTCTGACCATCGACAACCGCCCCAGGCTGGCTGATGCGGATTGTGCGCACTTTGGTGGCCGGTTGCGGGCGCGCGAGATCGATATGCAGCAGGCCGCTGTCGAGCCAGGCGCCCTTCACCTCGATCCCTTCCGCGAGCACGAAGGCGCGCTGGAACTGCCGGGCGGCGATGCCGCGATGGATGAACACGCGGCCTTGAGCGTCGTCGGTCTGCCGGCCGCGGATGACGAGTTGGTTGTCTTCCTCGGTGATTTGCAGATCATCCATCGTGAATCCCGCCACCGCCAACGTGATCCGCAGGCTGGAGGGAGCGGTCTGCTCGATGTTGTAGGGCGGATAGCCGTCTGACGACGTTTTGGCGGCGCGTTCGAGCATCTGTTCCAAATGATCAAAACCCAGGAACATCGGCGAGGTAAAAAGGCGAGTCGACATGGTGGCCTCCTCAAAATGAGCGAAGCTTGGCGCGTAAGCATCGTCGGAGGCCCCGTTTGGCGACCTTCCTTATATAATTTGGCAGGACATGAGTGGGTTGCAAGGGGGTTCCAGCGTTGATGTCGTGACCCGGTATCGCTACATCCGGGGCATGACCGATACACCCAACCCTGACCTGATTTCCATCCTGATCGCCCCGCACCCGATTCTGAAGGCGCGCGCCCGCCGCGTGATCGATTCAGACGCCGAGGCGATGCGCACCCTCATCCCGCGCATGTTCGCCGCCATGTACCACGCCCCTGGCATCGGGCTGGCGGCACCGCAGGTGGGCGTGAGCCTGCGCATGGCGATCATCGACCTGGCGGCCAACGAAACCCGCAGCCCGCTGGTGATGGTGAACCCCGAGATCATCGCCGCCAGCGCCGAGATGCGCGTGCATGAGGAAGGCTGCCTGTCGCTGCCGAACCAGTATGCCGACGTCACCCGCCCCTCGCGCATCAAGGTGCGCTTCGAGGACGCGGACGGCATCAAGCGCGAGATGGAGGCCGACGGCCTGCTCGCCACCTGCATGCAGCACGAGATCGATCATCTGGACGGCGTGCTGTTTGTCGATCACATCTCGGCACTGAAGCGCAACATGATCATGCGCAAGCTGGCCAAGGATTTGCGCCTGAAGGCCGGCGGCTAGGCCCGGCACATGCGCATCGCGTTCATGGGCAGCCCGGATTTCGCCGTGGTGGCGCTGCGGGCCTTGCTGGCGGCCGGGCATGAGGTGGTGGCCGTCTATTGCCAGCCGCCCCGGCCGGCCGGACGCGGACAGGCACTGCGGCTGCCGCCCGTGCATGCGGCGGCCGAAGCGATGGGCCTGAGGGTGCGCACCCCTGCCCGCCTGCGCAAAGGGGCTCCGGACTGGGAGCGGCACTGGGCGGAATTCGGGGCTCTGGACCTAGATGTGGCGGTGGTGGCGGCCTACGGGCTGATCCTGCCGGGCGCCATGCTGTCTGCTCCGCGCCGTGGCTGTCTGAACATCCATGCCAGCCTGTTGCCGCGCTGGCGCGGGGCGGCCCCCATCCAGGCGGCCATTCTCGCCGGCGACACCAAGACCGGCGTGACCATCATGCAGATGGACGAAGGCCTGGACACCGGCGCGATGCTGATGCGCGGCGTGATTTCCATCACCGGCGAGACCACGGCCAGCACCCTACATGACGCGCTGGCCGAGATGGGTGCCGATCTCGTGCTGCGGGCATTGGCCGAAAACCCCACGCCGGTTCCCCAACCAGAAGAAGGTGCGACCTACGCCGCCAAACTGACCCGGGAGGACGGCGCGCTGGACTGGTCGCAGGACAGCGCCGCCATCGATCGACAGGTGCGCGCCCTGAACCCGTGGCCCGGCACCTATACGACCTGGACCCACACCAAACCGGAAATCCTAAAGGTGCAGGCCATCGAACCAGGCGAAGGCCCGGCCCCCCCTGGAACCCCGCCCGGCACCGTGCTGGACACCGCCCTCACAATCGCTACCGGCGACGGCGCCTTGCGCATCACCCGCCTGCAGGCCCCCGGTCGCGCGGCGATGCCGGCCGATGCATTTCTGCGCGGTCGACCCATTCCGCCCGGCACGGTTCTCACATGATGCGTCGCGTGGCGGTGCTGCTGGAATATGACGGCGCCGATTTCGTGGGATGGCAGCGCCAGGCGGTCGGCACATCGGTGCAGGGCGTGCTGGAAAAGGCCGCCAGCCGCCTCGTGGAAGGCAAGCCCGTCGGCTGCGTGGCAGCCGGGCGCACCGATTCAGGCGTTCATGCCACCGGACAGGTGGCGCATATGGACCTGCCGGACAGCCACAGCCTGTTCAAGATCCGCGACGCGCTGAATTTCCACATGAAGCCGCACGCCGTCGCCGTCATCGAAGCCGCCGAGGTGGCTGACAACTGGAGCGCCCGCTTCTCCGCCACCGGCCGCTCGTATCGCTATGTCATTCAAACCCGCAAGGCGCGGCTGGTGCTGGGGCGGGGGCGGGCATGGCATGTCGATCATCCGCTGGACGTGGCGGCGATGCAGGCGGCAGCGCAGTCCTTGGTGGGCACCCACGACTTCACCTCGTTCCGCGCCAGTTCCTGCCAGGCGAAATCCCCCATCCGCACGCTCGACATGCTGAATGTGACGCAGGACGGCGAGGTGATCACCATCCTCGCCGACGCCCGTAGCTTCCTGCACCACCAGGTGCGCAACATGGTGGGCACACTGAAGCTGGTGGGCGCTGGCAAATGGCCGGCCTCCCGCGTGGCCGAGGCCCTGGCCGGGCGTCACCGCGCCGCTGGTGGCCCGACAGCGCCGCCAGACGGGCTGTACCTGACCGGCGTGCGCTACGACCGCGCTGTGTTCAGTTAAAGCCGCCGATCATTCCGGCAACGGCGATGCCGAGGCCGAAATCGAGCATCACCATCCCGATCGCCGCCCCCTTTGGCAGCTTCAGCGCCAGCCTGATGGTGAAATATTCCAGCCACAGCGACCAGAAGATCGCGACAAGCCAGGACGCCTGAAGCACCCAGGGCGGCAGCTCCAGCAACGCCGGTACCGTCGCCAGCAGCAACAACGTGTACTGCACCACGTTGCACCAGTTCCAGGCGGCGATGAACCGGGGCCACAGCGTCGCCCGGCCGGTGGTCGCGGCGATGCTGTGCGACAGAAGGGCGAAGGCGAGCCAGCCGATCACAAATCCCAGCAGATCCTGCGCAAAGGCGCGGGCAATGCCCTTGGTCTCGCCGCTGATGATCCAGTCAAGCGTGTGCAGCACCAGAAAGCCCAGCAATGCCAACGGCATCGCCCGGAAACTTCGGGCGGCGAACGCCATAGCCTGATCGGGGGGGCGGGTCAGCAGGAGCAGACCATCGGCATGGCCGCGCGCAAGACGGAACGCAGCGGTCAGTCCCGTTCGAATGTCGTTCACGCCGCCGCCAGCAATTTGGGCCCCAGAATCAGAAGGCCGGTCGAGAAATCCGCCGCCAGCACCAGCAGGGCCGCCCGCCCGCGCGACAATCCCAGTCCGGACCGAGCGAGAAACCAATGCAGCGCAATGCCGTAGACCATCACGCACACGATGCCGCCGCCCACGGCGCCCTCGCCGGCAGGAACGCCCAACCGCGCCAGCAGCCATAGTCCCGTCATAGTGCCAAGCAACAGCACCGGCAGCGCCCACTGGCACCAGTTGGAAGCCACCACGAAGCGCAGCCAGCGGTCCTGCACACCCCAGCGACGGGCGAAGAACTCGGTGACGACCAACGGCGTCAGCAAGGCCACGATCGTCAGCAGCATGCCACTCATCGCGGCCGCCACGTCGCCTTGCGTCAGCTGGATCAGCCCGCCCACCAACGGAAAGGCAAGCAACGGCGCCATGCTGTTGAACAAGGCCTGCCGGGTTGCTGAAAACGCGGCAAACCCATCCGGGCGGAACCGCGCCAGACGGGCGATGCCAACAACGATGCTCATGGCACGAAATCGTCAAGAATCGCGACATAGGCGCTGGCCAGCGCGGCCAGTTCAGCCACCGGCACCGATTCATCTACTTTGTGCATTGTCGCCCCAATCAAGCCGAACTCGGCCACCGGGCAGAACCGGGAAATAAAACGTGCGTCCGACGTGCCGCCGCCCGTGTCCATGCGCGGCGTCACACCGGTGGCCCGGGCAATCGCCGTGGACAGACGTTCGGTCTGCAGCCCCGGCTTGGTCAGGAAGCTCTCGCCGCTGATCGACACATCCAGATCGAACCGCTCGGCATAGCGGGCAATGGTGGCGCGCAGCCAGGCGGTCAGCGACGCGCCGCTGTGATGGTCGTTGAAGCGCATGTTCAGCATGGCCACAGCCGTGCCGGGAATAACGTTGGTGGCCGGATTGCCGACATCCACGCTCGTCACCTGCAAGGTCGTCGGCTCGAACCAGTCGCTGCCGGCATCGCGCGGGGCCGCCGTCAAGGCCGCGAGGATCTGCACCAGACGATGCACCGGATTGTCCGCCAGATGCGGATAGGCGGCGTGGCCCTGGATGCCGTGAATGGTGATGCGGGCGTTGAGGCTGCCGCGACGGCCGATCTTGACCACATCGCCCAGCACCCGCTGGTTGGTGGGCTCGCCCACCAGGCAGAAATCCGGAATCTGGCCATGCTCGGCCATCCAGTCGAGCACCCGCACGGTACCGTCGGTGGCCGGGCCTTCCTCATCGCCGGTGATCAGCAGACTGATGGACCCGGCAAGCGGCCGTTGCAGACGCTTGGCACAAGCCGACACAAACGCCGCGATGGCCCCCTTCATGTCGCAGGCGCCGCGCCCGATCAGCAAACCCTCACGAATCTCGGCCCCAAACGGATCGGCTGACCAGACGCCCTGCCCGGCCGGCACCACATCGGTATGCCCCGCAAAGCAGAAATGCGGCCCCTGGGTGCCGATACGGGCGAACAGGTTCGGCGTGGTTCCGAACGGCAGATGGGTCACGGTGAAACCGAGACCCTCCAGCGCAGACCCCAGCAACGCCTGCGCCCCGTCATCGGCCGGCGTGACGGAGGCGCAGCGAATCAGCGCCTGCGCCAGCTTGAGTTCGTCCATCAATCGCGCAGCAGGTCGTTGATGGAGGTCTTGGAGCGCGTCTGGGCATCAACCCGCTTGACGATGACGGCGCAGGACAGCGACGGGCCGGGCGTGCCATCCGGGAACGGACGGCCGGGCAGCGAGCCGGGCACGACGACGGAATAAGCCGGCACGCGACCGATGAACACTTCGCCGGTGGCGCGGTCGACAATCTTGGTGCTGGCTGACAGGAACACGCCCATCGACAGCACGGACCCGCGCTCGACAATCACGCCCTCAACCACTTCGGAGCGGGCGCCGATGAAGCAGTCATCCTCGATGATGGTCGGTGCCGCCTGCAGCGGCTCCAGCACGCCGCCGATGCCAACGCCGCCCGAAAGATGGCAGTTCGCGCCGATCTGCGCGCAGCTTCCCACGGTGGCCCAGGTGTCCACCATGGTGTTGCGGCCGACATAGGCGCCCAGATTCACAAAGCTCGGCATGAGCACCACGCCGGGTGCGATGAACGCCGAACGACGCACGATGGCGCCGGGAACAGCGCGGAAGCCGGCCTCGCGGAAGCGGTTCTCACCCCAACCGGCGGTGAGCATGCCCACCTTGTCCCAGACATCCGATCCACCGGCGCCCGGCATCGGGCCGTTGTCGTAAAGACGAAACGACAGCAGCACGGCCTTTTTGAGCCATTCATTCACCACCCAGCCAGACGCGGTCGGCTCGGCCACCCGCATCTCACCCGATTCGAGGGCGGCAAGGGCCTGCTCGACGGCGTCGCGTGCAGCGCCAGAGGTTGCGGGCGACAGCGAGGCGCGGTCGTCCCAAAGCGATTCGATGGTGGCTTGAAGGCTTGGTTCGGTCATTGGGGCGGCCTCTGTATGTGGCGCGGACCATGTGCAGCCAAGGGCTGGCTGTCAATTCCAACACGCGCAATCCGTCGCACCCTTCGCGCTAACGTCATGTTTACCATTTTGCCCTGCAATGCGGTTCAACCAGCAAAGCCGGACCTGAATGAACCCGTTCGTCGCCCCGCTCGCATATGCAATGTCCGACGCTGCAAACGACTGCGCCTTGGCCGAAGCTGCCGAGGCAGCAGGTTTTGACCCGTTGCGCGCAGCGTTGCTGGAAAGCCGACAGCGCTGGCGGGACCTGACGCTGATGGCCGGAGATCTGGTGTTCGAGACAAATGCCGAGGGCCGATTTACCTTCCTCGCCCCCGATCCGGCGTTCGGCTGGCCTGTCTCGGTTCTGCTCGGCGAAAATGCGGACACGCTTCTGGCCGGCACCGAATTTTCTCATAATTTCAATCCGTTCCGCCCCACCACACAGGTGCGTGCGCGCCGAACCTGGCTGCGGCGGCCGGACGGCAGCAGCGTGTGTTTCTCCTTCGCCTCCGCCCCGTTGCTGGACGATTCGGGCAACATCATCGGTGCTCGCGGCGTGGGCCAGGATGTCTCCGCGCAAGACGGCTCTGACGCCGCCCTCGCCACGGCGCTGCGCCGCGGTGAAGTGCTGGACCATATCCTGTGGCGCATGCGCCAGGAGGTTCTGGCGCCGCGCATGATGATGGTGGCGCTCGAATCGGTCGCCACCGCGATGGGGCTTGAAGGCGCTGCGGTGATCGACATGAACGGAGACGGCGTGCTGCCAACCGTTCTGCATCAAACCGGAACCGGCGTTGCCGCCGTTCTCTACAAAGCGCTAACCTTGCTGGAACAGCACCAGCCCGAAGCCATGCAGGCGCAGTCTGCGGACGGGCATGTGGTGCTTGTCTGCCCGTGCCAGACGAGATTTGGCGAACAGGCGGGCCTGGCCTTGTGGCGCCCGGTCGGAAGTCGGGCGTTGGACGCGGACGACATGATGCTGGCCTCCTCGGCCACCGGCCTCATCCGCGTCATTCTTGAGCACGAATCAATCCAGCGCGAGATGGCGCGCCAGGCACGGACAGATCCGCTCACCAGCCTGCTGAACCGCCGCGCCTTCTTCGACGAGATGGCACGGCGGCTGGAGCGGCTGGACCGCGAGCATGCCCCCGGAACACTGATGTTCATCGACCTTGATAACTTCAAGGCGCTCAACGATTGCCAGGGCCACGATATGGGCGACGAAGCCTTGTGCCTGACGGCGGCCCTGCTGCGGTCTGTGGTGCGGGCGCAGGATCTGGTCGCTCGCCTGGGCGGAGATGAATTCGCCCTCTGGCTCGACAATACCGACGAGTTCTCCGCCGCCGAGCGAGCCGAGGAACTGCGGGTCCAAGGGCCCAAAAGCCTCGAACATCTCAGCAGAGCGGCCGCTCCCGCCCTGACCATGTCCATCGGCATCGCCACGCGTTGGCCAGGACGTGGCGAAGACGTGGAAGGGCTGATCCAGCGCGCCGATCAGGTGATGTATCCGGTGAAACGTTCCGGACGTGGCCATTGGCGCGTCTCCCGATCAGAGGAAGCATGATGAACCACACCATCTGGCCGGAAACAGCCCCAGGCGCCGCGCTGGCAAACGCCCGTGGGAACAATATCTCCGACCTGGCCGAGGCCGCGCGCGTGCGCCTCGCCGCCGACCCCGCCACGCCCCCCATTTCCCTGCGAACACTCGCATCCGACCCGGTGCTGACCGTCCGGGCCGCCGTGGCCATGAACCCCGCCGTGGCCGATGACGTCCTGGAACTGATTGCCCATGATCCAGACGATCGGGTCCGTGGCCTCTTGGCGCAGCGGCTTGCGCTGCTTCTGCCAAGCCTCACCCTGCACAAGCAGGCACCCCTTCACAATCAGGCCATGGCCGCCCTGCACACCCTTGTGACGGATGAAGCAACCCGGGTTCGGGCCGCGATCGCTGAAGTGGTCAGGGACATGGAGAATGTCCCACACGGACTGATCTTCCGCCTGGCGAGCGATTTAGAACTTTGCGTGTCCGATCCCGTGATCCGGATGTCTCCGGTTCTCACCGCTGAAGACCTGCTGTTACTGGTCTCCATTCCGCCAGGCCCCACCACGGCCACTTCCGTGGCACGCCGGCCCCACCTCGGCGCACGGATCGCCGACGTTATCGCAAGTGGCCAAGACGATTTCGCCATCGCAGCCCTTCTGGAAAATCGTTCAGCCGCCCTCAGCGAAGCGACGCTCGATGGACTGATCTCACGAGCGGCGGGCCAGACCGTCTGGCATCGTTCACTGGCGCGTCGGCACAATCTTTCTGAGGAGGCCGCGCGCGCCTTGTCCGAGATCGTCAGCAGCGACATCCTGACGGACTTGGCCCGACGAGCCGATTTCTCGGCCAGTACAGCCCGTCACGTCGCCGGCAGGCTGGCGGAGGTACTGGCGGCACAATCTGCCCAACCCAGCGCAGTTCTGAACCGCCCTCCCCGGCAGGCGGAAGCCATGTTGATGGCGCAGGAAATGGCGCGCACCCGCAGCCTTAACGAAGAAACAACCGTTGCCGCCGCAAAGCGGGGCGAGGTGCGGCTCTGCGTCGCAATGGTGGCCGTGGCCGCCTGCGTGGGGCACACCGTGGTGGAGCGGGCGAGCACACTGCGCAGTGCCAAGGGCCTTGTCAGCATCATCTGGCGCGCCGGTTTTTCCATGCGCTCCGCTGGAACACTCCAAACCCTGCTGCTGCGTCTACCACCCGAGGCAGTGCTTCATCCCACCGCAGACGGCGGGTTTCCGCTGACACCAGATGAAATGCGCTGGCAGGTAGATTTCCTCATTCGCGTTGGCGGCCCGCAGGCCGTGCCTGAAGCCCAATCGGACCCCACGCTCGGCATATCGCAGATCAGGGCCGGATGATCGTTCCGTGGCCGCCTTCGGTGAATAGCTCCAACAGACAGGCGTGCGGCTCACGCCCATCCAGAATCACGGCGCCCTTGACGCCGCGTTTGACGGCGTCGACGCAGTTCTCAACCTTCGGGATCATGCCGCCGGTGATGAAGCCGCTGGCCACCCCAGCCTCAACCTCGGCCACCGTCATTTCCGGAATCAACACCTTGTTGGCATCCAGCACGCCGGGCACATCCGTCAGCATCAACAATCGCGTGGCGCCCAGCGCGCCGGCCACGGCACCAGCGACAGTGTCAGCGTTGATGTTATAGGTCTGGCCATCCTCGCCCACGCCCACAGGGGCAATCACCGGGATCAGGCCGGCGCCGGTCAAGGCGTGGATGACGCGGACATCGACATGCTCTGGCTCGCCGACGAAGCCCAGATCGAGCATCCGCTCAATCCGGCTGCCCGGGTCCATGATGGTGCGCGACAGCTTGCGGGCACGGATCAGGCCGCCATCCTTGCCGCAGATCCCCACGGCAAGCGCACCGGCCTTGTTGATCAGCCCGGCCACCATTTTATTGACCGTGCCAGCCAGCACCATCTCCACCACTTCCACCATCGCGGCATCCGTGACGCGGAGACCGTCGATGAATGTGGAGGTGATGGCGAGGCGCTTGAGCATCGAATTGATCTGCGGCCCACCGCCATGCACCACCACCGGGTTCATGCCGACCTGCTTGAGCAACGCGATGTCGCGGCCGAACATATTGGCCAGATGCTCCTCGCCCATCGCATGGCCACCGTATTTGATCACGATGGTGGCACCGGCATAACGGCGAAGGAACGGCAGCGCATGGGCCAAAATCTTGGCCTGTTCGGCGGCCGACTCGCGGGGTGGGGACTCGAAATCATCCACGTGTTTGGTCATCGGGCAGTCCCCTCCAGCGTTGCGCCAGCGTTTAGCGGTGCCATGGCCGCCGGGTCAAGAAACCGGATTGGCAAGAGCCGCGAGATCGGCCCGAAGCTCGGCAATCCCGAGCCCAGATGAACTGCTGGTGGTCAGGATATCAGACAGAGCGGCGGGGTGCTTGCGAGCGAGTGCTATAATCTCGGCCTGCTTGGCCGCCAGCACCGACGGCTTCACGGCATCGGCCTTCGTTATCACAATCCGGTAAAGCACCGCGGCCCGGTCCAGCGTGCTGATTGCCGCCAGATCGTTCTCCTTCACTTCGACGCGCGCATCCAGCAGCAGGATAACCCGCTGCAACGTGGTGCGCCCACGAAGATAGTTGAACATCAACCCCTGCCAATCTTCCTTCACCTCCTTGGCTGCAATGGCAAAGCCATAGCCGGGCATGTCCACCAATGTCAGGCGGTCACCAAGATTAAAGAAATTCAGCTGCTTCGTCCGTCCCGGCTGGGACGATGTGCGCGCCAAGGAGTTGCGGCCGGTCAATGCATTGACGAGCGAGGATTTGCCGACGTTCGAACGCCCGGCAAACGCCACCTCCGGCAGGCCCGACGGCGGCAATTGGTCCAGGCGCTGCGATGCATAGAAAAAATCGCACTGCGCAGCGAACAGAAGGCGGCCGGCCTCAATCGAGGCCAACCGTTCCGCTTCAATCTGTTCGGGGGTTTTCTCGAACGGATTGGTGAGAAGTTCGCCGGTCAGGACTTCACGACCCCGACCCGAGCGGCCTTGGGGGCCGTCAGTCGTGTGCTCCGCATGATCAGCGACTGTTGCAGGATCGTCAGTGAGTTATTCCAGCTCCAATAGATCACCAAGCCGGCCGGGAAGCTCGACAGCATGAAGGTAAAGATAATGGGCATGAACTGGAACAAGCGTGCCTGGGTGGGGTCTGGCGGCGGCGGGTTCAGCTTCTGCTGGAAATACATCGTCACGCCCATGATCAACGGCCAGGCGCCGAGATGGAGGTAGTGCGAGTAGATCGACGGGTCGAACGGAAGCAGTCCGAACAGGTTGAACACGTTCGTCGGGTCGATGGCCGAAAGGTCGTGAATCCAGCCGAAGAACGGCGCGTGCCGCATTTCGATGGTCACGAAAATGACCTTATAGAGTGAGAAGAACACCGGGATCTGAATGATCATCGGCAGGCAACCACTGGCCGGGTTGACCTTCTCGGTCTTGTAGAGCGCCATCATCGCCGATTGCAGCTTCGCCGGCTCGTCCTTGTACTGCTCGCGCAGCACCGTCATTTTCGGAGCAAGCAGCTTCATCTTGCTCATCGAACGATAGGATTTGTTGGCCAGCGGGAAGAACAGCAGCTTCAGGCCCAGTGTGAACACCAGGATGGCGATGCCGAAATTGCCGAAATAGCCGTTCAGGAAATCGATGGCGTAAAAGAACGGCTTGGTGATGAAGTAGAACCAACCGAAATCCACAGCCTTGTCAAAGCTCGGCACATGCGCGTCGGTTTCGTAGTGGTCGAGCAGGCGAACTTCCTTGGCGCCCGCGAACAGGCGGGATTTTTGCGTGGCGGTCGCCCCGGCGGCCACGATCTGCGCATCCTTCGTCACGAAGTCGACCTGGTAGCGGTCGCCCTGGTCGGAAATATGACGATAAGTGGCCACGGAATTGACGGCCTGATCCGGGATCAGCGCGGTCAGCCAATATTTGTCGGTGAAGCCTGCCCAGCCGCCTGCGCCCGTGTTCTCGAAGGCGATGCCGGCCCGCTTCTCGCCCTCGGATTTGGCGTCTGTGTATTTCACTTCCTTCAGCTTGCCATCCAGAACGCCGATCAGGCCTTCATGCAGGATGTAGTAGCCTTCGGTGACCGGCGTGTAGTCACGACGAATTCGGGCGAACGGGTGCAGGCCGACGGAAGCGCCAGAATTGTTCACGACCGTCTGCTCGACGGTGAACATGAAATTGTCATCGAGCCCGAGCAGGATTTTGAAATCGATGCCGGCGCCGTTGTTCCAGGCCAGCGTCATCTGGCTCGTGGCCGTCAGCGCGCCGCTTGCGGTCCACAGGGTGTCGTTGCCGGGCAGCGCCACGCTTGTGCCGGGGGCAGCGGTCCAGCCGAACTGCACATGATAGGGCTGCGCTTCGGTGCGCGGCTCCAGCAGGCGCACCAGGGGGCTGTCGCTGGCGATGGTGTCGCGATAATCGCGCAGCACCAGATCATCCAGGCGAGCGCCCAGCAGGTTAACGCTGCCCTGTAGACGCGGTCCGGTGAAGGTGGCGCGCGGCGCGTTGCGCTCCACGGAACCCTGGGCGATCAGACCCGAGCCGCCGGTGGCGGCCACGGAGGCTGCGGCCGACGGCGCCTGGGCGCTGGGGCTGGTGATCTCGGACGTGGCAGCCACCTGCACCGGAGCCGGGTGCTTGGGGAGCAACAACTGGAATCCGAGCAGGATTGCGACCGACAGGGCGATCGCCATCATCAGGCGTTTCTGGTCCATCAGGGTGCCGTCCGGCCTTGTAAAGAGTGTGATGAAGGAGTGGGCACGAGGTCGAGACCACCCTCGTTCCAGGGGTTGCAGCGCAAGATGCGTCGCGTGGCAAGAGCAGACCCGCGCAAGGCCCCGTGAATTTTTAACGCTTCGATCGCGTAGTGGCTGCAACTGGGCTCGAATCGGCAATGGCCGCCGATCACCCCGCGCAGCGTCAACTGGTATCCCCGGACCGCCCCCGCCAACACCGTGGCGGCAACACTCATGGCACACCAGCCTTGGACAAGGCCCGACGCAGGTCATCCATCAGATCGACAAACGGGCGGCCACGCGTCGAGTCGCGACCGATCAGCACGAGATCCACACCCACCACCGGTCGCTCCCGCAGGAGAAGCCGCGCCGCCTCCTTGAGACGACGACGGGTGCGATTGCGGATCACGGCATTTCCAACTTTTTTGGTCACCGTAAAGCCGATGCGGGCAGCCTGCCCGTCATTTCGGTCCAAGGCCTGTAAAACCAGGCCATGAACAGCAGCTTTACGGCCCTTGGAAGCCGCCCGAAGAAACTCCGGGCGGTTCTTGAGGCGCAATGGGGTCGGCATCGGCGGCATGTCAGGCAGAGAGGCGGGTTGCATACGCAAGAACCCGCCTTGGCTGCTTACGCTGACAGCTTCGCGCGGCCCTTGGCGCGACGATTGGCCAGAACCTTACGGCCGCCGACAGTGGCCATGCGGGTGCGAAAGCCATGCCGATGCTTGCGGACGAGTTTGGACGGTTGATACGTGCGCTTCACGACGGCACTCCAGAATACAAAAATGAGCGTACTGCAACACGCAGCACGTGATACGACGGGAAAAGTTGCCCATGCCACGTCGCAAGAGGCGGCTTATACGGTCAGGCCAGCGGCCCCGTCAACCTGAAGCGGCGGACGGCTGGTGCAATGGCACCGTTTTCGCCTAGAACGGACCCTATGAAAACACAGAACAAGACAGCTCTGGCGCTTCAAGGCGGCGGTGTGCATGGGGCCTATGCGTGGGGCGTGCTGGATCGGTTGATCGAGGACGGGCTGGCGGTTGACCGAGTCTGCGGGGTGTCGTCTGGCGGCCTGCTGGCAGCCATGCTCGTCCAGGGCCTGGTCAAGGGTGGGCCTGACGGCGCCCGGCGTGAGATGCAGAAATTATGGGACAGGGTGCGCACCGCCAATGCTCTCAGCCCGCTACAGAACGGGCCGATGGAGCGCTGGCTGTGGGGGTGGGACCTGTCCAACAACATCGCCTTCCAGGGCATGGAGGCGGCGTTGCGCATGTTCAGCCCCGCCCAGATCAATCCGTTCGGCCACAACCCCCTGCGCCCGGTGATCGAGGATGTGCTCGACCTGAAGGCGCTGCGCCATCCCGATGCGATCCGCCTCACCGTGGCCGCCACCGACGTGGAGACCGGCGAGGCGCGTTGCTGGGGCAACGCGGACATCACGGCCGATGTGCTGATGGCGTCCTGCTGCCTGCCTCTGGTGTTTCATGCCGTCGCCGTTGATGGACGTCATTATTGGGATGGCGGATTTTCCGGAAATCCGCCGCTGGGCCCGCTGCTGGAGCCGGACCTGCCTGACCACCTTGTGCTGATTCGCGCACAGACGGCCATTCGCAGCGGTGTTCCCTCAACGCCGGCCGAGATTATGAACCGACTGACCGAGATCGCCTGTCATGGGGTGCTGGAAGCGGAGTTGCGCGCGCTGCCGGCGACTGTCCAGGTGACGTCGCACGGCGCCGATGCGGTCTTGTCGCTGTTGCCGATCTCGTCGAAGTTCAACGCGGGCGATGCTTTCATCGCCAACCTGTTCGAAGCGGGGCGGAACGCCGCATCGTCCGGATCGTCTTGGGAGGCAGTATGAACAACACACCTGTCCGTGAGTTAGGCCATGCCCTGCGCAACATCCTCGCGCCATCGATGATGCTGGCGGAACGATTGTCCGGTCACTCCGACCCGTCGGTCCGCAGGGCCGGCACCGTTATCCTCGACTCGATCGACGAGGCCATCGCCGCGATCAAGGCCGCCACGTCAGCCGAAACAGATACGCAGGGCGAGAGCGGCGCAGGGTGAAGCCGAAGCGGTTGTCAGGAGAGGAAGAGCTTCTTTTTCTGAAGAAAAAGAAGCAAAAAGACTTTCATTCGTTTCGGTGCATGGCGCGGTAGATACATCGCTACATGTATGAATTCATAAAGTTTTTGGGGTTCTTTTTTTCAAAAAAGAACTCTTTTGCTTACCTTCACATTTTCGACCCGCCGAAATTCTAACCTTCTCCAGGGCGGGCCGAATTCAACCGATCGCGCTCTAGATTTCGTCACGTCCGTCACCGAACTCCACATCGCGGTGGACATGCACGGACATCAACAGCCCCATGCCGATCATCACCGTGATCATGGCTGTGCCGCCATGGGACACGAGCGGCAGCGGCACGCCGCCCACCGGGATGGCGCCCATCACCATCGCCACGTTGACGACCACATACATGAAAAAATTGACGCTGATGCCGAGTGCGACCAGCCGGCCATACTGGTGGCGACATCGCAGCGCCATGAGCATACCGCCCACGATTAGAAACCCCAGCAACGTCAGCAAGGCCAGGCCGCCCACCAGGCCGAATTCCTCAGCCAGCATGGTGAAGATGAAATCCGTCTGCTTTTCCGGCAGGAAATTCAGATGCCCCTGCGTGCCTTGCAGGAATCCCTTGCCCCACATGCCGCCCGACCCAAGCGCGATCTTGGATTGAATGATGTTGTAGCCAGCCCCCAGCGGGTCGCTTTCCGGGTTCAGGAAGGTGGTGATGCGGGCGCGTTGGTAGTCGTGCAGGTGGTTATAGGCCACCGGTGCGGCCGCCCCCACGCAACAGACCAGCACAAGCACCTTCCACCAGCGCAAACCGGCGCCAAGGAAGATGGAGAACCCCACCACAGCGGTGATGACGGCGGTGCCCAGATTGGGCTCCTTCAGGATCAACCCCACCGGCACCAAAACGGCAATGGCAGGAGGAATGAGGAACAGCGGGTTGCCCATCCGCTCCCACGACGCCTTGTGAAACCAGTGCGCCAGGGCGAGGACAAGGGCGATCTTCATCAATTCGCTCGGTTGCCACTGCATGCCGCCAAGGTCAATCCAGCGCATGGCGCCCTTGCCCGTATGGCCCATCTTCAAGACCAAAATCAGCAAGATCACGCCGCCGGCATAGGCCAGCCAGGACATGCGGGCGATGAAGCGGATATCCACCAGGGCAATGGAGAGCATCAATGTGAGGCCGAAGCCGAAGCGCAGGAGATGGCGCGAGGCATAAGGCTCGGGGGAGCCACCGGCCGCGGAATACAGCGCCACGTAGCCCACGGAGGCCAACAGGCAGAGCAGCACCACATAAAACCAGCTGATCTGCCACAGCTTGCTGGTGAGGCCGAACGAGGCCTCCCGGATGAGCCGGCGTTCGGACACGCTCATGGTGTTTTCCTGACGGGCGGAATTGCGTCAGCGACGCGCTGGGCGGGCAGGTCGCGCCGTCCGGCCGGGTCGCGCGTCAAGACTTCGGTCATGATGTCACGCGCGATCGGGGCGGCCGCGGCGGCGCCGGCATTGCCGTGCTCCACCACCAAGGCCAGCGCATAGCGCGGTGCGTCCGCCGGGGCGAAGGCCACGAACAGCGCGTTGGGGCGGAATTCCCACGGCAAATTCTCGGATTTGTAGCCCTTCTCGCGCTGTTCGCGGGTAACGTTGCGCACCTGTGCCGAGCCGGTCTTGCCGGACATCTGCACACCGGGAATTGCCAGTCGCGCCAGCGGCCCGCTGCCGCCTTGTTCGTTCACCACCGCCCACATGCCATCATGAATCGCGTGCAGCGACTTGTCGGCAAGGCCCATCAAGGGCCAGTCCTCGGCCTTGGCCCCAGGTTGTAGCACGCCGCCAAGGCTGCGCGTCAGATGCGGTTGCACGGCGCGGCCGGTGGCGATGCGGGCGGTCATGGTGGCGAGGCTGAGGGGGGTGAGCTGCATATAGCCCTGGCCGATGCCAGACACGATGGTGTCGCCGATATTCCACGCCTTGCCTTGCCCCTGGCGCCAGGCGCGGGTGGGCATGAAGCCGGTGCGCGTGCCAGGCAGTTCGACATCCAGCTTCACGCCGAGGCCGAAGCGGTTGGCCATGGCAGCGATGCGGTCCATGCCGGTGCGGCGCGCGATTTCGTAGAAATAGACGTCGCACGAGTTTTTAATGCCGTCGCGCAGGTTCATCGAGCCATGGCCGTATTTCGACCAGCAATGATAGCGGCGATCGCCAAAATCCAGAAAGCCAGGGCAGTTCACGCTGTCAAACGGCGTGATGGTCTTGGCCTCAAGCCCGGCGACGGCCACCACCATCTTGAAGGTGGACCCTGGCGCATACAGGCCGGATGCCGCCTTGTTGATCAGCGGCGCCTTGCGGTTCTTGGTCCATTCCGCCCATTGCGCCTGCGACACACCGGAGTTGAACAGGCTGGGGTCGAACGACGGATTGGTGCTCATGGCCAGGATTTCGCCGTTGCGGGCATCCATCACCACCGCACTCGCGCTCTCGTCGCCCAGCCGGTCCAGCACGGCTTTCTGCAACCCAACATCGATGGTGAGCTGGATGTCCTGGCCCTGGGTGCCTTCCTGGCGGTCCAGTTCGCGGATCACCCGACCGACGGCGTTGACTTCCAACTGCACGGCGCCGGCCCGGCCGCGCAGGTTCTGGTCGTGGAATTTCTCCACCCCTGCCCTGCCAACGCGCATGCCTGGCAGGGCGAACATCGGGTCTTCGGCCACATCGTTCTCATTCGGCGGCGCCACATAGCCCACGATGTGGGCCAAGGCCGGGCCGAACGGATAAAGTCGCGTGGTGCCGACATCGACCAGGATGCCCGGCAGGTCCGGCGCGTTGACCTCGATGCTCGCCATATCCTCCCACGACAGGAACTCGCGGATGGTGATGGGGATGAAGCGGCGGTGGCGACGCAATTCGCGTTCGATGCGGACACGCTCATGGTCGGCCAGCGGCACGATCTTGGAGAAATTCTCCAACGTGGCGGTCACGTCGCCGGTCTGCTCGGCGATCAGCAGGGCGCGCCAGTTCAGCTTGTTGCCAGCCACCGGGATGCCGGCACGGTCCAGCAGGCGGCCGCGTGGCGGGGCGATCAGGCGCGCGGAAATGCGGTTGGTCTCGGCCAAGGTGGCGTAGCGGGCGCCCTCCACCACCTGCACCTGATACAGCTTGGCACCCAGCGCGCCCAAAGCTGCGATCTGCGCCCCACCGATCAGCAAGGCGCGGCGGGTGAACACGCCTGTGCGTTTGGTTTCCCGTCTCATGCGTGTTCAGGCTCTGCCAGCGTCTGGTGGGCGCGGGTCAACAGCACGGCCAGGATGGGATACAACCCAGCCCCCAGGGCCGCCTGAAACATCGCCTCGCCAGGGGGAAAAAGTCGGAAAACCAGGAGCGATGTCAGGGCCCATTGCAAGGTGGCAGCCCCGGCCGCCACCGCGACAAAGCACAGCCACACCGGCAGAAAGCCAAGCCGCACCAGGTTCCGGCGCCAGCGCAAAGCAACGCCGTGGGCCAGCAGCAAGGTCAGCACGCCCACGCCTGGCGGGGCATAGCCCAACAGGTCGCACAGCAGCCCCAGCAAGAACACCGCCACCGGCGGCATCGAGGCAGGGCGGAACAACGACCAGAAGAAAACGCAGCACAAGGCCGATGCCGCCTGCAATTCCGGCTGGCCCGGCAGGCCCAGCGGGGCGGCGGTGGCAAGCAACACCAACGCAGTGGTGGACGCCGGAAAGCTGCGCCGCGCCGCCATGTCCAGTCGGCGCCAAATGCTTTGCCTGGGGCGGATGCCCGGAAGGCGTTGTATGTTCATTTCTTTTTGTCTGGCGGCGATTTCGCAATGGCCGTTTCGGGCGGCAGAACGCCCCGCAGGCCGTAATCGAACAGGCGCACCACCTCCAGACGATCCAGCCGGGCCAGTGGCTCGACCTCGGCCACGTTGTTGGCGGTGTAATGCACAACGCCTACCGGCAGGCCGGCCGGGAACGCATTCGCCTCGGCGGACGTCACCACGCGCTCGCCCTCGACCGGCTGCACACCTTCAGGCCAGAACATCAGGCGGGGACGGGTGCCGTTGGTGCCAGACAGCATGGCATGGGCGCGGCTGCCTTCCAGAATGACCGGGATGCGGCTGTTCATGTCGGTCAGCAGCAACACGCGGGCGGAGCGCGAGCCAAGCTCCGTTACCCGGCCCACCAGCCCGCGGTCATCCAGTGCGATCTGGCCCTTGACGATGCTGTGATTGGGGCCGGCGGACAGCAGCACGGCGCGGGCATACACCCCCCCGGCATCGGCCACGACACGCGCAGTCACGTAGCTCGGCGTCGGGTCCGGCACCCAACTGAGATTGGCCTTCAGCGTGACGTTCTCGGCATCCAGCGCCAGCGCCACCGATTGCCAGCGGCGCAGGCGTTCATTCTCATCCCGCAGTCGCGCGTTGTCCTCAAAGATGGTCAACATCCGACGCATGTTGTCGATGGCGGTTCGCGTGTTGGCCAATGGCTCGGCAATCACGCCATACAGCGGCGCCAGCGCATCGGCCAACGCCATGCGCGCGCGCTCGGCCAGCAGCGCATCGGCCTTGCCCAGCAGCATGAGGCCGAACGCCGCGGCAATCAGCACAGGCAGTGTCAGCTTGGCCAACGCCTGCCGGACGGGGATGGACAGCCTAATCACAGGCGAACACGTCCTTGCGCGAAAATAGGCGGAATGGTGAGCCACGACTCATCGTTCGGGCATCATAGCTCAACCGGTACCGCCTGTCCTCACTTCATGTTGCGCGATGTTTCAGAAAACGACCGATATCAATACATCGATGTCAGCACGTTGCGCAGGCGCTTCATCTCCTCCAGCGCCCGACCGGTGCCGAGGGCCACGCATTGGAGCGCGTCTTCGGCCACCACAACCGGCAGGCCGGTCGCGTCGCGCAGCACCTGGTCCAGGCGGAACAGCAGCGCGCCGCCGCCGGTGAGCACGATGCCCTTGTCGACGATGTCGGCGGCGAGTTCCGGCGGGGTGTTTTCCAGCGCCACCTTCACGGCCTCGACAATCTGCGTCACCGGATCGGCCAGGCTTTCGGCGATCTCGCGCTGGCTGACCAGCACTTCGCGGGGCACGCCGTTCATCAGGTCGCGGCCCTTGACCTCGCGGTAAGGCCCTTCCTCGCCGTCATAGCCGGCGATGGCGGCGCCGATGTCCATCTTGATCTTCTCGGCCGAGCTTTCGCCGATCAACAGGTTATGGTTGCGACGAATATAGCTGATGATCGCTTCGTCCATCTTGTCGCCGCCGACGCGCACGGAACGGGAATAGACAATGCCGCCGAGCGAGATCACGGCCACTTCCGTGGTGCCGCCGCCGATATCGACCACCATCGAACCCGAAGGCTCCGTCACCGGAAGGCCGGCGCCGATCGCGGCGGCCATTGGCTCTTCGATCAACAGCACCTTGCGCGCACCGGCGCTCTCGGCACTTTCCTGAATGGCGCGGCGCTCGACGGCGGTGGAGCCGGACGGCACACACACAATGATCATCGGCGAGGCAAAACCACGACGGTTATGCACCTTGCGAATGAAATGCTTGATCATTTCCTCGGCCACTTCGAAATCGGCGATCACGCCGTCCCGCAGCGGGCGAATGGCTTGAATATTGCCCGGAGTGCGGCCCAGCATCTGCTTGGCCTCTTCACCAACCGCCAGCACCATTTTTTTGCCGCGCACATCGGCGATCGCCACCACGCTCGGCTCGTCAAGCACGATGCCGCGACCCTTGACATAGACAAGCGTGTTCGCCGTGCCGAGATCGATGGCCATGTCGGCTGACATGAAGCCAAGCATGCGAGAAAACATGAGGGACCTTCCGGGAAACCTGAGCAGGGCGGGAATTGCGTGTAAGTGCCGGGCTTAGACCCGCCTTGGCAAGGAAGCAAGGCCGAGCGCCCGCCCCTTTCGGTCACGCACCGGGATTTCCAGATCTCCGAACGTGCGGAAACGCAGGAACGCTCGACCCGCCGGCACGGTATGGGCGATGGAACAAGGCTGACCGGACAAATCCCGCCAGGGTTTGATGTTCCAGGCGGCCAGCGCCTGCAGGCCAGCCAGGACCACGATGCTGATTTCAATCGCACGCGGAGCATCGTGCGGGTCAATGCGCAGGGTGGCGTCGCCGTCGGTCCAACGCCAATCAGCCTCGACCATATGAAGGCCGCCGGCGAAGGTTTGCGAATCCACCACCACACCGCCCAGTGAGATGCGTTTGATCGCCGCCCCCAGACGGCGGCGATCGCCAACCGGTCTGGCATGCGCGGGCACGAGGCGCACCCGCGCCGTGCCGGCCGGGAGCATGGCAAGCGGCACACCCCTCCCGGTGAAAGTCAAAAGCGCGGTGCGCGGCAGCTTCGCGTGGGCCCGCAGAGCCAGGCGAGTGCGCACTGCCTCCAAGGCCGGGCAGGTTTCCACCAACTCAGCGCAGGCGCTACTTGTCCAGGCGGTCTGGTCGCGCACACCGAACGCGGCGACCAACGCCGTGGTTTAGACATTGGTGAACGCATCGCGGTTGCCGGTGTCCAGACAACTCTCCGCCGGCATGCCCTCGGCTTAGATCACGTCATGCGAGTTGAGTTCGACATGCCATTACGTGATCGCCTCCACCTGCTCCTGCACGATGGCGGCGTCGTTGATCAGATGGCGCACCGGGATCAGCACGCCATCGACATACACCGCATGTTCCGGCGATAGCCGCAGGTCGCGCAGCGGCATGCCATCGGCAAAGGCGTTGGCAGACACGCGCACCGGCAGAACCTCCAACGGACGCGGAGGCGGGCAGGGTGAGAATTCCGGTGCCATGGGCGAAGCAGGGCAGCGGGGTGGAAATCGTGGCGGTCACGTCGTTACTGTCGCCCAGCGTGATGTCTACCACGAGCAACGTCCCGCTGGACGCCGAGATCTGATCGTCATCGCCCGTCGTGGCGCCGTTGACCAAAATGCCGCCGTCATCAAACCCTCGAAAGGTTGCCGACGACTTGCTGCCGTAATTGCTCTCGCCGACCGCGCCTGTGTTGAACAGAACATTGTCGTACCGGACGAAAATGGTACCCAACGGCGAATTCTGCCCGAACCCGGCCGAGCCCACCATCGTCACGCTTTCACCGTCGAACGTGCCGATCATGCTGTTGATGTAATGGCCGCTATGGGTCGCGTCGTCGCTCAGCGCGTGCTGCGCCACGCTGGCCAGGGTGCCGGAATACGTGCCGGAGATCGTGTGGGTTTAGGTGGTTGTAATCGCCACGGCCATCGGTGCGGACTCCCGGACCTCGTGCGCGAATGCAACACCTCACATTTCTGTGAGGTGTTTTTCAGTACGTATCAAACTACAACCCAGACATACCGGTTTTCCCCTGTTTAGGCCGACAGCGCCTCCGGCGCGGTGCGGGCGCGCTTGACCAGCAGCTTGTTCAGCGCGTGCAGATAGGCGCGGGTGGCGGCGACAATCGTGTCGGTGTCCGCGCCCTGCCCGTCCACCATCTTGCCGGCTTCTTCGAGGCGCACAGTGGTGCGGGCCTGGGCGTCCGTGCCCTCGGTCACGGCGCCGATGCTGAACAGCACCAGCCGCGCCTCGTGCGGGAAAAGATCGCGAATGGCGGTGAAGGTGGCGTCCACCGGGCCGTCGCCGGAGGCGCTGGCGGCATGCAACACGCCGTCGATCTCCAGTTCCAGCTCTGCCTTGGCCGGACCACGTGAGCCGGCGTGCACATCAAGCGACACGAAGCGGATGCGGTCGTGATCGCGCACGATCTCGTCGTCCACCAAAGCGGAGATGTCTTCGTCGTAGACCACCTTCTTGCGGTCAGCGAGGTCCTTGAAGCGGCGAAAGGCATCGTTGATCTGGTTGTCGCCGATCTCGCCATAGCCCAGCGCCCGGAGCTTGTCGCGGAAGGCGGCACGGCCGGAATGCTTGCCCATGACCAACAAATTCTTGGTCAGGCCCACCGATTCCGGGGTCATGATTTCGTAGGTGGCGGCGTTCTTCAGCACGCCGTCCTGGTGGATGCCGCTCTCATGGGCAAAGGCGTTGCGGCCGACGATAGCCTTGTTCGGCTGCACATCGAAACCCGTGATGGTGCTGAGCAGCTTGGAGGTCATCATGATCCGCTCGGTCACGATGCCGCTGCGGCACGGAACCGCATCGGGGCGGGTGCGGATGGCCATCGCCACCTCTTCCAGCGCCGCGTTGCCGGCGCGTTCGCCGATGCCGTTGATGGTGCATTCGATCTGGCGCGCACCGGCAGCCACGGCGGCCAGCGTGTTGGCCACGGCCAGGCCCAGATCGTTATGATTGTGGGTGGAGAGGATGATCTTCTCCACGCCCGGCACACGCTCGCGCAGCATGGTGAAGATGCGCGTCATATCGGCCGGCAGCGAATAGCCGACGGTGTCGGGGATGTTGATGGTGGTGGCGCCCGCCTTGATGGCGGCCTCGACGCAGCGGCACAGGAAATCGGGCTCGGTGCGGCTGCCGTCCTCGGCGGACCATTCCACGTCGTCGGTATACTGCCGGGCCAGCGTGACCGAATCGATGGCCAGTTGCAGCACCGTCTCGGGTTCCATGCGCAGCTTGTATTTCATGTGCAGCGGCGAGGTGGACAGGAACACATGAATGCGCCGGCGCTCGGCATCGGCCACCGCTTCGGCGGCCGCGAGAATGTCGGCCTTGCTGGTGCGCGCCAGGCCCGCGATGACGGGGCCGCCCTTGATGGCGCGGGCGATGGACTGCACGCTCTCGAAATCACCGGGCGAGGCGATGGGGAAGCCTGCCTCGATGACGTCCACACCCAATTCGGCCAAGGCCTCGGCCATGCGCAATTTCTCGGCGAGGTTCATGGAGAAGCCGGGCGATTGCTCACCGTCGCGCAAGGTGGTGTCGAAAATGATGACGCGGTCGTCGGCGATGGTGCCGAAATTCGGATGATTGATGATCATGGCTTCCTCGGTGGCCTCACTGGCCATTCTTTGTGAACACGACTGTAATCCCAGGGGTCCCCCTGAGCCATGGCCACGCTCAACCGCGCGGCATCATGCCCAGGGGCGGGTAAGTCGAAGAAGGAGGCTGAGGGTTGCAAGCCGAACACCGGTGCGCACCGTGCGGCGGGCAAGCTTCTTCGCGCCCTTGAGGGCAACAATCGCCACCACGGAACGGGCAGCGCAGCTCGCAATTTGTGCGGCAATCAGCATGGAAGAGAGGCTAGCGGCGGCTCCAGAACGATGCAAGCATCACCGCCATAAGTTGAGGGGAAACACCATGCATAAGCTCGTTCTCTGCCGTGCATTGCACGCGGACGCGATGGCCATGATCGAAGCACGATCAGACATCGAGCTCACCGTTCTCACCACCGCCTTCCGCGGCCCGCCGATGCAGAAGGAACTCGCCGCCACCATCGCCGATGCGGACGGCATCATGGTGGGGCTGGAGAAAGTGGATGCAGGCCTGCTGGCGACGGCCAAGAGACTGCGGGTGATCAGCCGGTTCGGCGTGGGCTACGATTCCATCGACATCCCGGCCTGCACCCGCCAGCGCGTGCTGGTGGGCGTGGTGAACGGCGCCAACGATCTGTCCGTGGCCGAGCACGCCATGATGCTGATGCTGGCCGTGGCCCGCCGCACCGTGGAGATGGACAGCTCGGTCCGCGCCGGCACCTGGATGATGCAGGAAGGCCGAAGGATGCGCGAACTGGCCGGCCGCAGCGTGATTGTGGTGGGCTATGGCCGCATCGGCACCCGCGTGGCGCGGCTGTGCGCCGCGTTCGGCATGAAGGTGATGGTATGCGACCCCGCCTTCCCCACTCCGCGCATCGCCGCCGACGGCTATGAGCCCGTGACGGACCTGCTGGAAGCCGTGCCGCGCGCGGATGTCATCACCCTGCATTGCCCGCTGAGCGATTCCACACGGCACATGGTGGATGCGACCTTCCTGGCGCGCATGAAATCCGATGCCTGGTTGATCAACACCGCCCGCGGCGGCCTGGTGGATGAGGCCGCGCTGATCACGGCGCTGACCGACGGCACCATCGAGGCGGCCGGTCTGGACGTTCTGGTGCAAGAGCCACCGGCGGCCGACAACCCGCTGTTCAAGCTGCCCAACGTGGTGCTGGCGCCGCACAACGCGGCAGCGCCGCTGGAATCCTACGCCAAGATGTCCATGCGCGCGGTTCGCAACCTGCTGGACACGCTGGATGGCGTGATCGACCCTGGCTACACGGTCAATCCGGAAGTGCTCGGCCGCAACGCTGCCTGATCCCATGCTCGCTTATTCCGAGCATGTCATTCCGATCGTGATTGCAGCCCTGCTGGGGGCTGCAATCGGGGCGGAACGGGAGTGGCGGCGGCATCCGGGCGGGCTGCGCTCGTGCGCCCTGGTGGCGGCCGCATCATCTGTGTTCGCGCGGATCGCGGTTGGATACGGCGGAAGCAATCCAGGTGCCGGATTGGGGGCAATCGCCACCGGCGTGGGTTTTCTGGGCGCCGGCGTTATCCTCCATCAAGGCAATCATGTGCGTGGATTGTCGACGGCCGCCACGTTCTGGTCGGTTGCCGCCATCGGCACTGCCAGCGGGTTGCTGGAATACCCGATGGCAGGGGCGCTGACATTGGTGGTGTTCTTCGCCCATGTGGCGCTGCGGCCGCTGTCCGCCTGGATCGAACGGCGCGCGCCGCCGGAGGACCAAGGGCCGCGTTAGGTTTACGCGCCGAGTAATCGGCGGGATAGGAAGGTCTTCTTTTTCTGAAGAAAAAGAAGCAAAAAGACTTTCATTCATTTTCGGTAAGTGGCGCGGCAGATGCTGCGCCATTTACCTGAATTCATAAAGTTTTTTGGTTCTTTTTTTCAAAAAAGAACACTTCCTCCAGGCTATTTCGGCACAAGCGCCCAGACGGGAGACGAGTTATATTGGTGGCCGCCCGCCTGCTCGGCTTCCGCGCCCCAGCCATAGAACAAATCCAGCCGCGCAGCGCCGGTAATCGCAGGGCCGACATCGTGCGACACCACCAGATGCGGCAGATAGCGCTTCGTGGTGGGATTGCTCGGGTTGATCCACAGCATCCCGCCCAGCACGTTGGCCCGCGGATCGACGGCCACCGACAGCAGCGGCGTCAGGTTCCGGCCGAAATAGCCGAGAGGGCCCGCCATGGGCGCCGTGACGGTTTCACGGAAGAACACATAATACGCATCGCGCGCCAGATGGCGGTCGAACTCGGCCGGGTGCGAAGCCGCCCAGGCGCGCACAGAGGGACCGGACAGGTCATGCCCCGGAATTGGCAGATCGTCGAACAACTGGGTATAGCTGGCCTGCCTGCGGCCGTTCTGGGCTGCCGTGCCGAGACGCACATTCGTACCGTCGGTCATGACCACACGGCCAGAGCCTTGCAGTTGCAGGAAATACAGATCCGCCTCGCTGCGCAGATAGGCGACCTCCAACCCGCGACCTGACAGGCTGCCGGCAAGGATGTCGTTACGGGCAAACTGGGTGGGCGAAGGCGGCGTGCGCAACACCGGCACGCGATGCTCGGCATCCGGCGTGCGGCTGCCGCTGACGGTGAGTTCGAAATATCCGGTCAAACGGTCTGCACCACGGCTTTCGGGGCGGAAATAGCTGCGCAGGAAATCGCGCGCGGCGGCCTCGGTGGCGAGTGGGGTGCGTTGGGCGGCCGCACAGGCGGCGGCGTAGGCCCGATCGGCAATCCGCACACAACCAGCAGCAAATTCATGAAGGCCCGGCAAGATCGGCTCGCTGCGCCAGCCCGGCAGTGCATCGAACGCACTGGGCGGCGCGCTGGGGAGCGCCATATCAGGCCGCTGCGGCGTGCTGCCGGACGGAGAGGGCACGCCCCCTCCCCCCGCGCACGCCGAGAGCACCATCAGCAGGGCAAAGCGTAAAAGATGCTTCGCCCCGCCAGACATCTTAGTTGCGGGCCTTGTCGACCATCTTGTTCTTGGCGATCCACGGCATCATCTCGCGCAGCTTCTCGCCCACTTCCTCGATCTGGTGAGCAGCGGCGCGGCGACGGGTCGCCTTGAAGCTGGCCTGGTTCACCTTGTTCTCCAGCATCCAGTCGCGGGCAAACTTGCCGCTCTGAATGTCTTCGAGAACGCGCTTCATTTCCGCCTTGGTCTCAGACGTGATGATGCGCGGGCCGGTGACGTATTCGCCGTATTCGGCCGTGTTGCTGATCGAATAGTTCATGTTGGCGATGCCGCCTTCATAGATCAGGTCAACAATCAGCTTCACTTCGTGCAGGCACTCGAAATACGCCATCTCGGGGGCGTAGCCGGCTTCCACCAGCGTCTCGAAACCAGCGCGGATCAGTTCCACGAGGCCGCCGCACAGGACAACCTGCTCGCCGAACAGATCGGTCTCGCATTCTTCCTTGAACGTCGTCTCGATGATGCCGGCGCGGCCGCCACCGATGGCCGAGGCATAGGAGAGCGCGATTTCAAGCGCGTTGCCGGATGGGTTCTGGTCCACGGCCACGAGGCAGGGAACGCCGCCGCCCTTCTGGTATTCCGAACGCACCGTGTGGCCTGGGCCCTTTGGCGCGATCATGAACACGTCGATGTCGGCGCGCGGGTCGAGCAGGTTGAAATGCACGTTCAGGCCGTGCGCGAACGCCAGCGCCGAGCCGGGCTTCATGTTGTCAACCAGGCTGTCGCGATACAGATCGCCCTGGCCTTCGTCAGGGGTGAGCACCATGACCACGTCGGCCCACTTGGCGGCTTCGGCGGGTTCCATGACCTTCAGGCCAGCGGCTTCGGCCTTGGCGATGCCGGTCGAGCCAGCGCGCAGGCCGACCACGAGGTTGGTGGCGCCGCTGTCCTTGAGGTTCAGCGCATGGGCATGGCCCTGGCTGCCGAAGCCAATGATGGCGACCTTCTTGGCCAGGATCAGGTTCACGTCCGCATCGCGGTCGTAGTAAACGCGCATCTCGTCAGTCCTTTTTACGTATTAATCTCAGAAAGGCGTGGGTTAATCTCAAATAAGCCGGGTGCCGCGGGCGATGGCGGTTACACCCGTGCGTGAGACTTCAGCAAGCCCGAGGGGCCGCATCAGCTCCACGAACGCGTCGATTTTGTCGGTCTGCCCGGTCATTTCAAACACGAAGCTTGTCGTTGTGGCATCAACCACGCGAGCGCGAAAGGCATCGGCCAGACGCAGCGCCTCGGCGCGGCTGTTGCCGGCGCCGATCACCTTCACCAGCGCCATCTCCCGGGCGATGTGCGGGCCATCCTGCGTGAGGTCGGACACGCGATGTACCGGGACCAGCCGGCCAAGCTGGGCCTTGATCTGCTCGATCACCATCGGCGTGCCGGAGGTGACGACATTGATACGGCTACGGCCGGCATCGGCGTCAACGGGTGCCACGGTAAGGCTGTCGATGTTGTAGCCACGGCCGGAAAACAGGCCGATGACGCGTGCGAGCACGCCGGATTCGTTTTCCACAAGCACCGAGATGGTGGCCGAGCGGATGGTCAGGTCTGGAGGATAGCTCATGGTGTATACTCGGAACCGGCCGTGATCAGACCAGCGCCATCCCTTCATCGGTGAGGCCGCCGGCGCGGCCGTCTTGCAGGGCTGTGCCGTGTTCCGGCCCAAGGATCATGTCGTTATGCGCGGCACCCGACGGGATCATCGGGTAGCAGTTTTCTTTCTGATCCACGCAGATGTCGCAGATCACGGCGCGCGGCTCGGCGATCATGGCGCGGATCACGTCATCGAGTTCGTCGATGTTGGTGGCGCGCATGCCGACGGCGTGGAAACTCTCGGCCAGCTTCACGAAATCGGGCAAGGCCTCGGAATAGCTTTCCGAATAACGGCTGCCGTGCAGCAATTCCTGCCACTGGCGCACCATGCCCATATACTGATTGTTGAGGATGAACACCTTCACTGGCAGACGATACTGCGCGAGCGTGGCCATTTCCTGAATGTTCATCAGGATGGACGCCTCGCCGGCGATATCGATGCACAGCGCATCCGGATGTGCCACCTGGGTGCCCATGGCGGCGGGTAGGCCGTAGCCCATCGTGCCGAGGCCGCCGGAGGTCATCCACCGATTGGGCTTGTCGAAGCGGAAATACTGCGCCGCCCACATCTGATGCTGGCCGACCTCGGTGGAGATATACGTCTCGCGGCCGCTCTCGCGGGTGATGTCATACAGGCGCTGCACGGCGTGCTGCGGCTTGATGATGCCGCCCTTGGCGCGCGTCTGGGTGAATTTCAGGCAGTCGATCGCCTTCCATTGCTGAATCTGCGTCCACCATTCGGCCAACGCAGCACTCTGCGGTGGGGTGGGGTCGGAATCCCATGCATCGAGCATGGCTTCCAGCGCGAAGCCGGCATCGGCAATGATCGGGATCTCAACCGGCACGTTCTTGTTGATGCTGGACGGGTCGATATCGATATGGATCTTGCGGCTGTCCGGCGAGAACGCGTTCAGTCGGCCGGTCACGCGGTCATCGAAGCGGGCCCCGACGTTGATCATCACGTCGCAGCCATGCATCACGAGGTTGGCCTCGTAAGTGCCGTGCATGCCCAGCATGCCCAGGAACTGCGGATCGTTGGATGGATACGCGCCCAAGCCCATCAGCGTGTTTGTGATCGGGAAGCCAGTCTTGCGCACCAGCTTGATCAACGCATCGCTGGCGCGATCCCCGGCATTGATGACGCCGCCGCCGGTATAGAACACCGGGCGCTTGGCGGTTTTCATCAACGCCACGGCCTTGGCGACCTGGATCGCGTCCGGCGCCGTCTGCGGGCGATAGCTGCGATGCGGCGTGACGGGCTTTTCCGAATACGGCGCCTTGTTGATCAGGATGTCCTTCGGCAGGTCGATCACCACCGGGCCGGGCCGGCCGGAGCGCGCCACGTAGAAGGCCTCATGCACCACGCGGGCAAGGTCTTCGGACTTCTTGACCAGGTAGTTGTGCTTGGTGGCCGGGCGGGTGATGCCGGTGGTGTCGGCTTCCTGGAAGGCGTCATTGCCGATCAGATGGGTAGGCACCTGGCCGGTCAGGCAGACGATGGGAATGCTGTCCATCAGCGCATCCACCAATCCGGTGACGGCATTGGTGGCGCCAGGGCCGGAGGTGACGAGCACCACGCCCACGCGGCCGGTGCTGCGGGCATAGCCCTCGGCGGCATGCACGGCAGCCTGTTCATGGCGCACAAGAATGTGGCGGATGGCGTTCTGCTGAAAGATCGCGTCATAGATCGGCAATACGGCACCGCCGGGATAGCCGAAAATAACCTCTACGCCCTGATCTTTCAGGGCACGCAGGAGCACTTCGGCGCCTGGCGCCAGCTCATTGGTTGTTTGTGCGGCAGCCGGGAGGGTTTCGATCTGGGTCATAGTGGGTCAGCAGTAGAACGCTCCGTTGCACTGCGTCAACCGTGCGTTTGAATAAAGCGCATTAAATCGCCCTTAGAACTTTCCGAAAATTGCTCCAGACCCGCAGTTCGCGCATGGATCGTATGCAGACGGGTTGGGTCGGCCAATTTTCGGGTACGAAACCAAGTGGATTGACGCTTGGTAAACTGGCCAGACAACAACGTGGCGCGGGCGGCGGCATCGGCAAGGCTAAGTTCGCCCCGCAGATGGGCGGCCAGCTCCGGCACCCCCAAAGCGCGCATCGCCGGCAGGGTGGGGTCCAGGTTCAGCGCAAGCAGAGCGCGCACCTCCGCCAGTGCACCGCGTTCCAGCATCGCGTCGAACCGTCCGGCGATGGCTGCGCGCAGGGCGTCCCGCGGTGGGTCGATGTGAATGGCGGTGAAGCGCCATGGCGCCGGGGTCTGGGTTTGCGCCTGCCAGACCGACAGCCCCTGTCCGGTGCTGCGCCACACTTCCCAGGCGCGGGCAACACGCTGGCCGTCGGTGGGCCGCAACCGCGCCGCTGTCACCGGATCGGCTTCGGCCAGGCGGGCATGCAAGGCAGGCGCACCGATTTCGTCCAGCAGGCTGCGCGCCTCGGTGCGCGCCCATGGCTCGGGTTCGGGAATATCGGCGATGCCGTCGGTCAAGGCGCTGAAATACAGCCCGGTGCCGCCGCACAGGATCGGCAGGCCCTCGGTTTCCTCCATCGCGGCCAATGCGGCCTCCCGCCACCAGCGCACATGCCCGGCCTCGGCCGCGGGACGCACACCATAGAGGCGATGCGGCACACGCGCCTCGTCCGCCTCGGTCGGCCGGGCGGTGACGATGCGCAGTTCGCGATACACCTGCATGCTGTCGGCATTGATGACGGTGCCACCCAAATGTTCCGCAATATCCGTGGCGAGGGCCGATTTGCCGCTGCAGGTGGGGCCGGCCACGATCAATGCGTGTCGGATCATCGAAAACCCCATCTTGCAGCGATCCCCGCCCGCCCGTAGACCGCCCACATGACCCATATCCTCACCTTGGTGGCCGACCGTGCCGCCACCTCGCTCAGCCCCGCCGTCATCCAGCGCGTGCGCGACGCCGTGCGCGGCGGCGAGCCCGTCATCCTCTCGCCGGGTGAGGCCTGCGACATTCCCTGCCCCACCCCGCCCACAACCGCAACCATCGATGCGGCGCTGGAGCATCTGCCGATCGACGCGATCGTCACCAAGGCCCGCGGCCGCCGCAAGGGACTGCTGATCGCCGACATGGACAGCACGATCGTCACCGGCGAAACGCTGGACGAACTGGCGGCCTTTGCCGGGCTGGGCGCCGAGATCGCCGCCATCACCAAGCGCAGCATGAACGGCGAGCTGGATTTCGCCGCAGCCCTGCGCGAGCGGGTGGGCATGCTGAAAGGCCTGAAGCTCGACGCGCTGGAGAAAACCTGGGCGCAGGTGCAACTGACCCCGGGCGCTGCCGAACTGGTGGCCACCATGCGGGCGCACAACGCCACCACGGCGCTGGTCTCTGGCGGGTTCACATTCTTCACCGGCCGCGTGGCGGCGCAGATCGGGTTTGACGTGCATCGGGCGAACACACTGCTGGACGACGGGGGGGCGCTGACCGGCGAAGTTGCCGTGCCGATTCTGGACCGGTTCGCCAAGCTGGAAATCCTGGAAGAACTGGCCCTGGCACGCGGCGTCAAACTGCACGCCACGCTGGCCGTCGGCGACGGCGCCAACGATCTGGACATGTTGCGCGCCGCCGGGCTGGGCGTTGCCTATCACGCCAAGCCAATCGTGGCGGCCGAGGCAAAGGCCCGCATCGAGCATGGCAACCTGCGGGCGTTGCTGTTCGCGCAGGGCTACACGGTGGCGCAGTTCAGCCGCGTGTGAGGGAAAACGGCCCGGTTGAGACGCTGGGGCGCGCGCTGCGTGACACGCGCGCCAGCAACCATCGTCTTGCCGGCCGATCCACTGTGACAAGCGCCACCCAGCCCACGGCGAGTGCCACCACGGCGCCGATAGCCATGGTGAGGGCTTGGCCAAGTTCTGGCAGCATGAGGCGGGCCAGCAACAATACAGGCCAGTGCAGAACGTAGAGCGGATACGACAGCTCCCCCAGCAGGTGCATGACGCGCCGCCTGCCTGGGCTACAAGCCTGCGCCATGCCGGCGGTGATGAGGGCCGGAAACGCCAGGGCGATCGCGGCGAAATTGACGGATAGCCCCCATCTGGCCGGCATCGCACAGAGGCCGACCAACATCAGCGCCAACAGCGAGAATGGGAGCCGGAGTACCGGCAGGCTTTGCCGCTGGTGGCATCGCCAGATCAGCATGCCAATCGAGAACGAAGCCGTCATGCCGAAGGTTTCAGCCCAAAACGGAATCTCCCCGGGCCAGAAGCTGAAGCCGATCCCTGCGTAGACGGCAAACCCGCACGCGGCCACCACAGCCACAGCTCGGCTGGGCCAGCGCGAGAGCAGGAGGCCGAACGCCAGATTGGCGAGAAGTTCGAAAAACAGCGACCATTCCGGCGGATTCACCGGGAAATAGCCAAAGCTGAAGCCCGTGTGCGGCGTTGGCAGTCCGAGCGTGGCCAGCATCACCGCCGCGCCTGCCAGCGGATCGCCCGGGAAAGACGGATCGCTGACGGCCAGGGCCAGGGCTCCAGCCACAGCGCCCACGAAAATCAGCGGGTAAAGCCGGATAACGCGACGGACACAGAAGGCGCCAAAGGAAAACCCGGCACGAATCCGCGCTTCATAGGCGCATGCCACCACGAAACCGCTCAGCATGAAAAAGAACTGCACCGCCAGGATGTTGCGTGCGAACAGGTCAAACCCAGCCGCCAGGCAGGTTGCATGGTCCAGCAACACCACCAAGGCAGCGATGCCGCGCAAGCCGTCCAATGCTTCAAAATACCGGGGCTGCTGTATGGGCATGAACGGCTTCGCGCCTTGCTGTCTTGCGACAGTTTGACCGTGCAGCCTGAAGGAACGGTTAATGGCTCCGTGTCGGGGCTCAGGCCCTAATAACAGGCGTTGCCGCGCAACACGTAGGACGCCACCTTGCCCTGCACAATTTCCAGAGTGGTCTCGCACGTCCAAACGTAGAAATCGGGCGACGTATCGTAACCATAGGCGCCATAGGGGGCGCCCCAGCTATCCACGTAGGCCAGGAAGCGGCGGCCATCCGTGTCCAGGCTCCGGTTCGGTACACCCAGCACGCGCACCGCATCGGCCTCGGGGTGGCCGATCAACGGATTGAGCACGGCGCGCCGGTCCGGCCGCATCACACAGCCGGTCAGTAGCGACAACGCCAAGAAGGCTGCGAAATGAGGGCGCATGACGGTCTCCCTGTGTCCTGGGACATCAGAGTGTCACGCTGGCGGCAACAGCCACATCACATCACGGATATCATCAACGCCGGCGACGATCATCGCCAGACGGTCGAACCCCAGCGCGATACCGGCCACATCCGGCATGGTGGCAAGCGCCGCGAGCAGGTCTTCGTCCATCTCCCAGTCCGGGCCACCATAAAGCGCATGGCGCCGGGCGCGGTCGTGCTCAAAGCGCGCACGCTGCTCGTCGGCGTCCGTGAGTTCGACGAAGGCGTTGGCCAACTCCAGCCCGCAGACATAAAGTTCGAACCGCTCCGCCACGCGCGGATCGGCGGGGTCGCGCTGGGCCAGGGCGGCTTGAGCGGCGGGCCAATGGGTCAGGAACGTGGGATGATCCTGGCCGATCACCGGCTCGATTCGTTCCAGTAGCAGGCGGAAGAACAGGTCCTCCCAGCACTCGTTGTCGCGCAATCGTGTTCCAGCCTGATCGGCCAAGGCCTGCGGATCGTCGGCGGTGGCGAGAACATCGGCGCCGACATAGCGGTGAAAGGCCTCCGCCATCGTCAGCCGCTCGAAATGGGCCAGATCGGTGCGAATGCCCCGACATTCCACCACCGGCGGCAGCGTGGCGCGCAGCAGTGCCTCGGTCTCGTCCATCAGACCGGACAATGACGCACCCGGATTGTACCACTCCAGCAGCGTGAACTCATGGGCATGCCGGTCGCTGGCCTCGGCGTTGCGCCACACCCGGGCGAGCTGGAAAATCCGGCCACTGCCTTGGGCCAGCAGCTTTTTCATGGCGAATTCCGGGCTGGTGTGCAGCCACAGATCCTGCCGCTCGCCCGTGGGTGCGAACCGCTCGGTGCGGAAGGTTTGCAGATGCACCTCCTCACCGGGCGTCGGCACCGCATAGGGCGTCTCGACCTCCAGATAGCCACGCGCATCGAAAAACGCCCGCACCCCGGCGGCCAGACGGGCGCGACGGCGCAAGGCGGGCATACGGTGCATCATGGCAGGCGCAGAAAGCGGCCCTCGGCCACCACAACCGCGCCGCCGCCGACGGAAATGCCGGTCACCACGCCATCCGCCCGCGTGATGTGCGCTTCGATCCTGCTGGGGCGGCCCATCTCGATGCCCTGATCGATCACCAGATGCGTGGCGTCGGTGTCAAGGCTCCCCGCCAGCGCGGCGGCGGCCGAACCTGTAGCGGGGTCTTCCGTGATGCCCATCCTGGGGGCGAGCATGCGGGCATGGATGAAACTGGTGTCGCCGTCATGGCGGGTGGCGGCATAGATATAGACGGCGCGACCGCCCCAGAGATCCTGGGTGAGTGCATTCCAGCGGTCGGCATGCATCGTGACCTCGGCGACGGCCTCGCGATCGCGCACCGGCACGATCATGAACGGGGTGCCATAGCCGGCCTGCCATGGATCATTCGCCAACTGGGTGCGCTTGAGGCCCAGCGCATCGGCCAACGCCACCGGCACCACGCTGTGGGGACGGATTTCGGCGGGACCTTGCATGAACAGCGTGGCGCCACCGTCGCGCAGTTCCACGCGCACCGGGCCGATGCCCTCTTCCAGCACGATCTCGTCCAGATCGCCGGTGCGGCCAAGATGGCGCAGCACGACCGCCGTGCCGACGGTCGGGTGGCCGGCGAACATCAGTTCCGCCATCGGGGTGAAGATGCGCACGCGGAAATGGCCGGGCGCCGAGCCGGGGCTGACAAAGGTCGTCTCAGCGAAATTCATCTCCCGCGCGATCGCCTGCATCTGGCGCGTGTCCAGCGCCCCGGCATCAGGGAACACGGCCAGTTGGTTGCCGCCGAACGCGGCATCGGTGAACACGTCGGCAATGAGATAATGCATGGCAGGCTCCGGTTGCAGGGGCGGCATGACAGGCCTACACGCCCGCGATGCACGATCAATCCCGTCAGACGCTACGTGATGCCGACGCCCTGGTCAGCGCGGGGCTCGTCATGCCTGCCCAGCGCGACGCAATCGCCGCCGTGGAGGCGCGTTATGCCGTGGCCATCCCGCCGGCGTTGCAGGCGTTGATCGACGATCCCGCCGGGCCGATCGGGCTGCAATTCATCCCCGATGCAGCGGAATTGACGACAGCCCCGCATGAATTGGCCGACCCAATCGGCGACGATGCGCTGTCCCCCATCAAGGGCATTGTGCATCGCTATGCTGACCGCGCGTTGCTGAAGCCGCTGCTGATCTGCCCCACCTATTGCCGTTTCTGTTTCCGCCGCGAGCATGTGGGCCCGGATGGCGGCCTGCTGACCGAGGCCGAACTGGCGGCAGCCTTCGCCTGGCTGCGGGCGCATGAGGCCATCACCGAGGTCATCCTCACCGGCGGTGACCCGCTGATGCTGTCGCCGCGCCGGCTGGACGCCATCGTGGCCGAGCTTTCCACCATCGCGCATGTGGCGATCATCCGCATCCACACCCGCGTGCCGGTGGCCGAGCCCAGCCGGGTGACGGCGGAGCTGGCGGCCGCCCTGCGCACCGACAAAGCCATGTTCGTGGTTCTGCACACAAACCATGCAACCGAAATCACGCCAGATGCCCGCACGGCGTTGCGCAGAATTCAGGCAGAAGCCATTCCCGTCCTCGGCCAATCCGTGCTGCTGCGCGGCGTCAATGACAGCGAGGCCGCTTTGGAGGCGTTGTTCCGCGCCATGCTCGCCGCCCGCGTGAAGCCGTATTATTTGCACCAGCTGGACGCCGCCCCCGGAACATCCCGCTTTCACGTGCCCATCGCCGAAGGGCAAGCCTTGCTGCGCGGCCTGCGCGGCCGGGTCACGGGCCTCGCATGGCCTACCTATGTGCTTGATATCCCCGGCGGTGCGGGCAAAGTACCTCTCAATCCCGGCTATCTGGACCCGGACGGCACTGTGCGCGACCCAGGCGGGCGCAGCCATCACCTTGCCGTTTCGGGTCTGGCGGTCTAGACACCCTGTTTCCCGCAAGACCGAGAGAATTCCCGATGAAGCAGCAGGCGAACCTCATCCGTGCCGGCCAGGTGCTAGAGCACGATGGCAACCGTTGGACTGTGCTGAAGCAGCAGATCATCACGCCCGGCAAGGGCGGCGCCTTCATCCAGGTGGAGATGCGCAACCTCAAGACCGGCAACAAGACCAACGAACGCTGGCGCACCGCCGACACCGTCGAGCGGCTGCAGACGGAGCAGAAGGTCTATACGTATTCCTACACCGACGGCGACAACCTGGTGCTGATGGACCCCGAGTCCTTCGAGCAGGTGATGATCCCCGCCGACATCCTCGGCGAAAAGGTTGCCTTCCTGCAGGACAACATGGAGGTCGAGGTCGATCTGGTCGAGAGCGACCCGGTTGCCATCAACCTGCCGGTCTCGGTTGTCCTGAAGATCGTCGAAGCCGATCCCGTCACCAAGGGGCAGACCGCAACCAGCTCGTACAAGCCCGCCAAGCTTGAGAACGGCCTGAAATGCATGGTGCCACCCTTCATTGAATCCGGTGAGCGGATTGTGGTGAGGACCGACGACATTACGTATATGGAGCGGTTCAAGGGCTAAGAGCATGGCCCTTCGTCTCTCCCCCCACATGACGATCATGCAGAACGCCTGCCAGCGCGCCGCCAAGCGCCTGCTGCGGGATTTTGCCGAGGTCGAGCAGCTTCAGGTCAGCGTGAAAGGTCCGGGCGACTTCGTCTCCCAGGCCGACCTGCGGGCCGAGCAAATGATCCGCGAAGACCTGAACAAGGCGCGCCCCGGTTACGCCTTCCTGATGGAAGAATCCGGCTCGGAAGGCCCCGACAACTGGGCCTGGCGCTGGGTGATCGACCCGCTCGACGGCACCACCAACTTCCTGCACGGCATTCCGCATTGGGCCATCAGCATCGGGCTCGAGCGCCGGTTGCAGGACGGCACCACGGAAGTGGCGGCCGGCCTCGTCTACAACCCGGCAGCCGCCGAGATGTTCTGGGCCGAAAAGGGCATCGGCGCGTTCCTCAACGAGCGTCGCCTGCGCGTGTCGGCCCGGCGCAACCTGCAGGAGGCGCTGTTCGCCACCGGCATTCCGTTCGCCGCTGTCGAGCCCGCCAACCGCCTCGCCTTCGCCCGCACGCTGGGCACGCTGATGCCGCAGGTTGCCGGAATCCGCCGCTTTGGCGCCGCAGCGCTCGATCTCGCCTGGGTGGCCACCGGCCGCTATGACGGGTTCTGGGAACTGGGCCTGAAGCCGTGGGATTACAGCTCGGGCCTGCTGATCGTGCGGGAAGCCGGTGGCTATGCCACCGATCCTTATGGCAACGACCCGCGCGACAACGGCAACGTGGTGGCTGCCAACCCGATCATGCATCCGCTGCTCTGTGCGGCTGTGAAGGACGGACTGGCCGCCAGCGGCAGGTCTGCCCCACACGCTCCGGCGTGACACGGCGTCGCTGAAACCAAATGGGGGGCGGCACCGTGGTGGTACGGTGCCGCTTTTCCTGTCCCCGTTCATTGAGCCGCACAGCGGTTCAAGCTAGGGTCTGAACATGCGAACGCCCCTGATTGTACTCGCCATCCTCCTGACAAGCGCCGCCGCCTCAGCACAGGTGGTCGTCGACCCGCGGGCGCTTGAGCCGTTGCAGCCGCCCGGGACCACGGCGCCGAAACAGGCGCCCGCCAAGCCGGCAGCCCCGGTGGCCAAGCCAGCCCCCGCCCGCCAGCAGCCCCCGGCGGCACAGCCCACCACACCGCCGACTGCAAGCGGCACCATGAACAGCTTGCCAAGCGGCACCACCGTCCGCCCCGTGCCCGGCACCGCCGGACGGCCCGTCGTTCCCGCCAACGCGCCGCCCACCCCACAAATTCCGCCAGCGATCACGGTGCCAGCCCGCCCCGCGCCGCCTGCAACGCCACCCATGGTCACCGCCGACTCGCCCACCACCTCCAATCCGCTCACCGGCGGCCTGCGCGTGGTGTTCGGCACCGGCCGGGCCGACCTGAACCCTGCGGCCGAGACCGCCATCCGTAGCCTCGCACGCGCAACAGGGCCGGTATCGCCAGAAGCCAGCAGCTTCACCGTCACCTCGTTCGCCGCCGGCACGGCGGAAGACCCGTCCTCTGCCCGCCGGCTGTCGTTGTCGCGCGCACTGACGGTGCGCAGCGTGCTGATCAGCGCGGGCGTGGCCTCGGTGCGGATCTACGTCAAAGCCTTCGGTCCGGCCTCGCCCGGATTTGCCGATGGACCGGCTGACCGCACTGATATCATGATCGCTCTGAATGCCGTGCCCGCACCGGCGCCCGCACCAAAACCACCAGCCCCGCAGGCCGCATCGCCCGCAGTCAAGCCCCGCTAACCACGTCCGCAACACCCAGCACCCAGGCACATCCCCGCATGACGCGACCCAATCGCTACCTCATCCGGATGCTGATATTCCTGGCTGCCGTGGTGGTGGTGGCGGGGCTGCTATCGGGTGCGCTGGCCACCGCCTTTTCCGCCAACCCTCTCCTGAACGCCCTGATTTTGCTGGTGTTGCTGATCGGCGTGGCGTGGAACGTCCATCAGGTCACGCGGCTGACGCCTGAGGTCAACTGGCTGGAAACCTTCCAGCGCGCCCGCACGCGCCTGGCCACCCTGCCGCCGCCGAAGCTGCTGGCGCCCATGGCAAGCATGCTCGCCATCCGCACCGCCAAGGGCCGGGACAGCTCTGCATCAGACCGCTTCACCCTCTCCGCCCCCGCCATGCGCAGCCTGCTCGACAGCATCGCCAGCCGGTTGGACGAATCGCGCGAACTGTCCCGCTACATGACAGGGCTGCTGATCTTCCTCGGCCTGCTCGGCACGTTCTGGGGCCTGCTGCTGACAGTCTCCTCGGTTGGTGACGTCATCAACGGCATGTCGGTCGGCTCCGGCGACATCAACGCGCTGTTCGACCAGTTGAAATCCGGCCTGTCCAAGCCGCTGAAGGGGATGGGCACGGCGTTCTCCTCCTCCATGCTCGGCCTGGCCGGCGCCCTGGTGCTGGGCTTCCTCGACCTCACCGCCGGTCAGGCGCAGAACCGTTTCTTCAACGAGCTGGAGGAATGGCTGGCCGGCATCACCCGCCTGTCCTCCGGCGTGCTCGGCTCTGAATCCGAAGGCTCGGTGCCAGCCTATGTGCAGGCGCTGCTGGAACAGACGGCCGAGAATATGGAAAACCTGCAATCCATCCTCAGCCGCGGCGAAGAAGGGCGGCGGGAATCGAACCACACCATGCTGGCCGTGGCCGAACGCATCGCCACCTTGTCTGACAGCATGCGCGCCAACCAGCAGGTGATGCTGCGCATGGCCGAAGGCCAGCAAGCACTGGTGCCCACGCTGCAACGCCTCGCCGAGCCGCGCGATGCGGCAGGCGATGACGTGGCCCGGTCGCATCTGCGCAACATCGAACTTTATGCCCAGAAACTGCTGGGTGAGATGGAAAAGGGCCGCGCCCAGTCCACCTCGGAAATCCGCAACGAAATCAAGATCCTCACCCGCACGATCGCCGCCATTTCCGACGTGCAGCCGAGGTAGAGCGCATGGCCCTTCGCAGGCGCGGTTCGCAACAAGAGGGCCTGAACGCCTGGCCCGGCTATGTCGATGCCCTGGCCACCATGCTGATGGTCATCATCTTCGTGCTGCTGGTGTTCGTCCTCGCCCAGGCATTCCTGTCGGTGGCGCTGACCGGACGGGACCGCGCGCTGGACAAGCTCGGCCGGCAGATGGCCGAGATTTCCGACATGCTGTCCCTCGAACGCGGCCACAGCGCCGAACTGCAACTCAGCATCGCCAGCTTGAACCGCGATCTCACCGACGCCCGCACCAAATCTGACAATCTCGGCCAGTTGCTGACCAATGCCGGCATCGATCAGGCCCGCATCGCCGCCGAACGCGACACGCTGCGCACCGAGCGCGACCGCCTGTTCGCAAGGCTGGCGGACGCCGATCTGCAATCCCGCTCGGCCCAGGCCCGCAACGAGGCGCTGCAACTGCAATTGGCCGACATCGCCAAGCGCGGCGACACCGCCAGCCAGTCCTCGGCCACCAACGCGACCCAGGCCGCCCAGAACCTCGCACAACTCACCGCCACCTCCGCCCAACTGGCCGACGCCAAGCGCCTGCTCGCCAGCACCCAGGCGCAGATCGATGAAATGAAGCGCCAGGCCGAAGCCACCGACAAATTGGTGCAAGCCGACCGCGCCACCATCGCGGCCAAATTGTCGGACCTGGCAAAAATGTCCGAACAGCTCCGCGCCCTCACCGCCTTGCGCGACGAAATGGAGCGCCAGGCGCAGGACGCCACGGTGCGCGCCACCACCGAGGCCGAACGCAATCGCGCCGTCACTGCCCAGTTCGCCGAGGAGAAGCGCCTGGGCGATTCGGCCCGCGCCCAAATGGCACTGCTCAACCAGCAGATCGAGCAGTTGCGCCTGCAAATGGCCGGCGTCGCACGCGCCCTGGAAGCGTCCGAGGCTGCGGCCAAGGACAAGGACACCCAGATCGCCAATCTCGGCAGCCGCCTGAACGCAGCGCTTGCGGCCAAGGTGGAGGAATTGCAGCGCTATCGCAGCGATTTCTTCGGCCGCCTGCGCGAGGTTCTGGCCAACCGCCCCGGCATCACGGTGGTCGGCGACCGCTTCGTGTTCCAAAGCGAGGTCCTGTTCCCGGTGGGCAGCGCCGACCTGACCCTGGCCGGCCTGGACCAGATGCGCGAACTGGCCGGCACCCTCAAAACCATCGCCGCCCAGATCCCACCCGATGTGAACTGGCTGCTCCGCGTTGATGGCCATGCCGACCGCCAACCCACCACCGGTCGCTTCGTCTCGAACTGGGAGCTGTCGTCCAACCGCGCCATCACGGTGGTCAAACTGCTGGCGGCCGAAGGCATTCCCGCCAACCGCCTTGCCGCCACCGGCTTCGGCGAGAACCAGCCGCTGGATTCAGCCGACACGCCGGAAGCCTATGCCAAGAACCGGCGGATCGAGCTGCGGCTGACGGATCGGTAGGTTCGCGGCAGCTCCCGTAGACCAATCGGCGACATCAAGATCGTACCCGGGCTTGCGGTTTTTGCCGCAGCGCACAACGATGCTGGATAAGCGACGCGCTGACCCACAGGCGAGGGCTGCGGAACGATTTCTGTGGCGCTGCCGTTCCCCACCCAGCCTGTTTTATCCCCGCCCCGGCGCAACGCCCGAGCAAACAGCCAGGAAATGACGATGCTTCTCCGTGTTGGCTACGACATCACATATTTTTGCCCCCAGCCCACACCGATGATTTTGATGCTGAGCGTGCATTTCTCGCGCATATCGGACTTGATGGTTCCCGATACCCTGATTGTCAGCCCATCGGTGCCGGTCCGCGCCTATCGCGACATGTACGGCAATTGGTGCGCCCGCATCGTCGCCCCCGCCGGCCTCACCCGCCTGCGTGCCGAGGGCGTCATCAACGACAACGGCCAGGCCGACCCCTCCGCGCCCTTCGCCCAACAAATTCCGGTGGAGAACCTGCCGGACGAAGCCATCACCTTCCTGCTCGGCAGCCGCTATTGCGAAACCGACCGCCTGCTGCCGCTGGCGTGGTCGCTGTTCGACACCGCCCCGCAAGGCTGGTGGCGCGTACAGGCGATCTGCGATTTCGTCCACAACCACATCACCTTCGGCTACCAGCACGCACGCCCCACCAAAACCGCGTGGGAAGCTTGGAACGAAGGCCAGGGCGTCTGCCGGGACTTCGCCCATCTGGCCGTCACGCTGTGCCGCTGCATGAACATCCCAGCGCGCTATTGCACCGGCTACATCAGCGACATCAACATGCCGCCGCCGTATGGGGCGATGGATTTCGCGGCCTGGTTCGAGGTCTATCTCGAAGGCGGCTGGCACATGTTCGACGCCCGCAACAACAAGCCGATGTATGGCCGCGTGCTGATGGCCCGGGGCCGCGATGCCGCTGACGTTGCCATGATCACCAGCTTCGGCCCCAATGAACTGCGCAACTTCACGGTCGTCTGTGATGAGGTTCCCGCCGTCGCGTAGGGCGATCTCCTGAAGTTGACAGGCTGTGGAGGAAGGGTTCTTTTTTGAAAAAAAGAACCAAAAAACTTCATGAATTCAGGTGCGTGGCGCGGCATCTGCCGCACCATGCACCGAAATGAATGGAAGTCTTTTTGCTTCTTTTTCTTCAGAAAAAGAAGACCTTGCTGTGCCCGCAATAGGCTCACCCCGTCTTGGCCTCCTGCACCAACCGGTTCAAATTCCCCAGCACATCGCGCGCCATCTTCACCCGCTCACGCACGTTCATGTCGCGCACGATCGCCAGCTTATGGTCCGGCCGCAGCTTCACCAGCCCGCTTTTCTTGCCCAGCCACGTGATCAGCCCAGCCGGATTGCGGAACTTGCTGCCACGGAAGGTGATCACCATGCCTTTCGGCCCGGCATCCAGCTTCTCCACGCCCGACTCGCGGCACAGCCGCTTCAGCGCCACAACCTGCAACAGATTGTCGACCTCCTCCGGCAGAGGCCCGAACCGATCCACCAACTCCGCCGCCATCGCCTCGCTCTCGGCGTCGTTCTCCAACGCGCCGATGCGTCGATACAGGCCAAGCCGCACCGGCAGGTCCTTGACGTAGAGCTCCGGAATCAACACCGGCAGACCCAGGCCAATATTCGGCGTCCAATCGCGGGACGCGGCTTTCCGGCGGCCCTTGTCGGCGCGCAGTTCGGCCACTGTGTCTTCCAGCATCTGCTGATACAGCTCGATGCCCACCTCGCGGATATGCCCACTCTGCTCGTCGCCCAGCAGGTTGCCGGCGCCACGGATATCCAGATCGTGCGAAGCCAGGGTGAAGCCGGCGCCCAGATTGTCCAGCGTCTGCATCACCGTCAGCCGCTTTTCGGCCGCCACCGACAGCGCATTGGTCGGCGGCCACGTCAGATAGGCGTAGCCACGCTGCTTACCGCGCCCAACACGCCCCCGCAGCTGATACAGCTGCCCCAGCCCGAACATCTCGGCGCGGTAGATGATCATCGTGTTCACCGCCGGCATATCCAAACCAGATTCCACGATGTTGGTGGACAGCAGCACATCGAACTTGCCATCGCCGAACTCGGTCATCACCCGTTCCAGCTCGGTCGGCGCCAGCCCGCCATGGGCCTGCACGGTCCGCGCCTCAGGCACGATCTCGGCCAGGCGCGTGGCCATGCGCGCCAGATCTTCCACGCGCGGCACCACGCAGAACACCTGCCCACCGCGGAACCGCTCACGCTGGATCGCCTCGCGGATCACCACCGCATCGAACGGCATGATGAACGTGCGCACCGCCAGACGATCCACCGGCGGCGTTGCGATGATACTCATCTCGCGCACGCCCGTCAGCGCCAGTTGCAGCGTGCGCGGAATCGGCGTGGCCGTCAGCGTCAGCACATGCACGTCCGCCTTCAGCGACTTCAGCTTCTCTTTGTGCGAGACGCCGAAATGCTGTTCTTCATCCACGATCACCAGCCCGAGATTGTCGAACTTGATGCTGTTCGCCAGCAGCGCATGCGTGCCGATGACGATGTTGATCTCGCCAGACGCCACCCCTGCCCGCACCACCGCCGCATCCTTGGCCGTGACCATGCGGCTCAACTGGCCAATCTTGATCGGCAAGCCCTCGAACCGCTTGGTGAACCCACGGAAATGCTGACGCGCCAACAACGTCGTCGGCACCACCACCGCCACCTGCGACCCGCCCATCGCCGCCACGAACGCAGCGCGCAACGCCACTTCGGTCTTGCCGAAGCCCACGTCGCCACAGATCAGCCGGTCCATCGGCCGACCGGAGGCCATGTCTTCCAGCACGTCGGCAATCGCCCGCGCCTGATCTTCTGTCTCCACGAACGGGAAGCGGGCGCAGAATTCGTCCCACTCGCCCTCCGCCGGCGCCATCACCTCGGATTCGCGCAAACGACGTTCAGCGGCGGTCCGGATCAGCTCGCCCGCCATATCGCGGACCCGCTGCTTCATCTTCGCCTTGCGGTTCTGCCAACTGGCGCCGCCCAGCTTGTCCAGCGCCACACCGGCGGTCTCGGAGCCGAACCGGCTCAGCATCTCGATGTTCTCGACCGGCAGGAACAGCTTCTGCTCGCCGTCATACAAAATCCGCAGACAGTCATGCGGCGCGTTGTTGACGTCCAGCGTCATCAGCCCGTCATAGCGACCAATGCCGTGATCCTGATGCACCACCAGGTCGCCCTCGGCGATTTCGGTGGCCTCGGCAATGAACTGGTCGGCCCGCTTGCGCTTGCGCGGCGGCCGGGCGATCCGCTCGCCAAGCAAATCCTGCTCACTGACCAGCGCCATCTTGTCGGCCACAAACCCACGCTCAAGCCCAAGCGTGATGAGCGCCACCGCCGAAAGCGGCGCGTCGCGCACCTCTTCCCAATTGTCGGCATTGACGGTGCTGAACTTATGCTCACCCAGCAAATGGCCGATCCGCTCGCGCGAGCCGCGCGTCCAGGCGGCCACCACCATGCGGCGGCCCTCGCGCTGCCAGCGTTCGGCCTGGGCACGGAACTGGTCGAACACGTTGATGCCGGGGCCAGCGCCGCGCTGGGCAAAGATCGGCGCGGGCCGGCCGCCGCCATCAATCCCCTCGCTGCCGTCCGGCTGCGCGAACGGGCTGAAGGCGAACGCGGTGGTGCGGGCCTGCATCGTCCGGTAATCGCGCTCGGTCAGATACAGCAGTTCCGGCGGCAAAGGCCGATACGGCACCTCGCCATCACGCGGCACGGCTTTGCGGGCGGCGAAATGGTCGGCCACCATTTCCAGCCGCGCGGCCAGCACTTCCTCGCTCTGATGATCCAGGCTGATCGAGGCGCCTGGCAGATAATCGAGCAGCGTCTCCATCTGATCATGGAACAACGGCACCCAATGCTCCATGCCCGGATGACGCCGGCCGTCGGAGATGGAGTGGTAAATCGGATCCTCGGCCGCCTTGGCGCCGAACAATTCGCGCCAGGCGGTGCGGAACCGCGCCACGCTGTCCTTGTCGAGGAACACCTCCGAGACAGGGCGCAGGCGGAAATTCTGGATCGCAGCGCCGCTGCGCTGGGTGGTAGGGTCGAAGCTGCGCAGGCTCTCGATGGTGTCGCCGAACGTGTCGATCCGCACCGGCTCGGCGAACCCGGCCGGAAACACGTCAATGATGCCGCCGCGAATGGCGTATTCGCCCGCCTCCATCACGGTGCCGGCGCGCACATAGCCGCGCCCTTCCAGGAACCGCGCCAACTCGTCGGACTTCACCGTGCCGTTGGCTTTCAACGACAGCGATGAATTATGGAACACGTGGCGCGGCGGCACGCGCTGCACCAAGGCGTTCATCGTGGTCAGGACAATCCGGCGGCCCTGTGCGGGTTCCAGCAACTGCGCCAGCGTGGCGATCCGCTCGGACACGATGCTGGCATTGGGCGAAACCCGGTCATACGGCAGGCAGTCCCAGGCCGGGAACCGCAGAATTTCCGTGTTCGGCGCGAAGAAGGCCAGCGACTCGGCCATGCTGGCCATGCGGGTGTCATCCCGCGCCACATGCAAAAGCGGGCCGTCATGCTCGCGGGAGCGGCGATCGAGCAGAACCGCATCCCAGCCCTCGGGGGCGCCGTAAACGGTGGCGGTCATTTGCCGCCGGCAGCCTTGATCGCGCGCATCATGGGGGTGTCCACCTCGGGCGGAATCGGGAACCGCCCCATCAGCCAATCCGCCAGATCGGCGTCCGGCAGCTCCATCACCTCCTCCAGCGCGTCCATGTCCGGCTCGGACATCGTGGCGATTCGGCTGGACACGAAACCACCGACCAAACGGTCAGTTTCCTGCGTTCCGCGGTGCGTGGCGCGGAACAGCAAACGCCGGCGGCGGGTTTCAGAAGGCGATAGGGTATTCTCTATCATCATCGTCCATCCTATAGCGACGGCCCAGCAGACTGTCAGCCCGTGGAACCCTACCAGCTCGATCCCTTGTTCGCTGAACTTACCGGTCTACGCGGCGTGGGCGACGCGTTGGGCAAGCTCATGGCGCGTGCGGTGGGCGGCGCACGGATCATCGATCTGTTGTTCCACCTTCCCGAAACCTATGTCGACCGCCGCGAACGCACCACCATCCGCGATGCCTTGCCGCAGCAGATCGTAACGCTTGAGGTGGAGGTGGTGCGGATCACCCCGCCGGAAACCCCACGCCAGCCCACCAAGGTGACGGTGGCCGACAGCACCGGCTTCTGCGATCTGATATTTTTCCGCGCTTTTCCAAGGGCCAAGCTCGCGGTTGGCGCCCGCATCCTGCTCGCCGGAAAAATGGATGACCGCCGCCAGATCGCCCATCCCGACCATATCGCCCCCGCCGAAAAGCCCGAACAGTTTCCCGGCGTGGAACAGGTGTGGCCGCTGACGGCCGGCCTGTTCGCCTGGCATTTGCGCAAGCCCATCGCCGAGGCCCTGACGCGCATTCCCGCCATGCCGGAATGGCACGACGCAGCCCTGATGAAACGCGAGGGCTGGACCGATTTCACCGACGCCCTGCGCCGCCTGCAAACCCCCGCCAGCATGCCCGCGCCGGACCTGCGCCAGCGACTCGCCTATGACGAACTGCTCGCCGGCCAGATCGCCATGGCCCTCCTGCGACGCCGTGTGCGCGACCGCCCCGGCCGCGCTCTGATCGGCGACGGCCATCTGCGCGCCCAAACCCTGGCAGCCTTCGGCCACGACCTCACCGAACCGCAACGCCACGTGCTGGCCGAAATCGACGCCGATCTCGCCGCCCCCCGCCGCATGCTCCGCCTGCTGCAAGGCGATGTCGGCTCCGGCAAAACCCTGGTGGCCATCCTGGCGATGCTGCGGGCGGTCGAAGCCGGCGGACAGGCCGCCATCATGGCGCCGACCGAAATCCTCGCCCGCCAGCACGCCCGTACCCTCGCCCGCATCGGTCCGGTGCCAGCGGCATTGCTGGCCAGTTCCGTCACCGGCAAGGAGCGCGCCCGCGTGCTGGAAGGCTTCGCCGACGGCTCCATCCCCATCGCCATCGGCACCCATGCGCTGGTGCAGGAAGCCGTGGAATTCCACGACCTCGCTCTGGCCGTCATCGACGAACAGCACCGCTTCGGCGTCAACCAGCGCCTGATGCTGGGCGCCAAGGGCGAACAGACCGATGTGCTGGTGATGACCGCCACCCCCATCCCGCGCACCATGCTGCTCACCCAATGGGGCGAAATGCAGACCAGCCGGCTGGACGGCAAGCCCGCCGGCCGCAAGCCGATCCGCACCACCACCCACCCGCTGTCCTCCCTCGGCGTGGTGTGCAACGCCGTGGAACGCGCCATCGCCAACGGCGCCCGCGTCTATTGGGTGTGCCCGATGGTCAGCGAAAGCGAGGCGCTGGACCTCGCCGCCGTCGAAGCCCGCTTCGCCTCGCTGGCCGACCGGTTCGGCCCCATCATGGGCCTGGCCCATGGCCGCCAGGACACCAACACCCGCGAACAGGCGCTGGCCGACTTCGCCGCCGGGCGCACCAAGCTGCTGGTCGCCACCACCGTCATCGAGGTGGGTGTGGACGTGCCGGAGGCCAGCGTCATCGTCATCGAACAGGCCGAGCGCTTCGGCCTCGCCCAGTTGCACCAGCTGCGCGGCCGGGTGGGGCGCGGGGCGGCGGAAAGTTTCTGCCTGCTGCTGTATGACGACCAGATGTCCGAGACCGCCCGCAAGCGCCTGATGTTGCTGCGCGAAACCGAAGACGGTTTCCGCATCGCCGACGAGGATTTCCGCCTGCGCGGCGGCGGCGACCTGCTGGGCACCCGTCAATCCGGGCTGCCCGGCTGGCGGATCGCCAATCCCGAAACGGATGAAGGCCTGCTGCACATGGCCGGGCGCGATGCGGAGGCCTTGCTGTCCCGCGACCCAACGCTTTCCAGCGAACGCGGCCAGGCTATTCGCCTGTTGCTGCGCCTGTTCGGCCGCGACGACGCCTTCCGCACCTTGCACTCAGGCTGAACACAGGCCATCCAATAGGGGCCGGTTTCGGAGAAGCAGCATGTCCGCCCTGATCGAGATCGCCGGCCTGACGAAGCGTTTCGCAGGCTTCACGGCGGTCGACAACGTGTCATTCACCGTCAAGCGCGGCGAAGTGCTTGGCTTTCTCGGCCCCAACGGCGCCGGCAAGTCCACCACCATGCGCATGCTGGCCGGCTTCATCACGCCCACCGCGGGCACCGCCCGCATCTGCGGCCATGACGTGGTGCGCAACGGTGTGCAATCCCGCCGCCATCTCGGCTACCTGCCCGAGGGTGCGCCCACCTATCCGGACATGACGGTGGAGGATTTCCTGATCTTCACCGGCCGCATCCGCGGTTTCAGCGGCGGCGAACTGGCAGATCGCGTGGCCCAGGCCATGACGCTCACCACCCTCGCGCCCGTCCGCCGCCTTGCCATCGAAACCCTGTCCAAAGGCTTCAAGCGCCGCGTCGGCCTGGCCCAGGCGCTGCTGCCGGACCCGGACGTGCTGGTGCTGGACGAGCCAACCGACGGGCTGGACCCCAACCAGAAACACGAGGTGCGCCGCCTCATCCAGGCCATGGCGCCGGAAAAGGCGATCATCATCAGCACCCATATCCTGGAGGAGGTGGAAGCCGTGTGCACCCGCGCCATCGTCATCGCCGAAGGCCGCATCGTGGCCGACGCCACCCCCGCCGATCTGGCCAGAATGCACCCCTCCGGCCGGCTGGATGACGTGTTCCGCCAGTTGACGCAGCCGGTTGCCGCCTGACATGCGCACCACCCTCATCATCGCCCGGCGCGAACTCGCGAGCTATTTCGCAACCCCAGTGGCGGTGGTGTTCATCGTCATCTTCCTGGCCCTGCAAGGCGCGCTGACCTTCAATGTCGGCAATTTCTTCGGCCGCAACCAGGCCGATCTGGTGCCGTTCTTCAACTTCCTGCCCTGGGTTCTGCTGCTGCTGGTGCCGGCGCTGACCATGCGGATGTGGGCCGAGGAACGCCGCTCCGGCACCATCGAACTGCTGCTGACCCTGCCGATCACCCAGGCGCAGGCCGTGATCGGCAAATTCCTGGCGGCCTGGGCGTTCTGCGCCATCGCCATAGCACTTACCTTCCCGTTCATCCTCACGGTGAACTATCTGGGCAAGCCCGATAACGGCATCATCGCTGCCGGCTATCTGGGCGCGTTGCTGCTCGCCGGCTGCTTCCTGTCCATCGGCGGCGCCATGTCGGCCTGCACCCGCAACCAGGTGGTGGCCTTCGTGCTGGCGGTGGCGCTGTGCGTTTTGGTCGTGGTGGCCAGCACACCGCTGGTGACCGAATTCCTCGCCCGCAGTGCGCCAGACCTCGCCGCCATCGCCCGAAGGGCCTCGGTAGCCGAGCGCTACCAAAGCTTCTCGCGCGGTGTGATCGAGGCGCGGGATCTGATCTATTTCGGCTCCTTCATCGGCTTCTTCCTGTTCCTCACCACCGTGATCATCGATCACCGACGCGCGGATTGAGGTCATCATGAACCGTCTCCTGACCAGCCTGATCGGAATCGCAGGCGCTGTCCTGCTGCTCGTCGGCGTCAACATGATCGCCGAACGCACCCTCGCCGGCCGCCATGCCGATCTGACGGCGCAACAGCTCTACACGCTCTCCCCCGGCACCCGCACGGTGCTGGCCGGCCTGCACGAGCCGATCACCTTGCGGCTGTATTCCTCGCAGGCCCTCGGCGCCCGCATTCCGCAATACGGCGTCCATGCCGACCGGGTGCGCGAGATGCTGCGGCAATACGCCGAACTCTCGCACGGCATGATCCGTCTGGAAGTGTTCGACCCCGAGCCGTTCAGCGACGCCGAAGACCGCGCCACCGCCTACGGCCTGCAAGGCCTGCCCCTGGAACAGAACGGCGAGCGGGTGTTCTTCGGCCTGCAAGGCAGCAACCTGCTGGACGACGAGCGCAGCATCCCCTTCTTCCAGCCCGAGCGCGAACGCTTCCTGGAATACGACCTCACCCGCCTCGTCCACGAACTCTCCAGCCCCAACCGGGCCGTGGTCGGCGTGATGTCGAAGCTGAAACTGGACGGCGACCCGCAGCAGATGATGCAGCGCCAGCCCGCCAGCGCCCCATGGGCCGCGATGATGGGCCTGCGCCAAGCCTACACCATCCGCACCATCGCCACCGACGCCACGACGATCGACCCAGACGTGCAGGTGCTGCTGGTCGCGCATCCACAGGCGCTCAGCGACGCCACGCTCTATGCCATCGACCAGTTCGTTATGCGCGGCGGCCGGCTGATGGCGATGGTGGCACCGCACAACGAAACCATCGGCCCCGATCCGGAAACCGGCGCCCCCGGCCCCACCGCCAGCGACCTCGGCCGCCTGTTCTCCGCCTGGGGCATCGACTACGACCCCGAAAAAGTGGTGGGCGACCTCACCGATGCCTGGAAGGTCCAGGCCGGCTCCGGCTCACGCGCGCAATCGGTGGATTACGTGGCCTATTTCAGCGTTCGCGACGGCATCAACCACGACGACCCGGCCACCGCTGATCTGCAGGAAATCACCCTCGCCGCCCCCGGCTTCATCGCCCCGCATCCGGGTGCGGCAATAGAATTCACCCCGCTGCTGTCCAGTTCGGACCGCTCGGCCGTGCTGCCGGCATCCTCCATCCGCACCAACCCAGACCCGGCCGGACTGCTGGCCGCTTTCAAACCCGACGGCCAACACCGTGTGCTCGCCGCCCGCATTCGCGGCGTGCTGCACTCGGCGTTCGACAAAGCGCCGCCCGGCATCACCACACCCCATCTGAGCCAAACCACCGGTGAGGCCAATCTGGTGGTGATCGCCGACACCGATATGCTGTCCGACCGCTTCTGGACCCGCACCCAGGATTTCTTCGGCACCCCCACCTCCACGCCGTTCGCCGATAACGGCGCCTTCATCAGCAACCTCGTCGGCACCCTGGCCGGCGGCGACGCGCTGATCGGCCTGCGCAGCCGCGGCGGCGCCTCCCGCCCGTTCACCGTGGTCGACACCATGCAGCGCGACGCCGAGGCGCAGTACCGCGAAACCGAAACCGCCCTCACCCAGCATCTGCAAGACACCACCAAACAGCTCGACGCAATGCGCGGCGGCCGCGACGGTACCAGCAACGCCGCCCTGAACGACGCCCAGCGCGATGCGGTGGACGGCCTGAAGCGCGACATGCTGGAAACCCGCGGCAAGTTGCGCCAGGTGCAGCTTGAACTGCGCCGGGACATCGCAACCCTGAAAACCCGGCTGATGCTGTTCAACATCGCTCTGGTGCCGGGCCTGATGCTGCTGCTGGCGGTGGCCATGAGCCTCGTGCGAACCATTCGCCGCCATCGGAGAAGCGCATGAAACCCGCCATCGCCTTCGCCCTGTTGGCCCTCGGCCTCGGCACCGTCGCGGCCGGCATCGCCTTGCGCCCGCGCATGGAAGCCGCCCCAGCCGGGGCCGGCCAGCCTGTGGTGACAAAACCGCTCAACACCACCACCAGCGTCACCCTCACCGGCGGCGGCAAAACCAGCACGCTGGTGCTGAAAAACGGCCGCTGGACCATGGCCGAGCGCGATTTCTACCCGGTGCAGCCGCAAAAGATGCGGGCCTTGTTCACCGGCCTCAGCGAGTTGCGACTGGCCGAACCGCGCACCGCCGACCCCAGCCTGCTCGGCCGCCTGGGCGTGGACGACCCCGCCACGCCCGGCTCCACCGCCATCGCGCTTCGCATCACCGATGCCGACAACCTCCCGCTGGCCAATCTCATCCTCGGCCACCGCCGGCAGCGCACCCAGGGCGGCCTGCCGGAATCAATCTATATCCGCAAGCCCACCGAAACCCGCGCCTGGCGCGCCGAAGGCAGTATCCCCGCCGAAGCCGACCCGCAGGCCTGGCTGGTGCGCGACATCATCGACCTCCCGCGCGACCGCGTCGCCAGCGTGACGGTGGAACGCGACGGTCTCAAACTGCTGTTCACCCGTGACGGCGAACACATGACCCTGTCCGCCCCACCACCCGGCAAGCTCGACGAATACCGCGTCGACCAGATGGGCCAGGCGCTGGAAGGGCTCACGTTGGCCGACGTCAAGGAAGGCCCGCTGCCCGGCACCCCGGTCGGCACCGCCATGTTCACCACCGCCGACGGGCTGATCGTCAACATCGTTCTGTCCCGCGACGACAAGCTGCTCTGGGCCAGCGTCGCCGCCCGTGGCACGGGTGCGGATGCCTATGCCGGGCTCGCCGGCTGGGCGTTCCAGCTTCCCGAATGGCGCCAAACCGGGCTGGTGCCCGCCCTGTCGGACCTGCTGCAACCCGACGCGCCGAAATGAGCCGCGAATACCCGGCCCGCCCCATCGTCGGCATCGGCGTCGCCGTGCTGCGGCCGGATGCCGTGCTGCTGGTGCGTCGCGGCACCGCGCCCAACATCGGCGCCTGGAGCCTTCCCGGCGGCGGCCAGGAACTGGGCGAGACCACCGAACAGGCGGCAAGGCGCGAACTGCACGAGGAAACCGGCCTCACTGTCGGCGCCCTGCATCTGGCCGCCGTGGTCGACAGCCTCACACCGGACGCCGAGGGCCGGTTGCGGTTTCATTACACCATCATCGACTACGCCGCCCTCTGGCAGGGCGGCACGCCTCGCCCCGGCGGCGACATAACCGAAACAATCTGGGCGAAATTCGACGAATTCGACCGCTACCAACTCTGGAGCGAGGCCAGGCGCGTCATCGCCACCGCCCGCACCCTGCTGCACCCCATCGCATACGAGGCCACCGCATGACCGAGCAGACCGACACCTATTTCTACGAACCCGCCAACGGCCACGGCCTGCCGCACGACCCGTTCAACGCTATCATCGGCCCCCGCCCCATCGGCTGGGTGTCCACCCGCGGCACAGATGGCTCGGTGAACCTTGCCCCCTACAGCTTCTTCAACGGCTTCAGCTACACGCCACCGATCATCGGCTTCTCCAGCACCAGCCCGAAGGACAGCCTTCGCAACGCCAGGGAAACCGGTGAATTCGTGTGGAACATGGCCACCCGCGATCTGGCCGAGGCGATGAACCAGACCTGTGCTGCCGTGCCCTACGGCACAGACGAATTCGGCCTCGCCGGGCTGACCGCCACCCCCAGCCGCATCGTCGCCGTGCCCCGCGTCCTCGAATCCGGCGTCAGCTTTGAATGCAAGGTGACGCAGATCGTCGATCTGCTGGACCACACCGGCGCCACAACACCCGCCAGCGTGGTGTTCGGACAGGTGATCGCGGTGCATATCGCCAAACGCCTGCTGAAAGACGGCCTGTTCGACACGTTCGGCGCCGGCATCATCCTGCGCGCCGGCGGCCCCAGTGCGTATGCCGAGATCGGACCCAACAATCGGTTTGATATGCGACGCCCCGGCTGAGCAAAGGAAGACCTTCTTTTTCTGAAGAAAAAGAAGCAAAAAGACTTCCATTCATTTCGGTGCGTGGCGCGGTAGATGCCACAATACGCACCGAAATGGGTGATGTTTTTGGTTCTTTTTTTCAAAAAAGAACTAAGCCTTTGATGCCCCACTTCACCCCCGCACCAACCGCCGCCGTCCCGCCAGAAACCCCGCGATCGCAGCCCCGCCGCCGGCCACCACGAACAGCACGCCCGCCCCGCGCCAATCGCCGGTGGCGTCATGCGCAACCCCCACGAACAACGGGCCCATCGAGGCCAGCAGATACCCCACCGTCTGCGACATGCTCGACAGCCGCGCCGCAGCAGCACCCGTGGGCGCACGCAGCACCAGGAACAGCACCGCCGTGGCGAACGCCCCGCCCATGCCGATGCCCATCGTCACCGCGAAAATCCACTGCATCCACAGCGGCGCCGACAACAACCCCAAAAAACCGACCACAATCAGAATGACAGACCCACAGGCCGGAATACTCTGAGACCGCAGTCGGGCCGCCAAAATCGGCGCAGGCAGGGACGAAACCACCTGCATCAACACCGAAACCGACACCACCAGCCCAGCCGTCACCGGCGTATCGCCCCGGCTGCGCATAATCGGCGCCAGCCAACCGAACACGGTGTAGGCCATCACCGATTGCAGCCCCATGAACATCGTCACCTGCCACGCCACCGGATCGCGCCAGAGCGACCCTGCGGCGGAGACGGCCACAACCGGCCCCACGCGCCACAGCCGGTCCGACCACGCGAACAACGAGAACGCCAGCGCCGCCGCCGCCGGCAGCGCCCAGAACGCCAGCGCCAGATGCCAGCTTCTGCCAAACGCATTATACAGCGGCACGGTGGCCCCAGCGGCAACCGATGCGCCAACGCACAGCGCCATGCTGTAAAAGCCAGTCATCAGCGGCGCCCGGTCAGCAAAATCGCGCTTCAACAACCCGGGCAACAACACGTTGCCAATGCCAATGCCCGCGCCGGCCAGCAGCGATCCGGCCACCAGCATCTCCACGCCGCCCACACCGCGCAGGCCAGTGCCGACGGCCACAGCCGCCAACGCCCACAAGGTGGCACTCTCCAACCCCAGCCGCCGCGCCAGCCCCGGGGCGGTGGCGGCGAACAGCCCCAGAAACAGCACCGGGACGGTGGACATCAGGCTCGCCATGGTGGCCGACAGGCCGATATCGCGCATCACCTCGGGCAACACCGGCGCCAGGCTGGCAAGCATAGGGCGGAGATTGAAGGCCACCAGAACGATGGCCAATGCCAAGGTAACGCGGCCATGACGCCGCATCGTCGCCCGCGCCTCCGGGCTGATCGCCTGCGTGCGCGGTGGCATATTGCCGAGCCGGGACATCCTTGGGTCTCCTTTTCATCATCTCTCGCCTGCAACCGTCTGATGATCAACCGGCGCAATACGCGCAGCGGGACTGTCAAAGCCGAGGGGTTCGGTTAGATTGCGCAACCATGAAGCCCAAAACGCAGAACGATGCTGGCAAGTCCGGCCGCACCTGGCTTGCCGCCCAAACCGCTGCCGGCCGGCGCGCGGCATTGCCGCTGGTGGCGACGGGATTGCTCAACACCCTGCTCGCCGCCGCCCAGGCATTCTGCACCGCCCTCCTGCTGGCGGATCTGCTGACCGCCTCGCCCGAATCGCCTTTGCTCCCGGCCCTCGGTTTCGCAGCACTCGCACTGATGCGCGCCGGCTCCGGCATCGCCACCGAGGGTCTCGCCTTCCGCATCGGTGCTGCCGCAAGACGCAGGCTACGGTCAGATGCCCTCGCCCGCCTGCTCGCCGCCGGGCCGCAATTGCTGCGCACCGCCCATTCCACCGCCCTCGCCGCGGTGGTGGTGGACCGGGTGGAAGCGCTGGACGGCTTCTTCGCCCGCTGGCTGCCGGCCTCGGTGCTGGCAATGGCCGCGCCCGCCATGCTGGCCGTGCTGGTGCTGGCGCTCGACCCCACCGCCGCCCTGGTGCTGGCGCTGTGCGCGGCCGTCGTGCCGGTGGCCATGGCGCTGTCCGGCATCGGCGCCGGCCGCGCCGCAGCACGCCAGTTCACTGCCATGACCCGCCTGCAAACCCGCTTCCTCGACCGCATGCGCGGCATCGCCACCATTGTGATGTATGGCCGCATCAATGACGAAGCCGCCGCCCTCGGCGCTGCCGCCGCCGAACTGCGCCAGCGCACCATGCGGGTGCTGCGCATGGCATTCCTGTCCTCGGCCGCCCTGGACTGCGCCGCTGCTGCCGCCCTCGTCATCCTGGCCCTGCGCGCCGGCCGGCAATTCGCCAACGGCGGATTGGCTACGCCTACCACAGCGTTGTTCGTGCTGCTGCTGGTGCCCGAATTCTTCGCCCCCCTGCGCGCCTTCAGCGCCGCCTATCAGGACCAGTTCCAGGCCCGCGGCGCCGCCACAGACTTCGAATCCCTGCCCAAACTGCCCGAGCCCGGGCCGTCATTGGTCATTCGCAATGTCGAGGCGCAAGGCCTGACAGTGGTGTTCGACCATGTGGGCCTCACCTGGGACGCCACGCGCGGCCCGGTGCTGGAGGATGTCAGCTTCCGCATCGCCGCCGGCGAAACCCTGATCGTCGCCGGCCCCTCCGGCGCCGGCAAATCCAGCCTGATCGAAATCCTGCTCGGCTTCGTCCGCCCCACCGAGGGCCGCGTGACGCTGAACGGCGCGGACATAGCCGACCTCGTGCCGCAGGCCCTGTCCCGCCTCACCGCCTGGATCGGCCAACGCCCGGTGCTGTTCGCCGGCTCCCTTCGCGAAAACATCCGCTTCGCCCGCCCCGAGGCCACCGACGACGAAGTGGCCGACGCCGCCCATTTCGCCCGCGTCGACAGCTTCGCCGCAGGCCTGCCGCAAGGCCTGGACACCCAGCTGGGCGAGGCCGGCTATGGCCTGTCCGGCGGACAGGCGCAGCGCGTGGCCATCGCCCGCGCCGTGCTGAAAAACGCGCCGCTGCTGCTGCTCGATGAACCCACCGCCCATCTCGATCCCACCACCGAAGGCGAGGTGCTCGACAGCCTGCGCCGCCTGACCCTGGGGCGCACCGTCATTCTCGTCAGCCATTCCGCCGCCGCCCATTCCTGGAACCAGGCCTGGGGCGGTCGCCGCATCGACCTGCGCGGCGGCCGCCTTGTGCAAACGCGCGGTGTCGCATGAGCCCGCTGATGCGCATCATCGGCCTCATGCGCGGCCAGACGCTCTGGCTGTCGCTTGGGCTCCTGATCTCACTGTCCGGCACCCTCACCGCTGTCGCGCTCTCCGGGGCGGCCGGTGCGGTATTCGCCGGCGCCGCCGTTCTGTCCGTGCCGCTCATGCTGCGTATCCTGGGCCCGCTGCGGGTTCTGCTGCGCTATTTCGAACGGCTGATCACGCATGACGCCCTGTTCCGCGCTCTGGCCGACCTCCGCGTGTGGTTCTTCCGCGGTCTCGCCACCCGCATGGCCGGTGGCCTTGGCATGCAACGCGCCGGCGACCTGCTGGCACGACTGGTCGGTGACGTAGAGGCGCAGGACGTTGTCTATATGCGCATCCTGCTGCCGCTGGCCGGGGCCGTGGTGCTGCTGCCGGTGCTGGTGGTGCTGCTGAGCGGCTTTGATATCCACCTCGCCTTCATCGTGATCGCCTTGTTCATCCTCGCGGCCTTCGTGTTGCCCTGGTACGCCGCACGCGGCGCGCGTGACGGCGGCGCAGCGCTGGCCGAAGCCATGGCCGGGCTGCGCGTCTCAGTGCTGGACAGTGTCGCGGGCGTGCGCGAAGTGCGCGCCTTCGCGGCCGAGGGCCGTATGCTGGCCGCCGCCCAGGCGCGTGAAGCTGGCCTCCTCACCGCCCAACGCCGCGCCATGCAGCGCATGGCCCGCGCCAGTGCCGGCGCGTTTCTCTGCGGCCAAGCCGCCGTGCTGGCCACGCTCCTCATCGGTCGCACCCACGGCATGCAGGCTATCGCCCTGGTGTTCGTGGTGCTGGCGATGTTCGAGGCCATCGCCCTCCTGCCCCGCGCAGGCGCCCAGGCCGGACAGGCCGCCGCCGCCGCCGCCCGGGTTCTGGAAGCCGCCGAAGGGCCCATCCTGCTGCCAGACCCAGCCCAACCCGCGCCCATTCCAACCGGCAGCACCCTGCGCTTTGAAACCGTCACGTTCCGCTGGCAGCCAGACCGGGCGCTGGTGTTCGACGGCCTCTCGCTCGACATCCCCGCCGGCCACCGCGTGGCCCTGCTCGGCCCGTCCGGTGTCGGAAAATCCAGCCTCGCCGCCCTCATGCTCCGCCTCGCCGCCCCCGAATCCGGCCGCATCCTGCTGGGCGGCACCGATATCGCCACCCTCGCCGCCGCCGATCTGCGCACCCGAATCGGCTGGTTGAGCCAAGCCACGCATCTGTTCGACGACACCATCCGCGCCAACCTGCTGCTCGCCCGACCGACCGCCACCGACGACATGCTGTGGGCCGCCCTCGAACAGGCCCGCATAGCCGACGCCGTGCAGGAATTGCCGGAAGGGCTGGACACCTATCTCGGCGAAGGCGGATTCCGCTTTTCCGGCGGCCAAGGCCGTCGCCTGGCCCTCGCCCGCGCCCTGCTGTCGCCCGCCAAGATCCTGATCCTGGACGAACCGTGCGCCGGGCTGGACGCAGAAACCGAACGCGACTTCCTCACCACCCTCAACGCCACCGCCGACAGCCGCACTATCATCCTGATCGCCCACCGCCTCACCGGCGTGGAACGCCTGGACCGTATTTTCCGCCTGTCCGGCGGCCGCGCGGTGGCGGCGGCCGGCTGAAGGCTTCGGAAGGAAGTGTTCTTTTTTATAAAAAAGAACCAAAAAATTTCATACATTTAGGCGCGTGTCGCACCACGCCCCTAGAGCGCGTTGACATTCGGGGTTCCGGCTCGGATCGAAATCTGATTCAAGCT
>JBBART010000027.1:0-65694 GCA_040399685.1 Acetobacteraceae bacterium
CTATTGGACGCTGTTTACCCCTGGAATCTGGAAAGTTTTGCACGCTGTTTTGCAGACAATCTGCGCCGCCGCCAGCGCCTCGGCCGCCTGAAGCAAGGGCTCCTCCCCAGCCGCCACCTCCAGCGCCTGACGCACCAGGTGCTGGCCGCTGACCAGGGCCTGCACCACGGGGATTGAGGGATGACTGACAAACAACCCGCGCATGCGTTCAAGCGCGTCCGTGTCATGCCGCGCGGCGCCGTTGATGAAGCTGGCGCTCACCCCGTCCGGCGCGAGCCGGAACACGTGGCAAAAGACCGCGTCCGTCGATTGCATCAGCACCGCCGACGCGCCGGCGATCGCTGCTGGAAAATCCGGCGCCTCAGCGGCAACGGCCATCACATGCGCCCGCAACGCACTCTGCTCGGCCAGCCTGCGATTGACGATCGCCTGGTGAAGCAGGGCAATCCGGCTCGTCACCAGCAACGACAGGCCCTCAAACATCTTTCGCTTCGCCCCGTCGAAATCGGGGCGCGGATTCGTGTCGGCAATGAAAAAACTGCCCACCGTATCGCCGTCCTGCAGTGCCAGGGGCACGCCGGCAAAGAATCGAAATGGCTCCGCCTCGGTGGGCAGCGATGCAGGCCCGAGCGGATCCGCGAGCAGGCCATCGTTGATAAAAACGGACTCCCCCCGCTCCACCACCCGGACCAACAAGGGGAACGCGCCCGGCTGGTCCTGCGGCGCCACGCCATGGCTCGCCTTGAGCACAACCGTGCCGGCAGCCACAAAGACAATAGCGGCCGCCGGCACATCGAACATCTGGACAGCCAACTGGACCGCAGCGTCCAACGCAGCCTCCTCTGCCGTGCGGAGCAGTTCGTGCTTGGCCAACATCGCGACGGCCCCCATCACGGGCGGGGTCGCAGCCATAAGGATATCGTCACGCATTGTGAACCCGCCGTCAGCCGAGATAGGGGAGATACCCTTAATGAAAGCATTCCTTGCAACGATATTTTTATATTCAGCACAACAAAGAGCCGAGTAAACCCACAAGTCAATGAAATAGGATTCGTCCTAAAAAATAATAAACTTTCAGCGAAAACTAAAATTCTGTTCTGTTCTGTGAAATAAACGATCTTTTTTAGTAAAAAATTAATATATCGAAAATGTTTGGAATCTAAAACGTTGAACGTTGAATTTGTTGCAGAAAGAGAGCGTTGCGTTTTAGCGTTTCAATTTCAGTCCAAAAAAAATTTTTGAACAAGAAAATAAAAATTATTAGCCAAACCAACGTTTAGCGGTTGCTTGCTTCGAAACGAAACCAAAAAACGTTAAAAACACAATGAAAAATCTAAACTAAAACGATGATTTTTGAAAACAACGGAAACACAGACGCCGTTTTTCAGCAAAACGTGCCGCTCACACACCAAAACCCAAGCACTCCACTTGGCCACACCTCAGGCGACACCCTCATGGTTGCCCATCTCGGCCCCAGCTATGGGAAGGCGTATCGTGAAGATAGCGCCAGCGTCCGAATTCTCCGCAACCAGGGTGCCGCCCATATCCGTGATGATGCCGTAGCTGATCGACAACCCCAGCCCAGTGCCGTTGCCGGCCGATTTGGTGGTGAAGAAGGGCCGAAACACACTTTGCAGATGCTCCGCCGGAATGCCGCCCGCCCGATCGCTGATACTGATCGCCACGAGGCCCGCCTCCACCCATGCCCGCACACACACCACCCGCTGCTCGATGGCCACGCTGTTGTCCACATAGGCATCGCACGCGTTGGCAATCACATTGATCACCACCTGCTCCAATGGAATGGTCTTGGCGCGCAGGTCCGGCAGGTCGGCAGGTTGGTCGATGCGCAGCAAGACACTGCCGTCGCGCAACTTGCCTCGCAACAGCACCTCCGTGTGATCGAGCACGGTCGCCAACGCAACCGTCTCCACCGGGCCATGGCCCGTGCGGCCAAAGACGCGCATATGGTCGATGATGCTCGACGCGCGGGTGACAAGTTCGACAATCCGGTCCAGACGCGGTTGCAGTTTTGGCACATCCATCCCAGACCGGCGCACGGCGGCTATCGCGTTCTCGGCGGCCATGCTGATGGCGGCAAGGGGCTGGTTCAGTTCATGCGCCATGCCGGTCGCAACCTCGCCGAGCAGCGCAAGCTTGGCGGCCTGCTCCAACTGCCGGCTCAATGCGCGTTCGCGCGTCACATCCGTCCACAACGCAATCACCTCGGCCTCCCCGGCTTCGGTGATGTTGCGGCTCAAAAGCGCCTGACACACCAGCAGGCTTCCATTGCGATGGCGGATGGTGAAGTCGCCAGATACCCCTCCGGCATCCAGCGTCAAATGCAGCGCCGCACGCAACCGCCCCAGCACATCCGGCGCCATCAACAGCGCGAAGGCCTGCGGGAGCAGCAGCGCCTCAAGCGGATAGCCGAACATGGCTTCAATCGTCGGCGCCGCGTAGGTGATCCGCCACGTGCCGTCGGCATTCGGCATCGTGCGCACGAAGGCGCCAGGCATGGCGGCCACCAACGACTGAAGCGCCCTGGCTCCGTCCACCACCTGCCGCTCGGCGGCCCTCGCCGCTGCCATTGTCTCCATCACCCGACGGTGGCCAAGATTCTGCCGCAACTGCATGGCAACGCAAACAGCGATAAGAGTTTCAAGACAAGTAACTATCGAAACAATACCGATTGACTGCCCGCGCCAAAACGACAGCGCCGCCTTCAACGTCGTCGCCACACCCACAACAACCGGGAAATTCCGCAGAGACTGCCCTGCTATCACCAACTCCTGCTTGTTCAAATCTCCCATTGTCTGAACGGTTGCTTTTTGGGTGTCCGAGGCGCGAACGGCCAGAAGAATGCTGCTCCTCGGGAATGCCTTTCCAATCAGTTCTGGCGCCGGTGGGTAGCGTGCCAGCAACCGGCCGTCATCGCGGAACAAGGCAATGTTCACGCCCGCCTTGAGCGCCACATCTTTATAAAGCCGATCAAAAAAATCGAGCTTCACCAAACCCATGATGTTGCCAACAAACGCGCCATCATCTCCCCGGATGGTGCGGGTGACATAAAGAGTCAGTTTTCCGGTAAGCGCCGTATAACTCAAACTACCGGGCAACCGGTCAATCGCCGGGTTCTCACGCATGGCAAGGGCGAACTCATGCTGCGCCGCATTGGCCTTTGGCTGCGGCCAGGAGATGGAGGAATTGATCACATCAAAATGATCGTCGGTGATGACGATCCCTGCGAGCTGTGGCAGCCCAGGAACGCGATCGTGCAATGCAAGATGAACGGCCTCGCTTGACATCAGCCGGCGCAAATCATCCGCGGTGTGCACGCCCGCGCTGCGCATCTGCTCCAGAAAATCAATTTGCGTCAGCTCAACCGCTTCCAACGACCGCTCGGCCTGATCAGACAGCACCAGCGACAGGCTCTCGTTGATCAGGGTCACGTCGGCAATCGCCTGGGCGCGCAGACCCATGATCAAGATGCCTGCGCCAGCGGCAAGAGCCGTCCCAAATATAACCGCGAAGACAATCAAAAAGATCGATGGGCGCGTCATTCGGCGGTGAACACCAACTCTCACACCGCATACTCGCCGGCCACGGGCTCTGCCACGAAGGCCGGCAGATCAACGCGGAACACCGCCCCGCCGTTCCGGTTCTCAGCCGAAATGGTGCCGCCCAGTTCGGTGATGATGCCGAAACTCATCGACAGGCCCAAACCCCGCCCTTCATCCCGGCCGGTAAAGAATGGCTGGAACACCTTGCCGATGGAATCTTCCGCAATGCCGCCGGCCTTGTCGCCCACCATGATAAAGATGCGGCCGCCCGACGCGCTGGCCTCCACGGTGATCACCCGTGGTGTCCCGCTCTGGCCGAGGTCCTTGTCGATGTAGGCGTCGCTCGCGTTGATCAGGAGATTGGCCAGAACCTCCTGCAACGCGATATCCTTGGCGAGCACCGGCTGCAGGTCCGCGGGCACGGCCACCTGCAGTTGCACGCCCGCATCGCGCAGCTTGCCTGCCACCACGCCCGCGGCCTCCTGCACGACCATCGCCACCGAAAGCGGCCCGACCTCGTCATCGCCGGTGCGACCGAACACGCGCATGTTGTCGATGATGCCGGCCGCCCGCGAAGTCATGCGTACAATGACATCCAACCGACGACTCAGCCTCGGCCAAGGCTCATCGCGACGGGCCAGTTCACGCAGCGCGTTCTCCGCCGCCATGCTCATCACCGCGAGGGGCTGGTTCAATTGATGCGCCATCGCGGTGGCCACCTCGCCCAGATGCGCCAGCCGGACGGAACGTTCCAGCGCATCGTTCAACGAACGTTCGCGCGTCACGTCGCTCCACACCGTGATCACCTCCAGATCTCCTTTCGGCGTCACATGGCGACGCATCATGGCGTGAAAGTATCGCTGCTCGCCGTCCTGGCGAATGAAACCCAACTCTGTCGTGGCCTCGCCTGTCACCAGGGCGTGCTGTTCACAGCGCGCCGCCTGCTGCATGTCGTGCGCCGTAACGCTGGCGCCCGGCCAATGCTCGCCCATCGCCTCGGCCCGGCTATAGCCCGTCATGAAACCAACCGACTTAGAAACAAATATCGTTCGCAACGACCGATCGGGTTGCACCGCGCGCCGGATCAAGACGCCCGGCATCGCCGCCATCAGCGCCTTCAGGCCGGACAGCGCCGTCAATTGACGCTGCTCGGCCTTGGCTGCGGCCGTCAGGGCCTGGGCCACGCGTTGCTGGCTGGTGGACAGGCCGAGCATGGCCAACATCGCCAAGGAAATCAGAACAAGCAACGACACCACACCGATGGCGGTGAGAATCGCAAACTGGACCGGCCACGCCAGCACCGCCGCGCGCGTGGTCTCCAGCCGCAGGGTCAGGGTGCCGCCACGCAGGGGGACATCCACAAAAATCCGCTCCTGCCGCTCAGCCTCCTCGACGGCACTCGCCACGGCGCCGGCGGGAGTGGATGAAATCCGCGCCAGCAACACACGGTCCTGGCGCAGCAGGGTCATGGTGGCCGATGGCAAGGCAACCGAGGCCAGAAGCCGCTCGAAATGCGCCAGCTCGATGGCCGCCACAAGCGCGCCCAGATACTGCCCCTCGGGGCCATTGATGCGGCGCGCAAGATAGATCGTGCGCGTGCCGGTGCCACGGTTGGACACCGGCGCGCTGATAAAGGAATCCGCTCCCGCGCCGGCCTTCAGCGCCACGGTATAGTCACGGTCAGCGAGGTTGACGGGCGGAATGGGCCAGTAGCGGGAAAAATTCACCAGATTGGCGTCGGCATCATGAATGGCCAGCGCGTCGACCTGACGCAGGCTGGCGGCCCGGGCCTGCAAATCAAGATGCGCCGCCCAGTTGGCCATCCGCGTGCGGACATCGCCCGGCTCCCGAATGCCGTCGGCGTGCATCCGCTCCAGCATGTCGACCTCCAGCAGGTCCACCGCTTCAAGCCTGCTTTCGATCTGTTCGGCCAGATGCGGCCCGATGCGCAGCATCCGCGACTGCTCTGCGGCCGGGGCTGTCAGATACAGGTCTGCGGCGGACAGGGCTGCCACAACCACGATCGTCAGGCACATCAGCACGCCCACGACGACAATCACGGCATCCTGCCGCGTGCGCCCCCAACGGCTCATGAAATGGGTGACATCAAACCGGGACTGCCTTGGCAAATCAAATCGATCAGTATGATTGTTGCGCGTTGGACTGTTATGCAACGAAAGCCACGGGCAGCGCGATGGTAAACACAGTCCCACCCTCCCGGCACTCGGCCCCGATGGTACCCCCCATATCCGAGACAATACCGTAGGTGATGGATAGCCCGAGGCCCGTGCCTTTGCCAGCCGGCTTGGTCGTGAAGAATGGTTCAAAAATACGTGACATCACCGCCGGTGGCATGCCGCCGGCGTGGTCCCCGACGGTGATGCAGACCTGCCTTTCAACAACCCGCGCCACCACCGTGATCAGGCGCGCGTCCGCAGGCGCTGCGTCGGACAGGGCTTCGTAGGCGTGACAGGAATTCACGATCAGGTTCATCATCACCTGCTGCAGCGGGATCATCTGGCCCATAACAGCCGGCAACATGTGCGGAACATCACAGTGCAGCCGCACGCCGCTGCCGCGCAGCTGTGCCTGCAGCAACGGGCGCACACCGTCCATCACGTCGGACAGGCGCACAGGCGTTGATGCGCTCACTTCCTGACGGCCAAAGATCCGCATGTGGTCGATGATGTCCGAGGCCCGCCGCGCGAGAGACAGCACAGCCTCCAGCTTCTGTTCCGCGCGTGGCGCCACGCCGGGCGTTCGCGCCAGGCTGCGCAGACCGTTCTCGGCGGCCATGCAGATCCCGGCCAGCGGCTGGTTCAGTTTATGCGCCATGCCGGTGGCCAACTCGCCAAGCTGGGCCAGCTTGTTGGACTGGGCGAGTTGCGATGCCAGCTCTCGTTCGCGGGTGATGTCGCTCCAGATGCAGATCACCTCATCCAGGCCGGCCGCGTTACGGTGCCCGCGTGTGAGCATCCGAATCCAAATCCACACCTTGTCCTTGCGGCGAAAGCGGAATTCCGTGGTGCTCGGGCCGGTGGCCTGGGCTGACGCCAAAGCGTCGCGCAGGCGGTTCCAATCGGCTGGATCGGTGCCGTTGCGCCACCACCAGTTGTCATGCGCCTCCGCCACCGTAAAGCCGGTCAGCGCCTCGACCGTATCCGCGATGAAACTACGCCACCAATACCCGTCCGCACGCAGATGCTGGCGGATCAACACACCTGGGATGGCGCCCACCAATGCTGTCATGTCGCGCGCGTTGGCTTCCCGCTCGGCCGCAACCATGCGCTGCTCCGTGACGTCGCGCTGGGCCGAGAAAAAATGCGTGACCTCCCCGGCAAGATTGCGAACGGGAGAGATGTGCAGATGCAGCCAGTGAGCGGTCCCATCCTTGCGGCGGTTTTGAATCTCGGTGTTGCTCGACTGTCCCGCCTGAAGCGCTGTCCGAATCTCGGCGCGGGTCTCAGGACTGGTGAGCGCGTCCTGGAACACCCGGGGCGTCAGACCCACGATCTCGGCCAAGGGGTAGCCGGACATCTCCTCGAACGCGGTATTGGCATAGAGAATATGCGGCCCCGAGGCATCGAGCACCGCATCGGTGATGATCACCGCCGTCGTGGTGTCCTCCACCACACGGCGGAACAGGCGGCTGGCCTCCACCTCTGTGCGGATTCGCAACAGTGGACGCAGCGCCAGCGCGCCATCGCGCAGCATGCGCGCGATGCCGTCCAGGTCGGCCGGAACGTGATCGAAGCCGATGGTAAACACGTAATGGTTGGACAGAACCGAAAGCGGCGTGGCGATCAACGCCTTCACGCCATGCGCGGCCATGATGCGATTGCCCGGACAATCCGCCATCTCCGCCGGGCAGGCCAAATCATCCGCCACCACCTGCTGGCCGGAAAAAAGCGCCCGGCCCACAAGCGAGTTGTCGGCGGTGATTTTCAGCCCCATCAACGCCGTCAGCAGGCTGGAAATGCGCGGGTCCTCCGACCGGGCGCTGCCAATAAAAACCGGACGGGCGACATCGTCGCCGCTGCGCAGAACGTTGCACATCAGGTCGCCGGCAGCGTCGCGCAGCACGGCAGCGGCGGCGGCCAGCGCTGCATCCAGATCCGGCGCATCAGCCGTCAACATCAGCAGATTTCGCAACAACGCCGCCTTCCGCACCCGAAAGGCCGAACGGTTGGCCTCCTGGATCAGCTCCAGCCGCTGGCGTACAAGCCCGGCCAGATCCTCCAGCAGCGCCTGCTGCGCCGGATCGAACGCCGGGCGCGACTTGGTGTCGAGCACACAGAGCGCGCCGATGACGTGCCCCTGCGGATCGATCAGCGGTGCGCCGGCAAAGAAGCGGATGCCGGCCGCCCCCGTGACCACAGGGTTGTTCGCGAAAGCAGCATGCGCCCGCGTGTCCGGCACCACGAGCGTGCAGCGGCCGTGAACAACCATGTCATTGAAAGAATGAAGCCGCCCAACGTCGGCCATTTCAATGCCACAGGCCGCGCGGACCATCACCCGGTCCTCACCCACCAGCGCGATCGACGCGATCGGCGCCCCGCACACGCTCCTGGCCAGACGCAAGACAGACTCGAAGCGGTCCCACTGCTCCGGTGGAAGATCATGCTGCTCCATCGCGCGAATGCGCGCGGTCTCCCCTTCCGCACCCGGGTTGTGCAGCAGGCCGGTCATCATAATGGCATCGCGGACACATGGCCCTGGACGGCCGCGACCGGCAGGACAATCTCAAAGACGGCGCCATCGTTCTCGTTGCGCACGTTCAGCTTGCCCCCCATATCCGTGACCGACGCCATGCTGATCGACAATCCCAGGCCGGTGCCTTTTCCAATCGTCTTGGTGGAAAAGAACGGATCGAAGATCCGCTTTATCAAAGGCTCTGCAATTCCCCCGGCGTGGTCGGCAATGCACACGCGCAGCATGCCAGGGACGGGGCGGGCCGAAATATGGATCAATCGCACCGGCTGCTCTGGTTTTTCCGCATAGGCATCGCACGCGTTGACGATGATGTTCACCAACACCTGCTCCAACGCCAGGCTGGCGCCGCTGATGAGGGGCAGGCCCTGCGGCACATCGATTTCCAGTTCGATGCCGGCGCTTTCCAGGCGCAGTTCCACCACCAACAGCACTTCATGCAGCACAAGGGCGATATCCAGCGCCTCGGCGGCCTCATTGTTATTGCGTGCGAAGGCGCGGATATGGTCGATCACGGCACTGATCCGATGCGCCTGCTCACCGATGCGGTTGAACTTCTCCATCGCCGCCTGAACCATCGGGGTTGCGCGCGACAGCGCCCGCTTGCCGTTTTCGGCAGCCATGGAGATGGCCGCCAAAGGCTGACTGACTTCGTGCGCGATGCCGCTGGCAACCTCGCCCAGCACCTCCAACCGCTCCAGCAATGCCAGCCGCTCCTGCACCCCCCGCATTTCCGTCACGTCAGTGATGCAGATCACCACATGCGCGCTGTCATCGGTAAAGCGCTCCAGAAGGCTGGCGGTGGACCGCGCCGTGCGCCACGTGCCATCGCCGTGCTGGAAGCGATATTCCAACGTCGCGTGGCCGACAGAAATGGCCAGAACAAGGTTGTCTCTCAAGCGCTCCTCATCGCCCGGCGCCATGAACGGTGTCAGGCTGCCGACACGGATCAGTTCTTCCCAGTCCCGCCCCATCACCGCAGCGGCGCTGCGGCTGATGAACTCCCGCCTGAAACGACCGTCCGGCCATACGTGGTTGATGCCGATGATCGCCGGCACATGCGCCAGCACGCGGTCCAGTTCGGCATGCTTGAAATTGCTGTCACGCCAGGCAAGCAAAGCAAGGCCGCCGCCAAGGGCGAGCAGCGCGAAGACAATGACGCGAATGACGAATTGCCATTCCAGCGGCCGCGACGCCAGCAGTTCCGCCTGGTCGGCCCGAATTCCAACCACCACGCGCCAGTCGCGCCACCCGCCATCCAGACTTCGGATCGCAAGCATCGTCGCCTGTCCGTCGGCATCCAGGCGCCGGCCGAACGTCACGTCGCCTTCGCGCCGCACGAACGACCACGGCTCCATCTTCTGCCCGACATAGATTTTCGCATCACTCGATCGGCCGACGATGTGCATCGCGCCATCGGTGACGACGGCAAACGCACCCGCGGGCATATTCTGCGCGCCCAAAAATTCCGACATCGCTGCCGGATCCACGGCAACACTGACCGAATACCGCGCCACGCCATCCTGAAAGGCGGGAACGGAGATAATAAACAGCGGGGCCTCGATGATGGTGCCGTTGAACACGTTGCTGATCGTCGGCTCCAGATCGCGCAGGGGCGAGGCGCTGACGTCCAAAGTCTGCGACGGCTGCTGCGGCATCGCCTCGCGGCGCCTCGTATTGACAATCTGCGGCCGGCCTGGCCCGGTCGAGGAAATCGACACCGCCCCGCCGAGCGACTGCCCAAGCTCCCAGGCGCGCACGTAAAGGGCTCCGGGCATTCCACCCGCCTGAAGCTCTGAAGAATGCGCCAGCGCATTGGCCGCGGCGACATAGGTGTCGAACCGGGTGTCGAGGGCCAGCGCCGTTGTGCGCGTCAATTCCACCAGCCTGGCATCGAACGCTGTCTTGGAATCAAGATGGGCCTGCCAGGCCGCCAACAGGCCCAGCAAAAGTGCGAGCGGCAGACCGAGCAGCACGAACGCATTCAGCGATCGCCTGGCCCTGAGTGTGGCAGAGGAGGATAAAAGCAGATTTAGATGGCGGGACAATCGAAGTTTCATGCCGCCTCCTTCATCGCGGCGCGTCCACATTCGCTGCTGCCATCACACAAGCACCACACCGCGCGCCCGGCAACCACGTCGCGAGCACGGCACCGGCGTGGTTGACCGATGCCACGTGCAACACCGGGCACCACGCTCCAGCCCAGCCGGTCACCGAACGGCGATCACCGGCCCCATCGGCAGGATGACAGACGCGGCAAACTCACGCGTGGCATGGCCGCGTGTCTCAAGCCGCCCCCCAAGAACCATCGCCAGGCGGTCAGCCAGCTTGAGACCCAGTTCGCTTCCGGTCATGCCAGCGCCCAGCGTGTTGTCAGACAGCGCCGATGCCGTGGATGGCTGCTCCTCAGGGGACGCGGCGGCATGACTGATCACATCGAACCTGATCTCGTCGCCCACAGCCTGCGCGCCGATGCGCACCACCTGCCCCACCTTGCCAAGCCGCACGGCGTTGCCGACCAACTGGTCCAACGCCAGCATGAGACAGCCGCGATCGGCCATCACGGTGACATTGGGCTGCGACGAGGACTCCAGCGACAAGCCCCGCCTGCGGGCATCGGCGCCGTGCCCCATCACCAGGGCGGCCACAATGTCGCTGGCGCGCTCAGACGGCTTCGCCGTTGCCGTCTCACCGCTGGCATATGCCGAGGCAATCACCAGCGCATCGACCAGATTGCTCAATTGCCAGCCGGCCTGCCTGATCATGCCGGCATATTCGACCAGCTGGGCCGTCGACAGAGACGCAGCGTTCTCCTCGATCAGTTCCGACAGACCCGCCACCGGTACAAGCGGATTGCGAAGCTCATCGCTGATCACGCGCAGCACGTCAGAATCCTTGAAATCAACAGCGCCTTTGACATGCGCGGTCAGTTGCTCGGCGCGATCAGACAGCGCCAGCGTCATTTCCCGCAGTCGCGCCATTCTCTCACCCTCAGCGCGCACATGAGCACGCCGCCGCACGGCAGAGGCATGCGCCCGGCCAACGGATTGAGAGAGTTCGGTCAGCTTGACCGGCTTGCGGAGGAAGTCGAACACCCGACTCCGCAGGGCATCTACCGCCATGCCAAAGCTGCCATGCCCGGTCATCACAATGATCTCGACGGCCTGTGCCTCCGGGACGATCGCCAGCATATTCTGGGCAAATGACAGCCCGTCCTGCCCCGGCATCTTGACGTCGGTCAGAATGACGGTGATGGCGCCAACCGGCGATTCCGTGAAAATCCGCATCGCGGAAGCCGCATCCCCGGCCGATATTGCCGAAATATTTTCGTCAGCGAAAAATTCCAGCAATTCGTCCACAATGACAGACTCGTCGTCGACGATCATGATCTGAATTGGAACATGGCCAGATTCGACAAGTTTCTGGATGTTCATTTTATGCGCCGTTAATTTGATGAGCTGGATTTATCACGCGCCCGCGACAATACGCGAGCATAATTCTGCAAATTTTTGTTTTCAAAATCATTGACTTTCCTACCGCAGCATTGCCCATAACACAACTCATAAGTGGAACTCGAACCCGCATGTCTGGCAAATGTCGATAATCGTTCTCGTTGAAGATGACCAAGGTTTTGCCGAAGAACTGATCGAGTTCCTGGCGGCGCATGGTTTGAAGACCACCTGGATCAGGGGGCTGGGCGGCCTGATCGCTGAAATCGGGCGCATACAGCCCGCGCTGGTTCTGCTTGACCAATTCGTCGGCGACCAAGACTCGCTGACGCTGCTGGGCGAGTTGCGCAAAACCTACAAGGGTGGCGTCGTCGTGCTGACCGGCAACAAAGACACGGTCGACCGGATTGTGGCGCTCGAAACAGGAGCCGACGACTTCGTCGCCAAATCTCTCGGGCCGCGCGAACTTCTCGCACGCCTGCGCGCCGTTCTGCGACGCGTGCAGCCAGACCCGATGCCGCCACAACCAAAGCCGGCGGCCGCACCGTCAGCCGGGAAATGGGAAATCGACATGCGCCGGCAGCTGCTGGTGACACCGAACGGCACATCCCTGCGCCTGACAAGCACCGAGTTCGATGCCTTGGTGTTCCTGTCGCAGAATGCCGGCCGACTGATCAGCCGGGATGAACTGTCGACCAAGCTGCTCAATCGGACATTTACGCCGCTGGACCGCTCAGTGGACAACATGCTGTCGCGTATCCGAAAGGCGATCGAACCGCACATGTGCGGAGAACCTGCAATCCGCTCGGTTCGCGGGCGGGGCTACATGTTCATGGGCTTCGAGGACACCGCCAGGGTCGGCGCCGATTTCTCGGTCGCTGATGTTGCATCTACATCGTATGAATGAGGTTAATAAGGACGGCTGAAATCACACTTTTGTGAGCCGCGCTTGGCAAAACTTTGCACACACTACAATCGTGGCGTGTTTATTCACTCGCAATAGTCGCAACAATTCAGGCCAAGGTGGCGCTGAGATTGCGTTGCAGAGTGAGTCAAGGCCTGATGTCCAAGTTCGGAGACCATCCCTTCTGCGCTGCTGACGCACTGCCTCACCTTCGCTGTGTCGGGGGAGCGCTCTGATGAACGCGATCTCCTCCCCGTTTGATATCGAAGCTTTCAAATACGACCTGACCAGGGCAGTGCGCGAAAACCAGTTTGTTTTGAATTGGCAACGCATCGCCTCGGCAGAGGGTGGCATAACGCTGGGTTTTGAAGCCTTGCTGCGGTGGACCGATGTCAACCGCGGTGTTGTCTCGCCCGCCGAGTTCATCGCCTTTGCCGAAGATCATGGTCTGATCCAGGACATCGACGCCTGGGTGATGAACCAGGCCTGCATGGAAGCTGCAAGATGGCCGCAGCCGCTGCGCTTCAGTGTCAATGTCTGCGCGGAGACGTTCCTCCATCGGGACTTCCCGTCCAGTGTCAGCACCAAGCTGCGCCTGCACGGTGTGGACCCGAGGCGGTTGGAAATTGAAGTCACCGAGCGCGTCGCGGTTGCCGATGTGGCGTTGTTTACAGACCATTTCCACAGGCTTGAAACACTTGGCGCGCGCATCGTGCTGGATGATTTCGGCACCGGCTATTCATCTCTTGGTCTGCTTGGCAGCTTCCCGCTCCACAAGATCAAGCTGGATCGTTCATTCGTCCGCCGCCTGGGCGCCAACGAACGCGCCGATGCGGTTTTGCAGGCGGTGCTGAAGCTTGGCACGGCCCTGAACCTGGTCACATGCGCCGAAGGGATCGAGCGCGACCTGCAACTGGCGCTGGTGCAACGGCACGGCTGCGACGAAGTTCAAGGCTATCTGATTGGCAGACCAGGCGTGCTCTGCGCGAGCGACTTCCCAGTGCCTGTTGGAAATACCTCAGACACCATGACAGACGAGGATTTATTTTCGAATTGTTGCAGTCGCAGCACAACTTTCGCAGAAATCCAAAACTAAATTATAAATTGGATTTATTGTTATTGTGTTTTTCGCAGACGTGCAGACCTAACACGATAAGACAGACCAATATTGTTGTCTTAAAGACGCAAGAAACACCCGTTTTTGGCGACTGACCAAGCCATATCGGAGACCGCCCAATATGTTGACTTTGTCGAATGGATCGTTAGGGCGTCGTGCTATGTTGACCGGGACATTCGTGGCGGCTGCAGCATTGCGGTTGGCCACGGCCGGCGGAGCAACCAAGCAGACAACACCTTTGGAGATGTGGTCGCTCTTCAAGGCGCGCCTGGTCACCAACGACGGCCGAGTGATCGATACCGACAACTATTCGATTTCGCATTCCGAAGGCCAGGGCTACGGAATGATCTTTGCTGAACACTTTAACGATCTTGCCACATTCGAGCGCATTTACACTTTCACCTCTGAGGCAATGCACCGCAGCGGTGATGCCTTGCACGCATGGCGGTATGTTCCCGATGCCGTGACCCCGGTATCGGACAAGAACAACGCCAGCGACGGCGACCTGCTGATTGGATATGCGCTGGCCCGTGCCGGCGCCCGCTGGAATCGACCGGACTTCACAGCGCAGGCACGGGCCATCGGCCGTGATATCCTACGGCTTCTCGTCAAGCGGGCAGGCAGCCGCATCGTACTGCTGCCCGGTCAACGCGGCTTCGAGACCTCCACGACCGTGACGGTCAATCCTTCCTATTACGCCTTCTTCGCCTTTGCCGAACTGGACAAGGTGGCCCCATCGCCGATTTGGGATGAGTTGCGCCGCGATGGCATCAAGCTGTTGAACGATGGCCGATTCGGCCCCAACAAGCTGACCCCGGACTGGCTGACCGTCACCCGTGCCGACTCTGGCCTGGCCCCGGCGCAGGGCCATCCCGCCCGCTTTTCCTACGATGCCGTGCGGGTGCCGCTGTATTTGGCCTGGTCGCGGCTTTCGGACACCGAGGCTGCGCGCTCCATCGCGAAATACTGGGCATCAACCCCGAAGTGGACGCCGGCATGGGTTGATATCTACACCAACGAAGTTGCCAACTATCCCGCAAGCCCGGGCGTACTGGCGGTGCGCGACCTCACGCTGGCAGCCTCTGGCGTCTCCTCGCCTGCCATCATGGCGGGCACAAACTTGCCGACCGGCTACTACCCGGCGTCCCTGATGCTGCTGTCAGAAGTGGCCCGCAGCTTCGCCTTCCCCGCGGCCACAGCCCCGCTGGCGGACGCGACACCCTCGGGAAATGCCAAGAGGACCCTGGCATGAAAATGGCCCCCACCATCAAACGGGAACAGCCGGATTCGCCAGCGCTGCGCCAACTGCTTGATATCATGTCCGCACAACGACAGAACACGTTGGACTCGCCGCAACATGCCCCCCCCGAGATCACACTCAGCGAAGCTGAGTTCAGCCCGGTAGCAGCATCGATCAAGCCAGCCCCCAAGGACACACAGCGCTGGTGGCGGTGGCACGTGTTGGCGGAACTGGCGATGCCGGTTGTGGTCACGGCTGCGGTGTGGCTGGCCATCCAACAGATGGTGCAAAACCAAAATCCAGCCGCAGGCGCTGGTGATCCAGCCACGATCACGACGCTGATGGCCCAACTCACGCGCGCCGTCCATCAGCCCTACATCCTGGCTGGCGTGGCATTCAGCATCCTGGCAATCGGCTGTGCCTGCATACTGGCGCGCCAGAAGATTCGGCTGATGAACTCCCATGCAGTCTTGCTCATGGCGCTTGAAAATCTCGGCCAGGGCGTGATCATGGTCGATGAGCAGCGGCGCGTGCCGGTGATCAACCGACGGGCGATCGAACTGCTTGGCTTGCCTGACGCGCTGATGCAAGAAGCCCCCGACTTCGACGACATTCGCGCCTGGCAGGAAAGCAGCGAAGAATTCGGCACAATCACCAACGATCTGGGCCAACTAATCGCAATCCCGCCGCCCAACGCCCTCAGCACGGCCACCGGCACGCAGGAGCGCACGCGGCCAGACGGCACGGTGCTTGAAATACGCACCAACCCTCTCCGCAACGGCGCGATGGTGCGCACCTACACAGACATCACCACCCGACGCCATGCCGAAGCGCGCATCACGCGCCTGGCGCATCATGACGCTCTGACCGGACTTGCCAACCGCACCCAGTTCAACACGAACCTGCTGCAAGCCATCGAGGCCGCCAAGCACGGGGGCCGGAAGTTCTCCGTGTTGTGCCTGGATCTGGACCGTTTCAAAATCGTCAACGATCAGTACGGCCACGCTGTGGGCGACCGATTGTTGCAGCAGGTGGCGGAACGTCTGCGCAGTGTTGTGCGTGAGAACGACCCGGTGGCGCGTTTCGGCGGCGATGAGTTTGCCATCCTGCAGGTGCCCGCCGAACAGCTGGCCTCTCCCAGCGCCTTGGCGACCCGTCTGGTGACGGCGCTGTCAATGCCATACGAGATCGACGGCAATCGCGCCGTGATCGAGGTCAGCATCGGCATTGCCGTCTATCCGACCAATGGCGACACGAGCGACGAATTGCTGACCAACGCCGATTCGGCGATGTATCTCGCCAAAAACAGCGGCCGCAACACGTTTTGCTTTTTCGAGGAAGAGATGTCGCTCCTGCAACAGGAGCGTCGCAATCTTCAACTCGACCTCGGCAATGCCATCGCAAACAATGAGCTGGAAATGCACTACCAGCCGGTGATCGACGTGGAGAGCCATGAAATCGTGGGCTTCGAGGCGCTGATGCGCTGGACGCATCCACGCCGCGGCCTGCTGTCGACGGCCGACTTCCTCGATGTGGCGGAGGAGACGGGGTTGATCGTCCCGCTCGGCAGCTGGGCATTGGCGACCAGCTGCGCCGACGCTGCATCCTGGCCGAGCTCGGTTCCAGTCGCGGTCAATCTATCCGCATCCCAGCTTGGTGACCCAGAACTGACCTCGCTCATTGTCCGCAGCCTGGCAGACAGCGGGCTGCAGCCGGAGCGGCTTGAGCTTGAAGTGGCTGAGCGCGTGCTGGTGGAAGGTGGCGGCCGACTGCCAACGCTGATGAAAGCCATAAAGGCGCACGGCGTGAAGGTCACGCTGGACGATTTCGGTTCGGGCAATGCCGGGATGAGTCATCTGTGCGACCTGGCGTTCGACAAGGTGAAGATCGACAAGGCCTTGACGCAGAAGGCATGCCAGAACAGCGGGACCGGAGCGGTCATGAGCGCTTTGATCACTGTCGGCACCAAGCTGGGCCTGGATATGGTGGCCGAGGGCGTGGAGACCGAGGCGCAACTGGCCTGGCTGCATGCGGCGGGTTGCAAGCAGGCGCAGGGTTACCTGATCAGCCAGCCGGTCACGTCAGAGAAGATCCCAGCCCTCCTCGCCGGCGTCCGCCAGCACCACCGCAACGCCTGATCGACGCCCGAAAGCACGTCTGCACGGATAAGTTGATGTGATGACGTGTATCGCCAGGGCGGTGATTTCGCCTCAGCCTATTTGATTTTGAACAATCGTTGTATTTCAGTGTGCTGCGGGCATTTTAGCCCGTTTTTTCACCAGACACCCTGCGCAGCACCATTGCAAAATGGACGATTTTGCGTGGGCAACGTCTCATTTTGCGGCCAGAGTCGCATACGACCGTATCACCTGTGAAGATCCCCTGACAGAGCCTGGCGAGGACCGCTTTACGCAATCGGTGCGGCGGCGCAGATCAACAGAACGCCCAGCGTCGCGCCGCCCTCTTGTGCCAGTTCAGGTAGTCGTTCATGCCCCGCCCCCTCTCGCCCCTCACGCTGCGCGGCCGCGTCATGCCCGCTTCGACCTTGTTCCAGCTGTTCCTGGTGGGCGCGGCCATTGCCTTGCTGTGGCTCGGCATCGGGCTGCATCTCAGCCAGGAACGCCGCCAGTTCGAACGGGCTGCGTGGAACAACGCGAACGGCGTGTCGCACGGCTTCAACGAGAGTGTCAGCCGCACGATCGAGGCGCTGGACCAGGTGATGATGATGATCCGGTCACTGTACCGGGCAGACCGCGACCATTTCGATATCAGGTCCATGGCGCCCAGCGATCAGGTACCGCGCGATCTGGCCCTGCAGATGGCCGTCACCGACGCCAAGGGGATCATGCAAGGCAGCAACCTGGGCGCCAATGCCGGGCTTGATCTGTCGGACCGCGAGCATGTCCGGGTGCATATGAACACGCCCGCGGATGTCCTGTTCATCAGCAAGCCGGTACTGGGGCGCGTGTCAGGGAAATGGTCGATCCAGTTCACCCGCAAGCTGTTCGACCAGAACGGCGCGTTTTCCGGCGTGCTGGTGGTTTCGCTCAATCCAGCGTATTTCGCCCGCTTTGCCAACGGCGTAGACATCGGCAAGGGCTCGATCACGCTGATCGGCATGGACGGCGTGGTGCGCGTTCGCGCACCGGACGCGCCGGACAGTCTGGGCCGCGTGCTGGACGACACCGCCATGGAGCGCTTTCGAACCGGCCCCGCCGACGGCGAATACCGCCACGCCAGCCCGGTCGATGGCATAGACCGGCTGCTGAGCTATCGGCGCATGGCGGATTTTCCGCTGATCGCGGTGGTCGGAATGGCGGCCGACGACGTGTTCGCCCCGTATTGGCAGGACCGGGACCGCTACCTGCTGGTCGGCGCCCTGCTGACAGTGCTGGTGGCCTTGATTGGCGCCCAGTTGATCAGCCAGGGCATGCATCTGGCCCGCTCGCAGCGCCTGCTGTCGGCAACGCTCGACAATATTGGCCAGGGCGTGATGATGGTCGATGCGGACGGCACGGTGCCGGTGATGAACCGCCGCGTGGCCGAACTGCTGGGCCTGCCAGAGCACCTGTCGCGCGAAGGCGTCACGTTCGGCGCCATTCTGGACTGGCAGCTCAAGAGCAACGAGTTCCTGCCCAACCACGATGGCGGATACGATGTGGCGGCACTGGCCCAGAGCGGCGGTCTTGGTCCGCTCCAATACGAGCGCAGCCGCAAGAACGGCGTGGTTCTCGACGTTCGCACCCTGCCGCTGGACCGTGGCGGCGCGGTGCGCACCTACACCGACATCACGCTCCGCAAGCAGAACGAGGCAGCCCTTGAGGCGGCGCGAGACGCCGCAGAATCCGCAAGGCGGGCGCAGTCGGACTTCCTGGCCGTCATGAGCCACGAAATCCGCACGCCGATGAACGGCGTGATCGGCATGGCCGGGTTGCTGATCGACAGCGACCTGACGCAGAGCCAGCGCAGCTATGCCAGCACGCTGCGCGAGGCGGCCAATTCCCTGATGCAGATCATCAACGACATCCTCGACTTCTCAAAGCTCGAAGCCCGCGAGGTGGACCTGGACCACGCCCCGTTCGATCTCCTGCACGTCATTCGCAGCGTGATGGACCTGATGGCCGTCAAAGCGCTCGAAAAGCAGTTATGGCTGCGCATGCAGGTGGCATCCGGCACGCCGGTGCACCTGACCGGAGACCCGGGCCGCATGCGCCAGGTGCTGTTCAACCTCGTAGGCAACGCCCTCAAATTCACCCAGGAAGGCGGCGTGACCATCGAGGTCGACGGAAAAATCCTGAGCGACACGCACGCCACCATCCACATCACCGTGCGCGACACCGGAATCGGCATCCCCGACGCTGCGATGGAGCATCTGTTCAAGCAGTTCTATCAGGTGGACGGCACCAGTTCCCGCGGCTACGGCGGCACCGGGCTGGGGCTGGCCATCTGCCAACGGCTGGCCACGCGCATGGACGGGCGGATCACGGTGCAAAGCACGCCCGGCATCGGCTCGGCATTCTGCTTCGCCGCCCCGATGGAGCTGGACCTGAGCGCCCCGGCGCGAAAGGCCGAGCAAAGCATCGCGCCGGCGGAGCGCGAGAAGGCGCCCCGGTCCACCACGCGGCTGCGGATCCTGCTGGCCGAAGACAACATCACCAATCGGCTGGTGGCCATCACCCGGCTTGAAATGCTCGGTCACCGGGTGGATCAGGTGGCCAACGGGGTTGAGGCTCTGCAGATGGTGCAGACCGCGCCGTATGACCTGCTGCTGATGGACGTGATGATGCCGGAAATGGACGGCCTGCAGGCAACCCGGCTCATCCGCGGCTTGCCCGGGCCGGAACATGACATTCCAATCGTGGCGATGACCGCGAACGTCTTTCACCACCACCAGGAAGCCTGCCGCGCCGCCGGAATGGACGACTTCATGGGCAAACCCTTCACCCCGACGCAGTTGGAGCGGCTGCTGGAACGCACCATCGCCGGCACACTCCGCACCCGGGCGCCCACCAGTGCGACCGCCCGTGCGGATCTGTCCAACGGCGAGGCTGCCTTCGCAACCCTGGTGGACGCATTGGGCCGGGAGGACGCACTGCACGTGCTCAAGGACTTCACCGGGCAGGCGCGCGCGCAGATCGCGGCGATGCGCCACTCCCACGCCGCGCAGGCATGGCCGGAAATATCCGACTCAGCCGTGGCGCTGCATGAGGCCGCCGGCACGCTGGGCCTCGACCTTCTGGCCGAGACAGCCCAGCGGATCTCCCACCAACCCGCGGGCGATCAGGTGCCCGGCCTGATCGATACCCTGCAGAACGCGGTGACGGAAACCGAAAAGCTGGTCGCCTGAAATCCGCACGCTGCCGGCCGGGCCATTACGCAGGATTGTCCAGCACGGCGCGCACGCTCCCGGGAGCGTAGGGGAAGAACCACAGCGGAAAATCCGCCCGCTCGTCAAAATTCGGCGTGTCGTGCGGCGTGGGATAGAACGTCTTGGACGGCGCGGTGCGAAACAGATCGCACCTTGCATACGTGACCTCCAGCGTCTCGACGCCAGGAAATCCACCAACGAACCCGAGCGCGCCAAAATTATTGCCATGCACGTGCACCGGCACGAAATCGGCATCCAGCGCATGCAGGGCCTTCTGCACCCGCGCATTGAACGCAGGGTCCGCAAGATCCAGCAGATTGTGGAATTCCAGCGTGATCTGGGCGAAGCGGGCCAGCAAACCCGGCGGCACAGCGCCAAGCGTGTCCCATTCCGCGCCTTCGACATCCATTTTCAGGATGGGATCCTGCGCGTCCTCCGGCAATTTCAGCATGTGCTCGGCCAACGAAAACAGAGCCTCCTCCGGCGCGGACACGCCTGATACCCCTTCACGATACCACGTAAAATGCGGATGCTCGCCGGGAAGGGATTCAATCGTGTGGTCGAACAGCAAAATCCGATGGCCCTGCTCGGCGAGTTCGAAATCAAAGGTGACGGTGGGACCAACACCAAAGCTCATCGCCACCTGTTCCGGCACCAGGGCGTCAAGCAGCACATAGCCGCCATCGCCCACCCCGCCGATACGCCGCTTTCCCACGCCCACCGCATCTCGCGGGGTCAGAAGTCGCAAGGCTTCATAGACGATCGGCGATGCCATGGGCCGTCTCTCCTCAATGCAGGCCTGATCATGTCGCATGCCCAGCCCGCGTTCGCCAGCCTGTGAAACATGCGCGGGGCTTGCCCGGGGGGCAGGGTGCTTATAGGAGAAGGGCAAGATAAAGGAGGCAGCCATGGCGTCGATTGCAGAGATCACCGGTGACAACCCAGCCCTCGCCGCGCAGGCCGTCATCCTCGCCCGCCCCATAACGCCCGAACGGCGCATGGCAGACGCCATTCGCGCGCTTGCGATCGATGCGGTGGAGAAGTCGAATTCTGGCCACCCCGGCATGCCGATGGGCATGGCCGACGTGGGCACGGCGCTCTGGAGCAAATTCCACAAGTTCGACGCCGCCGACCCGCATTGGCCAGACCGGGACCGCTTCGTGCTGTCCGGCGGCCACGGCTCGATGCTGCTGTACGCCCTGCTGCACCTGACCGGCTTTGCCGGCATGAGCATCCAAGACATCAAGAACTTCCGCCAGCTGCACTCCCCGGCCGCCGGCCATCCGGAATACGGCGAGCATCCCGGCATCGAGACCACCACCGGCCCGCTCGGCCAGGGCCTGGCCACCGCCGTCGGCATGGCGATCGCCGAGCGCATCCTGGCCGCCCGCTTCGGCCGCTCGCTGGTGGATCATCGCACCTGGGTCACCTGTGGCGACGGCGACCTGATGGAAGGCGTCAGCCAGGAGGCCATCAGCCTCGCCGGTCATCTGAAGCTGAACAAGCTGGTTGTGCTGTGGGACGACAATTCCATCAGCATCGACGGCGCGGTGTCGCTGTCCAGCAGCGACGACCAGCTGAAGCGCTTCGCCGCCAGCGGCTGGGCCACCAAGCGCGTCGACGGGCATGACCCGGCTGAGATCGCCGCGGCCATAGCCTCCGCCATGCGCTCCTCGCGCCCCACCTTGATCGCATGCCGCACCATCATCGGCTTTGCCGCCCCCACCAAGGCCGGCACCGCGTCCTCCCACGGCGCCCCGCTCGGCGCCAACGAGGCCGCTGCCGCCAAGGCCGCCCTTGGCTGGACGCACGCGCCGTTCGAAGTGCCGGACGATCTCTACGAGCAGTGGCACGCAGCCGGCAGCCGCAGCGCCCCCGCCCGCCGCGCCTGGTTGAAGCGCCTCGCGCATCACCCGATGCGCGCCGAGTTCGAACGTGCGATGGCCGGCCGCCTGCCCGAGAACTTCCACGAGGCCGTGGCAGCACTCCGCGCCGACATCGCCGAGAAGCGCCCGAAGCTCGCCTCGCGTCAGGCCAGCCAGAAGGCGCTCGAAGCGCTGGTGCCGGCCGTGCCGGAACTGATCGGCGGCTCGGCCGATCTCACCGGCTCCAACCTCACCTTCGCCAAGGGCATGGGCTACATCACCCCCGGCAACTTCGCTGGCCGCTACGTGCATTACGGCATCCGCGAACACGGCATGGCGGCGGCGATGAACGGCATGGCCGTCCACGGCGGCGTGATTCCATATTCCGGCACGTTCTTCGTCTTCACCGACTACATGCGCCCGGCCATCCGCCTCGCCGCCCTGATGCGCATCCGCGTCATCCACGTGCTGACGCATGACAGCATCGGCCTGGGCGAAGACGGCCCCACCCACCAGCCGGTGGAGCATCTGGCCAGCCTGCGTGCCATGCCCGGCGTGCTGATGTTCCGCCCGGCGGACGCGATGGAAACCGCCGAGTGCTGGGAACTTGCCATCCGCAAGGCCGATGGCCCCAGCCTGATCGCCCTGTCCCGCCAGGGGCTGCCGGCCATGCGCTTCGACACCGCCGAGAACCGCTCGGCCCGTGGCGGCTATGTGCTCGCGGAAGCCGAAGGCCCCCGTCAGGCCACGCTGATCGCCACTGGCAGCGAGGTCGCCATCGCCATGGCGGCACGCGAGGCTTTGGCGGCCGAGGGCGTGAAGGTTGCCGTTGTGTCCCTGCCCTGCTGGGAATTGTTCGCTCAACAAGACGAAGCCTACCGCGCCGAAGTGCTGGGCGGCGTCCTGCGCGTTGGTGTCGAGGCCGGTGTCAGCTTCGGCTGGGAACGCTGGCTCGGGCCGGACGGCATCTTCATCGGCATGGGCAGCTTCGGCGCCTCGGCGCCGGCGGACGAACTCTACAAGCATTTCGGCATCACCGCCGAAGCCATCACCGCGGCCGTCAAAAAGCGAATTGCGGTCTAACTTCCACCACCGAAGGGCATACGAGCATGGCTGTCAAAGTAGCAATCAACGGTTTCGGCCGCATTGGCCGTCTGGTGCTGCGCGCGATCATCGAGAGCGGCCGCACGGACGTGATCCCGATGGCGATCAACGACCTCGGCTCGGTGGAGGCGAACGCCCATCTGTTCCGCTTCGACAGCGTGCACGGCCGCTTCCCCGGCGAAGTGCATGTCGATGGCCAGACCATCACCATCACCCATAACGGCCGCACCTACGGCCCCATCACCGTCTCCGCAGAGCGCGACCCCACGAAGGTTCCGTATCAGGGCGTGGACGTGGCGATGGAATGCACCGGCATCTTCACCTCGAAGGAAAAGGCCTCGGCCCTGCTGCAGGCCGGCGCCCGCAAGGTGCTGATCTCGGCCCCCGGCGAGAACGCCGATGCCACCATCGTCTACGGCGTCAACCACCACACGCTGACGAAGGACATGACGGTCGTCTCCAACGCCTCCTGCACCACCAACTGCCTGGTGCCGGTCGTGAAGGTGCTGCACGACAACTTCAAGGTTGTGCGCGGCTACATGCTGACCATCCACAGCTACACCGGCGACCAGCCGAGCGTGGACACCCTGCACAAGGACCTGCACCGCGCCCGTGCGGCCGCCGTGTCGATGATCCCAACCTCCACCGGCGCCGCCAAGGCCGTCGGCCTGGTGATGCCGGAACTGAAGGGCAAGCTGGACGGCAGCTCGATCCGCGTTCCCACGCCCAACGTCTCGCTCGTCAGCCTGGACGTGCAGCTTGAGCGGACGCCCACCAAGGAAGAGATCAACGCCGTCATGAAGGCCGCCTCCGAAGGCGCGCTGAAGGGCATCCTTGGCTACAACACCGCCCCGCTGGTGAGCAGCGACTTCAACCACGTGGCCATGTCCTCGACCTTCGACGCCACCCAGACCGCGGTTGTCGACGGCGGCCTGGTGCGCGTGATGGCGTGGTATGACAACGAGTGGGGCTTCTCCAACCGCATGTCCGACACCGCAGCCCTCCTCGGGAGCCTCTGATCATGACCGTCCGTACCCTCGACGGGCTCGATGTGGCAGGCAAGCGCGTGCTTGTCCGTGCCGACCTCAACGTGCCCGTCAGGGACGGGCGGATCACGGATCTCACCCGCATCGAACGCCTGTCGCCCACCATCCGCGAGCTGGCGGACAAGGGGGCGCGGGTGATCGTGTGCAGCCATTTCGACCGGCCGAAAGGCAAGCGCGTGGCGGAGATGTCGCTGGAACCGATGGCGATCGCGCTGGCCGAAGTGCTCGGCCGCCCAGTGCATTTCGCCAATGACTGCATCGGCGTGCAGGCGCAACAGGTGATCGAGCGGCTCGCTGACGGCGATGTCGCAGTGTTGGAAAACACCCGCTTCCATGACGGCGAAGAAAAGAACGATCCGGCGATGGCCGCCGAGTTGGCCCATCTCGCCGATATTTTCGTCAATGACGCCTTTTCCGCCGCCCACCGCGCCCATGCCAGCACGGTCGGCGTGGCGCATCTGCTGCCCTCGTACGCCGGACGCCTGATGCAGGCGGAGCTTGAGGCCCTGGAAGCCGCCTTGGGCAACCCGGTTCGCCCGGTGATGGCCATTGTCGGCGGCTCGAAAGTGTCCACCAAGCTGGATCTGCTGGGCAATCTGGTGGGCCGCGTGGATCTGCTGGTCATCGGCGGCGCCATGGCCAACACGTTCCTCGCTGCCCAAGGCGTGGGCGTCGGCCGCTCGTTGCAGGAAGCCGAGATGCACGCCACGGCGCTGGACATCGTGGCCCGCGCCAAGGCTGCCGGCTGCGAGATCGTCTTGCCGCTCGATGCCGTGACCGCCACCGAATTCCGCGCCGACCCGCCGATCCGCATTGTGGACATCGCCGAAATTCCGGCTGATTCGATGATGCTCGACGTCGGCCCCAAGACAGCGGCCGATCTGATCGCCCGTCTCGCCAGCGTGAAAACCCTGGTCTGGAACGGCCCGCTCGGCGCGTTCGAAACGCATCCGTTCGATGCCGCCACCGTGGCGCTGGCGCATGCGGTGGCCACGGCCACCCAGAACGGCAGCCTGCGCAGCGTGGCCGGTGGCGGAGACACCGTCTCGGCCCTGCGCCATGCCGGCGTGTCCGACAAACTGACCTACGTGTCCTCGGCCGGCGGCGCGTTTCTGGAATGGATGGAAGGCAAAACCCTTCCCGGCGTGGCCGCCCTGCAGACGGCCTGATTGCCGATAGACTTCCGGCGGTCGATGTCGCACAACTTGGGCCTGCCTCATTAACGGGTCTTTAACCAATGCGTGCGATTATCGACCGCATGATCTCAGCCGGTTCCCTCTCTGCATTTTCCGCCAGCGCCACCAACGGGGTGGTGTCCAGTGGTTCTGTTGCCGGCACCCGCCCAGCGGCGCCGGTTCAGCAGGTCCGCGCCCAATCAGCGCAACCGACGGCGCAAACGTCTGGAAGGCCACCTCCCCAGGCCGTTCCAGGCCAGCCGATGCCACGCGGGTCGTTGCTTGATCTCTCCGTGTGACTTTTCCGTCAGGACTGTGATAACCGCGCCACGGTTTGCTTAAAAATTAGGCCCGTCGGCGCTTCGTTATTGCCGATCTTAATAAGCCGTGCCATTTTTGATGCATGTCGAAGTCAAAAGGTTCAACGAGGGCCAAACTTACTGCGAATGCCATCAAGACATTCATGTGTCTGGGCCTTGCGCTTTATGTTTTTTCGGCCACTGTCACTCCTTCCTGGGCCCTGCCACCGATCAAGGATTTGACGGCGGCCTACCCACCGATGTCGGACCCGCTCTCCGCGCGTTTCACCACCCCGACCTCCTCCGACAAGCAGCCGACCAACGGTTTTGTGGCAGCACCGACCCCAAATCAGGAAGCCTCGGCTCCACCCGTCGTGGTTAAAAAGGGCGCCGAAATCAGCCCCAGCATCTTCTCGAACAAGCAGGGCTATCGAGGCGACGGCTATATGGCTGGCTCCTCGCCGCAAATCGCGCAGCAACCCAAGCGCATGTCACTTCCTGGCATTAACCTCAAAGTGCCGCTCTACTGACGCAGCGACACTTCGGCTATCATGGTCGAATGCTGAACGCCCTCACCCTTCTCATCCTGTGCCAGTTCGTGGGCGAGGTTATTGCCCGTGCAACATCCCTTCCCTTGCCCGGCCCGGTGATCGGCCTCGTGCTGCTGCTCACGATGCTCGCGCTGCGCAACCGCGCACCAGATCCTGACCTGACCACCACATCAAACTGGCTGCTGCGCCATTTCGGCCTGCTGTTCGTGCCCGCCGGCGTGGGCGTTATCACCCAACTGGACGTGCTGGGCGACAACGCCGTGGCCCTGCTGGTGGCCATACCGGTTTCCACGCTGCTTGGTCTGCTGGTGACCGGATGGGTCATGCAGCGCCTGTCACGCGACGAGGACAGCTAGACCGTGGAAAACCTGTTCCATCTCTGGGTCTATCTTGAAACAACGCCGCTGCTGGGGTTGGCGGCAACACTCGTGGTGTGGCGACTGGCCACGCTGGTGGCCGCCCGCATGCCAGGGATGGCCCTGGCCAACCCCATGCTGATCTCTGTGGTCATCCTGGTGGCCCTGCTGCTGGCAACCGGCACGCCCTATTCCGCCTATTTCCAGGGCGCCCAATACGTCCATTTCCTGCTCGGCCCGGCCACGGTGGCGTTGGCCATCCCGATGTATGCCAATCTGCGCCGCATCCGCCGCTCGGCACGCGCCATCTTACCGGCCTTGATCGCCGGATCGGTGGTCGCCGCCGGCAGCGCCATGCTGATCGCCCGCCTGCTGGGCGCGCCCCGTGTGGTCATTTTATCGCTGGCGCCCAAATCGGTCACCACGCCCATCGCCATGGGAATCGCCGAGCAAATCGGCGGGCAACCCTCACTCGCCGCTGTATTCGTGCTGCTGACCGGGCTCTGCGCGATCGTGCTCATCAACCCGGCCATGCGCCTGATCAGAGCCACGGACATGCGCGCCCAGGGCCTCGCCGCCGGCATGGCAGGACACGGACTGGCCACCGCCCGCATGCTGCTGATCAGCGAAACCGCCGGCGCGTTCGGCGGCCTGGCCATCGGCCTGAACGGCATCACCACCGCCATCGTTGTGCCATTACTGGCAACATTTCTGGTCCGCTGAGTCGGCCGCTACGCCCTCGGCCACGCCGTGACGTAGACATTGACGGCAGAGGCAATCATCGCCCGCTTTTCCTCATGCACCGGGGTTCCGTAGACAAATTTCCGGACGCCGTAATAAAAGATGCCGCCCTGAAGGCTCCATGCCAGTTCGAGCAGCGCGGGCGGAATGTCGTCGCCCACCGCCACGCCGCGCTCGGCGCACATCTCCACCACGATCGGCCGGATGATGCGCTTTTCCACCCGGCCGATATAATCGCCGGTGATTTCAACGCCCTTGAGGCCGGCGAACAGATAAATCCGCATCCACTCGGGATGCATGATCACGTCGGTATAGCTGTTGTAGAAACGATTCAGCCGCTCCGCCATGCCAAGGCTGCGATCGGACAGGATCGCGTCCCAGGCTTCATCCCAGGATTGCAGGAACACCGTCTGATAGACTTCGTCGATCAGCGCACTTTTGCTAGGAAAATAACGATACATCAACGGCTGCGTGGTGCCGAGCCATGCCGCCAGTTCACGCGTGGTGGCGTCAAAACCGAACTGCGCGAAGAACGACGCCGCCTTGCGCACAATCTCGGCGCGGCGCACCTCGAACGGCTTGCGCGGGGCACGGGTGCGGGGGGCTGCGGACGTCTCGGTCATCTCAGTCAGCCGTCCACCCACCGTCGACCACAACGGAACTGCCCGTCATCAGGGCCGATGCGTCGCTGGCCAGGAACACAACGGGGCCCATCAAGTCTTCAACCTGGCCCAGGCGACCCAGCTTGATCTTGGCCAGCACGTCCTTGCGAAACACCGCATCATCGAAGAACGGCCGTGTGAGGGCGGTTTCGATGAAGGTGGGGCAGATGGTGTTCACACGGATTCTGTGGGGTGCAAGGTCGATCGCCATGGCGCGGGTGAACCCCTCCATCGCCCATTTGCTGGCGCAATACAACGTGCGGCGGGCGCCGCCCACCATGCCCATCTGCGACGAAATGTTGATGATCGAGCCAGGCATCCCCGCCGACACCAACCGCTTGGCTACCGCCTGGGCCGCGAAATAGGCGGCGCGAACGTTCAGTTCCATCACCACATCATAATCGTCTTCGGTGACATCCGTGACAGGCTTGGGCCGGTTGGTGCCGGCGTTGTTGACGAAGATGTCAAACGGCGCCGCCTCGGCAATCGCCACCGCCACCGCCTTGGTGTCGGTGACATCGAGCACGAGTTTCTCCGCCACCCCGCCGCGCGCAACAATGGCAGCCACCGCCGCGTCCAACTCTGCTTCACTGCGCGAACACAGCGTGACAGCCGCCCCATGCTCAGACAAAGCCGCAGCGGCAGCAAGGCCGATGCCCCGCCCGCCGCCGGTAATCAACGCCCGCCGCCCATCAAGGCGAAAGCTGGGCGTGGTGGGAAGCAGGCTCATTCCGCAGCCTTGCCGTACGGGATGTTGCGGCCACCATAGCGGCGCACGCGAGTATTGGCCTGCTCGGCGTGGCCCACGAAGCCCTCCAGCATGCACAGACGCGAGCAATACTCCCCGATCATAGCCGAGGCCTCATCGGTCAGAACACGCTGATAGGTCACGGTTTTCAGGAACTTGCCCACCCACAGCCCGCCGGTGTAGCGGCCGGCCTTCATCGTTGGCAGGGTATGGTTGGTGCCGATCACCTTGTCGCCATACGCCACGTTGGTGCGCGGGCCGAGGAACAGGGCGCCGTAATTGGTCATGTTCTTGAGGAAATAATCCGGGTCGCGAGTCATCACCTGCACATGCTCGGACGCGATGCGGTCGGCTTCCTTGACCATTTCTTCATCATTTTCGCAGACGATGATCTCGCCGTAATCCTCCCACGCCTTCGCGGCCACGGCGGCGGTCGGCAGAATCTGCAACAGACGCTCAATCTGCGCCATCGTGTCATGCGCCAACCGTTCGGAGGTGGTCAGCAGAATGGCAGGAGAGTTGGTGCCGTGTTCGGCCTGGCCCAACAGATCGGTGGCGCACAACTCGCCGTCCACGCTGTCATCGGCAATCACCAATGTCTCGGTGGGGCCGGCGAACAGATCGATGCCCACACGGCCGAAAAGCTGTCGCTTGGCTTCGGCCACAAAGGCGTTGCCGGGGCCAACCAGCATGTCCACCGGCTTCATCGTCTCGGTGCCCAGCGCCATCGCGCCCACCGCCTGAATGCCGCCGAGGCAGTAGATCTCGTCCGCACCCGCCAGATGCTGGGCTGCCACAATCGCCGGCGCCGGCCGGCCATGGAACGGCGGCGCGCAGGTCACAATCCGCCCCACACCCGCCACCTTGGCGGTGATGACCGACATATGCGCCGATGCCAGCAACGGATACTTGCCGCCCGGCACGTAGCAGCCAACCGCGTTGACCGGGATGTTCTTGTGGCCCAGCACGATGCCCGGCAGGGTTTCCACCTCGATATCCGTCATCGAGGCGCGCTGGTGTTCGGCGAAGTTGCGCACCTGGGCCTGGGCAAACTGAATGTCGCTGATATCGCGCGCCGACAGTTCAGACATGCAGGCGCGGATTTCGGCATCCGTCAGGCGATAATCGGCGCGGTCCCAGCCGTCGAACTTGTTCGACAGCTCGCGCACCGCCGCATCGCCTCGGGTTTCGATATCCGCCAGAATGCCCTCGACGGTGACGCGAATCTTCGCCTGATCCTCGGCCCGCAAAGCGGCATTGCGGCTGGTCTTGAGAAATTTTGCCATGGTAACGCGCCTCTACTTAATAGCCTGGGGATTGATCGGCGAACCCGCCCCGCCCGGCAGATGCAGCGGCGGCGCATTGAAAAAGAACTCATAGACGTGATCGGCCGCACAATCCTCGGCGAGTTCCTTCACATAGAAGATCTCGCCCATCGACAGGCCCATCACAGGAATCACCACCCAATGCCATGGCTGGTTGGCCTCGTTGGTCTCATTTGGTCGCACTTCGCAGCCCCAGGTGTCGAGACAGATGGCGGCCAGACTTTTTTCATGAATCCAATAGCATGTCTCGAACGCCAATCCAGGCGCGTCGCCACCGGCATAACCCGACCAATCCTTCGCCGCCAGACAACGCTCCTGCTGGCCAGTGCGAACAATAACGAAATCGGCCCGCCCCACCGTCACGCCCTGGGCGGCAGCGCAGCCATCGAGGTCAGCGTTGGTGATGGCATACCCATCCGGCAGGAAATCGACACCCTTCCAGCGGGCAACATCCAACAACACCCCCCGCCCGGCCATCTTGTCGCGCACATGCTCGATGCCGAGCTTTTTTGCACCCCGCGCATCCACCTCGGTGGCGTGGAAGCCGTTGTACATCGTGTCATCAAGGAAGATGTGGCACAGCGCATCCCACTGGGTGGACGCCTGGCAGGGCATGTTGATGGCGTCATCGGCATAGCGCAGATACGGAAACGGCTTGTCCTGGTTGCCGGCGGCGGCATCGGTGCCGGTGGCGAGCATGGTGTGAATGGGGTTCCACCGCCCGCCGAACAGGCCGGACTGGATCGGCTCCTTCAACGACAAACCGAGCGCGAACACGCGCCCCTTCCGGATCAGCTTGCCGGCGCCGACAATATCGGCCGGCGTGACATGATTGAGCGTGCCGATCTGGTCATCCGCGCCCCAGCGCCCCCAGTTTGAAAGAGCCTTTGCGGCCGCATCGATGGCGTTGCGATCTACTTTCATGGCGCGCTCCCCGTCTTATTTTATCGTTCGATAAAACTTAACGCGAAATACGCCAATGACAAGAGAGCGACGCGATCAGATCGCCATCCCGGCACACCACCCGCTCGACCACGCCCACTGGAAATTATACCCGCCCAGCCAGCCGGTCACGTCCACCGCCTCGCCGATCACGAACAGGCCCGGCACGGCGTTGGCCTGCATGGTCTGCGACGACAGATCCCGCGTGTCGATGCCGCCCAGCGTGACCTCGGCCTTGGCGTAGCCCTCGGTGCCCTGGGGCGTTAGGGTCCAGGATTTCAGCCGGGCCGCCATGTCGGTCAGCGCCCGATCTGTCTGGTTGCCCATCGTGGGGCCGCCTTCCGGTGCCAACGCAGCAGCCAGCCGCTGCGGCAGCATTTCAGATAGAATGGTTTTGAACTCAGCACGCGGGCGGGACAGCTTGCGCGCCAGCAGGTCGGCGCGAGCGTCCTGATCCGGCAGGCAATCCAGCGTGATCGTCTGGCCTTCCCGCCAGAGAGACGAAATTTGCAGGATGGCCGGGCCGGACAGGCCACGATGCGTGAACAGCATCGCCTCGCGAAACCGGGTTTTGCCCACACTGGCAATCACCGGCAGCGCCACGCCGCTCAGCGGGCGCATCAACTCCAGCGGTTCGCCCTGGAACGTCAACGGCACGAGCCCAGCGCGAATATCGGTCAGACGCAGCCCGAATTGCCGGGCGATGTCGTGAGCGAAGCCGGTCGCGCCCATTTTCGGAATGGACAAGCCACCCGTCGCCAGCACCAAAGCAGGCGCCTCGAACGCGCCATGATCGGTTTCAACCCGATAGTGATCACCGCGCGAGACGCCGGTGATGCGGTGGCCGAGCCGGATATCGACGCCACCCTTTGCGCATTCGCCGAGCAGCAGATCCACAATCTCCCGGGCGGACCCATCACAGAACAACTGCCCCAACGTCTTTTCATGCCAGGCGATGCCGTGCTTGCTTACCAGCGCCAGAAAATCATGCTGCGTATAACGGCTCAGCGCCGAACGCACGAAATGCCGGTTTGCTGACAAAAACCGATCCGGCACACAGCCAAGATTGGTGAAATTGCAGCGCCCGCCGCCAGAAATCAGGATCTTCTTGCCGGCCTCATCGGCATGGTCCAGCAGCAGCACCCGCTTGCCGCGCTGTCCCGCCGTCATGGCGCACATCAACCCGGCAGCCCCCGCGCCGAGCACGATGACGTCGAACCCGGTCACGCGCCGAGCAGGCCGCGCGCATAGTCCATCGGGAAGAACGGCTTCAGGTCGCCCACCTGCTCGCCCACGCCCACGGCATACACCGGCAGGCCATATTCCTCGGCCAACGCCACCACAATCCCGCCACGGGCCGAACCGTCCAGCTTGGTGACGATCAGCCCAGACACATCCACCATCTCGCGGAACACGCCCACCTGCTGGATGGCGTTCTGGCCCGTCGTCGCGTCCAGCACCAGCAGCACCGTATGCGGCGCCGTCGGGTCCTGCTTGCGGATGACGCGGATGATCTTCTGCAGCTCTTCCATCAGCGCGGATTTGTTATGCAGCCGCCCTGCGGTGTCGATCAGCAGCACGTCCGCACCCTCGGCCCGCGCACGGGCGATGGCATCGAACGCCAGGCCAGCAGGGTCTGAATTGGCCGGGGCCGTCACCACCTCAGCGCCGGTGCGCTGGGCCCAGACCTGCAACTGCTCCACGGCGGCGGCGCGGAAGGTGTCGCACGCGGCCAGCATCGGCTTCAGCCCCTGCTCGCGATATTGCAGCGCCAGCTTGCCGATGGTGGTGGTCTTGCCGTTGCCATTGACGCCGACGACAAGAATGACATGCGGCGAACGATCCGGATTGATCACCAACGGCCGCGCCACCGGCGACAAAATCTCCGCGATCTCCTCGGCCAGCGCGTGCTTGACCTCGGCTTCCGTCACCTCCTTGCCGAACCGCGTGCTGCGGAACTTGGCGATCACCCGCTTCGTCACCTCGGTGCCCATATCGGCGCCGATCAGCAGATCCTCCAGATCGGCCAGCGCCTCCTCATCCAGCTTGCGCTTGGTGAAGACCGCGCCAATCCCCTCGGTCAGCTTGCTGGCGGAGCGGGACAGGCCCTGGGTCAGGCGAGAGAGAAATCCAAGCGCCATCAGGCCGCCTCCGCCGTGATGCCCTGCGCGTCAGCGGCGACGACTCGTGCCCGGATCAACGTTCCAGGCTCGGCCACCAGCCGCACGGGGGCGAAATGTTCGGTATGCCCTGCCGTGCCCGTCTCGGACAGCACGGCCACATGCTGGCCCACCAGGCCCGCGTAGAACGCCGTCGCGGCCTCGGCAGACGCCGCGCGCAACTGGGCGGCGCGCTCCTTGCGGATCGGCTTGGCAACGGACGGCATGCGCGAAGCAGGCGTGCCGGGGCGCTCGCTGTAAGGGAACACATGCAGGAACGGGATGGCCGCCTCCTGCACCATCGCCAGCGTTTCGGCGAACAATTCATCGGTTTCGGTGGGGAAACCAGCAATCAGATCCGCCCCGATGCCGATGCCCGGGCGCAGGCGGCGGGCGCGGGCGATGGCGTCCAACCCCTCGGCGCGCGAATGGCGGCGCTTCATGCGCTTCAAAATCATGTCTGAGCCAGCCTGCAACGACAGATGCAGATGCGGCATCAACCGCGCCTCGTTCTCTATCAGCAGCCACAGATCAGCGTCGATCGCGGCCGGGTCGATGGAGGACAGCCGCAGGCGCGGCAATTCCGGCACCAACGCCAACAGCCGGCGGATCATCTGGCCGAGCGACGGGCTGCCCGGCAGATCGGGGCCATAGGACGTCACATCCACCCCTGTCAGCACAATCTCGTTGTAACCGCTGGCCACCAGCGTGCGCACCTGATCGACAATCACGCCGATCGGCACCGAGCGGTTGGGGCCACGGCCGAACGGAATGATGCAGAACGTGCAGCGATGATCGCAGCCCTGCTGCACCTGCACGAAGGCGCGGGCGCGGCCCATGAATTCCGTGACAAGCTGCGGCGCGGTTTCCCGCGCCACCATGATGTCGGTCACGGCCGTGCCGGCGCCGATGATCCAGCTTTCCGGCTTCAGCTTGTCCTCGTTGCCCAGCACGCGGGCAACGCCCGGCATGGCGGCCCAGGCGGCGGGGTCGATCTGGGCGGCGCAGCCCGTGACGACGATCTCCGCCCCCGGATTCAGCCGGTGCGCCTTGCGGATCGCCTGCCGCGCTTGGCGCTCGGCCTCGGCGGTCACGGCGCAGGTGTTCACCACGATGGTGTTGTCCAGATGCGCCGCATGGCCGCGCATCACCTCGCCTTCATAGGTGTTCAGGCGGCAGCCGAAATTGAGGATTTCCACGCTCACGCCGGCAACCCCGCAAGGTTCAACGTGCCCCGGAAGCTGACAACGGCAGGGCCGGTCATCAGCACATGGCCGTCTTCGCGCCACATCATCTCCAGCACCCCGCCATCGGCGATGATCTGCGCCCGGCGCCCGGTCAGCCCCCGGCGAACGGCATTGACGATGGTGGCGCACGCGCCAGACCCGCAGGCGAGCGTCAGCCCCGCGCCGCGTTCCCACACCCGCAAGCGGATGCGGTCAGGCGCCAGAACCTGCGCGAAGCCGATATTGGCGCGGTCCGGAAAGATCGGCGCGTTCTCCAGAACCGGGCCGATGGCGCTGATGTCAATCGTCTCCAGATCGTCCACGAAGAACGTCGCGTGCGGGTTGCCCATCGAGACGGCGGCGGGATCGGACACCGAATTGGTGGTCAAATCCAGATGCAGCGTGTCGGCAGGACCAGCCAGCGGGATGTCTGCCCAGTCCAACCGGGCCGCCCCCATATCCACCTCAACCCGGCCATCCGGCAGCACGCGGGCGGGCAGCAGGCCGGAGATGGTCTGGATGGTGAACACGCTATGGCCCGTCTCGGCCGCCAAAAGACTGGTCACGCAGCGCGTGGCGTTGCCGCAGGCCCCCGCCTCGGACCCATCGGGATTGTAGATGCGCATGAACACATCCGCACCCGGCGCCACGGCCGGTTCCAAAACGATAAACTGGTCGCAGCCAATGCCGCGATGACGGTCTGCGATCGCGGCCGCACGGGTGGGGGACAGGCCCAGCGAGCCGGCACGCTCATCCATCACGACAAAGTCGTTCCCGCAGCCATGCATTTTTGTAAACGTGGCGTTCATCATCGACCGGTTATATGGGCCAAGTGCCGGGGGACAAAGTGTTGTCGACGCATGTCTGGCACGGGATTGCGCCGATCTGACTAATACCCCCGCGCCGTGTCGAACTGATTTGGCATTTTCTGGCCCTTGGTGAAGGCGGCCAGATTGTCCAGAAACACCGCCACGCTGTCAGCAGCGTAGGTTTTCGGATCATCCGCCGCCACATGAGGGGTGATAACGAGGTTGCGCGTCGTCCAAAGCCGGTGGCCGGGCGGAATCGGCTCCGGCACGAACACATCCAGCACCGCCCCACCGAGACGCCCGGAATCGAGCATGTCGCACAGCGCGTCCTGCTCCAGCAGCGCACCGCGCCCGATATTGATCACATAGGCGCCCTGCGGCAGCAGTTCCAGCCGACGACGGTCGATCATGCCGTTCGTGCGCGGCGTCAGCGGCGCGGCCAGCAGCAGGAACTCCGCGCCCGGCAGCACGGAATCGAGGTCATCCACCGCAAACACCGCATCGAAATCCGGATGCTGCTCGGCGCGGGTGCGCACGCCCACCGTCCGCATCCCGAACATCCGCGCGGACCGGGCCGAAGCGCCCCCCAAATCGCCGGTGCCGATCACCGCCAGCTTGCGCCCGGCCAGAACCGAGCCGTAACGCTTCTCCCACCGCCCGGCATTCTGGGCGGCGATCAGCGCCGGCATGTGCCCGGCCAGCATCAGAAGCGCCATGGCAGCGTATTCGCCAACGCGCGCGCCGTGCACGCCGCTGTTGTTCACCAACGCCACGCCCGGCTGCAACCAGTCAAACGGCGCCAGACGTTCCAGCCCGGCGGAGGTGCAGAAAATCATCTTCAGCGCCGGCGTCGGGCACTGAAGATTCGCCTTCAACTGCGCCGTGCTGGTGACCAGAATTTCCGCATCGGCCACGCCCTGCCGGAATTCGGCCTCGGTATCGCCGAACGTCACCGCCTTCGGCGCGCGCGCCGCCCGCCACATCGCGGGCGTGATGGCGAAATCAGGATCGTTCGGCGTGTTCTGGACGTGGACGCGCATGGTCAAAGGCTCCCGGACAATTCAGCCAGCAAAACAGCAGCAGCCTGGGCCACGTTAAGGCTCTGGACACGACCGCTGCCGACGATCTTCACCTGACGACGGCACGCCGCCAACACCTCCGGCGAGACGCCGTTCTCCTCGTTGCCCAGCACCAATGCGATCGGCCGGTCGCGCGGCAGGTCCGCCAGCGCCGCCGAATCCCGGCTGAGCGAGGCGGCAACGGTGCGGTACTGGCCATCAATGCCGGCCAGCACGTTGACGAGGTTGCGCGACTTATAAAGGTCGAGAAACTCCAACCCGCCCTCGGAGGTGCGATACGCGGCGTCGGACGGCATGGCGTGGCCAGGCCCCTCGCCAATCAGCATCGCGCCCACGCCGAAGAACGCGGCCGAGCGGGCGATGGCGCCCAGATTATGCGGGTTGCCGATGCCGTCCAGAATCAGCAGCAGCTTCACGCGCGGCGGTTGCAACACGTTGAACACCGGAATAGAGCGCTGCTGGGCCACGGCCACAATGCCGCCGTGATGCGGCGTTCCGGCCACTTTCTCCAGCTCATCGGCCTCCACCATGCGGTACGGTTTGCGCGCTGCCGCAAGAATTGCGCAGAACGGACCAGCCGCCGGCTTCATCTCCGGCAGGTAGAAAAGGCGCGTGACCAGTTCCTCACGCCGCTTGAACAGGGCATCGACGGGCTTCAGTCCACAGATTGTATCGGTTTTCATGTCTCTCGCTTCCACTTCCCGCCCGGCTCTGTCAACCTGTGCGCCTCATGGAAATACCAATCATCTTCGCCGACGCGCATTTCGTGGTGCTGAACAAGCCCGCGGGACTTGCTGTACACCCCGGCCCCCGTGGCGGGCCAAGCGTGGAGGACTGCTTCCCGCAGCTCTCCCGCCGGAAGGACGGCCCCTGGCTGGCCCACCGGCTGGACGCCGACACCGCCGGCTGCCTGCTGGTGGCCCTGCGCAAAACACCGCTGCTGACCGCCCAGGCGGCCTTCGCATCGGGCGCTGTGCGCAAGATCTATTGGGCGGTGGTGGCCGGCGGACCGACCGAGGAGTCCGGCGTGATCAACATGCCGGTCAGCAAGGTCACGCGGCCAAACGGCTGGCGGATGCGGCCCGACCCGGCAGGCCTGCCCGCCATCACCGAATGGCGCGTGCTCGGGCGGTCGCAGGGGCAGACCTGGATGGAATTTCAGCCCAAGACCGGCCGCACCCATCAGATCCGTGTCCACGCCGCCCATGCCGGTTGGCCGATCGTCGGCGATCCGCTCTACGGCCAGGCCGGCGAGGGCCTGCATCTGCTGTCCCGCTCACTGGAACTGGAAGATCTGGTGTCCGCCATCGCGCCGCCGCCCTTGGCCATGCAACCCGCGTTGCGGGACTGCGGCTGGGTGCCGGATGTGCCCGGACCGCGCAAACCCCACCCGAAGCCCCAGGCGAAACGCAAAACCCCGCTGACTACCCGAAAATAAACCAGGCCCGGAACACCACCGTCTCGATCCAGGTCTGACGCACCAGGCCGCGCAGGCGCAACGCCGAAAACCTGCGCAGCCGTCCGCCGCGCAGGGCGCGATCCAGCACCTGCAATTCGGCCATGGCCTGTTCGGTCAACACGGCCGGCTGCGCCAGCAGGGACGCCACGTTCTGGCGCAGCACCGCCATGAACGCGTGCGGCCCACGCTTCATGGCGGCCATGCCGCGGCGCAGGACGGAAGACGGCGCACCGACGGCGTTGCCGGCATGCTGGCGATAGAGAATAACCGGCTCCGGGTCCTGCAACAGCACCCCACCGGCGGCGGTGACCAGCAGGTAGCACCACCAGTCATGCTGGGTCACCGTGGGCGGCCGGCTGGCCGCAACCTGCCGCGCCGCCGCGCCATTGAGCATCATGGTGCAGCCGGTGGCCACATTCTGCGTCAGCGAAGCCGGAAAGCCGCCATGCGCGGCGATGGCGGACAGTCCAATGCGGTTCAATCGCGCATCCACCAGCACCTGCCGCGCGCAATACAAGGCCGGCAGCGTTGGCGGCACGGTGGCGAAGGCCGCAAGCCCGCGTGCAAGCTTGCCGGGCAGCCACACATCGTCCTGGTCGGCGAAGGCGACCATGTCATCGGCCGCCAACGAAGACGTCACGGCGGCGAGCAGGGCGTGAAAACTGACGGCCGAACCAAGATTGCGAGATGGCCCCGCCAACTCGACACACCGCCCCTGCCCGGCCCGGAGCGCAAAATCGGCCATCACGGCGCGCGTATTGTCGTGAGAGCCGTCATCGCGCCAGTACAGTATCCAGTCCTTATGGGTCTGGTTCAGCAGGCTTTCGAGTTGCTCGTCTAGAAAAAATTCACCATTGAACGTGGACAACAATATTGCAACGCGCTGTTGGTTTTGCCGAATGAGCATTAGCTTATCCTGCGAAGATGAGTACTTCGGTCCGATAGTTCCTCAACACCAAATCCGATGCCAATGTTCGCGCAAAGGCTCGCCTTTCAGGGCCGAAATGCCACATCGGACACATGCTTCCACCCGAACAATCCAAACGAAAATTGCTCTGCCGAGGGGGCGCCTAGCGCCAATCGGCGGTGGTGAACGCTTCGAGTTCCGGCGCCGTCAGGACCTGCGCAACGACCCGATCAAAAATCGAGCACGCCAGTCCATCTCGTCCGCTTTGTAAGGTTTTGACTACGCGATAAAATATTTTACCGCAATATGCGAAATGAATTATTTAAAGAGCGCAACAAACAAAATCACGCGAACGATCTGGCCGGAATGACCGACCAGACCGCCAACGCCGCACACTCACCACATAAAAGCGGTCGCGCTCGTGGGCGAATGCCGCAAAGACTACGCTTACGTTGCGGCGTCTTTTTCTGCGCTAAACACAGCGTCGATGGTGTCGGAAAGGCTCGCCTCCCAAGGCGGCAGCATCACGCCGAACACGCCCTGCAGCCCTGAGCAGTCCAGGCGGGAATCGGCGGGTCTGCGGGCGGGCGTGGGCCAGTCGGCGGTGGTGATCGCTTCCAGTTCCGGCGCCTTGAGGCCGTGCAGAGCCGCACGATCAAAAATCGCACGCGCAAAACCGTGCCAGCTTGTCGCGCCAGCGCCCGTCGCGTGGAAAACGCCCCGAAACGAATCGTCCCACCCATCACGTTGAATCAACGCCGCAATCGCCAGAATCGCGCGCGCAAGGTCGTCGGCATTGGTAGGATTGCCGATCTGGTCGGCGACCACACGCAGCTTCGGCATCCGCCTGGCGGCCCCCAGCATGGTCAACACGAAGTTCTTGCCCTCGGCCGCATACACCCGGGACGTGCGCAGCACGATGCTGCGCGGATTGGCCGCCATCACCGCCAGCTCGCCGGCAAGCTTGGTCGCACCATAAACACCGGTGGGGTTTGGCGTGTCCGTCTCCAGATACGCGGCCCCCTTGGTGCCGTCGAACACGTAGTCGGTCGACACATGGATCAACGGAATGCCGGCGCGGGCGCAATACTCGCCCAGCAACAACGGCCCCAGCCGGTTCGCCCGATCGGCCGCTTCCGGCTCGGTTTCAGCCCGGTCCACGGCCGTGTAGGCGGCCGCGTTGATGATCATGCGGGGCGCGATGGCGGCCAGTGTGGCAGCAATCGCCTCGGGCGCATCAAAATCCAGCGCGGGCCGGCCGATGCGTTGCACCGGCAAATCCCCGGCTTGCGCCTCCAGACAGCGCGCCAACTGGCCTGAGCCGCCAATAACGAGAATAGGTCCGTTGCTCATGCAGAAATTCGCTTCAATACGTATACCAAGGGTCGCAATCGGCCAGTCTCGGCAATTCCATGTCCTTGTCCGACACAATCGCCTCGCCCTCGGCCAGCGGCCACGGCAGCGCCAGACCCGGATCGTTCCAGACCACGCCCCGCTCGCAGGCTTTGGAATAGCTGCCGTCGACCTTGTAGAGAACGTCCGTGTTCTCCTCCAGCGCGCAGAACCCATGCAGGAAGCCGCCGGGCACCCAAAGCTGGGCGCCGTTCTCGGCGCTCAGAATGGCCGAGACATGCTGGCCATAGGTGGGCGAGCCGACCCGGATATCCACCGCCACATCCCAGATGGCGCCGGACAGCACCCGCACCAGCTTGCCCTGGACATGCGGTGCGATCTGGCAATGCAGCCCGCGCACCACCCCCTTGCGGGAGCGGCTCTGGTTGTCCTGGATAAACGAGGCCGTCAGGCCGATGGCAGCGAATTTCGCCGCCGTATAGGCCTCGGAGAAAAACCCGCGTGAATCGGCAAAGCGCGGCGGGGTGATCAGCATCACCTCGGGAATGGCCAGGCGTTCGACCTTCATCAGCGCGCGCCCTCGGCCAAATTCATCAGAACACGTCCCAATTCGGTCTTGCCGAGCCCCTTGGCGTGGTCGCGCAAAGTGGCGGCGTCGATCCAGCCCATACGGAACGCCACCTCCTCGGGGCACCCCACCAACATGCCCTGGCGGGACTGGATGGTCTGCACGAAGGTTCCGGCCTGCATCAGGCTGTCCGGCGTGCCGGCATCCAGCCAGGCGCAGCCGCGGCCGAGCTTCTGCACATGCAGCTTGCCGGCCTCCATATACATGCGGTTGAGATCGGTGATCTCCAACTCGCCACGCGCCGAGGGTTTCACCGCGGCGGCCATCTCGGTCACGTGCTTGTCATAGAAATACAGCCCGATCACCGCCCAGTTCGTCGCCGGGTTGGCCGGTTTTTCCACGATATCGATGGCGCGGCCTTCGGAATCCATCGTCACCACGCCATACCGTTCGGGATCGGCCACGTGATAGGCGAACACCGAAGCCCCCTCCTCGCGGGCCGCGGCATCCTGCAACTGCACGGACAGATGATCGCCGAAGATCATGTTGTCGCCGAGCGCGAGGGCGCAGGCTTCGCCGTCCAACCAGTCACGGGCGATGTGGAAGGCCTGCGCGAGCCCCTCCGGCTTGGGCTGCTCGGCATAGGTGAATGTGATGCCGAACCGCGAGCCATCGCCCAGCAGGCGGCGGAACTGCGGCAGGTCGACAGGCGTGGAAATGATCATGATGTCGCGGATGCCGGCCAGCATCAGCACGGTCAGCGGATAATAGATCATCGGCTTGTCATAGACCGGCAGCAGCTGCTTGCTGGTGGCCTGCGTCATCGGGTGCAGGCGCGTGCCGGAGCCGCCGGCGAGAATAATGCCCTTCATGCCGCGTGCCCCTTGGATTTGTCCTGCCCCAGCCGCTCGCCGGAATATTTGCGGGCGCGCACGCCCTCCCACCAGGCGCGGTTGGCCAGATACCAGTCCACCGTCTTGCCCAGCCCCGTCTCGAAATCATGCGGCGCCTTCCAGGCAATCGCCGCCTCGGTGCGGGACGGATCAATCTCGTAGCGGAAATCATGGCCGGGCCGATCCGTCACGAAGCGGATCAACCGGCTGCGCGGACCTTCCGGATCAGGCACGCGGGCATCCAGCGCATCGCAGATGGCATGAACCACCTGCAAATTGGTGCGCGGCTGGCGGCCGCTGATGCAATAGGTCTCGCCCACCTGGCCGATTTCCAGCACCCGCGTCAGCGCGGCCGCGTGGTCGTCCACATATAGCCAGTCGCGGGTGTTGGAGCCGTCGCCATAGACCGGCAGCGTCTTGCCCTCCAGCGCGTTCAGCGTCACCAGCGGGATCAATTTCTCGGGGAACTGCCAGAGGCCGTAATTGTTGGCGGTATTGCTGATCAAGGTCGGCAGGCCATAGGTATGATGCCAGGCGCGCACCAAATGGTCCGATGCCGCCTTGCTCGCCGAATACGGGCTGCGCGGATCATACGGCGTGGTCTCGGTGAACGGCGGATCGTTCGGGCCCAGGGCGCCGAACACCTCGTCGGTGGAGACATGGTGGAACTTGAAGGCGGCCTTCCGCTCGGCCGGCAGCCCCGCCCAGTAGTCGCGGGCGGCATCCAGCAGTGTGTAGGTGCCGACGACGTTGCTCTGGATGAACGGCCCCGGGCCATCGATCGACCGATCGACATGGGTTTCAGCGGCAAGATGCATCACAGCGTCGGGCTGGTGGGCGGCAAAGGCGGCGCGCATGGCGGCGGCATCGCAGATATCGGCCTGCAACAGCAGATGCCGGGGGCTCGTGGCCGCCTCCTCCAGCGCATCCACCGATGCGGCATAGGTCATCTTGTCGATGTTGACGATGCTGTGATCCGTGTTGCGGATCATGTGACGAATAACCGCAGACCCGATGAAACCGCAGCCGCCGGTGACAAAAATGCGCATAAAAGCCTCGTTCCCTCGCTGCAAGCGGGCGCAAAATGGCAGCACTTGCAGGTCAGGGCAATCCAACGCCCCACAGCCCGCCGCCAGCGCTTGCGGCAATAGCCTATAGCCAAGCGCCGCGCGACCACGTTTATAGAGGCATCCGGCCAGAGAACGATAACGCGGGGGAACAATGACCGTTTCAGAATTCACTCATGCATTACTGACCACACGCGGAGCCGCCGCGTGATTCCCGGCCTGAGCCCTGCCAGCGAAGCCCAGTTGCAGGCGATGCTGACGCCCCGAATCACCGCCCTCACCCCCCTCGCCCTGACGGACTTGCCGTTCACATTGCTGGGTCCGGCCGCCCCCGACCTGGCGCGGCTTGGCGTCCGCGCGACAGGTTCGCCGGACCTGACGATCGTGGTGACCGACCCCACGCGGCCGATTGGCCATGTTGAGATCAACGCCGCGGGGCCAGGTTCGCTGGTGTTTCTAGACAACCGCGCCAGCACCGGCCAGCTGCGCGGCAATGTCCGCATGCTGGGCGCCAACTGCGTGGCCGTGTTCCCCAATCTCGGCGACGGCTACATCGCCTTGCACGACGTGTTCATGCGCTCCAACCGGCAGATGCTGTTCTGGGGCAGCGGATCGACGGCGGTGGGGTGCAGCATCGAGATCGAAGGCGACGACCGGTTCGTGGCCATTGGCGACGATGCGCTGATCTCCTCCGGGATCTGGATTCGCAATCACGACATGCACGCCATCCACGACATGCGCACCGGCGCGCGGATCAACCGCCCGCCGGTTGATACAGTGCTGGAACGCCATGTCTGGGTCGGCCAGAACGCCATGCTGCTGAACTGCCAGCGCGTCGGCGCCGGCGCGATCATCGGCGCGCAGGCGCTGGTGAAGAACGTTGTAGGCCAATGCGTGGCGGTGGGCGGCGTGCCCGCGCATGTCATTCGCTATCAGGTCAGCTGGGGGCGCGATGCCGCCGGCATGACCGATGCGGAACGCGCCACGCTCGACCGGCTTCCGGTGGCGTGATCGGCCGGCCAACATATAAACCATGTTTCCCGTTACGCATTTTTGTTTATTTTTCGCACCAACACGGTGTTGTGATCGGTCAATTTAAGGTCTAATTACCAATTATTGGAAATGACTTGCCGATTGGAGCGCTACATGGCCACGATTTCGGCTACCGAAGAATTACTGTTTATTCCCCATATCGGTTTGCTTCTCCAGTCGTTGCGTATTACGGCAGAGCGCCTGAACAGCCGGTCCAAGGTGGCAATCGACACGCGCGTGCTGCGCGCATTGCTGCAATCCCTGGCAGCGCAGTTGCCGTTCGATGCCAATTTCTACCTCGCGGCCAACCCGGACATCGCCGCCGCCCATGACAGCGGCCAGATCACCGACCTCCACCGCCATTTCAGCGAGAGCGGCTTCTTCGAAGGCCGGTTCGGCGCGGCCCCGCCCATCGACGAGCCTTTCTATGCCGCCACCTACAACGATATCGGGACCGCCATCCGGCGCGGCGACATCAGTTCCGGCGCGGAACATTACATGCGCTCCGGCGCTGCCGAGGGCCGCGTTCCAAGCGAAACGATGCGTCCGCAGGTCGAGCGCTGGGCCGCCCTGCTCACCGAGTGAAACGCCGCATCGGACAGCTATCCAGCCGCACCACCGCATGGCACAACCGCATCCCACGGCCCTAGCTTTTCCGTGACGCCGCGCGGCAAGAGGTTGATAGCATTATGCGAAACGAATTGATGCGTGCACATCGGCTGCTCTGCTCACGTTTCGTGTCGGAAGATCTGTTCCGCCACGCCACCGGCGGCCCGCGTGCCGACATGAACGCCGTGATGACCTATCTGCGGCTGCCGGTGCAGGCCCGCCCGAGGGTCTCGCCGTTCTTCGATCCCGGCTATTACGCCGCCATGAATGCCGATGCGCTGGCAGCCGACGAAGACCCGCTGCTGCACTTCCTCGAAACCGGCCTGGGCGAGTTGCGCGCGCCCCACCCGTTGATCGATGTGCGCTACATCACCTCCAGCGACCCGCTCATTCTCGGCACGCCCACTGCAATTGACGGGTTGATGGACCTGCTGGACTACGATCTCGCCAAACCCAGCCCGTATTTCGACATTGATTTCTATGCCACCCAGTTCGGCGGGGTGGAAGGCACGGAACCACCGCGCGGCGGCCTGCTGCACCATTTCATCACCACCGGCGCCCGCACCGGCCGCCGCCCCAATGCGTGGTTCGACCCCTCCTGGTATCTGGCCGCGAACCCGGACGCACCGGCCGATCTCTACGCCGCCACCCTGCATTTCGTCATCCTCGGCGACCGCGAAGGCCGCCAGCCGGGAGCGGATTTCGATCCTGGCCTCTATCGCCGCCGCTACACCGACGTGGCCGATTCCGGCATGCCGCCGCTGCTGCACTATCTCGCCTACGGGCGCGACGAGCAGCGCCAGGCGTCAGCTGAAAAACCAGCGCCCCAGATGCTGGTCGGCCCCGGCCGATCTGTCGTGATCGGGCGCAAGCTGCCGTGCGACGCAGCCTCCCTGACCGAAGCCGACGCGGACATGCGCGCCCGCCTGGCCGCCGCCCGACAGATCCGCAAGGATGACGTGGATGTCAGCCCGCCCGCGATGATGACCGCCGCCGACCCGGTGGCCGCGGCCCGCGCATTGCGGCTTCCACCCAGCAAGGCGCCGCGTGTTTCGGTGTTGATACCAGTGTACAATGAAATGACCGTCACGGTGGAATGCCTGATGGCGCTGGCCCGGTCCGGCATCGGCGCGGACATGGAAATCGTGCTGGCCGACGACGCCTCCACCGACCCGGATCTGGCGGTGCTGGCGGAGATCGACAATCTGGTGCTGGTCCGCCACCCCACCAATCTCGGCTTCCTGCGCTCCTGCAACGCCGCCCTGCCGCATTGCCGGGGCGAATACGTGCTGCTGCTCAACAACGACACCCAGGTGCAGCCCGGCGCCATCGCCGCCCTCGTCGCCGTGCTCGATGCCGACCCGAGCGTCGCCGCCGTGGGACCAAAACTGCTCTACCCCAACGGACGCCTGCAAGAAGCCGGCTGCTTCGTGCGCCCTACCGGCGAAACCGGCATGGTCGGCCTGTTCGCCGACCCCGACGAAGGCGGCTTCTGCCGCGACCGCGACGTCGCCTATTGCTCCGGCGCCGCCCTGCTGGTGCGCCGCGCGCTGATCGGCGAGACATTGTTCGACGAGATCTACAGCCCCGCCTATTGCGAGGACGTCGATCTCTGCCTGCGCCTGCGCGCCGCCGGCCACCGCATCCGCTATGTGCATGAAGCCCATGTGGTGCATCACCTCAGCGTGTCCTTCAACCGCACCAGCATCGCCCGCAAGCTGCGCGGCATCGCCGCCAACCAGCAGACCCTGCTGCAACGCTGGGGCGGGCTGATCCGCAAGATGGACGAAGTGCGGGTGCTGGCGTTCTTCCTGCCGCAATTCCACCCCACGCCCGAGAACGATTTCTGGTGGGGCCCCGGCTTCACCGAATGGACCAACGTGACCAAGGCGCAGCCGAGCTATGTGGGCCATTACCAGCCGCATCTGCCCACCGATCTCGGCTTCTACGACCTTCGCAACGCCGAAACCCTGGCCGCCCAGGCCGCCCTCGCCCAACGCTACGGCGTGGAAGGGTTCGTGCTGTATCACTACAATTTCGGCAAACGCCGCGTGCTGCACCGGCCGCTGGCGGTGCTGCTGGCCAATCCGCAGATCGATATCCGCTTCTGCCTGTGCTGGGCCAACGAGAACTGGACCAAGCACTGGGACGGCGGCACCCGCGAAATGCTGCTCGAACAACTCTATGACGCCGACACCATGGGCGGCGTCATCGCCGACGCCATCGCCGCCGCGCGCGACCCACGGGCGATCACGGTGGACGGCAAGCCGATGTTTCTCGTCTATCGCCCGCTGAAGATGCCCGACCCGCGCGCCTTCGCCGCCACCTGCCGCGCCGATTTCGCCGCCGCCGGGTTCCCAGGCGTACATCTTGTCTACGTGGAAAGCATGGAAGCGGTGGACGCCAATGTCTGCCCGGCCGATCTCGGCTTTGACGCCTGCGTGGAATTCCCACCGCATGGCCGCGCCACCCCGCGCACCGACAGCCCCGAGATCATCAAGGACGGCTGGGCCGGCTATCGCTACGACTACCCAGACACCGTGCTGAGCTTCACCGCGCGCGACAGCGTGGCCTATCCGCGCTATCCGGCGGTGTTCCCAAGCTGGGACAACACCGCCCGCCAGCCCGAATACGGCAGCAGCTTCGATGCCGCCTCCCCCGAGGCGTTCCGCGTGTATGTGGAAGAGAAAATCGAAGAAATCCGCGCCTTCCATGACGGCGACGAGCGGCTTCTGTTCGTCAACGCCTGGAACGAATGGGCCGAGGGCGCGCATCTGGAACCCGACACCGGCTATGGCCATCGCTGGCTGGAAGCCCTGCGCGCCGCCGTAGAAGCAAAGCGCGTGGCATGAGCAAGACCCTTCGGCTGGACGACACCCCCATCACCCTCATCGGCCACCCCTGGGCGCCGATCGGCATGGGCGAGCAGATGCGCAGCCACATCGCGGCCCTTTCCGCCATTCACCTGCACCACGCGGTGTTCGACATCTTCCGCTACGCCGGCCGCACCGATGTGGCGCACGACCACATTGTGGGCGCGCGTGAAATCCGCGAACTGCCCGGCGGCATCCGCATCTTCCACATCAACGGTGACGAGGTGGATGCCGTCTTCAAGGCGTTCGAGGCACGCGGCGGAAAGCTGGAAGACGGATACAACATCGTCGTCCCCGCCTGGGAATTGCCGCGCTACCCGGCCGTCTGGGCCGACAACCTGCGCCGGTTCGATGAGGTCTGGGCATTGTCCAGCTTCATCCAGGCCAGCCTTTCGGCCAGCGGCGTCGAAAGCCATCTGATCGGCCAGTCCATCGAGCCGCTACCCGGCCAGTTGCTGCCGCGCCGGCATTTCGGCATTCGCGAAAGCGCCTTCGTGCTGCTGAACTTCTTCGACCTGTCCTCCTATGCCAGCCGCAAGAACCCCGAAGCCGTGCTCGCCCTGTTCAGCCGCATCCGCGCCGCCCGCCCCTATGCCGACATCCAACTGGTGCTGAAAGCCAAGCAGGGCGAAAAGGGTGCGGAGACCTGGGCGCGGGAATGGGCCGCCATTCACGGCGCCACCGGCCAGATCCACGTCATCGACCAACCGCTCGACACGCTGGGCGTCCGCAGCCTGATCGCCGCCTCCGACTGCTTCGTCTCGCTCCACCGCGCCGAGGGCTTCGGTCGCGGCCTCGGCGAGGCGATGGCGCTCGGCCGGCTGGCCATGGGCACCAACTGGTCCGGCAACATGGATTTCCTCAACCCCGACAACGGCCTGGCGGTGAACCACACCATGGTGGCGCTGCAAGACGGCGACTACCCGCATTGGGAAGGCCAAAGCTGGGCCGAACCTGACCTGGACCACGCCGAAGCCCTGCTGAACCCTATCCTCGACACCCCAGCCCTCGGCCGCGCCCTCGCCCGCAAGGGCCAGATCGACGCGCTCGCCAGCCACGGCAATCGGGCGGTCGGGCTGCGGATAGCGAAGCGGCTGGAGGCGATTGTCAGCAGCCTGTAACCGGCTATCGCGTTGTGCGGATGAGGATTGCGGTGCCGAACGGACCGTAACGACGTGGATTTTGATCAAATGATCCCCTAGGCAAGCCGCGCCCCACGGTGCAGCATCCTCGCAATAAGAAGCCAAAGCGGGAGCGGACATGTCCAAGGTCATCATCAGTTGCGCCATCACCGGCGCCATTCACACGCCGTCGATGTCGGACGCATTGCCGATCACGCCTGAGGAAATCGCCCAGGCCTCCATCGAGGCCGCCGAGGCAGGCGCTGCGATCATCCATCTGCACGCGCGCGATCCGATCACCGGCGAGCCGACGCCAGACCCCGCCGTGTTCATGCGTTTCCTGCCCGTCATCAAGCAGGCCACCGATGCGGTGATCAACATCACCACCGGCGGCGGGCTGAACATGTCCGTGGCGCAGCGCCTGGAAGCACCGCTGCTGGCGAAGCCGGAAATGTGCAGCCTCAACATGGGCAGCATGAACTTCAACATTTCCGGCGCCGCCGCCAAGATCAAAACGTGGAAGCACGCGTGGGAGAAGCCGTATCTGGAGAACACCACCAACTTCATCTTCCGCAACACGTTCTCTGACATCGAGGCCATCACCGACCAGCTCGGCAAAGGCTGCGGCACCAAGTTCGAGTTCGAGTGCTACGACATCGGCCATCTCTACAACCTCGCCCACTGCGCCGATAAGGGCTACATCGAGCCGCCGTTCTTCGTGCAGAGCATCTTCGGCATCACCGGCGGCATCGGCCCGGATGCCAGCAACCTGATGTTCATGCGCGAGACGGCCAACAAGCTGTTCGGCAAGGATTACGTGTGGTCCGTGCTGGCCGCCGGCCGCCACCAGATGAGCTTCTGCACCATGGCCGGCATCCTCGGCGGCAACGTCCGCGTGGGGCTGGAGGACAGCCTGTATATCGGCAAGGGCAAGATGGCCACGTCCAACGCCCAGCAGGTGGCCAAGATCCGCCGCATTCTGGAAGACCTCAGCATCGAGATCGCAACGCCCGCCGAGGCGCGCGAGATCCTGAAACTGAAGGGCGCCGATCGCGTCGGCTTCTAAAAATAACGCCGGCGGGCTTGACCCTGCCCGCCGGCGCTCCGACGCTATGGGGATGAACGATCCCATCGCCTTCCACAAAACCCTTCTCACCATCGACACCCATATCGATATTCCGTGGCCGGACGGCCCGGACTTTCTCGATCTCACCAAGAGGCGGGTCGATCTGGCGAAAATGCAGCGCGGCCACATCGTGGCGGGCTGCTTTGCCGCCTATATCGCGCAAGGCCCCCGCACGCCGGAAAGCCACGCAGCCGCCACCACCCGCGCCCTGGCGATGCTGCAGACGATCACCACCATGGGCGGCAGCCGCGCCCGCGTGTGCATCTCAGCCGACGAAATCGAAGCCGCCCACCGTGACGGCGCCACCGGCATCGTGCCCTGCGTCGAGAACGGCCACGCCCTCGGCGGCGACATCAAAACACTGGCGAAATTCGCAGCCCTCGGCGCACGCTCCATGACGCTGACCCATAACGGCCACAACGCCCTGGCCGACAGTTCCAACCCCCGCCTCGACCTCGGCGACGAAGCCACCCTGCATGGCGGCCTGTCGCAGTTCGGCCGCGAGGCCATTGCCGAGATGAACCGGCTGGGCATGGTAATCGACATCGCCCACGTATCGAAGGCCTCGATGCTGCAAGCCGCCGAAGCCTCGCGCACGCCGGTGATGTCCACCCATTCCTGCATGAAGGCGCTGAGCGACAACCCGCGCAATCTGGACGACGAACAGCTTGATGCGCTGAAGGCCGTCGGCGGCATGGTCAACATCACCGCCGTCAGCGGCTTCCTGCGCGCCGGCGCCAAGCCGGACCAGGTGACGCCCGCGGATTACGTCGATCACATCGACTACGCCGTGAACCGCATCGGCTTGGCGCATGTGGGGATTTCATCGGATTTCGACGGCGGCGGCGGGTTCGCGGGCTGGCGCGATGCCAGCGAGAGTGCGGCGATGACGGTGGAACTGGTCAAGCGCGGCTACGACAAAGAGGCGATTGCAGCGCTGTGGGGCGGTAATTTCCTGCGTATTCTGCGGCAGGCGGAAGCAATGGTTTTCTGAAAAAAACAACGAGATAAAGTGTTCTTTTTTATAAAAAAGAACCAAAAAATTTCATTCATTTAAGTGGGGTTCTAAAAATACCCACCTAAATGAACGAAAGTCTTTTTGCTTCTTTTTTTTCAGAAAAAGAAGTTCTACGTTATAAATTTTACTTATTCAGTCCGCATCATCCGCCGCAGCAAGTTATCCTTCAGCACATACTGGTGAAACAACGCCGCTGACGCATGCAGGCCCGCCAGGATCAAGATCGCATTCGCCGCCGTTCCGTGCAGATCGCCCAACAGGTTGCGCAATGCCTTGTCGCCTGGTGCAATCGACGGCAGGCGGAACAGGTTCAAAATATTGTCTGCCCGCACGGCCTCAAAGATCAAACCCAGGATCAGCGTCACAGCCACCAGCGCATACAACCCCCAATGCGCGGCCTTCGCGGCCAGCCCCATCAGCCCCTTGTCGGCGGCCGGCAGGTGGCTGCCCCCGGTGTTGCGCCAGATCAGCCGCGCCACATAAATCAAGACCAGTGACACACCGATCAGGATATGTGCCGAACGCGGATAAACACGAACGGCGGTTGGGAAGAAGTCAATAATCTGCGCCAACCCCCACAACGTCACGATCAAGCCAGCTGTGATCCAATGCAGGGCAATCGTGGCCCGGTCGTAATGCAATGTGCCTGACATGCCGAATTCCTAACTGTTGCCGATCAAAATACCCGTGGCGAACACCAGCGCGCCGCCGAAACCAACCTGCAGCGCCGCCGAGAAAGGCGGCGTGTCCATGAACTTCCAGCGAATCCAGCTGATCACCCCAAGCTCGGCCACCACCACGCAGATCGCCACGATCAGGGCTGTAGTAAAATTGGGGATAAGGAACGGCAGCGTGTGGCCAACGCCGCCCAAGGTGGTGGCCAACCCGCAGATCGCGCCGCGCACCCAAGGCGCCCCACGCCCGGTCAACGAGCCGTTGTCGGACAGCGCCTCGGCAAAGCCCATCGAAATACCGGCGCCGATCGAGGCAGCCATGCCGATCAGGAAAGCATCCCAGCTTTGGCCGGTGGCGAACACGGCAGCGAACACCGGCGCCAGGGTAGACACCGAACCATCCATCAACCCGGCCAAAGCCGGCTGAACGATGCGCAGCACGAACACGCGCCGCTCGGCCTCATCCTCGCTCGCCTTCACACCGGCGGGCACGTTCTTTTCCATCAATTGGTCGGCGGTGTGCACATGCCCGGCCTCGGCCTGGGCCAGATCGCCGAGCAGCTTGCGGATGGAGGCGTCGCTGGTGCGGCCGGCGGCCTGGCGATAGAAATTGGCGGCTTCCGCCTCCATCGACGACGCTTGCTGGCGCACCGCATCCAGCCCCAGCGCGCTGCTCTGCCAGATCGGCTTGCGCGTGATAAAGCCGCGCACGTCCTGCCTGCGCACCAGCACGATATGATTGCCGAATTTTTCCACGTAGAGATCGATCAGCGCCCGCCGATGTTCGCTCTCCTCCTCCGCCATCTCCCGGAACACGGCGGAACTTGCGGGATAATCAACGCGCAGGCTTTCGGCGAAGTCGGCGTAGATGCGGCCGTCCTCTTCCTCGCTGCTGATGGCAAGCGCCAGGATTTCCCGCTCGGAGAGTTCGTCGAAATTACGCATTGAGAGATCCGATCTTTGGCTGTCCCGATATAGGGGGCGGATCCAAAAGTATCAAGGCACTACTCTTTTAATGAGAATGCCTCGCAACATCAGTAAAGAATATCGTTGTTTTAATACTGACCGTCAGACCGCGTAATCCGCGGCCGAAATGGCCGGCGCGCGGCCCGCCACCAGATCGCCCAGCAAAGACGCGCTGCCGGCGGCAAGCGTGAAGCCCAGCGCACCATGGCCGGTGTTCAGCATCAGGTTGGGCAGGCGGCTGGGGCCGATCAACGGCACGCTGGTGGGGGTGGCCGGCCGCATCCCGGCCCAGGGTTGCAGGTCATCCGTGGCACACGCGCCCGGGAAGATCGCACCAAGATCGCCCAGCAGCACATCGGCCCGCGCGGCCAGATGGGCGGTGTCGTGGCCGCCGATCTCGGCAAAGCCCGCCACCCGCAGCCGCGGGCCGAGCTTGGCATAGACGGTCTTTCGGGCGGTATCGGTGATGCTGCGCACCGGTGCGCGGTTGCTGGCGAGCAGCGTGGGGGAGATGGAATAACCGCGAATGGGCAGCACCGGCACGCGCAGCCCCGCCATGCGGCCCAGCGCCCGGCTGCCAACGCCGGCGGCGAGCACATACAAATCCGCCTGCACCCGCCCCGATAGCACATCCACCCCGGCCACGCGGCCATTTTCCACGGCGATGCGGGCGGGCGCGTTGAAGACGAACGTGACGCCGGCCGCCTCAAGCTGGGCGTGCAGGCCCACGCAGAGCATATGGCAATCGCCCACCTCCTCACCCGGCGTCAGGATGCCGCCCACCAAACGGGGCGCCACCGATTCCAGGCTCGGTTCCAGGGCAATGCATTCAGCCGCCGTCAGGGCGGATTGTTCGCAGCCCATTGCCGCCTGAAGCCGCATCTGCGCCTCCGCCTCGGCCTGGCTCTCGACGCTGGACTGGATGACCAGCTTGCCGTTGCGCCCGTGATGGAACGCAATGCCGGTCAGCGCGACCAGTTCATGCAGCCGTTCGCGGCTATGCCGGGCCAGCGCCAGCAATCGGGCGGTGTTGACCGCACTGGTAGACGCCGTGCAGGCCCCCAGGAACCGCGCCAGCCAGGCCCACTCCCCCGGATCGACCGACGGCACATAGCGCACCGGGCTTGATGCGCTCAGCAGCCATTTCGGCAACGACCCAAGCACCGAGGGCGACGCGAGAGGAGCCACGTAGCTGTAAGAAAGTTGCGCCCCGTTGGCGAAGCTGGCGCCCATGCCCACACCACCCACGCTGTCGATCACCGTGACGCGGTGGCCATCCTGGGACAATTGCCACGCGCTCGTGAGACCCACGATGCCGGCGCCGATGATTATGATATGCATACGGTTATCTCCGCACGCACACGCAACCACCGCAAGCCCGGTTATCAGTCCGCCGATGCAGAAACGCCGCGCACCGCCGCCATCGGATACACGCCCATGATCCGCGTCTCGCGTGAGAAGAACCCCAGCTCGTCCAACGCCCGGCGCACATGCGGCTGTTCGGGGTGGCCTTCCACCTCGCACAGGAACTGGGTGGCGGTGAAGGCGCCGTCGATCATGTAGCTTTCCAGCTTGGTCATGTTCACGCCGTTGGTGGCAAACCCGCCCAGCGCCTTATAAAGTGCTGCCGGCACGTTGCGCACCCGAAAGACGAACGTGGTCATCAACCCCGGCGTGGTCGCTGCCGGCACAATGGCGGATTTGGCCATCACATAGAACCGCGTGGTGTTGTGGGCGGCGTCCTCCACGTTGGAGCGCAGGATCTCCAGCCCGAACAATTCACCGGCCAGCGCCGACGCCACCGCCGCCTCCTCAGGATTGTTCCACTGCGCCACGAGTTCGGCAGAGCCTGCGGTATCGGCTTCCACTACCGCCTGCACGTCCAGTTCCTTCAAAATCTTGCGGATCTGCTGCAACGCCACCGGATGCGAATGGATGCGCTTGATGCCCGCCAGCGTGGCGCCCTTGGGGGCCAGCAGGCAGTGCTCAACGCGCTGAAAATGCTCGCCAATCACGTGCAGGCCCGATTCCGGCAGCAGCGCGTGCACATCCGGCACCCGGCCCGCAAGGCTGTTCTCACACGCCAGCATCGCCAGATCGGCGCGACCGGCATGCACCGCCTCGATTGCGTCCGCAAAACTGTAACACGGCAAAGTCTGCCAGCCGGGATAGGCATTGCGGCAGGCGAGGTCGGAATAGGCGCCGGGCGTGCCCTGGAAGGCGATCATTTTGGTCATCCATCACGTCTAGGCCAAGTCCGGCCGCACTGGAAGCCACGCGCCATCTCGGCGATGCTGGGCAGGCAAGAGTGAATGGATACCCTTATGGCCAACGACCCGACTTCCATCAAAGATCTGGGCGACGAACCCTCGATCCACCGCACCGCCTCGGTGCGCGCCAGCACCTTCGGCCGCTTCTGCGAGGTGGGCGCCCGCACCAAGGTCGCCGAGAGCAGCTTCGGTGATTACGCCTATGTCGTGAACGACAGCGACATCATCTACACCACCGTCGGCAAGTTCTGCTCCATTGCCGCCCACACCCGCATCAACCCCGGCAATCATCCGCTGGAGCGGGTGGCGCTCAGCCATTTCACCTATCGGTCCAGCAGCTACGGGCTGGGCGCGGACGACGCCGCCTTCTTCGACTGGCGGCGCAGCTTTCGCTGCGTGATGGGCAACGATGTCTGGATCGGCCACGGCGCCGTTGTTCTACCCGGCGTCAAGATCGGCAACGGCGCCGCCATCGGCGCAGGGGCCGTGGTGACGAAGGACGTGCCGCCGTTTGCCATCGTGGTGGGCACGCCGGGCAAGATCCTGCGCTATCGCTTCACGCCCGAGATTATCGCAGCCCTCGAACGCATCGCCTGGTGGGATTGGCCGCACGCAGCGCTGGGCCAGGGCATGGCGGATTTCCGTCATATGAGCGCAGAGGATTTCTGCCGCAAATACGATCCGGCCTGACCGTGTATTATTACAATACATAAATGTTGAGTTCGGAAAGGATCTAACATCGTCAAGAAAACTTATATCCTCCATGCGGTCCTGCATTGGGCCGCATGACTGTATCTTGTCATCAAGAACAAAGAGGAATACGCATTATGCGCATGAACTTTCGCGCCGCAGCTCTCGCATTCGGCCTCGGCTTTGCAGCAATCCCCGCCATGGCCCAGCCAATGGTTGGCGGTGCTGCCATGTATCCGACCAAGGACATCATCGATAACGCCGTGAATTCGAAGGACCACACCACCCTGGTGGCCGCCATCAAGGCCGCCGGCCTGGTGGAAACCTTGAAGGGCAAGGGCCCATTCACCGTGTTCGCGCCGACCAACGAGGCCTTCGCAGCCCTCCCCGCCGGCACCGTCGACACGCTGCTGAAGCCTGAGAACAAGCCAACGCTGGCCAAGATCCTCACCTACCACGTCGTGCCCGGCAAGATCCTCGCTGCCGACCTGGTGAAGTTGATCAATGACGGCAAGGGCAAGGCCGTTGTGAAGACGGTCCAGGGCGAAACCCTCACCGCCACGCTGGCTGGCTCGGTTGTCACACTCACCGACGCAAAGGGCGGCATGAGCCATGTCACCATCGCCGATGTGGTGCAGTCCAACGGCGTGATCCACGTTGTGGACCACGTTCTGCAGCCGAAGTAAGCCACGTCTTTGCGATACAACGGTCCGGGGCGGTTCGCCGCCCCGGACTTTTTTGTGTCAGATCAACGCACCGGCCGCCTGCATGGCCGCGATCTGCGGCTCTGTGAGGCCGAGTTCGCGGGCAATCTCCGCCCCGTGCTGTCCCACACGCGGCAAGTCGCGCCGCAACGGCGGGCGTTGGCCGTCAATCGCCAGCGGAATGTTCGGAAGCTTCGCCACCACGCCGTTGTCCAGCGTGACGGGCAGAAGTCCGCCATTGGCGTTCAGATGCGGGTCGTCGAACAATTCCACCGGCCGGGCGATCGGCGCGAACGGCAGGCCCAATGCCTCGCAACGCTGCATCAACGCGTCACGGGTTAAGCCCGCCAGTCGCTCGGCGATCAGCGGAATCACCCAGCCACGCGCCGCACGGCGTAACTCCTGGGTGCCGAGATCGGGATGGGATAGCAATTCCGGCAGCCCAAACGCCTCGCAGAACACCCGCCATTGCGTGTCCGTCACCACGCCGACGAACACCTGCCCGTCCGACACGTCGAAAATGTCATAGACCGGCCACGCCACCATCCGCTCACTCATCGGCGGCGCCTCGCGGCCCGTGACGGCGAACTGCGCCATGTGCTGGGCCATCAGCAGCACGTTGTTCTCGAACAGCCCTGACTGGATATGCCGACCGCGCCCGGTGGCGTGCCGCTCGTTCAGCGCCGCCAAAATGCCGATGGCGGCGAACATGCCGCCCATGATGTCATTGACGGAACTGCCCGCCCGCATCGGCTTGCCGGGCAGGCCCGTCATATAGGCCAGACCGCCCATCATCTGCACCACCTCGTCCAGCGCCACCCGGTGATCATACGGGCCGGGCAGGAAGCCCTTGCACGAACAATAAACCAATCGCGGGTTGATCCTGGCGATGTCCTCCGGCCCCAGGCCGAGCTTGTCCATCGCACCGGGGCGGAAATTCTCCACCAGCACATCGGCATCCGCCAGCAGCCGCAGCACAAACGCCTTGCCGTCCGCCGATTTCAGATCAACCGCCACGCTGCGCTTGTTGCGGTTCATCATCGCGAAGAACCCGGCGCCGGACCCGCCCAGCCTGCGGGTGTTGTCGCCATCCGGCGCCGGCTCCACCTTGATGACATCCGCCCCCAGATCGGCCAGCACCAGCCCTGCGGTCGGCCCCATCACCATATGAACGAATTCCACGACCTTCACGCCGCGCAGCATGAGCGTTGGCATGGTCAAACCGCCCGGAACGTCTTGGGCAGGCCCGCCGCCGCCACCTGGCCGCGCAGCCGCTCATGGGGCAGGCCCTCCGCCAGAATGGCGCGGCAGGCGAGCAGCCTGGGCAGATCGATGCCGGTCTCGAACCCCATGCTGTCCAGCATGAACACCAGATCCTCGGTGACGATGTTGCCCGACGCACCGGGCGCGAACGGGCAGCCGCCGAGACCGGCCAGCGCGGCGTCGAAATTCCGCACGCCTTCATTCAATCCGGCGAGCGCGTTGGCGATGCCAAGGCCCAGCGTGTCGTGCAGGTGCAGGCCTTCCAGCTTGGCGCCGATTTCATGGCGCACCGCGCGCACAACGTCGCGGATCTGCGTGGGGTGGGCATATCCCACCGTGTCCGCCAGGGCCACCATGTCCACGCCCGCCTGCGCCAGGCCGCTCGCCACCCGCACCACGGTGGATGTCGGCACCACGCCGTCGAACGAACAGCCGAACGCGGTGGAACAGGCGCCCTCCACTTCCATCGGCCGCGCCTGCGCACGCACCCAGGCCACGATGGCGGCAACCTCGGCCACCTGTTCGGCCGGCGTGCGGTTCAGGTTGGCCTGGCTGTGCCCCTCGCTCACCGAAACGGGAATTGTAATCCGGTGCGCGCCCGCCTCATAAGCTGCCTGCGCCCCGCGCAAGTTCGGCGCAAGCGCCACGATGAGCACATTCGGCAGCGTCACGGCATGGCGGACAATCTCGCCCGTGTCGGCCATTTGCGGGATCAGCCTGGGGGACACGAAGCTGCCAACCTCGATTTCCGGCAGACCGGCTTCCGCCAGGGCATCAATCCAGCGGATCTTGATGGCGGTGGGCATGTGCGACTTCGCCATCTGCAGGCCGTCACGGGGGCCGACTTCGCAAACCGTCACCATCTCACGCATGATTTTCTCCCTGCGGGCTGGACCGCCCTTTCACCCAGGGTGACAAGATCGCGTCCCTCCCGCAACTTCCCGACCGCCGGTGGCTGGCGGTTCATTGCAGCAACCGTATCGGAATGGTGCTATGCAACATTCCGCCCAACACCGACTGCCCCTATTTCCTGAGGTCTTCACGATGCGCTTTCGCCTTCCGCTCGCCACCTTGGTGCTGGCCGCCTCCGTCGCTTCCGAACCCGCCATGGCGCAAGGCGGACCTGGCGGCCCACCGGCAGTCGGCGTGGTGCGTGCCGCCCAGCGGCCGGTGGTTGAAACCAGCACCTTCGTCGGCAGGGTGCAGGCCGTGGACAAGGTGGACATCGTCGCCCGCGTGACCGCCTTCATCGCCGAGCGCGATTTCAACGAAGGCGGCGAGGTGGACAAAGGCGCATTGCTCTATCGCCTGGAACGCGCGCCGTTCGAGGCCGATCTGCTGGCCAAACAGGCCGCCGTGCAGCAGAACGCGGCCCTGCTGCGCAACGCCAACATCAATCTCGGCCGGGCGCAGTCCTTGCTGAACACCCCGGCCGGCCAGCGCTCCACCGTCGATGACCGGGAGGCCACCCAGGCCAGCCAGGCCGCCCTGCTGCTTGCCGCCCAGGCGCAGTTGAAAGCCTCGCAGATCAACCTCGACTACACCGAGATCCGCGCCCCGGTGGCCGGCAAGATCGCCCGCTCCACCGTCTCCGTCGGCAACGTGGTGGGGCCGAACAGCGGCGCACTCACCACCGTGGTCAGCCAGGACCCGATGTATGTCATCTTCCCCGTCTCGCTGCGCGCGGCGCTCGATCTGCGCCAGCGCTACGCCGACAAAGGCGGGTTCAGCGGCCAGCTGGTGCGGATCACCCTGCCGGACGGCAGCAAATACAATCAGGTCGGCAAGCTCGACTACGTCGACCCGTCGGTGGCCGCCAGCACCGACACCGTCAACCTCCGTGCCGTCATTCCCAACCCAAGGCGGACGGATTCGCAACCCGACGAGCCGGGCAACCGGGCGCTGGTGGACGGCTCGTTCGTCACCGTGTCGCTGGAGGGCGTGCAGCCGATCCAGGCGTTGAGCGTGCCGCGTGCGGCCGTGCTGTCCGACCAGCAGGGCAATTTCGTTTATGTGGTGGACGACGAGAAAAAGGCGCAGATCCGCCGCATCACGCTCGGCCAGTCCACGCCGGACACCGCCATCGTCCTGCAAGGCCTGACCGAGGGTGACATCGTGATCACCGAGGGCCTGCAGCGCGTGCGCCCCGGCGCCGTGGTGAATGCCGCCCCCGCCAGCCCAGGCCCGGTCGTGCCGCCGCAAGCCCCCGCCCCCGCCGCACCGGCGAAAGGCTGAACCCATGTTCTCGGATGTGTTCGTCGACCGGCCCCGGCTGGCCATTGTCATTGCCATCGTCACCACCCTGGCCGGCGCCATCGCGCTGACGCAGATCCCGGTCAGCCAGTTCCCGGACATCGTGCCCCCCACCGTGCAGGTGACGGCGCGCTACCCCGGCGCCTCGGCCGCCGTGGTGGAAGCCACCGTGGGCCAGCCGCTGGAGGCGCAGGTCAACGGCGTCGACAAGATGATCTACATGAAGTCCAACTCGGCCAATGACGGCAGCTACTCGCTGTCGGTCAGCTTCGAGCAGGGCACCAATCCGGACATCAACACCGTCAACGTCAACAACCGCGTGCAGTCGGTGCTGTCCAAGCTGCCAGCCGAGGTGCAGCGTAGCGGCGTGACGGTGCAGAAGCGCAGCTCCGCCATTCTGGAATTCCTGCAATTCTATTCCGAAGGCGGCAAGCAGACGCCGCTGTTTCTGTCCAACTACGTCACCATCAACGTGCTGGACGCGATCAGCCGGGTGCCGGGCGTCGGCCAGGCGGCCTTGTTCGGCGCACTCGACTACTCGATGCGGATCTGGTTCCAGACCGACCGGCTGATCAGCCTCGGTCTGGCGCCGTCTGACATCATCACCGCCATCCAGAGCCAGAACATCCAGGCCCCCGTGGGCCGGCTGGGGGCGCAGCCGACGGCGGGCGACACCTCGTTCCAGATCAACCTGCAAACCAAGGGCCGGCTCGTCACGCCCGAGGAATTCGGCAACATCGTGGTGCGCGCCAATCCGGACGGCTCCACATTGCGGGTGCGCGACGTGGCGCGGGTAGAACTTGGGGCGGCAACGCGGGACCAGGAAAGCCGTCTGAACGGCAATCCGGCGGTGACGGTGGCCATCTATCTGGCGCCGGGCGCCAATGCCGTGACCACCGCCGCACGGGTGAACGCGGCCCTGGACCGTCAGGCCGAGCGCTTCCCCGACGGCATGAAGAAGATCGTCTTCTACGACAGCACCGTCTTCGTCACCGACACGATCAGCGAAGTCATCAAAACGCTGGTTGAGGCGTTCGTGCTGGTGGTGCTGGTGGTGTTCCTGTTCCTGGGCAACGTGCGCGCCACGTTCATCCCACTGATCGCGGTGCCGGTGTCGTTGATCGGCACCTTCGCGGTGCTGCTCGCACTCGGCTATTCCGCCAACACCGTCTCCCTGCTGGCGCTCGTGCTGGCGATCGGCATCGTGGTGGATGACGCCATCGTGGTGGTGGAGAACGTGGAGCGCGTGCTGGAGGAAGAGCCGGACCTCACGCCACAACAGGCCACCAAGAAGGCCATGGCGCAGATCACCGGGCCGATTTTGGCCATCACGCTGGTCCTCCTGTCCGTGTTCGTGCCCATCGGCTTCATTCCCGGCATTTCCGGCACGCTGTTCCGCCAGTTCGCCGTCACCATCAGCGTGGCCATGGTGATCTCGGCCATCAACGCCCTCACCTTGTCGCCGGCCCTGTGCGGCGTGCTGCTGCGCCATTCCGGCGAGAAGCGCGGCGTGATGGGCTATGTCTCCCGCGGGATCGACAAGGTGCGCGACGGCTATGCCGCCATCGTCACACGTCTGTTGCGCGTGGCGGTGCTGGGCGTGGTGCTGATCGGCGTGGCCGCCGCCGGAACCTACGGCCTGTCGCTGCGCACCCCGCAAGGGTTCCTGCCGGATGAGGACCAGGGCGCGTTCTTCATCTTCGGCCAGTTGCCGGATGGCGCGTCGGTCAATCGGTCGCGTGAAGTGGCGAAGAAGGTGGAGACGATCCTCGCCGGCATTCCGCAGATCAGCAACACGCTGTCCATCGTCGGCTTCTCGCTGCTCGATGGCGGTGCCCAGAGCAACGCGTTCTTCCTTGTCGCCCGCCTGAAGCCGTTCGCCGAACGCCCTGCCGTGACGGATCGGGCGCAGGCGGTCATCGGGCGCGTGTTCGGCGCCGTCAGCCAGATCCGCGAGGCGGCAGTGTTCCCGGCCAATCTTCCGCCGATCATCGGCCTCGGCAACGGCTCGGGCTTCGAATACCAGTTGCAGAACCTCGAAGGCCGCGAGCCGGTGGAAATGGGCGGCGTGATGGGCGGGCTGCTGGGCCCCGCGAACAGCGATCCGCGCCTGGCCCGCGTGTTCTCAACCTTCTCGGCCACCACACCGTCGCTGTTCCTCGATATCGACCGCGACAAGGCGCAAGCCGTCGGGCTTTCGGTCACGGACGTGTTCCAGGCATTGCAAGCCACGCTGGGCGGCATCTACGTCAACGATTTCAACCTGTTCGGTCGCACCTGGCAGGTCAACATCCAGGGCGAGGCGATAGACCGGACCGAGATTTCCGACATCTGGCGCATCTTCATCCGCAACAAGCAGGGCACCATGGTGCCGCTGCGCTCCATTGCCGATGCCCGCATCGTGCTGGGGCCGCAGACCATCAGCCGCTACAACAACTCCCGCTCCATCACCATCAACGGCTCGCCGGGCGCAGGCGCGTCCTCGGGCGCGGCCCTGGCGGCGATGACCGAGATCTCCAAGCGCACGCTGCCGGCCGGATATGATTTCGAATGGACCGGCACCGCCTATCAGGAGATCAAGGCCGGCGGGCAGACCGGGCCCATTCTGGGGCTGGCGGTGCTGTTCGCCTATCTGTTCCTGGTGGCACTTTATGAAAGCTGGGTGATTCCGGTGCCGGTGCTGCTGTCGGTGGTCGTGGGTGTGCTCGGGGCCTTCGTGGGCCTCACGGTCGCGGCCAGCCCGCTGAACATCTACGCCCAGGTGGGGCTGGTGGTGCTCATCGCACTCGCCGCCAAGAACGGCATTCTGATCGTGGAATTCGCCAAGGAACAGCGCGAGGCCGGGCTGGGCATCCGAGAGGCCGCGGCCCTGGGCGCCAAAACCCGGTTCCGTGCGGTGATGATGACCTCCATCGCCTTCATCCTCGGCCTGTTGCCGTTGGTGAACGCCACAGGCGCTGCCATGCTGTCGCGGCGCTCGGTTGGAACCCCGGTCTTTGCGGGCATGATCTTCGCCAGCGCCTTCGGAATCTTCCTCATTCCAATGCTGTATGTGACATTCCAAACCGCGCGCGAGTGGGCAAAACGCAAGCTTGGGTTCAAACAAGCGGCTGCCCATCACTGAACCTGCCTTGGCAGCGCGCCGAAACGTCGTAACTTAGAATCTAATTCAGCCTCCGGAGAGAGACACCATGACGAAGTTCGGCATTGCCCAGTCTGTACGACGCGTGGAAGACCCCCGCCTGCTCAAGGGAGACGGCTCCTACACCGACGACATGACGCTGCCGGGCGCCCTGCACGGCATCGTGCTGCGCAGCCCGCATGCGGCCGCGAAGATCGTGTCCATCGACACGACCGACGCCCGCGCCATGCCGGGCGTGGCGGCGATCTACACCAGTGCTGACCTGGATGCCGACGAGATCGGCGAACTGCCTTGCCAGGCGCTGATCAAGAACAAGGACGGCAGCGACATCCACAACCCCGGCCACCCGGTGCTGGCCCGCGGCTCCGTGCGCCATGCCGGCGACCCGGTGGCCTTCATCGTGGCCGACACCATCGAAGCCGCCCGTGACGCCGCCGAGGCCATCGCGGTGGAATACGACATGCTGCCCTCGATCACCGATCTCGGCGCCGCCCTGGATGCCGACGCCGTGCAGGTCTGGCCGCAGGTGCCGGGCAACAAGGTGTTCGACTGGGATATCGGCCAGAAGGACCTGACCGAGGAACTGTTCGCCTCCGCCGCTCATGTCACGCGCCTGACCGTGGTCAACAACCGCATCGTGGTCTCCTCGATCGAGGCGCGCGCCGCGTTGGCGGTGTTTGAAGGCGGGCGGTTCACGCTGCGCACCAACACCCAGGGCGGCTGGCTGCTGAAGCGCATCCTGGGCACCACCGTGTTCAAGACCGGCGAGCCGAGCTTCCGCGTCATCACGCCAGACGTCGGCGGCGGCTTCGGCATGAAGCTGTTCGTCTACGCCGAGCACGTGCTGACCTGCTATGCCGCCCGCAAGCTGGGCAAGCCGGTGAAGTGGGCGTCCGAGCGGTCCGAGGCGTTCCTGTCGGACACGCATGGTCGCGACAACATCACCATGGGTGAAATCGCGCTCGACGCCGACGGCAAGTTCCTCGCCCTGCGCAGCCGCAACGTGGCCAACATGGGCGCGTATCTATCCACCTTCGCGCCTTACATCCCCACCGGAGCCGGCACCGGCGTGCTCGCCAGCGTCTACGGCTTCAAGGCCGTTTACGCCAACGTCATCGGCGTGTTCACCAACACCGTCCCGGTGGACGCCTATCGCGGCGCCGGCCGGCCGGAGAGCAACTATCTCGTCGAACGCCTGATCGACGCCGCTGCCCACGAGATGAAGATCGACCGCGTCGATCTGCGTCGCCGCAACATGGTCACGCCCGACCAGATGCCGCACACCACCCCGGTCGGCAAGCTCTACGACTCGGGCGATTTCCGCATCGTGCTGGACGCCGCGTTGGAGAAAAGCGACTGGGCCGGCTTCGAAGCACGTCGCGCCGAGAGCGAGAAGCGCGGCATGAAGCGCGGCATCGGCCTCGCCTACTACCTCGAAGCCACCGGCGGCGCGCCGACCGAACGCGCCGAGATCCGCTTCGCCGAGGACGGCTTTGTCGATGTGTTCGTCGGCACCCAGTCCACCGGCCAGGGCCATGAGACGGCCTATGTCCAGCTCACCGTCGACCAGCTTGGCGTGGCCGGCGAAAAGGTGCGCATCCATCAGGGCGACACCGACACCATCCCCACCGGGGGCGGCACCGGCGGCGCGCGCAGCCTGTATTCCGAAGGCCAGGCCATCCTGCTCACCGCCAGCTCGGTGATCGAGAAGGGCCGTCAGGCGGCGTCCGAGGTTCTGGAAGCAGCGCCTGCGGACATCGTGTTCGAGGAAGGCAAGTTCTCCATCATCGGCACCGACCGCAACATCGACATCGTCACCCTCGCCACCGGCCAGCGCGCCCGGGCGAACAAGGGCGAAGACGTGGTGACGCTGGATGCGGCCGAAGTGGCCGAAATCAAGAGCCACACCTTCCCCAATGGCTGCCACATCGCCGAGATCGAAGTCGATCCCGACACCGGCATGCTGGAAGTGAAGCGCTACATCGTGATGGACGACGTGGGCAAAGCCGTGAACCCGATGATCGTGCGCGGCCAGGTGCATGGCGGCGTCGCCCAGGGCCTCGGCCAGGCGGTGTTCGAAAACACCAGCTATGACCACGAAAGCGGCCAGCTTCTGTCTGGCTCGTTCATGGACTACGCCCTCCCCCGCGCCGCCGACCTTCCCGATATCGAGGTCGATTTCGTGGAAGTGCCGTGCCTGTCCAACCCGCTGGGCGTGAAGGGTGCAGGCGAAGCCGGCGCTGTCGGCAGCCCGCCAGCCGTCATCAACGCCATCGTGGATGCGCTGACGCCGGTTGGCGTGACGCATGTGGACATGCCGGCCACGCCGGAAGTGCTGTGGAAAGCCATCGCCCTCGCGCGCGCGGCGTAAGGGAAGGAAGGGTTCTTTTTTAGAAAAAAGAACCAAAAAATGTCATTCATTTGGAGGCGTGTCGCGGCAGATGCCGGGATATGCCTCCAATGGATGGACGTCTTTTTGTTTCTTTTTCTTCAGAAAAAGAAAGTCTTGATCATGCTTTGCTCCACAGCAATCGCTGCCGCAGCAGAGCCACACAGATAACCGCAGGAATGGTCGCACGGTAGGTGGGGCCAAACCCGAGGCCGACCGCCACGCTGTGACCCATTGCGCCGCGCAGGCTGCCCCTGTCAGCGAGCGTGGCGAAGACCATCGGCAGCCACAACGCCATCTGCGCATCGCCGGCCAGAATGGTGCCGATGTCGTTGCCCGCGTTTTGCCTGACCTCGATTTCGACATCCGCCCGCGCCGACGGACTTAGTTTTGTCAGCATTTTTTCAATCAGCACGCGCAGCAGCGCCGCCTCATGCGCCACCACATCGTGATCGCCCTGCGGCGTTTTTGCACCCACGGCCCGGCTGACATCACGCACAACCGCTTCGTAGCCACGATGCAGATTGCCCAGGCCGTGGCCACCGGCGCGGCAGATATACTCGGCGATCAAGGCAGGATTGGCCGTGAGGTCGTGGCGGATCGCCCTGTAGCGGGCATCCCAGGTGATGAACACGTCCCATCCCTTGTTCAGGGCGGTGACGATATGTGCAAGCGCCTCATGGCTCGCGCTTTTCAGCACGGGCAGCAAAGCCCCACTCTCCAATGCCTCTCGCGTCATCCGTCGTGTCTGCTTTCCGCTATCGAAACCAGAACGATTTGATACCAGAGGCACTTCTCATGCGGAACGAAAATAGTGAAACAAACCTAGAGCGCGTTGACATTCAGCATGTCCAGATGAACGCACTGACGACGGATAGC
>JBBART010000028.1:0-50065 GCA_040399685.1 Acetobacteraceae bacterium
GAAGTTTAGACACTCTCCTAAAGTCCTGCCTTCTTAAAAGTGGGCCCCCCCTGTAGTGGGACCCCCCTGTACACAAATCTGGCGCTTTCGGCAAGTTCCCAGGGAAAAGTCTGGGAAAAGTCGGCGTGTTCCCAGGGAAAAACCGAGGAATTGGCCACCCGCCATCCGGACCCCCGACCGGCCCCAGCCTCCCCTCGGTTTGGCGAACCGCTCGCGAACCGTACCGGCAAGTTCCCAGGGAAAAGTCTGGGGAACCGAGGCCCGATTTCCAAGGCAAACCCGAAGGAATATATCCATTGTTTTGGAGGACACCCTGTGGAGCCCGCCCCTCTCGCCAGCCTGGTCACGCGTCTTCGTTTCCCTCCTCACGTCAGGGTGCTCTCTGTTTGCATGCTGCTCCTTGTCCTTGCGCTGCTTGCGTTGGTTTCCTCCACAAGCGCAGCAGGCGTGACCAGCGGCCGCACACCATCTGGCGAGCCTGTGTGCAAAGACGGCGTCTGGACAGAGGCAACGGCTGCAGAGCTTGACAGTGGAGAGAAGAAGCCTCAAGTGCAGTGCTGGCGCGCCACACCGTGCGTCCACTTCCACTACATGACAATGGAACGTTGCGCTGCCATGGTTGAGGACGCCGACTTCCCGGCTATAGACCCGCTGATTCCCACCCGATCAACCGCGGCCACCATGGCTGATATTGTGCGGGGCCCGCTGGCCAACAAGTCGTTGCTGTTTGTGGGAGACAGCATCATGGGGCAGACGTTTGATGCTGCGCGCTGCGACGTCGTGCGGCGGGGTCTGCATCTGGTGGAGGTGCGTGACGGCACTTCGGTTGAGAAGATGGCGGCGCTGGGCATCAATCCCGACACTGCAGCGCGAGTGCTTGCGTACCAGGCTGCCATCAAACACGGCTTCGGCGCCGGCTACCCCTGCAAAGGCGAGCCGCGCAGCGAAGCGGGGGTGGACGCCTGCACCTGGTTTCCAGACCCGCCGCTGATGCCCTGGGTGGTGCCTGAGACGGGCACGCTCCTCGGGTTCAAGGGGTGGCACAAGTTCAAGCGAGTTGATGCACAGGGCTGGCTCGCCATGACTGATGCGGTGGTTGTCAACTACGCATTACACTACAACAACAAATTTGAGTACGCGACTGACATGGAGACGCTGATGCACCTGCTTGGTGTCTTTGGCGCGCGGCGCGGCAAGGCCGCCGTGTTTCGTGAAACAACGGCGCAGCATTTCGCTGGCACAGGGTCGTTTAGGTCAATTGACCAGGCGCACCTGCAGCTGGGCTCCACCTGCAGCTGTGCCCCGATGAGTAACGAGACCGCAGCGAAGAATGACGTGGTGATTTTCAACAATATTGCAGCCACCGCGGCGGCAAAGCACAGCTCTGTGCGGATCCTAAGACTGTACGACCTCACGCTGCCACGGCATGACCTGCACGAGGAGTCATTTTGCGACTTTCAGGCGGAGGCCAGTGGGACGTTACCGAAGGAGTCTGCTCGAGCTCACAGCTGCCGCGCACCCAAATGCGACTGTACCCACTTTTGCTATCTGCCGCAGTTCTGGTCGGAGATCTGGGCCAGGTTGGCGGCAGAGCTTGACGCTACGCACGTTCGGCAAGTCGCCCGGGACGTGCCACGGGAAAATTCGGCCACGTGAAAAAGCGGGGTGGATCACTCGCCGTGCAAGAAACAATTTCTGAAGAGACTCTCAATCTTGCTGTTGTCACTTCCAATCAGGCCGGATGCATCAGACGCAAGTGATTCCAGAGGTGTGAAAGAGGAGACGCTTCATATTTGTATTGTCAGCGGAGACCCGGCAGGACGGCATGCTTCGACGCGCAATCTGGGGAGGCGTCCTTGCGGTTGCTTGTTCCGCGCTGAACCTGGAGTTCAAAATGCACGACGACTCGTGCTACAACGCCACGGTCTTCACGGAGCCACTGACGGCGCTGTGGTCTGCTATGGGGTGTGAAGACGGCCCGGTGTACAACACATCCGTTCGACAAGAGGTGTTCAACATCCGTTGCCACGGTGGCACCATGCACACCACCCTCGCGGTGACGGGATGCCCAGCCACCGCGCACGTCGGAATGTACTCAACTGATGGTGTGTAAAACGAAAAAAAAAGTATCATATCCTGATGTCCGGCGGCGCGAGCAGCCGCGTGCCAATTTCCCGCGACCGATGATGATGCTCCCGCCGGTCCACCTCGTTCAGCTCCTGAGCCAGGGCGCAGCAGCTGCAGCACATTACCGTGCAGAACTCCTTGCATGGGTTCCACGCGTAGGAAGCTGGCGCTGCCGCCCGGCGCAGGGGGTAGCCGAAGAGCGGGGCCACGACGAAGCCGCCCATGGAACCGCCGGACAGGAGGAAGCTGAGGCAGCACGTCCCGCAGCAGTTGCCGGCGCACGGCGCGGTGTTGGCGCTGCGCGGCACGTGCTGCGTCAGGAGCCCCATGGCCACGCAGGGGCAGGCGGTGACCATGCAGCAACGGGGGCACCCGCCCGGCTTGGCGCAGCAGTCGGCGAGGTGCGCGCGGAAAGCCATGCCGCTGCTTTGAAAACATAGCAGGCGCAAGCAAGTAAGCAGGTGGCGGAAACTTCAACAGTCCTTGGGCACGTGGGTGAGCGCCCGGTCCGGCACCTCTTTACCTCCTTTGTACATGAAGAGGCGCGATTCGAGGGTGAGGTGCTTGAACCTCCCGCCCAGCTTGAGTGTCTTCCGGTTCGTAAAGCCTTCGCGAAACCCGTTGAGGGTCCACTCGCACTCGGGGACCACCGGCTGGGGCAGAGCCCTGCCTTTGCTTTGATAAAAGTCTGCGATGCGTTGCTGCCCCGTGCCAGTTGTCGTGCCGAACTCGTTGTCGGAGTCCGACAGGAAGTACGCCTCCGCCATACCGGAGGGCACCCACCCCAGCTGGTCGTCGTAGACTGCGCAGCTGGTCGCGCACGGGCCAGGCATGCAGATATTCGCCGCGCAGTCGGGGCGGTCCCAGTCATACGAAAATGTGCCCTGGAAGACGCCCTTCACGTTCGACGCCCCCAGCAGGCGCGCGTGAATGGCCCCCGTGTCCAGCGTCTCCAGCGCCGGGGCGTCGTCCCATAGCACCAGGTCGGGGCGCGAGCGCACGTACCAGTCATACGGCGACGTCTCACCAGTCGTTGCCAACACCCGCTTGTAGCACTCTTCCTGCCGCATCGCCTGTCCCGGCGCGCGGATGTCGTAGACTGTGAACGGCGCCAGGCGGTCCAACACGAGCTGGGAGGCGCGGTCGGTCAAGTCGAGCATTTGGCAGAGATACACATCCACGGTGTGGCCAGCCGCCCGGTAGGGGTCCAGCAGGCGCGCCCGATACGACTCCAAGATGACTGCGTTCTGCGTCTTGGGATGCCCGACCAGCAGCAGGGCCACAGTCAGCGGTGCCTTTCGAGAGCCGCGTTGCGACAAGGCGCGCTCGTTTTTCAGCGGCAGCGGCGGCCGAGGGTACATTTCGAGGTCTTCCACGCTAAAAAACGGAAGCAGCGCGGGCGGGTGGTAGGCGTACCGCCGGTCCGTGATGGGCGCCGAAAAGGTGCGGCTGCACAGCTCGTGCGTGAAGGACACCACGTCTTGCGGCAGGCCGGAGGTGTTGAGCAGGCCGCACACCGGGTGACGGCAGCCGCAGGCGACGTCCAGCCACGGGTGGCGGCCGTCGGGCGTCCCGCCGTCGTTCTGATGGTAGTGTCCAACGTAGTTGCCCACCAGGCCATGCATGCGGTCCAGGGCATCCTTCGGGTTGGCTCCCGCCACCAGCGCCGTGTACATGGCGTAGAAGGGGGACGCCTCCAGCGCGGCGGCGTCGCACCTGGGCGTTTGAAAATCTGGGTGAAAGTTGACGCCGGCGGAGACGCCGGTGGGGAGCCAGGCGACGAGGTGGGCGTCGTAGGCGAAGCACAGAGACGCGACGAAGCCCATGCCGGCGTCCAGTTTCTTTGACGTCGCCACGCGGTCCTGGGGCAGGTAGTCCTTGAGCGCGCCCACGAACCACCAGGCCCACTCGAAGCGGCGCTCCAGGTCGGTCGTCTTGCGGGCCATGCGCTCGAAGGACACCTGGAAGGTCTCAAACGTGTTTGGGTCCGCCGGAAAGCCGTTGACTGTGGTCGCGTGGGCGTCGTTGGGCACGTCGCAGGGCCAGTCCGGGGTGACCGAGGCGCGGGGGCAGACGGCGACGATGTCGTACTTGTACATCACCACGGCTGTCGAAACCAGCGCCGCCGGCACGGGCCGGAGCACCAGCACGTCCGGCCGCGCCCGGAACACGTGGCTGTACTGCCGTCCCGCCGCCGCCTCCACCGCCGCCGCCTGGCGCCCGCACTCGCGCAGTTTGGCCGTCTGGCTCTCCGCCCTGCCGACGTAGACTCCCACCACGCTGTTCGGCGCGAAGGAAGCCATCCAAGCCTCGGCAGGGCGCTTCTGGATCTCTTCCTTGCCCAGGCAGAGGAAGACGTCGTGGCGCGCTCCAGGCATCGCGCCCAGGACGTTGTGGCGTACGCCTCGTACACCGTCTGCGTGCTCCACGTGCGCGCCTGACCGCCGACGAAGTGCGCCAGCACAGGCTGTACGGCGGGGCCAAACGCGTGAGGTGTGCGCTCGCGACGCACGGCCCGCGCGCGCCTTGTCTGGACGGCGCAGCGCCGACAGGCTGGGCTCGAGGTACTCAGCGCTGGTGCACGCTTCCGAGGCCAGGCAGGCGGCGGCCTCGAGCAAGGTGCTCGCCGCCGCGCAGGAGGCCCACACGAGCAGCGCGGCAGCCGCACGCAGCGACACGGGCGCCATGACACGCACAAGGGCTGCTATATATATACAGGGGGGTCCCACTTTTAAGAAGTTCCACCTATAAGAAGTGAGTGTGTGTCAGAGGCGGTTGTCGTCTCGGGCCCCCCCTGTACCACGCCTTCACTTCTCGGAGACAGGTCCACCGAAGCAGGCGCGTGAGTGTTTTACTAAATATCAGTTTGAAGACGACAAGAATGACGAGTTGGACATGAGCAACGATGACAGAGCAAAAATGGTGAATCCTTTTGCTTGAATCGATGACGACTGCGAAGGTCCGGAGGGGCGCTACACAAACAGCGCGCGCGGCTGGTGCGCCGCCAGGCGCGCGGCGTTCTTGGGGTCCGACGCCAGGAAGCGCGCCGCCGACTCGTCGTAGAACCACATCTGCGCGCTGCACAGGTTCGGGAACGCGTGCGTCACCGTGCTGCCCTCCAGCTTGAAGACGCGCAGCTGGGAGTCGATGACGAACAGCGCCCCAGGCTCCGCCATCGCGACGTGCACCCTCTGCGTCGGAAACCGCGGCGAGGAGCTCTTCGCCAGCGCGGAAGGGTGCACCGGGAAGACGGTGAAGCTCACCAGGTTGGTGTCCGCGCCGGCAGCCATGAGCGCCTCCGCCGTGTCCACCATGCAGTTCGTCGGCGGGGGCGCGCGCGCGGGGGCGCCGGGGCAGACGGCTGGCGCCGGCGTCGTGGCGCGCGGAGAGTGGGACATCCTTCGCCTAGAGGATGGTGTCGTACACAAACGCGTCGTCCAGCCTCCCGTACACAAACGCCTCGTACCGCCCCGGCACGCACCCGGGCGGCGTGTGCAGGGTGAGCTCCACCGTCGGCGACGCGCGCCCCGGCGGCGTGTGCAGCAGCTGCAGCGCGCCCGCCGCGCTGGCGCGCGCTTGAAAGCTGGTGACCGTGCCGCGCAGCTCGCCCCCGGAGAAGAACGACAGCGAGGCGGAGGCGCGGTCGGGCGGCGGGAGGCTGGCACGCGGGCGCGCGAGCGCGGTGAGGGGCACCCACCCGCCCGCAGCCCGGAGGTGCAGCAGGTGTTCGCGCAGGACCACCGCGCCTTTGTCGCAGACCGTCAGGCTGAGGTGGATGCCCGTGAAGGCGGCCATGGCGATATGAGCGGAAGAATACTAATGGAGCTCGTCTTTGTGAGTTTATAACGACAATGGCGAGTCTGGTCGACGACCCACCCACCAGCCGCCGCCCCGGCCGCGCCGTGGTGACCTACTTCTCGGAGCACAAGCGCCAGGACCTCGTGTCGCGGTTCAAGGGCCTGCGCGCGTTCATCATAGTGACGGCGTCGCTGCACCTGGTGGGCTTCGTCGCCACGCTGGCGGTGAACAAGGACCAGCGGGTGGTGCTGTACCGGCCCTACGTGACGTGGCCCCAGGGGGACGCCTCTACTGTCGCAGGGAACGCGTTCCGGAGCCACCTCTGGCCAACCGGCACGGAGATTTCCATGGCTGGCTTGCTCGCCGGCTTCTTCTTCCTCAGCTTCTCCATGCAGCTGCTCACCGCCCTGCCGCCCTTCTTCGACGTCTACATCTCCCAGCTGGTCGAGCACCAGGTGCAGCCCATCCGCTGGATAGAGTACAGCTTCAGCGCCGCCTGCCTCTTCGTCGCCTCCGAGCTCCTCGGGGGCGTCAACAGCGTGTACGTCATCGACACCGTCTTTGTGTCGATGTGGACCATCATGATTGCCGGCGGCCTCGTGCAGGAGCTCTGGTCGCAGCAGGTGATCCGGCTGCTGGACGCGGGCGTGTTCAAGCGCGCCACCTTCCTCTACTTCGCCCTCCCGCACCTTGCCACGTGGCCGCTCTACCTCACGCTCTGGGGCAACGCCCTGGACCGCTTCAGCCTGGCGATGCGCGCCACCAACGTGCCCCAGTACGTCGTTTCGTTCTACGTCCTCGAGTTCCTGCTCTTCTCGTCCTTCGGCTTCAACCAGACGGTGGAGATGGTCCGCCTCTACTACGCCTCGGGCGACGCCGCCCGGCGCGGCCGAATCGCCGTGCAGGCGGAGTACGCCTACGTGGCCCTGAGCATCAGCTCCAAAGCCATCTGCGCTGGCTTGCTGCTCAACGGCCTCCTGGCCAGCTCGGAATCCGGCAACCTCAACAACCGGGTGTGACGGAACACGGCACGAAATCAAGTCCCAAGACGCGCTGGTGGGTGAACAACCCGGCGTCCTGCACCGGCAGCACCCACGCGTCCTGGCCCGAGTCGTTGTGGTGGGAGTGCCACCAGCCGGGCGGGGTGGTGAACACAGCCCCGGACACCCAGTCCACCCGCACGGGGTCTCCCACGGTCCCGTCAGCCGTCAGGCTCGGCCCCAGCAGGGTGTAGCACCCGCTCGCCGGCGCGGACACGACAAGGTCGAGCGCCACCGAGTTGTGCCGGTGGGGCGGCTGGGTCCGCCCCGCGGGCAGCAGGTTCAGCAGGCACCAGAGCGTACGGGTGAGGGTGCGGGTGGTGGCCTCGGTGCGCTCCGTCGCGAGCAGCACGTCGAGGCGGTTCCTGTGGGTGTGCCCTTCCCGCGCAATGTCCTCCACCGACGCCCGCAGGAGCTCCGCGGGGAACAAGGTTGCAGCGAACGTGTGGGTGCAGGGCCGCACGCCCAGGTAGCTGAGCAGCGCCTCGTCGGTCACAAAGTACAGGGCGGCGTCCTCGATGGCGTCGTGCCAAAACGTGGCGGTGCCGGGCACGACGAACAGGTCGCCCTGCTTCCAAGTCACCACCTCGTTGGCCCACGACGTCTCGCCCGCCCCGCGCAGGCAGAAGAACATGGAGCTGGTTGCGCACACGCGCATCGCCTGGCTCTGGTGGGCGCATATGCGAACGAAGCCCGCCAGCAGGTTGGGGCTGGTGCACGGCGACGGCGCGCCCAGCTCGCCGGACAGGTCGAAGAACTCGACCCGCGTCGGCCCCTCGGCGTGCAGGTGCGGCCCCAAGAGGCGCACCGGCACGCGCGGCAGGTCCGGGTCGGCAGCCTGGGAGTACAGGGGGCTCGAGGTGTCTTCCTACGTGGCAGGCGAGGGGGGCACTGGGCGCATCATGAGCCTGGCGCTGCAGACGGACGCCATCATCTGCCAGCAGAAGGCGCTGCCTCCGCGCGCGCCTGCAGACCAGGCGCGCTTCATCGCCGAGACCAACAAGCAGAAGTACCGTCTGCAGGCCAAGGTGAAGAATCTCGTGCGCGATGCGCACACGCGCGTGGCACGCGACCTCACCGCCCGCTATGACACCATCGTTCTACCTCTTTTTGAGACATCTAAGATGGTTCGCAAGCCGCCGCAGCCGGGTGACCCGAGGCGCAAGCTCAACGCCAAAGCCGCGCGGGCTCTGCTGTCCTTGAGCCACTACAAGTTTCGCAGCTACCTTGAGCACCGCTGCCGCGTGGACGGCCGCGAGCTCCACACTCCGGGAGAGGAGTACACCACCAAAGCCTGCCCCTACTGCGGCACGTGCTATGATGTGGGAGGGTCGAAGACCTTCACTTGCGCTGGGTGCGCCTACGTCGCGGACCGCGACGAAAAGGCTGCCTTCACCTACGCGCTGAAATGCATGAGGCTCGGCGGCTGATGCCGCCAGTCTTCGGTTCGGTAGTACCGATTGAGGTCAACCTTCGGGAAGACTTACAACAAACTACGAGCCAGGGGTGCGTGGCCCGCTTGACTTCTTAAAACATAGCAGATGACTAACGCTTCTGACACACACTCACTTCTTATAGGTGGAACTTCTTAAAAGTAAGACCCCCCTGTACGTCAAGGCTTCTAAGCGCATATTCAAAGAGGAGGGCCATCATGCACAGACTGGGAAACACTAATATATCACACGCGCGCGCTGATCCCATTCGCCAGCACAGCCTTGAGCTGGTCGACGATGCACTTCTGCGCCTTCGCCTCCAGCTGCGCCACGTACAGGTCCGCCTGCGCGCCCCCGGCATCCTTCTGCGCCGCTCCGACGTCCGCGTTGAGGAGCGCAATGGTGGCGTCTCGAGCCACCACGCTGGCCAGCGCTTCAGCCAGCTTCGCCTCCAGCGCGTCGCGCTCATGCTTCATTGCGTCCAGCTGCGCCAGAATGCTCTGCGGCTGGTACAGGTCGTCGTGGAGCAGCGTGCCGAGCAGGCTCTGCGTGTCTGGCTGGAAGGGATGGGGCAGCGGCACAGTGGCAAAGCTGGGCTCGTACAGGGCGTCGTCGCGCGGCAGGCTGAACGCGTTCGGCTTGAACGGATTGGGCAGAGGCAGCATGGACGGCGTCTCCTCACCGCAGCTGGAGCCGTCGGTAGAGGAGGCGGAGCTGGGGGAGGGCTCCACCCAGTCACCACTCACCAGCTGCGTGGGCTTCGACGGCGGCAGCGGCAGCGGCAGCGGCAGCGGGCGAGCCGCCGGCGCACGCCGGAACGGGCCAGGCTGGAAGCGCCCGTTGCCCTGGTTGAGTACCGGCTTTTTGGGCGCGGGCGCCGCCTTGGTGTTCAGCTTGCAGAACATCTCCCGCTGCACCCGTCCAGAGCAGCCAGTGAAGACGCTTGGCCAGCGGGGATGGGGCTGCTCGGCTTTGCAGGGGCAGAGGTAGTTGTCGATCTTGAAGTGCTTCATAGCCAGCGTGGGGGCGCTGAGGTGAAGGTTGCCGTTCACGCTTGCCGACATGATCACCTTGCCGCCCGGGCTGGCCGTGTACAGGTAACGCAGGCATCCGCCGCAGTAGTCGCGCTCGCCACAGGAGCTCACCGAGCAGGTCAGGCGCACCACGTCGTCCTTCGCCTGGTCCGGCGTGCACTTGCACAGCCCGCACACGCCAAAGACCACCTTGGCGGCGGCAGCCATGGCGGCCGACTGCGCGGGGCTAGAGCGTGAGTGCGCCACCTTGCGCCCTCCCTCTGCAAGGACCGGGCGCAGCCAGCGGGCCGCTGGGCTGCGGCCGCGCCGCGCTACTGTCGGTGCCAGCGCGGCCGCAGCGCCCAAACGCGCCGACAGCGGCCGGGGGAGCCGCAGTGGCAAGTAGGCCTCCTCAGGCCAAGCCAGGGGAACGGGCCGTCGGGCCCCGCCCGCACCGGGTGAGACGCCGGCGCGATCGCGGCGCGCTGGCGAAGGAGGAGAGGTCCGCGTGGGCCTAGACGTTGGTTCTTGAGTCCGACACCTGACACGTCGTCCGACGCCACCCACACACGCTTACGCGCTAGGCGAGGACCTCGCCTCGTCATGGCGCGTGCCAGGCTGCCCGGCCTGCTGACGCGCGCATCCACACGGCCCGGCCACGCGGTCAGGACACCGCCTGACCCGCCCGCGCGCGCGATCAGAGCGTACCCCTCGGCCTGCTGGCCGCCAGCTGGGACGCGCTGGGGGGGGGGCCGTGCAGCGTCCGGGCGGCGCAGCAGGCACGTGTTGCAGGGTTGAGGGCGCACACTTCTTCTGACGCCTTCCATGCCGCCAGGCGCCTGCGGTGAAGGCGACCGTCGGTGCGACGGGTCGGGTGTGGCGGCAGGGCGGCAGCGCTGAGGCGCGGCGCGGCGCCCAGGCGCCGCAGAGGAGGGCGTGGTGTCAGGGCCCACATGCGGACGCTCCACCAAGCGCAAGGCGCCGGAAGAACACCAGGAGCACGTCGGCACTGTCAAGATGCGCGTCGCGCCTGGGCCGCTGTGCTTCGTGCGTGTGCCCACGCCGCCGGGCGACTTCAAGAACATGACCGTCTACCGCAACGCTGCCGGCATGTGGCGCTTCAACCTGCGCGTCGGCTTTAACAAGGCGGAGAACTTTGACGGCGACGCCGGGGCGGCGGACAAGGCGCGCGCCCGCCGCGAGGTGTTGAAGCAGGCACGGGTCTCGTCTTTCACAGCGGCGGTGGGCAACGTGCCCCCAGTGGAGCAACCTTGTTGTGGAGAAACTAAGTCTCCCGGTCCACTAGTGGAGCAAGGTGCCTAAGGTTTTTGGGACGTGGCCCATGGAGTTCCTCGTTCACGTAGAAATTTTGGATGACGTTTATATTGTTTGCCTTCAGTTGTCACCTTAGAAGTTTAGACACTCTCCTAAAGTCCTGCCTTCTTAAAGTGAGACCCCCCTGTACTTTGAGCTGACTGCCGCCGGCGTGCCTCGCTTTCCGAGCTACAAGGGCGTGCGCCACGACGTGATTGTGATTGACTGAGCGCGCGTGCGTCTGCACCGGCTTGGAGCAGTCGACGCAGCCACGGGGAGTGTGTCGAGCGTCGCCTCAGAAGCGCACGCGGAGCCCGCGCCGTCAGAAGGGAGCACCCAGACGTGGCCGGCCGTGGGACGTCGCGCCGGGGGGAGAGAGACGCACGTGTGAGTCGGAGGGCTGTCTCACACGTCACTCGAAACGCGCGGGCTTCCTGAGCGCGCGCCCACTGCTGCTGACCTCCAGCGCCTCCGGCTCGGCATCGTCAAACAGCCGTCGCTTCGTTGGCAGTTTGCGCGGCGTCTCAGCAGCAGAAACGCACGCGTTCTGGTACGCCGCAAGCGCCAGCTCCGCCGTGTCAAAGGGGCCGCGCCACCCGAAGGTGCAGCATATCCACACGCGCGCCATGGCTCTCTTAGGGCGCAGAGGACACGTGAAGCGTTCGTACACTTCGTGGTTACAGTTTTTTCACGCCGGCGACAGCTCAGCCACAAGCGCCTGGGAAGCGCTCGCCAGCGCTGCAATGGCCTTCAGAAGGCCCGGCGGAAGCTCGGCCCGCGCCGGAGGAAGAGGGGCGGCCGCCGCGGCAGGGGCAGGGGCGGGGGCTGGCGCCGGAGGAAGAGGGGCTGGGGCTGGCGCCGGAGGAAGAGGGGCGGGCACGTCCTCGTCGGAGTCGCTGCTGCTGGAATCACTGATCGAGTCGCCAGAGGTGAGCGGAGGCAAAGCCGCAGCCGCCGGTGCGGGGGCGGGCGCACTCGGGCTGCCAGCCGCCGCTTTGTCCTCTGCCGCACAGGCTGTCTTCTCGATGGTGCCGGGGCGCAACGGCGTGCCCCCGGCGGCTGCGGAGGGCGGTTGAGCAGCCTTGCCTGCAGCCGCCCAGGCAGCCTTCTCTTTGTTGCTGGGGCGTCCACGCCCGCGCAGGCCGGTGCCTGGGCGCGGAGGCAAGCCCGGAGCCGTGGCGGCGGGGGCGTTCGCCTGGGTGCGGGGCGAGCGCAGCGCAGGGCGCTTGCGCCCAGGCTCAGGCTCAGGCAGCGGGTCCGCGGCGCGCAGGCGCTTGCAGTTGACCACCACCGCGGACGCGGGGTCTGAGCCAGAAGCGATGGGGACGAGCGCGGCCGCCGGCTCGGCGAGGGTGAGCGCCGCAGCCTGCATCAAGTCGAAGTACTCCTGCGAGGCCGGCCCTGCGCCCTTGATGACGTCGCCAGCGCCAGCGACAGCGGGGAGGACGTCCGCGTCGTAGACCACGCGCACGAAGCCCGTCCTGTAGCAGTAGACGACGGCCACAGGCCCGATGGTGGCGTTGAACTTGACGCGAAGCAGCAGGCCCAGGCTGAACACCGGGGTGCTGAACTGGTCGTCCAGGAAGTACACGTTGGGCTGGGTCTCAAGCAGCTCCACCTGGTACGTGTCCAGGTGGCTCGGGATGCTTTGCACCACCACATAGTGGGCCTCGTCGTGGGGCACCGCCAAAGCGCACGTGGTGGTGTTCACGCCGATCATGTAGCAGTCCGCGTGCTGCACGCCCGCCGCGTCGGTGTAGACGCCCGAGGACACCACGGGCAGGTTGAAGACAGCTGCTGCGATCATCGTCCTAGGCAAAGCACGTCAGACGGATGGCATGCGGACAGCGCATCGCGCGCAGGCTGCCCTCAGCGTGCGGGCGCCGCGCGGCCGAGGGCGGCGAGCGCCGGGGCGCGGGGATGCAAGGGTGAGATGACACCAGCCCTACAGCGCTGAGGCTGCTGGGCCTCCCCCAAGCGCTGGCAGCCCTGCCCCGTGCGCGCGCAGGGCTTGAACACCGGGTGGCAAGCGGGCGCCGCGCGGGCGAGGGCGGCGGGCGCCGGGGCGCGGGGAGGCAGCCGTGGGATGATGCCAGCCCTAGGAAGCTGTGGCTGCTGGGCCACGCCTGAAGCGCGGCAGGCACAAAGGGCACGCACGCGTCTCACGGCGTGGTGCGCAGGCCTAAGGAGAGAGAGAAGTTTTTATTCGTACCTTTATCCTACGCCACAAACTGTGTAGGTGGGGTACACGTACGTGTATGGAGGATGAGGATGGCTCGTCTCTCAAGCACCAGGTCATCGTGCGCGCTGCACACGCGCTGCGCACTGCTGGAGGCCGTGTCTTCATCTCACAAGTCCTGCGTCTCCCACACGACTGCACGGTCCGCGACGCTCTAAGCGCGCTGGGCGGGCCGGTACCCGAGAACTGCAGGCAGCTCATGGAAGACTGCGGCCTCGACGAACGCAGCACATCGGATGTCATGGAGCTCGTGGTGGTCGCCAGGACGCTGCGCTTCATCGCCCAGTGGCAAGGGCGGGTGGATTCGGTGTGCGTGGACGGTGACTCCTTGCTGACGTTTGTTGCGAGCAAGGGCTTCCTCTTAGCAACCCTGGAACTGCTTGAGGCTGGGGGATCCGGAGAAGAGGCGCTCAAGCGGGTCACCGAGGCCTGCGTATCATGCTGCGACGAGACGTCGGTGTTTTCCTGCCCACACGCAGGCTTGCGAGCCGTTTTGTGTGTCACATCCAAGGCTGATGCGCATCCTCGCGCGCACACACGCCGGCGTCGGCCCCGTCGTGCAGCACGGAGATGACGCACGCCCAGCCGCAACTCCCGGGGCACGCGTCGCGTCTGTGGAGAAGGGAAAAGAAGCGGCGCGCCCTCGGCTGGCACGTTTGGATGGAGGCCACTGAATAAAAGTCGTCTGGCCGGGAGGTGAGCATGTGAGCAAACACCTGCTGGTCGTCAGCCGGTTCGAGCGAGCGCGCAGTCTCGTAGAAGGCTTGCGCGAAAAAGGACACACGGTCGGACGGGGCCATGAACGCGGTGCCCGCGAAGCACCCCGCCCAACCCGCCGCGACGGGCGAGTACACAAACCGCAGGGGCAGTTTGCGCAGAGCCGACGGCGCAGGCCACGGCGTCGCCGGATGAGGCTGGTTGCGGTAGACATTGATGCCCGCGTCCATCCAAGCGACCCACGTCGTGTTGGCGACGCGAGTGGCGTGCTCCAGCAGCAGCATCTTGGACAACCAGATGACGCGCAGCTGGCTTGACCCATTGACGCGCACCCGCGCGGCCACGAGCTCCTTGAGCTGCTCAAACGGCAGAAGCACCCACTCCGTGGCCACGTGTTCGCGAGCACGCTGAGCCGCGCGTAGCGTGGTCTCGTCATCGTAGAAGAACACCATGGGCGCACGGATTCGCAGCGTGGAGTTGAACCACGCGAGGTACGTCTCACCGCTCCGGTCGTATTTGTTGGACACGCGCCACAGGCCGCTGACCAGCGTGACGGGCGAGGCTGAGGCGAGGCTGAGCACACCCGCCAGGACGACGCGCAGCATGGGTTTGATCCTAGGGTTCAGAGCGTCGTCCGACGTACATCGCTGCCCTCCGACGTCATGGCCGTGTGCACGCCGACCGACCTGCTGCCCGATGACGGTATGCTGGACCTCAAGGACCTGCTGCTGCTGCCAGACGATGAGATGCTGGAGCTCAGAGACCTGCTGCTGCTGCCAGACGACGAGGTGCCGCTGCTGGACCTCAAGGACCTGCTGGCGCCGCCGGACGCGACGCCGGCTGACCCGTGCGTCGGCGCGACTCGCGCCCGGCGCGGAACGAAGGTCACCATGTCACAGCTGCGCGCGGTGCAAACCCTCAGCCTGCGAGAGGCGGCGGACGCCCTGCGTATGGGCACCACGCAGTTCAAGACGCAGTGCCGGCGGCTGGGCGTCAAGCAGTGGCCCCACCGCAAGCTCAAGTCCCTGTCAAGCCTGGTCGACGCCTGCCAGAAGGCCCAGGGCTGCAAACACAACGCCAAGTTCAAGGAGCAGCTGGACACGTGGGTGGAGCTCCTCCTCGAGTACCAGGCGCGCAGACACTCGCCCTGACGGCGGCGACCCGGCGCGCTGACGCGGCCGCAGGGCGAGTGCCTGAGTTCCCCGTTGGGGTCTCCGGATACGCCCGCGTTCGTGACGCGCGTGCAAGGATGGCTCAACAAGCGACGCTACCTGGCGCTCAAGGGCAGCCGCACGTGAAGACCTTTCGAGTGATGACATACAGGGTGTTTCCACTTTGTGGGTTTTTGTTAGGGGTCATGTCTCGCGCCGCCCTCCACGCCGTCAACGCGGGCGCCAGCTTCCTGGTCGCCCTCGCGGTGCTGCACGTGCTGCCGCCGCCCGCCGTCTGCCGCGAGAAGAGCGCCACCGACGAAATATCTACAGGCCCAGCACGCGACCGATGACCGCGAAGTTGGCGTTCGTGGAGCTGAGGCCCGACAGCAACACGCACGCGCTGTTGTGACCGTCGTCCACGGTCGTGCGCATGTCGTCGTCTGTGTGAAATGTAAGCTTTTTGTGGGAGAGCGCCTCAGTCATTCGATGTGGGATGTGGCGTCCTTGGATCACGTGCGTCAGCAACACGTTTTTCACAGTCTCATATGAAAGCAGGGTGCCGTTCATAAAGATTCGGCCGCCCTTCGCCTCGATGCCCGCACGGGTGAACGCAAGGTCGGTGGGACACAGGACCGTGATATCCTGCGTGGTCGCCAGCGTGTCGACGAGGCCCGCGTACGACGCGGCGGCGACCAGCGTGCTGAACATTGGGAAGATGTGGCTCGTCAGCTCCTGGACCAGGTTGCCCGGGCCGGTCGGCCCCGCGCTTCCGTAGCTCATGTTAAAGACCCGAGCGACCGGCACTTATATTGCGTGTGAGAAAACGCCAGGCAGCGGCCCACACCGCCCTCGCGAAACTCGTGCGCCTTGAACGCAGCCGGCAGCTGGTGCGGCGCGCCAAGAAAATTCGGGTCTCTTGCATCGACCACAGCCCCGTTGTTGGCAAGCTGCTGGTTCACCTCTTCGAGCCGCCCTTCTCTGGCAGCGTTGAAAAAGACTTGCGCGTTGAACGGCGGACCTCGAAGCTCGGTCACTTCCGGCTGTGGCCACGGGGTCCTGCACGAGGGGCACGGGACGGTGGGTTCGTTGGCACGGAAGCGAGCCCACCGCCGCGCGCACGCCAGGTGGAACTCGTGGCCACACACGGGTGACACGTACGAGCGTCGGTAGTCACGCGCTGTTTCGCCGAGGTTCATTATGATGTCATCGCCGACAATGTCGCTGGACTTGAGCCATTATGATGTCATCGCCGACAATGTCGCTGGACTTGAGCTTGTTTCCACAGACGGCACAGTTCGCATCGTCGTACAGCGTGAGAATGGGACCGAAGCTCATATGTCTCATTAAATTCGTGACAGCCAACTAACACAAAATGACTTCTTAAAGGTGGAACTTCTTAAAGTGGGACCCCCCTGTATAGCACGTGAACAGCCCCACGGACCCCTCATTGTTGAAAGCAACCGCGCTTTTGAGGGGTGCCGAGTATAATTAAGTCATAAAAAATAAACAAACTGGACATGGATACAGGCATAAAAAAAAAGAAAACCATTTCCTTCCGGCGTTTGGCCTTCGTGCTGACAATCGCCTGTCTCGCCGCGGTTGCCGTGATTGTGCTAATTGTGGTTTATGTGACCGCAGAAAAGGCGCCCAGCCCGCCGCCGCCTGAGCGTCGGAGCCCCAGCCCGCCGCCGCCGCCGAGCCCGCCGCCGCCACCTCCACCGAGCCCACCGCCGCCCAGCCCGCCGCCGCCCAGCCCACCGCCGCCAAGTCCGCCGCCGCCAAGCCCGCCACCTCCACCGAGCCCGCCGCCGCCTGAGCCGCCGAGCCCGAGCCCGCCACCTCCACCAAGCCCGCCGCCGCCGGAGCCGCCCAGCCCGAGCCCGCCACCTCCACCGAGCCCGCCGCCGCCTGAGCCGCCCAGCCCGAGCCCGCCACCTCCACCGAGCCCGCCGCCGCCGCCGAGCCCGCCGCCGCCGCCGAGGCCGCCAACACTAGTCGAATCCACATACATTATTGTGTTGAGCGTGCCACCTCTTGCTTGGCAGGCGCATGCTGACGCCTACGTTGCTGCGCTGGAGCGGGCGCTGGCGTCGCTGCTCTCTGTCCGGCCTGACGCATTCAGAATTGACAGAATTTATACTCTCGCTTCATACCCACCGCTTTACACGAAAGTCGAAATGCATTTTTCATCGACGACCTCGTCCTCCGAAACGTCAGCGGACGGCCAAACACTCCCCAGCGCGGTAGCTATATTCGCCGAACTTTTTGGTTCTGGCGACGCCTTTACGACTAAAAGTGGTGACGCAGCAAGACCAGCGCTGGAGGCCGCATTGGAAACGTATGGCCTGCCCGCGAAGACGAAGGCTTGGTACTACGATTTGCCGCCACCGCCCGTCTTCTCCCGCGCTCTTCTTCCAACATACACCCATGTTGTGAATTCGACTTACCCGTCCCTTCTGCCGTCCTACAACCCAAATGCGGTTCTGTACATCAACGAGACCGGTGACCTGTACGTCGGGAACATTGCATCTTCATCTTCCGACCATATCAACGTGTTGCGGGGGACCGGGAACCTAGAAAATGTAGCTGCTCCGAACATAACCTTGGAGAATATTCCATTGATCAGGTACTTGGAACCTTCTGATGGCCCAGTTGACGCTCAATACGTCTACACAAACAGCTACAGCTCTTTTGCGTACTACAATTCCACGCACCTGTTGACAGTGGCGCTTGACCAAATCTTGCTCGTAGGCACCACAGCTCCTAGCACGATTCAGGCGCTGACATCGAAAAACTCAAGCACAACTATAAATTGCGACTCCCTTTCCAGCGAATCCTTCACAGCAAGCACCACACTTATAGATGACCAGCCGCGCTTTATAGGTCAACACGAAGCCGGGACACACCTGTACGGAATCACACGGAACCCCACAACCGGTGCGATCTATGTGAGTTCCATCGTGGCTGGAGAACAGTTCATCGACCCTGGAGAGTTTTACAACGACGGCACAAAGGGGTGTATTTTTGTTCTTAACGAAGCAGACGACACCATTCGCAAACTGGACGCTTCAACCTGGGTCGCCGCGGGCATGATGGCGCATCTCTGGCAGATGGACATCGACGACGAGGGCAGTTTGTATGTGCCTTCGAGCCCCACTGCCGGCTTTGACGGCACAGCTTTCTCAAAAAATTCGAGCGTTTTCAAGGTGAATGGGACGTCCGGGAGTGCAAGCTTGGTGGCCACAGGCTTCCACGAAGCGTGGGGTCTGCGTCTGTGGCCGCGGAGCTTGAGCAACCCTTATGTGGGGTCATCGCGAAACACGCACGTGTTTGTCGCCAACACGAAGAACCATACAATCGATGTCGTAATGCCGGACGGCACGGTTCAGTTTGTTGCTGGCGCTGGACGGGCTGGAAATCCGGCTAAAGCAATCGCTGAGGGCTTCAACTCAAACTTTACGTGCATTCCTCAGCTTGACTTTAGCACGGATGCGCAGGGAAACATACTCAACTTTTACACGACGCTCGAGGAAGATAATAAGATTCTCCGCTTCAGCAGGTCCAGCAGCAGCTGAAACTTCGACGCCGTCACTTCGCATCGTCGCCGCCGTGCTTTTGTCCGCGCTCGCAACGCTTCTTCGTCTCCTCTTTGGAGGCCATCAGATCCTCCAGGGTGAGCCTCGAGTCGAGGTACGCTTGGAACGACTTTGTGAACCTCTCTGCCGGTAGAGATGCGTTGGTTGTCCTAGCCTCCTCCCTGTAGATATCCTCCCAAATTCCGTCGGCGAAGGGCTTCCCCATGACACGTCGAACGCCGCTGATCACAACGGGGGCGCGAAGGCTGGTCAAGAGCCGCATTCAGCCTGTTTTCAACTTGACAGAAATATAAAGACAAGTGTGGGGGTGTCGCGTTTTCGTCCGACACACGTGCGTTTCCTGCTTGTCTACCCCCATTCAGCAACATGACGTCCGGCGAGCCCTGCTCCGCGGGCTTGCTCGTGCTGAGCCCGGGAGAGGCTGTGGAGCTGTTTGTGGCGAGGATGGAGGAGCCCGTCCGCGCGCGCCACGCGGGCCGGTCGGCCGGCTTGGTGGCGGGCATCCTCCGCGTGGTGGACTCGTGGAAGCCAATGATCGAGCGAGTGGTTCGCGAGGGCAGGTCGGTCCTGCCCCTGCGTGACGACGCGGGCTTCGTGGGCGTCTGGCTCAAGGGCGCCAAGGAGGCGCACTTCACGCTCTTCTCGTCGGTCATGTTCACCCTGGCGCCCAGCGTGCTGCTGGAAGGCAACGTGCGCGTGGCAGCCTTCGACGCGCTGGAGAGGTGCCCCAACCCGCAGCCCGCCCAACCCACCATGCGCCGAGACCCCATCCTGTCCCTGCACCGCGAGACGGACGTGCACGGCGTGAAGGCGCTCCACGACGGCCTGAACAGCAGGGCGCCCGTCTTCACCAAGTTCCTGTGGAGCGTGGTGCGCAACGTGCCCGCGGCGTCACGGCTCATCAACGAGGACAAGGTACCGCGGCTCGTGGCGAGCGACGCCAACGAGCTCTTCATATACACCCAGGACGCGGCCGTCGTCAGGACGTGGTTCGACCCCCTGGCCATGGGGCACGCGTTTAGGCGCGGCGAGGAGGGCGTCTCCGTGGAGGCGGAGAGCATGCGCACCGCGCGCGTTGTCGGCGTCTACGAGGCGGCCTACGTCTTGGCGGACACGGAGATGACGCTGGTCTTCTACATCTCCCTGGCGTTCAAGGCGGCGCTGCGGCCGCTCCAGGCGAACGCCAAGGAGAACCAGCGCAAGACCCACGCCGAAGCAAGCACGATCAAGCGCAGGGTGCTTGAGACGTTCAAGTCCGTGGCAGCCTGCCACGCTGCGCTGGAGTGCCTGGGTGTGGACAAGGACCCGCACGCGGACGGCCTCGGCAGCCCGCTGTCGGTGGCCTGGTCGGCTGCGCTGTCGGACGTCGTGCGGGTGCTGCCCTTCAAGGACTTTTGCAAGCTGAAGAACATGCTGAACAGCTTCGGGCGGCCGTGCGTGGAAGACGCCACGTGGTCGCAGATGCTCGCGTTTTTCGCCTTTGAGGGGGCGGGCCCTGCGGTCCTGACGGCGCAAACGTGCGCCTGGATGGAGTTGCGCGACTTTGCGCGGGACGCCTTCTTTGACCGCCTCCGTTTCGACACCATCTTCAAAGCGCTGCAGGATGAGGAGGACACCGCGTTGAAAGAGGCGACGGCCATCGCCACCGCTGCTGAGCTCCTCGCGGCCGAGGAAACGGCCGCTGCCTCGCGGGCTGCGAGCCTGGAGCGCAGCTTTGCCATCGTCGAGACGCAGCCAATCCCAAACACCAAGGACGAGGTTCTCAGCTTCCAAGCGGACGCCGCGCGCCGGCTCCAGGCGGCCAAGGCGGCAGCCGCTGTGGCGGCTCGCGGGCTCTCCAAGAGCGAGAAGGCTGCCGCGAGCCGCCGCGTCCGGGAGGCGCGCGCGGCGCACGACGCGAGCAAGGTGGCGCTCGCACGGCTGGAGCGCGCCGCCAAGGAGGAGGCAAAGGAGGCGCAGCAAACCGACGACGAGGCCCGTCGCAAGCTGGTGCGCGTCAAGGAGCAGGAGCGCGCGGCTCAGATGGCTGTGGAGACGGCCAAGCAGCAGAAAGCGGCGCTTGCCGCGGCAGCGGAGCGCGAGCGTGACCTCGCCCGGGTGGCGGCTGAGGAGCTGAAGGTTCACGAGGCACTCGAGGCGCGGTGGCTGGAGGCGTCCAGGGCTCGAGCAGCGCTCGAGGCGCCGCGCCCGAAGCTAAAAGAAGTCATCTTCAACGCGCCACCCAAGCTGACGTGGGCGTCCAGAAAGGACGTGGGAGCGGGCCAAGGGTGGAGCCCCTTCTTCTACACGCAACCCTCGTGGTTGGCGCGGCTCTGCGAGGCGGCGGCGACGGGCGTGGCGTGTTAATTGTTTTTTAACAGGCGCCCATTCAGACGGGTCTGGACCTTGAGTGAAGCTGCCTTTCAACGGTGCAAAAAGGTTCTCTTGGAAACAATAATCACGTTGGTTCACCCCCAAGCCCGAGCCCGCTGCCATATCCCACCCCGAGCTTGGTCGATAGGGTTATCTTCGTCGTCACCACCGAGCAGGCTCCTGACAACGTGCAGAGCCTCGCGCGCTCCTCTTGTTCGGAAGTGACTTTCGCTTATTTACTCTCGTCACAAAAAGGCACTACGGAATGAGTTTGGCAGGTTTCTTTGTGGACGACGGGTCGGATCGCCTGACGTGGGTTCCCGAACCCCCCAAGGACCCCGAACAAACCGGCCGACGAAGCGCGCGCGTGCCGTCCGTCCTCTTCGAACGCCGCGCAGTCTTCTGCAAGGGGGAGCAAGGCGCGACGCAGCCGGACGTGCTCCGCCGCCTAGACTTTCGGGAATTCTACGACGCCTGCGTTGCCGTCGACGCAGACAAGGGCCACCGGGTCGAGATTGCGGGCAGCCGCACGGAGTTCTACCTGGACGGCAGGAAGGGCGGGCCTTTCCTGCAGCGTGTGCTGGACACGGCCAACCCGCGCGAGCCTGGCCGGACCTTTCAGAGCGCGTGGACGGCTTTCCGACAGCTCGTGGAGAACAAAACGACGGCTGCGCTGGCCCGCCTGGGCGTCACTGAGGCGGTGGAGTTTTCAGGCTACTCGCTGATTGTGCAGGAAGACGCAGCCGCGCAGCCGCCGCACACGGATATGTTGAACGGCGGGCAGTGCGTGGTGGTGCTCCAGGACGGTGCGCCGTCGACGTTGGTGTACAACGGCAGATACGCCTCGCTGGCGCAGGCGGAGCAGCGCGTCACGTCGACGGAGCGTGCGATTCGCAACAAAGAATACAAAAAGGCGTTCCAGGGGCTTGGCCGGGACGATTTCCTGGGCGCGGTGGCCACGGCGGCGGTGATACCGCGCGCAGAGGTGCGGATGCGAAGCACCACGCTCAACACCGGTGAGTTTAGCCTGCTCACCGGGCCGGTGATCCACGCCGCCCCGGCCTACGAGGGCTTTCGCATGGTGCTCTTCTTCACCTTCAACGTTGTGGGCGGCCAGAAATATGACACCGACACGCAGTTCGGCCCGGTCTCAGCCGCGCAGGCTCTGAACAGCGCAGAGCTTGTCGTCGAACGCTTCAGGGAGTATGACCCCGAATTCAACTTTGCGAGGTTCACGTCTCAGCTCACGACGCCACCCAAAAAACACGCAAATGGCGAGCGCACGGTGTTTGAGCTCTTCACGGAGTGGCACGCGGGCGGCCCCCCCGCCGACGCCGTCGCCCAGCTACGGCGGAACTTCACCGAACTAAAAATGTAGTTCACGTCGCGGGAGGAACAGACGGCACCCCCGTTCCTAGGTTGCCATGCCCGTCTTCCTTGTCACGGCCAACGTGTCGAACGTCTTCGTCGACGTGACGCGCGCAGTCGTGCTCGGCGGCTTCGGGCGGGAGGAACACGCCGCAGCCGCCGTCCTCCTTGTGCGGGCCCGGCGCGACATCCCCCACTGGCACGTCTCCTACGCGGTGGTGTCTGGAGACCTGCGCGTGCTGCGCCACGAGCCGGTGGAGGAGGGGGCGTTCGAGGCGCTGGCGGAAGGCTGGGCGCAGCAGCTTAAAGCGAATGACCCGGCGGAGGGCCCGGCGGACGACTCGGACGACGAGGGCCCGCCCGGACTCATCAGCGACGACGAGCAGCCACCGGCGCTCGTGAGCGACGACGAGTCGTGCCCGCTGCTTTTTGCGTTTGGGCCAACGCTGGAGTTTGTGCAGTGAATTGAGCGGCGGCGCGGGTCTCGTCGGGCGAAGACAGTATTTATCCAAAAAAAATCGTTTCCCCAAGCATGAAGAACGCCAACCGCCCGGTGTTCACCGTCTGGGACAAGACGTCGCCGCGCGCCTTCGGATGGCAGGCGTCCGCAGGCAAGTCCTCGATCGTCTCATTCACCCAGCTCAGCGACGCGGAGTATGTGGCGCGATGCGTGGAGGACTTTCGCTGTCGCGCCTGCCGCCTGCCGCAGCCCGCCGAGCTGCGTCGGCCGCCCGTGTCGCTGCGCACCCCTTTCACGGTGGAGATCCGGCGACATACCTCTCTCTTCGACCTCATCGACGCGTGCGCGCCGGTCGGCCTGGACGTTGACTTTTGCCACGCCATCGACGGCAGCAAAGGCGACGTGCGCTTCACGGGAACCAAGGTGTTGGTCGAGGACGTCAACCAGATGCGGTTATACTGGGAGCGTTTGTACCTGAAGAGCCTTTTTGAAACGAGTTGACGAGCTGGCAAAAGCACGCACAAAATATTAACACGTAGCGTCTTTGTCCGTTGTGTATGTCCTGGTTCGGCCCGCCCGCTGACGTCACCGCAAACGAGCGCGTGTGCGCCAGCCAGGTCCCGCCATTCAGCAAGGACGCCGAGGACATCAGCAGGGCGTTGAGAAAAACGCTGATTACAATTCACCCAGACAAAAGCGCCAACAAGCCCCTGGCGCAGGAGGTGACGCAACACATCACCACCCAGCGGGAGGGGCTGGCCGCCGACGCGGAGGCGAATCGATCGAAATGCACCACGCTCCCGGCGACTGACCGGGAACGGGTGCTGCAGCGCCTGGCAGAGGAGGCGGAGTCTTTAAAGAGACCGACTCCAGACGCCAGCGACGCCGCCGCCCAGGCGGCTTATATGGAGGCTGTTCGCCAGCGAAGCCGCCGACAGGCGGCGGAACTTATGGAGGAAGAAAAACGACGGCGCAAGGCTCAGCGGGGTGCTTCTGAGCGAACGCGCGAGACAGAGCGCGAACGCGCTCGCATGGAGAGGGACAGCCGCGAAAAACTCCTTGCGCGCGCCCAGGCGCCCGCGGAGGAGGACGAAGTTGAGTTTGTCAAGGAGGTGAAGGCGCCCACAAACCGTCGTGGCTTTGTGTGGTGAATGTTTTACGAACGCAGTCCTTCCATCCGACAGCGTGAAAAGGTCACGCCGCCTGCGTGGCGACGTACGGGCGATACGTGCCCATCAGCTGGCGGCGGGCGCGTCAGCTCCAGCGTGTCGCCTCTGACCGACAGGGGCGCACCCGGTCCCACACCTGGGTGTACTGCCCGAAGTTCGCCTTGGGCATCCGGTGGTGCACGTCGTGCGCCCGCACCTCGAACAGCCCCCACGGCAGGCGCACGTCCAGGCGGGTGTGGTTGAGCGACGCCGCCACGCCGCCCAGCACGACGAACGCCAGGCACGCGGCGACGTGCACGCCGCCAAGGCCGAGGAGGCGCAGGAGCGCACCGGTGATGCAGACCGCCGCCAGGTGCAGGTACTCGCCCACCAAAAACTCGAAAGGGTGGACGTTGACGGCGTCGGTGGTGCCCCGGCTCGGCGCGAGCTGCCGGTGGTGGTGCCTATGCACCACATGGTACAGGCTGAAACCCGCGCGCGTGAGCAGCACGGGGCGAGCGCGGGAGGGCCGCAACGCACCTGCGGTGGTGCAGCACCCTGTGGAAGAGAGTATACAGCAGGTCGTAGACGAGGAACAGCGCCGGCAGCGCGAGCACAGAGCCGGCCAGCGTGGGGCGGCCCCAGCGCACGTCGGGCGAGACGCTGAGCACTTGACGGAGGTGGTACGCAAACGGCACGGTCGCGGCGCGATTGATGAGCACAAAAAGAAAATCTCTGGAAGTGAGCGCGTCGAGGTGCCTGCCTCGGGCCTCGACGCGTCCTCTCACGAGCGAGCTGCCAACCCAAGGAATGACGCGCGAGAGCGCCTCGGTTGCCGCGAGGACCAGGGCGACGAAGGCGATGCGCGGGTCGAGGACGGAAACCATCGCGGACGTGCCTTCCACGGTGTGTCCACAGAGAGTGCACTATGACACGAGCAATCTTGTGCTTATAAGTGGGACCCCCCTGTACCACTGGTGTTGGTCGGACGATGACCTGTCAAGCCGCATTTTTACGTTAGGGGTGGCCATGCATACTGAGCTTGTCGCACGCCAGCTGGGACTGTCCAGCTTGGCGCGGCTCCCCGGCGTGGTGCGCAGGATGGTGGACTACGCAAACGTCGCGCGCCAACACGCGTTTAGCCTTGTCTACGCCTGCTTCATCGAACTGCGCACCAACAACATGATCTGCCCCGAGGGGCCGCGCCTCCGCGAGGTGGTCCTGAAACGCAGAGGCTCCATCGCTCGCGCGTGTCAGTCCTTCCGTGCCAACGTCATCGCCTTTCTTCTTCTCACATCATTCTCGGCGGTTTCCGGACGTCTTTTGGGACAGCACGCGTTCTGCGAGGCGCATGGCTTGAAACCAAACTTCCATCGCAAACCGAAAATCTTTGACACGTTTTTGCTGAACCGCGAGGCGGACATGGTTGAAATCCGAATCTTCGAAACTGCAAAGTACGTGGACTATTTCGTCATCACAGAAAGCCCGGTGAGCACAACAGGCACCCCAAGGCGGATGATCTACGACGACATAAAAGACAGATTCGGCGTGTACAAGGACCAGATCATCTACAACCCCCTGGTTGACGCAGGGCCTGGAACAACCACTTGGGAACGCGAAGCGTTCATGCGGAACCAGATATTCACACCAATCACGGGCCTGTCACCTGGAGATATTCTGTTGGTGAGCGATGCTGACGAGATTGTGCGCCCCGAAGTCTTAAGAGTCCTGAAGGAGTGCAAAGGGTACAACGACAAGCTCCAGTTTATGATGCAACTGTACTACTACTCGTTTTCGGTGAAGCACACAACCTCCGACGGATGGGGCGCTGTCAAAGGCCAAGTATACCGAGACGCTCAAAGTCTTCCTGCCCCCCAAGAAATTCGAGGACAGCAATCCAATCAGGTCTTCCACAACTCAGGGTGGCACCTCTCCAACGGATTCAGAACTGTCGACCAGATGCGCAACAAAATCCTGAACTACGGACACACGGAATTATTCCACGAAAAGTTGCTCACCAAGGACTGGATTGTGCAAAAGTTTCGAAAGGGTGAGGACATCTTCGACCGGCGGAGGGAGAGGTATAAGTTTGCAGATGCCGACGACATCCCCGCGTACGTCAGAGGCCAAGCACGCCGGTTCCACTATCTTCTCGAGCGGCGGGGCCCAGACGCTGGCTTTGAAGATTGACTGGATACAGGGGGGGGCCCACCTTAAAGAAGGCAAACTTGCTGAGCAGTGTCTGCACCTACGCGCTGAAATGCATGAGGCTCGGCGGCTGATGCCGCCAGTCTTCGGTTCGGTAGTACCGATTGAGGTCAACCTTCGGGAAGACTTACAACAAACTACGAGCCAGGGGTGCGTGGCCCGCTTGACTTCTTAAAACATAGCAGATGACTAACGCTTCTGACACACACTCACTTCTTATAGGTGGAACTTCTTAAAAGTAAGACCCCCCTGTACGTACACTCTCAATTCGTAAACGCTGTCCTAGAATGAGGCGCATGCTCCTGACGCTGACGGCAGTCTCCACGTTGGGCACAGCGTGGTCCTTCCCTCGTGCATGGAAGGACCACGTGCTCAACGTGCGTGGGCGCAAGAGCGTGCCTGCGATGTACAGGCTCGCCGCCAGACCGAACGTTGGTCTCTGGACTGTGGAGGGCGCTGCTGCCCGGTGCGTCGCGGGCGCGTGCACACCGGACTGGCACTGGGAGCTCTGGGCGCGCACGGTGCTGCCGGCGGCAGCACGCAGCGCGCGACTCTCCAAGCCCGTGTACTTCGTGCTGCACGGGTGGGACGAGCCGCTGTCGCCCTACCCGCGAGGATGCCTGGACCCGCAGCGCGAGGCGTGGTTCAAGCACGTGCTGGACAACCCGCACGGCGTCCTGACCCCCGAAGATGCACAGCAGTCTGTCATCTTCTCGCCAGCCGTCATACAGGGCTGCCACACGGACATCCTCTTCCCGTACGGAGAAGAGGTGCAGAACGACGAAGAGCGACGCGGTGCGGACGCCATTCCACACACCCCGTGGCACGCGAAGAAAGACAGGCTCGCCTGGAGAGGCAGTCCGACCGGGGGCGGCGGCGCCGAAAACCACCGCCTGCGCACGGTCCAGCTCATCCACGCCACGCTGCCTGACGGCGACGTCTTCTTCAACGTCGGAGCCGTCCGCCGTCGGTGGTTCCAGCCGGAACCACCAGGACACGTCACCGTCGACGCCTCCCTGGTCAGGAAATCGATCCCCTTCGCCGACTTTGCCCGGTACAAGTACCTGCTTGACGTCGGGGGCCACTCGTACAGCCGCCGGCTGGCGCGTCTGGGCCAGCTGAACTCCACGTTGCTCCTCTTTCACGCGTTTTCAGACCTGGCGACCCTGGCGCTGCGGCCTCGCATAGATTACGTGCCCATCAGCAACGTGAGCGACGTTGCTTCTGCGCTCACCATGCTGCAGAAGCGGGACAACCTGGCGTTCTTCATGGCTCAGAATGCACGACGACGCCTACGCAAGGCGCTCACGCCGTCGAGCCTGGAGCAGTACACCCGTTTTGTCCTCGAGCATTTGGACAGAACGTGTACGTTCGAGACGGAGCCGAAGGCGCTCTACCAGCAAAGTTGAGCAATCACACATACACCACGCACACCGGCGCTAGCGTCGTCACCAGCGCCGCGTCCTCCACCCGCAAGCACTCGTCGTCGCTCTTGATCCACCAGTCGTCGCGCACGCGTGCAGCCATCAGGTAGTGCCCGTCGCCGTCGTCGCCCTGGTGCATGACGAGGCTGCCGAGCCGCCGGCCGTCCCACACGTCCGGCAGCTGCACGGGAAAGAGCTGGTGGTTCGTCCCGAACGTAAAGACGCAGACTCGAGGGAAACGCGTCACGGCGGTGTGCTTGACGGCCAGCGCGTGATAGGCCCCGTCGCGGTCGACGTAGTCGCACAGGAACTCGGGCTCCTCCGCGTGCGCGAGGAGCTCCTCTAGCGTGCACCCCGGCTCCGGCACGATGAGGTCCGTGGTGGCAAACGTAGTTGCTGTGACGGACTCTCGGCCCGAGAAGCTGACAACCTGGTCGGCTGTGCCCTCCCAGACGGCAGCGACGCCCAACAACCTCTCGAGCACGTCCATAAGAAGCCGCACGACCTCGGCGGCGTCGTGCTGCTCGTGCTCACGAAACTGCGGAAAGCGCTCCCGCAGCGCTCGGAGCAGGGCGGCCGGGTCCACCGGCTGCGACGTGGACTTGTCCAGGAGCTGGAGCACCACGGCGCCAAACTCGCGCGTGATGAGACACTCGCCGACGTAGGGGGTGTCGCGCACGCGACGCGCGAGCGGCGGGATATGAAACAACAATGTCTGAAGTCCTTTCCCTACACGAGAAATTGCGGGATGGTTCAATAGCACCCTCTTGCGGCATCGTTTACACGTCAGATATCTACAGCTGCCCTGGACATCCGCTGGTTCCCAAAAGAAGTACCTTTTGGACCCGCCGTCGGTCCAAAAGACAACCTTTGGGTTCGTGGTGCGACTTGTTGCCTGCCTACAACTCTCTAAAGTCTGTGATTTGGAGCCTTCGAAGCACGCACGCAAGAGAGAAATGCTTTCAACGCAAACTCGGGTTTCATAACTCCTCCCCAAAGGTCAACATAGTCTGGCACGTCAGAACTGGCGATATATGCCTTCATTGCGAAGCCGGGTTTTTTACTGAATTGTTCGCTCTGCTCAAGGGCGCATCGCCTGCAGACACTGCTCAGCAAGTTTGCCTTCTTAAAGGTGGGCCCCCCTCTGTACTCACGAACGCGACTCACATGCGGCTCATATGGCTCGTGCTTCGCGTCGCCGCCGCGAGCGCGCTGTGCGCCAGCCCCGCGGTGTTTCGCGACCACATGAACGGGTGGACGCTCGTCGACGGTCGCTGGGGACGCCCCAACGAATCGAACATGATCGAGCTGGTGGCGGCACCCACGACCCACATCGTGCGGCACCCACGACCCACATCGTGCGGGACTACGTGGTGGTCGAGAAGCGCGGGACGGACGTATTGAAGTTTGAGTGCGTCGGCGGCTGCGTGTGTTTCAACGGCGACCTGCCAGACGCAAACGCCTCGGTGAAGGTGCCGGTGCTCCTGGCGCAGCCGGGCGGCTGCACGACGCAGCCCTGCGTCTTGCGCTTCGTGGCTGGCGGGCCGGACGTGACGATCCAGGGCGTTGGGGAGAGGTGTTTGTAGACAGTCAGTCTTTCCGCGACTTGCGTGGCCGCCGCTCGTCTTCTTCTTCTTCAAGCTCGTCCACGAGCTCGTCCAAGTCGATACCTTCCTCGTCTTCATCCTCTTCTTCTGCGCGTCTTTCTGCTTTCGACACAGGGTCGACGCGCGCCCGTGCCACGCGGTCGAGAGCCTCGGCCAGGCTCTCCGGCCCAGCCGCTGCTCCCGGCTGCGGAGCCGAGCGTGCAGCTTGGAGCCGCTGGATTCGCTCCGGGTCGTGCGCTTGGCAGAACCAGTTGTCAGCAGACTCGACCCACTTGGTGTACTCCGACGTGCACCGCATTCCCCGACTGTTCACAAAGGAGCACGGGCGAACCTTCCGGGCCTCCTGCCGCCCCTTCCCGCTGCCCTTGGGTGGGCCAAACATATCCATCGACATGCCATCTTTTTATTCCGCAGGTAAATATTCGAGTCGTTCGTCGCGTGCCACGAACGTCTTGAGCCGCTCCATCAGCAGCCACAACGCGTCGCGTTCGCCACGTCCGTCCCCATAAAGTTCCACACGTACAACCGCCACACGTCCCGCATTGTGCTAGAGCACGGCGAAAACGCCAATTATATCTGTCCGTCAACAATAAAAGCATATGGGCGCGCGCAGGGGTGCCCGCACAACCGCGCCGCCTCTTCTTTTGATGGTCGTTGCAGTCTTGTTTGCCGCCGGGCCTTTCGTGATCCTGACAAGCTTGGTCGCGGCACCCCTTTCCAAACCAAAAATGGCCAGGGTTGCTCCAGGGTTCTCCTTGACGCGTCAAGACTTGAAAGACCTCCTGCGTCTGTCGCCGCCGCCACGGCTGCCGCCACCCCCAAGGCCGCCGCCGCCGCGGCCGCCACCCCCAAGACCGCCGCCGCCGCGGCCGCCACCGCCGAGCCCGCCACCGCCACGGCCGCCACCGCCGAGCCCGCCACCGCCACGGCCGCCTCCGCCGAGCCCTCCGCCACCGAAGCCGCCCAGCCCGCCACCGCCACGGCCGCCGCCGCCACGGCCGCCACCCCCCAGCCCGCCATCGCCATGGCCGCCACCCCCCAGCCCGCCACCGCCACGGCCGCCACCACCGAGCCCGCCACCGCCACGGCAACCCCCCAGCCCGCCGTCACCCAAGCCGCCGAGCCCACCACCGCCGGTGCCGCCGCCGGCCCTCAGTCCTCCGAAGCCACCACCACCAAGGCCACCACCACCCCCCTCCCCGCCGCTGCCGAGCCCGCCGTCACCAAAGCCGCCAAGCCCGCCGCCGCCGGTGCCGCCGGCGGCCCTCAGTCCGCCGAGGCCGCCCCCGGGTTTTTCAACGTCCGGCGTGACCGCCTCGGGCGGCAAGTATTACATCAACGGGGTCATGAATCCACCCCTCACAATCAACGAAGACCAGACATACACGTTCGACGTGTCGGACGTTTCCATGGGGAATCATCCTTTTCGGTTTTCAATGGGCGCCGACGGCGCTGGAGGTCAGATTGTCAATGGAGTCACAATTAGCGCCTCTTTGGTGAGCATAACCGTCACGAGCAGCATCGCGTCATTCTGGTATTACTGCACAAATCATGCAGGGATGGGCAACGTGGTCACAGTCGTCGGACCGCCGCCGCCAACCCCGCCGCCGCCCAGTCCGCCGCCACCGAGACCTCCCGTTGGAATCGCAGTCCTCACGGCAACTGGCTCCAACGGTGACGCCGCGCCAAGTAGCTACTACGATACCAAGTTTGGGAGTTACACGTATGCAACCAACCTCACTCCCCCGTTCCCCGTTTGGCTGTCAAACAGGCCAATGAACTTTCCGACTGATAGCCCGGAATTGTATGTGAACGTCACCGGGGGTCCATTGAGGTACCTCTCGTTCGTCAGTATGGGACAAGCAACCGCGCATTATACGAAACAGCTTTTCTTTGTGTTCAATTCCAGCTACACCTACGCGCATAACATGACGTGTGACCTGCGCGTCTATGCGCAGACGGTTGTATTTCCGGAGCCGGTGATAACCTCCAACTTCACCATCATAGCAGGACCCCCGTGCTATTCTGTGCAATATGGACAGTCCACTTTTGGACTCAGTCAGCTCCAAGTTTCGCCTATTCCGCCCTCTCCCTCGCCGCCGCTTCCGCCGCCGTCGCCGCCGTCGCCGCCGCCCTACCCGCCCGCGCCCCCGAACTCGGTCACTATGGATTGTCTGCAGGCGGGGTGCGACGCCCGGCGCTCCTACTACAATCCCAACGAGACTGTCATCACGGCAACCACCGCTCCGACGCTGAGGTTGAACTGGTCGACCACGATGCGGGGCTCGGTGATTGCGCAGCCAATCTATGCGACCAAAGTTTGGGCTAGGGGGTCCACCAGGGACATGGTGTTCACGGGAACGGACGAGGGCTTTGTGTACGGCCTGGACGCAGTCACCGGAGAAACAGTGTGGTCCACCTCCTTTGTCGGCGAGTTTGGGGTCAAGTATTACGGCTACTGGTGCAGCCCCTACCAAAACTACGGCATAGGCGGCACGCCCGTCATTGACAAGGCGACATACACCGTCTACGTCGTGTACTTGGGGTCGCTGTATGCGCTCGATCTGAGCACGGGTGCCACCCGACCCGGGTGGCCCGTGTACCTCTACGACTACCTCCTCGAGTACAACTTCGGCGGGCTGACGCTGCACAACGGCCTTGTGTACGTCACCGTCGGCGGCCTGGCGTGCGACATGCCGCAGCCGTACGTCGGGTCCGTCATCTCAGTGAACGCCACGTCCGCCGCCATCGTCAGCTATTTCAACTTAACCACCCACGTCAACGGCGCTGGCGGCGGGGTGTGGGGCTCGGGCGGGGCCGTCGTCGCGGCCGTCAACGGCGTGGACTACGCGTGGGTGGCCAGCGGGAACGGCCTGGGTGCGAACGAATGGCAGGGGAACGCGGAAAAAGTTTTAAAACTGAACGTGGGCCAGTTGAGCGTCAACGGCAGCTTCGGGGTGGAGGGCAAGCCAAACGGGTATCCGGACGCCGACTTTGGCGCGACTCCCACGGTGTTCACCCCCACCGGCGGCTGCGCCGCCACGCTGGTGGCTGCGGAGAACAAGGCGGGCATACTGTACCTGCTGTACGCAACGAACATGTCGATGGTCGGTGCCTACCAGATGGCTGACGAATCCGAAATCGGGAACTTCATCACCAGCCCGGTGTACAACCCTGCGCTCAATATCCTGTACGTGACCGCGTCGAACGACGTCCTCGCGAACAAGAGCTCCTACCCCAACGCGACGGACTTTCCGAGCGTCGGCCGCGGCCTGCAGGCGTACAAGGTGGCTGCAAACTGCACGCTGCAGCTGCTGTGGCACTCCAGTTACAACATAGTTCAAACCCAGCAAGAGGTCCCATACACAACGCCGGTGGTCGCGGGCAGCGTGGTGTACTTTGGGTCCGGTGACAAAGGAGGGCTCTACGCGGTGCAGGCCGCGAACGGCACGCTGTTGTGGAACTACACCGTGCCAGGCGCCGTCTTCGGGGCCCCGACTGTGATGTACGGGAAGCTGTTTGCAGCCTCCTACATCGGAGGACACACGTCCGTGAGCAAGATGTTCATGTTTTCAGTGTAATTTCCGATTCCTAGGCTCACCATGAAGCAGAAGCAGCTCATGCCGTGCGCGCGCGCGCGCGACCTGCCGCCAGCCGCTGACGCCCGCGCGCAGGTCCCGCTTCCGCGGCAAGGAGCTGTTGGGCAGCAAGAAGATGTGCGTGAAGCGCATGGCGGCGCAGGCGGCGGCTGACAAGAAGAAGAAGAACCGCTACCGCCCCGGCGTCTTGGCGCTGAAGGAGATCCGGCGCTACCAGAAGAGCACGGACCTGATGATCCGCAAGATGCCGTTCCAGCGCCTGGTGCGCGAGCTCGCGCAGGAGCGCTGCTCGGAGCTGCGCTTCCAGAGCGACGCGTTGCTGGCGCTGCAGGAGGCCTCGGAGGCGTACCTGACGGGCCTGTTCGCTGACACCAACCTGTGCGCCATCCACGCCAAACGCGTCACCATCATGCCCAAGGACATGCAGCTGGCGCGCCGCATTCGCGGCGAGCGCGCTTGAGAAAGCAGCCCAAGAGAGTTTTTACCTCGGTTTCTCTCACAATGTAAAGGGTTTCCTGCCCACTCTCGAAACGTCGCGCGTGCAGACGCACGCATTCGTCACGCACGCAATATTTAGACGTGGCATCAAACCCAGCAGATGTCCATGGAGCTGCGCGAGCGCCCCGAGCCGGCGGAACCACCTAAAAAGGGACGCACGTACAGCAAATGGACTGAAGACGAGAAAAACGAGTTTCTTGCGGCCCTCGAGCACAACGGGGGTGTCTTTGACGCGTTGGTCGCGGACCGCATCCCCTCAAAAACCTACACGCAGAAGAGGGACTTTTTCTACCGCTGGCAGCAAAAGCATCGCGCGCCGGTCGCGGACGAAAGCCTGGTCCCGGCGCCGTTTGCTGTGTACATCTACCCGGAGGACGGCACATTGAGGCCGCTCCAGATGGATATTCAAAAGGCGTCAACCCTGGGCAGGCTCCTACGGCACCTGAACGAGAAATACGGGACGCATGTTCAACTGCTGCCCTTCATGGGCGCCGGCTGGCTGGACGACGCGGCATCCACCCAGCTGGCGCGAGAGGCGCTGCGCACATCCACCGGCGTCATTGTGCACGACGTCGCGCTTCGCGCCAAGCCGGACGAACCCGCGCCGACCGAGCCGGCGAGACAGACCCCGCAAGAGACGGAATTGGACGGGTTTGACCTTGACGATTTTTTAATGTCGGACGACTTTCCGACAGACCTATGAGCCCTCGTGAGTGCGTCGAGTGCGGCGGCAAGCTCGCGCGCGGGGCCCGGGACTGCACCCTGTGCGACGAGCCCGTGTGCCGCGCCTGCGTGGCCGCGTGCAGCGCGTGCGGCGGCGCGGTGTGCGGCACCTGCGTGAACGACCGGTGCTTGGCGTGTGTCGTGTGCGCTCGGGCGGTGTGCGAGGGCTGCGCCAGAGACTGGATCGCGGCAGCGCCGTCGCGCGAGGACGAGGGGCGGGAGGAAGAATTTGAATGTTTCGAATGCACGGGGGGCGCGCCGCAGTGAAAATGAAACCCTCTTCTTGTATGACGCTTTTCGACTCGCCTTCCGGCAAGGCGTTCCTTGCGGACCACGAGTTCACACGCGGGTGCCCGGCCGCCGCCCCAGCGCGCGCGGCGTCGCTTGGCGACTGGGCCAGGGTGCCCGTGCGACTGTTGCCGCCGCACCCCCTCGCAGTCCTGGTGCGCGCGTGTCGCGCGAAAAGCGACCTAGCCTGACGACACGCGCGCCAGGTCGGGGTCGTGTGGGGCAGCGACGCGGCTGGCGGGGTGCTGCTCCCGCACATTCCGGCGGGGGACATGGCACGCCACGACACGAAAGAGGATGCGCGATTTCTGGACACTCTTAAGGCGCTCGGCGTTTTACACGAGCTCGACTGACAGCGTGAACTCGCGGCTGTCGAATGCGAGCAGCAGCACTCGAACGTCCGGCGAGTCCGTCAGCAGGCTCGCGGGAACTGGCACGGGCGCGTCCGCGCCGTCGTCCGCCAGGTCACGCTTCTCCGTGCGGCAGGGGATAGGCAGCCACGCGCCGTTTACTTGAAGCGCCGCGTAGCACGGCCACCGGGGCTGCACGCCTTTGAAGCACGTCACGTGCATCTCGCGCGTGCCGCGCGCCAGCAGCCGTCGGTGCTTGACAGACAGGGGTACAGTGGCGTCCACCGTGGCCGACACGACTGTCCAGCCGTCCGCGACGGTCTCCGGCTCGTCGTGCACCAGCCGCTGCAGCGGCAGGATGGTGATGGGCCGGCGGCGGGGCATTTGTCCGACAAGACTAAAAGGGTGACTCCGAGCACCGTCCTTATGACGCGTCATAGGTATCTCAACTTTGTCTCGGCACTGAGATCTGCAGGCACTGTGTGCCTATTTCTGCTCTCTAACAACGCTCAAACAGCCCCAGTTCCGCCGGGTGGGTGCGCTCGCGCTGTCGCCTTGCGCGCCGCTGACCCGCCTGGGCAGGGTGGGCGTCCGCACGCAGCCCCTGTGGCTACACCGTAACGCACGTGTCCGTGTCCGCAAAAGGGGTGTCGCTTGATCACGCATTGGGCGGTCTTGGCAACATCTTGTCGTCCTACTGGAACGCAAGGGCGCTGGCCGCGATGTCGGGCCTGTGTTTCAGGGCGCCCGCGTTCAGAAGGGCACCTGACTCCTGGATAAAAAGCCTCCCGGCGTCGGTCTGCGAGGGCGGCTGGGACGCGGTGGCCTCGGCCGAGGTGCACCGCCAGGTCTGCGGGTCCTGTCAAGGACGTATGACGCACCCTCACGAGTGTGCTGGCTGGTGGGTCCACTTTGCCGCCACCGTCCGTAGGGACACCAGGCTTGCCCTGGACCTCTGGGCAAAGAAAAACGCGGCGTCGGTCCCGACGTTCAACGCCGGAGACGTGGTCATCTACGACCGCTGCGAAGAAAACGACTCCATCTTTGGACACGTGGCGTACGGTCCGGCTGGGTGGAGCCTCTACAACACCATCGCCTGCGACGAAGGGTGCTCGCTCACGGTTGTCTGCGTCCCCGAGACGGACCACGGCGTGTGCCTCCTTAAGCGGGTGGCGCTGCTGGAGTTTCTCTTCCGGCGGCATCCGCTGGCGCGAGTCCGGCTCTCGTGTGAGCACACGAACTGTATGGTCGAAGCGCACAACATCGGCGGCGTCACGGACTCGTTCAACGCCTTTTACCACATCGTCTTTGCGCCCAACGTCTACGCGGACCTCTCCACGTTCGCGCTGTGGGGCGGCGTCGCAAACACGGGCGTCGTGCGTATGCCCGCCGTGCAGAGCTTCATCTACACCGGGTTCGCCTCACCCGGCTTTGTGTGGGAGAACACGTCTTCGCTTCTGGGCACGCAGCCGGACATGGCGGCCGGCGGCCGGGTGGACGCTGCGAAACTGCGGACTTGGTTGCTTGAACACTAAAGCCCAAAAAAGGAGACGCCCGGTGGAGGGCCGGCCCGCCGCCGGCTGACACTTATTTGCCGTCGAGAGAGTGACTTGTAGGCGCTTCTTCACTCATGCGAGCGGTCCTCGTTCTTGCGCTCCAGGCGCTCGCGGCCGCCGGGATGTACAGCGACACGCTCCCCGCGGTCATTCGACAGGGGGTCGAGGACACGCTGGGTGAGACGTGCTGCGAAGGGCGGACGTACATGGAGCTGATACGCATCGTGAGCAACAACTTCGCCGACCCAGTCTATCTGAAAGGTGGGCTGGTCAGGGACCTCGTGCGCACGAACGACACTGCCAGTTTTTTAGATGTCGACGTCGGCTTCAACATTCCGTTCGCCGTCGTCGCGCAGCGGCTCACGAGCGCAGGCGTGCACCACCTCTCGATGCCCGACTTTCATTTCTTCACGGTGGGCCCGATGGACGGCCCACACTCGGACGGCACCGGGTTGTACGGTCCAGGGCCCACCGGCTACGACCTCGCCGACGTCGAGACGCCGGCCAACGTCGGCCAACGCCGGCCAACCACAATGAAGTTGTTTTCTATGGGGACAATGCAGATGGCCTGTATGGGCAGCTGTTGCAACCAGGCCGGCGGGTCAACCTTCGGGAAGACTTACAACAAACTACGAGCCAGGGGTGCGTGGCCCGCTTGACTTCTTAAAACATAGCAGATGACTAACGCTTCTGACACACACTCACTTCTTTTAGGTGGAACTTCTTAAAAGTGGGACCCCCCTGTACCAAAGACGAAAGAGACCGGCAAGCCGGCAGAAACCTGTCGTTCTTGGTGGCGTCTTGTCTTCGAACGTGCGTCGACGAACCCAAATGGTGATAAAACAAATCTTTTGTTACACGTTCACTTTCTTCTTTCTCCCAGCATGCCGCCGCCGTCGCAGGACCCGCTGCTGCTTGAACGGCTCAACCCACACCCCAGGGACGCGCGCATCGTGTTTGACGAGCCAAGCCACAAGTACACGCTCGACGGATCCCTGGTCTTCACAAAGTCGGTGTCCGGCTTGGTGCACGCCTGCTTCCCCGAGTTTGACGCGAAGAAGATTGTGAACCAGTACTTTAGCTCGTGGGCGGCGAATAAGGACTCAAAATACTTTAGCCTCATCCGCTACCTCCGCCACGTCCTCAGCCTGGACGACGAGACCGTCAAGAACGAGATTGCGGCCAGCTGGAACGCGGCGGGCAAGGCGGCGAGCGGCGCGGGCACCAAAACGCACCTGGTACGGCCACACGTGTTTGACTCGTGGGTGCCTGCGCTCACACCTCCGCAGGACATTGAGTTGCTGATCAACGAGGACGCTCGCAGCGACGCCAGCAACGAGGATCTCGTCAAATACCACGCGTGGCGCGCCACTGTCCCAGACTGGGAGCCGTACCGCACAGAGTGGTCGGTGTTTCACGAAGAGGCGTGCATCAGCGGCCAAATCGACTCGCTGTGGCGCGACAAGGACGGCAAGTTCCACATGCTGGACTGGAAACGGTGCAAGCTCATCGAGCCCGAGTCCCGCGAGAAGGGCTTCCAGCCGTTCCACAAGCTGCCGAACAGCAACCTCGGCCACTACACCGTCCAGCAAAACGCCTACGCCTACATCCTGCAGAGCAAGTACGGCATCGAGTGCGAGACCCTCAGCCTCATGCAGCTGCACCCGGACATCCCCACCTTCCGGGTCTGGCCCTTAGAGCTCCTGCCCGAGGAGACCGCGCTGGCCTTCAAGCGTCGCGCGGACGCCGTCAAGGCTGGCGAGATTGTGGGCATGGTGTCGGCCAGCGCGGGCAAGCCGCCGCTCACAGAGGAGCAGGCGGCGGCGCGCGAGGCTGAGAAGGCCAGCGACGCGCGCATCCGGGCCGCGCTCCTGGCGCGCGCGAAGGTGCTGGAGGCGAAGTGGGAGGAGGGGGGCGCCAAGCGGGCGCGCAGCGACGCGGTGTGAAACCAGTCACTTGCAGTGCCACTTGCGCAGGGCCAGCGCCTTGCGCGTGGGCTCGCCGTCTGGCTTCTTCAGGGGTCCGGGCACACCGCCCATGCGTGCGCAGAAGGACGCCCGTCGCGCGGCGCTCTTGGGGCCCGTCACCTTGGTGACTGGGGCCTGGATGTGCGACCCGTGGGCGTTGTAGAAGGCGCGGCCCTTGGCGTTCAGGCCGCCGGAAGGGTTCTGCATGGACTTGAGCACCATCGCAAGAGTTTAAGCCAGCGGCAAATATAAATGCGGACAATTTGAAAGTCACAATGGACGGGACCGCGCTTTTGTCGTCCCTTTTGTCCACTGGGGTTCTCAGCGACGCACCAGTGCTCAACACAACAGAGCCGGTTCCGGTCAGCTTCGTGTACGCTGTCATCCTGGAGTGCACCTCCGTCGGGGCGCAGTTCTTCACCTGCGTGCGCACACGGACCTCGTTCTCCACGGGCATCACCACCACCTCGTCAGAAACGTCGACCGGCGTCCAGCCCGTGTTCACCCTCGTGGTCGTGGCGCTCTGTGGCATCGTCGCCGTCTCAGCGCTCCTGGTGTGGGTGAAGCGCAGGCGAGTCGCCACGCCGCGACCCAGCGTGCTGTGTGTCATTCTAGAGGAAGCATGACGTGTTGGTGACCATGTCCCGCAAGCGCACCCGGGTAACTGTTCACAGCACAGCTGCGCGCACGAAGCGCCGGCCCGGCCGGGGCCTGCGCGCGCCGAGCGGCTGGACACGTCCCGTGTTCAAAACCCTGTTTTCCCGCACAGCGCAGCGACACGCCGGCCGGCCAGCCGGTCATCTGGGTCCGCAGCACCGCACCAACCCCCGAGCTCCGGGTGCGAGCCGCGGCGAAGGCGAGCGCAGAACGGCAGGCACGCGACGTCCCCGGCTTGGAGAATATTCATGTTCTTTCACGTACGTCACGTTTCCACACACGCGTTTCCTCTAGGCTGCCCGTCCAGGAGGGCCCCCAGGCCACGTCTGCGTGCCTCCCCAGGTGCGACGCGCGTGCAGCGGGTGCAACCAGCCACACACGCCCACCTGTCCACCCCAGCCACCGCGACTCTGGGCCCTCCTTCTCGCGCCGCCGCCGCGCCCCGCAGCCTCTGTCCCTGCCCGGCCGCGGCGCGCGAAGCGGCGGGGTCGGAGCGCGCGCGGCGGCCCGTGAACGGGGGCTCTTGCATGCCCACGTGCCGGGGAGCGCCCCTGCGCCCCCTGGCCGCGTGGCCGACAGCGCCCCTGCCTCCTGGACGGTGATCTGAGCGCGCAGCACGCGGCACGTTGGCGCGGAAAGGCCCTGCGCGCACGGGGGGCTGTGATGAAGACATGAACCCTGCCTTCCCGCCACGCTTCGCACACGCGCCACGGTCTCTCACACGTCTTCCTTCTAGGCTGCCCGTGCAGGAGGACCACCGGGCCAGGCCAGCGTGCCTCACCAGGCGCGACGCGGGTGCAGCGGGTGCAGCCAGCCACACACGCCCACATGTCCACCCCAGACACCGCGACTCTGGGCCCTCCTTCTCGCGCCGCCGCCGCGCCCCGCAGCCTCTGTCCCTGCCCGGCCGCGGCGCGCGAAGCGGCGGGGTCGGAGCGCGCGCGGCGGTCCGTGAACGGGGGCTCTTGCATGCCCACACACCCCGGGGAGCGCAGCTGCGCCCCCTGGCCGCGTGGCCGACAGCGCCCCTGCGCCCCTGACGGCGATCGGAGCTCGGAGTACCGCGACGTGCTGGCGCGGAAAGGCCCTGTGCGCACGGGGGGCTGGCCTCTGTTCAAACCCGTTTTCCCGCCCATCTGTGGGCGCCTCTCACGCCGGCTTGCGCAGGCAACGATGGAGTCTCTGTTGCTTGCCTCTTCCGAGCCTACCGTGTCGTGGGGCGAGGGTCGGACGGGCTACGTGCTCAGCTCATGGCAGGACTTCAAGGGCACACAGTACGTCAAAGTGACCACCCGCGAGGGCGTAGTGACGAACGTTCTCGCCTCCACCCTTCTTTTTCTCGCCGAGCCCACGGCCCCACTGAAAGACCTGCTCCCTGACTTTGCCTTCGTTTCCCCCGACGGGCAGATGAGCGCGTACAACTGCCTGGCAACCAACCAGCCGGGCGACACTATTCTGTTGTACGAACGGTGCTTCAACGGGGTGCGCAGCTTCAACGTCAAAGATCTGTTACTGTCTGGTTGCAAGGCTGTGCCGTGGGCACAGTGGACGGCTGAGCAGGCGGAGCGGGCGGAGGCGGCGGCGATTCTGGCGGAGCGCCGCGCGGCGCTACGGAGCCTCCCGACGGAGGAAGACGAAGCTGCCAGGTCTGCCCAGCGGGATGCAAAAGTGTTGGCGCGTGAGCAGCTGCTGGCAGCGGAGGCGACGCGGCTGGCTGAGCAGGAGCAGCTGCTGTCCGCAGAGGAGGCGCGGCTGGCAGCGGAGGCGACGCGGCTGGCTGAGCGGGCGCAGCTGCTGTCCGCAGAGGAGGCGCGGCTGGAAGCGGAGACGGCGCGGCTGGAAGCGGAGACGGCGCGGCTGGCTGAGCGAGCGCAGCCGGTGGCGGCTCGGCTGGCAGCAGAGGCGGAGCATGACACCCTCATGGCGCAGGAGCTGGGTTTGATTTCGCCTGTGCGGCGTGTGGCTTCTCTGGTTCAGTCTGCACCGCTGGTGGAGGGGGCTGTTCAGACCGCCACCGCTATCACCTTATCTGCGCTCAACCTCGAGAGCATCCCCGGCCCCGCCGGCTCAGGCGACGTTGAGGAGGCGCGCCAGATTGACATGGCTGTCCTTGCCACGGTGGCGACAGCAGCAGACCGGGTTCCGGCGGAGACGCCTATGCGTTTGCGGCGCGTGGCTTCTCTGGTTCCGCCTTCAGAACCAGACATCATGTTTGCGGCTCCAAACCTGGGTATTTCGATTGCTGACTACTCTGATGCAGCACGTCAGATCTCCGCTTGGTCTGAGGACGAGTTCAACGCAAACTGGAAACTCTTCTGGGGCGGACTCGGCGTCGCGGCGTCCTTGGTTGGACCCAGGCTGCGCAAGAAGAACATTCAGATTTGGCTGACTGTGCAGGCTGTTTGTTCTAAGGGCGGCTTCGAATCCGTCTCCTTCAAAAGTGGGTGGAAGGCCGTGGCTGTGGCTCAAAACTCGGAACTCGACGGTCCCGCTTGCAGCGTTTCCACGACGATGCGGTTGAAATACTTGGAGACCGGCATGTTTGCGTTCGAGCGGCACAACGTGGCGGTTCTGCGTGGCATCGACACTCCCTATACGCTGGGTACCAGTTTGACGCGGGGTCTCCTGAAAAACCGGGTCGTCTACAAGCTGGTCGAGACGGCCGACACGCCAGCCTCCAGCTCGGGGGCTGCTGCAGCCCCGAACGAGGCCGCAGAGGCCACCGCACTTCCCTCCCCCACTGGCATCGCTGTCCTCTTGGGAGAATTACACCCCTCCACCTCCCTGTTTCCGCCAGGCGTGCCCGGTTTCCCCTTGGCCGCCGTCAGCGAGAGTGGCGACCTCGACGGTCTTGACGTTCTCGACGGTTTTGGTCCCCTCGTCGACGGCCACGGCGACCTCGACGGTTTTGGTCCCCTCGGCGACGGCCAGGGCGACCTCTTCGACACTATGTAATACACTACCTGTACCACGCATCTGCGTCGCCCCGAAGGCGTCAAGCGAACAACACCTGCTCGAACAGGTGCGCCGTGACGCAGATGTTGATGGTGCCCTGATTGTCCCACTCGGTGCACACAAGAAACGAAGGCGCCGTGCCGCTCGTCTGGAAAGCCTGCGCCCTCTCCCACAGCTGCCGGTCCGTCGAGGATTGGCTTCCAGGAACCACGTCGTGCGCTACACCCAGCGCGACGGCATTGTACGTCGCGCCGGACAGGAGGCCCTCGATCACTAGCTGCAGTCTGCGCACACTGGTGAAGTAGAACACAAAGACCGCCCGCTCCGGGTCACTGCTTTGGCTCTTGATGTGGCGCACGCCCAGCTGCCATGCCTTCTTTGTGCAAAGCTGCACAAAGAGCTTGTTGAGGTCCAATGTGGTTTCATAGCTCTGCGTCTGCGGGAAAGTAGGCGCTGCGCAGCAGACCGAAGCCTCGAGCGACAGACCCACCACCTTGGCGTCGTCCTCGGACAGAACCGCCGCGTCAAGCCCCAGAGCAGGGGAGCATCGCTGCTGCGCCCAGGTGGGCGGCTGCACCGTGCCGAGACGAGTGATGCGCTCGCGGATCGACCGACAGTTAGCCTCGGTGTGGCGCGTGAGCGCTTGGTCCTTGCAGCGCGCGCAGAAGGCGAACACCCCGCAGCCAGGGCAGGATGCAACCGACTGGTCGTAGCACGCGGAGCACATCCTGCGGAGCGACGCCAGCCTGTGCGGCGCGTTGCTCCCCAGCGACTCGGCCGAGCCTTTCAGGGAGCGTGTGAGGCGCTGGGGTTGAGGTGAGGTTATGCCTTGTACACACCTGACGGGTCCATAGCTGCGCAGCCTGGCTGCAGCCGCGGTGGCGCACACCGGAGGCGCGAGCTGGGCGGGACTCCGCTGCGGAGCGGGCCCAAGCCTAGGTTCTGGAGCGCGGAGGCTGTCCGACACCTAAACTCTAGGAGGTCTCTTGTCAGGCATGCATCCTCGCGGCCGCATCGTGCGCACCGCCCGGATGCAGGCGACAGTAAAGCCACGGCGCGCGCGCGCGCCCTCGACCGAGAGCGACGAGCCCCCCGGGTTCGACATCCGTGCCGTGCGGCCGCGCCTTGCTGCGCCCTCTCTGACCTCGCCGCCTGGGGTCGCCGACCGGGCCGCGCGCCCCGGCGGCCCCGAGGTGGCGGCGCCCGCTGCGGCAGCCCCCGCCCTTTACGCCGGGGCGCCCAGCCACGACTTTGCTGCGGACCTCCGCCGCGCGCTGCACGGAGCGCAGCAGCAGCGCGCCAGCGTGGAAGCCCTGCTGGTCCGCGACCGGGCTCTGGCCTTGGACGCGGAGCGCAAACGCGCTCAGGCTGAAGCTGCCGCCAAGAGCGTTGATGCCAGCATCCTGCGGTTGGAGCACGAGCTCGAGTCCAAGCGCGAGGAGCAGACGCTGTCGCGGCTCACGGAGTTGGCGTGCAATCGTTCAGTCGCGGAACTTCAGCGCGGCGCTGACCGTCGTGCCGCCGAGAAGCTGGAGATTGCCAAGAAGGAGCTGTGCCTGCTGATGGAGCTGCGAAACGTGACCGCTGTCCCGCCGGGGCTGGCAACCACCTGGACCACGTGTGGCGTGTGCCTGGACAACACCTTGCACGCGCTGTGCTGCCCGAGCGACACCTCGCCCCCGCACGGTGTCTGCTTTGCGTGTGTTCCACGCCTGCTTGTCCAAGCGCGCGCCAACGCGTCCCGGCTGGGCGCTGGTGTGCGCTGCTGCCGCGCCGCGACTGCGGACCCGGACGGGTGCACAGGCGGCCCGTTTGACCACGAGCTGCTGGCTTTTGCGCTGTCGCTGGCAAAGGTGCAGGAGGTCGCCACGGACGCGGAGCTCGCTTCTGCTCGCGACTGTCTCGCCTACCTGCGCGCGCTGCCTTTGCTTGAGGCGGCGGCGCAGGAAGCTGCGCAGGGCCCGGGAAAAGAGGGCTCCGCCGTCGCAATCCTGGCGCAGGCGTGCGTGGCGGGCTCGTGCTGCGGCTGCGGAGTCGCCGTGACCAGCACAGAGGCGCATTCGTGCGGTGTTGGCATCTGCGACTGCACCACGCATTTCTGCTCCTGCTGCTACGACTTTGGCCTCCGCCGCGCCTTCAACGACCAAGACGTTCACCATCACATTGAGGTGTGCCCGGTGAACATCGACATGGGGAGCTTCATGTGCCTCAAAAAGGAAGAGCAACTGGCGGTATCCCGCAGCCTGCTGGCTGCGCGGGCGGTGAAGAACAACCCGGGGCTGCGTCTGGAGCTGGCCACGGCTGGCGCGCTGGCGAATACGTTGACGGCGGCCTCCAACCATGATGTCGAGACTCTCAACTCGATGGGCCTTCGCTTCTGCGGCCCAGGCGAGCCGCTCATGCCCCGCGTGGGCGCCTGCCCCCTGCAGGTCCAGCCGCGCATCTATGCGACGCTCGCAGCCGTCCAGCGCGGCGAACCCCCCGTCCGCTTCTGCTTGCGCAACGACGTCGACACCCTGCCTGCGATTACAGTATGCTTCGCGGACCTTGACAGACAGGCTTTGCGGGAGGTCTTCACGACGCCGGTCACGCAGCAGGTTTACCAGACGCTGTGGTCACACTTCAGTCGCCTGTCCGCCTACTGCGAACGCATCCTCGGAGGCCGGCGCGACACCCTGGAGGGGCAGTTTGTGCTGAACCTGGCCTCGGTCCAGCTGGCTGCCCTGAGGGAGGAAGCGGCTTGGTGCGGTCTCGGGGACCCGCTGGACCCAGCCGTTCAAGCCACCAAAGGGCTCTACGACATGGTGATGTCGCTTCCTTTTCGAGGTGTGCCGGCTCTCGCAGCCGCCGAGGCGGCGCGGAAGGTTCCTGTCTGGGAGCCGTGGGAGGCGCGGGTGCATGCGATGACAAGCCGCGGCGCAGCGTCTCCCACGCACGATGTGATTGTGGTGGACTGACGTTTCACACGCGCGTGTCCTCCTCGTCAGCCGGCACGCGTTTGCTGGACACCACCAGCCCGAAGGCACCCCCCACGTAGCCAGCCTCGCTGCGACAGCGGTGAACATCCCCAACCATGCTGAACACTATCGCGTTGGTGTGCTGGGCGCCCAAAGCCTTGAGCGCCTCAGTCACGGCCGTCGCGAGCCGACCGGGCGACAGAGTTGAGCGCAGGTCTGGAGGCACCAACGCCACCGCCGCGTCAAACTCCGCGCACGCGGCGGCGCAGACGCGGTTCGGCAGGATGCAGGAGAGGATCTGGTGCGTGAAGAACAGGAAGGTTTCGGCGTCGCTACGTGCGTCGAAGAGCGTAGCCATAACGTACAGTCGAACGATATATTATTTTTTTTTAAAAACAATTAAAAACATGCGGACCCTTAGCTACATCGGCAGCAAGCGTTCGCTCGGCGGCGCGCTGCGCGCCAAGCTGGCGGAGGTGTTCGGTGACCTGTCTTCCACCGCGCTGGTTGATGCATTCTTCGGCAGCGGCGCCTTCACGCTGGCAACGCACGACCTGTTCGCGGATCTGCACCTCAACGACCTGGAGCTGTACTCGAGCCTCATCGCGCACGCCCTGTTCGTCCAGCCGGCTGATTTCTCCGCGGTCGAGGCTGGGGGGCCGGGCTACGTCGCGCGCACGTACTGCAGCGAGCGCATGTTTTTCACAGAGGAAAATGGATGCTTCGCGGACGCGTTTCGTGCGTGGGCGCGCACAATTGACGACACCCCGGGTCGGCGAGCCGCGCTGGGCTGCTTCCTGAGCGCTATGGACGCGTGTGCGAACACCACGTCTGTCTATGGTGCTTTTTTGAAGAAACGCAAGGCGTCTTCGCTCAGGGGCGTGACCGTGCGGCCGCTGTTCACCGAGCACCGAGGAGGAGCCGTGCACATCACCCGCGGCGACGCCACGGCTGCGTGCCTGGCAGCGCCCCCGGGGTCGCTGCTGTACCTGGACCCGCCGTACACGTCGCGGCCGTACGCCAACAACTACTTTGTGCTGAACGTTCTCGGCAACCCGGACGAGGACCCCGAGGTGAAGGGCGTCACGGGGATTCCGGTGGCTGGATGGAACCGGTCGGTTTGGAACAACCGAGACGGAGCCCTGGCGGCGCTGGGCGCCATCCTGAAAGGCACACCGGCGACACGGGCAGCCCTGTCGTACTCCACGGACGGCCTGATGACCCGCAGCCAGGTGGAGGCGTGCTTCCGTGAGAGCGGGTGGACGTGCGAGGTGCACGAGATGGACTACCGTCGCTTCAAGAGCGACAGCGGGAGGGCGCAGAAGGACACCCAGCTTACGGAGCTGCTCTTCACCGGAAAGAAAACATCCAAAAATTGATATTTATACAGTTTTGTTGCTTCTCCAGGACATGGCATGTCGCATCTGCCTAGACAGCGACCCCGAGAGCGGACCCCTGGTGACCCTGAGCTGTCACTGCAAGGGCGACCTGTCGCTCGCGCACCAGCAGTGCGCATACACGTGGTTCTCCGTGACCCGAAAGTCGGGCGTCTGCGAGCTGTGCCGCGGCACCGCATGGAACTATGTCATTCCGTCACAAGAACCTCTCGTCCCGGAAGTTACACCCGCGGAGGCTGCCCGCCGCGTATTCGCCGCGGCAATCATTGTCGCAAACAATGTCCAAATGCTTGCGATTGTCTTCATCAACGTGTATGGTTACACAGACAAATACAACTGTCGACTCATCGGCTACCCCATTCCCCTCATTGCGACCCTGGTCTTTTTGGAACAGCACGTTTTGTCTCGCTTACACACACCCTTTGCGAAACGCTTTCTTCGTTCACCCCGCCTCTGTTACTCTCTCGCGGTGTACTCAACCGTGGCGCAGGTGCTTACACAGCTCGTGTACTACAACGTCATCGACCTTCGCTTCCTGTCGCAGCCGTCGCCGTAGGCGCTCCGTAAGCCGCTCTCGCAGAAGCGGTCTACCCTATGGCGGAAGATCATGCAAAGCTCGCAGCCGCGCTGCAAGTTCTGCGCGGGAGCGCTGTCCTGGACCCGCTGCACACGCCTGCGCCACCCGGGATGCGCTACGTGCTTGCGTGTGGCGCGTGCGGCAAGACCGATGACGAGGTGAAGCTGCTCCACTGCGCTGCCTGCAAGTCTGTGTGCTACTGCGGCGCGGCATGCCAGACGCTCGACTGGCGGCGTCACAAGCCCGAGTGCCGGGCGAGCGTGGCCGCAGTCAAGGCGCTGGCGGAGGCTGGGATCACCTATGTGCAGAAGAAGCCAACAAAGAAACAGATGGACGCCGCGGCCGCGCGGTGAATAGCCTCACTCACTCGGCTCTCGTCCTGCGAAAGCGCCTGCTCCCGGCAAGATGCCCATGACATCCAAGTCCTCCCCCAACTCGCACGCGGCGCAAGCGCACACGAAGCAACCCTAAACCTGGAGCCGTACATCTGCAGCAGCGCGGCCCGCCGGAGCGCCGCTGGCGCGGGAGCGTCCCACGCCGTGTAGCAGATGTGGAGCTCCTCGCCCGCAGCCACGTTGCGGGTGGTCACAAGGTGCTTCAGACCGCCCACGCCCTCGTCCACGGTGCGCGCGTTCGCCGTGCAGGAGTGGTTCGCGTGCGCCAGAGCAGCGTAGTAGCCACAAGCGCCGAGCGAGGTGAACAGGTTTGTCCTTGCCAGGCCAACATAAGCAGCACAGACGGCGTCGGTTGTCACGCTGTACGAACGCGCGAGCGCCTCGGCCTCGGCGGCGTCCACCGGCTCCCAAGAAAGCCAAGCGGCGCAAAGGTTGGGCGGCGCTGCGTTTTCCTCTGGCATCATTCCCACCAGAGAAGCCCCGCCGCAGGGCGCGTCCTCCTCTTTCAGCGCTTCCTCTACAAGAGCCCAGACCAGCGTGTTGTGTGAGCCCTTGCTGGTCGCCAGCAGGCGCGGGAGCTCAGAGAGCACAACTTCACCGGCAGCGAAGGACACGGAGGCGAATAGCCCCAAGCCTCCCGAGCGCGCAGACGCGATGAGCGCCCCCGGGGCAACGAGATTGCGCCGCCCGCTGCCTAACATTCACTGAAAGTCACCACCTCTAGAAAATCTGTCATCCGACATCCGTCACCATGCCTGACACAACGTCAAGAGCCAGCCCCATCCACGGCACAGGCCTCTTTGCAACAAGGCACCTACCCCTTCGCCACACACTAGGCCATTTCACTGGCAAGCAGCTGAGCGCACAGCAGTTTGCGCAGCGACAGGCTGCAGGCCGTGCCCGCTGTTTGGTGCACTTCATCAGCCTTGAAGGCACTGAAGTCTTCCTTGACGGCTGTTCTAGCACCGGTGTCTCTTTCATCAACTCTGTGGCGGGAACCAGCCTCTTGCCCAACTGCCACTTTGTCTGCGACGGTGTGACGGTGGCGGCTGTCACTCTGAGGGCTGTCGTCGCCGGCGAAGAACTGTTGGCGGACTACAGCTTTGACACTTTTCTAGGAGGGTCAATTGACCACACTGGTGCGCCCCCTGCAGCCCCTGGCTGCACGCAGCTGGCACCCCAGGCTCTCCAGCGGCTCGCGCAGCCCGCCAGCCCTGCGCTGCAGTCTCTCGGGAGCTCTGCTTTTCTGGTGTTCCGCCCACCACGCCCACTGCCGCCGGCTGTAGCCGCTGCCGGAGCCCACCAGCGAGCTGTGCTTCGGCTGCAGGGCCAGTAGTGCGGCGCTGGGAGATCGGGCTCCCAAACCCTTTTCTTTCCTGCTGCCCCTTCCCGCCGCCACCCGCTACCCGCACCTACAAGCTACCTGTGCTCCGTCGGCGGAAGCTTCCAAGGCTGGTGGCAGTGAAGCGCTGGGGCGAAAAGAGAGAAAAGTCCCTCTTCTAGACTGACGCCCGCTGCCGCCCACAGGCGGCATGCAGACAGCAGCAGCCGCCGCTGAGCAAGGCGACTTCGAGAGCGTCCCTTGGTGAGAGCCCCCGCAGCAGCTGCATTTCCCAAGCCTCACTTTCTCTACACAGCTACATCTGCGGAGTGGTGAACGGTGACAAGGCATCGTCCGTCTTCGACCTCGTCTGCGGCGGCCACTTCTGCAAGAATTCAGATGGCGCAAAGGTACTTCCTCGACCTGACTGGCCGGTTTCTCTTTTTCCCCATCTGACTTTCATCGAAGGTCTGCTGTCGTCCCTGCCTCGTCAACGAGGAGGGGCGCCGGGCCACCCCGACACCATACCAGCTGAAGGCGGAGGTCAGCTGGTACTGCACGCCATGCAAGAACTACAAGGCGCGTTTTTCTGTTCTCTCTCCTCTTACCACCTGACTTTGCGCTGCAGGCGGCTGCCAAGGCGGCGCGGGAGCTGGCGGCAACGGGGCCGGCGCAGGCGGCTGGCAAGGCGACCGCAGCGCCCAAGGCTCGCCAGGCGCCCAAGGCTGGCCCCGAGGCGCATGCTCCAGCTCCGCCAAAGCCCGCCTCCGCCCCTCCGGGGGCTGTCAAGCCATATGGGCGGATCGTTCACCAGCTGGTGGCCAACGCCCTGCAGGCTGAGGGCTGCCGCGTGTCCATGACGCTGCGCTTTTCAACCAGCGCAACCCCGGAGGTGGTGGTAGACATCAGCAGCGCCAACACCGGTGGCGATGTCATGGCGAACCTGGTGTTGGCGGCGGCCACATGGGATGCGGGTGTAGCAACCACGCGCGAGGCGCTGCGCGTGCACCTGCTGGCGGCGGCTAATGATTATCTGGCTGGGCGCGAGGAGCGCGAGGCCGAGGCTACGGCTGAGCGCCTGGAGTCGGCGGCAGCTGCGGCTCGAGCAGCTGCGGCCGCGGCGCGCGCCAAGCGTCTCTCGCAGCAGCCTTTTGGCGGCGCTGGCGCTGCTGCTGCTGCTGAGGATGAGCCGGCGTCCCCAACTGGTACCAAGAAGCAGAAAAAGCAGGTGCCAGCTGCTGCGGCGGCTGTTGCAACCGCTGAAAAGGAGGAGGACAAGGGGTATGATGATGGGGGGGAGGATGAGGATGAGGAGGAAGAGGAGGAGGAGGCCAAACCGCCAAAGAAGGCCAAGGGGGCGAAGGGAAACTAAACCCGAAGGGAAAGGAAGCCAATTGAGGCAGCTTTGGTGTTTTCCACGTTTCCAGGAGTCGCATTGTGCAATGCGTACGCATGGACCCCCAGCCAAGTCTGCCATTTTCAACCTCCGCAGCACCGCCCGGGTGCCGGATGCGGAACTTTTGGTGTCCGCCGGACGCGGTACCTCTAGACGGGTCGGTTGCCGCAAACGCCGGGCCGAATCGCGCTCGGAGCGCTCGCGAAGAGGCTCTAATTGGGGGGATTGGCATCAGGCTGCACAATTGTGCTCTCCCGCCATCATCGCGACTCGCTCCCGCACGTCGTTCCGAGCGCTCCCCCGACGCGCGGGACCTTTCAGGTCGAGCGGAATGCCGTCACCACGACATCCCGGACCGCGGCTGCCGCATTGTGCCATGCGTACGCATGGACCCCCAGCCAAGTCTGCCATTTTCAACCTCCGCAGCACCG
>JBBART010000028.1:50165-51684 GCA_040399685.1 Acetobacteraceae bacterium
TGCCGCAAACGCCGGGCCGAATCGCGCTCGGAGCGCTCGCGAAGAGGCTCTAATTCGGGGGATTGGCATCAGGCTGCACATTGCGTACAACAACACGGGTGGGCCGACCTCCACCTCCTCACCGCGATGGGTGACCGTATGCGTGAAGCCGCTCATGCTCATGATGCTCCGCTGTCCACGCGGTACTAGCTGCTTGGAGGGAGCATGAGTGGAGGCGTTCACCAAGCGCTTCACTGCAGTGTCCACGCCGGCGGCGTCGGCCTGCCAACGCGCCTTGCGCGGCTGCGCTGCACCAGCCGCAGGTGCCTGCGCCGGCGGCTGCGGTGGCGGTGGCGGCGGCGGCAAGGGAGGTGGTGGCGGGAGCGTTGGCAGGGGCGTGGCCTGCTGTTGCTGCTGCGCTGCACCGCCCGCCTGCACGCGCGCGGTCCGAACCCAACGCAGGCCCTCCTCCCGTAGCGCTGTGGTATGTTGTTCCAGTGCGGTGGCATCCAGGAGACCAAGTTCCTCCATCTCGCGAAGGCCTTGCAGTGCCGCCCTGAGCGACTGGGGGCTCCGTGGCACCGCTGCTGAGCCCTCCATAGGTCACGTGAGCTGCTAGGAACGCGGGAGAGGCGGCGGAAACGGCCCTGAAGGCGCGTGCAGCACTGGGGACGTAAGAAGTTCCAGAGTCCCGGCGCGCAGCGCCGGAGCACTTTTTTAGAAGAAACAGACCCCTACGCGACGGGCGCACCACTGGAAATAAGAAGTTCCAGACTCTGCCAAGATTTCCTGCATTCTTAAGGGCAGGCCCCCCCTGTAGGACTCCTAGGTCCCTTTCGCGCCGCTCGTCTTGGTCGCTTGCGCGCCGCTCGTCTGTGTACTTGCCCCGCTGGTGTTGGGCTTCGAGAGAAGGAGGGGCGCAGCCACGTGGGTGGTGGTCTGTTGGCTGTGAGCCCTTGAAACTCATCCGTGTGCTCGCGTGCGCCCGGCGCTGCATGGCTTCGCCATCCCGCCTCCTGGAAACCCTGGACACTGACTTGTCGAAGTTCCGCGTGCTCCTGCAACGGCCGTTGGCTCAGGGAGGCCTAGGGCTATGCGTGCAGAAAGCTCAGCTTGCCCAGCGCGAGCTGCTACGCTTCCTCGCGCTCAAGGCGGTGTACAAGGACTTCGACGCGTCGCTCTTCTCGTGCAGCTCAAAGATGGTAACCGACTCGTGGCGCTGCTTGCTGCTCTTTCCGGTGATGTATGCCTGTGTGTGCGCACACATGAGCGCCGCCGACGACGGGGTTCTCATCGACTTCGACCCCTTGGACGGCGTCACTGCGCCAGACCCGAGCAAAGAGAAGTTCTTCAACCGTGCATACAATCTGCACTTCGGCGCCCTCCCGACTGAAGTCTGGGCAACGATTCCGGCTGCAACCCCAACAGTGCCGCGCTCTGGGTCTGCGGCGGTGGGGCCGGCTGCAGCCGCGGCGTTTGCTGCAGCAGTGCCGCGCTCTGGGTCTGCGGCGGTGGGGCCGGCTGCAGCCGCGGCGTTTGC
>JBBART010000028.1:51784-58609 GCA_040399685.1 Acetobacteraceae bacterium
TGCAGCAGTGCCGCGGCATGTACGCGCGGCAGTTCCGCTTGAGGATATGGTGGTGAGAGAGGCGGCAGAAGCTCTGGTCGGGTTCGCGTCTGCAGGGTTTGGCGTTCCTCCCGCGACCAGCGGTCTTCCGCTGGCCGATATGCCCCCTTCGTCGGAGAAGTACCTCTTGCAAGCACAGTCGGTTGCTGCATCTCTGACGAAGCCTGCATTCGACGAGCTGTGGGAACTCTACTGGCAGAGGCGGAACTCACAACCGCCCGACCCTCCTGTGATATTTTTCCAGGCCCTGGACTTGTATCAACTCTTCGTATCGGTCTGTAAGCTGGGTGGCTACGAGCACACCACGAAGGGCAAGGGCTGGAAGAGCGTCGGCACGGCGCAGAAGAATGGGCACATCAAGGAGGAAACGAGCGTGTCCTTCGTTCTGCGGACCAAGTACCACAAACTCGACATGGACGACTTTGAGGACTTGGTCATCCACAGGAAACTCAGCCGACCGGCCTTTATGTGACGCGACCGGCGTGAACGAAAGTACGTTTTCTTAGGATGCGCCACCGTCCCGAGTGCGCCGTGTGCCTTGCCCCGCTGCGCAGTCTGTCGCCAGGGACGCATGCGCCCGTGGCGACGCACACGCTGCGGTGCAACCACGTCTTCCACGCAAACTGCGTAGCGCCGTGGGTGGAGGCGCGGGGGACGTGCCCGTGCTGCCGCACCACGGTGGACGTGGACGCGCAGCGGCACCTCAAGCTGCCCCGCGTGCCGGTCGGGCTGAGTCGCGCGCTTGTGACGGAGTTTTGGGACGCCCTGAGCTCGGTGCGACGGCTTGCACGTGCTGGCGTCCCAAAGCGCTCAACCCGCGCGCGCAGATCGCGGTCGTTGAGTTGCTCCGGTTTCGCGCGTTGTGGACGCGCGAGGGCGACGACCCCCTCCCTTCCGGGGAGTGGTACGACGAGCCCACCCACCTCCTGTGCACCTACGAGTTCTTGCCAGCCTACAGGTCGCGCGGCCGGACGACGTTTCTGTGCGCGTACGTGGAGGGCCCCGGCGTGCGCTCTTCCGGATGGCACCTGCACATCAAGCTGCTCGTCACCCTGCCCGGCGAGGAGCCGTGCGAGGACACGGCTGCGCTTGGTCATCTGAGCCACTTCCTTGGGTTCATAGACGACGACGGCAACCCCGAGTTTGACAAAATGCACGCCCGTGTGGACGCGTTTTTCGTGGGTGCCGGGGACGCGCACAAGGAGCTCGTGCTGTCGTGGGTGACACGCGCATTTTGATGTTTTCAGGCCCGTGCGGGGACGTTCGCCCGTGTTGCTCGAACCCCGAATCTCCTGATTAGAAGTCAGACGCCTTGTCCATTAGGCCACGCGGGCATCTGAAGACTGTGAATATTCCCTGCGGCAGCATTTTCCCAACTCAAAATCTGTTCAAAAAAACAGACGCGCATATTTAAAAGGAATGTCTTGCCTCTCTCAAAATGAAAGTGGCTCAGCACTCGCTTGACATCCCGGTCGAGGAAGAGTTCCGCGTTGCCGCTCTTCAGCGTGCAGCGCTCGCCACAGCCGTGGCCAAAGTCGGAGGGGGGGTGCGCCTGTAGACGGTGCCGCCGAACGTACTCTCCCAGCACGCTGCCAACGGGGCAGAGCCGGCCGGGTGTGACGCCCGCGCGCTCCCAGGCACGAGCGTTATGCGCCGCGCCGTGATGCAGCGGCGCCACGTCGTCGTCCAGCAGGCGGCCCAGAACGGCGCCTAGCGCGCAGCAAAGCAGCAGACGGCGCAAGGCCGCTATGCTCACCATCGACTACAGGGGGGGGGGGGGGGGGGGGGGGGGGGGGGCCACTTTTAGTGCTCGACTCCACCAACGCTCGTGTGCGCTCATTTGTGCCACCCGCACGCCGCAGCTGCTATGAACTGCGCCTAGGACCCAGCGAGTGTGACTCACACGCGGTCTCTAGCGCGACAGGTCGATGCGGCGGCGCATGCTGCGGTGCCACACGCGCGTCCCGCGCGCCCCCGCCGCGACAAACTTTTCGATCTCTCCTAAAGTCCTGCCTTCTTAAAAGTGGGCCCCCCCTGTAACACCAGTGGTGAGCCCGCGCGGAGGAGCGCGTGAGCCCGAGCCCGCTGCCACCAACCAGTCCGCGCTGAAGACCCCGGGTTAGGGGTTTCACCAGCCTTGTACCGCTCGTTGCAGGCTGAAATGTGTGGCTGCTCAATCACCTCACGTCGATGCCATAGATTGTGACCGTGGAAATGATTGGTCGAAAACTCGTCAGGCCAGTTTACAATCTGCGGCGCAAACTCAGTCTCAACGACATCCTGTTCTGTGTTTATGAAAGGCCTGTAGTTCCCGTAGCGTGTCCGGAACAAGAGGTTGAAGAATCTTCGAGCGCTTGGCTTGATTCGGGTGATATGGATGTTCCATCCTTTCAACCAATTGTTCGAGAGGCCACTCCGGCCAGAATCCTCAGGAAAGGCGAGCAGTTCTGCGTCTTCCTCGATGGTGAACCCGTCGTCCGGGTTCCTGGTGAAAAAAACGTCCGTGTCAAACATCATGATGGAGTCGTATTTCGTTTGGTTCCAGGCCAGGAAACGGTAGTAGGTCAGCACCCCATCGACGCGAGTCTGTGCGTGGCACTTCCCCTTGTCCGGGTTGTTTATCTCGAACGGAGTAGTCCACCACGAAACATCGCACACAGCATCGACACCCGCCTCCTTCAGCTTTTCTATTTCATGAGGCGCAGCGTTGGCGGTGAACACCAACACGGGGTATTGCGTCTGGAGCGACTTGAGAGAGCATATGGAAATGAAAGCTTCGCGTGCAAAGTCGGCGCCTCGGTAACTCAAGTGTTCCGATTTGACTGGCGAACGGGTTATGAAGGTAACGTACGCGCGCTTGTGGTGCCAACTGTTTGTAAACCAACGGCACCCGTCCTCTCGGCTGCTTGAGTAGTCGTGGAGAGAGCGGCCATGAGCCAGCGAGGCTGCACTCGCAGCTGATCCGAGAAACAGCGCGACCACAGTCGCCCAGATGAGGTAGGGCATGGCGAGACGTCACGTCTTAGCGAGAAGGATGCGGGTTTCTTTATATATTTTATTTAGTCGGACAAATGCGCGTTTTTCTTGTTCTCCTCCTGGCAACCCGCGCCAGGGCGCACCGGATCGCCGTCATCGTCACCGGCCGCACAAACTGCGTAAACGCTCAACTCGCAAAGCAAATCGCGCAGTCGGCAACTCCAGCCCACGTGTACCTCTCCTCTGACGTTGACGCGTATCGCCCACCGTATACGGTGAATTTTAGCGGAATCTTGTTGCAGAACCTTCCCTCGCATGTTCAAGCAAACACGCCGTGGTGCGTCGCGCACGGCTGTACAAACATGCTCTCGCAGTTTTTCCACAACGCAAGAGCGTTCGACATGGTGGCTGCTTCCGGTGTTTCCTATGACGCTGTCCTTAAATTTAGAGCCGACATTGGTGTGGACAGACTGCCTCGGATAGATTTCCCGGTACCAGAAGGGACGCTGTTCGTGCCTTATGGACACGACTACGGGCCGGAACAACTGAACGACCAGGTGGCGTGGGGCACACAGGCGACCATTGAAAAGTATGTCAAGACGTTCTACACGTTTCCTTCCCACCATGCCAGGGATCGCATCGACAACGGTCCAGAAAAGGCTACGTATTGGAACGCTTATCTGCAGCGGTTGCGTGTTGTCAGAACCCAGTACGACTACGAGCTCATCGACGCGAGACACGAACCGGACTGTCGTGCATCCTTCTGATTGACGTCCGCGCGCCCCGTCGGAATGAATATATTTAAAACGACACGTTCATTCTCTCAAACATGAAAACGACTCAGCATTCGCTCGACATTCCGGTCGAGGAGGAGTTCCGCGTGGCGAAAACAAGCGGCAAGCGTTGGCCGACTGGAAATCTTCCGCGGGGCAGCAAGGCGCGTATCGTCAAAACCTTCAACTCGCTCACTTCGCCGTGCTTGCTGGACCAGCTCGTGGTTGTGACGTGCGACGTCAAAATGCGCGCCATAGTCCACCGGATGACGCCCAGGCACCTCGTGCACGTGACCAAGGAAAGCGAACGGCTTCACATTTTCTGCCGTCGGAGGCCCCTGCTGCTTGCGTTGATGGGCCTGCGGCGGCAGTCCTACGAGCTGTACGTCGTGCTCTCTGATTTCTTCAACAATAACGCGCGAGACGTTGTGTGGCCAGAAACCGTTCCACCGGCCCGCAGGCCACACCTGATCATTTTCCTTGACTGCGACCGCTGCGACCGCACAGCGTCAGTGCTTCACTGGCGAGGTGTCCAGCTGTGCTCCGCGTGCTTTGACGAAGACGTGCTCACTGGGCACCAACCTTCTCACTGAGCGTGCCATATATCGCGTCCATAGCCTGCGTGTAGTGGCCGTAGTTGTGTTTGAAGGTGCGGTGGTGCACGGCGTGGTGGCGCGGGCCCAACAGCAGCCAGCTCGGCCGGGTGTCTGCGCTGTGGATGTAGGCTGCCCACGTGCCGGACGAGAAGAGCAGCAGCTTGTGCGTTCCCGCGTGGATGGGCAGCAGGAGCAGGGCGAGCGCGTACGGGAACGCCTGTAGCAACCCGTCGGCCGGTGCGAACGCCAGGCCGGCGAAGGGGGTGAGCCGCTCCTTGAAGCTGTGGTGACGTTGGTGCAGCCAGTACAGGCGCGGGTGGTGCAGCGCCCGGTGCACCCAGTAGACGCCCACCTCCACGAGCGCGAGGTGAGCCGCCAGGAAAAACACGTACCCAAACACGCCTCGGTCGAGCATACCGGGGTAGGCGCGCGTCAGCCCCGCGCGAGTCAGCGCGTCGCACGCGGTTGGCAGCAGCGCGTACAGGGGAATGGCGCGCAAACTGGTGACCACGTGGCGACGCACGTCCTGCGTCGGCGCCGGGAACGCCCGCAAGAACGCAGCCCCAGTGACGGCGTAGACGCAGAGGCAGCCGAGGGTGTTGCTCGCCCACGACACGAAGACGTTCATTAGGGAAAAAAACGTGGCGTGTTTATATGTGACGACGCGCGGTTTCGCTAGGATGGACTGCGCCATCTGTCTCGCCGAGCTGGGCGGCACCACGCGCATCACCGCCGGGTGCGGTCACACCTTCCACCTGGCGTGCGTGCAGGGCCTCGCCGTCCACGGCCACACCTTGTGCCCCCAGTGCCGTGCGCCGTTCAGCGTCTTGCTGCCGCGCGCAGGCGACCCGGCGCCGGACGTCCCGCCCGCACGCGCCGTGGTGGCGAACCGCGCGCTCCAGCTCAGCTTCCTGTGCACGGAGACGGAGACAGGCAAGTGCGCGGGCGTGGTGGTGCTCCACGCGCCGCACGAGGACCACCGCGTGGGCGTGGACCTCGTTGTGCTTGCGGACGTGAGCGGCTCCATGGTGGGCCGGAAGATCACCCTCCTGCGCGAGTCCCTACGTTTCCTCATCGGCGAGCTCACACCGCGCGACCGTCTCTGCGTGGTTCCCTTCAACGACCACGCGACCCCTCTGGCGCCGCTCAAGCCGATGAACGACGAGAACAAGGCGGCCTTGGCGGCGGAGTGCCGGGTGCTCGACGTGCGTGGGGGCACGGACATTGGGGCGGCACTCCTTGCGGCACACCGGGTGCTCTCTGCCCGACGGTCCTTCAACGACACCACCATGGTGCTCCTGCTGAGCGACGGCCAGGACAACGACGCGATGCGCACCGCCGTCACGCTGCCCCTCGTCTGCTGCGTCGGTATCGGCAGCGACCACGACGCCTTCCTGCTCAAGGAACTGAGCGCCCGCTCGGGCGGTACCTTCGCGTACGCGCCGTCCGACGCGCTCATCCCCGCCACCGTGGGCGCGGCGCTGGGTGCGGCGACCAGCACGGTCGCCACCGAGGTGCGTCTCAAAGTGAAGGGCGAGGAGGAGCTGGTGGGCGCCTTCACGGACGGTCAGACGTTCTACCACCCGTTCTCCTCGGACGTCGGGCTGCCCGTCACCGTCGCGCTGACCTACAAGGACAACGGCGGCAACGCCCGGGAGGCGCACGCGGAGTTTGACGGCGTGACTATGAGCGAGACGTCTGCAGACCTCATCGACAGCCACATGCAGCGGCGCCTGTTTATGCGCGCCATCAAGAGCAGCGTTGATATGGCCCGCGGCGGCGACATGGCCGGCGCGCGAGACGCGTTGCGCAGCTGCAAGGAGACGATCGAGGCTAGCCGGAGCGCCGCAACGGAGCTCTGCGCCTCGCTGGTGGCGGACCTCAACGCGCAGCTCGAGCGCCTGGTGGACTCGCGCACCTACCACCAGTCAGGCGGCGCAGCGACGGGACTGGCGCGCATGACGTCCCACACTATGCAGCGCGCCACCGGGGACGGCCTGCTCTACGCCACGCAGACTGTGGCTGACGCGACGCAGCGCGCCGTCGACGCGACCCAGGGTGTGTGATAGATATAACTAGCTTTTTCTTCAGCTTGCTAGCTGATGTTCGGGCTGTCCACCGTGGAGTTTGTGGCGCTCTGTTGCACGGGAGGCTACGCTGTGAATGCAGCGTGTCAAGCGTTGCTCACGGCGTACAAGATCCACAAGGGCATCTACTCCAGGGAGATGGACTTTAAGAGAGAGTATCTGCTTGCCGACCTGTACAAAGACATGTCAGGCTTGCAAGCCGCGGTTTGGAGCCACAGCGACAAGCGCGCGACAGAGAGCAACGCGCAGTGAGTGGTACAGGGGGGTCTCACTTTAAGAAGGCAGGACTTTAGGAGAGAGTCTAAACTTCTAAGGTGACAACTGAAGGCAAACAATATGAACGTCATCCAAAAT
>JBBART010000029.1:0-55396 GCA_040399685.1 Acetobacteraceae bacterium
CAACTGGAAACTTTTGGACGCTGTTACCTGGAAACTTTTCGACGCTGTTTGACACAACACCGGCTACTTCGCCCAGGTCGATCAAGCCACCAGCGTCCTCACCTTCAAGCCCTTCAAGCCCACCGTGAAGCTCACCAGCTGCGACGTCGTCTATGTCAGCTCGCGCGACGACCGCGGCAGTCCGATTGGCGTGCCGTCGGATCTGGCCCAGGGCGTCCCATATTATCTGGTGCAGGTCGCCGGCGACAGCGCCCGCCTCGCCACAACGCCGGGGGGCGCGCCGGTTGCGTGCAATGCCGCCGCCGCCATTGCCTTCACCTGCGATCCGCACGGCGCCTATGATCCGCTGACCACGCCTGCGCCCACAGGTCTCACGGCCGACGACTACGCCCCCATTCACCGCGCCGCCCTGGTGATGGCGCAACGCGCCGGCCACCCCGATGTCAGCCCGCTGATCATCAACAAGATCCAGGCCTTCACCGCCCGCATCGACAATTCCAAATGGGCCACCTGGGACATGGCGATCTGAAAACGTGCCGAGGCGATCCCACTCTAGATCCGGCCGACCAGTGCTCGCGCAGAACGGGGTGTTGCCAGCGATTTCAGAGCATCGGTGAGCGGCCGCTCTATCCAAAGATGCATGGGGACGGCAACCGCGCACGAGACGGCGCAAACGAGGGCCACCGCGGCCGGCCACGGCAGCCAGAAAACAATCGGCGCATGCATGGCTCTGACCACGAACAGATGTGTCAGATAGAGCGAATATGAGGCCGAGCCGAGCAGCAGGAACAAAGGCTGGCGGGGCATTTGCTTCGCATCCTCCAGCCCAAGCATCCCGGCGACGAGCAGGCAGGCCGGGATGCCCCAAAGGACAAACCGCCAAGGCGTCCAAGGTGACACGTCCAGCCTGAAGAGCAGGAACACGACGGTCAGGCCGATGAGAGCAAAGGACACACGCGCCGGCGCCAACCCATAGCGTTCCCGCAACCGGAAAATCCACGCTCCGGCGAGGAACTCAAACAACAGCGGGTCGACGACAAAGCTATAAACCCTGTCCCAGTCAAACACTGCTTTTGCCACCACCAACACGACGAACAGGGCAGTCACCGTCTCCAGGCGACGTTCACCCATGAACATGCCGACGGCGAATGTCAGATAAAAGAACATTTCAAAATAAAGCGTCCACCCAACACCAAGGACAGGATGCACTTCACCGAGCTCGTTCAGCGTCGGCAGAAACAACAAGGATGCAGCAAGCCGGCTTGCGCTGGGGGGCTCTACCAGTGCCCACGCCAGCGTCATAAGCCAATAGAACGGTGCAACCCGAATGAGGCGGGCCTGTAGAAAGGCGAGGGGCTGCTTCCCGCGACTGGTCGACTCGATGACGAAGCCGCTGATGACGAAGAAGATATCCACACCGATATGGCCAAGCTGCGTATGTGACCATCCAGAGTGAAGCGTGACGACCACGAGCGCCGCAATCGCTCGGAGGTATTGAATCGAAACCAACATCAATACGCGCTCACTCTCTGTTCTATGGATCAGGCGCCAGACAACCGCCGGTCGGTCTCCAGCACCGCCCGCAGCAGCACGCTCGCACCCGCCGCCACGTCCGATGGCGTGGCGGATTCAGCCTCGTTGTGGCTCAGCCCACCGGCGCAGGGCACAAAGATCATCGTCGTCGGCGCCACGCGGGCGATATAGGCGCTGTCATGCCCGGCGCCGGACACCAGGTCCCGGCTGGCAAAGCCGCACTCGGCCGCTGCCTGTCGCACTGTGGCCACGCAGGCGGCATCGAAATGCACCGCTGGCGATTCCCATGTCTGTTCCAAGGTCAACACCAGCCCGTCCATCTCAGCAATCTCGGCCGCTGCATCGCGGAATTCCGCATCCATCTGCGCCAGAACCGCATCGTCCGGATGCCGCAGATCGATAGTGAAGAACACCTCGCCCGGCACCACGTTGCGGCTGTTGGGCTTGCTCTCAATCATCCCCACCGTGCCCACCGCATCCGGCGCATGCGCCTTCGCCACCCGATGCGCCGTCTCGATCATCCGCGCCGCCCCCAGCAGCGCATCGCGTCGCAGCCGCATCGGCGTGGCCCCGGCATGGCCATCAGAGCCCACCAGCGTCGCCTCATACCAGCGGATGCTCTGCACGCCCGTCACCACACCGATGGTCCGCTCTTCCGCCTCCAGAATCGGGCCTTGCTCGATATGCAGCTCGAAATGCGCCGCCAAAGCGTGCCCCAGCGGGGCCTCGCCCCGATATCCGATCAAATCCAGCGCATCCCCAAAGCTGACGCCCGCACGGTCGGTGCGCGTCATCGCGTAATCCGTGCTGAACACGCCCGCGAAGGTGCCCGATGACAGCATGGCCGGGGCGAACCGCGCGCCTTCCTCGTTGGTCCAGTTGATGACCTCGATCGGATACTGGGTCTGAAGCCCGGCATCGTTGAGGCTGCGCAGAACCTCAAGCCCGGCCAGCACGCCGATGACGCCGTCGTATTTGCCCCCGGTTGGCTGGGTATCCAGATGGCTGCCGATGGCGATCGGCGGCAAAGCAGGGCTTAGCCCCTCGCGCCGCGCGAACATATTGCCCAGCCCATCCACCCGCACCACGCAACCGGCCGCTTCGCAGGCGCTGCGAAACCAGTCGCGCACGATCCGGTCCTCATCACTCAACGCCAGCCTGCAGATGCCGCCCTTCGGCGTGCCGCCGATCACTGCCGTCTCCTGGATGCTGGCCCAAAGCCGGGCGCTGTCGATGAGGATGTTCGCAGGGACTGGTTTCGTCATGACGCACTCACCAAAAGGGAAGTGGCGAGTGTCAGACGCGATCCTTGCTCAGGCAACCCCATCCAGCACCATCTGCGCCGTCACGCACCATGCAGTGGGGCGAAATTCATCCGCCACCCGCGCCTGCCAGACAGCAAGATCAGCAGGATCGCGCAGCACTGCTGCAATCATGCGCACCGCCGCGTCAGGGTCCAGCGGATCGAAATACCGCGCCAGATCCCCGCCCACCTCCGGCAACGAACTGGTGGAAGCGGCAAAGCACGGCTTGCCGAACGCAAAGCTCTCCGCCACCGGCAGCCCCCAGCCCTCATAATGCGATGGGAAAACGGTAAAGGCGCAGCCACGATACAACGCCTCGATCTCGGAATCGCTGGCGTTGGGACGCAAGATCACATGCCCACCGAGAAAGTCTGACGCCACCAGCATGTGCATCAAATCACCCGTCAGCCCGCCCGGCCTGCCCGCAAACACCAGCCGCGGCACCTGATCTGGCCCAAACAGCGCCAGAAGCCGCCTCCAGACCTCCACCGCCACCGCATGGTTCTTGCGAAACTCAAGGGTGGACACGAACAGCGCATACGGCCCCTCAACCCCATGCGCCACCGGCACCGTCGCTGCCGACTGGGAAAATCCGTCGCCCAACCGCACCACATGCACGGCGCGCTCCAGCATTCCCCGGCTAGCGCGCCACGTGGCCAGGTCGCCCGCCGTCGCCGCCGAGATGGCCAGCAGATGGTCTGAAATCACCAGCATCGCTTCAAGCCACCGGCCAAACCGAAGTTGCTCCAGCGGATCGAACCATTCCGGTCGCAGCAGGGGAATGATGTCATAGACCAGCAGCGCCACCCGAAGCCCCTGCCGCTTCCGTGCCGCCGCCACCCGCGCCACATGCCGTGCTTCCGACCACCCTGCGCCCGCGATCAGCAAAACATCTCCCGGGCGCACTGCGTCAGACGCCGCCATTCCGTCCGCTGGTGCCCGAAAACTGGCGGGAATCGCCAGCAGCGCCTGCAATGCGTCAATCTGCACCCGCATCGGCGATACGGCCTTGGCGGGGGCAGGCGGCCCCTCCTCGGCCAACGCAGCGAACATTGCGGCGATGCTGGCCCACGCCACCGGCACGAACCCAGCCCGCCCATGCCGAACGAACCCAGCCCTACGCCCGCACGGGTCCATCGCCGCCAGCGCCTGACACACCTCGAACACCACACGCTGCACGCCGCTCGGCCGGCGGAACGCGCCGGCATGGCCGAACAGGTCGCCAACATCCACCCACAGCAACGGAGCGCGACTCATGCGGCCAGCGGTCCCAAAACATCCCGCGCCACATCGTCCCAGCCACGCGCCTGTGCCACCGGTCGTGGCGGCGTATCGGCCAGCCAAGCCCGAACCTGATCTGCCAGATGCGCTGCATTCGTCGGATCGACCGCCACCGCACCATTGGCCGGAAACGCCGAAAGACACGGCACACCAGCCGCAAGGCTGTCCAACGTCGCGCGGCCCCACGCATCATGCGCTTCCGCCGCAATACAGAACCGGCACCCATCGAGCAGCGCCCGCATCCGGTCGGGCGACGGATAAAACACCGCCTCTACACAACCCTCCAGCCGGTCGCTGTTGCGCAACTGCGTCAGCACGTCGCCAGACAACGCGCCAACCGCCCCCGCCAACACCAGCCGAGGCACAGTCCCCTGCGGCATCTCGTCCAGCAGCCTGCGCCACGCCAACAGCAAATGCCGCGTGCTGCCGGCCTCACCCATCGGCGCCGCCGCCAACACACAATCCGAAAACGCAGTTTCATCCGACCCCGATGCGCCAAGGCAGGCAGCAGCGTCGATCAACCACGCAGCACACCCCGCCCCTGTCAAAGCGCGGGCTATCTCGGGGGCGAAGGCAATCGTGCGTGTCACATGCGGCAACGTGGTGCGCAGCCAAACCGCCGCCTCTGCGGCAGGCTCCGATTCCAGCCAATCCGGCCGGACCAACGCAATGGCATCAACTGCGACAAAACACAGCCGCACACCGTTCGCGGCAAACCGGGACGCATTGCCCGAAGGCGCCAGCATCATCAACACATCGCCAGCAGCGATCGCGGCATCATCTGGCGGAGTCGCATGTTGAACCACCGGCTCAACCGCACGCGGCACCGGCCGCCGCGCGGCCAGCGCATTGCGCTGCAAACGCACAAACCGGCCAATCGCCATCTGGGCATCACGCGGAATCCGGTCCGCCAGACCGCGCCACCATGCAATCCGCGCCTTGTGCAAATCCGGCCCACTCGAGGGCGCATCCAGGGCCGACCAATCGATCACCCGCAACGCCGGGTCCCGGCGGCAGAGCGTCAGCGTCACTCCGTCCTGACGCTGCAACGCCGCCCCAAGCCGCGCAGCGAACAACGCCGCGTCACTTCCGGGGCTGACCCCACTCACATCGAGCCAGATCCGCCCCCGAAACGGCATGACGGGCCTCAGATACGCCGAACGGTGTAGCTCTGCTCCAGCACACGCACGATCTCGGTGCTGTGCACCGCGTCCCGCGCCTCGAACATCACTTCCAGCTCCGCCGTCTGCACGCTCGGCGAGGCGAACATGCGATGATGCGAAACCTCAATGATGTTGCCGCCCGCCCGTCCGATATGCCCGGCAATATCGGCCAGCACACCCGGACGATCCGGAATTTCCAAAATCAACCGCAGCAGCCGCCCGTCGCGCAGCAAATTGCGCAGCAGCACGTTCGCCAAGATCCGCGCATCAATGTTGCCGCCGCACACGGTGGTGCCCACACGCTTGCCGCGGAAACGCTCCGGAAACGCCAGCAGCGCCGCAATGCCAATAGCACCGGCACCCTCGGCCACCAGCTTCGCGCCCTCGGCCAGAAGGGCAATCGCCTCCTCCACCGCACGCTCCGGCACCACCAGAACGTCATGCACGCGCGCCCGGATCACTTCCAGCGGCTGCACGCCGATATCGCGCACAGCAATACCCTCGGCGATGGTCGCACCGCCGACGGAGACCGGCTGGCCGGCCAAACGCTGGGCGAGGGCGGCATAGGCGGCCACCTCCACGCCAATCACTTCCATGCCCGGCCGCAGGCTGGCCGCCACGGTGGCGCAACCGGCGATCAACCCGCCGCCGCCGACCGGAATGACCAGCATGTCCAGATCCGGCACCTCCTCCAGCATCTCCAGCGCCATCGTGCCCTGGCCCGCCATCACGCCGGCATCGTCATACGGATGCACAAACACCAGACCCTCGGCATCTGCCAGGAACTGCGCGTGAGACGCAGCCTCTGCCAATGTCTCGCCGTGCAGTACCACCCGCGCACCCCAACCGGACGTCCGCGTCACCTTCGTCACTGGTGTGTGCTTTGGCATCACAATCACGGCGGTGATGCCCAGGAGCTGCGCATGCCGCGCCACCGCCTGGGCATGATTGCCGGCCGACATCGCCACCACGCCGCGTGCGCGCTCAGCCTCGGTCAGCAGCGCCAACCGATTGGCCGCGCCGCGTTCCTTGAACGCACCGGTCGCCTGAAGATTTTCAAGCTTCAGATACACCTGTGCGCCGGTTGCCCGCGACACGCTGTCCGACAGCAGCATCGGCGTGCGAATCACCCGGCCCTCGATGCGCGCGGCAGCCGCGCGCACGTCCGCTAACGTGATCATCTGATCAGATGAACTTGACGGCGAGGATTTCGTAGGTCCGATCGCCACCTGGCGCCGGCACCGAAATGGTGTCGCCAACCTTCTTGCCGATCAACGTCTTGGCCAACGGGCTGGAGATGGACAGCCGCGCCTGCTTGATGTCGGCCTCGTGCTGGCCCACCAGCTGATAGGTGATCTCGCGATCGTTTTCCTCATCCAGCAGCTGCACATGGGCGCCAAACTTGACCATGTCGCCCGAAAGCGTCGACGGATCGATGACTTCGACAGCCGAAATCACCTCCTCCAGTTCCTGCACGCGACCTTCGATGAAGCTCTGCCGCTCGCGGGCGGCATGATATTCAGCGTTTTCACTCAGGTCGCCATGGCTGCGCGCTTCGGCGATGGCCACGATCACGGCTGGACGCTCGACGCTTCTCAGGTTTCGCAGCTCTTCCTCAAGACGCTGTAGACCAGGCGCTGTCATCGGGAATTTCTGCACGGCGAAGACCTCGGCGGTGTTGAGAGGTGAGAACGCCCGCTGATGCGGGCGCCCAATCAAGCGATCTAAGAGCGGAGTCCCCAAACGCCCCCGCCGCGGACAGGTTCCCCTGGCCGCGACGAAGCGATCGGTCGCTCAGGAGTCAGAGCGCAGCAGGAAAATACGACTGCAACGGCGCGACTTCAAGGGTACCTGATTTCAGTGCCGCAATGGCATGCGCCGCCGCCCGTGCCCCCGCAATGGTCGTATAGTGTGGAATTCCGTGGGTAAGCGCGGACCTGCGGATGTCAAAACTGTCCGTCACCGACTGCGCGCCTGACGCGGTATTGATGACAAGTTGAATCGTTCCGGACAGAATCGCGTCCACGCAATGCGGCCGGCCTTCCAGAACCTTGTTCACAACGCCGCATTCCATGCCCGCCTCACGCAGGCGCATTGCCGTGCCGCGCGTGGCCACGATGGAAAATCCACTGTCGATCAACCGGCGCGCCACGCCGACGCACGCGGTCTTGTCGGTCTCGCGCACCGACAGGAACACCCGTCCGGCCAGCGGCAACTTCACGCCCGCGCCCAGCTGCGCCTTGGCGAAGGCGCGCTCGAAGCTCGCATCCAGGCCCATCACCTCGCCGGTGGATTTCATCTCCGGCCCCAGAATGGTGTCCACGTTCGGGAAGCGGTTGAACGGGAACACAGCCTCCTTCACCGCCACATGCCGCGCCACGGCGTCGTCATCGAGCTTGAACTCGCTCAACTTCGCGCCAGCCATCACCCGTGCGCCAATCTTGGCCACGGCAACGCCGGTCGCTTTGGCCACAAACGGCACGGTGCGCGAGGCACGCGGGTTCACCTCCAGCACGAACACCTCGTTGTCCTTGATGGCGTATTGCACGTTCATCAGGCCAATCACGCCGATCGCCTTGGCCATCGCCTCGGTCTCGGCCTTCAACTCGGTCACGGTCGCTGGGCTCAACGTGTAAGGCGGCAGCGAACAGGCCGAGTCGCCCGAATGAATGCCAGCTTCCTCGATATGCTCCATTACGCCGGCCACATAGACGGTCTCGCCGTCCGAAATGCAGTCCACGTCCACTTCGATGGCATCGTTCAGATACCGGTCGATCAACACCGGGTTGTCGCCCGACACCTTCACCGCCTCGCGCATATAGCGATGCAGCCCACGGTGATCATGCACAATCTCCATCGCCCGCCCGCCCAGCACGTAGCTGGGGCGAATGACGACAGGGTAGCCAATCCGCTCGGTGATCGCCTCGGCCTCTTCGGCCGACCGCGCAATGCCGTTTTCCGGCTGGCGCAGGCCCAGGCGCTGCAACAGCAGCTGGAACCGCTCGCGGTCCTCGGCCAAATCGATCGCATCGGCCGACGTGCCCAAAATCGGAATGCCGGCCTTGGTCAGCGCCAGGCTCAGCTTCAACGGCGTCTGCCCGCCATACTGCACGATGCAGCCCAGCAAGGTGCCGTTGGTCTGCTCGCGCCGCGCCAGCGCAATCACGTCTTCCTCGGTCAGCGGCTCAAAATACAGTCGGTCGGACGTGTCGTAATCGGTGCTGACCGTCTCGGGGTTGCAGTTGACCATGATGGTCTCAAAGCCCGCGTCCCGCAGCGCATACGCCGCATGCACGCAGCAATAGTCGAACTCGATCCCCTGGCCGATCCGGTTCGGCCCGCCGCCGAGGATGATGATCTTCTGGCGATCGGTCGGATTGGACTCGCATTGCGGCGTGCCGAAACCGCCCTCATAGGTCGAATACATATACGGCGTGGCCGAGCCGAACTCGCCCGCACAGGTGTCAATCCGCTTATAAACCGGCAGCACGCCCAGTTGCAGGCGAAGCGCGCCAATCTCCGCCTCCGGCACACCCGACAGACGCGACAGTTGCAGATCCGAGAAGCCCAAGGCCTTCACCCGGCGCAGGCCATAGGCATCGCGTGGCAACGCCACGGCAATCTCGCGCTCGGCGGCGACGATTTTTTCCAACTCGCGCAGGAACCACGGGTCGAACTTGCTGGTCTCGTGGATATCCTCCACCGACAGCCCGGCGCGCAAAGCCTGCGCCGCCATCACAATCCGGTCCGGCTTCGGCTGGCTCAACGCCGCGCGATACGCATCCAACGTGCCGTCACCCGGCGGCTCCAACGGATCAAGCCCGGCAAACCCCGTCTCCATGCTGCGCAAGCCCTTCTGCAGGGCCTCGGCGAAGTTGCGGCCAATGGCCATCGCCTCGCCAACCGACTTCATCGCCGTGCCGAGCAAGGCCGGCGTGCCGGGGAATTTCTCGAAGGTGAAACGCGGAATTTTCACGACCACGTAATCCAGCGTCGGCTCGAAGCTGGCCGGCGTGGTCATGGTGATGTCGTTCTTTAACTCGTCCAGCGTGTAGCCCACCGCCAGCTTCGCCGCGATCTTGGCGATCGGGAAGCCGGTGGCCTTGGACGCCAGCGCCGAACTGCGCGAAACCCGCGGGTTCATCTCAATCACCAGCAGTCGCCCATCGGCCGGGTTCAACGCGAACTGCACGTTCGACCCGCCGGTATCCACGCCGATCTTGCGCAGACACGCAATCGAGGCGTCGCGCATGATCTGGTATTCTTTGTCGGTCAGCGTCAGCGCTGGGGCCACTGTCACCGAATCGCCAGTGTGAATGCCCATCGGGTCCACGTTCTCGATGGCGCAGATGATGATGCAGTTATCCGCGGCATCGCGGACCACCTCCATTTCATATTCCTTCCAGCCAACAACGCTCTCTTCAACGAGAACCTCGGTGGTGGGCGAGGCATCGAGACCGCTGGTCACGATACGCTCGAATTCCTCAAGATTATAAGCAATGCCGCCGCCTGTGCCGCCCATGGTGAAGCTAGGGCGAATAACCGAAGGCAGGCCCACCAGCGCCAACGCCGCGCGGGCCTCTTCCATCGTGTGAGCAATCGCCGAACGTGGGCTTTCAAGGCCGATCTCGGTCATCGCATCGCGGAACTTCAGCCGATCCTCGGCACGGTCGATCACGTCGGCCTTGGCGCCGATCAACTCCACGCCGTGCCGCGCCAGCGCGCCCGAAGCCTCCAGCGCCATTGCCGTGTTCAGCGCTGTCTGCCCGCCCATCGTCGGCAGCAACGCATCCGGCTTCTCGCGGATGATGATCTTCTCGACCATCTCGGGCGTGATCGGCTCGATATACGTGGCGTCCGCCATGTCCGGATCGGTCATGATCGTGGCCGGGTTCGAGTTCACCAGAATAACCCGATACCCCTCGGCCCGCAGCGCCTTGCACGCCTGCGCGCCGGAGTAATCGAACTCGCAGGCCTGACCGATCACAATCGGGCCAGCGCCGATGATCATGATGGATTTGATGTCTGTCCGCTTTGGCATGGTGGTGCTTTCAGGCTTTCGCGCCGTAAGGCGCTTGAATTTCAGGCATGAACCGGAGCGAAGGCGTGTCGAGCAACCAAGGCTCAGACGGCCATCGTGCCGACGAAGCGCTGGAACAGATGATGGCTATCAGCCGGGCCAGGGCTCGCCTCAGGATGATACTGCACGCTGAAGCACCGCTTTTCGGGGCAGGCCAAACCTTCGTTGGACCCATCGAACAGGCTCACATGCGTCACCGAAACACCGGCCGGCAGCGAGGCCGGATCAACCGCGAAGCCATGGTTCTGGCTGGTGATCTCCACCTTGCCGGTCGCCAGTTCCTGCACCGGCTGGTTGGCGCCGCGATGGCCCCGGTCCAGCTTGAACGTGCTGCCGCCCAGCGCGATGGCCAGCAACTGGTGGCCCAGGCAAATCCCGAAGATCGGCTTGCCGGCGGCCATCACGCCCTGAATGGCAGGTACCGCATAAACCGCGGTCGCCGCCGGGTCGCCGGGGCCGTTCGACAGGAACACGCCGTCCGGCTTGTGCGACAGGATTTCCTCAGCCGTCGACGAAGCCGGAACCACCGTCACATCGCAGCCCGCCGCCGCCAGGCACCGCAGAATATTGCGCTTGGCGCCGTAATCAACCGCCACCACGCGGAACTTCGGCGCCAATTGCCGACCGGTGCCGCTGGTGTTGTCGCGGCCCCAATGCCACTCCGTCTCGTCCCAGCGATAGGACTGCGTGCAACTGACCTGCTTGGCGAGGTCCATGCCTTCCAGCCCAGCCCAGCCCTTGGCCTTGGCCACCAGCGCTGCGATATCGAACTGGCCGGAGGCCGGGAAGCACAACACGCCTTGCGGCGCGCCGCCGTCACGAATGCGCAAGGTCAGCGCCCGCGTGTCCACGCCGGCAATCCCCGGCACGTTCTGCGCCTTCAGCCATGCATCCAGTGTCTGCGTGCTGCGCCAGTTACTCGGCTCGGTCACGTCCTGCTTGACCACCAACCCGCTGGCGGCAATCCCCGCCGCTTCCAGATCGGACGGGTTGACGCCCACATTGCCGATATGCGGGAAGGTGAAGGTGATGATCTGGCCCGCGAAGGACGGGTCGGTCAGCGTTTCCTGATAGCCGGTCATGCTGGTGCTGAAACACACCTCGCCCACCGCGGCCTTGCCGCCGGCCGCAGGGGTGTGGGCGCCAAAGCCACGCCCCCAGAACACGGTCCCGTCAGCCAGGACGAGGGCGGCGGTGGCGCCAGCAGGGGCAGCATTCTGATCGGTCATGAGCGCACTCGCGTCTGATGGGGTAGAGCCGGGCATGGCGCCCAGCGAAAATCCAGTGGCGGCGATAATCGTGGCATAATGTCGCGGCGGGATAGCACGCGACTGGCGCCATTTGCGCAATGCCTCGGTTCCCACGCCCAAAAGCTTGGACGTGGCGTCCGGACCGCCAAGACGGTCGATGATGTGTTCGACGGTGATGGTCATGCTGGAATAATATGGGAAATTACTTCCCAAAACAACCAGCGCCACAGCATGCGGGAAATTTCTTCCCGGTTATCGCCGTCGGCACGGATTTGTGTTAGACTTGTCGGCTGCTAAGGAGACCACCATGACTTTGCGCGAGCAGTTCACCGCCGAACTCAAGATTGCCATGATCGCCAAGAACGCCCCTCGCGTCGGCGCTCTGCGCATGATCACCGCGAAACTGAAGGATTTCGACATCGCCGCCCGCCCCAAGGGCATCGACGCCATCCCCGATGCCGAGATCATCGCGATGCTGAAAGGCATGGTGAAATCCCGTCGTGAAAGCGTCGATCTCTATGTCCAAGGCAACCGCCAGGACCTGGCCGACAAGGAGCTGGCCGAAATCGCTGTCATCGAGCACTTCCTGCCCACCCAGATGGACGACGCCGCCACCGAAGCAGCCGTCATCGCCGCCGTCGCCGAAAGCGGCGCCACCACCACCAAGGACATGGGCAAGGTGATGGCCATCCTTAAAGGCAAATACGCAGCCTCGCTGGACATGTCCAAGGTCAACCCGATCGTGAAGAAGCTGTTGGGCGGCTGATGCGCCTGCCGGACGGCTTTCTCGACGAGCTTCGCGCCCGAACCCCGCTGGCTGCCGTTGTCGGCCGGCGGGTCAAGCTCGCCCGCTCGGGCCGTCACTGGAAGGGCTGCTGCCCGTTCCACAACGAGAAATCACCGTCCTTCTATGTCTATGAAGATGGCTATCACTGCTTCGGCTGCGGCGCGCATGGCGATGCCGTGGGCTTCGTCATGCAGTCCCAAGGTATGCAATTCCTCGAAGCGGTGGAAATGCTGGCCGCCGAAGCCGGGCTGGACGTGCCCAAACCCTCGCCCGCCTCCGCCGAGGCCGAACAGATCCGCACCGACCTGTTCGGCGTGATGGATGCCGCCGCCGCCCTCTACCAACGCCGCCTGCACACCAAAGACGGCGCCAAGGCGCTCGACTACCTCCGCAACCGTGGCCTGACCGACGAGACCATCACCAAATTCGGCCTCGGTTGGTCCGGCGAGGGCAGGGGCCAACTCGCCGGCGAAATGGCGCGGCAGAACATTCCGGTGCCGATGTTGGTCGAAGCCGGACTGATGCGCGAATCCGATGACGGTCGCGCCCCTTACGACCTGTTCTTCAGCCGCGTCATGTTCCCCATCCGCGACCGTCGTGGCCGCATCATCAGCTTCGGCGGTCGCATCCTCGGCGATGGCCAGCCCAAATATGTCAACGGCCCCGAAACCCCGCTCTTCTCCAAGCGCCGCACCCTCTATGGCCTCGACCTCGCCCGCGAAGCCGCCCGCCAGGGGGCGACGGTCCTGGCCGTTGAAGGCTATATGGACGTTATCGCGCTACACCAGGCCGGCTTTGCCGGCGCCGTCGCTCCGCTCGGCACAGCCCTGACCGAAGACCAGCTCAGCGAACTCTGGCGCCTGTCGCCCATGCCCGTCCTCTGCTTCGATGGCGACCCTGCCGGCCAACGCGCTGCCCTGCGCGTCGCCGACATCGCCCTCCCGGCGCTGACGCCCGAACGCAGCCTCCGTCTGGCCACGCTGCCTGCCACCGAAGACCCCGACACGCTCATCCGTCGGCAAGGTCCGGACGCGTTCAAGTCCGTGCTGGATGCGGCACAGCCGATTTCCATGGCACTATTCGGACTCATGAGCATGGGCATCGGCGCCACGCCTGAGGCCCGCGCCGGCCTGCGCACCCGCCTCGAAGCCGCAGCCGCCAGTGTGGCCGACAAGCCGCTTTCCAGCGAAATTCGCAGCGCGCTGCTGGACCAATTCTACGCCAGTCGCTCATCGAACAAGCGCAGTTTCACGCCAACGATCCGAAAAGACCGGTTTGGCGCGCCTATCAAGCCCCCTCCAGCCTTCACCCGCCCCATCCCGGGCCCGGAATATGCCGCCAATGAGCGCGCCCGCGCCTTGGTTGCCATCCTCCTGCGCCATCCCACTCTGTTGCCGGAGATCGAGGAAGCCTTCGGTGGCCTGGCCCTCGGTGAGGGTCTCCACGAACTCCGAATCGCCATGTTGCAATGGAGTGCTGCAACGCCGTCCCTTGACTCGCAGGTCCTGATCACCCACCTCCAACGAATAGGTTTGGCGGCGCAAGCCGCTCAGGCCCTTTCAGCGGTTCCCGTGCCACTGCCAGCGTGCGCATCCGAAGCCGCCATGCCAGCGGAGGCGGCCTCGGGATGGTGGCACTTTTTCGGGCTTATGAACCCGAGCCGGCTGGAAGATGAGGTGGCCAACGCCAGCCGCGCCTTTGCAACAACGGCCGACGAAGTGACCCAGCGTCGGCTGGTGGCACTTTGCACAGCCCGCGATGCGCTGCGCGGTGGGCGAATAGGATGGGATGAGCCTGGCGGCGACGACATTTGACGATGCTGACACAAAACGAAATTTCCGGAGACCGCTGAACGATGGCAACGAAGCCCACCACCGCCGCAGACCCAGCCGCCACCGACCAGGACACCGACACCAACCTTCTCGATGTGCAATCCGCCGCGGTCAAGCGGCTGATCGCCAAGGGCAAAGAACGCGGCCACATCACGTTCGACGAGCTGAACGCGGTTCTGCCGCCGGACCAGAACTCGTCCGAGCAGATCGAAGACGTCATGGCCAACCTGTCCGAGATGGGCATCCAGGTCGTCGAAGGCGAGGAAAGCGAAGACGGGGACAACGCTGTCGTCAAGCCGGAGAAATCCGAGGATGACGACGAGGAAAAAAGCGGCAATGTGGACGAGGAAAGCCTCGGCCGCACCGATGACCCCGTGCGCATGTACCTGCGTGAGATGGGCAGCGTTGAATTGCTGTCGCGCGAAGGCGAAATTGCCATTGCCAAGCGCATCGAGGCCGGCCGCGACATGATGATCGGCGGGCTGTGCGAAAGCCCGCTGACCTTCCGCGCCATCATCGCCTGGCATGAAGCCCTTAAAGCCGGCCGCATGTTGCTGCGCGACATCATCGACCTCGAAGCCACCCAGGGCGGCCCGCCGCCCGCCGCCGTCATCGAAGGCGGCGAAGCGGAGGAGGGCGTCGATGTCGCAGCCTTCGAAGCGCCACCACCGCCACCAGCCAATGACGACGACGAAGACGGCGAGGGCGAAGGTGGTGGCCTGTCCTTGTCGGCCCTTGAGGAGAAACTGAAGCCGGACGTGCTGGCGAACTTCGAAGAGATCGAAGTCCTCTACAAGAAACTGCACACGATGCAGTCCATGCGCCTCGAAAGCATTGTCTCCGGCGAGGAGGTCAACCTCCGCAACGAGCAATCTTATGAGATCGTGCGCGAGGAACTGGTTGCCAAGGTCGAGCAGGTGCGCCTGCACAACAACCGCATCGAGGAACTCGTCACCCAGCTCAAGCAGCTCAACCTGCGCCTCACCGGCATGGAAGGCCAGCTGCTGCGCATGGCCGAAAGCACCAAGGTGCCGCGCGAGGACTTCCTGCATCACTATCGCGGTCACGAACTCGACCCGAACTGGATGGAGCGGATCGGCAAGCTCAAGGGCCGCGCCTGGCCGAATTTCGTCACCAAACATGGTGAGGAAATCCCCAAGGTCCGCAGCCAGATCTCTGCCGTGGCCACCGATGCCGGCTTGCCGATCAGCGAATTCCGCCGCGTCTACGCCACCGTCTCACGCGGCGAACGCGACTCTGCCCGCGCCAAGAAGGAAATGATCGAGGCCAATCTCCGCCTCGTGATCTCCATCGCCAAGAAATACACCAATCGCGGCCTGCAATTCCTCGACCTCATCCAGGAAGGCAATATCGGCCTGATGAAGGCCGTCGATAAGTTCGAATACCGTCGCGGCTATAAGTTCAGCACCTACGCCACCTGGTGGATTCGCCAGGCGATCACCCGCTCGATCGCCGACCAGGCCCGCACCATCCGCATTCCCGTGCACATGATCGAGACGATCAACAAGCTGGTGCGCACCTCGCGCCAGATGCTGCACGAAATCGGCCGCGAGCCGGCGCCGGAAGAATTGGCCGAAAAGCTCGGCATGCCGCTGGAAAAGGTCCGCAAGGTCCTGAAGATCGCCAAGGAGCCGATCAGCCTCGAAACCCCGATCGGTGACGAGGAAGACAGCCATCTCGGCGACTTCATCGAAGACAAGGCCGCCGTCATCCCGCTCGATGCCGCCATCCAGGCCAATCTTCGTGAAGCCACCACGCGTGTTCTGTCCAGCCTCACGCCGCGTGAGGAACGCGTCCTGCGCATGCGCTTCGGCATCGGCATGAACACGGATCACACGCTGGAAGAAGTCGGCCAGCAGTTCAACGTCACGCGCGAACGCATCCGCCAGATCGAGGCAAAGGCGCTGCGCAAGCTCAAACACCCCAGCCGCAGCCGCAAGCTGCGCAGCTTCCTGGACGATTGAGACGGAGCACCGCTGGTGAGCCACACGACCGAGGACTTCATGCGCGCGAACGTGACCGTCACGTTCATGCGCATGGACCGCCCGCCAGCCGATACGGCGCCCGCTTTGCCCGACACGGTGGAGGTGGAAACGCTTGCGTCCTGCTCCGTGGCCCAATACCGGCGGCTCTACAACACCGTCGGCGGCCCTTATCTGTGGTGGCTGCGGCGCATCATGCCCGACCGCGAACTGGCCGGCCTGCTGTCCCGCCCCGCCGTGTCCATCAACGTGCTGATGGACCATGGCGTGGAGGCCGGCTTCTACGAACTCGATGCCTCGTATTGGCCTGCGGTCAATCTCAGCTATTTCGGCCTGATGCCCCATGCCGTGGGCCACGGCTACGGCCAGGCCTTCCTGCGCCACGCCATCGACGCCGCCTTCGCCTTGGGCGCCCGCGCCCTCACGGTCAACACCTGCACGGCCGACCATCCCCGCGCCCTGCCGGCCTATCTGCGCGCCGGCTTTCGCATCGTCCGCCAGGTGCCGGAAGTGTGGGACATCCCGCTCAGCCTCGGCCTTGAAATGCCGCCGTATCTGCGCAGTTGAACGCGTTGCCGGCCAAGACATTCCTGCTGTTCGTCTGCACCGGCAACACCGGCCGCAGCATGATGGCCGAGGCCCTCGCTGGCGCCCGCATCACCGCCCAGGCATTGCCCATCACCGTCTTTTCCCGCGCCGTGTCGCTGGATCCGCAGGCCCGCACGCCGGAACCGCACGGTGTCACCCTCCTGCAAAACCTCGGCATCGACGCCTCAAGCCATCTCGCCCACAGCCTCGTGGCGGCCGATATCGACACAGCGGACCTGATCCTCACTGCCACGCACGCGCACAAAACAACAGTCCTGGCGCGATTCCCCCAGGCTGGCAGCAAAACCTTTATGATCTCTGAATACGCCGCCCAGGAAATGCGCGATATTCCAGACGCCGCCGGCAGGCCCATGGCCGCCTATCAAGACGTTCTGGCCCAGCTTCACCATTATCTCCCCGCCATCCTGCACAGGCTCGCGCCCGGCTAAGCAATCTCCTGGCGCAATTTCTGCCGCATCGCCGCCTCAAACCCGGCATAATCCTGACACTGCAACGCGAAAGCGGCCACGCCGCCGATGACATCGCGGGTATAGCTTTCCAACAGATCCGGCTCCTCGTGCAGCACGCACAGCCCGTTGATCGTCACCCCCGCATCCACCAGCCGATCGCGGATCGGCCCCGGCTCCGGCCCATCGTTGCTGCGCCCATCGCCAGCAATGTCGATCACCTGGCGAACCGCGCGGGCGGGGGCCTGACGCAACAGCGCCTCGCACACCTCCAGCGCCGCTCCAATGGCGGTGGTGCCAGCCGGAATCACGCGCGGCACGTCCTGCACGGCTTGCGCGAATGCCTCCAACTCGGCCGCGGACCCAATCCGCGTCCATTCCACCAGCACCTCCTGCGCTCCCGCCGCCGACCACAGCAACAGCGCACACAGCGTCGCCCCGCGCGGCCCACCGATCAGCCCCGCCGCCACCGCCGGATCGCGCAGCGCCGCCGCGGTGCCGTTGGCGATCAGCGCAAAATTATCGAATGTCACGCTGGCCGAACCATCGAAAGCCAGGATCAGCGCCAGATCTACATCGCTTGTCATATCTGCCATGGCCTGAACCTTAACGCTGTTTGCAGCCAGATATGCTATCGAATAACAACATTTAATGCCCCCACTGGATCGAAGCGGAGACACCTCATGGCGCTCACGCGTGCCGCCTGCGTCGCGTTGGCTGCTCTAGCCGCAACCGCCGCCTGTTCCCCGGATTTCTCGCCAAACACCTACAACGCCGCCGCCGTCCAGCAGGCCAACAAGGTCGAGCAGGGCGTGGTGGCGGGCGTGCGAGACGTGGATGTGAAGGTCAGCGGCACCACCGGCGCCGTCGCCGGTGCAGCCGCCGGCGGCATCGTCGGCTCGCAATTGCCTGGCAGCAGCACGGCGGCAGCGCTCGGGACTGTCGGTGGCAGCCTGATCGGCGGCCTGCTCGGCAGCGGCGTCGAGCGCGCGGGCGGTGACACCAAGGCTTACGAATATATTGTCAGAAAGCCAAACAACGACCTGATCAGCGTCACCCAGACCGACAAGGTCCCGATGGTCCTGGGCCAGCACGTGCTGGTGATCGCCGGCTCGCAGGCCCGAATCGTGCCGGACTACACGACCCCAATTCCCGAACCCATCAAGCCGGAGCCGCCCAGATCAGCCCCCGTCAAAGTGGAACCAGCGAAGCCCTCGATCACCGAAGAGGCGCTCCCCCCTGTCGCCGCGCCGACGACGCCACCGGCCTTCGTGTTCCCGAACATGCTGCCAACATCGCTTTCTCCGGCAATATCCGCGGTCGGCGCTGAAGTCGCCAAAGAACTTCCACCGCAATAACGCCAATAACGCTGTTTTGACGGGCGATGCACCGCCGGATTTGCGCCCCATAGCACGTGATGGTCAATGATCGGCCAATATCGACAGACGTGTTAAGCGGGCAGGGAAATCCAGCGCCAGGAGTGTGTCCGTGCCGAAAAGCCTGCCAGAACCTGCATTGACCCTACCACATGCGCAGCCCACGGCGCGTCTGCGCCAATGCGTCATCCTCGTCGGCGGCATGGGCACAAGGCTCGGCCACCTCACCGCCACCACGCCCAAGCCGGTGCTGCCAGTCGGTGGCCGTCCCTTCCTCGCCTGGCTGCTGCGCGAACTCTCGCGCTACGGCTTCGAGGAAGCGCTGCTGCTGACAGGCTATCTGTCAGACACACTGCGCCAAAGCGTCGAGGATCTCGCCGCCAGACTGCCAGTGCCGATGCGAATCGTCTTCTCCGTCGAACCCGTTGCCGCCGGCACAGGTGGTGCGCTGTTCCACGCCCGCCACCTGCTCGACGAACGTTTCCTGCTGTGCAACGGCGATAGCATGCTGGACAGCAACCTCGCCCCCCTCCTGGCCGCCAGCGCCCGGGACGGCGCCGACGTGGTCGGCCGCATCCTGCTCCGCCATCTGCCAGACGTCTCGCGCTACGGCGTCGTCACCACCGACGGCGATATCGTCACTGGCTTTCACGAACGCGCGCCCGAGCCAACCGCCGCAACGCCCGGCGATATCAATGGCGGCATCTACATCTTCACCCGACACCTGCTGGACCATGTCAGCGAAATCTGCTCGCTGGAACGCGATGTGATGCCGATGCTCGCGGCCTCCGGCGCGCTGCGGGCCCAACCCGCCAACGGCTATTTCATCGATATCGGCATCCCCGACGACCTCGATCGCGCCCGTCAGGAACTGCCGTCCCGCCTGCACCGCCGCGCCCTGTTCCTGGACCGAGACGGCGTCATCAACATCGACCACGGCCATGTCGGCAGCCGCGAACGCTTCGAATTCACCGCCACATCCCTGGCTGCCATCGCCATGGCCACCGATGCCGGCTGGCACGTCTTCATCGTCACCAACCAATCCGGGGTGGCGCGTGGCCACTACACCGAGGCCGCGGTGCAATCGCTGCACGGCTGGCTGCACAACCAGGTCCTGCTGGCCGGCGGCACCATCGATGACATCCGCTATTGCCCCACCCATCCCGAAGGCATCGTGCCGGAATACGCCCGCGTCAGCGACTGGCGCAAACCCGCCCCCGGCATGATGCTGGACCTGATCCGCACCTGGGAACTCGACCCTGCCCGTTGCTTCCTTGTCGGCGACCAGCCGACCGACCTGCAGGCAGCCTCCGCATCGGGCATGGCGTCCTACCTGTTTTCAGGCGGCGATCTGGCCGCCTTCGTGGCCCCCTTGCTCGCCCATCATTCCGGATGAACGCCAACCCTCGTCGCACTGGTTTGGACGACGGGCAGCGCGAGGCACTCTCGCGCGCCGATGCGGCACTGTCGCCCCCAAAACCGTGCCTCGAAGGCAATATCGACACCGTCTCGCGCGACGGGCTGATCAGCGGTTGGTGCTGGTATCCGATGCAGCCCGCAACGCGCGTCCAACTCTCCGTGGCGGTCGACGGCGCCACCGTGGGCAGCACGTCCGCAAGCACCTTCCGACCGGATCTGCAGCAGGCCGGCATCGGTGACGGCTGTCACGGGTTCAATTTCGCCCTGCCGTGGTCGCTGCTCGAAGAAGTCGGCCGCCTGACCATCGTGCTGGCCGATTCTCTCACTGGCGAGCAACTGGCCGACCCAGTGGTCATGCGGCTCGGCAAGCTCTCCCGCACCGAGGACCGTGTGGCGGACATGGAGCGCCAGATTCGACGCTTGCGGTTCGAGGTCGAATCGCTGACGGCCGAACTCGACCGGCGCGAAAGGGCCGGCCCGGCGCCGGATATATTCGCCACACTTGGCGCCCTGTTCAGCGAACTCTCCGCCACTCCCACGCCCCGGGCCACGCTCGCCCACGCAGCACCTGATCTGTCGCTGAGCCACGCACTGGCCCAACTGGAGCATCGCCACGGCCGCCTCACGCTGGCCATCGCCCCCCATCCCATCGCCACCATCGCCATCCCGGCTGAAGCAGATCTCGCATCGGTTCACCGCTGCCTGACCTCACTGCATCAATCAGGCCTCGACCGTATCGCCGAGATCGTCCTGCTGGATGGCGACAGAACCCCCTCTGACATGATGCTGCTGCCCGCACTGGTGCGAAACCTGCGCATCGTGCCGCACGAGCCGGGCCGTGCCCTGCTGTCCACACTCGCAACACTGGCCATCGCAGACAGGCCGCTTGTCTATCTCTCACCCCATCTTCGCCCAGAGCCCGACTGGCTCGACCGACTGATCGCAACCTTGGTCCGCGAACCTGAAGCCGGCCTCGTCAGCGGCCGCGTGGTGGGGCAGGACGGGTTGCTGCGCCATGGCGGATTGCTGGCTGACGATCAGGACCGCCCGGCCTCGTTCGGTGCCATGGACAACGCCGCCCGGCCTGAATTCGGGTTCTTGCGTGCCGTCGAAGCCGTTGGCGCCCTGGGCTTTGCGGTGCGCGGTGAATTGGTGCAGGCGATCGCCCACGCAGACGGCATGGAGTTCGATCCTGGCCTCGCCGTGCTTGATCTCTGTTTGCGGCTGCGAAAAATCGGCCACCAGATCCTCGTCCAACCCACTGCCACGGCACTCTGCGACGATGCCGTCGATATCAGCCAACGCGAAGCAAACCTGCCGCTCCCGCAACCTGTCGCCTCCACCCTTGTCGACGCGTGGCAGGCCCGTACCCGCATTCCGCCCTATGTCGGCCATGCGCTGGTCATCGATACGATCATTCCCAGCCACGATCGCGATGCTGGTTCCTTGGCCACGCTGGAGCATCTGCAAATCCTGCGTGGCCTCGGCTACCGGGTGACATTCGCCGCCACGCAAGGGATCGCGCCGGATGATCCGCAGGCGCTGCATCTCGAAGGATTGGGCATCGAACTGGTCCGCCAACCCGAGGCCGCTTCGATCACCGCCTATCTGCTGAAACACGGCGCCTGGCTGGATCTGGTGCAGATCTGGCGACACACCAACGCCGGCCCTTTCCTGGAACGCGTGCGCAGCCTCGCGCCGAGAGCCAGGCTCATTTTTTCACCCGCTGACCTGCATCATGTGCGCGAGGCCCGTCGTGCAGAACTGACAGGCGGCAATGCCGCGATGGCCACAGACATCCGCAACCAGGAACTCCTATGCGCCAGCGCAGCCGATGTCACCATCGTGCACAGCGACATGGAGTTCGACCTTTTGCGTGCCGGATTGGGGCCGGAATTTGACCGAAACCGCCTGCGCCTTCTGCGATGGATCGCACGCCCCATCGCAGCGCCCTCAAACTTCGCCGCACGAAGCGGAATTTGCTTTCTCGGAAGCTTCGCTCACACCCCGAACCAAGACGGGTTGCGCTGGTTCCTCACCGCCATCCTGCCGCACCTGCGGGCAAACGAAATCAGTGCGGATGCACCCATCCAACTGCACATCGCAGGCCCTGATCTTCCATCCGAACTCGCCGCCGAGATTGCAGCTTTGGCCGATCCGAACATCGTGGTGCATGGGTGGGTGGAAGATCTGGCCAAACTGTTCTCGAACATCCGCCTGTCCGTGGCCCCCCTTCGCTACGGCGCCGGATTCAAAGGCAAAATTGCCACTAGCCTGTCCTTCGGCGTCCCGGTCATCGCCACCGCGATTGCGGCCGAAGGAACCGGTCTGCATGACGGCGAGGGGATCATCGTGGCCGATGGTGCCTTGGCTTTTGCCAAGGCCATCATCCGCCTGCACACCACGAAAAGCATGTGGTGTGAACAAGCGCAACGAACTGTAGAGCGCTGTCGCGCACTTTACTCACCTGATGCTGCGATAGATGTCTACCAAAAAATACTTGATTATAAAAAAACAATGGCCGGTTTATAACGGTTTAGGCGGCTATTTTTATCTTTCTCGAAATAAAACCAACAATTTTCGAACAGTTGTCTTCGCTAAGATCGAACTGAATACGAATAATTCCGTTGGAGTTGTAAACAACGCTGCCGTTGATGCCGCCTTCTGTCATTCCGGTGATCGTCACATTATCACCGCATCGGGCCGCTGTCTTCATCTTGATCGCTGCACCAGCTTCTGAAATATCAAGCAGGTCCGCCTGTTCCGGCTTGCCGTCGCCGACCTGCACCATCAAGGCCTGTTGCACCTTATAGCGAGTGCTATTGCGGCGCTCGCTGTTCTGTGACATCGCCGTAACGAAAAAATGCGCGACATCCTCATGCAACTGGCGCGACTGCGTCTGCAATTCCTGTGCGGACACTTGCAACGCTCCCGAAACCGACCCCACTTCGGCCGCATCGTCCCGCACGACTTCTATGCCACTTGAGACGATATCCGTGCAGCGCGCCGCCTCGTTCACGTTTCTGCTGATCTCCTGGGTTGCGGACACTTGCTGTGACACGGCGGCAGCGATCGAACTGCTTGAGTTGTCCACCTGCTGCACCAGGTCCGCCATTTGAACAATAATCGCCGTAGCATCGCCTGCGGACCGGCGAACGGCCGCGATACGCTGGATGATATCGCCAGTTGCCTTCGACGTCTGGGACGCCAGCGCCTTTACCTCTTGCGCGACAACCGCAAAGCCTTTGCCCGCGTCGCCGGCCCGCGCCGCCTCAATCGTGGCGTTGAGCGCCAGCAGGTTCGTCTGGCCCGCGATGGTGTTGATCAGTTCAACCACCTGTCCGGTGCCGACAACCACGGCCGTCAATTCATCCACAAGAACGCGAGCCCGCTCGGCATGGTTGACCAATCCACTTGTCGTGGTGGTCGACCGCTCGATCTGTGCTGCAATTTCTTTGCACGAGGCAGCAAGCTCTTCCGCCGCCGCTGCCACGATGCTGGAGTTTTGCGTCGCCTGTTGTGCACTCGTCTCAACATCTGCCGAACGCGCCTGGGTCCTGCCGGCGCTTTCAGCAAGACTGGTGGCCATCACATTCAGGCTCTGCGCCGCGCCGGACACCGCCTCAAGTTGCCCGCTGACAGACATGTTGAAGTCTCGCGTCAGGCTTTCCAGGGTCTCTTGTCGTTCCTTGCGGGTCTCTGCCTCCTGCTCGCGGCCCTTCTGCATGATTTGGTTTTGCCGCAGCGCATCGCGGAAAACCACAAGTGCCCGGGACAATCCGCCAAGCTCGTCGCGCGTATTGAAGGTCGGAATGGTCGCCTCTAGGTCGCCACCCGACAAATTGGCCGTAGCCGTCGTCAACTGCCCGAGCGGACGGACCACCAGAAACTGCGCAGCCGCCATCACTCCGCACGCGGCAACCCCGAACAGCAGCGTCAACAACCCCACGTCACGAACCTGATCACGATGCTTTGCGGCAACGCGCTCTGCCAAAAGGCGCGTTAGTTCCAGCGCCGCCAGATCGTTGAAGGATGCCGTGCGCGCAAGCAAGGCCGCCGCCGTCCCTGGCGCGAGGGAACCTGCCTGCAACGCCACCGTGAAATCCTGCGCCTGTCCGCGCATCGTGTCCCATGAGGCGCCAAGAGCGGCCTTCAACTGCCCACCGGCATTGTTTTCGAAGGCAGATGTCATCGAGGCGGACAGGCCTTCGATAGTGTCCGTGGCACCCCCCACGCTTGCCAGAAAGGCCGTTCGCGTCGCGGGATCGGCCGTGGCGCCCGCAGATGCCGCCGTCATCGTCACAATCCGGTCGAGCAGATCGGGCAGCCGGTTCAGCACCGCATCCGTCATGTAATAACTGTCGAGTACGTTATCGAGAATGAGGTTGGAGCGATCCCCGATCCGCGTGATCAATGCCCGAAGCTGCGCACGGCCCGCCACGAGGTCGCCTTGTGGTGCAAGGGCCGTGGCCGCCGCCTCAGACAACGCCGCGGTGTCCAGCCCCGGGCCATGCTCGCTCTCCAGCGCCCGCAACCGCCCGCTCCAATCCGCGGACACAACGCCCCCGCCGAGGGCTGCTGCCTCGGCCGCGCCCTGCACCTGCGCCACGCCAGATAAATAATGAACGCCTGCCAATTCCTTGGACGAGAACGCAATCTGAACGTTCTGCTCGCTGATCAGCAACCACACTGAAAACAAGGTTGGCACAACGAACACCAAAGCTGACAAGCCCAGCTTGGGCGCGATACGAAGCGATCTCATCATGGGGCCGACCTCGGCGCTGAAAGGTTTCCGTGCCGTTGGCCGGCACGCCGTCAGTGTCGAACGAATTGATGAAGAAAACGGTAATCGCCAGCCGAATATCGTCGGTTGCCTTTCGGCCCCCCCCTCAATCCATCCCGGGCGGCCGCTGATCCGCCACGTCAAACGCTGTCTCCAACGCCCGTCCAAGCCCCAGTATGGTGCCTTCGTCGAACAACCGTCCCCACAGCCACACCGAATGCGGCACGCGATGCGCGGCACCCTCCATGGTCCCCACGCCCAACCCCAGCCCTCGCGCCACCCGCGTCGGCGTCTCGCGAAACCCCGCCCGCAGGGCCAGGCACGGGTGCCCGGTGAAGTTCGTGATAATTCCCATCGGCCCGGTCAGCGGCCCACCAATAATGGCATCAACCTCCGCAAACCAGCGATCCGCCTCCAGCATCACCAGCCGTCGCAGGCGGTCCAACTGAATGTGGTCCACCGCCGACAAGAATCGCGCCCGCCGAAACGACGTCGGCCACGCCTGCGGTTCCTGCCACGTCAGCAGGTCATCACGCCCAGACAGCGTCAGTTCCTCAAACGCGGCCGCCGCCTCGGCATGCAGAATATCGATCAACGCCTCATAGGGCAGGGCGGCCCGCGTCAGCGGCACCAATTCCACCCCCAGCCCGCGCGCCGCCTCCAGGCTCGCCTGGTCCAGCGGATCGGTCATGTCCGCCTCGAAATACCCCACGCGCAGCCCCGCCGACGGCCTGGCGGCGTCATACCCGAACTTCGCCCCAATGCTCCCAGGGTCACGCGCATCGAACCCGTTGATCGCGGCCAGCACCAGCGCCGCGTCGTCCACATGCCGCGTGATCGGTCCAATCTTGTCGAGCGACCAGCACAGCGCCATGGCCCCCACCCGGCTCACCCGCCCAAAGCTCGGCCGCAGGCCCACCGTGCCGCAGCGCGTGGCCGGCGAGACAATTGAGCCCAATGTCTCTGTCCCGATCGAAAACCCAAACAGCCCTGCCGCAGTCCCCGACCCGGAACCGGCGGACGAGCCAGACGAACCCTCCTCCAAATTCCACGGATTGCGCGTCCGACCGCCATGCCAGATATCGCCATAGGCCAGCGCCCCCAGGCTGGTCTTGGCCACCAGCACTGCGCCTGCCGCGGCCAGGTGCTGCACCACTGCGCTGTCCAAAGCCGGCACCCGATCCAGATACGGCTCGGCGCCCCATCGCGTCGCAATCTCGGCGGTATCCAGCAAATCCTTGCAGCCATAGGGGATGCCATGCAGCGGCCCCAGCCAAACGCCAGTCTCTAGCAACGAATCGGCGGCGCGGGCCTGTTCCAGCGCCAATTCCGGCGTCGCCAACGCAATGCACTCCAATGTCGGCCCCAGCCGCGCGATGCGCGCCAGATAGATCCGCGTCAGCCGCTCCGATGTCAGCGCTCGGCTACGAATCCAGCCACCCAGCTCAACCACGCTGGCAAAGGCGATGTCCGCATCGTCATCCGGCAACGCCCGCCCCATCGGCGCAACCGCGACCCCATCCGCCTCGGGCATCGAAAACCCGGGCAAACGCGGCTCGAACACCGAGGCCGGGTGTAAATCCATCGGCATCACCAATGCCCGTCGCGCCTGCGCACGGGCCATCTGCAACGCCAGCCCCTCCGCCAGCTGCGCACGCTCTGCGGTGGTGTAATCCACCCCCATCACGGTCTCGGCGGCGGAGATGTCAGTCAGGTCGACAGAAAATTCATTCATATGCCAAGCGTAAGGCCGGAGAGGATTTCGCCTAGCCAAAATCACGCGCATGCTCTGAAAAACAACAAGAGCAAGGAAACGCCATGACCGCCACACCACGCTGGACCCGCCGCCCATCCGGCTCCACCTGGGGCGACTGGGGTGCGGATGACGAGCTCGGGCGCCTCAACCTGCTCACCCGCGAAACCCTTCTTCGCGGCGTTTCCGAAGTCCGCGAAGGCCGCGCCTTCTGCCTGTCGCTGCCGCTCGATTTCCCCGGCGGTTCCGGCATCAACCCCCGCCGCTCGCCGCCAGTGCTGATGCCCACCCTGCGCAACGACAAGCCCAACATGGCCTACCCGCTGCGCTGCGACGACCCCACCAGCACCGACGTCATGTGCGACGACCGGGTGCTGCTCACCCTGCAATACTCAACCCAATGGGACAGCCTGGCCCATGTCGGCCAGATGTTCGACGCCGATGGCAGCGGCCAGCCGCAAGACGTGTTCTACAACGGCTTCCGCGCCAATTCCGACATCGCCGGCCCCGTCATCTATGTCGATGGCGTTCCCCAGCCCAACGACCTCGCCCCACCCGGCGCCCATCGCCTCGGCGTGGAGAACATGGCCGCCACCTGCATCCAAGGTCGCGGCGTGATGATCGACCTGGAAGCCCATTTCGGCCGCACCGGCCGCGCCGTCGGCTATGACGACCTGATGCACGTCCTGGAGGCCGACCATGTGGTGGTCGAACCCGGCGACCTCGTCTGCTTCCGCACCGGCTTCGCCCAGCTCCTGCTGGACATGGACCGCAAGCCAGACGTCGCCAAACTGTTCGCCACCACCTGCACCCTCGATGGCCGTGACGACCGGCTGCTGAAATGGGTCACCGACAGCGGCGCCGTGGCGTTGATAGCTGACAATTACGGCGTGGAATCCACCCCTGCCAAGCCGTGTTCAGACCAATTCTGCTCCACACTCCCGCTGCACGCACACTGCCTGTTCAAGCTCGGCTGCTACCTCGGCGAGATGTGGTATCTCACCGAATTGGCGGACTGGCTCCGCGCCGCCGGCCGCTCCCGCTTCCTGCTCACCGCCCCGCCGCTGCGTCTGCCAGGCGCCGTCGGCTCGCCAGTCACCCCGGTCGCCACGGTCTAGGCGTAACGCTCTCGCGTGGCGCCAGTCGTTCCACCACATCGTTCGGAGGACCGACCATGCGCCACGCGATCGCAGCCCTCATCCTGCTCGGCCTCATGGCCCCTGCCTGCGCCGAGGCCCAACCCTCCCGCCCGGTGGTGGTGGAACTGTTCACCTCGCAAGGCTGCTCGTCCTGCCCACCGGCGGACGCGCTGCTGGCGGAACTGGCGAAAAACCCTGACATCCTGCCGCTGGCCTTCCACGTCACTTACTGGAACAACCTCGGCTGGCACGACCCGTTCTCGCTGCCCGCCGCCACCGAACGCCAGCGCGCCTATCAGCGCCTTCTCGGCACGGACATGGTCTACACCCCACAAATGATCATCGACGGTCAAACAGACGTCATCGGCTCCAACCGTGCCGCCGTGGCCCGAACCCTCGCCGCCGCACGCAGCCGCAATTCCATCCCCCTCACACTCACCCAAACCCCGCAAGGCCTGCGCGTCGAAGCTCCCGACGGGGCAGGGGAGGCGAGACTGCTGCTTATCGGCTACGACAGCGTCCACCACACCGCTGTCCCACGCGGCGAAAACGCGGGCCGGCAGTTGTCCGAAGCCAACATCGTGCGCAGTTTTACCGAAGTGGCACGCTGGACCGGACATACGCTCACCCGGCTCGTCGATGCCCCACCCGCCGACAACGCCGCGCTCATCCTCCAGGCGCCTGACGGGCGCATACTGGGGGCGGCCATGCTGACCAAAACGAGAGTTTCCGGATGATCGATTTTACCGACCGCCCCACGCCGAGCGCGCCCGATTTGGAAAGCCCCCCAATCCTGTCCGCAAACCTTCCTTCCGCCTGATGCTGTTCAGCCCAGGCGCCTGGCTCGCCTTTCTTTGCGCGCTTGGCGCCGCCCTTCTCTGGGTGGGAATGCCGGGCGCCGGGCGGTTCTTCGTCAGCCTGGCCGTGCTGGCATTTGCTGCCATCTGCCTGCTGCCGCTCGATCAATGGGCCCTGGCACCGCTGGAAGCGCGCTTTCCCCCACCCGCACCCGGCGGCCGGTATGATGGCATCATCGTGCTCGGCGGCGCGCTGGAAACAGGGATGACCCAGGATCGTGGCCGCCCGTCGCTGAATTGGGCGGCCGAGCGACTGACCGAATTCGCCACGCTCGCCCGCCTGCACCCCGAGGCACGCCTTGTGTTCACCGGCGGCCCGCTGCCCAATTTCCCGGACGGCCCGCCGGAAGCCGATGGCGTGCGAACCCTTTTGGCCGGCCTGGGCATCCCGCCCGACCGCGTCGCGTTCGAAAGCCAATCGCTCACCACCTGGGAGAACGCGACCTTGTCCCACGCCTTGGTGCAGCCAAAGCCGGATGAAAAATGGCTGTTGATCACCTCGGCCAGCCACATGGCCCGCTCGATCGGCGCCTTCCGCCAAACAGGATGGAACGTGCAGGCCGATCCGGTGGGCTTCAAAACCTTCCGCACGCCCAGCGCCCGCGCCCGCCGCGGCTTTGGCGAACGCATGGCGCTGCTCGACCTGGCGGCGCATGAATGGATTGGGTTGGCCTATTACCGCTTCCGCGACCGCAGCCCCAGCCTGTTTCCGCGCCCCTGAACCGAGTCCAGCCTACCCCGCCGGCAATCCGGCCCGCCGCAATCCGTCCAAATAGAGCGCCAGATCCTCCGGCCGCCGCAGCGCGCTGCGGGCCGATGCCTTGGCCAACGTGAAACCTGGCTCGATACGGAGCAACTTCGCCTTCACCTCCGCCGCCTCCGCCACGCGGCCCATATGTCCCAAAGCCGACAGCAGCCCCTTGCAGGTCGCAGACATCGCGGGATTGAGCGCCAACGAACGGCGACCCGCCACCACAACCGCCTCGTAATCTCGCAACATCAGGCTGGGCACCATCAATGTGGAATCGAAAAAAAAACCATGTGGATCGAACGGCGAAAGCTGACGGGCGCGCAGCGCGTGCGTCACCGCCGTCGCGTGATCGCCGGCAAACGTGTGCGACAGCGCCGAAGCCACCCAGGCAAAAGGCAAATTCGGGTTCAGCGCCAACGCCCGCTCATGCAGGCCGATCGTCTCGTTGATGTCCTTGTGAAGCAAAAAGCTGCGCACATAAGCCGCAATCGAAATCGCCCGAGCGCATCCCGGATCTAACATGACGGCGCGCTCTGCCAGCCTCTCCGCACGCTGCATGGCGTCCTGTGTGACGCCGGCCCACCCCTGACCGAGCAGGAAGGCATGCCAAAATGCCCACCAGCCGATAATTGTCGCTGAGTTGGGCGCAAGCCGCGCCGCCTTCTCCAATAATATTCCAGCTTCCAAATACTCCGGCTCGACCAGCCGATAGATCGCCGGCGCCGCGCGGAGCATCATGTCATAGGCCGTCTCGTGTTCGTCCGCTTCCGACTGCCGGGCCACGACCCGCCGGCTTTCATGCAGCAACATCTGCGGGTCCACTTGGGCTGCGATCTCGGCGGCGATCTCGTCCTGCATGGCCACAAGATCTGCTGAATCCCGTTCAAACCGGGCCGACCAAATCACCTCGGGCGCACCACGCTCACCACCGCCCTGCATATCCAGCAACCGCACCGTCACCCGGACATACTGCTTATCGCCGGCTCGGCTTCGTTGCACCGTGCCATCCAACAAAAAATCGAGATCGAGGCTGCGCCAATGCTCGGCGTTCCTGTCCGGCTCATGCGCGAGAGCCACGCCAGAGCCAGGCGAAAGCACGTTGATCCAGCGAAACCGGGCAAGGGCGTTCGTAATCTCTTCGGAAAGACCGATGGCAATCGTGGCCTCGTCGTGCGGATCGGTGGTGCGAAAGACCGCAACGCCAACCCAGACACCGTCGGGTCTCGCCTCCACTGCGCCCCTCGACCTCGAAGCCGTCGAATGAACGCCTTCCGACGCCATCTGCGTGTCGTCGCCTGTGCGCAACCGCCCGGCCAGTGCTGACGTCTGTCGTGAAGGCGCAGTGCCACTGTGCAGCGCGAGTGCCTGCACGCATTGCTCGTAGGCTTCCAGCGCCGCCGGCCTGTTGCCGCTATCGCCATAGGCCCGGATCAGATGCTGCCAGCCGGCTTCATGCCCCGGCGCAATGCCCACCAATCTGCCGGCTGCGGCGATAATGGCATCGGGCGCGTTTTGTTGCTTCAACACCAGTTCCGCCAGGATCGCAGCACCCGCCCGCACCCGTCTGGTCTCATCCACCAGCCATGCATCGAAGGCGGGGTCGATGCCGACCAGATCCTCAAGCAATTCGCCCTGCAACAAATCCAGCGCCTCGGGTTGGGCCAATGTGGCGCCGCTGAGCGCCTGCACATCCACCCAGAACAATCCGCTCTCCAGCTTCAACTGCTGCCGCCCGGTTTGCAGTGGGGGCAGGCCAAGCCCGTCAAGGAAATCTTGCACCTCGTGAACGCATTGCCGAAGCGAGGCCCGGCCCTGCTCTCGCTGGCGATTGCTCCACAAAAGGCTGGTGATGTGTTCGCGCAGCAAGGGGCGCGGGGCCGCCAAGGCAAGTATCGCCAGCAACGCACGTGCCTTGCGGGTGCGCGGAAGGTCCACATCGCCCTGATCGTTGATTGCGGACATCGGGCCCATCAACCGCAGCCGGAAAAGCGTGTCCGTATGAGATGGCGCAGCTTCGTTGCTGTGCAAATCTGCCACCAAACTCAGGCCCTTGGTTCCAGAGAATGAGGCGATAGCATCACGACCTTTCGATCCGCCCCTGCGGAATGTCATTCTCCTGTAGCAAACAAATATTTGCAAATGTAGGATTTTATTCTTTACTGTGGCCAGTTCGTGAGGAAATATGTCCTTGCCGCGCAGGTCAGGCGGCCTCCCGTCATTCCCATGCCCCTGATTGCCGCACGGCCTATCGCCGCATCGGCAATATGCCGTGCCGCGATGCGTCAATTCAGCGGAAAACGGCAAATTAACGTGAACAACAGGACATCACCCCATGACCAACACCGCAAACACCGTGCTGTCGCAGGCTTCAGCCCAGACCGTATCGAACCCGATCCGTCTCGGCGGCACCTTCCGCCTGCCACCGATGATGGGCGCTGCTTCCAAACCGGTTCAGGCCGGTGCCACGCCCGCCGAGGTGTCTGACTCCGGCCGCATTCGCCTCGGCGGCACCTTCCGCCTCAACGTCGCCTGACCTGATCGCCTGATACTGATACTGAGACTGAGACTGCGGCCGACGCCCCTCGCAGGCGCCGGCCGCGCCCTTCTTCCAGGAGCCATCATGCAGCAATCCGTCGCGACCACCGACGCAGCTATGCCGCTCGTGCAGTTCCACCGGCTGATCGCGCAAACCCGGCTGCCGCAACGTGCGGACCGCGCGGCCGGCGGCACAATGCCCACCCGCGCCGCCCGCTTCTGTGATGCCATCACCGCCGCATCCGCCTTCGGCTATTACGTGTTCGCACCGCTGGACATCAGCCTGCTCTGGGACGGCGCTGACATCTGGTGGACATACGCTGGCACCGAAAATTGGCTCCTGCTGGAGGCCGCTCAATACCCAGGCTTCGAGTCGGCGTTCGATGCTGCCGCTCCGGCGGGCCTTGCCGGCTGCGCACCGCCGTTTCTCACAGCCTTGCCCGAACCCGGCCATGTCCAGATCTGGACCGGCCTGATGGCGCGCACCGCCCCGGATTGGAGCCTTTTGCTGCGCCCGGTCGCCAATTTCCCCGCGAATGGCGGCTTCGTCGCCTATGAGGGCATCGTCGAGACCGATCGCTGGTTCGGTCCACTCTTCACCAATATCCGCCTCACGCGCACCCACGCCCCGGTCCGCATCAGCGCGCAAATGCCGTTGGTGCAGGTGCAGCCCCTGCCGCGCGCCCTCTATGCCGACACCACACTCGATCGCATGGCCACGTTGCCCAACATGTCGGACATGTCGGTCAATGATTGGGAATCTTATCGCCTCAGCATCGTTGCACCCCAGGCCGATCCAAACCGGCCACTTGGTCGCTATGCCGTTGACGCCCGCCGCCGCCGTCGCTGTCCACAGGCTGGTCTGGCCGCCGAAGCCTGATCGCCATGGAGGCGCCCGGCTCACGCCACGGGCATCAACCTGCCCAAGCCGCTCTGTTGTCCGGCTTCATACAAAAATGTGATCAATTCCTGTGGCTGTGGCTCTGCATCCACTCTGCGCAACGCGGTCAAACCCCAAAGCTGCTCCAGCGCATCGACCGTGCCGTGGATCGCCGGGTCGTTATGGGTCGTCAGCAGGATCGGCATGTCGGCGTCATAGGCCGCAATGCCGCGCAACGCGGAACAGCTCGCCAGGCCGCGCGGGTCGAGCTCTGAAATCACCGCCATCGGCCGATGCTGGTGCAGTCTGAATGGCAGGTCGTGGTGTGAAACAACCACTTCCACCGCGATATCGAGCGCAGCACACATCGTCTTTAGCATATCCCGGGCGTCTCTCCCCAGGGTGAGCACAATCACCCGCCGCGCTTCCGGCTCCGTCATACCCATGTTTTCGGCCGACCTTGCGCGGCCAAGGACACTTCTCGTCGATTCATAAACAGTCATGGTCACCTCCTGCATGTCACACACGATTGTCTGCCTTCATGCCGCGCAGGCAAAGACGGCTGGGTGGCTATCTGCGTGAGTGTGCGGGAGTAAAACGTGAATTCGGCACCGGCGGGTGGGGCTCACCGTGATTTCGCCATGCGCCCCGGCCCCGCAAACGGCCATCCGCGAAGATTTTTCGACCTGTCAGCACTTTTTTGCGTTGTGGCCGCGCCTGCTTCCCGACCATAGACATTGCCGAAAGAATTCTCCGGTTTATATACGGCGGGCCGCGACAGCGCGACGTCGCCACGGTTTTGGTCCGAGATACGCAGAGAAGGTGACGGTTTATGGATTCCATGCAGGTCAATAAGGTCTTCGCCGCCGTCCTGGTGTCGGGCATCGCCTTCTTCGTCGCCGGCCGGGTCGGCACGATTCTGGTGCCGAACGAACATCTGGCCAAGACAGCCATCAAGATCGACCTCCCAACCTCCGCTCCCGGCGTTGGCGCCCCGGCAGCCGAACTGCCGTTCGCCACGCTGCTGGCCAGTGCTGATGTGAAGGCCGGCATGTCCGGCTTCGCCGCCGCCGGTTGTGTTGCCTGCCACTCTGTCAACGACGGCGGTAAGGCCGGCGTCGGCCCCAACCTCTACGGTATCGTCGGTGCCACCCAGGCCAACCACGAAGGCTATGCTTACTCTGCAGCCCTCAAGGGCAAGGGCGGCAAATGGTCGTTCGATGAACTGAACGCATGGCTGATCAAGCCTGCCGCCTACGCCCCCGGCACCAAAATGTCGTTCGCGGGCTTGGTCGATGGCAAGAAGCGTGCGGATATCATCGCCTATCTCAACACTCTGCAGGCGACCCCGCTGCCGTTGCCCGCAGCAGCCCCTGCATCCGCTGCCGCGGCAACGCCCGCCCCGGCTCCTGCGGGCGCCGAGCCTCTCGCCGTTCTGCTGGCCAAGGCAGACGTCGCGGCGGGTCAAAAATCCTCGTCGCAACTCGGCTGCGTTGCGTGTCACTCGTTCAACGAGGGCGGCAAGAACGGTCTGGGCCCCAATGTCTACAACGTTGTGGGCAAGCCCATCGCCGCCCATGAAGGATATGTCTATTCGGCCGCGCTGAAGGGCAAGGGCGGGGAATGGAGCTATGACAACCTCAACGGCTGGCTCCAAAAGCCGGCCACCTTCGCAGCTGGCACCAAGATGAGCTTCGTCGGCATCGCTGACCCCCAGGTGCGCGCCAACGTGATCGCCTATCTGCGCAGCCTGTCGCCGCAGCCGGTGCCTCTGCCGTAAGCTAGATTCAACCAAACACAAAAAGGGCGGCGGGAGAAATCCCGCCGCCCTTTTTCATGTCCAGACGCCGCGAAGGTTCACCCCTCTTTGGGCGCGAATGCCACGCACCAGCCGGTCGCGGCAATCGGGCCGACCACGATGGCGCATGCCGCCGGGGGCTGCCACTGGGTGCATCTGGTGCACTGGTTGCCGTCCTTCGGTGTGGCCTGATACTGCACCAGGGCCTGCGCCAGTTTCTCCTGCGCCATCTTTTGCCCTGCGTTGGCGCGTGTGGCGCACAGGCCGGCGCCAGCGGCAAGAATGCCAAGTCCGGTCTGCAAGACCGCGCGACGCGGCGAGCCGGTGTTGCTCTCGATCATAGTTTCGATCCTTATTTTTCAACGTCTTTGCGGAAATGGTGGTGGTTCGCACTTTGTCCATCCCCGTCGTCTGACCGCGTCCAGGACCGTGACCAAAACGGACCTGTGGTCTTAGAGATTTCAGGCCGAACGGCAGCGACGTGCTGAACAACAGGCATGTGCACCCAAGCAGACAGCCAAAATCTGAGCTGAAACGCGTATTCGGGGGGATGCGAGAGGTCAAGCTTCCTGCTAGTCAACGCGCGTGATGCAAGCCCTGACAGAAGGAAGCCCGTGATGGCCGACGGAGACAAGACCGAAACCACGACCGTCGATCTGGACGCCACGGAAGTGGCCCTGGTGATCGGCGAAGAAGACGGCGCCATGTCCGTCCGCGTCGTCACCGGCAGCGATGTGCCGCCTGACGCCACGGAAATGCCAGCCGCACCCGAGATCGTGCTGGCCCTGGCCATGCGTCTGCTCAAGGACCCCGATTTCCACGACGACGTCCTTGATTGGTACTACGAACACCAAGACGACGAAGACGAGGACGAGGAAGAAGGCGAGGAGGAGGAAAAGGGCTGATCAAGCTCCCTTTTCTCCTGACGCGGCGCCTGCAAGGCTATCTCGACGCCCGCAGCACGCGCCACGTGTCCGGCTGGGTGCGCGACCTGGATGATCCATCGCGCAAATTGGACATCACGGTCGTGCTGCCTGGCCACGGCACGCTGGCCCAAACCACCGCCGATCGCTTCAGCGCCACGCTGGCAGCGGTCGGCGTCGGTGACGGGTTCTACGCATTCCACGCAGAATTCCCCCGCAGTCTGACCGATGCGGAACGCGATCAGGTGCAGGTGCGCCCCGCGGGCGGCAAAAGTGCGCTGCAACACGCTCCGGCTCTGTCGTGCGACTTCCTCCCCTGGGGTGTCGATCCCGCCCGGTTCCAAGGCTATCTGGACGCCCGCAGCCACCACCACGTCGAAGGCTGGGTCCGAAATCTCGATGATGCGGCAGACAAGCTGGCGTTGGACGTCGTCTTGCCCACGCCATCCGGTGAACGCATCCTTACCCGCATCACGGCCGACCGTTACAGCCAGGCCCTGGTGGAGATCGGTGTCGGGGACGGCGTGCACGCCTTCCATCATCAGTTTGCCACCCCACTGACAGACGCCGAGCGCGACATGCTGCAAGTGCGCATCGTCACCACCGGCCAGGCCGTGCAACACGCCCCGAACATGCGGACAGCTTTCGAGCCGATCGCCCATCTGGCGCTGGATATCGTCAACAACTGCAATCTCCGCTGCCCGTTCTGCGTGGTCGACTACACAGGCACGAAGGCTACGAAATTCATGACCGACGCCACCTTCCAGGCGGCCTTGGCCCTTATCCCTTACGTCACGGACGGCAATTTCTGGCTGTCATGCCTGCACGAAGCCACCCTGCACCCCAGGTTGCTGGACTTCATCGCGGCCGTTCCACGCGAATACCGCCACAAGCTCTATTACACCACCAACCTCGCCAAACGGATGCCCGACGCCTATTTCGCGGCCATCTGCGACGCCGGCATGCACCACCTCAACATCTCGCTGGAAAGCCTGGACCCTCCGGTCTACGAAAAAATGCGCGCCGGTGCACGCTTCCCCATCTTCCAGCAGAACTGGGAAAAGCTTCTGGCGCACCACGCCACCGGCCACGCGCCCCCACCGTTGCGCTACAATATCATGTGCTACCGATCCAACCTGCACAGCATCCCAGCCCTGGTGCAGACCCTGCTGGACGAAAAACGCGCCTGGCAGGTGGAGCTGCGCCACACCTACGATGTTGCCCACATCCCGCCGAACTTCCGCGAGACCGAGTTTCTCACCACCGAGGAATGGGCGTGGCTCAAGGCGCAACTGGCCCACCACGACACATCGCGCGTGGTTCTGCTGATGCCGCCCGACGATGGGGGATATGACCCCACGGCCATAACGCCGCCGGCTGATCCTCAGAACGATGATGCCAAGTTCGCATCCTATCCCGGCGACGATGACGCCGCCTGGAACCGTGCGCCACGGCCGTTCAACCTGTCGATGGACTGGGCCGGCGTGCTGCGCGTCTATGGCTGGAAGCCGCAGGGCGACGGGAAGCCCGATCGCTTCATCACCTATGCCAAAACCAACATCGCCTTTCTGGCAAACCCGATGGCGTTCCTCGAAGCCCTATAATGCAACAGGACTTTGGGCGATGCGCCCAAAGTCCTGTTGTGACCGCCAGCCGGCCCGCGTCAATCGGCTGCGGAACCCATTTTCTCGGCCAAAGTCGGCATCGTTGCGTGCCGGCGCGGCGCCAGCCGGCGCTGCAACCGATCAAGATAGAGATATACCACGGGCGTTGTGTAGAGGGTCAGGATCTGGCTGAGCGCCAGCCCGCCCACCATGGCAAAGCCCAACGGCCGGCGCAGCTCAGACCCTGCACCCGTGGCCAGCATCAGTGGCAAACCACCCAGCAGCGCGGCCATCGTCGTCATCAAGATCGGCCGGAAACGCAGCAGGCAAGCCTGGCGAATCGCGTCAAACGGGGTTGCACCGTCTCGTCGCTCAGCGCCAATGGCAAAATCCACCATCATAATACCGTTCTTTTTCACAATGCCGATCAACAGAATCACGCCAATGAGCGCCACCACCGATAGATCGTAATTGAACAGCATCAACATCAGGAACGCCCCCACGCCAGCCGAGGGCAGCGTGGACAGAATGGTCAGCGGCAGGATGAAGCTCTCATACAGAATGCCCAGGATGATATAGACCGTCACCAACGCGGCTGCGATCAAATAGGGCTGGCTGGCCAGCGACGACTGAAACGCCTGTGCTGTCCCCTGGAACGCCGCGCGCAACCCCGCAGGCGGGTTGATGCGCGCCATCATGGCGTTGATCTCCGTCACCGCATCGCCAAGTGCCACGCCGGACGCGAGATTGAACGACAACGTCACCGCCGGGAACTGGCCTTGATGGCTGATCGACAACGGCGCCACCGGCTTGGTGTCCACCTTCACAAAGGTCGACAGAGGCACAACCTGGCCTGTGCTGGACCGCACATAAAGCTTGTCCAGCGTGTCCAGCTTGCCCTGCATTTCCGGCAGGACTTCCAAAATCAGGCGGTACGAGTTCACCTGGGTGAAATACTGGGTTATCTGCCGCTGCCCGAACGCATCGTAGAGCGTGTCGTCAATCACCTGCGGCTGAATTCCAAAGCGTGCCGCCTGATCGCGGTCAATGGTCAGCGTCGCCGTGGTGCCGGCAACCTGCTGGTCCGTGGCAAGGTCACGCAGAATCGGCAACTTACGCAGTTCGGCCAAAATCTTGGGGGACCACTCGAACAACTCGCCCAGATCAGCGTCTTGCAACGTGTACTGATACTGGGTGCGGGCAAGCCGCCCACCCACGCTGATATCCTGCGCCGCCTGCAAGAACAGCCGCGCACCCGCCACCTTGTCCAGCTTCGGCCGCAACCGCGCAATAATCTCCTGTGCCGATGCGGTGCGTTCCTCGAACGGCTTCAGTGCAATGAAGAATCGTCCGTTATTGGCCGTCGACCCACTGCCGGCGCCGACCGAGGCGGAATAGGCCGCAATGTCCGGATCGGCGCCGATCACAGCCCCAAGGGCAAGTTGGCGCGCCGACATCTCTGCAAACGAAATATCTTGCGAGCCTTCCGAAATGCCGATCAGCACACCCGTGTCCTGCTGGGGAAAGAACCCTTTAGGAATGATGGTGAACAGATAGGCCGTCGACCCGGCGGTGGCGAAAAACACCATCAGAGTGACGAAGCTGTATTTCAGCGCGATATCCAGCGTGCGCCGATACCCGTTCAGCAGGGCATTGAAGAAGCCCTCCATCACCCGGTAAAACCAGCCATGATTGCCGTGATCGTTGGTAAGGAAGCGGGCGCACATCATGGGGGTCAGCGTCAGCGAAATGAATGCTGACACGGCCACCGTAATGGCCACCGTCATGGCGAATTCTCGCAACAGCCGCCCGACGATGCCACCCATCAGCAACAGCGGGATAAACACTGCAATCAGGCTGACCGAGATCGAGATGATGGTAAAACCAATCTCGCCGGCCCCCTTCAGGGCGGCCTCCATCGGCTTCATGCCGTCCTCGATGTGGCGATGGATATTCTCCAACATCACAATCGCATCATCGACCACAAAGCCCACTGCAATCGTCATCGCCATGAGCGACAGGTTGTTGAGGCTATAGCCAAGCGAATACATCACCGCCAAAGAGCCAATCAACGCCAATGGCACCGTGATCGACGGAATGACAGTGGCCCAGAAACTCCGCAGGAACACAAAGATCACCATCACCACCAGGCCGATGGAGATCATAAGCGTGAACTGCACGTCCTCTACCGAAGCGCGAATGGTCTGCGTGCGGTCCATCACCTGAGACACAGTGATGGCCGGAGGGACAGCGACGGAGATAATCGGCAAGGCACGCTTAATGCGATCAACGGTATCGATCACGTTGGCACCAGGCTGCTTGAACACCATCAGCTGGATACCGCGCTTGCCATTCTGCCAGCCGGCCAGCCGAGCGTTCTCAGGCGCGTCGACCGCCGTGCCGATATCAGACAGCCGCACCGGCGCACCGTTGCGGTAAGCAATGACCAGGTTCTTATAATCTTTGGATTTGGTCAGCTGGTCGTTGGCATAAATCGTAAAAGACTGCCGCGTGCCGTCAATGGAGCCCTTGGGCGTGTTGGCTGTGGCCGTGACGAGCAAATTGCGCACGTCCTCCATCGTCATTCCCATCGCGGCCAGCCGCGCCGGGTCCACCTGAACGCGCACTGACGGCTTCTGTTCGCCACCGATCAACACCTGCGACACGCCGGAGATCTGCGATATCTGCTGTGCCAGGATCGTATCAGCAACTTCATCCACGTCGATCAACGGCATGGTTTCGGATTGAACGGCCAAAATCAGGATCGGGCTGTCCGCCGGGTTCACCTTGCGATAGGTCGGCGTGCTCGGCAGCGCCTTGGGCAACTGGCCGCCAGCCGCGTTAATGGCGGCCTGCACGTCCAGTGCCGCCGCATCGATGTTCCGGTCCAGATCAAATTGGAGAACGATCTGCGTGCCACCCGCCACACTGATCGACGTCAACTGCGAAACGCCGGCAATCTGGCTGAACTGCCGTTCCAATGGCGCGGCCACCGATTTCGCCATCGTATCCGGGCTGGCGCCCGGGAATGATCCTGTCACCTGAATGGTTGGAAATTCCACGCGGGGCAGGGGGGCCACAGGCAAAAGCGGGTATGCCACCAGCCCCACCAGCAATATTGCCGCCATCAGCAACGATGTGCCGACCGGACGCTTGATGAAGGGCGAGGAAATGCTCATGCCAAGGGCTCGATCGTGCTGGAGGGAGCGAAGAGGGAGACGCGCAGATCAGCTAGCGGGAGGCGGAGTGAACGTAACTTTGGCGCCGTTGCTGACCCGCGACTGGCCAGACGTCACGATCGTATCGTCGTCCGAGAGGCCCTTCCCGACAACAGACAACGTGCCTGTGTCCTGAAGGATCTCGACGGGGCGGGCAGCCACTGTCTGATCAGGCTTCACAACATAGATAAAAAGTCCGGCCGGACCGCGCTGCACCGCTGAGTTCGGCACAGTCAGCGCGGCTTCGCGCAGATTCACCAAAACACGTGCGTTGATGAACTGGCCTGGCCACAGCTTGTTATCGGCGTTGGCGAAGGTGGCTTTCACCTTGATCGTGCCCGTCGTCGCATCGATGGCGTTGTCGATCGTCACCAACTCGCCATCGGCAAGCTTAATTTTGTCATCGGCACTCCACGCCACCACCGGCGGTTTGCCGTGGGTCATTGCAACAGTGATATCGGGCAGGTTGTCCTGCGGCACCGTGAACGTCACGCTGATCGGTCTGATTTGGCTGAGCGACACAATTCCAGGGCTGGTGTTGTCTGCCGCACGCACAAAATTACCAGGGTCAACGAGACGAAGCCCGACGCGCCCATCAAACGGTGCCGTGATTGTGGTAAATTCTAGGTTAAGCCGCGCTGCCGAAATGCTCGCGTCATCGCCTTTGATGGTGGCTTCCAACTGCGCAACGCCGGCCGTCCGCGTATCAACCGTTTGCTGCGCGGCGAACTGGTTGCTGGCAAGTTGCGTGGAACGACGCAGGTCCAGTCGGGCATTGGCAAGATTGGCCTCATCCGAGGCGCGGCGTGCCAGAGCCTGATCCAAAATCGCCTGATAGGGCCGCGGATCCAACTGCGCGATCAACGTGCCAGCTGTCACCTCATCGCCTTCGGTGAATGCAAGTCGGTCGATTGTGCCGTCCACGCGCGGGCGGAGCACCACGGTCTTGGAAGCGGCCACCAAACCCAGTCCCCTGAGGTAAACCGGCACATCCTGACGAAGTGGCTTGGCAACACCGACTGGAACACCGCCGCCCTGGGGCACTGCCGGCTGTGCCATCGCAGGCAAAGCTCCGGCGCATGTCGCGAGGGTTATCCAAAGCTGGCTGCGCTGCATCGTCACGGTGTCTCCATCGGCGTGGGTCACACGGCTTGGGGCGGGTTGGGCTATATTTATGAAAAAGGCCAGGAGCGCCCTTAACGCAAGGGTTTCAGAACATATTTTAGCCGCGTGGCGCACGAAATCCTCAGCGAACGCCCATATCCTCGTAGGATTTTAAGTGTAATGAAAAAAAGTGTCGTCGTCCATGTTAGTTTTGTTGCAGTGCAGCATTTATTTGCCCTAGTTGCACCGATCTTTTCTCCGGCCTAATCCACACACTATTCGCAGGCCAGGAGGTCAAAATGGACCAGCAAGCCCACCCCGCCACCACGCCCGGTGTTGATCCGCATTCGGAAATCCGGGCCGAAGTTGCCAAGCTATGCACCCATTTCCCTCCCAGCTATTGGCGCGAACTCGATGCGGAGCGCGGATACCCCACGGCATTCGTCACTGCGCTCACCGAGGCCGGCTACCTCGCGGCGCTCATTCCAGAAGAATACGGTGGTGCTGGCCTCAACCTTGGCGAAGCCGCGGCCATTCTGGAAACCATCCATGAGCAAGGCTGCAACGGTGCCGCCTGCCACGCCCAGATGTACATCATGGGAACGATCTTGCGCCACGGATCGCCGGCACAGAAGGCCGAATACCTTCCCGCCATCGCCAGTGGCGCCCTCAGGTTGCAAGCCTTCGGCGTGACTGAGCCCACCAGCGGCACCGACACCACCGCTCTGCGCACTTTCGCGCGGCGGGAGGGCGACAAGTATATTGTCAACGGCCAGAAAATCTGGACCAGCCGCGCCGAGCATTCTGACTTGATGCTGCTGCTCGCCCGCACGACGCCGCGTGATCAAGTGGCCAAAAAGACCGAAGGCCTGTCCACTTTCATCGTCGATATGCGCCAGGCGCTCGGCAACGGTCTGACGATTCGCCCCATCCGCACCATGATGAACCACAATTCGTGCGAAGTTTTCTTCGATAACATGGAGATCCCCGCCGAAAATCTGGTGGGCGAGGAGGGGCGCGGATTCCGCTATATCCTCGACGGCATGAACGCCGAGCGCTTGCTGATCGCGTCTGAATGCATTGGCGACGCCAAATGGTTCACCCAGAAATCCACCAGCTACGCCACGCAACGCCACGTGTTTGGCCGCGCTATCGGGCAAAACCAAGGTGTGCAATTTCCGATCGCCCGCGCCTATGCCCAAATGCGCGCGGCCGAACTGCTGGTCCATGAAGGCCTGGCCCGCTTTGACGCCGGCTTGCCGTGTGGCCCCGAGGCCAACATGGCGAAAATGCTGGCTGCGGAAGCAAGCTGGGCTGCAGCCGAGGCCTGCGTTCAAACCCATGGCGGCTTCGGTTTCGCCGAAGAGTACGATGTGGAGAGAAAATTCCGCGAAACGCGCCTCTATCAGGTGGCTCCCATCAGTACCAACCTCGTTTTGTCTTATGTCGCAGAGCACGTGCTGGGCCTTCCGCGCAGCTACTGACCTGGTTTGGCGTGGAAGTCGTGCATGTCGAGAGGCGGGCAGTTTGCTCCTCTCTCGGCCCACGTTCCAGAAAGGCCAGGCGAAAGCGGGTGGCCCAATTGCCTGACATGTCCCCCGACACGCGCGGCCACTGCTATTCCAAATGGCGGCAGTGTCTGTCATCGCCCATGCCGCGCCAGACGGTGCCCGTCCTCCGTCGCCGCCGCGCGAAAATAAGTAAGCACCCGCACCCGTATCGCACTGGTACGCCCCCCAATACCCTCGCCTGACGCCGAACGCGCATCGACGGCCTTCACCATTTCGGCGATGGAGACTTGTTCCCGCCGGCACATCTCCTCCAGCGCGTCCCATAGTTCCGGCTCCAGCCGAATGCTGGTCCGCCCATGGGCGGACACAACATTGCGGTTCACCAAACGGCTTTCACCCACTGCTTTCGTCCCGTTGTTCGTTGCCTTCATCATCCGGGGTGAATATGAACAGCGTCTTACCGAAACGGCGCAGTGGTCAAAAAACCGCGTTATTCGCCGGGCGCACGCAGCTTCAAAGCCAGCGCATGCAACCCGCCGGCCAATTCCGCCGCCAGCGCGTCATGCACGGCGCGGGATCGCGCCAACCGGCCGAGCCCCGTGAAATGTGCTGACTCCATCACCACCTGATAATGTGTCTCGCCACCCGGCTGCGCCCCTGCATGCCCCGCATGCATGGCGCTCTCGTCGACCACCGCAAGGGCGGTCGGTGCAAATTTCGCCTGCAATGCTGCCTCCATCCGTTCAGAACGCGTCATCAGCAATTCCCCTCTTTCATTCTCACGCCACACCCGCACATAACGCCTCAATGACCCGTAGCCCATCCCGTCCGCGGGCCTACGCGCCCGATCCGGACGCGCCAGGCCACACATGCGAAATGCCCGGTTGCCAAAACGCCGGCGCTTATCGTGCGCCCAAATCGCGCACCGAACTCAACCGCTACTTCTGGTTCTGTCTTGAGCATGTCCGCGCCTACAACGCGTCCTGGGACTTCTACAAGGGCATGACCCCGGGCCAGATCGAGGCCCAACTCCGTGCCGATACATCCTGGCAGCGTCCAACCTGGCCAATCGGCCACATTGGCGGCCAAATCGACGAGTCGATGCTGCGCGATCCCAACCATGTGCTGAACGCCGGCATGGGACAGGCCAAACGCCGCCCAAGCGCCACTCCCGCAAATGTTGTTCCCACAGATTTGAGGGAACCCATGGCAGCGCTCGGGCTGGACTGGCCCGTGACGATGGATGTCCTGAAAACGCGCTACAAAGAGCTGGCCAAGCGTCACCACCCAGACGCCAACGGTGGCGACCGTGCGTCCGAGGAGCGCCTGAAGACAATTAATCTCGCCTATGCCGCCATCCGCGGTCGCCTCTCCGCCGACTCACACGCTTCTTCCATTTAGCACGCGGTCGCGTCTGGATTGATAGACGGCCTCTTTCAAATGGTCGGTGCCCTCTCATATCTGCCGAGCAGGGGAGGGCACAGGCATCTTAACTGCCTTGTCGTTGCATTTGGCGGCAAGGGAAAATCGCTCCCCACCTACCCAACCCGAAAACCCGGGCGTATCATCCCGGTATTGACGCACAGGATGCTTGACCGATGAACGACGTCGCACGCGAAACCACCCCAACTTCCGCCATCTCCATGCCGGACATAACCGTGGACGTGCGCTCCGTCTTTGGCATCGACAGTGATCTGCACGTCCCGGCGTTCAGCCAGCGCACCGAGCACGTGCCCGACTCGGACCCAACTTATAAATTCGACCGCGACACCACGCTCGCGATCCTTGCCGGATTTGCCTACAATCGTCGCGTCATGATCCAGGGCTATCACGGCACCGGAAAATCGACTCACATCGAACAAGTCGCCGCCCGTCTCAACTGGCCCTGCATCCGCGTCAATCTCGATAGCCATATCAGCCGAATCGATCTGATCGGCAAAGACGCCATCGTGCTCAAGGACGGTAAGCAGATCACGGAATTCCGCGAAGGCATCCTGCCCTGGGCCCTGCAGCATCCCTGCGCCTTGGTGTTCGACGAATACGATGCCGGCCGCCCGGACGTGATGTTCGTCATTCAACGCGTGCTGGAAGTCGAGGGAAAGCTGACCCTTCTCGACCAGAACAAGGTCATCCGTCCGCATCCGAGCTTCCGCCTTTTCGCCACCGCCAACACGGTGGGCCTGGGCGACACGACCGGCCTCTACCATGGTACCCAGCAGATCAACCAAGGTCAGATGGATCGCTGGAACATCGTCGCCACTCTTAACTACCTGCCGCACGCGCAGGAAACTGACATCGTGCTCGCGAAGATGGGCGCAGATCCTGCGGACAAAGCAGCCAAGAAGCGCATTGAAAGCATGGTTGCACTCGCCGACCTTACGCGCGCCGGCTTCATCAACGGTGACATCTCCACCGTCATGTCGCCCCGCACGGTCATTACCTGGGCTGAAAATACCCGTATTTTCAACGATATCGGGTTCGCATTCCGTCTCACCTTCCTGAACAAATGCGATGAAGCCGAGCGCGGCACGGTGGCCGAATACTACCAGCGCTGCTTCAACGAAGACTTGCCGACCGGGAACCTGGTGCGCAAAGGCTAATCTGTGTCCGATAAGAAAGACTTAACGCGCTCCGAAGAATTCAAGAAAGCGACGGCCGGTGCGCTCCGGGCCGTCGCCGGCAACGCAGAGGTTCAGGTTGCCTACCAACCTGGACCTTCCGGCCTTGCCGGCAAGCGCGCACGCCTGCCGCTTCCCACACGCGCCCTTCCTGCCGCCGAGATGGCAAAGCTGCGCGGTGCTGCCGATTCGTTGGCGCTGCGCCTGAAGCACCATGACGACAACGTCCACAATGCCCGCATGCCAAGCCGACGTGAGGCCCGGGACGTTTATGACGCCCTCGAACAGGCCCGCGTTGAAGTTATCGGCAGCACACACATGGCCGGTATCGCCGCGAATCTTCACGCCCGCTTGCGCGATGAATGCGAAGCCGAAGGCTACGACCGCATGACCCGCAGGGAGCAGCTGCCGATTGCAGCCGCTCTGGGCCTTCTTGCCCGCGAACGCATGTCCGGCCAGCCTGTGCCCGAAGCAGCCAGCCGCGTGCTCAATCTTTGGCGCGACTCGATCGGCCAGCAGGCCGACCAGGCGCTGGCCGAAATGGCGATTAACGCAGTCGATCAAACCGCGTTCACCCGTTCGGCCCGCAAGCTCCTCGCAGCCCTCGACCTGGCGGAAGCCGAAGCCGACGCCGAGCCCGACCCGTCCGACGACACCAGCGACGACGAGGGCGAACAGTCCGGCCAGCAAGACAACAGCCAGGACGGCGAAGGACAATCGCAATCCGAAACCGAATCGATGCTCGGCGCCCAGCCAGAGCAGATGGAAGGTGAGGCTGCCGACGACGAAGCCGGCGAAGAATCTGACGATGATTCTGCTGCGGCCGAGGGCGATGACCGTCCCGGCGGCCCCCAGCCACGCCGCGAAAAGCCCGTGGCCGACACTGAGGCCGCCTACCGTCCCTACACCCGTCAATTCGACGAAGAAATCGACGCGGCCGACCTTTGCGACGCCGAGGAGCTGGCGCGCCTTCGCCAGCATCTCGACCAGCAACTCCAGCACCTGCAAGGTGTCGTGGCCAAGCTCGCCAATCGCCTCCAGCGTCGCCTGATGGCGCAGCAAACCCGCGCCTGGGACTTCGATCTTGAAGAAGGCCAGCTTGATGCCGGGCGCTTGGCCCGCGTCATCGTTAATCCGATGATGGCGCTGTCATACAAGCACGAACGTGATACCGATTTCCGTGACACTGTTGTCACGTTGCTCATCGATAACAGTGGCTCGATGCGTGGCCGCCCCATCACCGTTGCCGCTATGTGCGGCGACATTCTGGCCCGGACGCTGGAACGCTGTGCGGTCAAGGTGGAAGTGTTGGGCTTCACCACACGCGCCTGGAAGGGCGGTCAATCGCGTGAGCGTTGGGTGTCCGAAGGCAAGCCCCGCAATCCTGGGCGCCTCAACGATCTCCGCCATATCATCTATAAATCTGCTGACAGCCCGTGGCGCCGGAGCCGCAAAAATCTTGGCCTCATGCTGCGCGAGGGGCTACTCAAGGAAAACATCGATGGCGAGGCCCTGCTGTGGGCCTACCGTCGCATTCTCGCACGCCCCGAACATCGCCGGATTCTGTTGGTGATCAGCGACGGTGCGCCGGTCGACGACAGCACCCTGTCGGTCAACCCGGGCAATTATTTGGAACGACATCTGCGCGAGGTCATCAAAGAAATCGAAGACCGCCGCGCGGTGGAACTGGTAGCCATCGGCATCGGCCATGACGTCACCCGCTATTACAAGCGTGCCGTCACGATTGTCGACGCCGAAGAACTCGGTGGCACCATGATGAAAAAACTCACGGAATTGTTTGACGAAGACTCCGCTGCTGCATGGGCGCGCGCCTCATCCGAACGCACGCCTGCGATTGCATGAAATGGCATGGCGAAGCGGCATTTCAATTTGACTTGATTTGCCGCTTGTCTGCTTCTCTCGCGTGTCGATTGCCAAGGTTAGCGCGGGGGCAGCAATAGTCTGGCCCAAATCTGAAATCGAGACTGCGGTCTCTGTATTGCGCATGGGGTGCGCACGACCTCACCTAGCGGTGGCGTGGTGTTGCGTGGCGCAAGCTTTGGTCTGTAGGGCGCGCGATGCAGAGCATCAACTGCCCCACGAATCGACGGTTCGAACTTTTCGATAGTCTGGTAAAAACCGCATGGCCTCGATGGGCTTGGTTTGACGAACTTCGAACGTGAAAACGGGCTCTCTGCGGAGGGCGGCTATGTCTGGTTGACGCACGAAAGTAACGTTTATGTGATGTGGTCGGTATTTTTCATAGCGCACATGTGAAGAACGATATCGCGGAAACGTGAATGAAAGCATGGGTGAAATATCTCGTCGTTTGTTCAATTCGGATTAAATTAAGCTTGTTGCAATATGTTGTCAGAAAAATCGTTGGCAAAATCCAGCTAAAAATGACCGTGCGTCCTTCCAATATCGTATAGGAAATTTAAATTTTGTAAATTTCGGCCTGACGAAAGGACTCAAAAAAAGAAATAAAAATAACATCGTCGAAAATTTAAACGCCTGATGGAGAATGTAAAAATGCCAAAAGACAAACGGCGGGCAATAAGCATAATATCCAAGCTGCCTGTTGCAGAACTTATGCCGATTTTTTCTTGGAAGTGCGGCCCGGAACGCCGATTGTCCAAACTTGAGGCCGAAAATATCCTTCTGCGCAGCGTGATTTCCGAACTGACGTTAACCCGCCAGGCACAAGCAGAATTGCCCTGCGAACGCGCCTAAAGCATCCCGCAACTGCGCAGGAACGCATGTCCATCTTTCGCGGGCATCGGCGCTCTGCAAAATGCTGGGCTTGCAACAGACCTCTTCGCGCCAAGGCGAATCCTGCCTAACGCGCAGCATTGATTTAGTCTAACATGCCCAACTGGGTTGCCTGCGTAAAACCAGGTTCGGCGTGGGGGCAATATGTGTGCGCTGAAAGTGCTGATCGTCGAGGATGAATGGTTGAATGCCGATCTGATCGGCATGCTGGCGGAGGATTGTGGATGCATCGTCACAGGCGTGGCAAACACCATTGAGTCGGCTTTGCTGTTGGTGGAAGCCGAACCTGCTGATATGGCACTTGTCGATGTTCAGCTTGGCACTGGTGTTGATGGAATTGCCTTCGCGGCCACGTTGCGCGATCGCCACGGCATGCGAATTGTGTTCATGACAGGTGCTGGTGATCATGAAACCATGCAACGAATAGCTGCGTTCAATCCATTTGCGGCAATTTTGAAACCATTCACGGCGCAGCAGTTGCAGGACGTGCTCGACCGTGCAGCTGCACTTGGCTAAAGCGGTAACGTTACGTGCGCGTTCTCCTCGCGACCTCATTTCATGAAAAACTCTCAGCCGTCGCCGCATTCCATCTGAATTGGCGCGCGGCCTTGTCTGGCCGAATGGTCACCCTGGCCCATATCTCCGCAACATCGCGCGCGGGCGTGCTCGCTGAATTGGCCGATCAGGGCTGCCTGCCTTCGGCTGAGGGCCTCATCATCAACCCACACTCTATTGCAACGCGTTTCGGGACGGCGTTACCGATGATGATTCACAATCATCGTTCTGCAAGCCGAATGGGGCTGGAGGCGTCTCATATTTGCCTGGCATCACCTTACTTGTATGCCTTCCAAGCTGGATTGGACGACGTGGTCGAGCAATTTGATTGCGGTCTGCCTGCAGCAAACTACGCGCTTAATCCCAGTTGGCTCTGGTATAACGTTGTTGCAGGCGATCAACGCTTGGCAGATCTGGCCCGCTATCTCAACACAGATCTTCGAATTGGGCGCGCCGATGGTGTGTTCATGACGCGGTCGTTGTTTGACGAAATGTTAGCGGTCCTGCATCGATTTTTCACACCGGCAGAAATCGCCGCACTGGCGCCGCTTTATCCAATCGAAGAAGTGATATTTCCAACAATATTGCCGGCTTTGCTCGGTGATGGTGCGAAGATAGGCGTCACGCGCGCTCGCGTTTGGGAAGGCGGAGATGTCCTCACGCAGGATTCCGTCCGAGCAGCTATTGCCTCAGGTCTTCATGCCAGTGGGAAGCGCATTCCACAGGAGATTGACAACCCGGTTCGACGCGAAGTGCTAGCAAATCTTCCTGGTCAGCTAGTACTCGCAGCCTGTCTGAACACCACCGATGCATGATACTCGGCGGCGGGACTCTGTCCCTGTCGCGAACCATGTTTCTGCAACGCTCATGGCTATCACCAGATCAACATCAGTGAACAGCTTGCTGCCTGTTCTCTGATGCGATCTGGCGAACGCCGTCTTGCTTTACGAAGTTACCATGGGGCGGCGGCGCACGCAGATGGCTGCAACCGCCGCAATTATGCACATTGCACCCGCGGCGAAGAACGCTGGCAGGTAACTCCCTGTGCCATCGCGCACCATGCCGGCACCAGCGGCCGCCACCGCCGCGCCGATTTGATGGGCTGTAAAAACCCAGCCAAAAACCAAAGGTGCCCTTTCCCGGCCGAAGATGTTGCCGGCCAGACGAACTGTGGGCGGCACAGTCGCGATCCAATCCAACCCATAGAACATCGCAAACAGGCTAAGGCCAAAGAATGAAAAATCTGTGTAGGGCAAGGCCATCAAACTCAGTCCACGTAATCCGTAGTACATGAATAACAGCCAGCGATTATCAAACCGATCCGACAGCCAGCCGGATCCAATGGTCCCGACGAAATCAAATGCGCCCATCATGGCCAGAACCCCGGCTGCCGCCACGGCTTCCATGCCGTAATCATGGCAAAGTGGAATGAAATGGCTTTGGATCAGTCCATTCGTCGACAACCCGCAGACGAAAAAAGTACCAAACAGCAGCCAGAACATGGGCTCCCTCGCAGCCTCGAACAGCACGTTGATGCTGGTCGAAAAAGGATTTCCCCGGGGGCGGGCAGGGATGGGGGACAAACCAACTTCGCCAAAGGGTGCCAGGCCCAATTGCACGGGATAATCTCGCCCTAGCAATGTCATAAGCGCCCATGCCAAAACGCAAGCCAGAACTGGTGCCAGCACGGCAATGCGCCATCCATTATTTTCGACCATCCAAGCCACCAGCGGCAGGAACAGCAACTGCCCGGTCGCGTTCGCTGCGGTCAGAATGCCAACAACAAGCCCGCGCCGGGCAGTGAACCAGCGGCTTGCCACGGTGGCGCCCAGCACCATGGCAGTCGTGCCTGTGCCCACGCCCACCATCACGCCCCATGTGGCCCAAAGCTGCCAAAGCTCGGTCATCTGCGTTGCCAGACCCACTCCCACGATCACGAGGGCGAGTGCCAACCCAACCATACGCTGGATTCCATAACGCGCGATGAACGTCGCAGCGAATGGTGCAACCAGCCCAAACAACATGAGGCGCAGTCCAAGCGCGCCGGAAATGGCGCTGGTGTCCCAGCCAAATTCCGTTTTGAGCGGTAAAATCAAAACGCCTGCCAAGCCCATGACAGCAGCGGTCGAAAGAGTTGTTAGAAATGTCAGCGCCACCATCACCCAGCCATAGTGAATTCCACGGCGTGCCAAAATCGGCGCCAGGCCTTCAGCAAACATCGCTTTTCCTTCCCGTTCGCGCTCGCGGCACGTAAATAGCGTCCTGCAAACCACTGATTCGGCCACTTGCACAGCCTATTTTTCTAAAGCTCGATTTTGCTCTCACAAGACTGGATTGCCGAATGACCGTCATGCCTGACAACAGCGTGCGCTTTCCCGAGACAGCCCGCTTGATGGTGCTCGACCCGGCTGTCGGGCCGATTGAGCGTGCGATTTCTGCACTGGCACTCGGTGACGAGGTGCTTGTGGTCGCTGAGGGACGCATGTGCTTTCGGCGCCTGATGGCTCTTCAGGATACCGTTGCCCCAGACCAGGTTGTATGGATGGCTCCCGGTACGCTTGGCCCGGATATGCCGCGATCGATGCTTCAGCTGGATTCACGGCAAGTCGTCAGTGCACCAACGCCCGCGGCCATGGCCGGGCCGTGTGCCCAGTTTTCCGAGCCTGCTGCCGTGGGCGAGAATAATTTTTGGGTTCAAGTGATCGTGGAAGGTGCCCAACGGATCATTTCCAGCAATGTTGCCATTTTGACTGGTCCATTGCCGGAGCCGAAAGTGGCGCCGACAGGTTCTGTCGGGCAGGTCTTTGATGTGGCCGTCAATTCAGAGGCGGTCAGCCTTTTCGATGATCCAAAAATTGTATGCGCCTTCAGCGGTCCACAACAGCTCGATCTCGTGAGCGCAACCGTTGATGGGAAATTAGCCGTTCTTCGCTTTGCCCTTCCTCCGCGTACCACAACGCTGCGCTTGGCCAGCCCGAATGCTCAACCTCCGGGTGATGGGCGGCGTCTCGGTGTGGCGGTGGTGAAGCTTCAGGTCGACTCAATCGGCATTCCGCTCGACAGTCCGGCCTTGGTTCGCGGGTTTCACCGAGCGGAGGCTGGTGAAGGCCTCACCTGGCGTTGGACCGACGGTGAGGCGCTGCTGATCTTGCCGCCGAAGCCTGTGCCGCAAACGTTCTCTGTCCACATCACGGATTGGCACAAAATGCTCCGTCCGCACCACGCGGAGTAGGCGGCGGCCTGTGCGGGAGGTTTGTTGCGCGAGGTTTGTGCTGGATATGGGGGGCGGTAGAGGCGGAAACTCTAGTGCCGCTTCCTGCATCGACAATTGTAGATCTCTGTTTTGATGCAGCACACAAAAAAGGCCCGCGGCATAACTGCCGCGGGCCTTTCGTAAAAACAATCGTATCAGATGGTCTTGATATCGTTCTGCGTCAAAGTGGTGTTGTAGAACGTGAACAGCGAGCCGTTGCTTGTTGTCACGTTGCTGTAAAGGAGTGGGCCGTTGCCGGTGGCGATTGAACCGGTCGTCAGGGATGCAGTGCCAACAACCGAAGTGACAAGCAAAAGTTTGTCAACGCCGCTGATAAAGTCGCCCATCGTTGCAAACTGTGCACCGGAATTGCCGACGCCGCCACCACCGATGATGGTTGAGGACACGCTAGCGTTCAGGCTGCGAAGCAGCGAGTTCGGGCCTGTATGAAGCTGGATGAACTCACCCACAAAGCCCACGCCCGCGAAGGTCGAATTGGTGGTGTAGATCGTGTCACCAATCGTCTGGCTGGCATAGATCAACGAAGCGCCGCTGCTGCTTCCCATTAAAGTGTCGCCACCAACGGAATACGAAGAGTCCAGCGTGGATGAGCCCAAACCGCCGGCCTTCAGCAAATCGTTGGCGCCCTTGGACTGCAGAACGTCGCCGCCGCCGCCGCCCATCAGCGTGGTGCCGCCAATGCTGGACGAACCAAGCATGTTCTTGCCGGCCGTGCCGCCCTGGAACAGGCCCGTTCCGTCGGTCACGGTCAAACGACCCGTGCCCTGGTTGCCAACGCCGCCGAACACCGTGGTGCTGCCGGTGCCGCCAGCGCCAAACACTGTCACGTTAGAAGCGAGCGGATTGATGAACGCCGTCGAGCCGGTTGCGGATGTGTAGACGATACCACTGCCGGAGGCCGAGCCCACAATCGTGTCGGCCGATGCGGCGGTGCCATAGATCGATGATGCGCCGGTGGCAGCGTTTACGTTGATGGTGTTGGTTCCATCGCCCACGAATGTGCCATTCTGGGAGTATTGCGAGAACGTAATCGTATTGTTGCCGCCGCCGGTCACAATCGAGGTCGAGGACGCGTTATCGGTAAACGTCAACGTGCCGGCGCCGGCCAATACGGTCTCTGAACCCACGAAGCGTGTGTTCGTAACGCTCGTGGCGCCTGTGTTGTTGATCGTCAGCGCAATCACATTGCTCGGGATGGTGGCGGTCAGGGTGCCATAGTTCCCCTGCGCCGTTCCGCCCAAAGACCCAACAATCTGGCCGCCTGGAACAGTGCCGGCGTTAATGTTCGCCTGGCCGAAGTTGGAGAACAACCCAGAGATCGAGTTGAACGCGCTCTGCGCGATGGCTGCGGTCGACGCGGTTGTCGTCGTAAGGCTGGTAACGACGCCTGCGCCGGAAGCGCCAGAAACTGTAACTGTTGGCATGCTGAACCTCTGAGGGTCGAATGTTTAGATCGCTTGCGTTCGTTCTAATGCACGACAGAAAGGTAGAGCAAGCAATAATGTAGGTAAAATTGCATAAAAGAGCGAACGAAATTGAAGGCGGTGGTGATTCGTTGGTTGCTGCAGTTTATCAACGAGGCCGATGGTGGATGGCCGGCCCGCGACAAATTTGAGATTAAAATTTAAAACAAGAATCTTGAACCGATCCACAGATGCAAAATCTGTGCATGTTGGTGGCGGTGTGATTGCAGGAGGGATGTGGTTACCAGGGCTGTATGTGGTATGAATTTCATGAAAATATCATCATACGAGAGACTTAAAGTGTTCTGGCCGAGCGTCGTTAAGTCAATGTCTGACGAATGGGGCGACGGGTGCGCCGGTCGTTGGTTTAAATGGTGTTGGTTGGACGCGGTTGGTTGAATTGTAAGATTTGTCGAATTTTGTAAATTTATACTGCAGGTGCGAACTAGTAAATATAATAAATAAATTAAAGTTATGCTGTAGTTTTACATAAAAAAGTAAATTTCAGGTTGGAAGAAATTATTATAGACAGAAAATTAAACTGTTAATTCTGAGAAGACAGCATTTTTGCCATTTTTAACATCACATCTTTGTCCTGCGGGGCGCACTCTCGATAGAAGCGGATGAGGGCAAGTTCGTCGCCCGTCATGGCACTGGACCATCCCAACTCGGTCGAGACAGCGCGGGCACCGTTGCCCAAAAGCAGATGCTCAATGCCCACGCCAAGCACGGCGGCAATCTGGGTCAAATTGCCGCCAACCTGTCCGGATCTTCCCGTTTCCCATTGGGCCACTGCGGAACGTGTCACACCAACACGCTCCGCCAGCGCGGCCTGTGTCAGCCCTTGCTGTTCCCGCGCGGCGCGGATTCGGCCGCCGATCGCCAAGATGTCCATTTTGCCCTCACACATGCCTGAACTCGCTCTCTCTTTATGTGAAAAAAAATAACTCCAAAATGTTAAAAATATTGACATTAAACAGTTAGTAAAATTAACATCTGACAGATATCCTACCAACGCTGTCGGAGTGACACGATGAACGAGCTTTCCAATTCGCCGCCCGCCATCGGATCAAATCGTATTCATGCGGCACGTCGCATCGATTGGTCCAGGTCGGCGGATGACCGACTCGCGCGCCTGCGTGCCCACGGTGGTTCACTTCGGGCCATCGCCATCGCATTCGGGCTTGGGCGCCGTGCAATCGCGCAGCGTGCGGCATATTTGGGCGTCCCTTTCGCAACCGGTGTTCCCGCCGTGGCGCACAGCGCAGCCGTGACCCCTGCCAGGCAGGTTGCATCAGCGCCCAGCCCAGCCCTCGCTTCAGATCCCCTCAGGGACCCACTCCCGGCCGGTCATCCAGTCACCTGGGGCTTGCTCACCGCTGGCACGTGCCTCGAGGGGGCCGCCTATCTCACACCGAACGCCTCACGCCTCCGCGTTCGTCCAGGCGATTCCGTGTCGGTGCAGCCTGAATGACCCATCGCCCCAAGAGCCAGGTTCCCGTGCATCAGGCCGCACCCTTCCTGGCGCAACTCGTCGCCTGCGGCCTGCTCGGGCGGGCTGAGGCGGTGGCAGCGCTTCTGCATGCCGCAGCGCCAGCGCGCATTTCGCCGTCAGGCCGTCAGGCGCGATTGCCGCCCCCCATGGAACTCGCCAGCTTTGATGAACGCCGTGCGCGCTGCCAAGCCGCAGCCGCCGTCAGGCGGGCGTTGGCGCCTCTGGTGGTCGTGCCCCAGATCGTGGTGTAGCAGCGGTGGGTAAGTCGCCCGCCGGAGCG
>JBBART010000030.1:0-50427 GCA_040399685.1 Acetobacteraceae bacterium
TCCATCGGCATGCGAGATTGGGCGCATCGGTTCTGATCAGTGCAAGCTGGTATAAGTATTATCAACCAATAAAATGGAGCCCCAATTGAGCGAACGTCTCTTGCTCCTTTTAGATACGCATCGGCTGCCATAGCCCCGCACCACCAAACCAAAAAATAAGCCGTCACCAAAGACCAATGATTTGGAACTGCGGCGTACACCGCATATGCCGCACAGCAGATCACACCTACCGAATGATTCGTTCGCAATGGGAATCGCTGCCACATTCTAAGCACGAATGGAAACACAACATAAAATGCCATTTCATACGAAAGAGACCAGAGCGGTTCATTGTGGAGGTAGGGATCGACAATAACACCTGGCTTTAAAAACGAAATGTCCTGAATATTGGCTAGAGTTCCAAAAAGTTTCCACCATGAAAATTCGGCGACAAACATTTTGTTGTCGATTGCGACTAACGTGGAAACAACCATTGCGACAATAAGGACAGGATAAACGCGCCGCACACGGCGCAGGTAATAGCCCATCGGATGAACGGCTCTAGTCTGCTCATTTGCAAAAATTACGAACCCACTCAAGAGAAAAAACACCAAGACAGCTTCTTGGCCAAGTCGAAACATCAAGCCGAAGTCCGCAGACCAACCGCGAGAGTTCGCAACGTGATGAAGCACCACGTAGCAAGCAGCGGTCGCACGCGCCACATCCAGACTGACTGTCAAGCGCGCACTCAACTTTGGCCGCGTCTTTGACTGATCCACAGGTGATCCTAATTATTCATAGGCCGACTGTCTTAATAATTGTGAATAAGACATGACCGAATGCACCGCAAAATCGCGGCAACCAGCGATAAACCACATTCTCGAATGCATGTATCCGTTAGATTGTACCTACTAGCAATAGGAGGTGATCGCCAAAGACGGACGTGATCGGAAGCCGCCCTCAGCTTGCGGTTCAGTGGACTGCGAGGAACGACCAAGTCAGCATGCAGTAAGGTGCACAGCCAAATGGCATTGCGCACTTCCTACCCCTTTTGCTGCAAGCAGGGACGCTCACCCCACCACCGCCACCCGCCGCGCAATCACCCCCGGCGCCGCCAGCCCCAGCAAAAACAACGCCAACCCGAACAACAAATACGCCCCCAGCCACCGATACGCGACCACCCCGAATACCCCGCCGCCCAGGAACGACAGCACCGTGAACCCGTGCAGGCGCAGCTTTTCGCCGTTATACGCCGCCTCCGCGTCCTGCTCCCCGCGCGCACGCCGGTGCCAGAGCAGGTCGGTCAGATTGCCGAGTTCGATGCCGATATCCGTCACCATCCCCGTCACGTGGGTGGTGCGCACGCGGGCGTTGGAGATGCGCGTGACCACCGCATTCTGCAGGCCCATCAGGAAGCTCAGCCCAAAGGCCAGCGCCGGGCCACGGAAGCCGCCGGTCAGCCACAGGTCGGCGGTGGCGAGCAGGGCCAGCAGCACGGCCTCGGCCAGGATGCTGTAGGCGTAGATCTTCTCCACCCGTCGCCTGCGGCCGACATTGATCAGCAGGCCGGACACGGCGGCGCCGAAGATGAAGATGACCACCAGCGCCAGGTAGGTTCCGGCCACGCGCAGTTCGGCCAGCGCCAAATGGTCGCCCAGGGCCGAGACGTTGCCGGACATGTTGGAGGAGTAGAAGCCCACGGCATAGAACCCGGCCGCGTTCAGCGCGCCGGCGATACCGGCCAGGGACCAGGCGAGATGACAGTCCGCCAGGGTGTCACGGTCGTCGCCGAAGCGCATGAGCATGGAGAGGGGTTCCGGGAGGTCTGTTCTGGGTCACGAGCCAGAACAGAGTGAACCGGGAACGGCGCGGTGGAAAGCGGGGTTAGATCCCCACGGAGCCGACAACACCCCAGCCGGCTTCGTGGCGCACCAGTTCGATCTGATAGTCATACAGTTCCGGGCGATACAGCACGTCGATCCATTCGATCACCCGCCCGCCGGCATCGCGCACGCGGCGGCGGACCCAGAGCAGCGCGCTGCCGGGGTCCACACCCAGCAGAGGGGCCACCACGCTGTCGGCAAGACGGGCGGAGATCACCTGTTCGGCGCGGGCGGGGATGGCGCCGGCTTCGGCGAGCAGCGAGAGCATGGGGCGGGTGGCGAGGTCGGCCTCGCCGAAGCCGCGGCCGATGGCTTCGGGCACCCAGGCGGTGAGATGGCTGAACGCCACGCCGCCGGCGCTGCGCACGCGCACCGAGCGGTGCAGGATCTGGCCGGGTTCAACGTCCATCTGGGCGGCAACGTCCGCGGGAGCCGGCAGGAAGCCTGAATCGATCAGCAGCACCTCGGTGCGGTTGCCCATGGCCAGCAGGTCGTCGATCAGGTCGCGCAGGTCTGAGCGTTGGTGGCCGGCGGTGGGCGGCGTGGCAAAGGTGCCGGCGCCTCGCTTGCGACGCACCAGGCCTTCGGTTTCCAGTCGTTCCAACGCGCGGCGGATGGTGATGCGGGAGACGGCGTGGTGGGCCGCCAGCTCGTGCTCGCCCGGCATCGCCTGGTGCGGCGGCCAGACGCCATCGGTGATGTTCTGGCGCAGCAGCAGGTAGATGCGGTGATACAGCGGCAGCGGCTCGGCGCTCATGCGGGCGTGGCCCAGGGGCGTGCGGCCTCGTCCTTCCGGCGGAAGGCGGCGATGTCGGCCTGATGCGTCAGGGTGCTGCCGATCTCGTCGAGGCCTTCCACAAGGCAGCGCTTCTGGAACGGGTCGATCTCAAAGGCGATCACCGATTGGTCCGGCAGATGCAGGCGCTGGGCGGGAAGGTCGATGGTGACGGTGCCGGGCAGCATGGCGTGGATGCGCGCCACCTGCGCCTCGGGCAGCACCAGCGCCAGCAGGCCGTTCTTGCGGGCGTTGCCGGCGAAGATGTCGCCGAACGAGGATGCGATGACGCAGCGTATGCCGGCATCGACCAGCGCATACACCGCCCCCTCCCGCGAGGAGCCGCAGCCGAAATTGGCGCCGGTGACGAGGATGGCGGGGGCTGTGTGGTTCAGCGGGAAGTCTGGCTGTTCCAGCTTGGCGTCGTGGAACAGGAAATGGTTATAGCCGTCGCTGCGGGGTTTGCGCAGGAAGCGGGCGGGGATGATCTGGTCGGTGTCGACATTGGCGACCGGCAGCGAGACGGCCTGGCCGGTGAGGTCGGTGAAGGGCGTCATGCGAGCGTCCTGATATCAACGAGGCGGCCGAAGCGGGCGGCGGCGGCGGCCATGGCGGGGGACATGAGATGGGTGCGCGCGCCCGGGCCTTGGCGGCCGGGGAAGTTGCGGTTGCTGGTGGCCGCACAGCGTTCGCCAGGCGCCACCAGATCGCCGTTCATGCCGACGCACATGGAACAGCCGGGTTCGCCCCAGACGAGGCCCGCATCGGTGAACACGCGGTCCAGCCCCTCGGCCTCGGCCTCACGCTTCACCGCCATCGAGCCGGGCACCACCAGGCCGGGCACCAGGGCCGCATGCCCACGCAGGATGGCGGCGGCGGCGCGGAGATCAGACAGGCGGCCGTTGGTGCAGCTGCCGATGAACACGCGGTCGATCGGCAGGCCGTTGAGAGTGGTGCCGGCGTCGAGGCCCATGTAGTCGGAGGATTCCGGCACGATGCCGGTGATGGGCAGCGCCGCCTCCGGGCTGGTGCCCCAGGTGACCATGGGGGCGATGTCGTCGGCATGGAGGTGGATTTCGGTGTCAAACGCAGCGCCGTCGTCGGTGGGCAGGTCGCGCCAGGCGGTGATGGCGGCGTCGAAATCGCGCGGCGCGCGGGGGCGACAGCGGAGCCAGGCGAAGGTGGTGTCGTCCGGCGCGATCATCCCGGCCCGCGCCCCGGCCTCGATGCTCATGTTGCAGATGGTCATCCGCGCCTCCATGCCCAGCGCACGAATGGCGGGGCCGGCGTATTCAATCACGTGGCCGGTGGCGCCGGCGGTGCCGATGCGGGCGATGATGGCCAGGATGAGATCCTTGCCCACCACATGCGGCGACAGCGTGCCGTCCACCGTGATGCGCATGGTTTTGGGGCGGCGCTGCCACAGGGTTTGCGTGGCCAGCACGTGGGCCACTTCCGAGGCGCCGATGCCGAAGCCGAGGGCGCCGAATGCGCCGTGGGTGGAGGTGTGGCTGTCACCGCAGACGATTGTCAGCCCCGGCAAGGTCAGCCCCTGTTCCGGCCCGGCCACGTGGACGATGCCCTGGCGCGGGTCGGCGCGGTCCAGCAGATCCATGCCGGCGGCCTGGGCGTTGGCGCGCAGCTGGGCGAGCATGCCGGCCACCTCCGCATCGGCGATGGGGCCGGGGGTGCTGGGCACGTAATGGTCGGCCACGCCGAATGTCAGATCGGGGCGCGCGACATCGCGGCCGGATTGGCGCAGGATGCCGAACCCGTGGAAACTTCCCTCATGGACGAAATGGCGGTCGATCCACAGCAAGGTGGCGCCGTCCGCCCCTTCCAGGATGGCGTGGCTGGACCAGATCTTGTCGAACATCGTGCGCGGCAATTGCATATGGCCGTCATCCTCGTTCCTGGGCGAATTGACAATCGCGCTCGCCCCATGTCTTAACAATAGAACAACTTTGCCGAGGTTGAAATGCATCGCTCCGCTTTGCGCAAACGGCTTGCTGTGGCCGAGCCGTTGTTGCTGCCAGGGGTGTATGACCCGTTTTCGGCAGCACTCGCCGAACAGGCCGGGTTCCAGGCGCTTTATCTCTCCGGCGCGTCCATCGCCTACACGCAGTTGGCGTCGCCTGATATCGGGCTGGTGACCATGACCGAGACCGCCGATGTGCTGCGGCGCATGCGCGAGCGGGTGCGGGTGCCGATTGTGGTGGATGCCGATACCGGGTTCGGCAACGCGCTGAACGTGCAGCGTACGGTGCGGGTGTTCGAACACGCCGGCGCCAGCGCGTTGCAGATGGAAGACCAGAGTTTCCCCAAACGCTGCGGGCATCTGCGGGACAAGGTGCTGGTGTCGACCGGTGAAATGGTCGGCAAGATCCGGGCTGCGTTGGATGCGCGGGAATCGGCGCTGATCATCGCCCGCACCGATGCGATCGCCGTCGAGGGGTATGACGCGGCGATGGCGCGGGCCGAGGCCTATATGGCGGCCGGGGCGGACGTGCTGTTCATCGAAGCGCCGGAAAGCCTGGCGCAGATGCGCGAAATCAGCGCCCGCTTCGCTGGACGGGTGCCGTTGCTGGCCAACATGGTGGAAGGCGGTCGCACGCCGATCTCCTCGGCCAGTGAGCTGGGCGAGATGGGATACCGAATGGTGATCTTCCCGGGCGGCACGGTGCGCGCCCTGGCGAAGGGGCTGCAGGATTATTTCGCGAGCCTCAACACCCACGGCACCACCGCCCCGTTCGCCAACCGCATGCTCGATTTCGACGGGCTGAACCAGTTGATCGGCACGCCAGGCATTCTGGAAGCCGGCCGCATCTACGATCCGGAAGCATAAGCGCATGGACGCCGTCACACTTGCCGTGCTGAAGGGCCGGCTGGAGAGCATCGCCGACGAAATGGACGCGACGCTGTTTCGCGCCGCCTTCAACCCCACCATCGCCGAGGCGCATGACGCCTGCCACGGGCTGTATGACGCCGTGACGGGCGCCACACTGGTGCAGGGCAAGTCGGGCCTGCCGATCTTCGTGGGCGTGATGGCGTTCGCCACCAAGGCGGTGATCGACAAGTTCCCCGATGCGGTGGACGGCGATGTGTTCATCTTCAACGACCCGTATGTCGGCGGCACGCATCTGTCGGATTTCCGGCTGATCCGGCCGTGCTTTCAGAACGGCAAGCTGTTCTGCTGGCTGGGCAGCGTTGGCCATTGGCATGACGTGGGCGGGGCGGTTCCCGGCAACTACAACCCGGCCGCCACCGAGTATTTCCAGGAAGCGGTGCTGATCCCGCCGGTGCGGCTCTATGCGGCGGGCGTGTTGCGCCAGGACGTGGTGGATATCATCCTCGCCGCCTCCCGCATGCCGGACAGCGCGTATGGCGACATGCAGGCGCAGTTGTCGGCGCTGGATCTTGGGTCGGCACGGGTGGCCGATCTGCTGGCGGCTTACGGCGCCGATGTGGTGGGCGAGGCGCTGGTCGAACTGCGCCAGCGCGCCGCCACGCAGATCCGCGCGCGGATCGCCGAATTGCCGGATGGCAGCTGGTATCAGGAAGATTTCCTCGACAATGACGGCCGCAGCGATGTGCCGCTGCGGATCGGCTGCCAGATCACCAAGTCCGGCGAGACGCTGAAGCTGGATTTCTCGAATTCCGCCGGCGCCTGCGCCGGCCCGGTCAACATCAGCCGCGCCACCACGGTGGCCAGCGTGTATGTGGCGCTGAAGCATCTGTTCCCCGAGGTCGCGGCCAATTCCGGCGTGCTGGACCCGATTGAGATCGTCATCGCGCCCGCCAGCCTGCTGGATGCGCAGAAGCCGCGCCCGACCGGCGGCTACACCGAGACCATCCTGCGCATCATCGACGTGCTGTTCAGCGTCTTTGCCCGCATCCGCCCGGATGCCGCCACCGCCAACGCCTATGGCACCATCAACGCGCTGTCGATCGCCGGCTACCGCGCCAATGGCAGTCGCTGGGTGATGTTCCAGTTCTTCGGCGGCGGCCATGGCGGCAACAAGGAAGGCGACGGCCTGTCGCACGGCAATCCGCCGATCGCCACGGCCATCATCCCGCCGGTGGAGGTGATGGAGGCGGCGTATCCGGTGATCTACCGCCAATGGGCGCTGCGGCCGAATTCCGGCGGCGCGGGCCAGCATCGCGGCGGCATGGGCGCCATCTATGAGATTGAATTGCGCGAAGACCAGGCCGAGGCCTTCGTGTTCGCCGAACGCGCCCGGTTCGCGCCGAAGGGCGTGCTGGGCGGTGGAGATGCCGCGATGAACCAGATCAGCTACGAACAGGCCACCGGCTGGGAAACCCCGCCGCTCGGCTCCAAGGTGGTGGGCGTGCAATTGGCGCGCGGCCAGCGGGTGCGGATTGCAACGCCAGGCGGCGGCGGCTGGGGAGATGCCGACCTGCGCGATGCAGACAGCAACGCCCGTGATATTCGACTGGGGTATGTGGCATGAGCCGGCTTGTGGTTGGCGTGGATGTGGGCGGCACCTACACCGATCTGTTCCTGTTCGATGAGGCCACCGGCGCTGCCCGCGTCGGCAAGGTGCCCAGCACCCGCGGGCGTGAGGCGGACGGGTTCGCAGGCGGCATCGCGGCCCTCGCCCCCCTGCCCGCCATCGCCGCCATCATTCACGGCACCACGGTCGGCACCAACGCGCTGCTGGAACGCAAGGGCGCCAAGGCCGGCCTGATCACCACGATGGGCTTCCGCGACGTGCTGGAAATGCGCCGTCGTGACCGGCGGCAGACCTGGGGGTTGACCGGCAATTTCACCCCCGTCATCGAACGCGACATGCGCTGCGAAGTGCCGGAGCGCACGCTGGCCGATGGCTCCATCGAAACAGCCGTCGATCTCGACGCCGTGCGCGAGGCGGCGCGTGGCTTGCTAGCGGCTGGGGCCGAAGCCTTGTGCATCGTGTTCCTGCACAGCTACGCCAACCCGGCCAACGAACGTGCCGCCCTCGAAGCGGTGCGCGACATCTGGCCGAACGCGCATGTGGCCATCAGCAGCGACATCCTGCCGGAGATGCGCGAGTTCGAGCGCACCAGCACCACGGCGCTGAACGCGGTGCTGCAACCCGTGGTCGGCGGCTATCTGAACAAGCTCGACACCCGCCTGCGCAGCGAGGGCTTTGGCGGCGGCTTCCTCATCGTGCAGTCCAACGGCGGCGTGATGAGCGTGGAGACCGCCTCCCGCCTGCCCGTCCGCACCGCTCTGTCCGGCCCGGCGGCCGGCGTGATCGCGGCCGCCCATATCGCCCGTTCGGCCGGCTATGCCGACATCATCACCGGCGACATCGGCGGCACCTCGTTTGACGTGTCGCTGGTGGCCGGCGGTGAGCCACAGCTGGCGGCGCAGACCACCATCGATTTCGGCCTGGTGGTGCGCACGCCGATGATCGAGATCACCACCATCGGCGCCGGCGGCGGCTCGATCGCCTGGGTGGATGCGGCGGGGATTCTGACCATCGGGCCGGAAAGCGCCGGCTCCATCCCGGGCCCGGTCTGCTATGGCGCGGGCGGCATGCGTCCCACGGTGACGGATGCCAACGTGGTTCTTGGCCGCATCAACGCGGCGCGGCCCATCGGCGGCCTGAAGGCGCTGGATGTGGACGCGGCAACGCGGGCAATTGAAATCCATGTGGGCACTCCGCTCGGCCTGGATGCGGTGGCGGCGGCGGCGGCGATCATTCGCGTGGCCAACGCCCGCATGGCGCAGGCGCTGCGGCTGGTGTCGATCGAACGCGGGCATGATCCGAAGCGCTTCAGCCTGATGCCGTTCGGCGGCGGCGGCGCGCTGCATGCCGGCGCGTTGATCCGCGAAGTAGGGCTCGCGCGCGCCCTGGTGCCGCGTTATCCGGGCGTGACCTCCGCGCTGGGCTGCGTGATCGCCGACATGCGGCATGACCGGGTGCGCACGCTCAACCGCCTGCTGTCGGACCTCGAACCCGCCATGCTGCGCGCCGAGATGGACGAAGCCGCCGCCACCCTGTCGCCGCTGCTCGATGAGGCGCGGATGGAGTTCACCGGCCGTTCGGTGATCCATGAGCTGGACATGAGCTATGTCGGCCAGACCCACACCGTGGCCGTCCGCCTGGCGCTGGCCGCCGATGGCAGCGGGGCGCTGAGCCGGGACGACATCGCCACAGCCTTCACCGCCTCCTATGGCAGCAGCTTCGGCCGGGCGCTGGTCGGTGTGCCGATGCGGGTGCTGAATGTGCGCACCGCCGTGATCGGGCATCGCCCGAAGATCGACCTTCTGGCCCTGGCCCCCGGTGCCGATGCCTCACAGGAAGCCGCCGCTCGCGGCAGCCGACGCATCTGGTGCGCGGGCTGGCAGGATGTGCCGGTGTTCGACCGCCTGCTGTTGCCGGTGGGCTGCGTCATCGTCGGGCCGGCGGTGCTGGAACAGCCGGACACCACCATCCTGATCGAACCCGGCCAGGAAGGCGTGGTGGACCGGTTCGGCAATCTCATCCTGCAGGAGCACGCAGCATGAGCGACTGGTCTGACTGCGCGCTGCTGGTGTGCGATCTGCAGAACGACTTCCTGCACCCGAACGGCGCCTATGGCCGCGCCGGGCTGGGGTGTGCGGCGATTGCAGCTCTGCCCAACCGCCTGAAGCCGCTGGCCGAAAGCCTGCGCGCCAAGGGCGGCCTGGTGGTCTCCACCCATTTCACCCTGGTGCCAGGACGCGGCGGTGAGCCGATGATCTCCCCGCATCTCAAGCGCCTGCGCCCGTTCCTGACTCGCGGCGATTTCGCGCCCGCCAGCTGGGGCCACGCGCTGGTGGACACGCTGGCGCCGGCCGATCTGTCGGTGGAGAAGGTGGCGTATTCGGCGTTCTACATGAGCCGCCTGGAATGGGTGCTGGCCCGCGCCGGCATCAAGCGGCTGCTGGCCTGCGGCATCGTCACCAACGGCGGCGTGGCCAGCACGGTACGTGATGCGGCGGTGCGCGAGTTCGACGTCACGGTGCTGGAAGACGGCTGTGCGGCGTTCGACGAAACCACCCACACCATCGCCATCGAGGCGCTGCGGCCGGTGGCGGCGGTTTCGACGGTGGCGGAGATGCTGGCCGCGTTCGGCTGAGCTATCTCGGTTTCAGGTTCACCTCGGGCGCCGTCGTGGTATCGACGTACTTCTTGCCATTCCAGACCCAGCGCCCGTCGCCACCCACCAGCAGGTCGTGCATGCCGCCATGGCGGGCATTGTCCACCTTGATGGTGCCACCCACCGAATCGAGCACCGGCACCCATTTGCTGTCGCGTTGCAGATAAACCCTGGTGTTACACCCGGCGGAACCGCATTCGCGGGCAGATTGCAGTTGCACGAACAGCGCCGGGCCCTCCTTGGCCGAACCGAGCTTTGTCTCACCAATCAGCACCAGTGGCGCATCGCCTTTTTGGGCCGCCTGGGCGAGGTCGTCCTGCACCAGCTCGCGTACCGTGGCATCCAGTGGCGTGCCGGGTTGCGGACGAAGGGCAACAGGCTCGGCGGCCGACAACGGGTTCGAGATACCGAACACCCAGACGGCGAACATTACGATGGCAACAATTCTCATACGGGCTCCTCGCGGGCATCCGGCGTCCAGCGCCGTCATCAGAACGCAACGGCCCGACGCATGTTCCGCGCCTGTATCAAAATGTGTGTGATATCGTCAAAATGGCGCGCCCTGGTGGATTCGAACCACCGACCTGCGGATTAGAAGTCCGCTGCTCTATCCAACTGAGCTAAGGGCGCTGACCCGGGTCTCCGTGTTCAGTGCGTCCAGTTCTCGGCACGACCGAACTTGAAATTGTCAGAATAGGATTTTGGCTTGATGCGACGCACCTGCGGCAATTCCAGATCGAACGGGATGCCCTCGCGCTCGGCATAGGCCACCGCTTCCTCACGGCTCTCGAACACAAGGCGCACCTGCGATTGCGTGTCGGCACTGCCGGTCCAGCCCATCAACGGGTCGGCCACGCGCTTCTCGGACGGTGCGTAATCCAAAATCCAGTCGTGACTGGCAGGGCCTGACTGCATCGATGTCTTGGTTTTGAGATAGATGCGTGCGCGGGCGGCCATGAAGCTGTCCTTCAAGAGGTGGTCGGGGCGAGAGGATTCGAACCTCCGGCCCTCTGGTCCCAAACCAGATGCGCTACCAGGCTGCGCTACGCCCCGACACGGGCCGGAACCTAGGAGCGTTAAGCCGAGGTTGCAAGCCTTGTCATGAAGTTAAGGTGCATTACCGAAAATACGGTTCTGCACCCGATCGCCGACTCGGATGTCAAGCTTCTCTGCCGTGCCTGCGGCAATTTCCAGCGTGGCCCGCACCGGGCCGTCGGACGGAATAACGGCCAGGCTTTGCGGCACGGTCCGCTCGGCGATGTGGCGGATGGTGCCGTCCGGATTGATGAACAGCATGTCCAGCGAGGCGATGGTGTTGCGCATCCACATATTGCTCTCGCGCACCTCGCCCCAGTCGAACAGCATGCCGGTGCCGGGCGCCACCACGGGGCGGAACATCAGGCCAACCGTCTGCTGGTCCGTGCTCAGCGCCATTTCCACGGTGAAATCCAGCTTGCGGCTGTCATGGGTGGTGATGACCATCTTTTCGGTGGGCAGCAGCGGCTGCGGGCCGGTGGGGTTGATCATCTGCGCCCACGCCAGCGGGGCTGCGGCGATGCAGGCGGCAGCGGCGGCGGACAGAAGAAGACGGCGGTTGATCATGCGGATACCTCATCGCGGGACAATTCAAGGATCTCGTCGCGCACCACGCCCTCCCGCTTGGAGTCGCGCAGCGTGGTGGCCCAGTGTTCCGGCGGATTGCGGCCGGCGGCGCGGTTGTAGACCAGGGCGCGCAACACTGTCTCGGCTTCAGGCGTGGTGCGGTCGGGAATCGGGATGTCGTTGAGCGTGGCCCAGATACCGGCCCAGCAGCGCGCCACGGTGTAGGGATTGTAGCCACCGCCGCCGACCACCACCAGGCGCGGCGCCAGCGGGCGGATGGCCTGCACCACATCCCAATACGCGTTGTTTGACAGGCCGAGCCGCGCCAGCGGGTCTTCCTCCAGCGAATCAGCGCCGGATTGCAGCAAAATCGCCTCGGGCGCGAAGGCGCGGATCAACGGCAAGATCGTGTGGTGCAGCAGATAGCGGTGCTCGGTGTCGTTCATATCGCGCGGCACCGGGAAGTTGCGGGCATGGCCGCCGGCGCGGTCATGCGCCAGCCCGGTGCCCGGCCAGCGCCCGGCCTCGTGGATGCTGATGGTCAGCACCCGCGCATCATCAGCGAACGCGTCCTGCACGCCGTCGCCGTGATGGGCGTCGATGTCCAGATACACCACGCGCTTCAGGCCGTGGTCGAGCCAGCGCAGGATTCCCAGCACAGGGTCGTTGAGATAGCAGAAGCCGCTGGCCCGATCCGGCCGGCCATGATGGGTGCCTCCGCCTGGGCAATGCACCACGCCGCCTTCGGCCGTGAGGTCGCACGCCAGCATCACGCCGCCGGCCGAGGTGGCGGGCCGGCTGAACACCTCGCGGTAGACAGGATTGCCCTCCGCCCCGATGCGGTAGCGGGCGCGAACCTCATCCGGCACCGCCTGATCGCGCTCGGCCGCGAACAGCGCCGCGAGGTAGTCCTGCGTGTGAAACCGCGCCAGCTGGTCCAGGCTCGCCTGCGGCGCATCCACATAGACCGACGGGGCTAGCCACCCCATCGCCCGCACCAGATCCGTGCAGGTGGACACCCGCGGGATCGCCAGCGGATGCTTCGGCCCATAGGTGGAGCCGCGATAGATCTCGCTGCCGATATAGACCGGCCGGACGCGCGGGTCGGGGTGCATCAGGCGCGGGACAAATATCCGCCATCCACCGGAATGGCGGCGCCGGTGACGAAGTTGGACGCAGCCGAGGCCAGGAACACAGCGGTGCCGGCAAGGTCGGATGGCTGGCCCCAGCGTGCGGCGGGCGTGCGGGCCAGCACCGCCTCGTTCAGACCGGCCACCTGGGTGCGGGCGCCGACCGTGAGTTCCGTATCGATCCAGCCCGGCAGGATGGAGTTCACCTGAATGCCGTCCACAGCCCAGGAGGTCGCCAGCGCCTTGGACAGGTTCATGATCCCCGCCTTGCTGGCGGCATAGGGCGCCGCATAGGGCGAGCCGCCGGTGGACATGACCGAGCCGATATTGATGATCTTGCCGCCGCCTTGCGCCTTCATGGCCGGATAGACCGCCTGGCAGGTGTAGAACGCGCTGTTGAGGTTGGTGTCCATCACCAGGTTCCAGTCAGCTTCCGTCAAATCCTGCGGCGGCTTGCGCACGGTGGTGCCGGCGTTGTTGACCAGAATGTCGATCCGCCCCAGGCGTTCGATGCAGGTGGCGATCATGGCCAGGCACTCGGCCTTCTTGGTCACATCGGCCTGGATGAAGATCGCATTCAGGCCCAGGGCTTGCAGCGCGTCCTGCGCCTTGGCTTCGTTGCGCCCGGCGATCGCAATGCGTGCGCCGGCATCGCGCAGGCCGATCGCCATGCCCAGGCCGATGCCGCCATTGCCGCCGGTGATCAATGCAACGCGGCCAGTGAGATCGAACAACGACATGACGGCGTATTCCCCAACTTGTTGACCCGATATGGCAGAGCGGCCATCGGATTTGCGCGCAGCAGGCCACGACGGCCCCATGTAGGCAAGGGCCGGCGCGTGGGGCATATACGGATTCATGACAGATAGAATCCTTGGCGTTCTCGGCGGCATGGGCCCACTGGCCAGCGCCCATTTCATGACCCGGCTCACCTTGCTGACGCCTGCCGCGACCGACCAGGAGCATATCCCGGCCGTTCTGTGGTCAGACCCCCGCATTCCCGACCGCTCACGCGCCCGCGCCGGCGGCGAGGATGCGTTGCCAGCCATGCTGCGCGGCATTGCGGGGCTGGTGGCGGCTGGCTGTGGCGCCATCGTCATCCCGTGCAACACCGCCCATGGCTGGTATGACGACCTGGCGAAGGCCGCCGGCGTGCCGGTGCTGCACATCGTCGATGCCGCCGCCGACATGCTGCGGCGCACCACGCCGCCGGGTCGCCCGGTCGGCGTGATGGGCACCGCCGCCACACTGGAGATGCGCCTCTATCAAGACCGTCTGGCAGAACTGGGATGGCCGGTGCTGACTCCCACGCCCGACGAGATGGCCCGGCTCGTCACCCCGGCCATCGCCGCGGTAAAGGCCAATCGCGTGGCCGAGGCCTATGCGCCCCTGGCAGAGATGGTCACAATCCTGGCCAGCCGGGGTGCCGCCGCGGTGGTCCTTGGATGCACCGAGATCCCGCTCGGGATCCAGGCAGGGCCCTTCGCAACCCTGCCCGCCAATCTGGTCGACACCATCGATGCTCTGGCCCTGGCGGCAATTGCCTGGGCCCATGGCTGATCGAGCATGGCAATTAAGGGTATATCCTTAGTGATGCATCTCCCTTGAAACCGCTAAAATCATGGAAATTCAGTTGCTAGCATGGACACCGGACCGTACTCTGGAAAACGAATTCGTAATTTACGAAATGTCTCAAATCAGGTACTGACCTAAAGGTGCGACAGGCGGATTTGTCGGGCACGCTTTACTCGGACGAAAAGGCGAATGCTGCATGCGCTTCACTGAGATTGGCCAGCAATTGCGGGCATACCGCCTCGAATCTGGACTTCGGGCAGAAGAGATCGCCGCCCGGCTGGGCGTTTCGCGCGCCGCGCTGTATCGTTACGAAAAAGGCGAGGTGATCAAGCTCGACACAATCAAGCGCCTTGCCGAGTTGCTTAAAATCTCGCCGCTGTCGTTGCTCGGCATCGGCGTGGAATATTACAACCGCCCGATCGGGTATTTCGAGCGTATCCGACAGGTGGAAGAAACTGCGGATCAAATCCTGCAGGTGCATGGGGCGATCTGCTACCTCACCACGTCTGAAAGCTACGACGCCGCCCTGTCGGAAGCCTATGATGAAGCGGCCTCGCAGGCCGGCGCCGAAGGCAGCACCGTTCGCGCCATCAGCGAGCAGGTGCAGGGCATCATGGCCGCACGCAAGCGCCTGTATGCGCAGCGCCGGCCGGGCATCATCGCCATGATCCCGCTGTCCCGACTCCAGCAATTCCTGGTCAACGGCGTGGCGGCAACCTTCACCCTGTCAGACAGAGCCCGGCGCATGTGCCGCCAGGTGGCGGCGGCCGAGGTGGAAAACATCGCGTCGCTGATGGAAGCCGAACCGATGGGGCTGCAATTCGGCCTGCTGCCGACAGCGGAGCCCACGGGCGGTTTTAAAATTCTGCGGGCGCGGGACCGGGCCAGCCTGGCCATCAATCCGTTCCGCTCTGACCCAACATTGGGCGGGCCATCCGGCGTGGCCATGATCACAGCGGCCGATGAAGCCATCTCCGCCCATCAACGACTGGCCGAAGGGTTTTGGCGCGATGCGATGAAAGGCGCTGCCGCCGCAGCGCGCGTGCGGCAGTTGCTCGCGGACCACCCGGTGGGTTGATCTGTGGGGCGGGCACGCCGATGCTGCCAGAATGACACAACGACTTTTCCTCGATGACACCATGGCTGCCGAAACAGGCGCTGTGGTGACGGCCGTCCTTCCCACCGGCATCGTGCTTGACCGCACAGTGTTCTACGCCCGCTCCGGCGGGCAGCCCGGCGATAGCGGCGTGATGCGCTGGCCGGGCCACGAAGCCGTCGTCACCGAGGCGATCAAGGGCGAAGGCACAGCCATCGTGCATCTGCTCCGCGAAGGCGCTGCGGTGCCAGCGGTGGGCGATCAGGTGCAGTTGGCGCTCGACTGGCCCCGGCGCCACGCCTTAATGCGCATGCACACCAGCCTGCATCTGCTGTGCGCGGCCCTCCCCGGCGTGTCCGTCACCGGCGGCCAGATCGGCGAAATCAAATCGCGGCTGGACTTCGACATGGCCGAACCACCGGCGCGCGAGGCGCTTGAAGCAGCCCTGAACGCCCTCATCGCCGGCCATCATCCGGTGTCGACGGAGTGGGTGGACGAATCGGTGCTCGACACCAACCCAGATCTGGTGCGCACACTTTCAGTACAACCGCCGCGCGGCACCGGACGGCTTCGTCTGGTCCGAATCGGCACAAGGGAGGCGCTTATCGACCTGCAGCCTTGCGGCGGGACACATGTGGAAAACACCCGCGAAATCGGCGCGGTGCGGATCACCAAGATCGAAAACAAAGGCCGGCAAAACCGGCGTATCTCCCTGGAGTTCGCTTCATGAAACCATTGGTCTCCACCGAATGGCTGGCCGAGAACCTCGGCGAAGTGCTGGTGTTCGATTGCACCAAATACCTGCCCACCGAGCCGCGTGACGCGCAGGCCGAGTTCGCGGCGGGTCATATCCCCAGCGCCCATTTCTTCGATGTCGACGCCATCGCCGACACCGACAGCGAAATGGCCCATATGGTGCCGTCCGCCGGCCGTTTCGCACGCATGGTGGGCGCCCTTGGCATCTCCAACACCAGCCGTGTGGTGTTCTACGACCAGAAAGGCCTGTTCTCGGCCGCCCGTGGCTGGTGGATGATGGGCCTGTTCGGCCATGATCGCTCGGCCGTGCTGGACGGCGGCCTGCCGAAATGGATTGCCGAGGGCCGCACGCTTGAAGCCGGTTGCGCCCTCAAGCCGAAGCCCGTCGAGTTCCGCCCCGATTTCCGCGCTGCCCGCCTGCGCGGCATCGGCGACATGCTGGCCAACGTCGCCAACCCCGCCGAAATCATGCTGGACGCCCGCGCCGCCGGCCGGTTTGACGGCACCGTGGTGGAACCCCGCCCCGGCATTCGCTCCGGCCATATGCCAGGCTCGGTGAACCTGCCGGTCAGCGACGTGCTTGGCCCCGACCAGACGATGCTGCCGAAAGACGTGCTGCGTGCGAAATTCGAAGCCCTCGGGATCGACGGCAAGCGTCCTGTGGTTACAAGCTGCGGCAGCGGCATCACCGCCACCGTGCTGACCCTGGCCATGACCCGCGCCGGATTGCCGATCGGCGCCGTCTATGACGGCTCCTGGACCGAATGGGGCGCCCGCACCGACACGCCCGTGGAGACAAAGAATGCCTGATTCCGCTATGCCACCGAAAGCCAAGCAGAGCCTCTACACCCGCCTGTCCCATGCCGGACGCGCCGGAACGCATGTGCATGGGTTCGTGAACCCTGCCGTGCATCGCGGTTCCACCGTGCTGTATCCCGACATGGCCACGCGCAAACTCGCCGGCACCAAGCGCCTGGACCAGTACATGGTCTATGGCGTGATGGGCGGCCCTACGCATTACGCGCTGGAAGACGTGGTGGCTGAAATCGAGGGCGGCACGCGCTGCCAGATCGTCTGCTCCGGCTTTGCCGCCGTCACCACACCGTTGCTCGCCTATCTGAAATCCGGCGATCACTGCCTGATGCCAGACAGCGTCTACGGCCCGGCGCGCAACTTCGCCGCCGGCATGATGACCGACCTCGGCATCACCACCACCTTCTATGATCCGTGCATCGATGCCGCCGGACTTGATGCGCTCATGCAGCCCAACACCAAGGTGCTGTATCTGGAAAGCCCGGGCAGCCACACGTTCGAGGTGCAAGATGTGCCGGCGTTGGCGAAGGTGGCGCATGCGCACGGGGCGAAGGTGCTGCTGGATAACACCTGGGGCATCTATTACTTCCAGCCGTTCGAGCACGGCGTGGACGTGTCGATCCAGGCGCTGACAAAATACGTGGTCGGCCATTCGGACGTTCTGCTGGGCAGCATCGTCACCAACTCGGACGATGACTGGGAGACGGTGCGCGTCGCCGCCCTGCAACTCGGCCAATATGCCAGCCCGGACGATTGCTGGCTGGCGCTGCGCGGCGTGCGCACCATGGCGGTGCGGATGGAACGGCAGGCGGAATCGGCTATCGAAGTCGCCAAATGGCTCGAAGGCCGGCCGGAAGTGAAGATGGTGCTGCACCCAGCCTTGCCCGGCGCCCCCGGCCACAACATCTGGAAGCGCGACTTCACCGGCTCCTGCTCGTTGTTCGGCATCGTGCTGCAACCCGGCTTTAGCCAGGACGCGGCGCACGCGATGGTCAACAGCCTCTCCTTGTTCGGCATCGGCGCAAGCTGGGGCGGCTATGAGAGCCTCGCGCTGCCGACCAACGGCTTTGTCGTCCGCACCGCCGGCACCGGCGATTTTGGCGGCGAGACCGTTCGCCTGCATATCGGCCTCGAAGCGCCGGCCGACCTGATGGCCGACCTGGAGCACGGCTTCAGCGTGCTGCGGTCGAACTCTCTGGAGAGCCAGGCTGCGCTGACGGACTGAGCCTGCAGGCCGAGCAGATTCCTTCGGCCTCGATTGTGGCCCGTGCCAGGGAAAACCCGGCGCGGGCCGCAGCCGCATCAAGGGCGTGGCTGATGGCGTGATCGTCGATCTCGGTCACCCGCCGGCATTGCGTGCAGATCAGGAACTGGGCGTCGTGGGCGTGATCATGCGCGTGATGGCCGTCGTCGATACAGCCGACAAAGGCGGAAAGCCGCTCGACCCGGTGGATAAAACCGTGCTCGACCAGAAACTCCAGCGCGCGATAGACCGTGGGCGGCGCTGACGGCCCCCGCATCGCACGCAGCCGGTCCAGCAGGTCGTAGGCGCCGGAGGGCTCGGGGTGGTCCAGCACAAGGCCCAGCACCTGACGGCGCAGTTCCGTCAGTTTTGCGCCGCGCTTGGTGCAACGCAGGGCGGCCAGATCGAGCAGCGTTGTGGTCGCCTGAGAAAAGCTATCTTCCATGCAACCCCTTATAGACGAAACCGGGAGTGAGATCATGAGCGAGGCGATACTGGCGCAAATCCGTTTCAACAGCCGCGGGCTGGTGGCGGCCATCGCCCAGCAGCATGACAGTCTCGAAATCCTGATGATGGCGTGGATGTCGCCTGAGGCAGTGGCAGAGACCATCGCCACCGGCCGCGTCTGCTATTTCAGCCGGTCCCGCAAGGCCCTGTGGCGCAAGGGTGAAAGCTCCGGCCAGACCCAGCGCCTGGTGGAAATGCGCCTGGATTGCGACGGCGACACCTTGCTGCTGATGGTCGACCAGACCGGCGTTGCCTGCCACACTGGCACGCATAACTGCTTTTTCCGAGCGGTGCGCGATGACGCGCTGGTGGAAATCGCCCAGCCGCTGATCGACCCCGCCCAGCTTTACGGCAAGCACGATGGCTGACACCGTTCCGGTCACAATTCTCACCGGCTTCCTCGGCGCCGGCAAATCCACCTTGCTGAACAAGCTGCTGAAACAGCCGGAACTGGCACGCACCGCCGTGTTGATCAACGAGTTCGGCGAGATAGGGCTGGACCACCTGCTGGTCGAATCGGTGGATGCCGACACCATCCTGCTGGCGGCCGGCTGCCTGTGCTGCACCGTGCGCGGCGATTTGTCCCGCGCGCTGGCCAGCCTCGCCGAGCGGGTGCGGGCCGGCGAGATTGCCCGGGTGATCATCGAGACCACGGGCCTGGCCGCGCCGGCGCCGATCATCGCCACCCTGCTGGGCGACCCTTTGGCCGCCACCCTGTTCCGACTCGACGGAATTGTGACCGTGGTGGACGCGGTGCATGCCATGGGCCAACTCGATTCGCATGAGGAGGCTCGCCATCAGGTCACGGTGGCGGACCGCATTGTGATCTCGAAATCCGATCTGGCCGACACCACCGACCTTCGCCAACGCCTGACCGCCCTCAACCCCGGGGCTGCGATCCTCACCGCCGATCACGGCGCCGTGCCAGCGTCGGCACTGCTCCATGCCGGGCTATTCGACGCCCACGGCAAATTGGGCGATGTGGCCGGCTGGATTTCCGCGGCCGCGTTCGACGATCACGCCCATCACCACCACGATGTGAACCGCCATGACGCCCATATCCGCGCCTTCAGCCTGCGTTTCGACAAGCCTTTGCATTGGCAGGGAATCGGCACCTGGCTGGAAATGCTGGTCAGCACGCGCGGCGCATCGCTGCTGCGGGTGAAGGGAATCCTCGATCTGGAAGGCCAGGACCGGCCGGTGGTGATCAACGGCGTGCAGCATCTGTTCCACGCGCCCACGCTGCTTCCGGCCTGGCCCGAGGGCGAACCACGTCATTCGCGGCTGGTGTTTATTGTCCGTGATTTGGACAAGGACATTTTATTACGCGGGCTGGAGGCGTTCGAGGCGGCGGCGTCACAATAACGCCACCGTTCGTAACCATTGTTTAACCCGCGTGAGACGAAATGGTACGGCCAGCCGGGTTTAATAATAAACGAAGCTGACGGAGACATGACAGATGTGCAACGCCGATGGCACCTGCTGCAGAGGCACGCTGACCTTCGAAACCCTGCTGTCCGATCCGCTGACCCGGATGATGATGGAGAGTGATGGCGTCTCGGTCGCACAGCTGACCGAAATCCTGACGGTCGCCCGCATTGCGCTGACCCAGCGCGAGCAGGCGGCCTTCCAGACGGTTTCGACGCTTAACGCAACGAGGTAAGGGCGGTCCCGTCCGGCGCGAAATTGTCCGGGGACAACCATGCCAGAATACGGTTGCGATGCGCCGGCCACTCATCGGCCAAGATCGAATAGAATGCCGAGTCACGCACGCGCCCCTTCAGCACATAATGCGAGCGCAGGGTGCCCTCATACGCAAAACCCAGCCGCGTTGCCGCCCGGCAAGACGGCGCGTTCAGCGCGTTGCACTTCCACACCAGGCGGCGATAGCCCAGATCGTCAGCCGCCAGTTTCAGCAGCAAGAACATCGCCTCGGTCGCAGCCCGAGTCCGCTGCATGCGCGGACCAAACCAGATATGACCGATCTCGATGGCAGCATTCTTCGGCTGGATGTCCATCAGCGTGATCCAGCCCGTCACAACGCCGGTCGCCACGGGCCGGACCGCCCAGGCCATCGGGTCATGCGTGGTGGCGAAATCACCGATGAAGGCGGTCAGCGCCGCCTTCGTGGGGAACGGGCCATAGCCCATATAGGTCCAACTGGTGTCTGCGCCCTGCACGGCGTCCCACAATTCATCGACATGGCGCACATGCAACGGCTCCAGTTCGACATGCGTGCCGCGCAGGCGGATGCGGGATGGCAACGGACGGGGCGTTGAATCGATTTCGGGGCCGATAGGTTGTGTGTTCATCGCGGTAATATGGCGGAATGTTGCGTCGGTGGTCTCTGTTTAATTTCCTCCATGCCGCGATTGCAGCCTTGTCCGTTGCGAATGCGCTCGCCACATCCGGCAGGTCGCTCAACGGAGGAAAAAATCCATGTCGCGCACCACCATCGGCCTCACGCTCCTCGCCGCCCTCGCCTTCACGGCGCCCAGCATCGCCCGGGCTGAAACGCAGACCTTCAAGGCAACGCTGAGCGGCGCCCACGAGGTGCCGGCCAAGACCACCGACGGCAAAGGCGAGGCCATGGCCACACTCGACACCGTCACCAAGAAATTGAGCTACACCGTCACCTATAGCGGCCTGTCCGGCCCGGCCAGCGCCGGCCACATCCACGGCCCCGCCGCTGCCGGCGCCAATGCCGGCGTGCTGGTGCCGTTCGCCAGCGCCGCCAGCCCCATCACCGGCTCGGCCACCCTCACCGACGCGCAGATTGCCGATCTCGAAGCCGGCAAGATGTATGTGAACGTTCACACCGCAGCCAATCCGGGCGGCGAGATCCGTGGCCAGCTGACGAAGTAAGACGGCTTTTGCCGGGGCGCGCCGGGGAAACTCGGCGCGCTTTTTATCGTCAAGCGATCTTCAGGACAGGAAGATCTTCTTTTTTTGAAGAAAAAGAAGCAAAAAAACTTTCATTCATTTCGGTGTCTGGCGCGGCAGATGCATCGAAAAACACCTGAATTCATGAAGTTTTTTGGTTCTTTTTTCAAAAAAGAACCCCTTCTCTTCCCTTCATATTTTCTGTCCGACGAAAGCGCCTAGGCGATGATCTCCGGAACGCGCTCGGCCGGCGGCGTGTTGCGGCTGCGGCCACAGCGCACGATGCCGTCGATCATCACCATACCAATGCCCGGCAGATCGCCCTGGCGCACGCTGTCCAGAATGTCAGTGCCGGCGGAATGCTGGGCGCGGTCCATGAGCACGAAATCGGCAGCCTTCCCCAGTTCAATGGTGCCGCAATCGAGCTTGCGCATCCGGGCGGTGTTGCCGGTGGCGCAGGCGAACATAATTTCGGCCGGGGTGTCGCCCACCGCCGACAGCAGCGCGATCAGCCGCAATATGCCGAGCGGCTGCACGCCGGAGCCGGCCGGACTGTCCGTGCCCAGGATCACCCGGTCCATCTGGCCAAGCTCCCGTGCAAACCGCAGAGCCGCCAATCCGGCCAGTTCATTGCCGTTATGGACAATCTCGATCCCGCGCCCGCAGCCCTCGCACAGGCAGCGGATCTGCGACAGCGGCAGCGCGGTATGGCCGCCATTGATATGGCCGATAATGTCGGCATCGGCCTCCAGCACGGTGTCGGCGTCGATATAGCCGCTGCCCGGCACCGAGGGGCCGCCCGTATGGATGGTGCTTTGAATGCCGTATTTGCGCGCCCAGGCCACCATCTCCTTGGCCTCATAGCCTGCCTTCACCGTGCCAAGCCCGACCTCGCCCAACAGCGTGATGCCGGCGGCGGCGAGTTCGGCGAAATCGCTCTCTACCATGCCGCGCTCGATCAACGGCGCCCCGGCATGCAGCTTCACCCCACCCGGCCGCAGATTGGCAAAGCTGCGCTGGGCGGTGATGGCCAGCGCCTTCAGCCCCACGATATCGCGTGGCCTGCCTGGCCAATGCGCCTCGCCGGCCGAGATCATGGTGGTCACGCCGCCGTTCAGCGAACTTTCAATCCAGCCGATCTGGTTCTGCCGCGGCGTCCAATCGCCCAGCACCGGATGCACATGGCTGTCGATCAGCCCGGGCGACACGGCGCAGCCATGGGCGTCGATGATGGTCTTGGCATCGCCGGTGTCGCAATCGGCCAACCGGCCGACCGCCACGATGCGCCCGCCCTCGACGACGATGGTGTCGGCATCGAGGATCGGGGCCTCCAGCATGCCTGAAAGCAGAAGCCCGATATTGCGAATGACCAAACGGCCGGTTTGCGTCTCGGGTCCTGCTGCCAGTGCCATGCGTGTGTCCTTCGCTTACTCCGCGGCCATCGCCGGCCGCGCGTTCAACAGGCGCAACGAACGGTCGATCCACTGGGCCGTGATCTTCTCGGCCAGCGCGTTCTGTCGCAGGCGTTCATTCAACGCCGGGAAATCGACGCGGTCCAGCGCCTGGTCCTGGTTGAAGCAGCTGAACACCACCGAGCGCACGCCCGTCACCGGGTCGATCTGCGGTTGCAGGCACTGGGCGCAGACTTCCTTCATCATGCACTGCATCGGCGAGTTGATGGAGCCGATGGCGGAGTGGCCGTCCTGCAGATACGGCTTCAGCACGCCATGACGCGCCACGCCCACGGCCTGCATCATCCGGTCAGACCCAATGACGATCATGTGGGCGGCATCGCGCAACGGCACGTCCTGGGCGCCCAACTGGCCCGACCCATAGGCCGCCATCGCCTGGACGATGTTGCCCACGAAGGTGCGGTCCTGCGGGCGAGTCGCCGGGAAGCCGGGGGCCTCGTCGCTGCACCAGACGATGACATCGGCGGCGCGCTCGATCTCCTCCACCTTGTAGCGATCGCGCAACGCCTTGTAGCCCGCGAAGTAGATCACCTTGGATCCAGCCGCACGGGTGGCCGCCCCGATGCTGAACAGCACGGCGTTGCCAAGCCCGCCACCGACCAAAGCGACGGTCGTGTTCGGGTGGATCTCGGTGGCGGTGCCGGTCGGCCCCATCAGCACGACAGGCTCGCCGATCTTGAGCATGGCGCACAGATCCGAGCTTCCGCCCATTTCCAGCGCGATCACCGACACCAGGCCCTTGGCAGGATCGGTCCAGGCGCCGGTCATGGCCAGGCCTTCCATCGCCAGCAATGTGTTGCCCGAGTCTTCGGTGATCGTGGGGGCCAACATTTCGAAGTTCTGCAACCGGTAGAACTGGCCAGGCCGGAAAGCGCGGGCCGCCGCCGGAGCGTGCAGCACAACCTCGATGATGGTGGGCGTCAGGCGCGTGACGGAATGCACGGTGGCCGACAAATCGCCCAACGCGCGGGCCATCACCTCAGCACCGGTCTCAGGCGTGGCCGGCGTTGCGTCCAGCTGGGCGGTCACGACCGGATAGCCGCGCTTGGCAGAGCCCATGGCTTTCACCACGTTGCCGAAGAAGCTGGGGTGCAGGTCGCCGAAGAAGCTCAGGAAGCGGCCATTCTCGGCGCGGTGCATCAACACCTGCGCCTCGGTGGGCTTGCTGAGGGCGCGCTGCGGGCTGACAGGCTCGCCGTTCGAATCAACTGCCTGGAAATAGCGGCCATCCAGCTTGATGCGATCATCCTCACGCGCCAGCACGGTGTTCGGCTGGGTGCCGGCGGCGACAATCACGGCACGGGCCGGCAGCACGACCTCGGATTTATCCGCACGCTGGCAACGCAAGGCGGACGCATGACCGAAGCGGTCGGTGATGACTTCGATCGGCGACAGGCCCTCGGCGAAGGACACGCCCTCCTCCATCGCCTTTTCTACTTCCTCGTGGTTCAGCGTGTAGCTCGGCGCCTCGCCCAAGGTGCGGCGATAGGCGACGGTCGCCCCGCCCCAGCTGTCGAGCAACTGCGCCAGCAACGGCGCGCGACCGATTGCCTTGGCGGCGGCGCGTTCAGCGGCGATGGCTGCGGCATGGGTGAGGAACTCAGCTGCAATCTCCGCATCCTCCTCCGTCCAACGCGCCTTCACGGCTGCCTCGCCGCGCTCGGCGATGAGGGTGGAATAGCGCCAGGCGAATTTCTCAACCTGACGCACGTAATAGGCCATGCTCTCGGTGGCGGTATCCACCGCCGTCAAGCCGCCGCCGATCACCACCACCGGCAGGCGCAGCTGCAAATTGGCGATCGAGCTCATCTTGGCAGCGCCCGTGAGCTGGAGGCCCATCAGGAAGTCGCTCGCCTGGCGCACGCCACGGGCAAGACCGCCCGGCATGTCGATCACGGTCGGGCGGCCAGCGCCCATGCACAGGCTGATATGGTCAAACCCCATCGCCCACGCATCGTCGATCGACAGCGTGCCGCCGCCGCCGAAACGCACGCCGCCGGCCATGGCGAAGGACGAACGACGCTCCAGCAGCAACCTTACCAGCTTCAGGTAGTTCTTGTTCCACCGCACCGTGATGCCGTATTCGGCCACGCCGCCGAACCCGGCCATGATGCGGTCATCGAGGTTCTCGAACAGCGTCGTGGCGTCGCGCACCGGCGTGTTCGGGTTGAACCCCAACGGCTCGATCTTGAGCCCGTCCACCGCCACCACGGTGTGGCCGTCGTTCATCAGATGATGCGACAACGTGAAACCAGACGGCCCAAGTCCCACCACCAGCACCTTGCGACCGGTATCCGGGCGGGGCAGCGGACGGCGGATGTTCAGCGGGTTCCAACGCGTCAGCAGCGCATAGATCTCAAAGCCCCATGGCAGGCCCAGCACGTCGCGCAAAATCGACGTCTCGGCCTGGGGAATGTCGACCGCCTCCTGCTTCTGATAGACACAGGCCTTCATGCAGTCGTTGCAGATGCGGTGGCCGGTGGCGGCCATCATCGGGTTGTCGATGGCGATGGTGGCAAACGCGCCGAGCAGATGGCCCTTGGCGCGCAGCAGATGCATCTCGCTGATCTTCTCGTCCAGCGGGCAGCCGGCCAGGGTCACGCCGAAATGGCTCTTCTGGAATTCGCCGGTCTTGCGGTCGCGCAGGCCCTTGGAGCAGCTGTCCTTGGACTGCACGTGGCACCAGATGCAGTAGTTCATCTGGTCCAGCGCCTGCTGGGCGTCCATGCCGGGGTCGGTCAGGGCGAAGCCGTCGCGCTGGCGCCAGTCGTGTTCCGGCAGGCGCTTCATCAGCACGCCGTCGCGCTCGATGATGTCCATGTGGAACAGATTGGCGAAGTCGAGCTTCTTGGGCGTGCGGAACAGCGTGCCGCCGGTGTGGAAGGCGCGGCCCTCGGCCGACAAGGTCGCCCAGGCAGCATAGCGCAAGGCGAGATCGATCGCCTCGGCGCGGCTTTCGGCCTCCCAGGCGGCGACGGCGTTGGCGAAACCAAGCTCTGTCAACGGCGCCCCGATCAGCGCCTCCAACTCGGCGCGCAAGGCGACGCCGTCGAAGGCCGATACATCGGCGTATTTCTTGATGGCCTGCCGCTGCACGAACAGGCGCTTGCAGGAATGCACCCCGTCCAGCGCCATCGTCAGGTCGAACACGGCAGCGGCCTCGGCTTCAACGCCGAACAATTCCGCGACGAACTGGCCCACATGCGGGCCGGCGGCCACCACCAGTTCACCCTCCGCCTTGGCGTCCAGCGCCTCGGGGGCGGCACGCGCCACCAGAAGCCGGTCCAGCAAGGCCGGGTCCGCCTCCTGCAAAACGCCCAGGAACACACGATCAAGATCGACCAGACCAGTCTGCGTGGCGAGGGAGGCGAAGGTGGCGCCAAAGCCGAGCGTGGTGTCGGCGGCGGGGTCTGTCGGCAGGCGGTTCATGGTGCGTCCTCGGAGTGGTCATGCGCGGAGCCGATCATGGCGGCCCAGGCTGCGAATTATCGCCAGCGGATGCCACGCAGAACACCCCGCCGTCCAGCCCCGACATACATGGGGCTGGACCGCGAGGCGCACAGGACTGAAGCGAAATGGACCGGACCGGACATCATTCCGGGCCGGTCCTGCGGCTGTCTCAGTTGGTCTTGACGGCCGGGAGCGGCGCGACCGGCTTGACAATCCCGGTGTTGACGCTGGGCTTCACGGCGCCGGTCAGCGTGGTGTCGGTTTTGCCGACCTCGCCCTTGGCCGGTGTCGCAGGCTTCGTGCTGGCGGCGACGCCGGTGGACGGGGTGGTCGAGACGGCCGCACCGGCCTTGGGGGCTTCAATCGGGCTCGACACCTTGTGAATGGCGGCGGTGTGGGACGTGACCGGCGCCTTGGGGGCGGCAACCGCACTGCCCTGGGCAAAAGCCGGCAGGGTGATGCCAACCAGCAGAGCGGAGAGAACGATCTTGGAAGTGATGGACATTGGGGCATCTCCTGGGTGCCGACCTCATCGCCGGCAAACAGATATGACCGCGACGGCAAGGCGGCGCCGTGGCGCCATTGTGGCGGATCGGCGGCAGTGGATTACGTCTTGTTTAACAACGGAAAAGGGCGCCCGGATTGCTCCAGACGCCCCTCGCATCAAGCCGTAACGTTACCCAAAACGTCATGCGGCCCAGCCCCTTTTCAGGAACTGGACCGCAAGGCGCGCAGAGCCGGAGAGAGGATGGCTGACCAGGGACAAGCCCGGCCAGCCACGCGACATCCTCAGTTGGTCTTGACGGCCGGCAGCGGCGTTGCGGGCTTCACGGCGCCGGGCAACGTGGCATCGGCCTTCACCGCATCGGTTTTGCCGTGCTCGGCCTTGGCCGGTGTCGCAGGCTTCGTGCTGGCGGCGACGCCTGTGGAAGGGGTGGTCGAGACGGCCGCACCGGCCTTTGGGGCTTCAACCGGGCTCGACACCTTGTGAATGGCGGCGGTGTGGGACGTGAGCGGCGCCTTGGTGGTGGTCACGGCGCTGCCCTGGGCAATGGCCGGCAGGGTGATGCCAACCAGCAGAGCGGAGAGAACGATCTTGGAAGTGATGGACATTGGGGCATCTCCTGGGTGCCGACCTCATCGCCGGCAAACAGATATGACCGCAACGGCAAGGCGGCGCCGTGGCGCCATTGTGGCGGATCGGCGGCAGCGGGTTACGTCTTGTTTAACAACGGGAAAGGGCGCCCGGATCGCTCCGGACGCCCCTCGTTCCAGCTAGGTGGAACAGGCTCAGTGCGAGCTTGCCCCAGAGGCGCCGATCCCGGTTTGGGAGCGGATATACTGCGCCTCGAAGCCGTTGATATCGATCGCCGCACGCTCACTCTTGTCGGTGACCGAGAACAGCCAGCAGAAGAAGAAGCCAAGCGGCATCGAGAACAGAGCGGGTGCGCTGTACGGGAAGATGGCCGCCTTGTTGTGGATCACGTCCACCCAGATCGCCGGGCTCAGCACGGTCAGGATCAACGCCGCCAGCAGGCCGGCAAAGCCGCCGATGGTGGCGCCACGCGTGGTCAGTTTCTTCCAGACCACCGACAGCAGCAGCACCGGGAAGTTGGCGCTGGCCGCAATGGCGAAGGCCAGGCCCACCATGAAGGCGATGTTCTGCTTCTCGAACGCGATGCCGAGAACAATCGCCATGATGCCGAGCGCCACCGTGGTCATCTTGGACACGCGCATTTCCGAAGCCGAATCCACGCGGCCACGGCGGAACACCGAGGCGTAGAGGTCGTGGCTCACCGCGGACGCGCCGGCCAGCGTCAGGCCGGACACCACGGCGAGAATGGTGGCGAACGCCACCGCCGCGATGAAGCCCTGCAACAGGCTGCCGCCCACCGCATCGGCCAGCCAGATCGCCGGCATGTTCGCGCCGCCGATGAGGCCCTTGGTGATCGGATCGATATAGGCCGGATTGGTCGCCACCAGCGTGATCGCGCCGAAGCCGATGATGAACGTCAGAATGTAGAAATAACCAATGAAGCCGGTGGCGAAGAACACCGACTTGCGGGCTTCCTTGGCGTTGGAGACGGTGAAGAAGCGCATCAGGATATGCGGCAGACCGGCCGTGCCGAACATCAGTGCGATGCCCAGCGAGATCGTGTTGACCGGATTGGCCACAAACGAACCCGGAACCATGATGGCTTCGTGCTTCGGGCTGACCTTCACCGCGTCGGTGAACAAGGCAATCGGGTCAAAGCCATAATGCGCCAGCACCAGAACCGCCATCAACGTGGCGCCGCCGAGCAACAGGCACGCCTTGATGATCTGCACCCAGGTGGTGGCGAGCATGCCGCCAAAGGTGACGTAGAGGATCATCAATGCACCGACGATGAACTCGGCATAGATATAGTCGATGCCGAACAGCAGCTTGATCAACTGCCCGGCGCCCACCATCTGGGCGATCAGGTAAAACAGCACCACCACCAGCGTGCCAGACGCCGCGAGCACGCGCAGCGGGGTCTGTTGCAGGCGATAGCTGATCACGTCGGCGAAGGTGAAGCGGCCAAGGTTGCGCAGGCGTTCGGCCATCAGCGTGATGATGATCGGCCAGCCCACGAGGAAGCCCACCGAATAGATCAGGCCGTCGAAGCCGTTGGTGAACACCAGCGCCGAAATACCCAGAAACGATGCCGCCGACATATAGTCGCCCGCAATCGCCAGCCCGTTCTGAAAGCCGGTGATGCCGCCGCCGGCGGTGTAGAAGTCACTGGCCGACTTGGTTTTCTTGGCAGCCCAGTAGGTGACGGCCAAGGTCAGCAGCACGAAGGCCACGAACATCGCGATGGCGATGGGGTTGGTGGCCTGCTTGCTGGTGGCCTCGATGCCCTCACCAGCAGCAAAGGCCGTGCCGACATTGAGCAAGAACGCCATCAGCAGAATGAACAGGCGGTTCATCGGGCGGCCTCCACAATCTTTTTCGTCAACGTGTCGAACTCGCTGTTGGCGCGGGAGACGTAGAACCCGGTGATGCCGATGGCGCTGACAATAACGAAAAGCCCGACGGGAAACGCGAGCGTGACCACGCCATAAACCGGCGTCGCCAGAAGCGGCTTGAAGAAAGCAACAAGCAGGATGAACGCGAAATAGATCACCAGCATGAGCACGGCCAGCGTGACGCCGAGGCTGTTCCGCTTCTTCTCAAGCTCGATGTAATTCGGGTCATTTTTGACCCGGCTGACCAAATCGGTCGCCATTTTTTAATTCCTCCGTTGATGCGGGTGTCAGCCCCGTTGTTATCGTTGCATCCGTAGCGGGCGCCCCCCCGCGCTGAACCGAACGGTCATCCTTCTATTCCCGTTGGCGAACCGAAATGCAAGTCCAACTCGACACGGTTTGGGCAACAAACAGGCGCAAGTTTCCGAAAATACGAAATTTTACGTCCTTGAATCACCAAATAGTGGAATTTGCGGCATGATTCTCAAAAACTGGATGCCCAAACGCCTTACCCGCGATGCCGAAATCCGGTGCGCCGGGCCGGCCTAGACATACCGAATTAAAACGAAGCCCAACACGATGCACCCTGCCGCCACGCTGGTGACCAGCATCAACCGCTCCTCGATGAAAAGCCGAACCGGCTCTCCGAACTTGCGGATCAGGGTGGCGAGCAGGAAAAAGCGTGCGCCCCGGGTAACAATGCAGGCGGCCACAAACGCCCCAAAATGGACGGACGATACGCCAGATGCGATGGTGACGATCTTGAACGGGATCGGCAAAAGACCCTTGATTAGAATAAGATAGACACCGTTCTCAGCAAACCGGGCGCGAAACTGGTCGAACGCGGCTGTATAGTGATAAAAGTCCAGCAACGGCCGCGCCACCATGTCGAACACGGCATAGCCAATGAAATAGCCCAAAATGCCGCCCAGCACGCTGGCGGTGGTGCAGATCGCGGCATAACGCCATGCCCGTTCCGGCCGGGCCAGCGCCATCGGCACCAGCAACGCATCGGGCGGAATGGGAAAGAAGCTGCTTTCGGCGAACGCGATCACAGCCAGCCAGACGCTCGCGCGGGGCGAGGCGGCGAGAGTGAGAACGCTGTCGTAGAGGCGCTTGAGCATCAATGGGTGTCCTTGTGCGGCCGCAGGCGCGTATGTTGGTGATACGTTGATTTCGAGGGATCTATGCGCCGTATTGTTTTTTGCCTGATGATCGCAGCCCTTGCCACCCCGATCGCGCCGCGAGCGCTCCGGGCGCAAGCTCCTGCCCCCTCCGTGGTGCCGCATGCCTGGCTGTTCGGCTCATGGACGGGCGGCCTGTTCCCTGTGCCATCCGGCGTGACCGCCCAGGCCTGCCTCGCCCAACCAGTTGTGATCTTCACCCGGGATCTCGTGCTGCGCGCAACACTGATCGACCAGACCTACCACCAACGGGCCATCGAGACGGTGCGCGCCGCCCCCGACGCCACCGATTTCCGCTTCGCGCCGGCCGCGAGTCCCATCGCGGATCTGGGCCTGGGCCTGCACAGCGCCACCGCCCCGCAGCCCGCTGTCGGATTCGGCTGCGCTGACCCAAACAGCCTGCATGTGGTGCGCCGCGGCGAGAACGAGATCATGTTCGAAGGCTGCGCCGATTTCCCCGAGCCGCTAATCCGCTGCCCGGCACGCTGAGATGCGGATCGCCCTCATCCATGCCCTGCGGCATTCGATCGACCCGATCCAGCAATCTTTCGCCGAACTCTGGCCAGAAGCAACACTGGCGAACCTGCTCGATGACAGCCTCTCGGCCGACCTCGCGCGCGGCGCCCCGCTGGAAAGCATGACCGCCCGCTTCCTCACCCTCGCCCGCTACGCGAGGGACACCGGGGCGGACGGTATTTTGTTCACCTGCTCGGCGTTCGGCCCCTGCATCGAAGCCTGCGCACGCGAATTGGCGCCGATGCCGGTGCTGAAGCCGAACGAGGCGATGATCGAAGCCGCCGCCGGCTATCAGCGCGTGGGCGTAGTGGCCACCTTCGCCCCCACGCTCGTCACTCTGCCGCCGGAATTCGGCCGTCCAGTACAGACCGCCCTGGCCGAAGGCGCCCTCGCGGCGCTCGATGCTGGCGACACGGCGGAACATGACCACCTGGCAGCCCAGGCGGCCCTTGGCTTGATCGGGTGCGACTGCATCGCCCTCGCCCAATTCAGCCTGGCCCGCGCCGCCGATGCGGTGGCCAAAGCCACGGGATTGCCGGTGCTGTCGACTCCTGCCTCGGCCGTGCACAAGCTGCGCGCCCTGTTGTCTTGATGCCCTGGTTGCCTCGCGGCCAGACTCATCCCACTCTGGTTGCATGATCGACACCGAAAACTTCGACTCGCTGGCCTATGTCACCGCCGCATGTCCTGCCATCGGGCTGCGGCTCTCCCCAGAACGACTGGTCGCACTCGCCGAGGCTTTTGCCTTGGTGGTGCGGGTGGGCGCGCCCGCGCTTGACCGCCCGATCGCGGCCGAAGACGAGCCGGCACCGGTGTTCGTGGCATGAGCCTGCATCTGCTGGATGCCACCACGATCGCAGCCCGAATCCGCGACCGGACACTGACAGCGGTGGCTGCGGTTGAAGCCGCCCTGGCCCGAATCGCGGCGCACAACCCTGCAATCAACGCCTTCACCGCCGTGATCGCCGAGCGCGCCTTGGCCCGCGCGCAGGAAATCGACGCCAAACTGGCCCGCGGCGAGCCCTGTGGCCCCCTCGCCGGCGTCCCCTTCGCCGCCAAGAACCTTTACAACGTCGCCGGCGTGGTCACCCTGGCCGGCAGCATCATCGAACGCCGCCGCACACCGGCCACCGAAGATGCATTCGCCGTGGCGGCCATGGAACGCGCCGGGGCCATCTGCGTCGGCTGCCTCAACATGGATGAATACGCCTACGGCTTCACCACCGAGAACACCCATTACGGCCCCACCCGCAACCCGCACGATCTCGCCCGCGTGGCCGGCGGCTCCTCCGGCGGATCGGGCGCAGCAGTTGCCGCCGGCCTGGTGCCGCTCTCCCTCGGCACGGACACCAACGGCTCCATCCGCGTTCCGGCCAGCGTCAACGGCATCTGGGGCCTGAAGCCCACCTATGGCCGCCTGTCCCGCGCCGGCAGCGTGGGGTTCGTGCCCAGCCTGGACCATGTGGGCCCCTTCGCCCGCAGCGTGCCGGACCTCGCACTGGCCTATGAAGCCATGCAAGGCGAGGACAAAACCGACCCCGCCCAAAGCTGGCGCGGCCATCAAAGCGTGTCCGGCTGCCTGCAACAGGGCCTTGCCGGACTGCGGATCGCCCGGCTCGGCGGCCATTTCGCCCGCCATGGCATGGACTGCGCCCAGGCCGCCACAACGCAGGTCTGTGACGCACTGGGCGCCACCGCCACGGTCGAACTCTCAGACGCCGCCGCCGGCCGCGCCGCCGCCTTCCTCATCACCGCCGTCGAGGGCGCCAGCCAGCATCTGGACGATCTGCGCACCCATTACGACGATTTCGAACCCCTGACGCGCGACCGCCTGCTCGCCGGAGCCCTGGTCCCGGCCCAATGGGTCCACCACGCCCAACGCGTGCGCAGCCAATATCGGCGGCAGGTGCTGGAATTGTTCCAGAGCTGGGACATTCTGATAGCCCCCGCCACCCCGGCCCCCGCCATGCCCATCGGCCAGGCGATGCTGGAAGCAGACGGCCAGACCATGCCGCTGCGCGCCAGTTTCGGGGTCTACACCCAGCCCATCAGCGCCATCGGCCTGCCGGTCATCGCCGCCCCCGTACAGAACGCGCATGCAACCCTGCCGATCGGCGTGCAACTGATCGCAGCCCCCTGGGCCGAAGACCTCCTGCTCCGCGCCGCCGCCCATCTCGAACGGGCCGGGCTGTGCCGCGCCCCCGTCGCCCCCAGCTTTGTTTGAACGAGAACCCACCATGGACATCAACATCCCCGAAATCCTCGCCGAGGTAACGGCCTGCTTCCAGCGCTACGAACAGGCCCTGGTCACCAACGACCTCGCGACGCTGGACGCCCTGTTCTGGGACTCGCCCCACACCATCCGCTACGGCCTCGCCGAGAACCTCTACGGCATCGAGGAAATCCGCGGCTTCCGCAGTGGCCGCCCCAGCACCGGCCTGGCCCGCGAACTCGGCCGCACCGAGATCACCACCTTCGGCCGCGACATGGCCACCGCCAGCACCCTGTTCCGCCGCCGCTCCAACGGCGCCACCGGCCGTCAGATGCAAAGCTGGGTGCGCACCCCGCAAGGCTTTCGCGTCGTCGCCGCCCATGTCTCGCTGCTCGACTTCGAATGGGTCGGCTGAATGATCGGCATCGACTGGGGCACCAGCAGCTTCCGCGCCTACCGCCTGCACAACGGCCAGGTCATTGACCGGCTGGAAAGCAGCGCCGGCATCATGCACGTCCAGAACAACGCCTTCGCCGAAACCCTGCGCACCGCCATCGCCCCCTGGCTCGCCGATGGCGAAACCCGGGCACTCATGTCCGGCATGATCAGCAGCCGCCAAGGCTGGGTCGAGGCCGACTACCTGCCCTGCCCCGCCAACGCCGCCACCATCGCCGCCTCCCTCACCCGCGTGGACTTCGAAGGCTGCGACCTGCGCATCGTCCCCGGCCTGTCCGCCCAGGATTCCGACGGCACGCCCGAAATCATGCGCGGCGAGGAAACCCAGATCATCGGCTCCGCAGCCGCCGACGGCCTGGTCTGCCTCCCCGGCAGCCACGCCAAATGGGCCAAGATCCAAGCCGGCCAGATCGACAGCTTCACCACCTATCTCAGCGGCGAGGCCTTCTCCGCCCTCCGCACCGGCACCATCCTCGGCCGCACCATGAACGATGCCCCGCACGACCCAGCCGGCTTCGACCGCGGCGTCCAGCGCTCGGCCGACACTGGCCACCTGCTCCACCACCTGTTCGGCGTCCGCACCCAGGCCATCATGCGCACCCTGACCGCCGATGCCGGCGCCTCCTACCTGTCCGGCCTGCTGATCGGCCACGAAATCCGCGCCGCCCTGCCTCCAGGCGGCCACGCAACATTGCTCGGCACCCCAGAACTCTGCGCCCTCTATGCCCGTGCAATCGCCCAACGCGGCGGAACCTCAGTCAACGGCTCCGCCGACTCAGCGGCACGCGGCCTCGTGATCATCGGAGAACTTGCCCAATGGATATGACCACCCCCAACCTGAAATCCTGGCTCGCCCGCTGCCCGCTGGTCGCCATCCTGCGCGGCGTCAAGCCAGACGAAGCCTGCGCCATCACCGAGGCCCTCGAACAGGCCGGCATCGCCATCGTCGAAGTCCCCCTCAACTCGCCCGATCCCCTCGTCAGCATCGCCCGACTCCAAGCCCGCTTCGGCGCCCGCATGCTGGTCGGCGCCGGCACCGTCATGTCCCCCGCCGACGTCGATGCCGTCTTCGCCGCCGGCGGCCGCCTGATCGTCACCCCCCATTCCGCCACCGACGTCGTCCGTGCCGCCAAGGCCCACCAGATGATCGCCTGCCCCGGCTTCGTCACCCCCACCGAAGCCTTCGCCTGCCTCGCCGCCGGTGCGGACGCCCTGAAACTCTTCCCCGCCGAAGCCGCCAGCCCCGCCGTCCTGCGCGCCGTCCGCGCTGTCCTTCCCACCGGCACCATGGTCCTGCCCGTCGGCGGCATCGGCCCGGACAACATGGGCATCTGGCGAGACGCCGGCGCCGCCGGCTTCGGCATCGGTTCCTCCATCTACAAGCCCGGCGACACGCCCGCGATCGTCTCCGCGAAGGCCCGGTCCTTGTTGTCCGGCCTCGCCTGACCGATAACCCGATAAAATACAGGAGGCCGCATGTTCATCCGCGCAAATGACCTGGATATCCACGTCCAGATTTCCGGCCCTGCGGGAGCACCCGCCTTGCTGCTGCTCCACTCGCTCGGCACCAGCCTGCATGTCTGGAACGACCAGGCCGAAGCCCTCTCCGCCAGCTTCCGCGTCATCCGCCCCGACCTGCGCGGCCACGGCCTCACCACCGTCACCCAAGGCCCCGGCACCATCGCCCAGCTGGCCCAGGACGCCCTGGCCGTGCTGGACGCACTCGACATCCAGCACGCCCACGTCGCCGGCCTGTCCATCGGCGGCCTCGTTGCCCAAAGCCTCGCAGCCCTCGCGCCGGACCGCGTCACCTCTCTCATCCTGTGCGACACCGCCATGGTCATCCCGCCCCCGGAAGGCTGGCACACCCGCGCCGCCCTCGTGCGTGAAAAAGGCATGCAAGCCGTGGCCGACCCGGTCATGGCCCGCTGGGTCACCCCCGGCTTCATGGCCACGCCCCAAGCCGCCGGCCTGCGCGCCATGCTCCTGCGCACCGACCCCGAAGGCTACGCCGCCGCCGCCGAGGCAATCGCCGCCGAGGATCTCACAGCCTCCAGTTCGGCCCTCAACGTCCCAACCCTCATCCTCGTCGGCGACCAAGACCTCGCCACCCCGCTCGCCAGCGCCGAGGCCATGCACACCGCCATCGCCGGCTCCACCCTGGTCATCCTGAAAAACGCCGCCCACATCCCCACCATCGAAGTGCCGCACGCCGTCACCCAGGCCATCAGCACCTTCCTCGCGCCAGACATCGCCGATCGCTACGAAGCCGGCATGGCCGTGCGCAAACAGGTGCTCGGCGAAGCCCATGTCGCCCGCGCCACCGCCGGAATCACCGATTTCGACCGCGACTTCCAGAATTTCATCACCCGCACCGCCTGGGGCAGCATCTGGACCCGCGATGGACTGGACCGCCGCACCCGCAGCCTGCTCACCATCGCCATGATGGCCTCCCTCGGCCATCACGAGGAACTCAAGCTGCACATCCGCGCCAGCCGCAACACCGGCGCCACACCGGCGGATATCTCCGAAGTGCTGATGCAGGTCGCCGTCTACGGCGGCATTCCAGCCGCCAACGCGGCGGTGCGGATTGCCAAGGAAACGTTTAAGGAAATGGAAGCTTAAGAGAGAAAGATCTTCTTTTTCTGAAGAAAAAGAAGCAAAAAGACTTTCATTCACTTGGTCGGTGGACACAGCGTTTCTACACACCGGGCCAAGTGAATGAAGTTTTTTGGTTCTTTTTTTCAAAAAAGAACAAACACTTTTTTGCGTCGTTAAACCTGACGCGCACCAACCTCACCCCCCGTCGTTGCGAGCCGCCTCGTGGCGGCGCCTAAAACCAATATGGTTTACAAACCGGAACAAAACAGCCGCATCTCGGCCCAAGCCTCACCCAGATCTCCCAAAACCCTGCCTTCGCGCCGCCGACAGCACGCCCAACGGCAACGCAATCCGCTCCGGCTCGACACAACGCCGCGGTCGACGCACCCGCTTCTTCAGCAGGCACGCCACCTCCTCCGGCGCGCTCTCCACCGCCCCATCGGCGCAGGGCCGCAGCAGCGACGTCTCTACCGCCAGCATCCGGCAAATCGGCTGCAACAACCGCGCTGCCTGAGGGGCCGCGATCAGCAACGCCACCATCTCCGGCTGGCCAAGAACAAAGCGCAGTTGCGCGCCATACCCGGCCGCCTCAGACGCTGCCAACCGCACCAGCCACCCAAACCGGCACGGCCAAACCCGCACAGGCTGACACGCTGAAACCGCCGCCTCTGCCTGACCAACGGCGCGAACCACCGCCCCACGCCGCCAAAGCCGCCCGGCCGCGAACCGCGCCGCCAGCCGCTCCATCTTGCCGCCGACGTCGCGCAATCGGCGATACATCGCCATCATCAGCATCTGGCCCAACAGCCCCCGCAGGCGCCATCGCCCCAAAGCGCCGCACAGCCCGCTGATCACACAGGACAGGCTCATCGGCGGAAAAATGGCTGTTGATCTGTTCACCCACCAGTTAGCACCACGCCCCCTGGCCACATGCAACAAAAACCGGAACAACCCGCCAACACCTTGCCCCATCTGCAAGCCTCGGCCATGGTAACGCCAACATCGCAAAAGCGGCCCAACCGCTTGCAATCCAATGGGGCGACGAAAAAAGAATGGCACAGGTTTCAGTCCGCAAGGTTGTCAAGAGCTACGAGACCTACCAGGCGGTGCACGGCATCGACCTCGAAATCAAGGACGAGGAATTCGTCGTCCTCGTCGGCCCCTCCGGCTGCGGCAAATCCACCACCCTGCGCATGATCGCCGGCCTTGAGGAAATCACCTCCGGCGAAATCTGGATCGGCGGAGACATGGTCAACGACATGCCGCCACGTGACCGCGACATCGCCATGGTGTTCCAAAACTACGCGCTCTATCCGCACATGACCGTGTTCGACAACATGGCGTTCGGCCTGAAGCTGCGAAAATATTCGAAAGACGACATCAAGACCCGCGTCGACGAAGCCGCCCGCATCCTCGACATCGTGCCGTTGCTGCAACGCAAGCCGAAGGCGCTGTCCGGCGGCCAGCGCCAGCGCGTGGCCATGGGCCGCGCCATCGTGCGCCACCCGCGCGTGTTCCTGTTCGACGAACCGCTGTCCAACCTGGACGCCAAACTGCGTGTGCAAATGCGCACCGAAATCAAGAAGGTCCATCAGGCCGTCCGCACCACCACCGTCTACGTGACGCACGACCAGGTTGAGGCAATGACGCTGGCCGACCGCGTGGTGGTGATGAACCAGGGCCGCATCGAGCAGGTCGGCCCCCCGCAGGAACTGTATCACAACCCCGCCACCCGCTTCGTGGCCGGCTTCATCGGCTCGCCCGGCATGAACTTCCTGCCGGTGCGCGTGATTGACGACGGTGGCCTGAAGCTTCAGCTCTCCTCCGGCGTGAAGCTGCCGGTCCCCCCGGCACGCGTGGCCCGCTACGCCCCCTTCACCGGCCGCGAAATGACATTGGGCCTGCGCCCCGAGCATCTCACCGAAACACGCGATGTGGAAAAACCCGGCGTGACGCTGTTTGACGCGCTGGTAGACGTGACAGAGCCGATGGGCATGGAAACCATGGTGCATTTCTTCGACGGCGGCGTCCCGGTCTGCGCCCGCGTCGATCCCGCAACCTCCTGCGTGCCTGGCCATATGATCACCCTTGCCGCCGACATGAACCAGATGCATCTCATCGAAGAAGACAGCGGGCGGGTCGTCTGATGGCATCCCTCTCCGAGCACCTGATTCCAGCCCCGGCGCTGGAACGCTTCATCGCCGATATTTTCGAAGCCGCCGGCTGCAAGGCGGACGAGGCCAAGGGCATCGCCTTTCACCTGCTCGGCGCCAACCTCACCGGCCATGACAGCCACGGCGTCATCCGCACGCCGCGCTATATCCAATGGCTGCAAGAAGGTCGCGTGCTGCCGGGCCAGGGCCTGACCATCCAGACCGAAAGCCCCACCCACGCGGTGGTGGACGGCAATTTCGGCTTCGGCCAGACCATCGGGCCACTGGCCGTCGATCTCGGCATCGCCAAGGCGCGCGAGTCGGGCATGTCGATCATCGCCCTGCGCCATTCCGGCCATATCGGCCGCATCGGCGACTGGGCGGAACGCGCCGCCGAACAGGGCCTGGTGTCGATTCACTTCGTCAACGTGTCGCAGGGCGAGCTTGTCGCACCCTATGGCGGTGTTGACCGGCGGTTCTCCACCAACCCCATGTGCGTGGGCGTACCCGCCGCGGGCGACGAGCCGATGCTGTTGCTTGATTTTGCCACGTCGCTGGTGGCAGAAGGCAAGGTTCTGGTGGCCTCGAACGGCGGCAAGCCACTGCCGGAGGGGTCCCTCATCGAGGAAGACGGCACCCACTCAACCGACCCCGAGACCCTTTACGGCCCGCTGCAGCCCGGCGCCCCGCGTGATCCGGGCAATGGCACCGGCGCCTTGCGGGCGTTCGGCGACCATAAGGGCTCCGGCATCGCCTTCATGTGCGAAATCCTTGCGGGCGTGCTCACTGGCGGCACCACATCCGGCCCGATCATCGGCGGCAAACGCGGTCGGATCAGCAACGGCATGTTCTCGATCTACCTGGATCCGAAACACTTCGGCGCCGCCAATTTTGCCCAACAGGCCGCCGACTATGCTCTCTATGTCAAGGCATCCAGGCCGGCTGTGCCTGGGGTAGCCGTGCAGGTGCCTGGCGAAAAAGAGGCCAGCACCCGCGCCGACCGCCTCGCCCACGGCGTGCCGTTGCAGGTGGAAACCTGGCAGGCGTTGGTTGCCTGCGGAAAATCCCTTGGTGTGTCTCCATCTTAACGTTGTCTTGAATGTTTGGCGCCACACTCCCCCGATCTGCTAGGGGTGTGGCGCTGGTGTTATCAATTTCAATCGCGAACCGGATACGACTGGGCTTTGCCGCACTCGTTCTTATCGGGCTGGTTGAAAGTGGCGTGTCCGCCTTGCGGGCCCGCATGGTCGATGCCCGGTTCACCGAAACATCAGACCTGTTCAACCAAAAGGAACGCCTGGTCAGCGCACGCCGCGCAGTGATCAAGCTCCTGGTTTTTGAAACCAGGTTCCGGCTTGTGGGGGACCGCACAACCCAGGACGCGATGAAGACGGCCCTTGCCCCCGCGACGGCCTTGGTGGCCGATGCCCGCACGCATGCCCGTTCGGACTCCGATCGCACCATCTTGTCGGATCTCGAAAAATCCCTTGAAGCGCATCGTGGCCATATCGATCAATTCGCCCGCATCACCCGCTCGGCCGATGCCGCACGCATGCAATTGCTGTCGGTTGGGGAGCAATTGTCGGTCGCGGCAAACGAACTGATCGCAGCCCCGGATGCCGACGCACCCATGGACCAGCTTTACGCCGTGCATCTGATCGATCGCAAAATCCAGTTGATGCGACAGGCAAGCCTGCAATTTCTCGCGGCAAGGGACGGCGAGCGGATTCGTTTGTTCTCGCTCACGGCAAAGTCCCTTGAAACCGTGATGGCCACGTCAAAGCCCATGCTGGGCGAACACGCCAGCCTGCTGCCACCTATTCTGAGCATGGTGGGTGAATACCGCAGCGTGTTCATCGGCTGGGCCGAAGCAGCGCTGGAGGCAGACCGCCTTTACAGCACCCAGATCCAACCCGAGATCGACAACGCCGAGACCATCCTCAGCAAGTTGAACGATGCATTCTCCAAGACCTATGCGGAGATGCGCGATGCGGCCCTCGCAGAGAGCGAAGCCGACACAAACATCGCCTTCGCCGTGGCGTTTGGCAGCCTGATCGCAGGACTGATCCTTGCGCTCACCACAGTCCGCTGTGTCATCCCGCCGTTGCGGGCCTGCACCGCAAGCATGCAGCGTCTCGTCGACGGCGATCATGAGACTGAAATCCCCCAGGCCGAGCGTCGCGATGAAATGGGCACAATGGCGCGGATGCTGGTCATCTTTCGCAGCAATGCCATTCGTGCCGATGGATTGGCCCACGCTGAACAACTGACGCAAGAAACCAGCGTGCGCCGAACCAATCTCCTGAAAACATTGATCGAAAATTTCGAAATCAGCGTCAATGCCACCATCGGTCAGCTCACCATGGCGTCCAGCACCATGGAAGAAACCGCCCGCGACCTGGCCAGCACGGCCGAGCAGGCCAACAGCCAGTCCCTGAGCGCCTCGTCAGCCGCCGATCAAACCTCGACCAGCGTTCAAACGGTGGCGAGCGCCGCAGAGCAACTGACCGCTTCCATCCACGAGATCAGCCGCCAGGTCAGCAGATCGGCCACTGTTGCCCAACGCGCGTTGGCGGGCGCCCAGCATACCGACACCACCGTGCAACGCCTGGCTTTGGGCGCGCACGAGATTGGCGAGGTTGTGCAACTGATCAGCCAGATCGCGGCCCAGACAAACCTGCTGGCGCTCAATGCCACCATCGAGGCGGCGCGGGCGGGTGATGCGGGCAAAGGCTTTGCCGTGGTCGCAGGCGAAGTGAAGCTGCTTGCCAGCCAGACAGCCCACGCAACCCAACAGATCAGCATCCAGATCAACGCCATTCAAACCGCCACCAAGGACGCGGTGCGCGAAATCGGCGAAATCGGCGCCATCATTTCCGAGATCCACCAGATCGGCGCCACGGTTGCCGTGGCCATGGAACAACAGGGCGCCGCCACCGCCGAGATCGCCCGCAGCGTGGACCAGGCAGCCCAAGGCACACAGAACGTCAGCCAGAACATGTCCGAGGTGCGCCATGCCGCCAGCCGGACCGGCAGTGCAGCCGAGGAACTCTACGCAGTGGCCGCCGACGTCTCGCGTCAATCGGCCGCGTTGAGCCTGGAAATCAGTGGCTTCACCAACGGGGTCAAAGCTGCGTGACCGGCAAACGGTCGCCAGTGGCGTTCAACCGGATCAAGCCGGACTGTCGAAATAACTCACCATGTCGGCACGTCCGCTCCGGCCCAAAATCGTAACACCATCACCAGCTTCCACCTTCGTGGTTGGCTGTGGGCGCTCAACCTTGCCGCTGCCGGCATGCTCGATCGCCACGATAAAGAACGTCCGCTCCGCCATGCGCTCCACCGCCTCGACCGTCTGGCCCACATAGCGACTTCCCTCGGCAGCCAAAACAATCTCGATCTCCAGCCCCAGCGTGCGAAGGTCCAACTCCATCTGCCGGCGCCGTTCCGTGGACTGAATCATCCCGGCAATGGCGGGAAACAAAATCATCGACGCCACCTGCTCGGCACCGATATGGGCCGGCATGACCACCGAATTGGCGCCCGCCTGCAGCAATTTCTTCTCCGTGGCCGGCAATTCGCCACGCGCCACAATTTGCAGCCCAGGATTCAGCCCGCGAGCACTGAGGGTGATGAACACATTGACGGCATCGGACGACACCACCGTGGCAAGCGCCCGCGCATACTGGATGCCAGCCTGTTCGAGAACGCTTTCCTCCGACGCATCGGCCTGCACGCACAAAAACCCCATCTGCCGCGCCTCGGCACAGCGCTCCGGGCTGCTTTCCAAAATCACAAGCTGCGCCTTCGCATCCCGCAATTCACGCGCCAGCATGGAGCCGGTGCGGCCAAAGCCACACACGATGATATGTCCACGAAGCTGTTCGATCGTCCGGTTCATGCGCTTCAGCCCAAAGACAGATTGCACCTGCGACAGCGTGATGGCCTGCACCAGCGCGCCGGTGAGAAAGATCATTCCCGTGCAGCCGGTCACGATCAACCCCATCGTGATGGCCCGCAAGGCCGGAGTGTTGATCGGATGGATCTCGCCGAAACCGACGGTGAACACCGTGATAACAACCATATAGACGGCGTCGCCCAGGCTCCATCCATGCTCCACATAGCCAACCGTCGCCAATCCGCCGACCAGCAGAACGAACGCCACCACCAGCAGCATGTTGCGAATTGGCGTTTGCGTCCATGTGCCAAAAAAATGCATCGACGCCCTTTGCAACCTCAGTCCGGGCGTTCCATCAATGCCGCCCCAGTTCCAGTCCCAGTAGCAGCATGCCGGAAAAGAAACATCTTCGGAAAAGCACCGGAGAAATACGCACCCGAACGTGCTGCCCCACCTGCATGCCAATGAAGGCCGGTACCAAGGCCGCCACCGAGGCCAGCATCAACGGCCTGTCGAACACGCCAGACCCGGTGAGATCGGCCAACAAGCCGAGGGTGGAAACCGTGAAGGACAACCCCAGCGCCTGCACCATCTCATCACGATCAAGCCCAAGCGCATTGAGGAACGGCACCAACGGCAACATTGAAAGCCCGGTCGCCGTGGTCACAACCCCGGTCAGGACTCCGACAACCGGCCCAAGCCGGGCCTCCCATCGCCTTGACATGCGCGGTCGCCCCGACAGCAGTCCAAACAAGGCGTATGCCGCCAGCACAATGCCGAGCCAGACCCGCGTATGGCCGGCGTTGCCGCCGGACAACGCGCCCGCACCAAGCCAGCTTCCAACGATAATCCCCACCAGCATAGGCCAGAGCCGGCGCAGCAACCCGCGAAAATCAGGCCCCTTCCAGAGCTGCCAGATATTGGTCGCCGTGGCCGGCAACACCAGCACGCCGGCCGCTTGCGCTGGCGCCATCAACAGCCCCATCAGCCCCACGCCCACCGCCGGCAAACCAAGGCCAATCACGCCCTTGACGAATCCAGCCAACAAAAGAATGAGCGTTGGCAGAACGAATGGCTCCACGCTCACGTCACCACCGCCCCGCCATCGACCGCCAGGATCTGGCCGGTGATATGCCCCGATGCGGCCGAGGCGAGCAGCAGCGCTGCCCCTTTCAAATCATCCGGTCCACCCAGCTTGCCAAGCGGCGTGCGGGCCGCAAACGCCTCGCCATGCTTCTCCAGCGTCCCACGCGTCATCCGCGACGGAAACCAGCCAGGCGCCAGCGCATTGACGGTGATGCCGTGCTTGCCCCACTCCGCCGCAAGCGCCCGCGTAAAATTGACCACGCCTCCCTTGGAGGTATTATAGGCAATAGTACCGAGCGCCCCGGTCTGGTTGCCTTTCAGGCCGGCAACCGAGGCAATATTGACGATTCGTCCATGTTTTTGCGGGATCATCCAGGCACGACCAACAGATTGGGTCAGGAAAAACAATGCATTCAGGTTCAGGTCGATCACACGCAGCCACTGCTCCGGCGTATGGTCTTCAGCCGCAGCGCCCCACGAAACACCTGCGTTGTTGACGAGAATGTCGATCCGCCCAGCCCGCGCCATCACCGCGTCCGTCACCACTTGCGCCGAGGCGGCGTCGCAAAGAGTGGCCGCCACAGCAAACGCATTCACACCCAGGCCCGCCAGATGAGACACCGCCAGATCCAGATCAGCCTGCTTGCGCGAGACGAGGGCAATCGTGGCGCCGAACTCTCCCAATGCCTCGGCGATTTGCAGCCCCAGCCCCCGAGAACCGCCGGTAATCAGCGCAACCTGCCCCGTCAGATCGAACAAAGCTTTCAACGAACCCATGGGCAGATGCTCCGCGTAGTTACGAGTTGCCCAGCTTGCCCCATACTAGGCGGAACCGAAACCCACAGGGGGCGATGCACGGGCGCCTGCGGATACCTATCTCATCCTCTACCTATTTTGTGTTGCTCTTAACTATTTAGTATGGACCATATCGTTATACTGAAGTCTTAGCGTTCCGTTTACGACGACCTGTTACGCCCTCGAAAATCAAGGCAATTTTTTAGATGCTCTATGCGCTATATGAAATGCAGCGTGCCAGCCTGAGGCCGTTTCGCGCGATGGCGCATTCCGCTCTCCAGGCGCTGGACCGTCCCTACAACCCATTGCGCCCCACCACGCTCGGGCGTCTGACGGTTGCGGCATTGGACAGTTTTGAACACACGACCCGCAGCTTCCCCAAGCCAGAATTCGGCCACGCCAGCACCGAGATCGACGGCCAGACGGTCGCCATCACCGAAGAATTCACAGCCGTTCTTCCCTGGTGCAACCTGCTGCGCTTCCGCCGCGCGGTGGAACGCCCAAACGACCCGAAACTGCTGATCGTCGCGCCGATGTCGGGGCATTATGCCACGCTGCTGCGCGGCACCGTGGCCGCGTTCCTGCCGGATCACGACGTCTACATCACCGACTGGAACGACGCGCGGGACATGCCGCTGTCCGGCCCAGGCTTTGATCTCAACAACTACATGGACTACGTGATCGAGTTCCTGCGCCTGCTGGGCCCGGACACCCACGTGCTGGCCGTCTGCCAGCCGGCCGTGCCGGTGCTGGCCGCCGCCGCCATCATGAATGCCCGTGAACCCCAAGCCGCACCGCGCAGCATGACGCTGATCGGCGGACCAATCGACACGCGTGAGGGCGTCACCGCCGTCAACACCTTCGCCAAGAAGCACGACATGGCGTGGTTCGAATCAACCGTCATCCAGCGCGTGCCATTCGGCCATCGCGGCTTCACACGCCGCGTCTATCCAGGCTTCCTGCAACTTGCCGGCTTCATGGCAATGAACATGGAACGCCACATGGACGCGCACTGGAAGATGTTCATGCACCTGGCCGACGGAGACGGCGAATCGCTGGAATCCAAGCGCGCCTTCTACACCGAATACCGCTCGGTGATGGATCTCTCATCTGAGTTCTACCTGCAAACCATCGAATCGGTGTTCCTGGACCATCGCCTGCCCCGTGGCCTGCTCACCTATCACGGCGAAATCGTCGACCCCTCCTCGATCACGAAAACCGCCATGCTGACCATCGAAGGCGAGCGGGACGACATCTCCGGCATCGGCCAAACCCGCGCAGCCCACAAGCTCACCACCAACCTGCCCGAATCGATGCGCGCGCATCACGAGCAGGCTGGTGTTGGCCATTACGGCCTGTTCAACGGCCGCCGCTTCACGTCCGAGATCGCCCCGTTGATCAAGGCGTTCATCACCACCCATCGCTGAGATTTCCCCCTGGACGGCGCCTGCCGCCCAGGGGACGCCAAACCAATTCCGGTCTCACGCAAACCATTGTATCCTGCCTCCAACGCCCAGCGGATCAACGCTGGCCTGAGAGGGACACGCCCATGTTCGGCCTGATGCAGGATCGACCATTGATGATCTCATCGATCATCAAGCACGCCGCCCGAAATCACGCGCATGCCGAAATCGTCTCGAAAAACGTCGATGGGTCCATCCACCGCACCGGCTACCGCGATCTGGAACGCCGCGCCCGCCGCCTGGTGTGGGTGTTGCAAAACCTGGGAATCCGCGCCGATGACCGGGTCGGCACGCTCGGCTGGAACGGGTTTCGCCATCTGGAACTCTATTACGGCGTGTCCGGCATGCAGGCGATTTGCCACACCATCAATCCCCGGCTCGGCGCGCCCGATATCAGCTTCATCATCAACAATGCCGCCGACAGCGTCATTTTCGCTGAAACCAGCTTCACCGCCCTGATCGCCTCCATCGCCCCCACCGTAACGGCGTCAGTTCGCGCAATCGTGTTCATGTGCGATCGCGCCGCCATGCCAGAGCTCGAACTGCCCACCGGCATGGCGCTGCTCTGCTACGAAGATCTCATGGCCGCAGCCGACGAGGATTACGTCTGGCCCGAGTTCGACGAACGCACCGCCGCCTCCCTCTGCTACACCTCCGGCACCACCGGCAAGCCGAAGGGCGTGCTCTACAGCCACCGCTCCACCCTGTTGCACGCCATGGCCATCAACACCGCCGATGTCTTTGGCCTTCGCTCGACAGACCGGGCCTTGCCGGTTGTTCCGATGTTTCACGTCAACGCCTGGGGCACCCCTTACGCCGCCCCCGCCGTGGGCGCTTCGCTGATCATGCCCGGCCGCCATCTGGACGGCCCCAGCCTGACAAAACTCATGAACGACGAGCGCGTCACCATGTCCGCCGGCGTCCCCACCGTCTGGCTGGGGCTGCTGCACCATCTGCGCGGTTCCGGCGAGCGCCTGAACACCGTGCGCCGGCTGGTGATCGGCGGCTCCGCCTGCCCGCGCCTGCTGCTGGAAGCGTTCGACCGTGAATACGGCGTCCAGATCGACCATGCCTGGGGGATGAGCGAGACCAGCCCGTTGGGCACCTACAATGCCCCCACGCCTGCAACCGCAGCGCTCTCCGACGAGAAGCTGCTGCGTCACCGTGAAAAGCAGGGCCGCGGCATCTTCGGCATCGATATGAAAATCGTCGATGATTCCGGCGCAGACCTGCCATGGGACGGTATCGCCCAGGGCAATCTGATGGTGCGCGGCGCCTGGGTGGCCAGCGCCTATTGGGGTGAGGCGCCAGGCAGCGCCTGCGACGCAGAGGGCTGGTTCGCCACAGGCGACGTGGCCACGATAGACCCCGTCGGCACAATGGAAATCACCGACCGGTCCAAGGATGTCATCAAATCCGGTGGCGAATGGATCAGCTCGATCGCGCTGGAGAACATTGCCGTTTCTCATCCAGACGTCATCGAGGCCGCCATCGTCGCCGCCCGACACCCGAAATGGACGGAACGGCCGGTGCTGGTCGTGGTGCCACGCGAAGGCGCCTCGCTGATGGCCGCGGATCTGCTGGGCTTCTATGCCGGAAAAATTCCGAACTGGTGGCTGCCGGATGCCGTGGTGATGGTGGACGAACTGCCTCACACCGCCACCGGCAAAGTTCACAAACTCACCCTGCGCAACCGCTACCGGGACCATCTGACAGCCGATTGACGGTTTGTATGACAGACCGTAAAATTTTAGAAAGATCGCGAGGTGACATCGCCAAACGCCCGATCGCGAAAAGGAAGAGCGCCATGCGCGCCACGCTGCCATCAACGTTTGCAAACAGCTTCGGCAGGCGGCGCCTCGCCGTATGTCGGCTTTATGCACTGCTGATCGCTGCCAATCTGGCCGCGTGGGGATGGGCGCTGTTTCTGTTCCATGACCGGCCGCTGCTGCTGGGCACCGCGCTGCTGGCCTATGGGTTCGGGCTACGTCATGCCGTGGATGCCGACCATATTGCCGCCATCGACAACGTCACCCGCAAGCTGATGCAAGAGGGCAAGCGCCCGCTCTGCGTCGGGCTGTTCTTCGCCCTTGGCCATTCCGCGGTCGTCGTTCTGGCGTCGGCGGCCATCGCCGCCACGGCATCGGCCTTGCAGGGCGAACGCGATGCCATCCACGCGCTTGGCGCCACCATCGGCACCTGCATCTCGGCCGGGTTTCTGTTCCTGATTGCTGCGATGAACCTTGTCATCCTGCGGTCTGTCTGGCGCACGTGGCGGCATGTGCGCGCCGGCGGCGCCTATGTGGATGCCGATTTCGACCTGCTGCTGAACAGCCGTGGTTTCCTGGCGCGTATTTTCCGGCCGTTGTTTCGCATCATCACACGCAGCTGGCACATGCTGCCGCTGGGGTTTCTGTTCGGCCTCGGCTTTGACACCGCAACCGAGGTGGCCGTGCTCGGCGTGTCCGCCACCGAGGCCGCACGCGGCATGTCGGTGTGGTCCATCATGGTGTTTCCCGCCTTGTTCGCCGCCGGCATGACGTTGGTGGACACCACAGACGGCCTGTTGATGCTGGGCGCCTATGACTGGGCGTTCGTCAAGCCGATCCGGAAACTCTGGTACAACATGACCATCACCCTGGTGTCCGTCGTCGTCGCCGTCATCGTGGGCGGGATCGAAACCCTCGGGCTGCTTGCCGACCAGTTGGCGCTTTCTGGGGCGTTCTGGCAGTGGGTGGTGGCATTGAACGAGAATTTCAGCACGCTCGGCTTCGTGGTCGTGGGCGTGTTCATCGCCGCCTGGATCGGCTCGGTTCTCATCTATCGCTACCGGAATTTCGATGAAGTCGCGTTGGGCGCCGCGCAAAGCTGAAAGCCGCCTGCCAGCGCTGGTTGACCGTGCCCGATCGTTCCACATAAGGTCGTGGAGATGGTTCCCTGAGAGGGGATTGAATGGGAACGCGGTGCAACACCGTGGCTGCCCCCGCAACTGTAAGCGACGAGCCGATCGCCAGACTGCCACTGGGTGTCACCCGGGAAGGCGGCGATCGGCATGGACCCGCGAGCCAGGAGACCTGCCATCAAAGGCCCCGGCATTCCGCCGTGGTGACAATGTCGTTGGTGCCGCATCGGGCGGGGTGTCTCGATGGTGGGTTTGCCATGACATGATGCTTGAGGTTCGCGGCATGTTGAATTCGCTCTTAAAAGGCAACACCTTCCAAAAATCGGTCGTCGGCATCTACACACTGCTCATCACCGCCAACCTGGCGGCGTGGGGCTGGGCGCTGCTGCTGTTTCACGACCGGCCTGTGCTGCTGGGCACCGCCTTTCTCGCCTATGGCTTCGGCCTGCGCCACGCGGTGGACGCCGACCACATCGCGGCCATCGACAACGTGACGCGCAAGCTGATGCAGGGCGGACAACGGCCGGTCTGTGTTGGCCTCTTCTTTGCCATCGGCCATTCCGCCGTGGTCATTCTGGCCTGCGCCGTCATTGCCGCCACGGCCACGGCGATGGAAGGCGAGATCGAGGCGCTGAAGGATATCGGCGGCATCGTCTCCACCTGCGTGTCGGCGTTGTTTCTGTTCCTCATCGCGGGCATGAATTTGGTGATCCTGCGCTCGGTGTGGCTCACCTGGCGGCATGTGCGCGCGGGCGGCGCCTATGTAGAGGCGGATTTCGATCTGCTTTTGAACAAGCGCGGCTTCTGTGCCCGCCTGTTCCGGCCCCTGATCCATATCATCAGCCGCAGTTGGCACATGCTGCCGTTGGGCTTTCTGTTCGGGCTCGGGTTCGAGACGGCCACCGAAGTGGCATTGCTCGGCATCTCCGGCACCGAGGCAGCGCGCGGCATTTCGGTCTGGTCCATCATGGTGTTCCCGGCCCTGTTCGCCGCCGGCATGACCCTGATCGACACCACGGACGGCATTTTGATGCTGGGCGCCTATGACTGGGCATTCGTGAAGCCGATGCGGAAGCTTTATTACAACCTCACCATCACCTTCGTCTCGGTGGTGGTCGCCGTGCTGATCGGCAGCGTGGAGGCGTTGGGCCTGCTGGCCGACAAGATGGAACTGACCGGCGCGTTCTGGGATGTGATCGGCGGACTGAACCAGAACTTCAACACGCTGGGCTTTGTGGTGATCGGCGTGTTCGTGTTCGCCTGGGTCACATCAGTGATCATTTATCGCTACAAAGGCCTGGATTCCATCGAACTCGTCACCCCGAAAGGCTGATCGTCAAAGGCCGCGAACGCAGCGTACGGACTTGATAAAATCCGACGGTCACCCGGCCGTCGGACGATCCTGGGCGGCATCAACAACGGGCAGGATCCTTGCCTTGTTGACAGATGTTTGGCATCAAACCTTGGCCGTCCGACAGGGGGCTGCTTGCGCGTCCTGGCATTACAGCCATGATAGAACGCACTTTTGTGTCTGGTATTGTCAGTATGTGTTCCGATATCTCATCGCGCCGACGCCTCATGATACGGCGCTCATGCATGGCCACAGCGATCACCGCGACACTCTACTTCACAACCCAACAGGCCCACGCCCAAGGCCAGATACAACCAGAGCCAAATGCTGGCGGCGCGCTGGCGGCTGCATCTCAAGGCGGCAGCCAGTCCAGGTCGGGGGTGTTGACCGCCAACTCGGCCAGTATTTTGCTCGGCAAGGCTAAATTCTGGCAGACACGCTCCCCCCAGCACGCCACCGCGAGCCTTGAGCGGTCGTGCCCCAGATCGTGGTGTAGCAGCGGTGGGTAAGTCGCCCGCCGGAGC
>JBBART010000031.1:0-36754 GCA_040399685.1 Acetobacteraceae bacterium
TATTGGACGCTGTTTACCCCTGGAATCTGGAAAGTTTTGCACGCTGTTTTGCAGCGCTGATCGTCAGAACCAACGCAATGGCTATCGCGACCGCGACTGGCAAACCCGCGCCGGCACAGTCGAACTGCGCATCCCGAAGCTGCGGCATGGCAGTTACTTTCCGGGCTTTCTGGAACCTCGCCGGATGGCTGAGAAGGCGCTGACGGCGGTGATCCAGGAGGCCTATATCCAGGGCGTTTCCACACGTTCCGTCGATGCCCTGGTCAAAACCCTCGGCATGGAGGGCATCAGCAAAAGCCAGGTCTCGCGCCTGTGTGGCGAGATCGACGAACGGGTGCATGCCTTCCTTGACCGTCCGATCGAAGGCGACTGGCCCTATATCTGGCTCGATGCAACCTACGTCAAAGTGCGGCGTGACCACCACATCGTCTCGGTCGCCGTCATCATCGCCGTGGGCGTCAACAGTGATGGCAGACGCGAGGTGCTTGGCATGACCATCGGCCACAGCGAGGCAGAGCCATTCTGGGTGGAGTTCTTGCGCTCGCTGGCCAGGCGCGGCCTGCGTGGCGTCAAGCTGGTCGTGTCGGACGCGCATGAAGGGCTGAAGGCCGCCATCACCAAGATACTCAGCGCCACCTGGCAGCGATGCCGCGTGCACTTCATGCGAAATGCCATCGCGCATGCGGGCAAGACCCAACGGCGCATCGTCTCGGCCTGGGTGGGCACCGCGTTTGCGATGGACGACGCGGCCGGAGCACGCAAGCAATGGCGACACGTGGCTGACGAATTGCGCCCACGTGTGTCGAAATTGGCGGCCTTGATGGATGATGCTGAAGCAGATGTGCTGGCATACATGGGCTTCCCCGCGCAACACCGGGCCAAAATCCATTCGACTAACCCGATCGAGCGCCTGAACCACGAGATCAAAAGGCGCAGCGACGTTGTCGGCATCTTCCCCAACGAAGCGGCCGTCATCCGCCTGATCGGCGCCTTGCTACTCGAACAGAACGACGAATGGGCAGTCCAGCGTGCCCGCTACATGACACTGGATCATCGCACCGTTGAGCGATGATCCAGCCGTTAGCCTGTCAGCATTGGCAGCCTGATCGAGAAGCTCAACCCTGCAACGATGCAACTGCTTCTACACCACGTGCTGGGACACGATCAACCGATGTCATCCCGCGCTCCTCGAAAAGGAGCTTGAATCAGATTTTGATCCGAGCCGGAACCCCGAATGTCAACGCACCCTAGGCATCGGTCGTCTCCGTGTGAGGCGTTCAGCCGAACAACCCAACCCCGACATCCCTGTAGAACCCGGCAAGACGGGCCACATCCGCCTCAAACCAGCCGGTGAGCCAGGCATGGTATGCGCACGCGGCTTCGTCCGCCGGCGCGCGCCCGTGCAGCACGGCAGCGCTTAGGTGGCCAGCCATCATCCCCGACATCAACGCCTTGAGCACCCCATGCGAGGACGTGGGGTCCAGCGTCGCGGCAGCATCGCCGACCTGAAACCAACCCGGCCGGGCTGCTTCTGCGCTCGAACGCCAGGTGACGTCAGCCCCGCGCGACGCCGACATCGGCGTGAGGTCACGCAGTTCCAACGGCAGCCAGTCGCGATCCGGTGGCGCTTTAAATGTCAGCCGGGTCCATTGATAAACACCCGGACGCACTTGCGCGGTCCAGGTCCAGCCTGATTCGTCGCCAACCATGGCGGGTGCGTCATCGCGCACCGGGCAGGTGCCAGTGACATAGCCATACCGCGCAATCAACTGCGGTGACCGCGCCACACTCGCCACGCCCAGCGCACGCCCCAACCAGCGCGCGCGGCCGGAGGCGTCGATGACCATCCGCACCGCTAGCGGACCATCGACGGTCAACAGCCCCGCACCGTCCGCCAGCACCCCAGTGACCGCACAAGGCTGACGCACCTCCACCCCGAGCACACGGGCACGCGCCAGCAACAACGAATCGAACTCTGTACGCCGCAGCTGAAACCCGCTCCACGGACCGTCCGCATCCGCACCGAATGCCTCGAAACGTCGTGGCCCGCCCCATTCGATCCAGATGCCGGGATGGCGCGCCCCGATCACCGAGGCCAGCGCGCCGGCCAGACCAAGCTGGCCTAGCAGCGGCTCTACCCCCGGGTGCATCGTCTCACCCGGACGCTCCTGCGTGAAACGGCTGCGCTCCAGCAGGACCACCCGCAGCCCGCGTGTGGCACAGGCGATGGCGGCCGCGCTTCCCGCCGGGCCGCCACCAATGATCGCTACGTCGGCATCGATGTGTCGAGTGCCCATGTCCCACCGTTGCGTTGCATCAGCACCACCGTGCCGCTGACATAGGCGACGGCTTCCTCCAGCATTTCAACCCGAACGGTGAAGACGGGTTTTCCATCCGCGCCCTTTTGCGGTTGATCGGCAATCTCCTTGCCCCAGCGGAACACATGGAAGCGGAACAACGCACTCGCCTTAAGATCAACGCCTGCCTGCCGTTGGGCGGCGCTGGCGTCGGCATCGCCGGCTGGGGTTTTCTGGAAGGACAGCACCGCCCATTTCGACTTGGCGGCCATCACCAACTCGGGAGCCGGCTGATCCTTGTCCGCAAGAATGTCGGGATCGTGGATGCCCAGCCCCCAATACACCGCCTCCATCGCCAAGGTACGTGCCTTGTATTCGGCGGTGTCGATCCGTGCTGTCAGTGCAGCGGTCATGGTGCCAAGCATGTCGATGTAGTCAACATGCTCGGCATCAGTATAGACAGCATAGCGAAAGCCGCCCTCTCGGATTGCCCTTGGCCCGGCCACGCCATCCCACGGCATCATCTTGCCCGCATAGCGACCGCCTTTCACCGGTGAGATGCCGATTTCCTCATCGGTCAGCGGCACGATGGTCGGGTAAGGATAGACAATGCCGCCCACCTGCTTGTCCGGCGCGAAGGTCCGCGTGGAATCTGGCGCCACGCCCGGCCAATAGGCCCCCAGCGCCGCACAGAGCTTGGCGTCTTCGATAAACGGTGAGCCCAGCCCATACCCTGCCAGGAATTTCTGCAGCGGCTGGTCCTTGTCGGAGAAATAGATCCCCTGGCTGCTGTCCCATCCTGGATCGAACAATCCGGGCGACCCATCGGGCATGCCCACCTTGCCACCGGGCACCTTGCCGTTCGGTCTCTGCTCCGGTCCGAGTGCGTCGGTGAAATGCGAGACGATGGCCGGCACGGTGTCGTCGGTGACACTGAAGCCGATCGGCAGCGTGATGTTGGCGGCGATGCGCGTTTGCGACAGGGCCAGCGGCGGCACCATCCACAACGCCGCGCGCACCTTCTCGGGCACCTCGTGCCGCCACCATTGCATCAGGTCGCGCTGGCTGACCTGGGGGAAGAAATCCGGCAGTCCCACCATGCTGTATGCCGGCACGCGCACATCCACCTTGCCGTCGAGCTGCGGGCAATGCGCTTCAACCCAGCCATCCCCGGCGCCGTCGATGTAATGCAGCGTGTCATAGCCGCCCTGACGCAGCACCGACTTCAAGTCGGGCTTGTCATTGAGGTTTTCGATGCTGCCGTCAGGCAGCACCCGATGGCGGATGTTGATGTATTCCGGGCCCGGCCGCTGCGTGTTCTGTGCGGCATCGTTCATGTAGCGCGGCTTGTCCGGCGCCAGCCCGGGCAGCACCTGCAGGGAGGACAGCTGGAGATTTTGGCGTTGCGAACTATAGCTTCCGTCCACGGGGAAGGTGAGCTTTTGCCCCTCATATTCGGCCACCGAAATCATCGGGCCCGGCTTTGGCTCCATCACGCCCGCGCCGAAGTCTGCGCGTTTGGAAATATCCCCGATCTTCTCGTCCTTGATCACGAACGGATAGTGCTCCAGCGCCTCGCCGCTGACATTGTTCTTCAGGCCCTGGATATCGAGAAACTTATGGAACATGGCGATTTCGTCGTTGCGCAACCCGCTGCCGAACGAGAGCTCCAGATCCATGCCCTTGATGCATTCGCTGCCGCTGAACAACTTGTGCAACGGCACCCAGAATTGCCGCTTGTCGTCATCAGGCAGCGCATCCTGCGGCCCAAAGCCCGACCATGCACCGTTCGCCTGCACCGCCAGATACGCGGCATACCGCCGCGGGACAACCCGGAAGGCGAAGGGATTGTCAGCAACCGCCGAGGTGAAGTTACGCAGTCTGTCATCATACAGCGGCGCATCCGTGCCCAACCGGGCAATACCGGCACGGGCGAAACAAAGCTGGGCATGGCGCTGATGCACAGAGCTTGGCGCGTTGCGGTAATGCAACGCAAAGACCACCACGCCGAGCTTATGTCCCGCCGCACGCTGGCGGATCTCGTCGATGCGCGGGGGCACGACGCCATAGACGTAGTTCTCGACGGCCTCGATCTCGGCCAGCGTCGGGAATCCGCGCAATTCCACGCCGTGACGATCGGTGACAACCGTGGGGGCGGCGAAGGCGTGATAGAGCAGGCTGCGATCCGGACTGCCCGGCGTGATCGCCTGGCTGCCGGACAATGCGAAGTCGCCGAAGCCAGAATGCGCGCGATCGATCTGCGTCAGTGTGCGCGCCAGTTCGGCCGCAAGGTCCAAGGCTGTGATGTCCAACGCCCCACCCGTCGCATCGAGCAGCATATCGCGCCACCCCAACGGGGCCAGGCGCCTGCAGGCCGCGGTCACGCGATCGAGCAGTTTTTCAGTCGTTGCTGCGAAGGTATAGTGCCCTGGACCTATAATCGCGGTTCCGAACCCAGCGGCTGCATACTTCAGAAACATCCGACGTGATGGCATTGGCGATCTCCACAGAGAATTTTTCCCCTGAAGCACAACAGGGCCTTTGGCGCGCAAGACTATCGAAGATCGCAGAGTGTGGTAACGACTTCCAAACCCGCTTATGCCGCGGGGCGGAACGTGTCAACGAGGGGGTGGTGCAGGATTTGTCCAGAACTGTACGTAACGTCGCTTCTGGGATGACTATCGTACGAACATCGCTCAATTGCAGGACGTTGAAAACCTGGCTCAGCGCATTCCGGCGAGTGAACGCCCAGAACTTGCGCAAATTTGCCCGTCAAGCACGCGGCATTGCACAGCTGTCAGCACTGTCGGTGCACGGCTATTGGCATATTTTTATGTCACAATATTCGTGATACTGGCCAGAGGGCGGAAGCTTCAGGTGGATGCTCCACGCGCCTCATGTCCGGCTGCGGACCGCGTTCTGGCGCACCGCGTCGATGAAGCAGCCAACCTTGGCGAAATGGCCTTCCCATGTCGGCGCTTGCCAGCCCGTCATCCTGCGCAGTTGTTCGATCCGAGCCGTGCTGCGGGTGTCGGTATAATTGACCACAGCGGCATGCCAACCGAGACCGTCATTGGGATCAAGATAATCTGGAATATGCAGACCGACCTCACGCAAGGCCGGGATGTTGCTGCAAATGACGGGCGTTCCTGAAGCCAGCGCCTCGGCGACCGGCATGCCATAGCCTTCGGCAAATGACGGCAGCAACAATGCGCGCGCACCCACCAACAGGCCGGCTATTTCGGCGTCTCCGGCATAGATGCGATGCTCGACATGCGCCCGGATGGCGGGGCTGCGCTGCAGGAGGTCGATCACCTGCTCGCTCTCCCATCCCATCCTGCCGATGAGGACCAGCCTGGGTGTCTGGGCCCCAAGTTCGCTGGCCATCCGTCGCCACATATGCAGGAGCATGATGTGGTTCTTCCGAGGTTCTATCGTTGATATAAAGACAAAATATGGATGATTGGCGCGCGCCGCAGCCACCGGCGCGGGCCAGATGCGGGTGCCGAGATGTGCGACAACGGACGGGATCGGATTGCGCAGGAAGGGTTGCAACGATGCCAATGTCGCAGATGAATTGGCGATGATTCCATCAGCCATCATTGAGACCGTCGAGATGCGCCTGGCATGGGTTCGCTCGCCGCCAGGGGTCACGTATTCCGGGAACTCTATCGGGATCAGATCGTGGATCATCAGAATAAACGTCGCCGCCGTACGGGCCAACAAGGATTGCAGCACATGCGGCTTATCAAGGTGGCGATGCGAGGTCACCAGGTAGACAGGCCCGCACTGGCCAGGCTGGCTTGGCGGCAACGGCCGGCCGGCCAGATTGCATGCCACCAAAGCAAGGCTGCGCAGGCGAACGGCCCGCAACGCACCCTCTCCCCACGCCTTGTCGAGAGCCTGCGCAAAATCCAGAAACGACCTGGTGTCGAGCATCGTGTGGCGCCCGGTGCGACTGCGAGCGACGTAGCGGGTTCTCCCACCATCGGATTCGCCGAGATAAATCGCGTAGGCGAGTTCCACCCGGTCGATGCCGGAGAGTTTCGCCAGACATGCCATCTCCAGGATGCGCGTCACATCCAGCCAAATTTCGCCACGCCCCTGGCGCGCTGGCCATGTCGTCATGGCGCCGCCCGGTTTTCTTGCCAGAGGCGATAATGCTCCGCCACCGCCCTGGACGGAGTCATGTCGGCCTCGATCCGCGCGGCGGCATTCTGCACCAGCAGCGCGATGGAATCGCGCCCGTAAAAGCTGCCCGGCACCAGCGACGTGCGCGCCAGAACACGCATGAAGCCGTCGAACACCACAGCGTCCGGCGCCACCGGGTCGCTCCAGAAGCTGTCGAGCCCATTTTGGTGGGTCAGGCCGGGCAACGCGTAGATAGACTTGCCGAGCGCTGCAACGGGGGTTCCCACAGCCAGCGCCTTCAAACCGGCGGTGCTGTTGATCGTGACCACCCCTCGCGCACCTTTGATCATCGGCAGGATGTCGCCACCATCAACGAACACAACCCGGTGGGATACGCCATGCATTTTGGCCTCCTGCATCGTTTGGGATCTGCAGTGCCCAGGACTGTTGCTCAAAGGATGACTCTTGACGAACAGAAGGGCACCAGAGGGTGCGTGGGCTGCGAAAGATCGCACAGCAACGGCGAGGGCATTCTGCACACAGACAAACGGTGAGTGACTCCTGATCTGCTGATCACTTTCCAGTTGGAGCGGAAACAGAAAATAATCACCTCTCACAGATTCACTGCGCCCCTGCAGACCGCTGACGGCCCATTTACGAAGCCAGCCGAGCGCCTCCAGGGCTGGATGGCTGGCACGGTGATATTTATAACCAGGATAGTGAAGGCGCCCAAGAAGCATGGCTGCGCTGTAGACCACATGCCTGCAACCGACGGACGCGAACCCAGCCTCCTGTATGCCGGACATGACCGAAGGGGACAGTGAACTTCCCACATCGGCATACCACCCGGGGTCCTTCGGCAGACTTGAGTGTCCGTTGACCCCATCTTCCTCAAGCGTCACCCAGCCAGGCCGCATGTAGCCCAACTCAAACACATGCACCCTGGCGCCGGCCGCCTTGGCAGCGTGTATGGCGCACACATGCATGGGCCGGCAGTCCCCGAAGAGGACGATGTCGGTGGTCCCCAGGCGGCCGATCAGCGCCGCGACGAAATCCGGCCATTCGTCGACCTTTCCACGGAAATTAGCAGCAACCGGGCCATTCCAGAACAATGCGTCGCCCGCGTTCACGTTCACCGCGTGAACCTCGTGCCCGCGTGACCGCATTTCGACCGCAAGCCGAGAGAAGCACATGGTGGGAGGCCCCTGCAGGAAAAGAAAATTGCGGGCCCGCATCGCTTTTTCCTGCAGAATCAACATCTTCGTCAGACAAGGAGGCGGTTCAACCCTCGATTTTTCTATCTCATCGAAGGATTTGAAAGAACATTCATCTGATGACTGCATTCCTGACCCTATATACGCAGCAAGAAAGACAGTCCAAGATATTTTTCGTTGTTCATGGCAATCATGTTCTCAGTAAATAAAAAGTGATCGGAACTATTTTAACTTTTCTAAAACTAATAACTGCCTTATGTGAATTTTTATGAAATGTAGTACTCGTAAAATCGAAAGTGTTATGGTTTTTATTTCAAAAACGTCCATGAATCTTTTAGCAATACGTTGATTAAAAATATATTTTTTTACTGAAAGACATGCTGTGAACATCGAAAACCGGATTCCCCGCAAGCGACTCGCCATCGTCAGTACATACGATGAGTTGTGTGGAATTGCCGGATACACGAGAGCTCTTGTACGTGAGCTTGAGGCAAACTTCGATATCGATGTTATGGATTTGAATCAATATTTGCTGCGCAGCCCTTACAAGCGGGTGCAACGGTTGGCTGACTTACATATCAAGGACATTGCCCGTCGCCTGCGTCGATTTGACTGCGTCAACATACAATTAGAATACGGAACGCTCGGGCGCACCGAGCGGCAAATCATACGGCGACTGCGCTGCTTGGTCTCCGCAGCCCCCGCACTCTCGGTCACCTTCCACACCATCATCGTCCCGGGTGATCTCGGATGGCCGGAATTTTGGGCGTTGGCATCAGCCGGAAAGATCGCAACGCTTCTGGCGTATCGGCGGAACGCATCCCTGGCCAGCAAAACATACGCTATGCTCCGGGCGGCGCAACGCCGCAAGCACGTAAGCGCGATTGCGCACAACAAACGCGACATGCAGTTGCTGCGCGACGTTGTGCGCCTCAAGCAGGTCCACAATCATCCCCTCGCGTTCGTCTCGCCCACCCAGGCCGAGGCAATACGCGCGGTGTCAACGCGCGGCCAATTCCCTTCCCTGCGCAACCTACCGCCTGCAACCAAGTTGATTGGCACCTTTGGTTTTCTGTCAGCGTATAAGGGATTTGAGACGGCCATCAGGGCGCTGCGCTATCTCCCCGACGACCATCATCTTCTCGTTTTCGGGGGCGTTCATCCGCAGTCCATCCGGCGCGAGGCAAGCATCGACCCTTACGTCGCCCGCCTGCTTGAAGAGGGGAAATCTGGGCCAGGTGTCCTCGACCGATTGCTGGGGCTGGGCCAAGTGGCCGAGACGACGCGCAACGGGTCACGTGCCGATGCCGTCAACGTGACATTGGGCGCAGAGGTCAGCGACGCCATGTTTGGCAAGCATCCAGATGACATGTCGCATCGGATACACTTCATGGGTAGCCTGTCTGATGACGAATTTGCCGGTGCCATGGCGGTCTGCGATGCCGTTGTGATGTCATATCTTGAAGTCGGCCAGACAAGCTCCGGGCCAATCGCGATGGCTGTCGATCTCGGGTGTCGCGTTATTGCATCGAGAACACATGCTTTCATGCAATTCGCCCGCTACCATCCCGGACGGGTCGAATTTTTCGATATCGGCAATTTTCTCGAACTCTCTGAACGCCTGCGCTCCGATCCGCCCGACGGAAATCGCTCCGAGCAATCCGCCTTCGGCACCAAAAGCAACGCGGTGGTCTATGTCGCCGCCAACACGCCCTGCAAGGCAAAAAGATGATACGGTACCGCAACATTATGGCAGCGCTGGGCCTGGTGATGAACGGCTGTTCCGCGATCCCCAGCGACGGGCCCCGTACATCCGATATCGAGGCCCCAAACGCCGCGTATACGTTGATCGATCTGGACACCGCGAAAGCCAGCATCGTCACCAGTTTCGTCAATGCGGAGCGGGCCGAGGCGCCGATAGATCTGCCTCCGGGCAAGCCGCTGGGACGGATGGGTCCCGGTGATCTGCTGAAAATCGTGATCTGGGAGCCGAACATGAACGGCACCTCGCTGGCCTCCGACAAGTCAGGCATCGAGACGATCGCGCGCATCGCCACAGATGGTACCATCGGCGTGCCCTATGTCGGCCGGATGCCAGCCGCCGGACGGACCCCGCGTCAGTTAGAAAACGATGTCACCACGCGCCTAGCCCCGCAATCGCCCGGTGCCCAGGATGTTGTGCTTGTCGTGGAGGACGTGACCAACAACGTCATTGTCCAGGGCGACGTTGCCAAGCCTGGCCGCTACCCCGTGGTGCCGAACTCCAGCGGTTTGCTGGACATTCTGGCCATGGCCGGGGGTACCCACATTTTAGACCGGCAAACACAGGTTCGCATCACCCGCGGCAATGCGTCGGTCACCCGCACCCTGACGCAGATGGTGGACACGCGCGCGATGGAGATGGATTTTTCGCCAGGTGACCGCATTCTGATCGAACCGCGCACAGCTTATTTCTACGCGTTCGGCGCCGTTAATCGCCCGGGCGAGCAGCCCTATAACACTGACGATATCAGTCTGGCCCATACCCTTGGCAGAATCCAGGGATTAGCAGATCAACGTGCCGATCCTGCGTCCATCTTCATCTACCGTCGCCAAAAGTCAGAGCTGACACGGCAGTTGTCGGCCGAGAGATCCACAACCGATGTGATCTATCGCCTTAATCTGCGCGATCCGGCCGGCTTCTTTGTGTCGGAGAAATTCCCGGTGCTGCCCGAGGATCTCCCCTACGTCAGCATGGCCCCCATTGCCGAGGCAGCAAAGGTGATCCAGCTGCTGGTTGGCTTCAGCAACCTCGCCGTCGCGCCGCGCAATCTGGGAGCCCCCTATTGATCGACGCCGCCGCCCTGGCGCGCGAAGCCGTGGCCACGGCACGGGCGCACCCGCACGATGCCCCCGTGGCGATTCATGCTGCGATGGCGCTTTTTCATGTGGGCGACATTCCACAGTCCTTGCATTATGCGCGCATGGCCACGTCGCTGGATCCAGCGTCCTCCAGTGCCTTGCGCGTCCTCAGTGGCATATTGAATGCGGCCGGCGAACGTTCCGAGGCCATCGCCGTCGCCCTGGAGGCGGTGCGCATCGCCCCCGCCGGCGCAGAACTGCGCCTGCATCTGGGCGGTCTGCTCGCCGCCGAGTCCCGTTGGAAAGAGGCGGCGGAGCATCTGTCCACCCACGCGGTTTCAGCCGCTCCCACCGCTCACGGCTGGCATCTTCTGTCGGCGGTTTTGCGGCAGTTGGGCAGAACCGAACGGGCCACCGCAGCCGCGCGCGAGGCCGTAAGAACTGACCCTGAGATGATCGAATACCGGCTTCACCTTGCCTCTCTGCTGAGTTGCCGGGCGCTGCATAGTCTTGCCTTGCACGAGGTTCGGCTGGCGCAGGCATTAGACCACGAAAACCCAACCGTCTGGACCATGCTGAGCTCTCTTCACGCCGCACTCGGCGACCTGCCCCAGGCCCTGTTGGCGGCAGAAAAAGCAGCGGCACTGGCAGGCGACACCCCTGCCGCCCTTGCGCAACTTGCCTATGTCGCTGGCCTGTGCAGGGTGCCAATGCCGGACGGCAACCCCAAGGTATGGCTCGATGTACCTGTGCGCGCAACCAAGCCACGCCCGGCCCCACGGCGCCCCACTTTCACCGAGGATCTGGCCACGCGCTGGCAGGTCATTTTCGCCATTATGTTGCGCGACATACGCACACGGTTCGGGCACACGCGACTTGGTTACTTTTGGGCGATCATGGAGCCGATCACCCATTTGATGACTTTGGGAGTCATTTTTTATGTTCTCAACCACGGCACCGCGCCTGTGGGCGACAATTTGTTTCTATTCTACATCACGGGGCTGGTGCCCTTCCTGATGTTCTCGCACGTCTCGCACGACATCATGAGCGCCGGCGAGGCAAATAATGCGATGTTGCATCTGCCAATCGTCAAGCGGACCGATGTCATGATCGCCCACGCCTTGCGCCAGTTTGGAACGGAAGCCTGGGTTGGCATCGTTATATTTTCGGTCGCCGGATTGTTGGGGGAACGCGGCGTCCCCGCCGATCCACTGAAAGCCATGCTCGCGATCATCTGCATTTGGTTGCTGGCTGTGGGTGTTGGGGCGGTTAATCTCGTGATTATCGCCATGTTCCCGTCTTACGATATAGTATTTGGAGCTGTTCTGCGACTTTTGTACGTTGCATCTGGTATTTATTACTCTCCCATAGCGATGCCGGACTGGGCACGCGACGCTCTTTCCTACAACCCTATACTGCAAGGAACTGAATTTTTCCGTATTGGGTTTTTTCCGCAATATGATCCGCATTGGGTGGATGTATCCTACCTCCTCACATGGATCGGCGCCTCGATCGGCATCGGCTTCGCGCTGGAGCGCGCCATGCGACATCGGATGGTTGTGTATTCATGATTGTTCTAGATCGTGTTTCTAAATCCTATCGGACGCTGGAGGGCCACAAACGCGTGCTGTGCGACGTCAGCGTCGTCATTCCGCCTGGTTGCAGCCTTGGCGTGTTGGGTGCGAACGGCGCCGGCAAATCTACCTTGATCCGCCTGCTGGCGGGAACCGAACACCCCGACGCCGGACGGATCACCCGCTCTGCCGCAAACGTCAGTTTCCCGCTGGGATTTAGCGACACATTGCATCCAAAGCTCAGCGGGCGCGAGAATGTCGTCTTTCTAGCACGAATCTATGGCTTGTCAGAATTAGAGACGATCGGTTTTGTCGAATCCTTCGCTGAGCTAGGCACTTACTTCCGTATGCCGGTTGGCACCTATTCCAGTGGGATGCGCGCCAGGCTGGCGTTTGGCATCAGTCTGGCGATTCAGTTCGACGTCTATCTGATCGACGAAGTCACGTCCGTCGGCGACGAACGTTTTCGCACAAAATGCCTGGACGCATTCCGCCAACGAATGGACCGCGCGGACGTGATCATGGTGACGCATGATTTCGAAACGATGCGCGCCTATTGCAATATCGGCGCGGTGCTGCGCGACGGAGCGCTGACGCTGTTCGACGATCTTGAGGCGGCAATTGAAGACCACGCCCGCGCCATGCGGCAAAATCCGGCGATGTACGCCATGGAGCCCATATGAACGTCGTCGTTCCCCTAAGCGCCCCCCGCATGCCTGGCATCCAGGGAGACATGGGAGGCGGACATCTGGAGAAACGCGCCACACGGCGCAAATGGCGCTTCGCATCATTGTCGCTGGGGGTACTCCTACCCACAGCTTTGGTTTCGGCTTACTTATATGGTGTTGCAGATGATCAATACGTGACCGAGTTCCGTTTCAATATACAACACGCAAGCCCGATGCGAATGGACGGCATGAGCAGCGGCGGCGGTATGGCTGCCGCTGCGGTGGGTGGGCCCGGCGGCTCATCACCGCTGGCCGTGATCACAGATTCGCAAATTGTCGTCCAGTATCTCAAGAGTGCGCAGGTTATAGAAGACATAACGGCCGCAGGAATTGACCTGAACCAAATCTATTCGAATTCCGACAGAGATATCCTAGCTCACCTGCCCCCAAGCAGTCTCGCGGAGCAGCGCCTGCGTTACTGGCGCCGCGTGGTGGATCCGTTTTACGACATGACCAGTGGAATTGTCTCAGTAGAGGTGCGGGCATTCAATCCAGCCGATGCGAAGCGCGTGGCGAACATGGCGCTGAACCTTTCTGAAAAGCTGGTCAACGATATTTCGAACAAATCGCGGAACGATACTCTATCATATATCACAAAAGAGGTTGTCTCCAGCAAAACGAAGCTAGAGGACGCGCAGACAACAATCGCGGACTATCGAAACAAGCACGCTGTGCTCTTCCCGGAGATGCAGGCAACCGCCGACACGACGTTGGGCGGAAAAATTCAGGAAACACTGATCGAGGCGCAAACAGCCTACGCCGCACAGCTCGCCCAGGGCGTCTCGAAGGACACCGTTCAGATGAACATACTGGCCAATCGCATCCTTGCGATGCGGCGTTCGGTGCAGACGGTTCAGGACCGATTGACCCAAACTGGCACGACGGCGAAGTCCGAGGAATCGTTGGCTTCGGTCATGTCTCAGTACGGCGTGCTCCATTTAAGTGAGGAAATCGCTGCAAAGGTCTATGAGCGCGCCTTGATCGCCCAGCAGGACGCCAGAAATGCGGCCAGCCAGCAAGGCATCTACCTCGCTGCCTTCGTGCGGCCAGCATTGCCGCAGGCGTCTATGTATCCCATCCGTTGGCGTATGCTTCTGGAGACCGCGTTGCTCAGCTTTGTCGGGTGGTGCCTGTTGCAGCTTCTTTATCACGGCATCCGTGATCATATTGACTGACAAGAGATAAATTTTCCAAACAACACAATAACTTCAATCGACAAACATGCCAGAAAGTGATTTTGTCATATGAATAATCTTACTGTTAGCATCTCATCGGACACGTCATATTCAGACAAAGTTCTGAAAATTAGCCTGACGGATGCTTACGAGGCTATATCAGAGTTACGTTTGGTCCGTTCGGAATGCACCGATCTCTTCGGTTACTTTCAAACTCTCGACATGGTCCTGAACTATATCAACGAATCCGGCGACATAGATCTGGTGGAGGCCGCCATGGTCCATGTCAAATATCTGGCAACCAAGGCCGACGTTGATTTCGCCGTGATCTTGGGTGGTGGCCATTTCCAGGTCGAACCTCAGATCATCCTTGATGCGCTGACCAATATCAGCGCGTTATTACGGATAGCGTCGCAGAACCAGGTAGCCGGTGTGCCCGTGGCTGTGTTTTCCGTGATTGTGGAGGCCGAAAAGAAGCTTGCCGGTTGGTGTTCACGCGAAAAGGCCCTGGTCATCGCACGTCTCGTATTGCGGGAAAGACCGAAAATCTGTGTCGAAATCGGTATTTTTGGCGGCCGCTCCTTGTTCCCTTGCGCAGCTGCCCTTCGCCACAACGGCGAGGGACACATCTACGGCATTGAGGCCTGGAGCCCCAGCGTTGCCATTGAGGTCGCGACAAACGAGGCCAACGACGATTGGTGGTCAAAAGTGGACTTCATCCACATCAAGCAGGAATTCTTCCGCTTCGTATCCACGTCCAACCTTACCCAATACGTCCGTGTGATCGAAGCCCCCTCCCGTCGTGCGGCGGCGTTGTTTGACCAGATAGACTTCCTGCATATTGACGGCTCTCACTCAGTCGTCAACGCAGCGGAGGACCTCATTCTCTATGCCCGCAAGGTGCGCTCCGGTGGCATCATTATATTTGATGACATCAACTGGCAGTCGACTGCCCTTGCTCGCGAACTGCTATATGCGCTGTGCGATCCTGTTAAGATATTGACGGATCCTGAAAGTGGATTGGACATATGCGCCGTTATGCGCATGCGCTGATCATGAATTGTGGTTTTCTAGCAAATAATTATTAGGTCTTCGTTATCATGCGCATAGGTAAATATCGAAGAATATATTACCAACACCTCAAAAAATGTGGTGGTTCGACGATTAATAGCTGGATCGATACACTGACCTTCGCAGACAGAACACAAGGTTCGGCACAGTTGGCGAATGCAGGCTGCAATTATGACCCAATCGACCTGAACTGGGAGGAGCCGGAGACCGAAGCATCGAGCGCTCAAGCTTTGTTTCATTGGCACGACATTTTACACACCCATGCTCCCCTGCGCATGTACGCGCCCGAAAACACCTTCTGCTTCACGATCCTTCGTGACCCCGTTCAGCGCCTAATATCCCAGTTCTACGATTGGCGTCGACTAGAGGAACACGATCTGCATGCGCAGTCGCCTGATATAGCTGCGTGCGTCCGTGACAGCCGCCGCTATTGCCTACGTGATTTTCTGGAACGGCATGGGGTTACTGCCGGCCGGATGTTTATGGATAATTATTTGACACGTGCGATTGCTGGCGGGCGGATAGGTGATCTCGCCAAGGACGTGCACGACTCAGAACGTCTCTGCCAAATCGCATTGTTGAGCCTTGAAAACGACTACGATCTGGTTGGAATCACCGAGAGCATGTACCTCGCCCGCAAGGCAGTTTGTGCCATCCTCGGGTTGCCCCCCGCGGCCAGAGTGGCCAACGTCAACATGACCCGAACATCGATTGATGCAGATCACGAAGTGGGTGATGCCCGCGAAATTCTTGAATCACTAACTCGCATTGACAGCGTTATTTATAATCGCGCCCACCAATTGTTTGAACAACGGCACCGCAAGGTCGCCGAAGATTACAATACAGCTGCTTTCGAGATGCTGCACGCCGCCCCTTTGCTGGACGAAATGCGCGGAACGGGTTTTTGCGGCGCAACCCGTTATTCTGTACGGGCACCACTCATCGGTAGCGGCATGCACGGCAGAGACGGCGCGCAAATGCTGGAATGCGCGGTGTGGTCCGGCCCCGAAACACAGACCACACTGTATATACCGACACCGCCCGGCATGCAGTTATTGCTGCTGGTCTGGATTCGCGGCTACGTCGATGCTGGGCAACGCGATCAATTGCGGTGTTGGGTAGACGGCAAACCAGTGGCGCACCAATTCGGTATCGCCACAGGCTATGCAGACCTGCTGATGGTTCCCGCCAAGTCATACCGTTCGTTTGTGCGCTTGGAACTCGAGATCGACCAAACCATGCAATCCGGCGCACCTGGCGACGATATCCACGATTCAAGGCAGCGTGGATTTGCCTTCGACAGTTATGGGTGGGCGCCTACATAATCTGAGATGCGTTGACAAAAGATGGCCGCCACATCAGCGCGGAGGCCAATTTGATCTGCCTACGACAAACTGGATCGTTTTTGGTTAGAGTTTTCCGCGCGGCTTCCTCTGGCTGGAAAGAGTGTAGACAATGATGGCATCTGCGTTTTCAGATCCACAAAAATCTTTCATTTTGAAACCATGAGCCGACGGGACCTCGATCGCTGATATTTGTTGCAACGCAGGCGGAATCCCCTCATTTCTAACGGGCTTCGGTCGCAGAATTTACGTGTGCATGGTCGGGCGATCATTGTTATAATTCCAGATCCTTTGTGCCGCGAATTCCTGGGCCTCCTCAATTTCTTCGATGATGATTTGATCCAGCCTTACGTGTGTGTTCGTGCGTCTGTGGCACTGGACATGGGCGTTCTGCTACGGTTGACCTGATTGGATATGCTGCAGGCGGATGCTTTGTTTCTCGGCCTACCCTTTCAGCCTTTCGCTGATATATACAGATCCGTTATCGATCCTGATAGCGTCGGGCTGACCACGCCATTCGATGATGCGATTGAGGGTGCGGATCTCCCGCTCGGCAGGCCGCAAGAAGTCCACCGCAATGCCCAACTGGTCCGCCATGAAGTCTATCGACCAGACCATCTTCGGGCTCTCCGGCACGGCCAGGGCCTCGGGTTTGACGCGTTTCAAACGCTTCCTGGGTTTGATCGGCAATGCGCTCGTTTTCATCGCTCTACTTTGAGCTGGTGCAAAACAGATTTCGATGACGCCAAACGCCCGGCAGGCCAACGCAATGATGCCGCCTTGTCGTGCCACCGCAGTCCCGGCCATGCTGCCGAACGTCGCCCGCCACTTGGTGAACGACGCATTGCTCATGCCGTGTTCACGGCACTGCTTTGCCGCCGAAACGCCGCTCTCGGCCTGGCGCAGGACCGAAAGGATCAAAGAATCGCTGTATTGGCTAATTTTCGTTCAGAATTTCCTCATACATTGAGCCGAGAAAATTCTACTTGTGAAGCCCCTAGCGTCGGTTGGGATTACCATACCGACGCACGTCAATCGCCCCATGCGTCGGCCAGCAGCGCCACGAACAGGCCGCCCACCACCGAGCGCGCCTGGAAACCAATCTTGCGGGCATTGTCTGAAAAATAGAGATCGGAGAACGGAACGCGATTCGGCGTCTCGTTGGCATAGAGTAAAATGGAATCGATGCAATCGCGCAGCAACGCAGGGTCATCGGCCAGGCAGACGGCCCATAGCATCCATTCAGGTTTGGTCAGCGTGCCGCGCCCATCGAGCGGTAGGCCGTAGGGTTGGGCCTTGCTGCGGTAGAATTGCTGCTCCCGCCGGAGTTCCGCTTCTGGAAACAGACCGAGGCCGAGCAGTCGGTCCCACACCAGATTGTATTTCAAGCTCCAGGTGCCCGGCTGGTCGAACGCCAGCCTGGTGCCCTGGCCGTCACGGGCCACTTCGAGCCAGCGCCGCACGAAGGCTTCGGCGGTGGCGCGGTAGCGGGCGGCATCTTCGGTATGGCCCAGTGCCGCAGCCACCTGGGCAAAGCCCCCGATGCCCATGATCGCCTTGGCTGATAGATTGACGTTGTGGCCGAGCACGCCGGAAAAGTCATCGGTGCAGAGTTGGTCGCCGGGATCGAAGCCGGCCGCGACAAGATATTCCGCCCATTGCCGCAGCAGCGCCCAATGGGGAGCGGCATAGTCGACGTTCCCGTCTGCACGCGCCAACGCCGCGACGAGGATCAGCATATTGCCAGCCTCTTCGACCGGCATCTGCGTCTCGATGATATTTTCGTTCGGGCCACGTTTGGTCACGAAATCCCGATAGGTCTGGCCATTGGCGAGAGGATAGGTGCCAAGATCGTGCGGTGGGAAAGGATGCGGCCAATCAGGCGACGCACTGTAGGCCATCACCGGATCCAGCATCGCCTTCAGCAGGTCTGGGTTGAACAGCAGAAACAAAGGCGCCGAGGGGTAGGTGACATCGACGGTGGCAATGCAGCCATTGGAGAAATTCTCTTTCGAAAGAAACAGTTTCTGACCGTTCGATCCGGCCACCAGCTTGTGTGCCGCGATCGCCTGGCGCCAGGTGAGCGCCAGCAGATCGGCGTAGCCTGGGCCACCGACAGTTTCAGCGCGCACTGACAGCGCCCGGTCGAAATCGGCACAGCGCTTTTGCACGACGGCGGCATCGCGCATTGCGTCGGCCAGCATCGCAAGCGGATCGGCATCCGGGTGCCGGCGCCACCAAGGGCGCAGGCGCTCTCCCATCACTTCGACCGACCACTCATCATCATACGCGATCAGCACAACTGATTCTGTGCCATCATTGGCCAGAGGCAGCATGGCGGCCGCGATCGCGTCGGAATTATAGTCTACCTTGCGCGGCGGCGGCTTGTGTCCCTCGGCTGACAGCTGGCCATGACGGGCATAGGTATCCCGGCAATGATCGATATCCCCGATGACAACCTCTCCCGCTCCTTCGCCGATCGCGAGAAAGGACGTGCCCCATTCGATGCGGCGGTGATCACCGGCCTCGGCCAAAATACGTTGATGTTCAGATCGAAACGACGCGATTGACAATCCACAGGCGTGGTCCTGCCGCCAGACAACGCGCTCATGGGGAAGATTGACGGCCCACTCGCCGGTCATGTCGACATAGGCCGTGACATCATGTGTGCGCCCGTCCAACGAGTGGGTCGCCAACGACATGTATGCCACCGGGCGTGACAGCAGATCGAGGTCATCGGCCAGCAGCGCTGAAGTGAAGGTCACGCGCAGTTCGACCGCACCGCAGCGGAACAGCGCGCGGGTTTGGGTTGCCCCCACAGTCAGCGAAGTTTGCACGGCGGCTTTTGCCAGAAACTCCGGGCCGCCGAGGAAACGATAGGCTTGGCCGTCCACGCGCACGACGCCGTAGAGCGCCATTTTGGTGCCGGTCCAGTGTCGCGGCCAGTCATCGTTGAGATTGTCCGCGCAACACCAAACGCTGGTGTGCGGATCAATCGTGACAAGTGGAACGGCGGGGGCCCGGCGCAGTCGTTGCTGCATGGATGTTTCCTCCAGTTTTATGTGCGGCGGCTCGGTCAAGGCGAAGGACGAACCCCATAAATTTGATTGGAGAACGTCATATCGATGCCACCCGCGCCAGCCGGGTTGGCACGTTGCGGACCAACTGCGCCTTGCCGTTTGGCCGTTTCGTTACTGGGCCCTGACCAATCTCAATAGGTCACAAAGCGCATTCTCCGCTTGCAATCGCTCTCCCACCAGAAAACGGCCGGCAACGATGAATCGTGCAAGATGAGCAGCGATGACCGAACAGAGCTTGCCACCCAAAATTACAGACGAGAACTGGTGAATTGCAGTTCTTGTGATTCAGTCCCCCTGGGCTCTGCTTGACAGATTTAAGCGCGCGACGTTAGCGCCGTCAATCATCATACAAATGCGACGCCAAAATGGTGCGCATCGCGATGAGAAAGCTTTCTGGGGAGGAAGCGATGGCCGAGTTCAGCCTACGTGGGCTGTCGAAAAGCTACGGCCCGGTCGAGGTGATCAGGGATTTGTCGCTCGACATTCCATCCGGAGAGTTTGCCGTATTTCTCGGTCCGTCCGGCTGCGGCAAGTCGACTCTTCTGCGCATGATCGCGGGCCTTGAGGCGCTGACCCGTGGCGAGATCCATCTTGGCGGCCACCGGATCGACGTCTTGCCGCCCGGCGATCGCGGGGTGGCGATGGTGTTCCAGCAATACGCGCTCTATCCGCACATGACGGTGCGCCAGAATATGGCGTTCGGCCTGCGTAACATCGGAACCGCAGCAGCCGATATTACGCAAAAGATCGCAGCTGCATCTGAGATGTTGGAAATCACGCCACTGCTCGACCGCAAGCCGGCGCAACTTTCCGGTGGGCAGCGACAACGCGTTGCCATTGGGCGTGCGATCGTGAAGCAGCCACGCGCATTCCTGTTCGACGAACCCCTGTCTAATCTGGATGCCACACTGCGCAGCCGCACCCGCATCGAACTGGCCCGCCTACACCAGCGCATGCAGTCGACAATGATCTTCGTTACTCACGACCAGGTGGAGGCGATGACGATGGCAACGCGGATCGTTGTCATGAACCACGGACAGATCGAACAGGTCGGAACGCCGATGGAGGTTTATCGCCGTCCGCAAACACGCTTCGTGGCGGGCTTTGTGGGAACGCCTGCCATGAATTTCGTCACTGTCACGGGCGCGGAGGATCGCGGCGGCTGGGCGTTGGTGCACCTTGCCGATGGCAGCCAGGTTGTCACCGGTGTGCCGTTCGCGCAACTGCGCACAGGAGACCTAACGTTGGGGGTGCGTGCGGAAGATATAAGGCAAGGCGGCGATATACCGGCGCGTGTCGATGTCATCGAACGGCTTGGCGAGCGCACATTGGTTTATGCCAATCTGCGAGATGGCAGCACGATCGTCTATGACGAGCCCGGCGATGTCGAAGTTGCCATTGGCCAAGATGTCCACCTGACCATCGACGGTGCCCACACGCATCTCTTTGATGCCGAGGGGGCAGCGATCCGTGGCTAAGGTGGGCAACGTGCGATCGGCGGACACAGCCGGCATCGGTGTGCCACGGGGCGTGAACATGCTGTTCGTGCTGCCCTACATGGCGATTCTGTTGGTGATGGTTATTCTGCCGCTTCTTCTTGGCGTCTGGCTGGCGTTTCAAGACTACGACATGCTGAGTGGCTGGAACGGCTTCGTAGGTTTGGAGAATTTCCAAAACCTGCTGGATGACCGCATCTTTCGCGGTACGGTGCGCAACACAATCCTGTTCGTTCTGATGACGACGCCGGCCTTCGTATGCCTCGGCTTGTTCCTGGCGCTGGCGCTGAACAACCGTTTGCGCCGCAGCGCCTCTCTGCGTGCAATTTTCTTCGGATCATCGGTGCTCTCAGTCACCATCGTCACACTTGTCTGGCGGTTGGTCTATCTTCCGGATCGTGGATTGCTGGCCAACGGATTGGGTGTGTTCGGCCTGAAGAGTTTCGATCTTGTCACCAGCGAGACCTGGGCCCTGCCTGCGATTGCGGTGGTGACGGTGTGGTGGATCATTGGCCTGCCAATGACATTGTTCCTCGCCGCCCTGCAGCAGATCCCGGCCGATCTGTATGAAGCGGCAGCCCTCGACAATGCATTGCGCACGCGCACGCTGCTGTCGATCACGCTTCCGTCGATCCGGCGCACTGTACTAGTGGTGGCGGTTCTGGAAGTGATTATGCAATTCCAACTCTTCGGTCAGGCTCTTCTGATCACGGGCGGTGGCCCGAACAACATGTCTCGCCCGATGGTCCAGTTCATCTACGAGTCTGGCTTCCGTGATCTTCAGCTTGGATTTGCCGCCGCCGCATCGCAGGTGCTGTTCGTGCTGATGGTGCTCGGTGCGCTGGCCCAAACCTGGGCAGGCCGAAAGCGGGAAGGCTGACCGATGGAAACCTATCGTCGCGGGCGCGCGCTCACGGACCGAATGATGTTCGTCGCTGTTGCTGCACTCGCGGCGATCTGGATCGCGCCGATCATCTGGGTGGTGGGCCTGTCGTTCAAACCGAACGAGGTGCTGATGCACAGCACCGGCGGCATTTTTTCGGCCCCGTTCACGCTGAAGAACTACTTCGATATCCTCGCGGCAAGCTCGGTTTTTGGCTGGATGCTGAACAGCGCGATTGTGGCCATCGGGCAGACCGTGCTGACCCTGATCATAGCATCACTCGCCGGATACGGGTTCGCGCGCACCAACTTCCCTGGCCGCAACATCCTGTTTGTGATCGTGCTTGCGGCCCTGGCCGTGCCGGAACAGGCCATCATCGTACCACTGCATACGATGGTCGCGTCTGTCGAACTGCACAATTCGTATGCCGCCCTTATCATGCCCCGTCTTGCATTTCCGTTCGGGGTTTTGCTGATGACGCAGTATTTCCGTGCAATATCTCCGGAAATCGAGGAAGCGGCGTTGCTGGATCGCGCCTCACGTTTCAAGATTTTCTGGTGCATCGTTCTGCCGCTGTCCGTGCCGGCCCAGGTTACTTTGGGTATTTATACGTTCCTGCATGCATGGAACGAATATTTCTGGCCACTGGTGTCTGCCACAAAACCTGAGATGTACACCCTCACCATCGGTCTTGCCTCAATGCAGACCAACTTCGCACAGACCGAAGGTATCGGCTTCCTGATGGCCCAGGCCGTGTTCGCAGGCATGCCGGTTCTTATTCTTTACCTGTTCTTCCAGCGATACATCGTCAGTGCGGTGGCCGGTGGCGGCTCGAAGTGACCATCCAAAAACAACAAAAATAATCTGGAGGACATGATGATGTTGAGACGCGCCCTTCTTCCCTTGGCCGGGGCGGCCATGATGGCCTTGCTCGCCAGCCCCGCCGCCGCACAGCCCAAGACCGAAATCACGTTTGCCCGCTTCTTCGGCGCCTGCGAAGGTGACTATGGAACCTCGCAGGATGTGGCAACCGCGCGCGGCGAATGCGGCGTGATGACAACGCTGGTCAATCTGTTCAACGCGACGAACAAAGACAACATCTTGGTCAAGCCCCAGATCATCGAATGGGGCCCTTACTACCAACAGCTCAATGCCCGTATCGCGGCACACGACATCCCAGCGATTGCCGTGATGCACACAGCACAGATCGGCGACTACACGCGCTATATCGAGGAACTGGATCCCGTTCTGAAGGAAGCCGGCATCGATGCCGCCGACTTTACTCCCAATGCGCGCGCCGGCGTCACGGTCGGCGGCAAGATCTACGCGATGCCATGGGACACCCATTCCTGGCTGTGGCACTTCAACATCGGCCTGTTCAAGAAGGCCGGCCTGGTCGACACCGACGGCCAGCCCTTGGTGCCAAAGACCGTCGATGAAATGATAGCCCAGGCCAAGCAGATGAAAGAAAAAACCGGCAAACCATACGTTATTATCGCCACCTCCGGGCCCGGCGACTTCGCCAATGGCGGGCGCGGCTATTACTCCTGGCTGTACGACCAGGGCGGCAGCATTTTCCCGAACGGTTTCGAGAAGGCCGATTTCAGAACGCCTGCCTCGCTCAACGCCTTTCGCGCCTTTGAGGCGTTGGCAAAGGGTGACTATATCACCAGGGGATTGGACGGCTCCGGCGCGCTGGGCGGCTTCATGAACGGCGCCGGCGCCGTCTACATGACCGGCACCTGGCGGATCGACGACTTCCTCGCAGCGTCGGCCAAGCCCGGCAGCGGGCTTGCGGAAGGCTACACGACGCGGGTGTTCCCCAACCTGTTTCAGACGAAATCAGTGTGGACGGACAACCACAGCTGGGTTCTGCCAAAGGGCGGCACCACGCCGGCCAATCGCAAGGCCGCGCTGATCTTCATGAAGTTTCTGTGGGATCACAATTTCGACTGGGCCCGTGGCGGCGGACACTTGCCGGCACGGCAATCGCTGATGGCGGAATACAGCAAGCTGCCGCTGCGCCAATACGTGGTTGATATCCCCACATTCGGTAAGGCGCTGCCGCACGAGGTTCGCCGGCAATTCGCATTCCAAAACATGATTGGCGAAGAGGTCGCCAACATCATCAACTCCCGCAAAACCGCCGAACAGGCTGCCGACGCCGCCCAGGAACGCAGCATCGGGCTGTTGCGCGGCCGCTGATCAAAACCGCGCCCTCGTTGCAGGGGGCGCGGACTTTCTTTTCCGGAGACATATCATGCGTAAGGCGACCGTCCTGCTGGACCGTGACTTCACCATCGGCCAAACCGATCCGCGCCTGTTTGGCGCCTTCATCGAGCATCTCGGTCGCTGCGTCTATGGCGGCATCTATGAGCCGGGCCACCCGACCGCGGACGCAAAAGGCTTCCGCCAGGACGTTATGGAGTTGGTGCGCGAACTCGCGCCCACCATCATGCGCTATCCCGGCGGCAATTTTGTTTCAGGCTACAACTGGGAAGATGGCGTAGGGCCGGTTGCGGACCGCCCGGCACGCCTGGATTACGCCTGGTTTTCCACGGAACCGAACAGCTTCGGCACCAACGAGTTTATCGACTGGTGCCGCGACGCCAAGATAGAGCCGATGCTCGCCGTCAATCTCGGCACACGCGGGCCACAGGATGCCGGCTACTTCATCGAATATTGCAATCATCCAGGCGGCACCCATTACTCCGAACTGCGCCGCAAGCACGGCTGGGACAAGCCGCATGATGTGAAATTCTGGTGCTTGGGCAACGAGATGGACGGCCCCTGGCAGACCTGTGCGCGCACGGCCGACGAATATGGCCGGGTGGCACAGGAAGCCGCCAAGATCATGCGCTGGGTCGACAGCACCATCGAACTTGCCGCCTGCGGCTCCTCCGGCCGGAAGATGCCCACGTTCGGCACCTGGGAAGACCGCGTGCTGGAGCACACGTTCAACGATGTCGAGTGGATCAGCCTGCACACCTACCTCAACAACTACGCCGATGACACGCCGGCCTTTCTGGCGAGTCCTGATTTGATGGACAACTTCATCGAGGAGGTGGTGGCGATTGCCGATGCGGTCGCCGCTCGCAAACGGTCCAGCAAACGCATCATGCTGAGCTTTGATGAGTGGAACGTCTGGTATCGCACCCGCCGCCCGCGTGAGTCACGCATCCTGCCCGGCTGGCCGGTGGCGCCGCCGATCCTGGAGGAAATCTACGACATGCAAGACGCGCTGGCATTTGGCGGCGCCGTTATTTCGTTGCTCAATCACGCAGATCGCGTACGCTGCGCCTGCCTTGCACAGTTGGTCAACGTTATCGGCCCAATCATGACCGAGACCGGCGGCCCGGCCTGGCGCCAGACGATATTCTGGCCGTTCAAGCACTTCAGCAATTTCGGACATGGCGAGGTGCTTCGGACGAAGATCGTCTGTGATACCTACGACACCGAGTATTTCGATCCTGCCGGCATGGATGACGAATACCGCACACCCATGAGCGGCGTGCCATATCTCAAGCTTTCGGCCGTGCATGACGGCAATGGTGGGCTCACGCTGTTCGCCCTGAACCGCGATCTCGAAGGCCCGATGCACCTCAGCGTCGAAGCACGCAGCTTTTCCGGCCTTTTGCTGGTGGAAGCCGTCACACTGCATGATGACGATCTGAAAGCCGTGAACTCCAAAAGCGCGCCGGACCGGATCGCTCCCATGCCGCTGGCGGGGGTCACGGTGACGGACGCCAAAATCACGGCACTCCTGCCACCCGCCTCATGGACGATTCTGCGATTTGCACAGCAACAACCGTAAATCCTCCGGCAATACCGGCACATCGATCACCGGGTGGAATGGGCCACCCGGTGATCGATTTTCGGATTCAGCGAAGACTTACCTGGGTGAGCGGTCCAGCCGTTGAAAGCGCGGCAGGACAAAGCCATCCTGCATCTCCACGTATACCATCGCGACTCCCTGGCCGATGGAATCATCCCCCGGCATGTCGCCAGTCAGGTTGCTGATCATCGTCGGCCCCTCTTCGAGGCGCACGGCAACGCAATTATACGGCGCCGGGTAGGCGGCCAGGTATTTCCGGTGGAACACCACCCAGGAGAGGATCTTTCCCTTGCCCGAAATCTCCTTCCATTCGAGGTCGCATGACAGGCATTGCGGGCATGACGGTCCTGGCGGATATTGCCAACCCGAACAGGCGCGGCACCGCTGCAGGCGCATCGCCCGCGCCGAGATGCTCTCCCACATCGGCTTGTCATAGAGGCCCATCACGGGCGGCGGGGTTTTGACATCGATTGCGTTCATGTTCGTCAACCCTTCTTCATCGGCCGTAGATGATCGAGAAGCACTTGCCCGCAACGTCCGAGGTGTAGTGGGCGTGCCGCGCATCCGCGACCTGACGCTCCCCGCATTCGCCACGCACCTGCCGCACGCATTCGATCTGATGCGCCCAGCCCTGCATGTAGGTTTCCGACAGATGCCCACCGCCAGTGTTCACCGGCTGCCGCTGCCCCGGACCGATACCCTGCTCGCGCAGGAATTTCCCCGCATCGCCAACATCGCAATAGCCGTAACCCTCCAGAGCCAGCGGCACATGCACGGAGAAGCTGTCGTAGACCTGGAGGACATCCATGTCCTTCGGCCCCAGCCCGGACAGCGCATAGGACTGCGCCGCCGCCGCCTGCTGCGCCGGAAGATAGAAATCGTCGATGCGCGGCTCCAGGCTGGTGGCGCCGCGATTGAGGTCGAAGCGGCCGATCCCCTCGATGAAGACCGGCCGGTCCGTCATGCGTTTTGCGCGCTCCGCCTCGGCGATGATGATCGCCACGCCGCCGTCGTTGATGAGGCAATAGTCGAACAGATGCAGCGGCTCACAGACCAAGGGGGACGCCATGTAGTCCTCGATCGAGATGCGCTTGCGCATGATCGCGTTTGGATTCATCGAGGACCAGCCGCGCTGCGCGACCGCAACCTCGCCCATCTCCCTCTCGGTGAAGCCGCGCGCATGCTTGTAGCTTTGCAGCGTAAGGGCATAGAGCGCGCCCTGCGAGGTCATGCCCCAAGGGGAGTGGTAGACGTAGGAGAGAAAGGCGCTGCCGCCCATCGCCTCCGGACCGCCATACTGGGTGCCCACGCTGCGCTGGTCATTGCCATAGACGAGCGCCACCACCTCGGCATACCCCGCCTCGATCGCCATGACCGCCTGCGCCACGGCCAGAACGGCATCGGCCTGGCAACCCCAACGCGGGTTGATGCCTGTCAGCTCCCCCATGCGCTCATAGGCGGTGGTTGGTCCCGCGATCAGGCCGTCCACTTCGTCGCGTGAGATGCCGGCGTCTTTCAGCGCGTTGTTGAAAGCACGAATCCCATAGCCGTAGGAATCGGCCGGCTGCTCGCCATTGCGACAGCGGGCCCAGTCGCCCACCCAGTCGGTGTGGCCGATGCCGACCACCGCTGCCGCGCGTTTGTTGCGCGGGCTTGGATGCTTGAGGGCATAGTCAGGCTGTACATGGTTCATGCTAAGATCTTCCTCTCCGCGAGAGCCGCGATTTCTTCGTGCTTCATGCCCAGCAGGCCGCTGAGAATCTCTTCTGTGTGTTCCCCGAAAAGCGGAGGACGTGCGAGTTCGACCCGCTCACCGTCGATGCGGAAGGGCGGCGAGGTGAAGAGCGCGGGCCCCATTTCCGGATGGTCCAGATGCTGCCAGTAGTCCCGCGTGGCGAGTTGCGGGTCGTCCTCCACCAGGTCGCGGGACGAGGCGACGCGCGCCGCAGGCACCCCGGCGTTCTGCAGGATGCCGGCTGCCTCCGTGGCGAAGCGGCCTGCGCACCAGGCGCCGACCGCGACCTCCAGCTCATCGCGCGCGAGCAGGCGGCCGGCAGCGGCGCGAAGATCGGCCCGCCCGGCCAGATCCTGCCGCCCGATGGCCACGGCCAGCGCGTGCCATTCGCCATCGGCCTCCACGGCAACGGCGCACCAGTCATCCTCGCCCTGGCACCGGAAGACGTTATGCGGAGCATCACAGCGCGAGCGGTTGCCTGGGTGCTCGGGCTCGGCATTGGCCCGCGAGGCTTCGAAGAGCGACGCCCCCACGAAATTGGCGGTCGACTCGACCTGACTGAGGTCGATCTTCATGCCCCGCCTTGTGTGGCGCCGATGGCGGAGTGCGGCCAGCACGGCGAAGGCCGCGTGGTAGGGGTTGGCCGCGTGGTCGGGGTAGTGCGTGCCGGGGCCGAGCGGCTTCTCGCCATTGCCGTAGCCCGTCATCCACATCATGCCGGTGACGGCGGCGATCGTCATGCCCACGCCGAGCAGGTTGGAGAGCGGCCCCGCCTCGCCATACATCGGCATGGAGAGGTAGATGATGTCGGGCTTCACGGCGCGCACCTCGTCATAGGTGAGGCCGAGCCGTTCCATCGCACCGGGGCCGAAATTGTTGCTCACCACATCGGACTGCGCGATGAGATCCAGCACGATCGCATGGCCCTCCGGGCTCTTCAGATCGAGCGAGATCGACTTCTTGCCCGTATTGCGCGAGGCGAAGTAGCCGCTGCGATTGGTGCCGGGGATGCCGTCCCGGAACGGCCCGCCACGGCGCACCGGGTCGGGCCGTGACATGCTCTCGATCTTGAGAACCTCCGCGCCGAGGTCGGAAAACACCTTGGTGCCGAAGGGCCCCGCGCCCGCCCAGGTCAGGTCGGTAAAGCGGATGCCTTTGAGGAAGTCGGGTTTCATGGCTTCTGCCTCCTAGATCGTGTTCTGCCCGAGGGCGGGGGCGGGCGAGACCGACCAGACCGGTTCCGAGAGCTTGTAAGGCGCACCAGGGAAGCGCGCGCCGCCCTCGCCCATCGGCACGAAGTAGTCGCGCCAGGCGAGTTGCTCGTCGTCGAGCACATCGCGCAGCCGGGCGACGGGGGCCATGACGATGCGGCGCTTCAGCGCGTTCTCGATCAGTTCCTTGCGGGTGAAGTCCCGGGCGAAGGCCTCGAAGATCGGCTGGAACTCCGCGCGCGCCTCGGGCGTGGAGCGATAGGGGCGGCTGAGCCACTTCTTGTCGCTGAACAACGTGAAGGAGGGATGGTTCGCTTCGTCCATCCAGGCCATCAGCGACGTCCAGGAGACGCCGGTGGTGGGTGGCGAGGCGAGAAAGACATGGCCATCTCGGCAAGCGTAGATGTTCTCGCTCGCATCTCGTGTCCCCTCGCCCGCCCGGTGCGAGACGCGACGCTCCAGATCCCAGACCTGGATGGCGTTCTGCAAAGAATGCACAATGCATTCATGGGCGGAGATGTCGATGATGTGGCCACGGCCGTGCGTTTCCGCATCGAGCAGCGAAACAGCGATCACGACGCCCGCATAGACCGAGCAGATCATCGCGGATTGCCCGCCCGGCAGGCGCAACGGCGGCTCGTCGCCGCGACCGGTCATCCACGCAAGGCCACCGGCCGCCTGGAGCGTCAGGTCCGACGCCGGTACGTTCTCCAACGGGCCGCCCAGCCCATAGGGCGAGACGAACGCGATCACGGATATCGGGTTCAGCCCGCGCAACCAGGGAATGTCCGTGGCGCTGAGTGGCCCGCCACGTTCCAGCACCACGATCTCGGCTTCACGGACGAGGTCGGCAAGGCGGGCGCGCCCCACATCTGTCGCCAGGTCGAGCACCAGGCTCTGCTTGCTGGCGTTGAAGAAGGCGAAGGCCTCTGCCCCGCCGGGACGTGCAGCCGTGTCGCGCACACGGTCGGGCAGGCCGCCGGGCGGTTCGATCCGGGTCACCTCGGCGCCGAGATCGGCGAAGAGGCGCGTCGCGTAGCGACCGAGATCATGCGTCATATCAAGGATGCGAACACCCGAGTAGGGGCGGAACAGATCTGTCATACGGCGGCTCCGTTGGCGTGGAGTGCTGGGATCGGAGGCAGGCGGCCGAGCTCCTGCGGGAGCGGATCATTGCGGAGGTATCCATCACGCCCGTCCGCGAGGTCCTGGTCGCGCACATCCAGAGCGGCTGGAACAATCTGCGAACCGACTTCGCCGACCGGACCGCTGCGCAATAGCACTACCGTGTCAGCTCTTTTCCGGGGCAAGCCAGACATCGCGCAGATCCTGGTAGATCATGTGCGTGGGGGCCATTGACCAGCCCCGGACTCGACTGTTCATCACAGCGATGCGCTGCCACCACAGGATTGGCACCGCATGCGCCTCGGCCATCGCACGCGCCTCGAACTGACGGACGATCTGCTTGCGTTTTGCCTTGTCGATCTCCTTGGCCTGCGCATCGAACAGGGCGTCCAGCTCCCGGTCGGTGGCGCGGGCGACCGCGATTTCCGCACGGTCAAAGGAGATGTACTTCACCAGCACATTGGTCGGGTCATCGCTGAACTGGGTGAAGCTGTCGATCATGACCTCGAAATTGCCGCTGCCCTGGGCGGCGTACCAGGCGGCGAGTTCAACCTGCTGGTGCTCCGCGCGCACACCGATCTGGCGCAGCTGGTCCACGACGAAGATGCCCGCCGTGACGTAAGGCTGGTGGTTGCGGTTCATCAGCGTCAGGGTGAGGTTCTCGACGCCCGCTTCCTTCAGCAGACGCCGCGCCTCGGCGCGGTTGGCCGCCATGTTGCGACCATAGCCTGGCCATTTCTCCATCTCGGCCGGGGTGGCGGACCATTCGCTGCCCGGCCGGACCATGCCGCCGACCTCGCCCAGCTGGGAGATGCGCTTCAGCGAGGCCGAACCACCCCAGCGATCCAGCGCCAGAGAGAGGGCGCGGCGGACCCGCGCGTCGTTGAAGGGCGGCTTCTCGTTGTTGATGGTCATGATCATGTGCAGCATCCAGCTGCTTTCCTGCACCCGCGCCTCGTCGCCCAGAGCGCGCACGATCAGGTCGCGTTCATTGGGCGTGAAGCCGCGGAATTCCGCCATGATCTGCCGTCCGGACAGCGCGTTCACCATGGCCGAGGGCGACATGGTGATGGCACGGAAGCCGTCGAGATAGGGGCGCCCCTCGCGGAAATAACCATCGAAGCGCTGGCCCACCCAATGCGAGCCGGCAACATGCTCGACGAAGCGGAAAGGGCCGGTACCCATGATGTTGCGGACCGGAAAATTCGGATCCTGCGCCAGCCGGGCCGCGCTGAAGATGGAGTTCCAGGGCGAGGCGAAGGTGTCGAGGATGGAGGCATCCACCTGCTTCATCCGGAAGACCACCGTCAGCGGATCGGGCGTCTCGATAGAAGCGATCTGCTCGAAGGCTGGTTGCCGGTTCGACGTCACGGGCGGCACGGGCGTCACCATACGCTGGTAGCTGGCCCGCACATCCTCGGAGGTGAGGATCGTGCCGTCATGGAAGCGCACGTTCGGGCGCAGGCGGAAGGTGTAGGTCAGCAGATCGGGGGCGATTTCCCAGCTCGTTGCGACGTCTCCCACGATGTTCGGATAATTGCCCGGTTCGTAGCAGAGCAGCGTGGAGTAATGCGGCGCGACGCGGTGCATCACGGCGAACGTGCTGGTCTGGTGCAGGTCGTAGGTCGGCGGCTCGGCGGCGACGGCAAAGGTCAGCGTGCCGCCGCGCTGCGGCGTGCCTTGCGCCAGGACCGCGTTGGGCAGGGCACCGAGGCCGAGAATGGTGAGCACCGCGCGCCGGGAAACATCTTGTCTGGTCATGATCGGACTCCCTCGGGTTTTTTTGTTTTTGATTCAGCTGTGGAACTTGGGGTCGAACCAATCGCGCAGGGAATCGCCGAAGAGGTTGAAGGCGAAGACCGCAAGCGAAATGGCAAGGCCTGGGAACAGGATCATCCAGGGGGCTTCCCGGTAGAAATTCGAGCTGTCGCCCGCGAGCATCAGCCCCCAGGCTGGCTTTGGCTCGGAGACGCCCAGGCCCAGGAAGGACAGCGACGCCTCAAGGAGGATCGCCTGCGCCACATAGGCCGTCAGCAGGATCAGAAAGGGGGCGAGTACATTCGGCGCCATATGGCGCAGGATGATGTAGCCAGAGGAGTACCCCCCTGCTCGCGCCGCATCCATGTAGGGCATCGCGCGCACCGACAGCGCCGCCGCGCGGATGACCCGCGCCGCCCGTGGGATGATGGGGATAGCGATGGCGAAGATCAGGTTGACGTCGATGCCGCCCACCGAGGTCTTGCCCATCACCGCCAGGACGACCAGCGCGAGCACGATGATGGGGAAGGAGAGGATCACGTCCACGAAGCGCTGGATGACGAGATCCACCACGCCGCCGAAATAGGCCGAGGCGGTGCCGAGCAGCCCACCCAGCGTGCAGCCCAGGAAGGAGGAGAAGAAGCCGATGGTGAGCGCCGTGCGCGCGCCGTAGATGATGCGCGTCAGGATATCGCGGCCGAAGGCGTCGGTCCCGAAGGGGTGCGCCCAGGACGGTGGCTGCAGCATGGCGAGGAAGTCGATCGCCTCGGGGTCGTACGGGGCGATCACCGCAGCGAATATCGCGGCCGTCCCCATGGCCAGGATCACGAGCAGGCCCGCGGCGCCGAGCGGCTGCGCGACGATGAAGGCGAGCACGGGATTGCGGCGGCGCAGCGGAGCCGAGGCAGGCACCGCACGGACAGTGACGGACATCGTTGCCTCCCTCAGCCGTATCGAACCCGGGGGTCGAGCACGCCGTAGAGCATGTCGATCACCAGGTTCATGGAGACGAAGACCAGGGCCAGCAGCATCACCAGCGCCTGGATCAGCACGAAATCGTTGCGCGATATTGCCTCGACGAAGAGGCGGCCGATGCCATTGAGGTTGAACACCTGCTCGGTGACGACCAAACCGCCGACGAGGAAGGCGAATTCCAGGCCGATGACGGTGATGGCTGGCAACAGCGCGTTGCGCATCGCGTGACGCGACACCACAAGCCGCTCAAAGACGCCCTTGGCGCGCGCGGTGCGGATGTAGTCTTCGCGCATCACCTCAACGATGGAGGAGCGCACCATCCGGGCCACGACGGCAGCGTAGCGATAGCCCACGGCCAGCGCGGGCCATATCAGCTGCGCCATGTTCTGCAACGGGTCATCGAAGAACGAGGTGTATGTGACCGGCGGCGACCAGTGAAATACCGTCAGCAGCATGAGGATCGTCATCATGCCGAGCCAGAAGGAGGGCACGGCGAGGCCCGCAATGGTGAAGATGCGCACCACGTAGTCGACCCAGGTGTCGCGGAACAAAGCCGATATCGTTCCGAGCGGTATCGCGATGAGCACCGAGATGATCGCCGCCATGACCGCGACCTGCAGCGTCAGGCCGATGCGGGCGCCGATCTCCTCCTTCACGGGACGGCCGGTCCACATGGAATTGCCAAGGTCGAGGGTGACGAGCCCCTTCATCCATTCACCGAACTGCACGGGCAAGGGCTGGTCCAGTCCAAGCCGCGCGCGCTCGCGGTGGAGGATCTCCTCGGTCACGTGGCCACCGTCGGCGCGCAGCTTGACCTCGACGATGTCGCCCGGAATGACCCGGAGCATGAAGAAGGTAAGAAACGCCACGCCGAGCAGCGTGGGCACCATCAGCGCGATGCGGCGGGCGGCGTAGCGGATCATTCTGCGCTCCTCCTCAAAGCTTGATGCAGGCTGCCATGTGACCGGGGTGGATCTCACGCAGGGCGGGCACGGTCTGCGTGCAGACGGGGCCAGCCATCGGGCAGCGCGTGTGGAAGACGCAGCCGGTGGGCGGGAACAGTGGCGAGGGCAACTCGCCGCCCAACGCACGCGGCGACCGCGCCCGTTCGACAGCGGGGTCGGGGATGGGCGCCGCGTCGAGCAGGGCCTGCGTGTAGGGATGCAAAGGTTGCGCATAGAGCGCATCGCGGTCCGCGATCTCCATCACCCGCCCGAGATACATGACGACGATGCGATGCGAGAGGTGGCGCACCACCGCGAGGTCGTGCGCGATGAAAAGGTAGGCGATGCCAAGCTTCTGCTGGAGTTCGGAGAGCAGGTTGACGATCTGGCCCTGGATGGAAACGTCCAGCGCCGAGACGGGCTCGTCGCAGACGATGAAGTCCGGCTCCATGGCCAGGGCACGCGCGATGCCGACGCGCTGCCGCTGCCCGCCCGAGAGCTGATGCGGATAGCGCTCGGTCATGTCGCGTAGCAGGCCAACCTGGTCGAGCAACGCAGCCACGCGGTCGCGTGCGGCGGGCCGGCTGAAGCCCAGCCGCTTGCGCAGGGGTTCGGCGATGGTGTCACCGACGGTCATCCGCGGATTGAGCGAGCTGAAGGGGTCCTGGAAGATGACTTGGATGCGCGTGCGCAGCGCCCGCATCCGACTGGCCGAAGCGGTGGCGAGGTCCTCGCCGTCGAAGATGATCTGCCCGGCCGTCGGATCCTCAAGGCGCAGCACGAGGCGGCCCACCGTTGTCTTGCCGCAACCACTCTCGCCAACCAGGCCGAGCGTCTCGCCCCGGCCGATGGAGAAGGTCACGTCCTCAGCCGCGCGGACCACCGCCTTCTCGCCGAAGAACCCAGGAAGCCTTACGTCGAAATGCTTGGTCAGGCCGCGGAGCTCGACCAGCGGCGCATCGGCCTCGATCCTGTGGAGTGCCACCTCTCTCGCCTGGGGCTCAGGGGCTGGCGACATTGCCTCCGCGAAATGGCAGGCCGACCAATGGTCGTCGCCGAGGTCGCGCAAGGGTGGATTGGTCTCGCACACGTCCTGACGCCAGCGGCAGCGCTTGGCGAAGCGGCAGCCGGTGGGCGGGCTGAACAGGCTCGGCGGCAGGCCTTCGATGGTCTCCAGCCGGCCGAGCCGCGCCTCGTCCAGTCGCGGCACGGAGCGCAGCAGGCCCACGGTATAGGGATGACGCGGCGCCCGGAAGACCTCCGCCGCCCTGCCCTGCTCCACGATACGGCCCGCATACATGACGGCGAGACGGTCAGCGTAGCGGGCCACGACGCCCAGGTTGTGCGTGATGATCACCAGCGTGATGCCAAGGCGTCGCGATAGATCCTTCATCAGCTCCAGGATCTGTGCCTGAATGGTGACGTCGAGCGCGGTGGTGGGCTCGTCTGCGATGATCAGGCGCGGATTGCAGGCGAGGCCGATGGCGATCATCACGCGCTGGCGCATGCCGCCCGAAAACTGATGCGGATACTGGCCGAGACGCCGCTCTGCGTCGGCGATGCCGACCAATCCCAGCATTTCGACTGAGCGTGCGCGGGCCTGAGCGTTGGTCATGCCGAGGTGGATCGTCAGCGGCTCGGCGATCTGCATCCCGATGGTGAGCACGGGGTTCAGGCTCGTCATCGGCTCCTGAAAGATCATTGATATTTCGCGGCCACGGACGCCGCGCATCTCGCCTTCGGACAGGTCGAGCAAGTTGCGGCCCTGGAACATCACGCGCCCGCTGGTGACCCGGCCCACGCCCTTTGTGAGCAGGCGCATGACGGCAAGCGCCGATACGGACTTGCCGCAGCCACTTTCGCCCACCAGGGCCAGCGTCTCGCCCTGGAGGACAGACCAGCTCACGCCATCCACAGCGCGGAGTTTGCCGCGACTGGTGGCGAACTCGACCCTCAGGTTCTCGACGGAAAGAAGCGGAGCCACCGGGCCTTGCTTGGCTGGTGAAACACAAACGTCCTCCAGGCGTGGAAGAACGCTCATGACGTTCTCCTCCTTTTTTTATATTTTATACATTGCATTATCTTTCATGAGACGCAAGCGTGCAGGACATGGAATGGAACAGATGAAATTGTCGGATCTCGCCGGAAAATGCGTGCTGGTGAGAGGAGAGAGGTGGCCCTGGTGTCAAACAGCGTCGAAAAGTTTCCAGATTCTGGAGTGCGCCCCTGGGAGTGGACAGATTGGGCGATTTGAATTGCCCCCCTCGGCTGGATTTCCAGAGGATGGAAGCCATGACGAAGCACCGATCCCACAGCGCAGCGTTCAAGCGGCAGGTCGCCGAAGAGTTCATCTCGGGAGAGACACTGCACGGCCTGTCGCAGCGACACGATATCTCACGCCAGCTGTTCCGGATCTGGGTCGGAAAATTCGAGACTGGCGCCTTGGACGAAGACGTTCAGGCAGCGGATCTCATTCAGGAATACGAGGCCCGGATTGCGGCGCTCGAGCGTCTGGTTGGCAAGCAGGCGCTCGAACTCGATCTGCTAAAGGGGGCTTTGAAACATGCTCCCCGGCCGAAAAGCGCGGCCACCTCCGTCGTCACAGGGCCATCGGCGTCACCGTCAGCAGGGGGTGCGAGTTGATGGGCCTCTCGCGATCGACCTTCTACGATGCTGCGCCCGTAATGCTCAATACCGGCCCAATCCTCGCAAGCATCGCCGCGATCTGCGACGAGTTCGAATGCTATGGCTACCGTCGCGTGGGCGCTGCGCTGCGCCAGCAGGGCATTGTGGTGAACGGCAAGAAGCTTCGTCGCCTGATGCGAGAACACGATCTGCAGCCCAAGCGGCGGCGACGCTACGTGGTCACGACCAACAGCGAGCACGCCGGACCGATTTTCCCGAACCTGACCAAGGCCGTCGTGCTCGATCGACCCAACCAGTTGTGGGTCGCCGACCTGACCTACATCGGCATCCCTGGCGGCTTCGTCTATCTGGCCGTCATCCTCGACGCGTGGTCGCGCAAAGTCGTTGGCTACGCGATCAGCCGTTCGATGGACGCCCGCATCGCCGTTGCCGCGCTAAAGGCAGCGATCAGAACGCGCAATCCTGGCCAGGGCTGCATCCACCACTCCGACCGCGGTTCGCAGTACGCGTCGGAGGTCTACCGCGTGCTGCTGGCGGCCCATGGGCTGGTCGGATCGATGAGCCGACGAGGCAACCCGTATGATAATGCCAAGGCGGAGAGCTTCATGAAGACCCTGAAGGTTGAGGCCGTCTACCTGGTGTCAAACAGCGTCGAAAAGTTTCCAGGTAACAGCGTCCAAAAGTTTCCAGTT
>JBBART010000032.1:0-33027 GCA_040399685.1 Acetobacteraceae bacterium
TATTGGACGCTGTTTACCCCTGGAATCTGGAAAGTTTTGCACGCTGTTTTGCACTGCAGGGCGTTGGCTTCCGCACCCGACGGGGTTGGATTTCGCAGCAAGGGAATGAGCCCGGGGCTGGCGAACTGGGCGCGTCCCGCTCTACGGCGGTCCGTGGTTACCGGGGTGAATACCGCACGCGGTGCTGACAATCCCTGTGTTGTCGCATCGCGATCCTCCACATCCGCCATCGCACCCTGCCCTCTCTGTTCGGCCTGAATGTGTCAGCAAGAGATTGATAAATGGTTAGCGCACGGCAAGGGGCTCGTGCGCGGCGGGAACCGCTTCAGCGCCCAGGTGAGCCTCCGTGATCGGCGCAATTTCGGACGGCGCAGTTTCGGGCGACGCCGACACCGCAGGAAGCTCTGGCAGCTTTCTGTGCACCATGATTGCCACGTCGACCACAAGACCGTTGAAGTCCGTTGGCTTGCCGATATAGCTGCCCGCGACGGGAATGGCCTGTTCGGGCGTGCGTGCCGAGCACACTCTTATCAGGTTGCGCCCTGCCATGAGGCCGTTGGTTGGATCGAACTCCACCCATCCGGCACCAGGGAGGTAGACAGAGCACCAAGCATGCGTGGCGCCACCGCCAACCATGGTGTCCACCTCATCGCCATCCGGGCGTTCCAAGGTCGCGTCGTAGAGGTATCCGCTGACAAAGCGGGCCGCGAAGCCCAGCGAGCGCACCCCTTCCATCATCAGCAACGCCAGGTCCCGGCAGGCGCCGGTTCCGGTTTGCAATGTGGACACCGGCGAATTGGTGCCCTCCGCCTCTCGGCCGGCATAGGTGAAATGGGCCTGAATGGCAGTGGTCATGGATGTCAGGAGATCGATCGTGCGGATGCTGCCCTCAAGCGGGACGAATTTTGCGGCCCATGCATCAATCACGCCGTCCGGATCGGGGTAATGGCGCTCAAGGCAGCTTGCCAGGTCGGGAAATTCAGTGGGATCGTATTTAAACGGATAGGTCTCGGCCCCGGGGTCGATTGTGGCCTCTGGTTGGCCCAATCCAGAGGGAAAGTGGCGCAATTCCAGCGTGGAGACGATGCGCAGGGTGTCGCTGGTCACGTCACCGAATTCGAGATAGCAGATCGAATTTCCGAATACGTCATGCGCCCAACGCAGGATCTCGGCGGGCGGCGTGATGCCGAGCACTGCGTCAGACAGCACCAGATCATGGCTGTCGCGCGGGCGGAGCATCAGCCGGTGCGTGGTGAAACGCACCGGATTGTCATAGCGATACTGAGTGGTATGGACGATTTTGATATCTGGCATCGTGGCATCCTATCACGCCGATGCTGACCTTATCCTTAATCGCTCACGTTATTTTGATCCGCCATGCGCTTCGTCGCTGGACCGGCTGAAACGGGCCGTCATTGTTCCAAGGCGCGCCTTGGCCCGACCGAACCGGCCGATACCGGACAGCCTGCGGTCCAGGAACGCCAATGTGGCGCTGTTGTCGCTGCCGTGGTCGCGCAGCCAGAACAGGAACGTGGCCCGGTAGATAGCGCCAAGAATGGCGCGCTTGGTGTACCAGCTGAAATCGGAGGAGCGGTCGCCGGCTGCGAACCAGATCTGATCGACGGTGCGCGACGTGGTGCGCAGCGCCAGGCCGATATTCTGTGGCAGCATCAACAGCGCGACAGCGCGGCGGATGGCCTCGCGGTGCGCGCCCTGGCGGGTGAAACGCAGGGCGATGGCGGCACGCACGCGCTTGGTCAGCCCCAGGCCGGTGAGATCGGCGGCATCTACATCCTGCTGCATCTGGCGGTCGGCCAGATCGCAATAGGCTTCGATCAAATCGGTGGCGCCGCCTGGGAACAGAACCACCAGATCGGACGGGCAGCCGGGCGCCCGCTGCAGGCTGGCGATGGACCAGCCGTGCTCGGGCACCAGTTCGAGCACAGCCGAGAGAGCAGCGTCACGTTCAGCGCTGCGTTCGGGCGCATCGGAAAAAAGGGTCATCATCGTGCCTTCCCTGCCTGTTCCGCGGCGCGGGCCAGTTCCTCATTGAACCCGAACAGCGAAAAATCCTTCATCCGCATAGGATACAGCACACCGTCCAAATGGTCGTTCTCATGCTGCACAACGCCGGCATGAAACCCCGTGACCTCACGGCCCACTGGATTTCCCTCGGTGTCCACGCCGCTGTAGCGGATCCGCCAGGACCGGGGAACGGCGGCGCGCAGGCCGGGAATCGACAGGCATCCCTCCCAGCGCAGACGGATATCGTCGCCGACAGCCACAACGACGGGGTTGATGACCGCCATGTTGCCCATCGGCACGTCGTCCTCGTCGATCTCCGCTCGGGCGGCCGTGACGCGGAAGACGAACAGGCGCAGCGGCACATGCACTTGGGGCGCGGCAAGGCCGGCGCCGCCGGCGTCCTCCATCGTTTCGATCATGTCCGCCACCAGGCGGCGGATCTCTGGACTGGTCGGGTCCTCCACCGTTTCGGCGCGACGCAACAGTACGGGATGCCCCATCCGGGCTATTTTCAGGATTGCCATGCACTCTCCGATCAGCTCATCCCGATATAGGTGCGCGAAAGCTTTTGGCGACGAGCGATAGCCGTGTTATACGCGGCGCCTTCCGGCAGCGCAGCCCCTATCGGTGCGCTCAGGCTGGAGATTCAATCGCGTCCCCCGATTGTCGTGGGGCGCCAGTGCAACAGGAGATGACGGCGCAGTGCAGGTTCTAGTACGCGACAACAATGTCGATCAGGCGCTCAAGGCGCTGAAGAAGAAGATGCAGCGCGAGGGCATCTTCCGCGAGATGAAACTGCGCCGCCATTTTGAGAAGCCATCCGAGCGCCGCGCCCGCGAGGCGGCTGAGGCCGTTCGCCGCGCCCGCAAGATGGAGCGCAAGCGCCTGGAGCGCGAGGGCTTCTAAATACACCAACCAGCTTGCACGGGGGAAAGCGCGTAGCAGGTTGACACGACACGTGAGCAACACGAACGTCATCATTGAAAGCGCAAGCTTTTGGTGGTGGCGTTTTTGTTTGTGCAGCGCCCTGCCCTTGCCCCCATCAAGAAGGCCGCTGCCCGTGGAACCCTGCGATCTCGACGCCGTCACCGCCCGCCATTTGATCGGCGCCAAGAAACTCTCGGCCAGCGAATTGCTGGAAAGCTGCATCGGGCGAACCCTGGCCGTCGATCCTGCCGTCAATGCCATGGTGGCGCGGGACTTCGAGCGCGCCCGACTGACAGCAGCCGGCGCCGATGCCGCCACCATGCGCGGCGATGCCCTTGGCGCGCTGCACGGCCTCCCGGTCGGCATCAAGGATCTTGAGGATGTTGCGGGGCTGCGCACCACGTATGGCAGCACCCTGTTCGCCGATCATGTGCCGACCAAGGACCAGTTGATCGTGTCACTGGTGCGCGAGGCGGGCGGCATTATCGCCGGCAAGACCAACACGCCAGAATGGGGCGCCGGCGCCAACACCCGCAATGCCGTCTATGGCGCCACGGGCAATCCGTTCAATCCGACGCTGTCAGCGGCTGGTTCCTCCGGTGGGTCGGCCGTCGCGCTGGCAACCGGGATGGTGCCACTGGCCACCGGGTCGGACACCGGCGGCAGCCTGCGCAATCCGGCCGCCTATTCCGGCATCGTCGGCTTCCGGCCGACGCCGGGGCTGGTGCCGAGCGACAAGCGGGCCTTTGGCTGGTCCTGCCTGCCGGTGCTTGGGCCGATGGCGCGCACGGTGCCGGATCTGTGCCTGCTGCTGTCTACCATTGCGGCAGATTCGGCGGTGGACCCGCTGGCGACCACCATCGAGGGACGCCGCGTGCGCAATGCGGCCGATTTCGCTGTGCCGGCACGCGTGGATCTGGCTGGCCTGCGCGTGGCGTTGAGCCCCGATTTCGGCTTTGCCCCCACCGAGCGCCACATCCGCGACGTGTTCGCCGAGAAAACCAACCTGTTCCGCCACCTGTTTGCCGTTGCTGACGACGCCACGCCGGATTGCGCGGGCATGGACGAGACGTTCGAGGTGCTGCGCGCCATGCTATTCCTGGCCAGCCATCACGACCGGGTGCGCGACACGCCCGATCAGGTTGGCCCCAACGTGCGCGCCAACGTGGCCGAGGGCCTTGGCTATGGCGCGATGGACATCGTGCAGGCCATGAAGCAGCAGACCGTGCTGTATCAGCGGTTCCAGGCGTTCTTCGAACGCTACGACGTGATGCTGACGCCCGCCGTCACGCTCAGCCCCCGCCCGTGGGGCGAATTGTATCCGGCTGAGATCGACGGCACCCCGACACGCACCTATTTCCACTGGCTGGCGCTGGCCTATGCGCCCACCACGGTCGGCCACCCGGCGCTGTCGCTGCCGGTTGGGCGTGACCATAACGGCATGCCGTTCGGTCTGCAGATCGTCGGCCGTCGTGGCGGTGATGCGCAGGTGCTGGCGGTGGCGGCGGCGCTCGAATCGGTGCTCGCGGGCGATCCACGCACAAGCCGGCCGGTGCCGGATATCGCGGGCCTGGCGAAAGAGCGCCCGATCAGCGAGACGCCGGGCTTTCTAGGCTTCGGCTGACGCGGCGCCTTCTGGCAACATGTCGGCGATGATCGTCGCCACGTCGTCCTGGCCCTGTGCACGCAGGGCCGCGATGACGCCGAGGCGGTCATCGACGCTGCGGTTCTGGCTCATTTTCCATTGCGCCTCGATGCGGGTGGCCACCAGACGGAACGAGCGGATGCCGGCGAACATCGCGTCGCGGTAACGCTCGGTCAGGGTGCGCACATCAAACTGGCCGGGGTCCTCGGCGGCCAGCAGGTCGAGCATGTCGGTATGATCGTCCATCGGCTCCAGCGTGCCGTGCACGTGCACCGCCACGTAGTCCCAGGTGGGCACCGATGGCTGGGTTTTATACCAGGACGGAGCGATATAGGCGTGCGGCCCGCTGAAGATGGCGAGCGCCTCGCCGCCGGTGAACTGGGCGCATTGTTTGTTCGGCTTGGCCAGATGGCCCAACAGAACGAGTGTGTCGCCGTCACGCTGCACGGCGAACGGGATGTGAGAGGCGTCCATCCCATTGGCGCCCTGCGTGACCAGAACCCCAAAATGATGGGCGCGAACCAGCGCTTCGATTTTGTCGATGTCGGTTTCAACGAAGGCCGGGCGCAGATACATGGCAGCAAATCCTGTGGTGCGGACGGAACGTCATCACGCTGACAGGTTGCTGGCAAGGTGGATTGGCTGGGGCGGGAGGATTCGAACCTCCGCATGGCGGAATCAAAATCCGCTGCCTTACCGCTTGGCGACGCCCCATCCGACGGAAGCATTGATTAGGGCGCGAAGCCCCGGTCTGGCAAGCCCATCTATGTCGGTTCCGTCATGGTGGACATGCCGCCGCCCCAAATCCACCAATTCGAGTGCGCAAGGTTGACGGCTGCGTGGGACGCGACCGCCGGACTTTCGAACAATCCGAAGCATGTGGCGCCCGATCCGCTCATGCGGGCCAATAGGCAGCCTGATTGCGCGCGCAGGGCTTCCAGTACCGTGCCGATCACAGGACACAGCCCGATAGCCGGCGGTTCGAGGTCGTTGCGCAGCATTCCGAGGTCCCGCGCCATGGTGGCCGAGTCGGGCCATCTGGCCGGGAGGTCCGGAACAGGCGACATGCCGCCGCTGCGAGCACGGAACACGTCCGGCGTGGAGACCGCGACACCGGGGTTGATCAGCACCAAGCCAACATCCGGAAGGTCCGGCGCCGGCGCCAGGACGTCGCCGATGCCCTGCATCCGCGCAGGGCTGGATTGCAGACAGACCGGGACATCGGCGCCCAATTTCGCCGCGATCGCCACCAGATCCCGCGAATCGGGGCGGACATTCCAGAGCCGGCACAACAGCCGCAACGCCGCCGCCGCATCGGCCGAGCCGCCGCCGATGCCCGAGGCCACGGGCAGGCGCTTTTCCAGCACGATGCGTGCGCCGGCACTGGTCGCACATAGCGCCTGCAACGCGCGGGCGGCGCGGAGCACGAGATTGTCTGGCTCAGCCACCAGGGAGGCGCCGAACGGGCCGGTCAGCACCAAAGAGAGCGCAGAATCAGGCGCGACGGACAGGCGGTCCCCCACAGCCGGAAACACCGCCAGGCTGTCGAGCAAATGGTATCCGTCAGTCCGCTTGCCGACGATTTGCAGATACAGATTGACCTTGGCCCAGGCTGGCTCGTGCAGCATGTCGGCGCGCGTCAGGGCGTAGGTTTGGACGGCGGCACATTGCCGAGCACCATCTCGCTCTCGCGCAGCTTGGCTTCCAGACGGGGAACGTCGTCCGGTTCCGGGCTGAGATTGAGCGAGCGCCGCCATTGGAACTGCGCCTCCAGCTTGCGGCCGGCGGCCCAGTAGGCATCGCCCAGATGCAGGTTCACCGTGGCATCCACCGGTTGCAGTTCGGCGGCGCGTTGCAGCAGTTTCACGGCGCCGGCCACATCCCCCTGGCGCAGCACCACCCAGCCGAGGCTGTCGATGACAGCGCCATCGTTCGGCCGCTGCTCCACCGCACGTTCGATCATCTGGCGGGCGCGGGGCAGGTTCTTGTTCTGCTCTGTCCAGGAATAGCCAAGATAGTTGAGGACGTAAGGCTCGTCCGGCGACAATTCCAGTGCGCGGGTGAAGTCGGCCTCGGCACGCGGCCAGTTCTGCGAGCGCTCCAGAGCGATGCCGCGTTCATAGAACAACGGCCAGTTGGCCCTGATGGGGTGTGGCACCTTCGAGATTGCGGCGTCATAGGCCCCCACAGCCTCGGCGAACCGGCGCTGCTCGCGGAGGATATCGCCGCGCATGGCCAGCGGCTCCGGCCGGTCGGGGTTGGCCTCGGCGGCGGAATCAAGCAGCTTCAGCGTTGCATCGGTGTTGCCGATTTTCTGGGACAAGGCCGCCTGGCGCAGCCGCGCAACGGCGATCAGCGGGTCATCAGACGCGATCGGCTTCAGCGCCGCAAGCGCCGCCTCGGGGTGCTTGGCGCCATCGAGGATGTCGGCGGACAGCAGGCGGGCAACGGCCAAATCGGGTTGCAGATCGAGTGCGAGACGCAACATCAGCAGCGCCATCTCGTTGCTGTCCTGCCCGCGCAACGCGCCGGCAAGAGCCAGATAAGCCTCGGCCATGCCGTCCTTGGCATCGCGCACCGGCCGCTTGCCGGCTGACTGGTAAAGCGCCGGCACCGAAATTGCGATATCGCCGCTGTTGTCCTGCAGGGCGGCAAAGATTTGCTGTGCCACCGGGGTGCGGTTCTGCCGCACTTCCCAGCTGGCAAGGATACGGGCCAGTTGCAGGTTCAGCCCGCCCGAATCCGTCTGGGCGATGCGATACAGCCGCCCTGCCTCGGGGTCGCGGCCGGCGATGTCCGCGATCATGGCGGCGTGCAGCGCATAGCCGCCGCGGAAGCGCTGCCCTTCAACGAACGGCTTCAGCGTGGCGAGGGCAGCGTCGGTGCGGCCGCCGCCCTGCTGGCTCCAGGCCACCAGCAGCGGTTGCAGCAACGGCACGGGACCTTGCCGCAACAAGGCGGCAAAGCGGTTTTCAGCCGAACTCCACCTGCCCTCCTTGGCATCCGCATTGCCGAGCAGAAGCTGCGCCATCAGGTTGTTCTGCATCTGCCGCGCCAGCGTGACCGCTTCTGGACGGCCGGCCATCAGCGTTGCCAGGAACGCCTGCAACTGGATGTCCGGATTTCCCGGGTCCCGCTTCAGCCCGGCCAGAAACAGATCTGACGCCCGCCCAGCATCCCCCTCAGCCGCAGCAAAGCGGCCGCCAAGATAGGCGCCCGGCGCACCGGTGACGGCAATGCGCGGCGCATTGGGTGTCATTGGAACACCCGACTCGGTCACGTCGGCCGCGGCACAGGCCGACAGCAGGGAAAGGGTCAGCAAGATGCTGCGGCGCAAAGGCTGGGAAAATGGCATACAGAACCCTAACAGGCGGAACGCGAGATCGCCATGAACTTGGTGCCCGTGACGTGCTACACCAGAGGTGACGCTGCGGGTGCTACATTCCGCCCGTATAGACCGGGCCGCCACCGCCTTCAGGCGTAACCCAGTCGATATTCTGGGTTGGGTCCTTGATGTCGCAGGTTTTGCAATGCACGCAGTTTTGCGCGTTGATCTGCAATTGCGGGGTTGCAGTGTCCGCACCCACGATTTCATACACGCCGGCCGGGCAATAGCGCGTCTCGGGGCTGCGATACTCTGCCCAATTGACGGAGATAGCCGTTGACGGGTCGCGCAGACGCAGATGCACCGGTTGGTCCTCGGCGTGATTGGTGTTGCTGATGAACACCGAGGACAGCTTGTCGAACGTGAGAACGCCATCCGGCTTCGGATAGACGATTGGTGTGGCGGCGCTGGCGGGTATCAAGGTTTCGTGATCGGGATGAGGGTTGTGCAGCGTCCAGGGAGCCTTGCCGCCGAACACATAGGTGTCGATCGCCGCGTTCAAAAGGCCGCCCGCCATGCCCCATTTGGCAAAGCCGGGGCGAATGTTGCGCACGCCTTTCAGCTCCTCCCACAGCCAGCTAGCCTGCAATTTCTCGGTGTAGGAGACCGGCTCGGCCGCACGGTCGGCGGCCAGCGCCTCCGCCACCGCCTCGGCCGCCAGCATGCCGGACTTCATGGCCGTGTGGGTGCCCTTGATCTTGGCCACGTTCAGGAACCCGGCGGTGTCGCCCACCAGGCAGCCACCCGGAAAGGTCAGCTTGGGGATAGATTGCAGCCCGCCCTCGCTCAGCGCGCGCGCACCATAAGCGATGCGGCGACCGCCCTCGAAATGCGGCCGCATGGCGGGGTGCAGCTTCAGGCGCTGCATTTCATCAAACGGCGAGAGAAACGGATTTTTGTAGTCCAGGCCAATGACGTAGCCATAGGACACCAGGTTGTCGCCCCAGTGATACAGCCAGGACCCGCCATAGGTGGCGTTGTCCACCGGCCAGCCGATCGTGTGTTCAATCAGGCCCGGCTTGTGGTTGGCCGCCGGAATTTCCCACAATTCCTTGATGCCGATGCCATAGGTCTGCGGGTCGCAGGTCTGGCGCAGGTCGAAACGCTCGAAGAGTTTCTTGGTGAGACTGCCGCGGCAGCCTTCGGCGAAAATCGTGTAGGCCGCCCGCAGCTCCATGCCCGGCTGATATTGCGAGGTCTGTTCGCCGTCGCGCCCAACGCCCATGTCGCCGGTGGCGACGCCGACCACGCGGCCATCTTCCTCCAGCACTTCGGCGGCAGCGAACCCGGGATAGATCTCAACGCCCAACGCCTCGGCCTGCGTCGCCAGCCAGCGGCAGACATTGCCCAGCGAGCCGATATAGTTGCCGTGATTGTGCATCTGTGGCGGCGTCGGCAGGCGGATGGCGCGGGTTTCGGTCAGCAGCAGGAAGCGGTCGTCCGTGGCCTGGGTCGTCAGGGGCGGCTCGTTGTCGCGCCAGTCCGGCAGCAACTCGTCCAGCGCCCGCGGTTCGATGACGGCGCCCGACAGGATATGGGCGCCGACTTCCACGCCTTTTTCCACCACGCATACCGCGCAATCAGGCGCCAGTTGCTTGAGACGGATCGCGGCTGCCAGGCCCGATGGTCCTGCACCGACGATCACGACGTCGAATTCCATCTGCTCGCGATCCGTGGCCATGCGCTCTGTCTCCTCATCCACCCACCGATATGGGGTGCGAAATCAAATTAAGAGGGTTGGCGCGGTTGCGCAAAACCGGGGTGCGCACGACGATAGGGAATGGACATGCTGGCGGCGCTGCGGCTGCAGATTGAATGGGGTGCTGACGAGGCGCTGGAGGACGCTCCGGTGTGTCGTGTGGCCGTGCGCATCGCACAGCCTATGCCTGAGGCGCGCATGTTGGCACAGGATGCGCCCCCCTCTCCGTTCTCCATTCCAACCATGGCGCCCGTGCAACGCGCCGTGGAGCGCGCCGAACACGCGGCCCAAGCGGCCAACAGCCTCGACGAACTTCAAGCAGCCCTTGCCAATTTCGACGGGTGCAACCTCGCTGCCACCGCCACCAGCCTGGTGTTCAGCGACGGCAACCCCGAATCGGGGCTGATGCTGATCGGCGAAGGCCCGGGTGCTGAGGAAGATCGCGCCGGGCGGCCGTTCGTGGGCCCGGCCGGACTTTTGCTGGACCGGATGCTGGCCAGCATCGGGATCGACCGCACCCACTGCCTGATGACCAACCTCATCGCCTGGCGCCCGCCGGGCAATCGCAACCCCACCGACAACGAAGTCGCGCTCTGCCTGCCGTTCCTGCTGCGCCATATCGCCCTGGTGCAACCCAAACGACTGGTGCTTTTCGGTGCGGTTGCCAGCCATGCACTGCTCGGCACCAAGGCAGGCATCACGCGGTTGCGGGGGCGCTGGACCGAGGTTGCGGTGCCTGGACTGGAAGCGCCGGTGCGGGCCATGCCGATGCAGCATCCGTTGACATTGCTGCGAAACAGCGCGGCAAAGCGAGATGCTTGGAGCGACATGATCGCCCTGCGGCGCGACCTCGATGACCTGAAATAACATTTTTGTGATCGCTTGCTAGTCGCTTGTGTTGGCTTGAAAATTCGCGGGTGGTCGCATTCTTGAGACCCGTCTCACCACTTAAGGTTGCGTTTGACAGCCCAGGCGTGTAGCCAGCCGGTATGCGAGGGTTCGGTTCTGCGTTCTCACGTCTTCCTGTTGCGCGCATTTTTCTGGCTGGGGCCGCAATCCTGGCTGGCGCTTCGACCACGAAGGCGGACGCCCAAACACAGGCTACAATGGACGAAATGGCCTTCGCGGTTCCGCGATTGGACCCTCGCGGCGCGTCTGGCATCGTGCTGCCGCGCCCATTGCCGGCCAGCGAAGCCGCCCGCATCAAACGTATTTTTGGCCTGCAGGCGCGTGGTGACATCGGGCTTGCCGGCAACCTGACCGCCGATCTCGATATCACCACCCAAAGCGGGCGGGATATGCTGGGGCATCTGCTGGCAGACCGCTATCTGGGGCCGTCCACACGCCCCAGCGCCGAGGCGTTGCAGGATTGGCTGCGGCAATGGCCCAGCCTGCCCGACGCCCGCGCCTTGCACGCGTTGCTGATGACGCGGCTGCCAAAGGGCGCTGCACCGCCATCGACGCCTGAACTGGCCTATCTGGCCCAAGAGGCCCCCGGCAACGCGTCCACCCCCATCCCGGAAGAGAGTGAACCGCAGCGATTTACCCTGGCGCGAAACCTCTCGCTCGACCGATCGGTGCGCGATACGGCGCGCGCTCGGGGTGCCGCCGGGGTGGAACGCCTGCTGTCCAGCACCGCGGGCCTGTCGCCGGCCTATGATTCCCAACTGCGCGGCGAAGCTGCCCAGATCCTGTTCACGCTGAACCGAGACGCTGAAGCCTATGCGCTCGGCCGGGCCGGCATGCGACCATGCGGCCCGTCTGGTTGTCAGTCCGCCGCGTTGGCCGGGCAAATGGCCGGGCTGGCCGCTTGGCGAATGGGCCGTGCCGACCTGGCACGCCCGATGTTCGAAGCAGCCTGGCGTGCGGAAGTGACGACATCGGCATTGCGCAGCGCAAGCGCATTCTGGGCCGCACGGGCCCAGTTGCGCACCGGAAAAGTGTCTGCCTACCAGCCATGGATGATGCGGGCCAGCATAGAGTCCCGCACGTTCTATGGCATGTTGGCACGCCGCACGCTGGGGCTGGGCTTCGGCTTCGCCCCTGGTGGACGGGACACGCGCGAACTGCTCAGCGAGGCCGATATCGAGGCGGTGGCCGCCACAGACGAGGGCATGCGGGCCTTTGCCTTGCTGCAGGTGGGCCAACTGATCCGCGCAGAGGCGGAATTGCGCCAGCTTTGGCCCGCGGCGACCGACAAGCCGGCACTCGGCCGCGCCATCATGCTGGTGGCGCAGAAGGCCGGGCTGACGCAGCTTGCCGCCCAACTGGCGGACCTGGTGCAGGCCCGCGACGGCATTCCGCGCGACGCCACCCGGTTCGCCGTGCCGCGACTGACCCCGGATGGCGGATTTCGGGTGGATCCGGCGATGATTTACGGGATCACGCGGACGGAATCGAATTTCAACACGTCTCTTGTCTCGACCGCAGGCGCCACCGGACTGATGCAGATCATGCCCGAGACGGCGAGCTTCCTGGCCGGACGCCAGGCCGACGCCCAGATGCGCGGCACGTTGCGCGATCCCGGACTGAACCTTGATCTGGGCCAGCGCTATCTGGCTTATCTTGCGCAGCATGAAGTCATCGCAGGCGATCTGCTGCGGATGCTGGCGAGCTACAACAGCGGCCCCGGCAGCTTCGCCCGGTGGAGCACCGGCATTCAAGACCAAGGCGACCCGCTGCTGTTCATCGAGGCTATCCCGGTGGATGAAACCCGCGCCTATGTGCCGCGCGTTCTGACATACACCTGGATCTATGCGGCACGCATGAACCTGCCGACCCGCAGCCTGGACGAACTGGCTGCCGGGGTGGCGCCGCGCTATCATCCCTTGACCACCTTGCAGGAACCGCCGGCCCGTCTCCATTGACGACCACGCGCCTGCACCATCAGGAAACGCGCCATGGCCCGGATCGACGAAACACGCCCCTTCATCGCCTGCAACATCGCGATCCTGACGGTGTCCGATACACGCACACTGGCCAACGACACCTCAGGCGACACGTTGGCCAAACGCGTGACCGATGCTGGACACACATTGGCAGAACGTGCGATCGAGCGTGACGATGCCGATCGGATGACAGTTCTTTTGAAGAAATGGATTTCTGATCCATCGATTGACGTCATCATCACAACCGGGGGCACCGGCATTACCGGGCGCGATGTGACACCGGAGGCGTTTTCGCGCGTCCTGGAGAAAACCATCGATGGGTTTGGTGAGTTGTTCCGGATGCTCAGCTATCAGAAGATCGGCACCTCGGCCATCCAGTCGCGTGCAATCGGCGGTGTTGCAGGTGGAACCTACATGTTTGCACTGCCCGGCAGCACCGGCGCGGTCAAGGATGGTTGGGATGACATCCTCGTTTGGCAACTCGACAACCGCCACCGCCCTTGCAATCTTGTAGAGCTGATGCCGAGACTTCAGGAGCATCTGGTCATAAAGGCATAATACCCAGATCAGGACTTGGTCGTTCCAAACAGGCCGATGGCATCAGTTAGATTTCAAATCACCTGACGCCATCACCAAGATATTTATTTAAAAACGCACGCGTTCGCTCGTAGCTGTCGTGCGCAGCCGTCCAGTCAAATTGCGCCGGATGTCCAAGAACCGTGCGCCGGGGCGTCACGTCCGGGTTGTCGAAGTTGTGCACCACGCCTTGATATGTGTGCAGTTGGGCAATCTGGTCAGGTCGCATCGCAGCGCCGAAAGCCGCACAGGTGGCCGCTGGATCGCCCCAATTATCCGCATCGCCGTTCAGTGAAAGCAGGGGCGTCGTGCCGTGAAATTCCGGCTGCCGGCAGGGTCCATAATAGTTGACCGACGCCTTGATCAGATGTGGTTGATCATGTTCGAACGCGCGCCTTGTGACCGTGACGGCCGTGGCACCACCGTGCGAAAAGCCGATAACGCCAATTCGGTTCGCATCGATATGGGCGTGCGCGCCAAGCGCCATCGCCGCGTTCAGCACGTCCCCCGAACGATCCAACGGGCTAACCTTTGGCTGGTCTTCCGGGGCGCAAACCGATCGGATGTTCCGCGCCTTGAAACTGTCGAGCACGAAGGCTGCATATCCCCACGCATTCAAACGGTCCGCCCAGCGTTCCATGTTGGCCCCGGTGCCGAGACCGCCGCATCCGTGCAGCAAGATGACCACCGGGTATGGACCACCCGACCCCGGCAAGCTGAGCTTTCCGCTCAATGGGGCGGGTGCCGGGCGTGCACCGGTTGCCGTTGGAATGGGATTGGACGGAACCTGCACCACCTCTGCCGCAAGAGCCGAGTGCGCTATCATCGCCATCGCCATCAACCCGACTCGTGTCACCATCCCCCGCATCGCCATTGGCATGTTCTCTTTTCGTTCTTGACGTACTCGCCCGATTTGCGCATCCTGCACCAGGAACAAACAGGGATCAACGTCATGCGCGCGCAAGAACAGACCCGCACGTATCGCGACTTCGATCTGGCGCGGGAGATCGATCCTGACGAGATCGACGCCATGGACCGCGCAGGTCAGCCAGACAGCGCATTCGGCCCGAAATCGGCCGAAAATCGTGGCCTGTCGATCCCGCCGGTGCCCCCACACGCCATCAAGATGCCAGCCCAGCGCGGCCGCGGCGCCACGATCAATCCGCCCTCGCGCTTCGACGCCCAGAAAGCCAGTGTGTTCGATGACGGCTGGGACACGCTGAACGCCGATTTCGCCGAACTGCCGCCGCTGCGCACCACACTCGTGCGCGACGCAAGCCGCAGCGTGATCAGTTGGAACGAAAGCCCCGACCTCGGTTTCGACCGTGCGGTGAACCCGTATCGTGGTTGCGAGCATGGCTGCGTTTACTGCTATGCCCGTCCGTCGCACGCCTATCTTGGCTATTCGCCGGGCCTGGATTTCGAAACCAAGCTGCTGTTCAAGCCGGATGTGGCATCGCTGCTGGAAAAGGAACTTCGCCGCCCCGGCTATGTGGCCCGCCCATTGGCGCTGGGGTCCAACACCGACCCGTACCAACCGATCGAACGCACGTTGAAGCTGACGCGCGAGGTGCTGGAAGTGATGGATAGATTCAGCCACCCCGTCACCATCGTGACGAAATCCGCCGGCGTGCTGCGGGACCTGGACATTCTTCAGGAACTGGCCAGCCGCAACCTGGTGCGGGTCTATCTGTCTGTCACCACGCTGGACGCAACGCTGGCGCGACGGATGGAGCCGCGCGCGGCAACCCCGATGCGGCGGCTGCAAGCGATCAGTGAATTGTCGCGCGCCGGCGTGCCCACCGGCGTGCTGGCGGCGCCGATGATCCCGGCCCTCAACGATGCCGAGATGGAGCGGATTCTGGAGGCGGCAGCCAAGGCGGGCGCCCGGCAAGCCGGCTATGTGTTGTTGCGGCTTCCACACGAGATCAAGCAGATCTTCGAGGATTGGCTGCACACCCATTACCCCGACCGGGCCCGCCATGTGCTGGACCTGGTGCGCGAAACCCGGGCCGGTGGATTGAACGATAGTCGATTCGGCAAGCGCTTCACCGGCACCGGTGTCTATGCCGATTTGCTGGCGCGCCGGTTCAGCCGTGCCGCCCGGCAATGGAAGTTGGAAGAACGCCAGGATCTGGATTGTTCGCAGTTTCGTGCACCGGCAGCAGCGCCTGGATTTGCAGAAAATCAGATGTCGCTGTTCTGAGCGCCGAATGTCACAAAACATTCGCTTGCCCCAATTCCGCCTTACGGGCGTGTGTCATTGCATGACCCTCCCGGAGCCATATTCCATGATGTCGCCACGTCGCCTGCTTCTCGCCTCAGCGTTCGCGATCGCGTTCGCCCTTCCTGCATTCGCTGCCGAGCCTTACATCACCGGCAAGTCGATGGACCTCACACTCCTCGTGCCACCGCCTCCGACCAAAGGTTCGGACGCCGACAAGGCCGACATGATGGCAGTGCTCGAAGCACAGATGCATGCGAGCGATGCCCGCAAGGCACAGGCACTGGCTGATTCGGATGAGACAGTGTTCGTGATGTTCACCTCGGTGCTGGGTGAAAAATTCGTCACCGGCGGGCTGCCCAAGGCGTCAAAACTGTTCGAGCGCATTGGTGACAGCGAAGACGACACGCTCGATGCCGCCAAGCCATTTTTTGGGCGCGTTCGTCCGTGGCTGGCCAACCCGCAGGTGGCCGCGATCGCCAAGCCGACCAAAAGCGGTTCGTATCCGTCGGGCCACACCACGCGCGTGACGATCAACGCGATCATGGTCGCCGCGATGGTGCCGGAAAAGAAGGCCGAGATCTGGGTCCGGGCTGAAGATTACGCCGAAAGCCGCGTCATCGGTGGCATGCACTACCCAACGGACGTTCTGGCTGGCTGGCGCACCGGCACCGCCATGGCCGGCGTGATGCTGCAAGACCCGGCGTTCAAGGCCGACTTCGAGGCTGCCAAGGCGGAAGTTCGCGCCGCCCTGGGGCTGTAAGAAAAAGGGCCGGGACAACGTCCCGGCCCGCTGACCCGCGTGACCGGCGCCAGCAACACTGGTGCCGGTCCATCCGGGTGATGTATCACCCCGATACATGCAATTTTCATCCGACGATCCGGCTTCGCGCCGCGAGAGCTATCATCACGGCAATCTGCGCCAGGCCCTGATTGAGGCTGGCCTTCGCTTGATCGCTGAACGAGGGCCGCAGGGATTCACCTTCGCCGAGATCGCCCGCGCCGCAGGGGTGAGCGCCGCGGCGCCCTACCGTCATTTTCGAGACCGCAACGCGCTGGTGGCCGAGATCGCGCGCCAGGGATACGAACGGTTTGCCGACGCGTTGGAAACAGCCTGGGGCCATGGCCGCCCCGATCCGGTGACGGCCATCGAGAATTGCGGCAAGGCCTATCTGGCCTTCGCCCGAAGTGCCCCGGCCGCCTATGCCGCGATGTTCGACACCGGCTTTCCCCTGGAAGACGACGAAAGGTTGCGCCTGGCCTCTGAGCGCGCCTTTGGCGTGCTGCGCACCGCCGCCGACGCTGCCTGCAACACACTGCGCCCGGGCGGGGCCCGGCCTCCGGCGTTGATGGTGGCCCTGCATATCTGGGCCATGGCGCACGGGATTGCAGCGTTGTTTGTCGGGCGCGTTGACACCACACGGCGGCGGCTGCCGATGTCGGCCGAGGATCTGCTGGAATCAGGCCTGCTTATTTACATGCAATCGCTTGGGTTGGTCCCGCCGCCAAAATGAGCGGTTATTCTTGACGAACGCCGCTCGCCTGATCACATATGTAAATGTGATAAACATTCACATGGAGGCTATCATGCCGATGTTGGGATATATGCACGGCATCCCGCGGCCGTTCCTGATCGCGGGAATGGTGGCAGGATTTATTTGGTTCTGGCCCATAGGTCTTGCGGCGCTGGCCTATCTGGTCGGCAGTGGGCGACTGGGGCGCGGATGCACGCCGGGTCGCTGGTATAACAGCGCGCCCGATAGCGCCCAGGCTGCCGGACGGGCTGGCTGGGGATGGGGCCCCGGCGGCAGGTTCTCTGGGTGGGGGAGCAACGCCGGTGCCAGCGCGCCGACCAGCAACAACTCCGCCTTCGACGCCTACCGCGCTGAGACGTTGCGTCGCCTGGAGGAGGAGCAAAAGGAGTTCGTGGATTATCTGGACCGCTTGCGCCAGGCCCGCGACAAGGCGGAGTTCGACAGCTTCATGGCCGAACGTCGCCGCGCCACGCCACCTGCGGAAACCCCGCAGGCCTGATTGGATGCGGCCCTCAACCCTCCGATGGGCTGGGGGCCGCGGCTTTTCAGTTCAGGAAGATTTTTCCTGGATTCATAATGCCCCGCGGATCGATCGCCGTCTTGAGGCTGCGCATGACTGCCAACGCTTCCAACCCATGTTCCTGTTCAAGGAACTCACGCTTGCCCGACCCGACACCGTGTTCCCCGCTGCACGAACCGCCCAGCGCGAGGGCGCGGGCGACGATCTGGCGGTCGAGCGCCCAGACCCGCTCCAAACCGTCCGGTTCATTTGGCACCAGGATGACGGTGTGGAAATTGCCGTCACCGACATGGCCCACGATGGGCGCTGTGAGACCTGAGGCGGCAATGTCCTCGCGTGCGCCAAGAATGGCCTCGGCAAGACGGGAAATCGGCACCACGGCATCCGTCGCCATGCCCTTGTGGCCAGGCATGAGCGCGAGTGCCGCCCAATACGCATCGTGACGGGCCTTCCACAACACGCCGCGCGCGGCCGCATCGGTGGCCCAGCGGAAGCCGCTGGCGCCGTGATCGCGGGCAATTTCCTCGGCGAGTTCGGCCTGTTCGGCCACGCCGGCGGGGGTGCCGTGAAATTCGAAGAACAGCGTGGGCAGGGCTTCCATATTCTCGAGCTTGGAATACGCGATGGAAGCGGCAACCTGCACCGCATCGAGCAATTCGATGCGGGCGACCGGGATGCCAAGCTGCATGATGGCGATGACGCTCTCAACCGCGCCTTCCAGCGTTGCGAACTGGCATACCGCCGCCGATGTCGCCTCGGGGATACCGTGCAGGCGCAGCTGGATTTCGGTGATGATCCCCAACGTGCCTTCGCTGCCGATGAACAGGCGGGTCAGGTCGTAGCCAGTGGAGGATTTGCGCACCCGGCCACCTGTCTTGATCACGCGGCCATCCGGCAGCACCACCGTCATGCCCAGCACGTTCTCGCGGATGGTGCCGTAGCGCACGGCGTTGGTGCCGGAGGCGCGGGTGGCGCACATGCCGCCGATGGTGCATTCGCTGCCCGGGTCGACCGGGAAGAACATTCCCTGGTCGCGGAGATATTCATTCAGTTGCTGGCGGGTGACGCCGGCCTGGATGCGGCAATCCATGTCGGCCGCATTCACTTCCAGCACGGCCGTCATGCGGCTGAGGTCAATGCTGATGCCGCGGCGCACGGGTGTGACGTGGCCTTCAAGCGAGGTGCCGGCGCCGAACGGGACCACCGGCACGCCATGCGTGTTGCACAGCGCCAGCAGTCGCGCGACCTCTTCGGTTGTTTCGATGAAGGCGACAGCGTCGGGCATGACCGGCGGGTGATTGTCTTCGCCGTGGCTGTGCTGTTCGCGCAGGGCGAAATTGGTCGTCATGCGCTCGCCAAGGAATGCGCGCGCGAGGGTGATGACGGTTTCGGCGTCGTGAGACATGTTCGGCTCCTGAGACGGATCAGCGATTGGCCAGCGTGCCGCCGTAGAGCACCTGGCTGGTCAGACGCCCGGACGGCGAACCGCCGCGGGGCTCCATGGAGATGGCAAAGCGCGTCCCCTCGGCCGGCACAGCGCCGAGGGCGAATGTTTTGCCGGTAGAGGGCAGCACGCCAAGCGACGTGGCAAGCTGCGCGTTGGGTGGAATGATCCACAACTCGAGATCGCGCCCGTTCGGCACTGCGATGGTGGCGAGGGCCGTGATGCGCAGTATGCCGGCGGAATTGGTCTCGGCCAGATAAAGCGGCGCCGGGGCATTCACGAGGCCGATCGCCGCCAGTGCGGCGGGCGGTGCGGGGCGTGACAGCAGCGATGGCACCGCGATGACAATCCCCAGAGCAACCGCCATGATCGCCGCGAAAATCACTGACACGCCGGTGGCGATTCGCCAAGGAAGCAGACGCGCAGCAGGGCTGGCCGACGGCGACGCAGCGAGAGCGGTCAGTTGCCGGCGCACGGGGGGCGGCTGCGCTTGCCATCCAGCCGGCGGAACGAATTCAGGCTCCAGCTTCGGGATGAGACCCTGCTCCTGTGCAGGGCCTGCCTGCGGCACCAATTCAGGTCCGAACGCGAGTTCTGGCGCTGGCTCTGGCTCGGGTTCGGGCTCGGGCTCGGGCTCGGGCTCGGGCTCGGGCTCGGGCGCAGCCATCGGTAACGCCAATGCGGGCGGCTGATAGACGGGCTGCACCGGCTCGGGAAGCGGCTGGGCAACTGGCTCTGGATCAGCCAGGGGCGTGACATCGCGCTTCACCGCCATTGAAGCCGGCGGCGCTTGCCAGGCGCCGAGCGCGCCCAGCGTGACCGGGTCGATTCGGGCCGAAGCGGACATGGCAGACGTCACGGCCAAGGCGGTCTCTGCTGCCGGCGGGGGGGGGATTTCGGGCGGAAGCTCTTCCACCGGCGCTGGTTGCGGGAACATATGCAACGCGGTCATAGCCCGCGCTCCACCACCAGATGGGCGGTCGATGGCAATCCGGTCATGGGTTTCGGCCACGGAGCAGCACGCGGATCTGTAACAAGAGACGGGTTTCCCAACGGTCCGGCATGTTCTTAACGCGAAGCCCGCAGCGAATAAAGCAGCCGCTTTGCAGGCGGCGTATCACGCGCCGATGCTTCTCACCTCCGGTTACAGCGGGACCTATTAAAGGTCTGGCCACCGCCGAAGCCGATACGCCTCCTGTTCCGCCGTGGGTGCCGGCGCGTCGGCGATGCCGCGCATCGGGTTGGCGAAAGCTTCGGGGTTGGACCAGCAATCCACTGTACCGAGGCTGCGGGTACAAAATCGAGCAACTTCAATCGGCGGATAGGTCGGCCGGCAATAGGACTTGCCTTATTCGAGGCGCACCATCGAGCAATCCTTCCCGGTCATGCCGGAATAAAGCATGTCTGGAATCGAGCGGCCGAATGCAGGAAATGCGGCCGCGTTCGCGGCTGCAAAGGCCCCCGCAGGCTCCACGAACGATACCCCGCAGCCGCCCAGCCACGGCAGGGCAGCGCATATCAACGACAAACGAAGCGGGAAGCGCCATGATCGGACCATGGCCGGACTATCCCAGCAAAACGTTAATGCAAGGTTGCGCGTCCGGCGTTTGCTCGAAATCGGCCCGGCGCGTATGGTCCAGCGCTTCATCACACATGCCGAGACCCTAGAATGGCCGTGCCCGATATTTTCGACGAGGTCGCCGACGATCTGCGCGCTGAACGCACCCACAAGATGTTGCGCCGCTATGGCGTCTACGTCGCTGTGGCCGCCGTGCTCGTGGTGGTGGGCGCTGGTGGCTATGAGGGCTGGAAGTCCTACGCCGCCAAGCAGTCCGCCGCACAGGCAAGCACGTTCATGGCCGCGCAGAAAATTGCGGACGGCCAGATCGGCGGCCGTGCAGAGGCATTGCCGGCGCTGCTGCAACTGTCGAACGAGGCTGGCCCCGGCTATCGCACCCTCGCCCGACTGCGCGCCGCCGCCGTGAAGGCGGACGCCAATGACCTGCCGGGCGCGCTGGCATTGTGGGACCAGACGGCCGCCGATGGCGCCGCCGATCCAATTCTGCGCGATTACGCCAACCTGCAATGGGCGCTGCACCAGATCGATGCCGGCGAGCCGGGGCTCGTGTCTGCCCGGCTGCTGCCGCTGACCGGTGAGGGCGGCGCCTGGCGCACCCTCGCGCAGGAAGGCCAGGCGATGCTGGCGCTTCGCCAGGGTCAGACCGATGTGGCGCGCGACACGTTGAAGCGGCTGGCAGCCGATCCTACAGCGCCTGATGGCGTGCGCGGCCGCGCCGGTGGCCTGCTGCAACTTATCGGCGGCTGAACATGCCTCTTCGCGGCCACGACCAGAATTCGACAGGACCGATCGCCATGACCGACACCCAGCAAGCCGCCCCAGCAAAAATGCGCCTCAGCCGGCGTCTCGCACTGCTGGCGCCGCTTGCGGTCAGCGGCTGCGGCATCAGCGACTTCGATTTCTTCGGCACGGACAAGGTGCCGGTGCCGGGCAAGCGCATCTCTGTTATTCGCGTCAATCGTGGGCTGGTGGTGGACAATCCCCGCAAGGAACGCGTGGCGCTGCCCACCCCGGTGATGCGGGAATCCTGGCCCCAGGCCGGCGGCGCACCGAACCATGAGATGGGCCACGCCATGGTGGCCGAGCGACTTTCCGAGGTGTGGCGCTCCGACATCGGCAAGGGCGGCGGCTATCGTCGCAAAATCACGTCCCAGCCGGTGGTGGCGGGCGGACGTGTGTTCACCATGGACAGCAACGCCACCGTCAGCGCGTTCGACGTGGCAAAAGGCAGCCGGATCTGGCGCTTCGACACCACGCCAGAGGACGATCGCGGCACCAATGTCGGCGGCGGCATCGCTGTCGATGGTGGCGTTTTGTATGCGTCCACCGGTCGCGGTGAGATCCTGGCGTTGGATGCGGCAACCGGTGAGCTGAAATGGCGCCAGAAACTGGAAAATGCCGCGCGCTCGGCGCCCACCGTGGCCGATGGCAAGTTGTTCATTGCCCTGCTTGGCGACAAGGTCGCAGCCCATGCCACGGCTGATGGCCACAAAATGTGGAGCTATCAAGCCAGCGATTCGATGACAGCGGTGCTGGGCCTGCCCTCCCCCGCCTATTCGGATGGGCTGGTGGTGGCGGGTTTCGGCTCTGGCGACCTCGTGGCCTTGCGCGGCAGCACGGGTGCTGTGGTGTGGACGGACAGCCTGGCTTCGGCGCGCGGCCGCAATTCCGCATCCGACCTGTCGGCCATTCACGGACTGCCTGTTATTCAAGACGGCCGGGTGTATGCCGTGGGGCTTGGCGGCCTGATGCTGTCGCTGGATCTTCGCTCCGGCCGCAGGCTGTGGGAACGCGACGTGACCTCCGACAGCACCCCTTGTGTGGCCGGCGGCTGGATTTACGTATTGAGCGTCGATAGCGAGCTGGCGGCGATCAGCCGTATTGACGGCTCGGTGGCGTGGGTGACGCAACTTCAGAAATTTGGAAATATGGAAAAGCACAAGGACCCCATTCAATGGATGGGTCCGACTTTGGCGGCCGACCGCCTTGTTGTTGTCTCCAGCACGGCGGTGGCACAGGCTGTCAGCCCGTATACTGGCGAAATTCTCGGCGAGCAGGACCTGTCCGGCGCGGCTTCGGTACCGCCGGTGGTGGCAATGGGGACGGTTTTCATCATCACTGATGACGCCCGTCTGGTGGCACTGCGTTGACCGAATCAAGTCTCCCGGTTGTCGTGATCGCGGGCCGGCCGAATGTCGGCAAGTCGACATTGTTCAACAAACTGGTCGGGCGCCGTCAGGCGATCGTGTCCGACACGCCCGGCGTGACGCGGGACCGCAAGGAAGGCGAGGCGCTGCTGCGCGGCCGCACCGTGCGACTGATCGATACCGCCGGTCTTGAGGAAAGCGACCCGGAATCACTGTATGGCCGCATGCGGGCGTCCTCCGAAGCCGCGGTCAAGATGGCGCATCTGGTGTTGTTCGTCATTGACGGCCGCGCTGGCGTGACGCCGGCTGATGAGCATTTCGCGGCCTGGCTGCGGCGCCAGGGCGCGCCCATCCTGCTGGTGGTAAACAAGGCCGAGGGCCGCGCTGGTTCCAACGCTGCGCTTGAGGCGTATTCGCTGGGTCTCGGTGAGCCGGTGGGCGTGTCTGCCGAACATGGCGACGGCCTTGCCGACCTGATGAGCGAAATCGCCGATCGCCTGCCGGAGCAGGAGGAAATCGACGCCAACGTCGCCCGTCCGCTGAAGCTGGCCATCGTCGGCCGGCCGAATGCCGGAAAATCCACGCTGCTCAATCGCCTGCTGGGCGAGGACCGGATGATCACCGGCCCCGAACCGGGACTGACGCGCGATTCCATCGCGGTGCGGGTGTTCGACACCGATGGCACCGAGATCGAGATCGTCGACACCGCCGGCCTGCGCAAAAAGGCGCGAATCGAGCAGGACCTGGAGAAGATGTCCGTCTCCGCTTCCATCGAGGCGCTGAAGATGGCCGAGGTTGTCGTGCTGGCGATCGACGCCGTGGAAGGCATTCACGAGCAGGACCTGCAAATCGCCCGTCTGGTGGAGCGTGAGGGCCGCGCCTGCATCATCGCGCTGAACAAATGGGACGCGGTGGTGGACCGCAACGCGTCGCGCAAGGCAGTGACGGACCGGCTGGAGACCTCACTTGCGCAGATGAAGGGCATTCCCGTCATCACCCTGTCCGCCCTCACGGGGCTTGGCACCGACAAGCTGCTGCCAGTGGTGCGCCAGGCCTATGAGGTGTGGAACATGCGGGTGGCGACCGGCGCGCTGAACCGTTGGTTCGAGACGGCGCTGGAACGTCATCAGGCGCCGCTGGTGGAAGGCCGCCGGCTGAAACTGCGTTACATCACGCAGGCCAAGGCGCGGCCGCCGACGTTCATCATCTTCGGGACTCGCGCCGAACAGACGCCGGAGGATTACCAGCGCTATCTGTCGAACTCGATGCGCCATGAGTTCAACCTGCCCGGCACGCCCATCCGGCTGCAGTTCCGTGGCACCAAGAACCCATACGCGGAGGACCGCGACTAAAATTGGATGCACGGCGCACGAAAAATTACGTAACGTTAACACTACCCCCTTGCAAATTGAGGGGTTTGCCGTGATTTTCCCGCCACAAAGCGGCCGCATCAATGCGGTCGCCGAGGGGAAGCAATACCAATGTTTGATATCGAAGCCAGAACCATTGGCAAGGTGACGCGGCGCATCGTGCCGTTCCTGATCCTGTGCTATTTCGTGGCTTATCTCGACCGCGTGAATGTCGGTTTCGGCAAGTTGCAGATGAGCAAGGAACTCGGGCTGACCGAGACCATGTTCGGCTTCGGCGCCGGCGTGTTCTTCCTGCTGTATTTCGTGTTCGAAGTGCCGTCCAACCTGTTCCTGGAAAAATTCGGCGCGCGGCGCTGGATCGCTCGAATCATGGTCACCTGGGGCATCCTGTCGGGCATGATGGCGTTCATCCCGCAAATCGCCAATGCGACCGGCCTGTCCACCGAGCACACCTTCTATGGCCTGCGCATGGCGCTGGGTGCTGCGGAAGCCGGGTTCTTCCCGGGCATCATCTTCTATCTCACGCTCTGGTTCCCTGGTGTGTATCGCGGTCGCATGATCGGCTTCTTCATGGCCGCCATCCCGCTGTCGTCCGTCATCGGCGCCCCGATTTCGGGCCTGTTGCTCGACCTTGACGGCATGGGCGGCCTTGCCGGCTGGCAGTGGCTGTTCCTGATCGAGGCCGCACCGGCTGTTCTGCTGTCCTTCGTGGTGCTCGGCTACCTCACTGACAAGCCGGCCGATGCCACCTGGCTGGCGCCGGACGAGCGCAACTGGCTGGCGGGCCGCATCGCCGCGGAACACAATGTTCGCGAGACTGCCCACGGCATGTCCGTCGTCCAGGCTCTGCTGGACCCACGCGTGCTGGCCCTGTCGCTGGTGTATTTCGGCGCGGTGGCCTGCAATTACGGCGTGGGCTTCTTCCTGCCCACCATCGTGAAGGGCTTTGGGCTGACCAACGTGATGACCGGCCTCGTGACCGCCGTCCCCTACGTGGTGGGATCGGTGGGCATGGTTTGGTATTCGCGCCGTTCGGACCGCAAGCTTGAGCGCAAGGGCCATGCCGCCGTGGCGTTGGCCATCGCCGCATTGGGCCTGGTGGCCGCCACGTTGACCGAAGACCCGTTCCTGAAGATGCTGGCGTTCTCGTTCAGCGCGTTCGGCGTGTTCTCGGTGCTGCCGGTGTTCTGGACGCTGCCAACCGCGTTCCTGTCCGGCCCTGCCGCTGCTGCCGGCATCGCCATCATCAACTCCATCGGCAATCTGTCCGGCTTTGCCGGACCGTTCGCCATGGGTCGCATCAAGGACGCCACCGGCAGCTACAACATGGGGCTGCTGCTGATCGCAGCCTTCGTGGTGATGGCCATGGTGCTTGTGCTGCTGCTGCGCCACGACACCGCTCTGGAACGCGCTCCGGCCGCCGCTGCGCCGGTTCGCTAACATGACAAGGCGAGGGGCTTCGGCCCCTCGCCGGACTTCCTGGGGTTCGCGTTCCCCCCGCAGCACTCCCTTCGTGGCTGCCACAGAACCGTTTCCAATGGCCGCATCTGGGGCTGCAACTGACAAGTACCTGGTTGGATTGCCACTGGCGTCCTCGCTGTCGTTCAATGTTGCCCGCAGATCCCGGCAAGCCTGGGACAGTTCCAGCACATGGACACAGGTAAAGCCCCAATCGAATGCCATGCGGCCAAGGGTTTTGAAACGTTGATTGTCACTGCTCCGCGCGGCGGGTTACCTCCAAATCACAACATCTGGATCGACGGTAAAAAACACCAAAACCATTTCAACTGCCCTAAAGTCGAACGTAGTTTTATCCAATAATTCCAACACAAACCGAATGTTTTTTAAATAATACTACCTCCACAAAACATGGAGGCCACAATGCCGTTCCAAAACATACGCTGCACCTTGGTGGGTTTTGCCTTGCTTGCAACGCTCTCGCTCGCCGCCTGCTCTGGCGACGGTCTCGGCCGGCAATCCGTCGCAGGCCAGACCCCATCGGGCAGTGTGGAATTAACCGCCGTGCAGGTAGCCTATATCGGCAGTGGTAAAACCGGCTCTGGCACGTTGTTTTTCAACGGCCATAGCTACGATTTCACCCTCGGCGGCGCCGGCATCGGCGGCATCGGCGTCTCGACGATCGATGGCGTGGGCGAGGTGTATAATCTAAGCGACATCTCGCAGTTTCCGGGCACTTACGCGCAGGCTCGTATCGGTTTCGCGCTGGGCACCGTCAGCGCCGGAGAGTTGTGGATGCAGAACGCTGCAGGGGTCATTCTACACGTCAAGGCGCGGCGCACGGGGCTGATGCTGAGCCTCGGCGGTGACGCGCTGTTGATCAGCCTGTCGAACTGACCGCAGAGGCCTTGGCCACCGCACGGGAGGCGGCCAAGGCCCAGCCAGTGATCAGAACGGCCCAGCCGGCTGTGTCGAAGGTGAACAGGCTGCTGGTGGATGCAATTGGCCAGAAGATGATGACCACGGTCACGAGCAGCAGCGCCTGGTCCGGGTCGGTACTGGGATGCAACGCACGCAGCAGCCGTGTCATCCAAAGGCCCAATATGGCCACGAACAGCAGGAGGCCGGTGATGCCGGCCATGACGGCGACTTCGAAATAGTAGTTGTGCGGATGGATGTTGCAGGCACCGGCGCCGCCGATGCTGTTGGTAATGCCGATTTCCGGCAGGTCGTGGAAATAGACCGGATTGCTGCAAAACTCCCGGAAGCCGTCAAAGCCCAGCCCGATCCAGGGGTTCATCGCCGTCATCACCGCGGCGCGGACGTAAAGCTGGCCGTAGGGGCTGTCGGGGAAATGGGACATCTGGTCGGCGAATTTCACCACCAGCTTGGCGTAGGTGGGCGGCGATATCACCGGCAGCGCCACCAGCGCCGCGATGCCGACGGCACCGGCGACCAGCAGCGGGCGACGCAGGCGGGGAAACAGCAGGCCGGTGAGACAGAGGGCGAGCACCATCAGAAGGTTCGGCATACGCTGGCCGATCAGGATCATGGTGGCCAACATCAGCACCAGGCCAGCGGCACCCCAGGCATAGGCCATGAGCCTGTTGCGCTGGATGGCCCGCACCAGCAGCGGCAGCAGTCCTGGCAGCGACAGCATCAGGAACACGCCGCCAGCGCGCGGCTTGAAGAACGGGCCTGTCAGCGAACCGTCTGCCCAGCGCGGATAGCCCATGATGTTGGCGCCGGTGAGGTATTGCTGCCAGCACTCCACGCCCACCCAGATGGCGAGCACGGCGAACACCATCCACAGCCAACGGCGCGGCGCGGCTTCCGGCAGCACCCATGCCTCCAGGGCGGCTATGAATAGAAACAGCCGGATCACGGCCAGTGATTGCAGCACCGAATGCATCGGCCCAGCCTGGATGGACGCCACCACCTGCACCAGCCACAGGGCAGCGGCCAGCTTCACCCACAGGCTTCGCGTCCAGCGCCAGTCACGCGCGATGGCGGATTGCAGCAGGAACAGCAAGCCGACCAAGGTGACCAGAATATCGGCGATGGCCCGGCCATACAGAAGGAACAACGGCAACAGCAGCGTGGCGCCAAGAGCCAGGCGGTACGGCAAGGATTTGTCGAACGCCAGCTTTCGGAGATTCATGGTCGGTTCAAACCCTGGCATAGATGCGACGATAAAAAGCAAGCAGGTCCGGCAGTCGGTCCGCCAGCGTGAAGCCGGTCAGGGCCGAGGCCATCTTTCGCGGCGCGGCGAAAGCATGGCGCAGGGTGTGGGTGAGCATGGCTGCGTCGTCAATATCGATCAGCGTGATCGGTGTGCGCAAGGCCACGGCGCGGGCGCCATCGGTGGCGGTGGCGATGACCGGAACCCTTTGCTCGGCGGCTTCGAGCAGCACCAGCCCATAGGGTTCCTCGGCCGAATTCAGCACGAACTGGTCAAACAATGCATAGAAATCACGTGCATCGGGGCGAAACCCGGCAAGCCGAACCTGCGCCCCGCGCCCCAGCCGGTCGATCTGGGCCATGAGCGATGCATGCTCGCCGCCCGCCCCCACGATCAGCAGCAGCGAATTGGGCAGACGAGCGGCCGCGAAGGCCTCGATCATCGCGCCGATGCGCTTGACCGGCTCCAGACGGCCGATGCTGCCGACAACATGACAGCCCTCGGGGATGCCGAATTCGGCGCGCAAGGCGGCAATCCGCTCAGGGCTCGGGCGCGCCCAGGGTTGCACCCAGTTCTCCACCAAGGCGATCGGGCGATCATACGCCAGCGCTGCGCGCGTTCGCTCCGCCTCGGTCAGCGCGATGAGCCCAGCGCAGCGGGCGAAGGCGGCGTGGCCATAGCGCAGATGCAGCGTGGCGACGACCGGCACGCCGAACAGCCGGGCAGTGCGCGAGGCAATCCGCGCTGACCGGTCCGCATGGGCGTGGATCACATCCGGCCGGAAACATGCGATGGCGGCCAACACGCCAATGGCCGGAATCGCGGCATTGCACAAGAACACCCGTACCGCAGGCGACAACGCCCGGCGCTGCATGGCGTAAGGGGCCTGATCATGGCCGGCGCCCGGGGGGCGGCGCAACACCACCGCCACGTCTGCCACTTCCGCCAGGCCGTTGGCCAATTCGATGGCATGACGCTCAGTGCCAGCAAAGCCCACCGACAGCAGGACGACCAGAACACGCATCGCCCCGCCTCTAGGCCGCGAGGCGTGCCGGGCGCCGCTGCCAACCCAGGTGCGGACCAAACAGATAGAGGCCGCAGCAAACCCCCGGCAGGATGGCCTGCAACCAGATCAACGGAATCAGCGCCTGCTCGCGGGCAGCAAGGTTGAGCAGCGCCAGACCCAGCGCCAGCAACCCGACCACGGCCAGGATTGCCACCGCCGGGCGCTGGATGCCGCCATGGCGGCTGAAGGCGCCGCTGAGCGCCGACACCAAGGCGATCAGGGCGAAGGAGGCCACGGTAAACGGCGCCGAAAGCCGGCGATGCGCTTCCACCACGAACTTGCCGTAGCTTCGGTCCAACGTGTCGGTGCCAACAGGCGGGTTCAGCAATTCGCTCAGCGACAACTCGCCGGCATCGCGGAACCGTTGCTCCTCGGCCTTGCTGTTTTGGCTGAGGTCGATGGTGTTTTCAGCAAAGGTCAACACATTGAGCCGGCCGGTCTGATGATCCAGCTCCTGCCGGCTGCCTTTCAGCAGCAGCACCCGCGGGGCGCCGGTGCCAGAGATCAAGCGGCCGGATTCGGCGAGGATGGTGGCGTGGCTGGTCGGCTGACGGGCATCGTCGATCAGGATGCCGTGCAACGTGCCGTCGGTATCGCGGGTGCGGATATAGACGGTCAGGCTGTCTGACACCTGGTTGAACACGCCCTCCTGCAACAGGAACGCGGCCAGTCGGTTGCGGATTTCGAACTGGTCCTGGCGGAACTGGCTGAAGCTGGCCGGCACGATCCAGATATTCAGCGCGAAGCACATCGCCATCACGATGGCGACCAGCCCCAGCGCTGGACGCGCCAACGACCATTGCGACAGCCCGGCGGCGCGCATCACCGTCAGTTCGCGGTCCCCGGCCAAGCGCTGGTAGATGAACTGGATGACCACAAAGGTGGTGATCGGCAGGATGACGGCGACGAAATTCGGCACCAGCAACCCAGTCAACCGGAGGAACACGGCCAGCGACAGGCCGCGATTGACCACGGTTTCGACAAATCGCAACGACTGGGTGAGCCAGATCAACGCCACCAGGCCGCCGGTGACAGCAAGCAGCGCCACACTGAGCTGGTGGAGCACATAGCGGTCGATACGGGTTATCTGGAAGGCTTTCATCGTTCGATATTACCCAATGGGGTACCGTTTGCCCAGCGCGTGAGCCGCTTCATAGGCGGCGATGAGGCGGGTTGTGACGATGTCGCGGGTAAAGTCGGCCTCGAAGCGGGCGTAGCCGTTCCGGGACAGGCTGTTGGCCAGACCAGGCTCGTGCATTGCCCGCGTGAGACAGGCGGCCAGCGCCTCATGATTCTCGATCGGGCACAGCAAACCGTCCGCGCCGTCTCGCACATATTGGCGGGCACCGTCTGCCAGGGTGGCCACCAGCGGCCGCCGCGCCGCCCAGGCCTCGACGATGACGGTGCCGAACGGTTCATAGCGGCTGGGCAGCACGCAGATGTCGCAGGCTTCCAGCAACGATTTGCGGTCGCCGCGCCAGCCGAGAAAGCGGGTGCGGTCAGACAGGCCCAGTTGTGCCGCCAACGCCTCATAGGTGGCCCGCTCAGGCCCGTCTCCGGCCAACCACAGGAACAGGCCCGGCACCAGCACGGCCGCCCGCAGCAGCGTGTCGATGCCCTTGACGGTGTGCATGCGCGACAGCACCAGCGCCACGGTGGCGTCGGGCGGTGTGTTCAGGCTGGCGCGGTCCACCGGCGGAGCGTCTGGCATGGTGCCGAAGGTGTTGGTGGTGAACACCCGCTCCGAAGCCATACCGCGCTTGACGATGGAGGCGGCGATGTCCGGCGTGACCGCAAAGAAGCTGTCGCAGGTGCGGAAATATTTGAGCTTGTAGTAATCGCCGAACCACCCGACGGCCGGGCACGGCAGGCCGCGCGGGATGAATGATCCCGCCCGGGACATCCAGGCATGGACCAGATCAGGCTTGAACCGCGCCACCTCCCGCGCCACCAGCCCCCGGCGCAAAATCCGGTCCAGCGGCGAGAAATTCAGGGACGTGGTGTCGACACCGGCGTTGCGATAGCGGCGCAGGGCACCGTCAAATGGCCGGCATATCACATGCTGCGCCACACCGCGTTCAGCGAGGGCGGTGATCGCGTCGACAGCAAAGGTTTCCGCCCCGCCGATCTCGGCACCGGCAATAACATGAAGGATACGCATGGGACTGGGTTTGAGCAGGTTTGGCATCGCCGTGAAAGAGCGCGGTGCGAACGGTTGGGAGAATGGTGGGGGTGGACGGATTTGAACCGCTGGCCACGACATCACACACCCTCGCATTGACTCTTTATATCAGTAGGATAGTCAAATTTCCGGGTATGTCTCGGCCAAAAGCAGCAACCGGTTACAGCGCCCATGATCCGCTATTTCGTGTTTCGAAGACCACCGAAAGTGCAAACAATATCGCCCCACGCGCCAAAGGCACGTTACGCGCGCGCAGATTCCCACTTCATCTCGTTGCGCATCAGATTTGGGGGGCTGACGCTGATCGCCCGCATGCGCGGCCGGCATTTTGCGCGCGGCCTGATGGCGGGGCTGTTCGGATTGCTGCTCGGCACGGCGGGGCTGAGCGCACACGGCACCATGGGGCGGACTGCGTGATGGCAGCGCTTACCAAATAAGCCGGTGGCCATTACGACCGGCTGCTGGGCTCGATCAGCGTGACTGCTCTTGCGCCACGTCAAAACCCCACCGCCTCCGCGTGCAAGCCACACTTTGACAGAGTGACGCACGATCCATGCAAAAACCTTAATTTACAACTAATGTACAAAGCAAAAGTAAGTTAACTACCGTAATTACAGTAACTTCCTTAAATCTACAGTCACTGCACAAAAAAGTGTACAATAATTTTGTTGATGGAAGTTTAAAATAAAATAAAATATTTTAATTTTTTCAGAAACAGAGTCCGAAATTGACGTTAATTGCTTCCGCAGCATGGACTCTGCTTGGATCTGGCCCTGGGACCACCAGGACGCCTTCCATTCCAACACCAAACACCCAGCAAAATTCTGGGTTTTCCGATGTTGGCGGCCCTTACGACTACACCCTCTATACTTTCACCGCTCGGGTAACCGGAACGTATTCCGCGACTATTCAAACCATTACCATAGTGAACACCAGTTGGTGCCTGAACGGTTATTTTGCCCCAAACAGTTCCAGCACGCCATCGACGGATATCAGAACCTTCATTTCAGGCTATTTCAGCAACACGCTGGTTGGTGGATATTACACCGACAGCTACACCGACCTGTCATTGACTGGGGGCAACACCTATACGGTGCTGCTTGCCTATGGCAGCACGTTGACGACGCTCACCTCGAATTACAACATCACAATCACCGAGGCCCCCTGCTTTGTATCCGGCACTCTCATCTGCACCGAGCATGGGTATGTGGCTGTAGAAAATCTGCGTGCTGGCCTGGACCGTGTGATAACAGGCCCCGGCGATACGGCGCCCATCCGATGGATCGGCCACAGAACAATAGACTGCAGGCGACATCCCAGGCACGCCGACGTCTGGCCGGTATGCGTGCAGGCCGGCTCCTTCGGCGACGGATGACCGCTAGCCGATCTGTCCGTGTCGCCGGATCATGCCGTGTACGTGGACGGCGTTCTGATCCCTGTTCGCTGCCTGCTCAACGACGCCAGCATCCGCCAGACACCATGCGCCCGTGTCACCTATTGGCATGTGGAGCTGGAAGCCCACGACGTGCTGCTGGCCGAGGGCCTGCCGTGCGAGAGCTATTTGGACACCGGCAACCGTGGCGCCTTCGCCAATGGCGGCGGGGCGGTTCATCTGCACCCGGTCTTCGTGGGACACAAAGGCCTGTGCCCCACTCGTGATGTCGGGCGCCATTTTGCATGACGTGCGCACACGCTTGTTGACGCAGGCGGCGGCGATGGGGTTTGTGCGTGTATCGGCGCCGGACGTGCATTTGCGCGTTCACGGACAACGGGTGGAGCCGCTTGTGGACGGCCCCACGCATCGGTTTTCGGTCCCGCCCGGCGGGCGTTCAGTCATGCTGACCTCATGCAGCGGCGTGCCGGCGCTGACCACGGATTGCAGCGAAGACCATCGCCGCCTGGGCGTGGCCATCTCTCGGCTGGTGGTGGACGGCATCCCCGTTGCACTGTACGCGCTGGCCGACACCACCGGATGGCATGATCCGGAATATGCTGGCAACGCCGTTCTGTGGCGATGGACCCATGGCGCCGCAGCCCTGCCGCACGGCCACCACATCACATTCGACGTCGCGGTCACCGCAGCCTCCTGGCGACAGGTGAACAGTGCTATGCAAAAGATCGCCTAGAGCGCGTTGACATTCGGGGTTCCGGCTCGGATCGAAATCTGATTCAAGC
>JBBART010000033.1:0-29510 GCA_040399685.1 Acetobacteraceae bacterium
ACTGGAAACTTTTGGACGCTGTTACCTGGAAACTTTTCGACGCTGTTTGACAGATTGTCGCGCCGTTCAGCCTGCCGGACGAACATTATGCGTTTTCGTTGGGTTTTGCCCAGCAACTGGAACAGCCGGAGGCGGTGATCGCCCTCGTGGAAAGCGCCGTTACCGCCTTGGGCCCCTTGTCGCGCCGGTTTCGCGACGAGGAAGTGGCGCGGCTGTGCCGTCGGGCGATGGATGCCTGTTCCGATCCGGTGCTGATCACGGAGGCGGAGCCGACGAAGCCGCGCATCATCTATGTCAATGCAGCGGTGGAGCGTGAAAGCGGCTACACGGCCGCGGAACTGATTGGGAAAACGCCGAGCCTGTTGGCCGGTTCTGCGATGGCATCGGCCGGGCGCGCCAACATTCGGGCTGCGATTGAAAAAGGCCTGCCGGTACGGCAGGCGTTGAAGAATGTCCGCAAGGATGGCGTGCCGTTCGATGTCGATCTCAACATCACGCCGGTGGCGGATGCCAGCGGCAGGTTCACGCACTGGGTTGGCGTCTATCGCAATGTGACGGAGGAGCGCGCCCTTCAGAGCCGGCTGAGGGCGGCGACGGAGGATATGGAGCTGCTGATCTTCCTCATGCCCGGCGCCCTGCTGCGCAGCGTCAGGGATGGGCAGGGCAGGTGGGTGGTTTGCACTGCCGCGCCCTCGCTTGTGGGCCTGACGGGGTATTCGCCGGCCGATGCGGTGCAGGGCGGCCTGCTGTATGCGTGCGTCGATCCGCTGGACATGGCGCTGGTGGAGCTGCAGCAGAATGCGGCGCTTGAAGCCGGCGCCGGGTCGGTGGAATTTCGTTTCCGGCACAAGGATGGGCGGGTGCGCCAGTTTCAGGCCCAGATGCGCGGCCATGTGAACGCCGCCGGCACATGCGAACTGATCAGTCTGTGGTGCGACATCACCGAGCAACTGGAAAACCGCGAGGCACGCATCAACGTGACCAAGCTGACCCAGCTGGGCGCGCTGACCGACGGTATGGCGCATGAGCTGAACCAACCGTTGGCGGCCATCAGCATGGCCGCCGAGAACGCCCTGCGCGCGCTGCCAAGCGTGCCGCTCAGCCGGGAGCGGCTGTCTGCCAGGCTGGACACCATCACGCGCATGGCGTTTCGCGCATCCGGCATCATCGACCATATGCGGGTGTTCGGTCGCACTGGTGATGGCCCGGGGGAGCGTTTGCGGCTCGTGGATCTGGTCAGCGACGCCGCCGTTCATATGCATGACAGGTTGGCCAGCTGCGGTGTCGATCTTCTGACCGACATGCCGGCTTCCCTGCCCGACATCATCGGCAAGGCGGTGCCGCTGGAACAGGTGTTGATCAATCTGATCAACAATTCCTGCGACGCCTATGAGGCAGCGCTTCCCGTCATGCCGTCCGCCCGGCGGGTGATCCGCGTGTCGGCCGCTGCTGTGGGCAAGGATGTGCGGCTGACCGTGCAAGATGAGGCCGGCGGTATTTCGGATGCCAATCTGGCGAGTATTTTCCTGCCGTTCTTCACCACCAAGCGGGTGGGGCAGGGGCCTGGGCTGGGGCTCTCGATCAGCTTCGGCATCGTGTCCGAGCTTGGCGGCACCATCACGGCGCGCAATGAGAATGGTGGGGCGATGTTTGTGATCGGACTGCCGATTGCGCCGCCGTTCCCTCTGACGTCGATCAGACCTGGAGAGGGTTGAGAATGTCGTTCGGCAGAACATATCGAGGCAAGCGGAAGGGGTTCTTTTTTGAAAAAAAGAACCAAAAAACTTCATGAATTGAGGTGCGTGGCGCGGTATCTGCCGCACCACGCACCTGAATGGATGCAAGTCTTTTTGCTTCTTTTTCTTCAGAAAAAGAAGACCTTCCTGTCCTGACGTTCACTCGGCCAGGGGAGATGCCCCTGTCCGAGTGAACGTCAGCGGCCCGTCAGGATCTGGTCTACCAACTGCTTCACGGTGGGGATGAAGTTGTTGCTGTAGTAGGGGTCTTTGGCGAAGCGATAGGCGTTGTGGCCGCTGAACATCAAATTGTGTTCGAGTTCCTCGGCATCCTTGGTGTGCGCCACGGCCTGCAGTGCCTTCTGGATGCAGAAGCTGCGGGGATCGGCCTTCTTGCCGTTGGTGAAGTCCGGCTCGGTCTGCGCCCAGTTGGAGAAGCGGCACTGGCTGAGGCAGCCCATGCAGGCCACCTGATCGGCCAGGATGCGCTGCGCCCGGTCCGGCGTGACGAAGATCAGCGTGTTGTCCGGCGTGCGCAGGGCTTCCGTGAAGCCCTCGGCTTCCCAGCCCAGGGCGCGGGCGTGGTCGATAGTGGTCAGATACACGATGCGGCGACGTGGGCCGACACCGAAGGAGGCCACATGCTCGCCGACCGGGTCGGTGCTGTAGGCCACCTGGTGGTCGTTGCGCTCGCGCAGTTCCTGGATGAAGGCGTTGTTGACCGCCGACGAGTAGAAGCCGGTGGGGCTGAAGCGGTTGAGGAACACGTCCCCTTCCTTCAGCGTCATCAGGCGTTGCTTCCAGGCGTCCGCGATCGGGCTTTCCTGGGTCAGCAGGGGGCGGGTGCCGAACTGGAAGGCGATGGGGCCGAGTTCAGGATTGTCGATCCAGTGTTCCCATTCCTCCAGCCACCACACGCCGCCCGCCATGATGATGGGGGTGTCGCCGAGGCCGAAGGTGCGCATGGTCTGGCGGAGCGCCAGCACGCGGGGATACGGGTCTTCCGGCTTGGTGGGGTCTTCGCTGTTGGACAGGCCGTTATGGCCGCCGGCCAGCCAGGGGTCCTCATAGACCACGCCGCCGAGCAGATCGGCCGCCTTGCTGAAGGCGCGCTTCCACAAGGCGCTGAACGCGCGGGAGGAGGACACGATGGGGTAGTAGTGGACGTTGAACTTCTGGGCGATCTCGGACAGCCGATACGGCATGCCGGCGCCGCAGGTGATACCGTGGACGAGGCCCTTGGCGCCTTCGAGCACGCCGGAGATCACACGCTCCGCACCGCCCATTTCCCACAGGAAGTTGGCGTGGATGCGGCCTTTGCCGCCGCTGATGTCGTGGGCGCGCTGGGCTTGGGCGATGCCGCCGCGAATGCCGTATTCCACCAGCTCCTCATGGCGCTCGCGGCGCGTGCGGCCATGGTAGTCCTGCGCCATGACGTTGCCGTCAGCGTCGTAGAAATCGGCGTTGACGGCACTGAGCGTGCCGGCGCCGCCAGCAGCGGCCCAATGGCCTGCGGTCACGCCGGTTGAAATCGAAACCCCTTTGCCGCCTTCCACCAACGGCAGGACGTCCACCCCACCCATGCGGATCGCGTTGATAGGCTTCATGGTCTCTCTTCCCTCGAATCTCACAGAATTCGTATATGGCGACGGCAGCCGATGGTTTGAGTCGTTCGCACCAGCATTGTGACGCTTTTTCGTCGTGTAGCGACTTCAACCCGTTTGGCAATCGAAAAGGCGCCCCTCCTTCCGAAGGGACGCCTTTTGCGATGCTTAGGCGTTGTTATTCAGCGGCATCGCTGCGGTCACGACCGCCGCCGGCCTTGGAACCCACCGTCTCGGTGATGTCGGCACCCGTGGCCTGATCGACAACGCGCATCGACAGCTTCACCTTGCCGCGATCGTCAAAGCCCAGGACCTTCACCTTGACGGTGTCGCCCTGGTTGACGACATCGGTGGTCTTGTTGACGCGGCCCTGTTGCAGTTCGCTGATGTGCACGAGGCCATCACGCGAGCCGAGGAAGTTCACGAAGGCGCCGAAATCGGCGGTCTTCACAACCTTGCCCGTGTAGATGACGCCAATTTCCGGCTCGGCCACGATGCCGCGGATCCAGGCGATGGCGGCCTGGGCCTTGGCGTCGTCGGTGGCGGCAACCTTGACGGTGCCGTCATCGTCGATGTCGATCTTGGCACCGGTCTGCTCGACGATCTCACGGATGACCTTGCCGCCCGTGCCGATGATGTCGCGGATCTTTTCCTTGGGCACGTTGATGATCGTGATCTTCGGCGCGGTGGCCGCCACGTCGTCACGGCCGCTGGTCAGGGCCTTGGCCATCTCGCCAAGGATGTGCATGCGGCCTTCCTTGGCCTGGTCCAGAGCCACCTTCATGATCGCAGGCGTAATGGACGTGATCTTGATGTCCATCTGCAGCGAGGTGACGCCCAGCTCGGTGCCGGCAACCTTGAAGTCCATGTCGCCGAGGAAGTCTTCGTCGCCCAGGATGTCGGACAGAACCGCGAAGCCACGGTCTTCCTTGATCAGGCCCATGGCGATGCCGGCGACGGGGCGGATGAGGGGAACGCCGGCGTCCATCAGCGCGAGGCTGGTGCCGCAGACGGTCGCCATCGAGGACGAGCCGTTGCTCTCGGTGATCTCAGACACCACGCGCATGGTGTATGGGAACTTGTCCTTGCCCGGCAGCAGCGGGTGAATGGCGCGCCAGGCAAGCTTGCCATGGCCGATTTCACGACGGCCCGGGGAGCCCATGCGGCCAGCTTCGCCCACCGAGTACGGAGGGAAGTTGTAATGCAGCATGAAGTTCTCGCGGTATTCGCCTTCAAGCGCGTCGATCATCTGCTCGTCCTGGGCGGTGCCCAGGGTGGCAACGCAGAGGGCCTGCGTCTCGCCACGGGTGAACAGGGCCGAACCATGGGCGCGGGGCAGGATGCCCACTTCGGCCACGATCGGGCGAACCGTCTTGGTGTCGCGGCCGTCGATGCGCAGGCCGGTGTCGAGGATGGCGTTGCGGACGATGTCGGCTTCGAGTTCCTTGAAGATGCCCTTCGCCTTGTCTGGGTCCAGGCCTTCTTCGACGAGCTGCTTGGAAGCGGCCTTCTTGGCGGCGCCCACCTTCTCCTGGCGGACCTGCTTCAGCTTCTCCTGGTAGCCCTCGGCGATGCCGGCACGGGCCAGCACGTCGACGCGCGCGGCGAGCGCCTTGTGCTCGTCGGACACTTCGGCCAGGACCCAAGGCTCCTTGGCGGCGAGTTCGGCGAGGTCGATGATCATCTGGATCACCGGCTGGAAGGCGGCGTGGCCGAAGGTGACGGCGCCGAGCATGATTTCTTCGGAAAGCTCGCGAGCTTCGGACTCAACCATCAGCACACCTTCGGTGGTGCCGGCGAGAACGAGGTCGAGGCTGCTTTCCTTCAGCTGCTCGGCGGTTGGGTTCAGCACATATGCGCCGTCAACCCAGCCCACGCGGGCGCCGGCCACGGGGCCGAAGAATGGGATGCCCGAGAGGGTGAGAGCGGCCGAGCAGCCGATGAGGGCCACCATGTCCGGATCGTTCTCAAGGTCGTGGCTCAGCACGGTGGCCACGATCTGGACCTCGTTGCGGAAGCCATGCGGGAACAGGGGGCGGATCGGGCGGTCGATGAGGCGGCTCGTGAGAACCTCCTTCTCGCTCGGACGGCCTTCGCGCTTGAAGAAGCCGCCGGGGATCTTGCCGGCTGCGAAGGTCTTTTCCTGATAGTTGACCGTCAGCGGGAAGAAGTCCTGGCCCGGCTTCGCGGTGCGCACGCCCACGGCGGTGCAGAGCACGATGGTCTCGCCGTAGGTGGCGAGCACGGCGCCATCGGCCTGGCGGGCGATCTTGCCGGTTTCGAGGATGAGCTTGCGCCCGCCGAGATCGATTTCCTTGCGGAAATGGTTGAACATTGGTCGTCTCCCTTTCAATGCGCGAAAGGGCGGATCGCGGATCAAGCGGTCCAGGGTGGCGGCGTCTCGGGCAACGCGGGATGAGACTGCGCTTTTTGCAGCCACGTCCACGTTGCCGGAGGCGCCGTCTTGGTCCCTCGTGGACGGCTGATCCGGATGTCCGCCAAGTCGCGCGATTTCGCCCCGGAGGCCCATGCCCCCGAGGCTTGTCGGTTTTGTTTAGCGGCGCAGGCTCAAACGCTCGATGAGCGAACGATAGCGCGCCTCGTCCTTGCGCTTCAAATAGTCGAGCAGGCGGCGACGACGGCCGACCAGCATCAGCAGGCCGCGACGCGAATGGAAATCCTTCGCGTGGATTTTAAGGTGCTCGGTCAGGGTGTTGATGCGCTCGGTGATCAGGGCGACCTGAACTTCCGGGCTACCCGTGTCGCCAACCGAAGTGGCATAGTCAGTCAACAGCGTCGTGCGACGCTCCGCGTTCATCGACATCGTGAAGTCTCCTATAGGTATGAAATGGGCGCGCGGGTCACAGCAACCGCTCGGGTTTCAGCCAGCCTTCTTCAAGGCGGCACAGCCCGATCACGCGACTCCCCGCCATAGCACGAGCCAGCCCGCCATCGGGATTGGCCGTCTGTGGAATGCGCCCCATCAAATCGACCAGGCTGATGGCCTGTCCATGTGAGAAGGCTGAGACCTCTGCATCCGTCAGGGCCAGCGCCGGGATGTCGGCCAGCGCGGTCAGAACGGGGAGCAACAGATCCGGGGAAGCAGGCTGCATATCCTCCCCAGGCTGCAATTTGTCCAGCGTAATCGACCCGCTTTCCAGGAATGGCCCCACGCGCAGGCGACGCAGCACGCTGATATGGCCCACCGTGCCGCAGGCGACAGCGACATCGCGTGCCAGGCTGCGCATATAGACGCCCTTGCCGGACTGCACTTCGAACTCGGCGGTGTCCGCATCCGGGCGGCCGATCAGTTCGAACCGGTCGACGCGGGCGGGGCGGGCAGCCATGACGGGAGCGCGGCCTTCGCGGGCCATGTCATAGGCGCGCTCGCCGGCGATCTTGATGGCGGAATAGATCGGGGGCACCTGCATGATGTCGCCGATGAACGCCGACAAGGCGCCGCGGATCATCTCGTCGGACGGACGGACCTCGGACGTGGCGATGGTCTGGCCATCGGCATCATCTGTGTCGCGCTGTTCACCCATCTTGAGGGTGAAGTGATAGATTTTGGTGCCGTCCATCACATACGGCACGGTCTTGGTGGCAGCCCCGAAGGCGATCGGGAGAACGCCGGTGGCCAATGGGTCGAGTGTGCCGCCGTGGCCGGCCTTCTGGGCGTCGAACCAGCGACGCACGCGGTTGACGACGTCGGTGCTGGTGAGCCCCTGGGGCTTGTCCACGATCAACCAGCCGTCGAGTGCACGGCCGCGTGGCTTACGTTGGCGCATAATGTCCTAGTTTTGTTCGGGGTCGCGCGGGGCCTTGGCCTCCGACGCAAGATCGCGGGCCACGTCGGGCGCGCGCAGCAGACTGTCCACATGCATCGCGTAGTCGATGCTGGTGTCAGCCTGGAACGAGATGTCCGGCGCCACGCGCAGGCGCAGCTCCTTGGCCACCAGACCGCGCAGATACGGGGCTGCGCGGCGCAGGGCCGGCAGCTTGTCGGCGACATCGGACCGGCCGAGGCGCGTCACGAAAGCCGTGGCGCGCTTCAGGTCGGGTCCGATCCGCACTTCCGTCACGGTGATCTGCACGCCGACCAGATCGTGGTCGCGCACTTCGCCCCGCATGAACACCCCGGACAGCACGTGGCGGACTTCTTCCGCCACGCGCAACTGCCGCTGGGTGGGTGCTTTGGCCTGGTTTGCTGCAGTCGCCTTGGTCAAGACCTGATCACCCGGGCACCATTTCGACTTCGAAGCACTCAACCACGTCACCAAGCTTGATGTCGTTGTAGTTCGCAAACGACAGGCCGCATTCGTAACCGCGTGCAACCTCCTTGACGTCGTCCTTGAAGCGCTTGAGCTGCGTGAGGTCGCCGTTGTGGATGACCACGCCGTCGCGGAGCAGGCGAACGCCACAGCCACGCTTGACGAGGCCTTCGGTGATCATGCAACCCGCGACCGTGCCGGTCTTGGTGATGTTGAACACCTGACGAACGTCGGCGTAGCCCAGGAACTTCTCGCGTGCCTTCGGTGCAACCTTGCCGCGGACCAGCTTTTCCACGTCATCGGCCACATCGTAGATGATCGAGTAGTAGCGGATGTCCACACCGTCCCGCGTTGCCAGTTCGCGCGCCTGGGTGGTGGCGCGAACGTTGAAGGCGACGATGATGGCGTTGGACGCACGCGCCAGCTGGATGTCGCTTTCGGTGATCTGACCCACGGTGGAGTTGATGACGCGAACGCGGACTTCCTCGTGGGCCAACTTGAGCACGGTGGCCTGGATGGCCTCCGCGCTGCCCTGCACATCGGACTTGATGAGCAGTGCGACTTCTTTCTGAACGCCGGCCTGGATGCGGGCCAGCATTTCGTCGAGCGTGCCGCGAGCGGCCGTCATGGCGCCGGCATTCTTGTCACGCAGTCGGCGCTGGCGGAGTTCGCTGATCTCCTTGGCGCGGCCTTCGTTTTCAACGGCCACCACTGGCTCGCCAGCGGACGGCACACCGGCCAGGCCGAGGATCTCGACCGGAGCGGATGGGCCAGCCGATTTGATCTGGCGACCCTTGTCGTCGAGCATGGCGCGCACGCGGCCCCACTCGGCGCCGGCCACCACGATGTCACCCTGGCGCAACGTGCCCTTCTGGATGAGGATGGTGGCCACCGGGCCACGACCACGGTCGAGGCGGCTTTCGATGACGGACCCCTCGGCGGCGCGGTCCGGGTTGGAGCGCAGGTCGAGGATTTCAGCCTGGAGCATGATGGCCTCGGCCAGCTTGTCCAGACCGGTCTTGGCCTTGGCGGATACCAGAACGTCCATCGTCTCGCCGCCGAGATCTTCCACGACGATCTCGTAGCTCAGCAGCTCCTCGCGGACCTTCTGTGGGTTCGCACCCGGCTTGTCCATCTTGTTGATGGCCACGATGATGGGCGCACCCGCCGCCTGGGCGTGCTTGATGGCTTCGATCGTCTGCGGCATCACGCCATCATCGGCGGCAACCACCAGCACGACGATGTCGGTGACGGACGCGCCACGGCTGCGCATGGCGGTGAACGCCTCATGGCCTGGCGTGTCGATGAAGGTGATCTTCTCGCCACCCGGCAGCTCGACCTGATAGGCGCCGATATGCTGGGTGATGCCACCGGCCTCGCCCTTGGCCACGTCGGCCTTGCGCAAAGCGTCCAGCAGCGAGGTCTTGCCGTGGTCGACATGGCCCATGATGGTCACGACAGGCGCACGGGGCACGCGGTCGGTGTCGATATCGACAGCGCCTTCGAGGCCCATTTCCACGTCGTCTTCGGAGACGCGCTTCACCTTGTGGCCGAATTCCTGCACCACCAGCTCGGCGGTGTCGGCATCCAGGCTCTGGGTGATGGTGGCCATCACGCCCATTTTCATGAGCGCCTTGATCACGTCAGGCGCGCGGGTGGCCATACGATTGGCCAGCTCTTGCACCGTGATGTGGTCTGGCAGCACCACGTCGCGCACAACCTTCACCTGGTCGGCGCGCAGACGCTCCAACTCGGCCTGGCGACGCTCACGCTCGCGCTGACGGCGAACCGAGGCGAGGCTGCGGACGCGATCGTCCTCACCTTCGATGGCGGCCTGCACGTCGATGCGGCCCGGGCGACGCTGGTCGCCGGTTTTCTTGGCGGCAGGCGCGGGCACCTTGCGGGCCGGAGCGCCGGGGACGCCACTTGGACGACGACGGGTGTCGTCTTCCTCGGCGCCGGCGGGACGCAGGCGAAGGGTCTCGGGGGTCGAAACCGGCGTGCCGGGACGGCCCGGCGTGGCCGGACGCGGTGCTGCCGGAGCAGCGGCGACCGGGGCTGCCGGTGCGGCTGCGGCGGGCTGGCGCGTAGGGGGCTTCATGAACTGCGATGCAGCTTCTTTGGCCGCCAGATCGTCCGCCACGCGACGGGCTTCGGCGTCGATGCGATCCTGAGCTTCCTGCTCAATGGCGCGGCGCGCGTCTTCCTCGGCAGCCTTGCGGGCGTCTTCCTCGCGGCGACGCGCCTCTTCGGCGGCGGAGAGAATGGAGATCTTTTCCTGCTCGCGGCGCTCGGCTTCCCGCTTGGCCTGCTCGCGGGCCTGTTCGGCCAGCACGCGGCTGCGGGTTGCGAGCTCGCCAGCGGTCAGCGCGCGACCGGCACCAGCCGGCGGACGCGATGGCGCCAGTGGGCGCGGGGAGGGGGCTGGGCCACCCCCCGTGGGCAGCGGTGGCGGCGGGGTGATGACGGGGCCGGGCGCGCGCTTTTTGCGCACCTCGACCTGCACCACCTTGGAGCGGCCATGGCTGAAACTCTGTCGCACGGATCCGGCATCCACGGTCCGCCCGACTTCCGTACGGCTCGCTGGCCGGAGTGAAAGCCGGCCCTTGGCCGCGTCCTGATCGTTGCCGTCGCTCATTTACCCGCCTGCATATTTAAAGTCTTAACACTCGACCGCGCCGAGCGTTTTTGTTCGCCCGGAGCATCCGGGTTCCCCGCAGCCAACTCGGCAAGCCCCGCATGGCGTGCCGTTTCGGCGGTTAGCATCTTGGCCAACCTGCCCTTGGCCACCACCACGTGCACCACGTGGTCCCGACCGAACAAGGCGCCCAACGTGGCGCCATCCAAAGGCTGCACCACGGTCAAAGTCTCGGCGTGACGTCCGAGGAAGCGCGCGCGTTCATCAACGCTGCCGTCACTTGCCTCGATCACCAGCCCACACCGGCCGGCCTGGAGCCATTCACGGGCCTTTTGAAAGCCGCAAACAGCCTGACCCGCACGACGGGCAAGACCGAGAAATTCGCCGATCCGTCGCGCAAGCGCTGCCTGCAGAACGGAGGTGAGATCGGGGGGCACCGTCACCGGACCGCGCGCGGCTTTCGCAAACGCGCCCCGGGTACGAGCGGTTTCTAACACATCCCGCCGCGCACTCAACCATATTCCCCTGCCGGGCAGCCGTGCAGCCAGATCAGGGTAAAGAACACGATCCGGCCCGATCACGAACCGAATCATGCCGTCTTTGGGCATCCGCTCCCGCGTAACGATGCAGCGACGCAGCGGGCCGACCTCTTTTTCGTCGGCCTCGTCTGCGTCAAGTGCGGCGTCGTCAGCGCTGATGGGCGCGTCGTCCGGTGGGAGATCCTCAGGCGTGGTCGGTCTCCCCAGTCTTGGTGTCGTCACCCTCGGCTTCGTCACCCTCAGCGGTGGGTTCAGCGGCTGCTTCGCCGCCTTCTTCGCCATCGAACCAGTGGGCGCGCGCGATCATGATGATCTCGTTGGCCTGGTCTTCATCCATGTTCGTCTCGCCGACGATCTCGATCAGTTCGTCCGACGCCAGGTCGGCCAGATCGTCGAGCGTCTTGACGCCCTTCTCTCCAAGCTGCACCAGCATTTGCGGGGTGAACTGCTCGATCGCGGCCACGTCGTCGGTGACGCCGAGGCTGATGCGGTTGTCGTTCATCTCGTTGTCGCGTTTGACCAGGAAGGTCTCGGCGCGTCGGATCAGTTCGTCGGCCACCGTCTCATCGAAGCCTTCGATGTCGGCAAGCTCGTCCGGCGGCACGAAGGCGAGTTCTTCGATGGTGTTGAAGCCTTCGGTGACCAGCAGGCCAGCGATGACATCGTCCACGTCCAGAGCTTCGACGAACAGGCCGGTGCGACGACGGAATTCTTCCTGACGACGCTCAGATTCCTCGGCCTCCGTCAGAATGTCGATGTCCCAACGGGTCAACTGGCTGGCGAGGCGGACGTTCTGACCGCGACGACCAATAGCCAATGAGAGTTGGTCATCCGGCACCACGACTTCAACCCGTCCGGCGTCTTCGTCCATCACAACCTTGGTGACTTCGGCAGGCGCCAGGGCGTTCACCACGAAGGTGGCGGCCTGTGGGCTCCAGGGGATGATGTCGATCTTTTCGCCCTGCAACTCGGCCACCACGGCCTGCACGCGCGAACCGCGCATACCGACGCAGGCGCCGACCGGGTCGATCGAGGCGTCACGCGAAATGACGGCCATCTTGGCGCGGCTGCCTGGATCGCGGCTGACGGCTTTGATCTCGATGATGCCGTCATAGATCTCGGGCACTTCCTGGGCGAACAGCTTCGCCAGGAAGCCAGGATGGGTGCGGCTGAGGAACACCTGCGGGCCACGCGGCTCGTCGCGCACATCGTAGATATAGGCGCGCACGCGGTCGCCGTTGCGGAAGCTTTCGCGCGGGATCAGCTCGTCGCGGCGCAGCAGCGCCTCGGCGCGGCCGACCTCGACCATCATGTTTCCGTATTCGGTGCGCTTGACCACACCGTTGATGATCTCGCCGACGCGGTCCTTGAACTCGTCGTATTGCTTCTTGCGCTCATACTCGCGCACGCGCTGCACGATGACCTGCTTGGCGGTCTGGGCGGCGATGCGGCCGAAGTCGATCGGTGGCAGCGGGTCGATCAGATGGCCGCCCAGCTCGATATCGGCCTTGAACTTGCGGGCGATATGCAACGGGATCTGGGTTTCTTCGTTCTCGACGACTTCCACGGCCTCCGTCCAGCGCGACAGGCGGACGTCGCCGGTCTTGCGGTCGATGGTGGCGCGGATGTCCTTCTCGTGGCCGTATTTGGCGCGGCCGGCCTTCTGGATGGCCTGCTCCATGGCTTCGAGCACTTCGTCGCGCTCGATCGATTTCTCGCGGGCGACGGCTTCGGCGACCAGCAGCAGTTCCGGGCGGGAGACGGAGGTGTCCATGATTCTGCCTTCAATTGGCCAAAGCGGTTGGATCGTGAGGCGGTTCGGCAGGGGCGGACGCTGCGATCAGCGCATCGGTCAGCACCAGCTTGGCGCGGCGGACGTCGGTGAGCGGAATTTCGTAGTCGATCTCGGCTTCGCGCACCCGGGCGTGGTTTTGGTCCGCCCCCAGGATGATTCCGTTGATGCGGCGGCGGCCACCGACCGGGATGGACAGCTCGACGCGGGCGAGGTGGCCGACGAAGCGGTTCCAGTCCTTCACGCGGGTGAGGGGGCGGTCGATGCCGGCGGAGCTGACTTCCAGCGTCCAGCGGCCGGGAATGGGGTCGTCCACATCCATCACCGCACTGACGGCGCGGGAGATGATTTCGCAATCCTCCACGGCAATCTGGGCGCCATCGGCGCGGTCGGCCATGATCTGCACCGTGGGGCGCTCGCGCCCGAGCACCATCACCCGTACCAGCTCATAGCCGAGGGCGGACACGGTGGGGTGGATGATGCCGATGATCCGCGCTTCCAGACCAGCCTGCATTGGCAGGTCGTCTGCGCGGGTTTCGGCCGCATCTTCGCCCGAATCGTTCTCTAGATTGTCATGTGCCAAAGCAAAATAAGGCGGCCCGCGAAGGCCACCCCCCAAAGTCGTGGAGAATGTGAATGATAGAGTGATACCGAAACGGGCCCTCCAGTGCAAGCCTGTCGTTCAGGGGTGCTGTGTTGGCGGGCGCGCGTGCAAGTCGTTCGCACTGTGATTATAAGCACAGCCCATGAACCAAATGACCGCAGACCGTCTGTCCGTGACCGCGCCTGAACTCTGCGTTGTGGTTCCGGTCCTGAACGAATGCGCCAATATCCACCCGCTGGTGGAGGCCGTGCGCCGCGTTCTGGAGGGCGTGGCGTGGGAGATCATGTTCGTCGACGATGACAGCCGGGATGGCACGCGCGCCGAGATCGCTGCGATTGCGCGGCATGACCCGCGTGTGCGGATGATCCACCGCGTCGGCCGCCGTGGCTTGTCCAGCGCGTTCATCGAAGGTGCGCAGGCCAGCTTCGCGCCGTATGTGGCGGCGATGGATGGCGATATGCAGCATGACGAGGCGGTGTTGCCGCGTATGCTGGCGGCCTTGAAGGACACGCCGGAGGCTCTGGGCGCCGAGATTGTGATCGGCAGCCGTTACGTGCCCGGCGGCGGCATCGGCGAGTGGGATGCCAAACGCGCCGGCATGTCGAATTTCGCCACGAAACTGGGCCAGATGGTGCTGAAGACCCAGGTGGCGGACCCGATGAGCGGCTTCTTCATGCTGCGCCGGGAGGTTTTCGACGCTGCCTTGCGCGGTCTGTCGGCCATCGGGTTCAAGATCCTGCTCGACATCATTGCCTCCCTGCCGAGCCCGCCGCGCATCGTTGAGTTGCCGTTTCAGTTTCGCACCCGCGTGGCGGGGGAGAGCAAGCTCGATGCGGGCGTGATGCGCGATTACCTGTTGTTGTTGGTGGACAAGACGGTGGGCCATCTGGTGCCGGTGCGGTTTGTGCTGTTCGCGGGCGTTGGCACGATTGGCATCGCCCTTCACATGATCGTGTTGCTGCTGGCGCTGAAATTGTTTGTTCAGCCGTTTGGGATTGCGCAGGCGGTGGCGACATCGGTGGCTATTTTGGGCAATTTCGCGCTGAACAACCTGTTCACCTTTGGCGATCGCAGGCTGCTGGGCCTCAAGGCGTGGCGCGGGCTGGCCTTGTTCGCGGTGATCTGCGGCGTGGGGGCGATTGGCAATTTGTCCGTCGCCGCGTTCTTGTTTGGGCCGCAGATGACAAGCTGGTGGATCGCAGGCCTGGTGGGCGCGGTGATGAGCCTGGTGTGGAACTATGCCGTGAGTTCGTCGATCATCTGGAGGCGCTGATGAGCGCAGCCCTGGGCCGTGCCGCCGCCTTCTGCGCCCGGTTCGGGTTGCGGGTGCCGATCCTGCTGGCACCGATGGCCGGGGCGTGCCCGCCATCGTTGTCCATTGCGGTGGGGCAGGCGGGCGGGCTGGGCGCCTGCGGGGCGCTGACGTTGCAGCCTGCGGCGGTCAAGGCCTGGGCCGCTGATGTGCGGGCGGGCAGCAATGGCGCGTTTCAGATGAATCTGTGGATTCCGGACCCGTCGCCTGTGCGCGATTCGGCGCATGAGGCGGAGTTGCGGGCGTTTCTGGGCAGGTTTGGGCCTGAGGTTCCCCTGGACGCGGCGGAGACGGCGCTGGTCGATTTCGAGGCGCAGTGTGCGGCGCTGCTGGAAGCGGGGCCGGCGATCGTCAGTTCCATCATGGGCGTGTATCCGCCCGACTTCGTGGCGCAAATGAAGGCGCGTGGCATCGCCTGGTTCGCCACAGTCACCACCGTGGCCGAGGCTCGGGCGGCGGAGGCGGCCGGGGCCGATGTGATCGTGGCGCAGGGCGCTGAAGCGGGCGGTCATCGCGGCGCGTTCGATGCGGGGCAGGCGGAGGCGCAGGCGGTGGGATTGTTCGCCCTGCTGCCCGCCGTGGTGGATGCGGTTCGGGTGCCTGTTGTGGCCACCGGCGGGATTGCCGATGCGCGGGGCGTGGCGGCGGCGATGGTGCTGGGGGCGAGTGCGGTGCAGATCGGCACCAGGTTTTTGCGCTGCCCGGAGGCGAAGATCGCCCCGGCATGGGCGGAGGCGCTGGGGCAGACCTTGCCCGAGGATACCCGCATCACCCGCGCTTTCAGTGGGCGTGCGGGGCGGGGCATCGCCACGGAGTATGTGCTGGCGGCAGCGGACGGGCCGTTGCCCGCGCCCTATCCGGTGCAACGCGGGCTGACGCAGGCGATGCGCGACGACGCGGTGCGCGCTGGCGATATTCAGCGGATGCAGGCGTGGGCAGGGCAGTCGGCGGCGCTGGCGCAGGCAGCGCCTGCGGGGGATGTGGTGGCGATGCTGTGGGAGGGTGCGCAGGCGTTGCTGCGCGGGTGATGCCGCGAAGGGAGTGCAATGCCGGAGGCATTGCACTCTACGGGATGTCAGGCCTTGTGGGGGTGGAGCCTTGGCAAGCCCATCTTGCACCACGCCTTGGTGATTTTGCCTTGCTCGACCTCATAGATGGCGATGACGTCGATCTCGCCTGGGCCGTCCGGAAAGGTTCGGGTGACGATTTCCTGATCGACCACGACGTTTCCCACGACGATGCGCTTGATCAGTGTTCCGCACAGATTGGGTTCGCTGAAGCGGGCGATGTGGCGCTCTCGAATGTCCGCAGCGCCGTTGGCGAGGCGTCGGGACGGAAATTCATAATATTGGCAGTCGTCTGCCCACCACGCCATGAAGCCATCGATATCGCGCGCGTTGTAGGCTTCGAGTTGTTGCTGCACGGCAAACTCGGGTTCAGCGGGATCGGTGCTGGCGTTCATCGTCGCTTTTCCCAAATGAAAACAGGTGCCGCCGCGCGACGGCTTGCTCAGGCATAATGTCTGGGCTGAGAATGCGCTTATGATGACACATCTTCGGCCAACACTGGTTGTTTTCAGCGGACTGCCGGGCACCGGCAAGACGACGGTCTCGAAAGTGCTCGCGGAGAGAGACGGTGCGGTTTATCTGCGGATCGACACGATTGAGCAAGCCATGCTGGCTGCCGGAGCGAAGGACATTGGGCCAGCCGGTTACGCTGTTGCGAACGCAATCGCGGAGGCCAATTTGCGACTGGGCCGTTCGATTGTGGCGGATTGCGTCAATCCTGTGCGTGGCAGTCGGCTTGGATGGGGCGATGTGGCAACCCGCGCCCGCGCCAGGCTGATCGACATCCATTTGATCTGTTCCGACGTGGCGGAGCATAGACGCCGCGTGACCGAACGCATCTCGGACATCCCCGGACTTGTTTTGCCGACCTGGGAGGCGGTTATGCAGCGCAGGTTTGAGGTGCGCGACGACGATCATCTGGTTTTGGATACGGCCATCCTGTCGCCGGCAGAGTTGGTCGATCGCTGCGAGAGCTATGTTTCCGCCTGTCTGGGCGCTTTACGTGACGACGCCTAACGCCGGATCGCGCTCCAGTAGAGCGGCTTGCGGCCGGCGCGGAACGCCTTTGCCTCGTAGCGGGTCGGCGGCCAGCCTTCGGGGCGCACGGTTGCGGGGGGCGCGACTTCGAACAGGGTCTGTGCGGCCATCACTTCGGTGACCCAGGCCTGATAGGTGGGGTCATCGCTGGCGATGCGCCATTCGCCGCCGGGGACCAGGACGCGGGCGATGTCGGCCAGCAGGGCTGGGTGGACGAAGCGGCGCTTGGCGTGGCGGGATTTGGGCCAGGGGTCTGGGAACATCAGGAACAGGCGGTGCAGGCAGCCATCCGGCAAGGCGCGGATGAGGGTGCGGGCGTCGTCGTCGAACAGGCGGAGGTTGCCGGGCAGGGGGCCGGTGGCCTCGGCCTCGTCCGCCACCAGGCGGGAAAGAAGGGAGCAGAGGCCGAGTTCGAACACTTCGCAGGCGATCAGGCCGATGCGGGGGTTGGCCTCGATCTGGGCGGCTGCGTGCTCGCCGCCGCCGAAGCCGACTTCGAGCCACAGCTCGTCGAGTTCTGATGAGAAGGCCGCGCGTGGGGCCTGGGCGTCATCGAACGAGAAGCGGATTCTGGGAAGGGTTTCGTCGAGCAGCAGGCGCTGGCGGGGGCGCAGCGAGTGGCTTTTGATCCGTCCGTAAAGACGGTCCGGCGGCGGCTTGATGGCACGCGCGCCGGATGCAGGGGGAGGGGAGACCCCCTCTCCCTGTTCGTCCATCATTTAGCGACCGAAAGCTGACTTCAGCGAGGCGACCAGATCGGTCTTCTCCCAGGTGAAGGTGCCCTTTTCGGCATCCGGCTCACGACCGAAATGGCCATAGGCGGAGGTGACGGCATAAATCGGCCGGTTGAGGTGCAGATGCTCGCGAATGCCGCGCGGGGTGAGGTTCATCAGCTCGCGCAACGTCTTCTCAAGCTTGGCTTCGTCCACATCGGCGCCGGTGTTGTGCAGATCCACATACACGGACAGCGGATGCGACACGCCAATGGCGTAGCTGATCTGCAACGTGCAACGCTCGGCGAGGCCGGCGGCGACGACGTTCTTGGCGAGGTAGCGGCAGGCATAGGCGGCCGAACGGTCCACCTTCGTGGGATCTTTGCCGCTGAACGCTCCGCCGCCGTGCGGGGCAGCGCCGCCGTAGGTGTCGACGATGATCTTGCGCCCGGTGAGGCCGCAATCGCCGTCCGGGCCGCCGATGACGAAGTTGCCTGTGGGATTGATGTAGATTTCGTCAGCCGAAGGCATCCAGCCGGCGGGCAGGCTGCTTTCGATCAAGGGCAGCAGCATCTCCTTGATGCGCGCCTGGGTGACGCCTTCCTGGTGCTGGGTGGAGACCACAACCGAGGTGGCGCCAACGGGCTTGCCATCGACATAGCGCAGCGTGACCTGGCTTTTGGCGTCTGGCTCCAGGCCTTCGACCGACAGGTCGCGGGCGCGGCGGAGTTCGCTGATACGGCGCAGCACGAGGTGCGAGTAATACAGCGGGGCCGGCATCAGGCTTGGCGTCTCGGTGCAGGCATACCCGAACATGATGCCCTGGTCGCCGGCGCCTTCGTCCTTGTTGCCGGTGCTGTCCACGCCGACCGCGATGTCGCTGCTCTGCGGGTGCAGGTGCACGGCGATGTCGGCGGTCTTCCAGGAGAAGCCGGACTGGTCGTAGCCGATGTCGCGGATCGCCATGCGGGCGAGATGCGCGAGGTGTTCGTGCGTGACGGTGTCGGGGCCGCGGGTTTCGCCGGCGAGCACCACGCGGTTGGTGGTGACCAGCGTTTCGCAGGCCACGCGGGCATACGGGTCAGCGGCCAGGAATGCATCGACAACGGTGTCGCTGATCCGGTCCGCGACCTTGTCGGGATGTCCTTCCGAAACTGATTCGGACGTGAACAGGTATTCGCCCTTGTCGCGCATTAAGTCGCTCCCGAGATGGCAAGAGGGTGGTGGCTATGGCGAGGTGCCTAAGCGCTGGGGTGTGGCCGAAACGCTCTTAGGGGTCAAGTCAATGCAGGGATGTCAAACCATCCCCAGCACGTCCATCATCGAATACAGGCCGGGTGGCTTGCCGCGCACCCAGAGGGCGGCGCGGACGGCGCCGGTGGCGAAAACCCGGCGGTCGAAGGCGCGGTGGGTGAGTTCGATATGTTCCTCGCCCGAGGCGAACAACAATGTGTGTTCCCCCACCACCTGGCCGCCGCGCAGCACGGCAAAGCCGATATGGCCGGGAATGCGGGCGCCGGTGTGGCCGTGACGGGCTGGGTCCATCACATCTTCCAGCAACACGCCGCGCCCGCGCGCCACGGCGCGGCCGATGCCGATGGCGGTGCCGGAGGGGGCATCCACCTTTTGGCGGTGATGCATTTCGACGATCTCGGCGTCATAGGTCGCCGGTGGCAGGGCGGCTGCCATGCGTTCGGCGAGGGCGAGCACGAGGTTCACGCCGGGGGAGAAATTCGGCGCGTAGACGACGGCGATGGATTTCGCGGCCTTGGCCACCTCGGCTTCGTCCTCGGCCGAAAGCCCGGTGGTGCCGAGCACCCAGGCGGTGCCGGCGCGGGCCAGCATGCGGGCGTGTTCACGCACGGCGCTGGCGTGGGTGAAGTCGATCACCACCTCCGATTCCGCCGCGAGACCTGCGATGTCGGCGAACAGCGTGGCGTCGTTCACGCCGCCCTCGCGGTCGATGCCGCCAGAGATGGGGGCGCCGGCGGCCGTGATTTCCTCGATCAGCATGCGGCCCATGCGGCCGGCGATGCCGGCGATGCCGAAACCGCTGCGCTGGGTCATGATGTGGCCTTGTCGAAGAAGGCTTTCATGCGGTCCAGGAAGCCCTCGGATTCCGGGCTGACCTTGGCGTTGCTCTCGGCTTCGAACTGCTCCAGCAATTCGCGTTGTTTGCGCGTCAGGCTTTGGGCGGTTTCCACCTTCACCTGGATATACATGTCGCCGCGCTGGGTGCTGCGCAGGACCGAGAAACCCTTGCCGCGCAGGCGGAACTGGTCGCCCGTCTGGGTGCCAGCCGGGATCTTGACGCGGGCCTTGGTGCCGTCGATGGCCGGAACCTCGATTTCGGTGCCGAGGGCGGCCTGGGTCATGCGCAGCGGCACAACGCAGAACACGTTGGCGGCGTCACGCTGGAAGATGGCGTGGGCGCGAACGGCGACGTGGACATACAGATCGCCCGGCTGCACGCCGGCACCACCTGATTCGCCTTCGCCGGCCAGACGGATGCGGGTGCCGTCTTCGACGCCGGCCGGAATCGCCACCTGAAGGGTGCGTTCACGCTGCACGGTGCCGTTGCCGCTGCAGATGCGGCAAGGGTTGCGCACAACCCGGCCTTTGCCGCCGCAGGTTGGGCAGGTGCGTTCGACCAGGAAGAAACCCTGCTGGGCGCGGACCTTACCGGCGCCGCCGCAGGTGCCGCAGGTGTCGTTGGTGCGCTCTTTGCTCTCGGAGCCGGTGCCGTTGCAGGCATCGCAGGCCACGCGCGTGGGGATGCGCAAATTCGTCTTGGTGCCGGCGAACGCCTCGGTGAGTTCGATTTCCACCTGGGTGCGGATATCGTTGCCGGCGCGGGGACCGCCGCCGCCGCGCTTGCCGCCCATGAAGTCGCCGAACATCTGGTCGAAGATATCGCCCAGGCCACCGCCCTCGAAGCCGCCACCGCCGCCGCCGCCATTGCCGCCTTCGAAGGCCGCGTGGCCATAGCGATCATACGCGCCGCGCTTCTGGTCGTCTTTCAGGATCTCGTAGGCGTGGCTGACCTCTTTGAACTGGGCCTCGGCCGCGGCATCGCCGGGGTTGCGGTCCGGGTGGAACTGCATGGCCAGCTTGCGGTAGGCCTTCTTGAGGTCATCCGCGCTTGCGTCGCGCTTGACGCCGAGAGTCTCGTAGAAATCCTTGGCCATGTCAGATTTTCACACCCTGGACGAACCGCAGTGGCTCGTCGCTTTTTAAAACGACACCCGCATGCCTGAACATGCGGGTGTCGGTATCGGTAAAAACAATCAGCCTGCGAAAATCAGGCAGACTTCTTCTTGGTGTCGTGGACTTCCTCGAAATCGGCGTCCACCACCTTGTCGTCGACAGGCTTGGATTCGCCGGCGTCCGGGGCCGCCTCGGAGCTGGCCTTGTAGACGGCCTCGCCGATCTTCATGGCGATGGCGCTGAGTGCCTCGGTGGCGGTGGTCAACGGACCAAGCTCGGTACCTTCCATCGCGGAGCGTGCGGCTGCGATCGCGGCCTCGGCTTCGGATTTGTCGGAAGCCGAGATCTTGCCCTCGTTTTCCTTCAGCGTCTTCTCGGTCTGGTGGGCCAGGCCGTCCGCATGGTTCTTGGCTTCGATGAACGCGCGACGGGCCTTGTCAGACTCGGCGTTCGCCTCGCCTTCCTTCACCATGCGCTGGATGTCGGCGTCCGACAGGCCGCCGCTGGCCTGGATGCGGATCTGCTGCTCCTTGGCGGTGGCCTTGTCCTTGGCGCTGACCGAGACGATGCCGTTGGCGTCGATGTCGAACGTGACTTCGATCTGCGGCACGCCACGGGGCGCTGAGGGGATGCCAACGAGGTCGAACTGACCCAGGATCTTGTTGTCGGCCGCCATTTCGCGCTCGCCCTGGAACACCTTGATGGTGACCGCGGTCTGCCCGTCATCGGCGGTGGAGAACACCTGGCTCTTTTTGGTCGGGATGGTTGTGTTGCGCTCGATCAGGCGGGTGAACACGCCGCCCAGCGTCTCGATGCCCAGCGACAGCGGGGTCACGTCGAGCAGCAGAACGTCCTTCACGTCGCCCTTCAGCACGGCGCCCTGCACGGCCGCACCGATCGCCACGACTTCGTCGGGGTTCACGTTGCGGGCAGGCTCACGGCCGAAGAACTGCTTCACGGCCTCGATCACCTTTGGCATGCGCGTCATGCCGCCGACCAGGATCACTTCCTCGATCTCGCCCGCGGTGACGCCGGCATCCTTCAGCGCGGCGCGGCACGGATCGAGCGTGCGCACGATCAGGTCTTCCACCAGGCTTTCCAGCTTCGCGCGGGTCAGCTTCATCACCAGATGCTTCGGCCCGGAGGCGTCGGCGGTGATGAACGGCAGGTTGATCTCGGTCTCCTTGGAGGAGGACAGTTCGATCTTGGCCTTCTCGGCGGCTTCCTTCAGGCGCTGCAGAGCCAGCTTGTCGGAGCGCAGGTCGATGCCCTGCTCTTTCTTGAACTCGGAGGCGAGGTATTCGATGACGCGCATGTCAAAGTCTTCGCCGCCGAGGAAGGTGTCGCCGTTGGTCGACTTCACTTCGAACACGCCGTCGCCGATTTCCAGCACGGACACGTCGAACGTGCCGCCGCCGAGGTCATAGACCGCGATGACGCCGCTTTTCTTCTTGTCCATGCCGTAGGCGAGGGCGGCGGCCGTCGGCTCGTTGATGATGCGCAGCACCTCAAGGCCGGCGATGCGGCCGGCGTCCTTGGTGGCCTGGCGCTGGCTGTCGTTGAAGTAGGCCGGAACGGTGATGACGGCCTGGGTGACGGTCTCGCCGAGATAGGCTTCGGCGGTCTCTTTCATCTTGCCGAGGATGAAGGCGCTGACCTGGCTGGGCGAATACTTCTCGCCGCGGGCTTCAACCCACGCGTCACCGTTGTCGCCGCGCACGATGCTGTAAGGCACCATGCCCTTGTCCTTGGCCACCAACGGATCTTCGAAGCGGCGGCCAATGAGGCGCTTGACGGCATACAGCGTGTTGGTTGGGTTCGTGACAGCCTGGCGCTTGGCGGACTGGCCGACCAGACGCTCGCCGCTGTCGGACATTGCGACGATGGAGGGGGTGGTGCGTGCCCCTTCGGCGTTGTCGATCACGCGGACTTCGCCGCCTTCCATGATCGCCACGCAGGAATTGGTCGTCCCGAGGTCGATACCGATGACCTTGCTCATTGCAGTCTCCTTGTCAGCGGAGGTTTCCGGCCCGAAGCACCGAATACCATCCCTGTGGTTAAACACGTCAGCTCGTTGGCAACCGAGGCAACCGGCTTCGTGATGCCCCGGTGCAGATTTAGGCTGCAGACTTAGCACGATGTGTTCAGCGGCAACCCTGCCTGCAAGACCGCTTTGCCGAATTTTCGTGCAGCCCTGCGTCCTAGGCGGTGGTGTCCAGCTTGGGCGTTGTGCCGATGGCTGCGGTCGGACCCTTGGCGACAACCACCATGGCCGGACGCAGGATGCGGCCGTTCAGCGTCCAGGCATTGGTCCAGGCCTGCATGACGGTGCCGGGCGGATGGTCGGTGGTTTCCTGCTCGGCCATCGCCTGGTGGAGATTGGGGTCGAACAGGGCGCCGGTGGGGTCTGTGCGGACGACGCCGTTGCGCTCCAGCAGGGCCACGAAGCTGCGTTCCACACCTTCGAACCCGTCCCGCAGCTTGCCCACGATATCGGCTTCGTTTTCGGTGCGCGGCGGGATGCTGTCCAGGCCGCGCTTGATGTTCTCGGCGGCTTCGGCCACGTCCTTCGCGAATTTCTGCACGGCGTATTGACGGGTTTCATCCACGTCCCGCTTGGCGCGATGGCGCACGTTCTGCGTCTCGGCCTCGGCGCGCAGCCACTTGTCGCGGAACTCGTCGCGCTCCGCCTCAAGCTCGGCGATGCGGGCGGCCGCGGCCGCCATCACCTGATCCGGGGTTTCGAACTGTGCGTCGTCCAGATCGGAGTCTGGCGCTGCGTCGCTTGGCTGGGTGTCTGGGTGCGTGCTCATGGTCTGTCAGGTAATGGAGCCGTCGCCCGTAAACAAGCGGCGACCGCAGATGGTTTCAGCATTGGCATAGCGGGTATGTCTGAATCAGGCGTGAACATGGCGGCGCGCCGACTATCCCAGCAATCGCCCGATCACCCGGGCGGTGTAGTCCACCACGGGAATGATTCGGCCATAGTTGATCCGCGTCGGGCCGATCACGCCGATGGCGCCGACGATGCGGCCGGCGCCGTTGCGGGCGGGGGCCACCACGACGGAGACGCCGGTGGTGCCGAACAGGCCGCTTTCGGCGCCAATGAAGATGCGCACGCCGTCTGAGCGTTCGGCGAGGTCGAGCAGGCGGATCATGGTTTCCTGGGTTTCCAGGCGTTCGAACAGCATCTGGATGGCGGCGAGCTTGTCGGTCTCGGTCACATCGGCCAGCAATCGGGCCTGTCCACGCAGGATGAGGGAGCCGGCGCGGCCTTCGCCGGTCCAGGTGGCGAGGCCGGCGGCGACGACCTGGGAGGTGAGGGTGTCGAGTTGGGTGCGGTTTTCCGCCAGATCCTCCGCTACCACTCGTCGCAGATCGACCAGCCTGCGGTTGGCGAGGCGGGCGTTGAGGTAGTTTCCGGCCTGTTGCAGCGATGAGGGCGGCACGCCGGGCGGGATTTCGATGACGCGGTTTTCCACGCTGCCATCGCCGGCCACCAGCACCACCAGGGCGCGGCCGGAGCCGAGCGGGACGAATTCGATGTGGCGCAACGGTTCGTCGGATTTCGGCGCCAGCACCAGGCCTGCGGCGGAGGACAGGCCGGAGAGCATGACCGAGGCTTCGGCCAGCGTGTCTTCCAGCGAGCGGCCGGCGGCTTTGACGGAGGAACTGATGGCTTCCCGGTCGTCTTCGCCCAGTTCGCCGAATTGCAGCAGGCCGTCCACGAACAGCCGCAGGCCCAGTTCCGTGGGCAGGCGGCCGGCCGAGGTGTGGGGGGCGAACAGCAGGCCGGCATCGGTGAGGTCGGCCATCACGTTGCGGATGGTGGCCGGGCTGAGGACCATCGGCAGCCGTCGCGACAATGTGCGGCTGCCGACCGGTTCGCCGGTTTCGACATATTGTTCGACGATCTCGCGCAGCACAGCTGCGGATCGAGCGTCGAGGCCGGGCGGCTGGCGGCCGCCGGAGGGGGGCACCGGGAGGTCCATGGCGATCAGTGTCGCAGTTTTCCTATGCTGTGGGAAATAAGCGTTGCAGATCATCCTTCAAGAACGGGCGGCCTCACCCCGCGAGAATGGCCTCAACGATCCGTTGTACGTCGAACGCCTCCTGAATGGTGGCCAGTTGGTGGGGCTCGCCGCGCGTCATGCGGGCCACGCCGTCCAGTTGGCGCTTGAGCACGATGGGGCGCATCCGCTCGTTCGGCAGGGCGTCAGCGTCGGGCTGCCAGGTGCCGTCTTCCAGCTGTCGTTCGGCAAAGGACCAGTCGCGCAGGCGGACAGCGCCTTTGTCACCGCGCAAGGTCCAGGCGTTGTGGTCGTCCTTGGGGGTGTTGCCAACATTGCCGGTGAGGTTCACGGGCACGTCGCCGGCAGTGAGCATGGCGCGGATGTCATATTCGCTGCCGCCGTTTTCTGGGAATTGAACGAGTTGCTCGGTGAGGGTCAGCGGGCCGAGCAGGCGGCGGGTGAGGAACAGGAAGTGGGAGACGACTTCGCGCGTGAAGCCGCCCTCGGCGCGGCGGTCGAGCCAGGAGGCGGCGTCGTGCTGCCAGGGGCGCGGCCAGACGCGGAACGCGACGTCGATGGTCAGTGAGTGGGGGGTGCCGATATCGGCCATCCATTCCACCAGCTTGGCGACGGCGAGGGAGGAGGCGAAGGGGAAGTTGACGGCGATGCGGGCCGATCCGGCGGCGGCCACGAAGGCGCTGGATTGGGCGAGGTCCACACCCAGCGGCTTTTCACAGAACACCGAGCGGCCGGCGGCGAGGGCGTTGGTGGCGTGGCCCAGATGGCTGGCGGGGGGCGATGCGACATAGACGCAGTCGGACGCCGCCATCAGCGCCTCGGGCGAGGCGAGATGGGCCACAGCCGGCAAGGCGGCGCCGATCCGCGCCATCGAGTCGGAAGATGGGTCCCAGATGCCCACCAATGTCACGCTGTCAGCCGCCTGCTCCAACGCGGCGCGCGCCAGACGCTCGCCCATGATGCCCGCGCCAATGATCCCAAGTTTCAGCATGTCGTCCTCCAAACCCCAACACTTGCGCAAGATGGCGCTGACCGCCATAGCCCGAGGCAATAAGTATAAGTGAGATCGTCATCATGCGCCCATCCGGCCGCGCCCTCGACCAGCTTCGCAGCGTCTCCATCGTGCCTGGCTTTTCGCACCACGCTGAAGGCAGCTGCATTATCAAGATGGGTGGCACCGAGGTTTTGTGCACCGCCAGCGTGGAAAGCCGGGTGCCGGGGTTCCTGCGCGGCAAGGGCGCGGGCTGGGTGACGGCGGAATACGGCATGTTGCCGCGTGCCACGCATAGCCGGGGTGATCGGGAGGCGGCGCGGGGCAAGCAGTCTGGCCGCACTCAGGAAATTCAGCGTTTGATCGGGCGCTCGTTGCGGGCGGCGACGGATCTGTCGGCGATGGGCGAGATGTCGATTGTGCTGGATTGCGATGTGTTGAACGCCGATGGCGGCACACGCTGCGCGTCGATCACCGGCGCCTGGGTGGCGTTGAATTTGGCGTTTCGGCATCTGATCAAAATGAACGTGATGAAGACGATCCCGATGATTGGGCAGGTTTCGGCGGTGTCCTGCGGGTTGTATGAGGGCCATGCGGTGCTGGATCTGGATTACGCCGAGGACAGCAAGGCGGAGGCGGACGCCAATTTCGTGCTGACGTCCGAGGGCGGCATCGTGGAGATTCAGGCGACGGCGGAGAAGGCCTCGTTCCTGCCGGCGCAGTTCGACGCGATGATGGCGCTGGCCCGCAAGGGGGCGCAGGAATTGCACGTGGCGCAGTTGGCGGCTTTGGACCTCTGATGACGCGTTTGTTGCTGCCGGGATCGACGCTGGTTCTGGCGACGCACAACAAGGGCAAGCTGCGCGAGTTCGTGGAGCTGCTGGCGCCGCATGGGGTGTCGGTGATGTCGGCGGGGGAGCTGGGCCTGCCGGAGCCGGACGAGACGGCGCCAGATTTTATCGGCAATGCGCGGATCAAGGCGCTGGCGGCGGCGTTGGAATCCGGCAAGCCGGCGTTGGCGGATGACAGCGGGTTCTCGGTGGCGGGGCTTGGTGGCGCGCCTGGGGTGTTTTCGGCGCGCTGGGGCGGGCCTTCGAAGGATTTCGCGGCGGCGCAGGCCCGGGTGATCGCCGAATTGGGCGACAATGCGGATCGTCGGGCGTGGTTCACCTGTGCGTTGTGCATGGCATGGCCGGATGGCGAGACGGCGACGTTTCTGGGGCGGGTGGAGGGCCATGTTGTGTGGCCGGCGCGCGGCGAGGGCGGGTTTGGCTATGATCCGATTTTTGTGCCGGTGGGCGAGACGCGCAGCTATGCCGAGATGGTGGCGGCCGAAAAGCACGCGACCAGCCATCGGGGGCGGGCTTTGGCGCAATTGCTGGCCGCTTGCCTGCCGTTAACCTGACAGTGATGGTTTCGCGTTCTATATAATGGTGATGGAACCCATCGCCCTTTATATCCACTGGCCGTTTTGCCTCGCCAAATGCCCGTATTGCGACTTCAACAGCCATGTGCGCGAGCGGATTGATCAGGCCCGGTTCGCGGCCGCCCTGCGCACGGAGTTGGCGTGGGAGGCGGCGCGGGTGGGGCGCAGGCCGTTGGCGTCCATCTTCTTTGGCGGTGGCACGCCGAGCCTGATGGACCCGGCGACGGTTGCGGATCTGATCGACGATGCGCATCGCCTGTTCGACGCGGTGCCCGATTGCGAGATCACGTTGGAGGCGAACCCCACCAGTGTGGAGGCGGCCAAGCTGGCGGCGTTTCGGCAGGCGGGCATCAACCGGATTTCCGTCGGCGTGCAGAGCTTCAATGCCGAGGATTTGCATCGGCTGGGGCGGCAGCATTCGGCCGCGCAGGCGATTGCGGCGTTGGAGACGGGGCGGCGGATTTTTCCGCGCATTTCGTTCGATCTGATTTATGCGCGTCCCGGCCAGACGATGGCGGCGTGGCGGGCGGAGTTGCGGCAGGCGTTGGCGTTGGCGGCGGATCATCTGTCGCTGTATCAGCTGACCATCGAGCCTGGCACGGTTTATGAGGGCATGCATCGCCGGGGGGAGATCGTGCTGCCTGACCCGGAGCTGGCCGCGGATCTGTATGATGCCACCGCCGAGGAGGCGAGCCGGTTTGGGTTGGCCGGGTATGAGGTGTCGAACTACGCCGTGCCTGGCAGCGAAAGCCGGCATAATCTGGCGTATTGGCGTTATGGCGACTACGTGGGCATTGGCCCTGGCGCGCATGGCCGACTCAGCCTTGAGGATGCGAACGGGCCACGCCGCATCGCCACGCGCCGGCATCGTGCGCCGGAGCCTTGGGCGGCGCGCGTTGAGCAGCAGGGGCATGGCAGCACCGCCGAGGAGGTGGTGAGTGCGCAGGACAGCGCCCGCGAGATGCTGCTGATGGGGCTGCGGCTGTCGGAGGGCATTGATGCGGCGCGGTTCGTCCAGCGCACGCGTTTGCAATTATTGGACATGCTCGATCCGCAGACACTCGTCCAGGCGCAAGAGGCGATGTATATAGAATGGAACGGCGCTCGGTTGCGCGCCACGTCAGAAGGCCGAAAACGGCTCGACGCGCTGCTGGGGGCATTGGTCCTGTGACGGGCATTTGGGATGGGAAAGCGTTTGCGATGATCCGTATCATAGGTCTGTTGCTGGGCATTGCCTTGTTGCCGCAAGCCGGCTGGGCGCAAGCCAATGCGGTGTTTTCCGCCACCGGGCCTGATGCGTCCGCCGATGGCGCGGCTGAGGATTATCCCATCGGCACGCGCGAAACGCTTGGCCAGCAGCGCACGCTGGTGGGCGCCTACAGCCATTATGATCAGTTGCGCCCGTCGCGGGTGGTCGAGGCCGCGCCCACGCCCAGCGTGCTGGCGCGGGCGCCGCAGGAATTGCAGTTGCGGTATGAATTCCAGGGGCGAACCCAGACGCTGGACAGCTATCTGGAGCGCAATCCGGCCACCGGATTGCTGGTGCTGAGCGACCAGACGATCCTGTTCGAGCATTACCGCTATGCCCGCACCGACCGTGACCGCTTCACCTCGCAATCCATGGCCAAGACCATTGTGGCCATGACGGTGGGGATTGCCATTTCTGAAGGTGCGATCGGCTCGGTGGATGATCTTGTGGCCACCTATGTGCCCGAGTTGGCCTGCATGGAGGTTGGCCGCAGCAGTCTGCGGGCGCTGTTGCAGATGAGCAGCGGCATGCGGTTTCACGAGGTGTATGACGGCAAGGACGACATCATGCGTCTCAGCCGGGCGCTGACCCGGCCGGACAGCACCGGCGCCGTGGATGCCGTTTCCCAGTTCGATGTGCGCAATGCGGCACCCGGCACGGTGTTCAATTACGCCGGGCTGGACACCGAGTTGCTGTCGCTCGCCGTCACGCGGGCCACCAAGATGCCGCTGACATCGTATGTCGCGAGCCGCATCTGGGGACCGATCGGGGCTGAGGCGTCGGCCTCCTGGACCTTTGATGCCAAGGGGCAGGAGGTGGCGTATTGCTGCTTCAATGCCGTGCTGCGCGATTGGGGCCGGTTGGGCGCGCTGCTTGCGAATGACGGCGCATGGGAAGGCCGCCAGATTATCCCGCGGCCGTTTTTGCAGGATGCGACCACGGTGCAGGCGCCGTTTTTGGCGCCGGGCGTGGGCGGGCGGAGGCTGGGCTATGGCTATCAGGTGTGGCTGCTGCCAGGTGAGCGCCGGCAGTTCGCGCTGCGTGGCATCTATGGCCAGACGATGATGATCGATCCGCTGACCAAAACGGTGCTGGTGCATACGGCCGCACGGCCGAACGCCAAGAACAATGCGGGTGAAGCGGAGTTGATGGTGCTGTGGCAGGCGTTGGTGGCGCAGCGGGGCAGTTGAGGAAGGCGTTCTTTTTTATAAAAAAGAACCAAAAAATGTCATTCATTTATTAGAGCGCGTTGACATTCGGGGTTCCGGCTCGGATCGAAATCTGATTCAAGC
>JBBART010000034.1:0-28322 GCA_040399685.1 Acetobacteraceae bacterium
TCATGCGCAACGCCCTGGCCTATGCGGGTAAAACCCAGCGCCGCATCGTCTCCGCTTGGGTCGGGACGGCATTTGCCCAGGATGACGTGGCGGCAGCGCGCAAGCAGTGGCGCGATGTGGCCGACCAAGCCCGTCCGAAGGTCCCCAAACTGGCAGTCTTGATGGACAAGGCGGAGGCCGACGTATTGGCCTACATGAACTTTTCAGCCCAACATCGCACCAAAATTCACTCCACCAATCCAATCGAGCGGCTGAATGGGGAGATCAAACGGCGAAGCGACGTGGTCGGCATATTTCCAAATGAAGCCGCGGTCACCAGGCTGATCGGTGCCATCCTGTTGGAGCAGAATGACGAGTGGACCGTGCAAAGAGCACGTTACATGACGCTGGAAACCATCGCGCCGCTGAGCGATGATGTCGCCGTCAGCCTGCCGCCCCTGGCAGCTTGATCAAGCAGCTAACCTTGCTCAGCAACGCCGCCGCTACACCACGACTTGGGACACGATCTGATAGACCGAGCCGGTGGTCGCAGTGCCGAAATCACGCATGCTGCCGATCCAGATTCGACCCTGCGGATCGCAGCGCATTTCATTGAGCCGGTTGTCCAGTGCAGCCGGTTCGACGTCCACCAATGACACGAGGCTGCCATCGTGCGGATTGAAGCGAGCCAGGTGTCGGCGCATGGCAACTACCAGGCCATCGCGAGCAATCACCAACCCACCGCAGAGATCAGGCAGCTTCCATGTCTGCTGGGAACCACTTGATGGATGCAGCCGGTTGATCGTGGTGGCGCGGATATCGACCCAGTAAAGCGCTTGCTCGCCGCTATGCCAGCGGGGTGTCTCGCCCAGAGAGTTCTGACAGTCAACGACCTGGGCGGCTTGGAAATGCTGCATGGGATTCACAGTCGGTTTCGTCATCAAGTCAGCGCAACACCCAAGCCAGAAAGCCAGGCAAGTCAGGTCCGTCTATAAAAGAGCATTTCATACCGGCACCCCTTTGACATGAAGGGTGATTGCCCAGGTTCCGACCAGCAGCAAAATGAGCCCGAATATAATGAGTACACCGCGTAGCCCGTTCATAATGGGCTCCAGGTCGCCTGCGGGCCGTCGTTGGATCGTCGCGGCTCTGGCGTGCTTCTCATAGAGATCATCAGACCCTTCGAACCTCACCTTGATTGATCAAAATTTTTCTGATAATGCGGAACTCGTCAAGTGCTTTTCATCTTTTTGATCAAATCGGCCTCAACCCCGGCTTGATCGCAAAACAATGAAAGGCTTTGGTCCGCGCCGCTCAACGCCTCGGAACAGGGGCGATCTCTATCTGTGCTGCCAAAGACAACGGGGAGGCTTGCAATGCTGATCACACGACGTTTTACCATCATTGCCACCCCCGTCTGGGCGGCAGGGGCGTCGCGTGCGCATGCCGCGGCTGAGGCAGGGCCACAGAGTGCCAGCCAGATCGATCTGGCCCGTGCCAGGGCCGAGGGCAAGGTTGTGATCTACACCAGCCTCGACACCCAGATCGTCGATTCCATGAACAAGGTGTTTTCAGGAAAATACGGCATTGCCGTGCAGTATTTTCGAGGCGGGCCTGGAGATGTGACCTCGAAGATTCTGGCCGAAGCGGATGCTGGTCGCCCGCAGGCCGACATTGTCGATGCCGGAGACCTCGCCTCCGTGCTTCTGATGAAAGAGCGAGGCCTGCTGAACCCGTTTCGCTCGGACGCCGAACGCGAGATTGCGCCGCATCTGCGCGATGCCGACGGCACCTGGATCACCAATCGCCTCACGCAGGCGATCGTCCACTACAACACAAGGGAACTCGGCGCCGCGCCGCCGCAGCATTGGGTGGATCTCACCCGCTCCGGCTTCAACGGCAGGTTGGTGTATTCATCCGCGTCCAATGGCGATCACGCGCCACGTCTCGTGACGATGGCCGACGCGTTCGGCTGGGATCTGCTGCAGAAGCTTGCAGCAACGAAGCCTTTGCGTATGCAATCGCCGCAGCTCACCACGCAGGTGATCGAACGCGGTGAGCGGGGGGCTTGCTTCCTGCAGAACGACAATCTGTCGCTTCGGTCCAAGGTTGAGGGAAAACCCACGGATTTCGTGTTCCCCAGCGAGGGCGTTCCGTCTGAAATCGCGGCCAGCGCGCTTTTGCGCAGCGCGGTGCATCCCCACGCCGGCGCGCTGTATCACGAATGGCGCATGAGCCCGGAGGGGCAGGCGCTGCAGGTCAAAGGCGGAAAATACTCCGCTCGTTCGGACATGCCGCCGCCGGAGGGCTTTCCGCCGTTGTCCAGCCTGAAACTGCTCAATCTTGATTATGCGCTCTATAAGAAGAACCGCGATAAGCATCTTGATCGGATCGCTTCGATATTTGGCGGTGAGTGGGGGAACTGAAAGCCGGCGCTTGCCGGGAGGCACACCGCGCGGCACTCTCAAAGACACCGGATAAACAATAAAAGCGATGAAACCGGCATCGCGCAGCTTCGGGAGAGGCGGACATGACGATTGATCGTCGGCGGATGTTGGTTATGGGGTCTGCGGCCTTGGCGTTGGCCGCCACGGCGCGCCGTGGACGGGCGCAGGATGCGGCACCGGCCGATGCCGGAAAGATCGACCTCGGCCGTGCCAAGGCGGAGGGCCGCGTGATGCTCTACACCAGCCTCGACACGCAGATCGTCGACACCATCATTGCGCCGTTCCGCGAAAAATACGGCATCGACGTGGCGTATTTTCGCGCCGGGTCCGCTGAAGTCACAGGCAAGGTGTTGGCCGAGGCCGATGCCGGCCGCCCCCAGGCGGACATGGTGGATGCCTCCGACCTCGCGGCACTGTTTCTGATGAAGGAGCGCGGCCTGCTGCGGCCGTTCGAATCCGATGCCCGCGCGCTGCTCCCTGCCAGCCAGCGCGACCCGGATGCGACCTGGATCGTCGATCGGCTCACACAAGGTGTCCTGCATTACAACGTGGCCGAATTCGGTGCCGCTCCCCCACGGCATTGGGCCGATCTGGGCCGTGCCGGCATGGCCGGTCGCGTGTCCTTCTGGTCTGCCTCCAGCGGCGATGGCGCACCGCGGATCGTCACGCTGGCGCAGCATTTCGGTTGGGATCTGGTGAAAGCGATCGTAAAAACGAAGCCTCTGCGCACCATTTCACCGCAGACCATGGCCCAGATCATCGAGCGCCGCGAACGTGGCGTGGGCCTGCTGCAGAACGACAACATCGCCTGGCGCTCCAAGCTGCAAGGCAAGGGCACGGATTTCCTGTTCCCCAGCGAAGGCGTGCCGTCCGAGCTCGGTGCCTGTGGCCTTCTGAAAGCCTCGACCCGGCCGCATGCCGCGGCCCTGTTCCATGAATGGTGGATGAGCGCAGGGGGCCAGGCCCTTCTGTCCAAGGGCGGCAAGTATTCGCCACGCACCGACGTGGAGCCGCCGGAAGGCAGCCTGCCGATCGCCAAGATGAAACTGCTGGAGCAGGATTACGTGGTTTACAAGCGCGACCGCTCGAAGATTCTCGATCAGATGGCCGATGTCTTCGGTGGCGAATGGGGCAATTGATCGCGGCGCGCGTCCGCAGCCAGCGCTTCGGGCCACAGAACCTGGTCCTCGGGCTGGCCATTCTGGTTCTGTTAGTGCTGGTCGCCTATCCGATGCTGTGGCTGATCCTGGGCGCGCTGGGGGTGCCTGCGGATCTGACGCTGGCCAATTTCGAACGCGCCTTCACGCGCACGCAGAGTTATACGGCGCTGGCCAACACCCTGTATCTGGGCCTTGGCACCGGCGTGCTCAGCATGGCGTTCGGCGTGCCGCTGGCCTGGGCGGTCGCGCGCAGCGACATGCCTGGGCGCCAGATCATCCATCTGCTCGTGGCCCTGTCCTACATCACCCCGCCTTATCTGACCGCGTTGGCCTATATCATCCTGCTGGGTCCGGACGCGGGTCTGATCAACCGGCTGCTGCGCGACATCTTCGGCTTCAGCTCCGGTCCGCTCAACATCTTCTCGATGAACGGGGTCATCTTCGTCATCGGCATCCACGTTTTCGCATTCACCTATTTCCTCACCCACAGCGCGCTGAAATCGATCGACAAGTCGCTGGAGGAATCGGCGCAGATGCTCGGCGCGCGGCGCTGGCAGACCACGCTGCGGATCAACCTGCCGCTGGTCGCACCCGCCATCACCGGCGGCGTGCTGCTTTCGGTGATCGACAGCCTGGCCCTGTTCGGACCGCAGGCGATCATCGGCATGCCAGCACAGATCGTGTTCCTGCCCACGCGCATCTACGCCACCATCAGCTCCTATCCGCCGCGCTGGGGCGAGGCTTCGGCCCTGTCTCTGGTGCTGGTGGCGATGACGGTGATCGGCCTCGGGTTGCAGCGGTTCTTTCTGGAACGCCGCTCCTACGTCACCATCGGCGGCAAGGGCGTGCGCTCGCAGACTGTCCGCCTCGGCCTCTGGCGCTGGGCGCTGCTGGTCTTCTGTGCGGGGGTTGTGGCCATGAGCGCCGTGGCGCCGATCGGTGTGCTGACACTGACCGCCTTCTCGAAGGACTGGATCGCAACGCCTTCGCTGTCCAACCTCACGCTCGCGCATTTCGGCACGGCCCTTTTCAGCGACCAGGTGGCGGCGCGCGGCATCTACAACAGTTTCCGCCTTGCCGCCGGGGCCGCGTTCGTGGCGATGGCGGTGGGCGCCGCCATCGCCTATCTCGATCTCAGGACCACGCTGCGCGGCCGCGTCTTTCTCGACTACCTCGCCATGCTGCCGCTCGGGCTGCCGGGCACTGTGATGGCCGTGGGCGTGCTTCTGGCGTTCATCCGCCTGCCGATCGGCGTCTACGGCACCATCTGGATCCTGCTGATCGCCTATTCCGCCCGCTTCATCCCGCTCGCCACCCGCAGCGTCAGCGCCACCTTGCGCCAGATCGATGCGTCGTTGGAGGAGGCGGGACGGATCACCGGCGCGTCCTGGCTGCAATCGATGCGGCGCATTCTCGTACCGATGGCACGCCCCGGCCTGCTGGTGGCGTTCCTGCTGGTGTTCATTCCGGCGTTCTCCGAGTTGAGTGCGACGATTCTGCTCTACACCGGCGGCACCGAGACCATCGCCATTGCAATCTACCGTCTCAACGATCTCGGCCAGATCGAAGTGGTGTGTGCGCTGGCGGTGTTTACCATTGCCGTGGTGCTGGTGCTGTCAGCCATGGTGCATCTTCTGTCGCGTGACCGGACGGCGCCGTCCGAGGGAGTTGGATAGGTGGCATTCATCAACATCGAAGGCATTGGTAAAACTTTTGGATCCTTTGCGGCATTGTCCGATATCCGCCTGTCCATTACGGCACGTGAGTTCGTGACGTTCCTCGGTCCATCCGGATGTGGCAAGACCACCATGTTGCGCACGCTGGCGGGTTTTATCACGCCGGATTCGGGCACGATCGCAGTCGATGGACGCCTGCTGTCACAACCCGGCGCGGCTGTGCCGCCGGAGCAGCGCCAGATGGGGATGGTGTTTCAGAATTATGCGATCTGGCCGCATATGTCGGTGTTCGAGAATGTCGCCTTCGGGCTGCGCATCGCGCGCGTGGCCGACGCCGAGCTGGGCGTGCGCGTGGCGCGGGTGCTGGAGGCGGTGGGGCTTGAGGGTCTCGAAAAGCGCCATCCCGGCCAGCTCTCCGGCGGCCAGCAACAGCGCGTGGCGCTGGCGCGTTCGCTGGTGGTGGAGCCCAAGATCCTGCTGCTCGACGAGCCGCTGTCCAATCTCGATGCCAAATTGCGCGAACGCATGCGGGTAGAGCTTAAGGCGTTGCAGCGGCGCACCGGCATCACCTTCATTTACGTCACCCACGACCAGGCCGAGGCGATGGCGCTGTCAGACCGCATCGTGGTGTTCAACAAGGGCCGCGTGCAGCAGGAAGGCAGCCCGCGCGACATCTACGAACGTCCCGCCAATATCTTCGTGGCCGATTTCATGGGCCTGGTGAACCGCGTGTCGGGAACCTGGGCCGGCCCGTCGCAGGTGCAGATCGGCGCGCATCTGCTCGATGTCACCTCGGTCGCAGCCAGCCGCACCGGCGCCGTCACCGTCGCGATAAGGCCGGAAGCGCTGGTGCCCGTCAGCTTGCCGATGCCGGGCCGCAACCTCATCGAAGGCACCGTGCGGGACAGCGTGTTCCTTGGCAACATCGTCGATCTCAGCGTCGATATCGGCGGCGCCGAGTTGCACGTGCAAGCCGATCGCTGGTGCACGCTGGCAACGGGTGACCCGGTGCGGCTGGCGGTCGAGCCGACGGAGTGCGTCGCCATGGGAAACGAGTAGGAACGGGAGGCAACGATGCCCACGAAAAAGCCGAGAAATGTGGTGTTCATCATGTCGGATGAGCACAATCGTAATTTTATCGGAGCCGCAGAGCATCCGGTGGTGAAGACGCCCAATTTGGATCGTCTGGCGGAATCGGGCGTGCGGTTTACCGATGCCTATTGCAATTCGCCGATCTGCGTGCCCTCCCGCGCAAGCTTTCACACCGGCCGCCACGTCCACGACATCCGCTTCTGGGACAACGCGATCTCATACGACGGTAGTGTGAAATCCTGGCCGCACCGGCTGCGCGAGGCAGGCCATCGCGTGGAGTCGATCGGCAAGCTCCATTTTCGCAGCGGCAACAACGACAACGGCTGGAGCGCGGAACACATGCCCATGCATGTGGTCGAGGGGATCGGTGATGCGCTCGGCCTGTTGCGTGATCCGCCGCCGCCGCGCAAGGCCGCGCTGAAGATGGCCAAGCAGGCCGGGCGTGGCGACAGCGACTACCAGACCTACGACCAGAATATCACCGAGGCCGCCGATACCTGGCTCCGTGCCCGCGCGGCCACGCCCGACGAAAAGCCCTGGGCGCTGTTCGTCTCCATCGTCTGCCCGCACCCGCCCTTCATGTCCCGCCCTGAATGGTTTGACCGCTATCCCTTGGACGCGGTGCCGATGCCGCGGCTTTACGGTACCGAGGACCGGCCGTCGCACCCCTATATCGTCGCCATGCGCGAGAGCCAGATTTACGACAAGGGCTTTGCCGACGAGTCTGAGATCCGCCGCGCCATTGCCGCCTACATGGGCATGGTGAGCTATGTGGACAGCAATGTCGGCCATCTCATGGATGTGCTGGCGAAGACCGGCCTCGATGCGGACACCTTGGTGATCTACACCAGCGACCACGGCGAAAATCTCGGCAATCGCGGCATGTGGGGCAAGTCCAACATGTACGAGGAATCGGCGGGGATTCCGATGATCATGGCAGGCCCCGGCGTGCCACGGGGTGTGGTCTGCCACGAGCCGGTGTCGCTGGTGGATTGCCACCCGACGATCACCGAAACGGTCGGTCTGGCCCGTCATCCCGACGATCTCGATCTGCCCGGTACCTCGCTGTCCGGCATCGTGGACGGCACGGCGCCTAAGCGTCCCGTGCTGAGCCAGTATCACGCCGCGGGGTCCATCACTGGGGCCTTCATGCTCCGACACGGCACCTTCAAATACATCTACTACGCCGGCATGCCCCCGCAATTGTTCGACCTCGCCGGCGACCCCGGCGAGACCCGCGACCTCGGCCAGGACGACGCCTATCGCGGCGTGCGTGCGGATTGTGAGGCGGCTCTGCGCCGCATCCTCGATCCGGATAAAGCGGACGCGCTCGCCCGCGCCGACCAGGCCGCGGTCATCGCGTCGCTCGGCGGCAAGGAGGCGATCATCGCCAAAGGCGGCTTCGGTCATTCGCCCACCCCAGGCACCAAGGCGGTCTACGCCGCGTGATGCGGCAAGGCTCAGCCGTAGCGGGCCTTCAGGCAAAGGCCCGCGGCCTCGGCCGCCTGCTTGGCCTCCGTCATGCCCAGCTTACCGGAGGTCACCATAGGGCGAACGACGTTGCGCAGCAGATCGGCGATGGAGGTGTCCGGCTTCAAGCTCGGGCCGGCCTCCTGATAGATCTTCAACGCCAGCGGCCCAAGCTTGGCGGCGCAGGCGGCACTCGCCGCCATGTCCGCATGGGCGGGGGCCGTGATCAGCACAGCCAGAAGGGCAAGGCGAACGGCAATCATCGGGCGCTCCAGACAGGATGCACGTGTTTAGCCGGCCCCGTGCAACATCTCCACCGGCCGGTGCTCCCACAACCCGCAGGATGTGCCGAATGACCACGCCCTCCTGCTGCACCGGCCCGAGCCGCGATCGATCTCTGCCGCTCGCGACGGCGCTCCCGCCTCAAAACATGCCTACCGCCCGTCCGGTCCGGCTGATCCATCTCCCAGGCGGTCGCGTCCGCATCGGCACCGACGCGCCGCTCCTGCCGATGGACGGCGAGGGGCCGCTACGCCATGTCGAACTCCGCCCCTTCGCCATCGACCCTTTCGCCACCACCAACCACGATTTCCAAATCTTCGTGGCGCAGACAGGATACATCACTGAGGCGGAACGCTTCGGCTGGTCGCTGGTGTTTCGCAGTTTCGTGCCGGTCGTGACGCAAGACATGCTCTCGCCGCAAGGCCCGCATTGGTGGTGCCGGGTGGAGGGCGCGTGTTGGGATCATCCGGAAGGCCAGCAATCCAGCATCGCGGACCGGCTGGACCATCCCGTCGTGCATGTCTCCTGGACCGACGCGCAGGCCTTCGCCACCTGGGCCGGCGGGCGTCTGCCCACCGAGGCGGAATGGGAATACGCAGCCGCCGGCGGCGGCACCGGCCGATACCCCTGGGGCGACGCCGAGCCGGACGATCGTTTTCTTCCCTGCAACATCTGGCAGGGACGCTTCCCGGGCGAGAACACGCAGGACGACGGCTACGCCGGAACCGCCCCGGTCACGGCGTTCGCGCCCAACGGCTTCGGGCTGTTCAACATGGTCGGCAATGTCTGGCAATGGTCCGCCGACCCGTTCCGAATCCGGTCCATCGCCAAGGCCGCCAAGGCGCGCAACGCACGGGGCGACCGGCTGCTCAAAGGCGGCTCGTATCTCTGCCACCGCTCCTATTGCCACCGCTACCGCATCGCCGCCCGCACCGGGGTCAGCCCCGACAGCTCCACGGGCCATGCCGGCTTCCGCCTCGTTTATGACCTCTGATCCGGAGAGCGCCATGCGTCCTGCCAACCTTCTCGTCATCATGTCGGACGAGCACAATCCCTGGGCGATGGGCGCCGCCGGCCATCCCTTTGTGCAGACCCCCAATCTTGACCGCCTGGCGGCTGCCGGGACCCGGTTCGACAACGCCGTATGCAACTGCCCGATCTGCGTGCCGTCCCGCGCCTCGTTCGCTACGGGGCGCTACGTCCACGAGCTCCAAACCTGGGACAACGCCATCGCCTACGACGGAAGCGTGCCCGGCTGGGGCCACGCGTTGCAACGCACCGGCCACCGCGTGGAATCGATCGGCAAGCTGCACTACACCAACGCGACCGACCCCACTGGTTTCGACCGGCAGTCCCTTCCGATGCACATCTATGGCGGCCACGGCATGGTCTGGGGTGCGCTGCGCAACGGCGAGGCGGATTTCACCGAGCGCGCGCATCGGATGATGGATCCGATCGGGCCAGGCACCTCCAAATACAACATCTACGACGACCGGATTGCCACAGAGGCGGAACGCTGGCTAGAAGATGCCGCGGCGGAGCCCTCCGAACGGCCCTGGGTGCTATATCTCGGCTTCGTGGCCCCACATTTTCCGCTGACGGTACCGCAGGAGTTTTTGGATCTCTATCCCGTGGCCGACATGCCGGCCCCGCGCCTGCACCCGACCGATGGCCACAAGAGGCATTCGTGGCTGCAGCGCATGCACGATCTGCATCCGGTCGACGACGCGCTGGATGACGAACGGCGCAAGCTTGCCACCGCCTGTTATTATGGCCTGTGCACCTGGATCGATCGCCAGGTCGGCCGCGTGATGACGGCGCTGGAAGCGAACGGCCTCAGCGGCACCACCCGCGTGATCTACACCAGCGATCACGGCGACAATATCGGCGCGCGCGGCATGTGGGGCAAAAGCACGCATTACGAGGATGCCGTGGGCGTGCCGATGATCATGGCCGGCCCCGATATCCCGGCCGGCGCCGTCTGCCACACGCCCGTGAGCCTGCTCGATCTGGCACCGACCATCGTGGATGCGGTGGGTGAAGCGGGCCCGACTGACCTTCCCGGGACATCCCTGTTCGAGATCGCACGCGCGCCCGAAAACCGCAGCCGCACAGTGTTCTCGGAATACCATGCCTTCGGGGCGCCGAGTGCCGCGTTCATGCTGCGCGACGGGCATCACAAATATAACTATTATGTCGGCTACGATCCTGAACTGTTCGACCTCGATGCTGATCCGTACGAGGCCACCAATCTTGCCGGCGACCCCGCGCACGCCGCTATTTTGGGCAGTTTCAAAGCAAGGCTTCACGCCATGCTGGACCCACTTGACGTCGACCGCCGGGCCAAGGCGGCGCAGGCGGCGTTGATCGCGCGTTTCGGCGGGCCGGAGAAGGCGGCCAATATCGGGGCTCCCGGCGCCACGCCCGCGCCGGAGTGACTGCAAGATAGCGACTGGCCAAACCGGGGAAATTTGATCAAACTGCAAAAAACAACAAGAAGGGAAGCGCTATGCCAACCCATTCGATCGGACGTCGCGTCGTCACCGGTGGCCTTGCCGCCACCGCCCTCGCCGCCGCCTCCCGCCCTGGTTTTGCGCAGGGGAAATTGCCAATTTTATCAATCGTGATCAACAACTCGCCCTGGTTCGACGGCTTCAAGTCGGTGGTTGATCAATACGAGAAGGAGACCGGCAACAAGGTTGAGCTGGACGTCAACCCGTTCGGCGGATCGCTGGAAAAGCAGCGCAGCTCGGTGCGCTCGGCCAAGGGCCAATATGACATTTTGATCATGAACTCGTCCTGGTTCGCCGAGATGTATTTCGGTGGCTTCTGCGAGGCGATCACCGACGTGGATCCCGGCTTCAAGCTGGATCCCGGCATATACACTTGCGACGACACCTGCTTCTTCGACCCCGCCAGCAAGACAATGACGGCGCAGGGCAAGCTGTATGCGATGCCGGTGAACCCCAATATCCCGCTGCTGTTCTATCGTGGCGATCTCTACAAGCAGCGCGGCCTCACGGTTCCCAAGACGTTCGACGCGCTGTTGGCCAACGCAAAAGCCCTGCACAAGCCGCCGCAGATCTATGGGATCGCCCAGCGCGGCGCCCGGGGCGTGGCTGCGGTGTCCTATGATTTCTACCCTTATCTGTACGGTTACCGTGGCGGTCTGTTCCGAGACCAGAAGGCCGGTGACTACACCGTGTTGCTCGGCAACGATAAAGGCCACGCGGCGCTGGAGTATTACATGAAGCTGTTCCGGGAAGCTGGCCATCCCAAGGCCGCTTCGTTCGACCAGGCCGAGGTGTTGCAGGCGGTCGCCACCGGTAAGGCGGCCCACGCCATCGCCGTTATCGCCGCCTGGCCGCAGGTGGACGATCCCTCCAAATCCGCCGTCGTCGACAAGATGGAACTGGCCCCGCCGCCATCGCTGCCGGGCCTGCCCACCGGCCCCGCGTTGGGCCACTGGCTGGCTGGCATTTCGAAGAACGTGCCGGATGATCACAAGCGCGCGGCGGTGGCGTTCTTCCGTTGGTTCCAGACGGCAGAGGCACAGATTTTCTATACCCGCGCCGGCGGCGTGCCGGTGCACAAGGTGGCGCTGGAGCATCCGATGAGCCAGGAGCGGAAATTCCGCTGGATGAAGCCGATGGCCGAAGCACTCCCCCATGCGATCAACCCGTTCCGCTTTCCGGAATCACCCGAGGTGGTGGCCATTCTTGAACTGGGGCTCAATCGCGTGGTCGCCGGCGAGACCACCGCTGCGGCCGGGATCAACACGATGACCGATCAGATCGTCAAGCTGATGACCGAGAAAGGCTATCGGACCGGCCGGGGCTGATCTTGTGGCCCAGGCCCAGGCCGATCGGATCTTTCGCTTCGCGACGTTGACGCCTGCGACGTTGGTCCTTGTGGCGCTCGGCGTCCTGCCGGTGCTCAACCTGCTGGCGATGAGTTTCTACACCATCGTCTGGAAGAATGCGGTCGCCGATTGGCAGACGGCCGGATTGGCGAATTACGCAGCAATTCCCGGCGATCCCCTGTTTTCGGCGGGATTGTGGAACACCGTTGTTTTCGCACTGGCAAGTGTTCTGATCCAAATGGTCCTGGCCTTTGTCCTGGCCTATTGGTGCAGCCGCGTGCGGATGGGGCGGACGCTGTATCGCACCGTGCTGATCCTGCCGCTGCTGGTGCCCGGCATCGTGGTCGGCGCGATCTGGAAGCTGTATTTGAACCCCGAATTCGGCTTTCTCGGCCAGATGATGGGTGTGGTCGGGCTCGATTCGATCGACTGGCTGGGCGAGGCGCAAACGGCGCTGTTCGCCGTCATCATGGTCGATGTCTGGCACTGGACGCCGTTCTGCTTCCTGTTGCTGCTGGCGGGGATCGAGGGGCTCCCGCGCGACGTGTATGAGGCGGCAAGCATCGATGGCGCGCGGCCCTGGCAGGAGATGCTGTGGATCACGCTGCCGATGATGCTGCCCACCATCCTGGTGACGGCGGTGTTCCGCTTTGTTGTCGCCTTCAAGGTGTTCGACGAGGTCTATCTTCTCACCGGCGGCGGCCCAGGCACCTCCACCCAGGTGATCAGCTACACCATCTATCAACGCTTTTTCACCGAAGACCGCGCGGGATTCGGCTCGGCCATTTCGGTGTCGGTGATCTTTCTGGTGTGCCTCATGCTGGTGGTGGCGCTCGCTGCACGCGCGCGCTTGCAAGGGCGGCCGACATGAGGCGCAGGCCCGCGCTCGCAGTTCATCTCGCGCTGATGCTATCGGCCCTGATCGTGCTGGTGCCGTTTGTGTGGGTGATCGGCGCGGGGTTTCGCACCCAGATCTCGCTGTTGATGGGCGAAGTCTGGTTCAGCCCGACATTTGCCTCGTTCAACGATGTGTTATTTTCGCGCGCATCCGACTTCGTGCTGAATTTCCAGAACTCGCTCATCATCGGCATTTCCAGCACGGTGCTGTGTCTCACCATCGCAACGCTTGCCGCCTGGTCGCTGGGCCGGCTGGCCTGGCCGCGCAGCGTGGTGGCACTGTTCCTGGGTTGGTCGCTGCTGTTTCACATGCTGCCGCCTGTGATGTTGGCCGGCGCCTGGTATTCGATGGTGCGTGCGGTGCATCTGGAAAACACCCATGCCGCGATCATCCTGGCGCACACCACGCTCAATCTGCCGATGGCGCTGTGGCTGATGGGCGTGTTCGTGCGTGAGGTGCCGCAGGAACTGCTCGATGCCGCAAACATCGATGGCGCGTCGCCCTGGATGGCGCTTTGGAAGATCGCAAGGCCGATCTTCGCGCCGGGACTAGCGGCCACGGCGATCATGATTTTCATCTTCAGTTGGAATGAGTTCGCCGTGGCCCTTGTGCTGTCGGTGAAGCAGACGGCGACGGTGCCAGTGGGAATCGCCAAATACGCGCAGGGCTACGAGATCCAATACACCCAGATGGCGGCCAGCGCTGCGCTATCCATCATCCCTGCGGTGATCCTGCTGGTGCTCGGCCAGCGTGCCATCGTCAGCGGTCTGACCTCGGGTGCCCTTAAATGACGTCAAAGAACGGAGATCGCCGGTGAAGGTCGTATTTGTGCTGTTCGACAGCCTCAACCGACACATGCTGGGTGCTTATGGTGGCACACGGATCGCCACGCCGAATTTCGATCGTCTGGCGGCCCGCAGCGTCACCTTCGACCAGCATTACGTCGGCAGCATGCCCTGCATGCCGGCGCGGCGGGACATGCAGACCGGGCGGCACAGTTTCTTGCACCGTAGTTGGGGACCGTTGGAGCCGTTCGACAATTCGTTTCCGGAATTGCTGGCCGCACGTGGCGTCTATTCGCATCTCATCACCGACCACGCACATTACTGGGAAGATGGCGGCGCCACATATCACAACCGCTACGACAGCTTCGAGTTCATCCGCGGCCAGGAGGGCGATCCGTGGAAGGCCATGGTCGAGCCGCACTGGGACCGTCTGCGCGCGATGTATCACGAGCAGCAGATCTCGACCGCACGCCGCGACTATAAAAGCCAGAACGTCATCAACCGGGATTTTATCCGTGAGGAGAAGGATTTTCCCTCGGTCCAATGTTTTGCGGCTGGGCACGAGTTCCTTGATCGCAACAAGGACGCCGACAACTGGCTGCTGCAGATCGAGACCTTCGATCCGCACGAGCCGTTCACCGCGCCTGAGCGGTTCAAGGATGCCTACCGCACCGGCTGGACAGGCCCGATCCGGGATTGGCCTCGCTACGGCCGCGTGGACGAGTTGCCGGAGGAATGCGAGGAACTGCGCGCCAACTATTACGCAACCGTCGCGTTGTGTGATTCTCTGCTGGGCGATCTGCTTGATCGCTTTGACCAGGATGATATGTGGAACGACACAGCGCTGGTCGTGACCACCGATCACGGCTTTCTGCTCGGTGAGCATGATTTCTGGGCGAAGAACCGGATGAACATGTACCAGGAGATCGTGCACATCCCGTTGTTCCTGGCCGATCCGCGCAGGCCCGATCTCGCCGGGCAGCGGCGTGCGCCGATCACGCAGACCATAGATCTGGCCACGACCTTTCTGGATTTCTTCGGCGCGCCCGTACCTGCCGAGAACGAGGGGATCTCGCTCATCAGCCATCTCGATAAAGTGCAGTCCACCCGCAAGGCAGCCCTGTTCGGTTACTTCGGCGGAGCGGTGAACATCGCGGACGGGCTTACCACCTATCATCGCTATCCCGCCGATCTCATGTCGCAGGACATCTATCAGTACACCGTCATGGCAACCCATATGAAATCCCGGTTTCTGCCGGAGGAACTGGCGGATGCCGAAATCGCCGGCCCGTTCGCCTTTACGAAGGGCGCCAAGGTGATGAAGCTGCCCGTCATCTCCCGCGCGCCGTTCCATCAGCATTACGGCCCAGGCTCCATGATCGAGGGCGAGACGCGCCTCTACGACCTGCAGCGCGATCCCGGCCAGGAACACCCCCTCGCGGACGCTGCGATGGAGCGTCAGATGGCCGACCTGATGGCCGTGCTGATGCAGGACAACCACGCCCCACCCGAGGCGTTTGCGCGACTTGAACTGCCAATCCCTGCGCGATCCATGCCGAAGGATACACGATGATGTCAGGCTTCACGGCATCAGACCGCCAGCGCGTCGGCGATCTCAGGCAGCTTGCCTCGGTGCGTCGCATCGTGCTCGACGACGGCGCCGAGCGCGGGGTGCATGCGTTGGCCTTTTCCACCGGCGGCGGGCTGGATTTCTGGGCTCTCGCGGATCGGGCACTGGATATCGGCCCGCTCTGGTGGAAAGGCACGCCGATCGCCTGGATCAGCCCGCTCGGTTTTCGCAGCCCGTATCTGCACGATGCCGAGAGCGAGGGCGGGCAGGGCTTCGGGCGCATGCTGTCGGGCATGGTGATCACCGGCGGGCTTGACCATATCCGCCAGCCCTTCGGCGAGCACCCTCTGCACGGCCGCTTTCCCTTCACGCCAGCAAACGTGCGTTCTTACGGCGAGGACTGGGACGCGGCCGAGCCGATGTTGTTCTGCGAAGGCGAGGCCACCCAGTGGCTGCGCGGCGGGGCGTCCTTGCGGCTGCATCGCCGGATCGAGGCGCCGATTTCGGGAAACACGCTGACCATCATCGACACCGTAGAGAATATCGGTGCGAAGCCGACACCCCAGGCGCTGCTTTACCATTGCAATCTCGGCTTCCCGGCGATCTCAACCGGAACCACGGTGCGAAGCGGTGATCGCGTGTTGCTGGGGCCGATTGGCGCCCCCGATCCCTCCATCAAGAATTCGGTCACAAGCTATCCGGTGGAAGGTGCCGAAGGCCATTGTCTGGTGAGCACCGCCATGCCTGACGGCTCGACCCTGGAGGTGACGTTCCGCTTCGACGCCGACACCCTGCCGCATCTGCAAATGATGCACGATCTGCGCCCCAACTCCATGCTCGTGGCCGTGGAGCCTTGCACCAGCGCGCGCCTGGAAGGCGGCCTCAGCGATGTCGAACGCATCCTGGCGCCGGGCGAAAAGCGGCACTACCGGCTGAGCATCGGTCTTGCCACGCGACAGGCGGCCAGCCCGTGAAAGGGGGGCTTCTGCATCGCGTGCTGCCGCCTGTTGGGTTTGCACTTGTGGCGCTCGGAGCGTGGTATGCGTTTGCCGCCCATCTCGCCAACAAGGAGCTTCTGCCGCCGCCCTGGTCCGTTGGCGTGGCGCTGGTCGATCTTCTCGGCAATGGCGACATGGTCGATGACATCATGGCAAGCCTGGGCCATCTGGGCCTGGGCTATGGCATCGGGGCCGGCATCGGTCTTGCGCTCGCGGTCCTCTGCACCCGGTTTCCCGGCTTCGAGACATCCATCGATCCGTTGATCGAAATCCTGCGCCCGATCGGGGCCATCGCCTGGATTCCCTTCGCCATCCTGATCTTTGGCATTGGCGGCAAGGTGCCGGTGTTCCTCATCGCCTATGGCGCGTCCTTTCCGATCTTCGTTGCAACGCTTGCGGGCATGCGCGGTGTGGATCGGGCGCTGCTGATGGCGGGCCAGGCACTCGGGGCTTCCAAGCGGATGCTGGTGACACATGTTGTCTTCCCCGCAGCACTCCCGCATGTGCTGGCCGGCGCTCGGCTCAGCCTTGGTGTGGCCTGGTCCGCGATGGTGGCGGCCGAGCTTACCGGCTCCGACAGCGGGCTTGGCTGGCGGCTGTTCTGGTATCAGGAATTCTTCCGCATGGACCGGGTAATGGCTGTCATCGTCATGATCGGCGTGCTTGGCGTCTTGGCCGACCTCGCGTTGCGCAGCGCGCGCCACGCCATGGTTGGCTGGAGCCCGGAGGGCCATGATGCGCGCTGACCGGATCGCGGCGATTGCCACCACGCTGGCCGTGCTCGGGCTGTGGCAGGCTGCCGTGTGGTTTGCGGACGCACAGGGGCTGGCGCCGGCGCCTCTCGGCATCGTTGCAGCCACAGCCAAGCATCTGGCGAACGGGTCGCTTCGCGCAGCTTTGGGCGATAGTTTCCTGCGGGTCGCCAAGGGGTTCGTCATCGCCATTGCGATCGGCCTGCCGCTGGGCACCGCCATGGGGATGGTGCCCGCTTTGGCCCGCGCCATCGCTCCGTTCCTGGACGGGCTGCGCGCCATCGCTCCCATCGCCTGGATCCCGATCGCGGTGCTGTGGCTTGGCGTGCGCGGGGATGCGGCGGTGTTCATCGTCACCTATGCGGCGGTGCTGCCGCTCGCCTTGCAGGCTTTCCAGGCGGTCCGGTTGATCGATCGCAGACTCATTCAGGCCTCCCAGGCGCTGGGTGGTGGCTGGGCGCTCACGCTGTGGGCTGTTATCCTGCCCGGCAGCATTCCGGTGATGATCACGGCCATGCGGGTGGCCATGGGCTTTGCCTGGGGTGCCATTGTGGCGGCGGAGTTGGCGGTGGGCACCAAGATCGGTCCCGGCCAGGGCTCGCAGGGCATCGGCCAAATGATGATCGAGACACTCTACGTGAAACGCGATGTCGATACGCTTGCGATGTGCATGCTGTGCGTGGGGCTTGTCAGCCTCGCCATCGATGCCGGCGCCCGCGCGCTCGGACGAAGGATGGCCCCATGGACACAGTAATTTCGCTCTCTTTGGCACGCATCGCCATCGAAGGCGTTGGCAAAACCTGGCAGGGCCGTCGGGGCGCGGTGGAGGCGCTGCGCGGGATCGATCTTGCGGTGGGCGCGGGAGAGTTCGTCTCGGTTGTTGGCCCCTCCGGTTGCGGCAAATCCACCTTGCTCTCCCTCGTTGCAGGCTTTGCCACCCCCAGCACCGGCAGCGTCCGTGTGGACGGCCAGGAGGTCACTGGCCCGTCCCCCGAGCGCGGTGTTATGTTCCAGGACTACGCGCTGTTTCCGTGGCGAACCGTCGCCGAGAACATCGCCTTCGGTCCGCAGGCCCGCGGTGTGCCCAGGCGCGAGAGGCGCGACATCGCAGATCGCCTGATCGCGCTGGTGGGGCTGGATGGGTTTGAGGATCGTTATCCGAACGAACTCTCCGGTGGGATGCGCCAACGCTGCGCCCTGGCCCGAATGCTGGCCAACGACCCTGCGGTCTGGCTGATGGATGAACCGCTGGCCGCGCTGGACCCACAGACTCGCATCGTGATGCAAGATGAGCTCTTGCGCATCTGGGGCGATGAGAGGGAGGCGGCACAGCGCCGTTCGGTGCTGTTCGTCACCCACGGCATCGACGAGGCCGTGCATCTGGCCGACCGCGTGGTCGTTCTGGCGCGCCGTCCAGGCCGTATTCGCGCGGTGATCGATATCGATCTCCCGCGTCCACGCGCGCCGCACCGCAACGCGCCGGAAGCGGCCCGCCTGGTGGCAGAAATCTGGGCCCTGATCCGCGACGAGGCGGTCGATGCCATTCGTGAAGAAACCTAAGGAGGAAACAATGAACAATATCTCACGCCGTGCGTTGCTCGCCGCCGCCAGCCTGCCCCTGATGCAGGCCTCACCGAGCCTGGCCCAGGCTACAAAGGAGGCTCTGAAGGCCACCGTGGGCGTGGGCCTGGTGACCGAAGGCTCCATCCCCGTGGCGCTGATGCAGCGCGACGGCCTGGTGGGCAAAGCCGCCGCCGAGCTCAAGACCGGCCTCGACCTCGAGTTTCTCGATTTCCAGGTGCTGCTGCGCATGGTGCAGGGGATCGTCGCCGGCCAGATCCAGATCGGCATGCTGGGCTCCACCCCCACCATCCGCATGCTCGCCACCGCCAACCCCGCCATTCCCGTGGCACTCGCTGGCGGCGGCGTGAATTTCCCCCTGATGGTCAATCCGGGCTCACCGATCCACACGTTGCAGGATCTGCAGGGCAAAACGGTGCTGACGGTCGTCGGGTCCGACCTTCACCTCGTGCTGCTGCTGATGCTGCGCGCCGAGTTCGGCCATGACGATGTCAAGAAACTCGGCATCACCATCCGCAACGCCCAGGCGATCACCGAGGTGGGTCGCAAGCAATCCGGCATCGATGCCATCGCCGGCAGCGAGCCGTTCGGCCATGCCGCCGAACGCACCGGCGAGCTCGTGGCCCTGATGCGCAACAACGGCGCGACGGGCGCTGCCTGGCAGGGGCCCGAGGGCAAGGGGGAGGGGTTCAAGGTCGCCAGTTTCGCCAAATCCATGTTCGCGCCCGAAGCCTATTACCCGCACCGGATCTGGTGGACGATGCGCCGCGATTTCATCGAACAGCAGCCGGACGCAGTGACGGCCTTCCTCGTCGCCAACGCCCGCGCGGTCGAGGCGATGGCTGCGGTAAGCGTGGACGAGGTCATCGCGATCGGCGGTGCGAAATGGGCGGGTGAGAAGCCGGATCAGGAGAAGTTCCTCGCCCGCAACCTGCCCCGCAACCGCGGCTGGGGCTGGGCGACGGAGGGCGATGTGCGCTCGTTGATCCGCCTGTCCGCGGTCAAGACCATCTACGAGACCGAGCTGAAGGCGGACGATGTGAAGCGCCTGGTGATGCTCGCAGCGCCTGCCGCACGGCGGGCCTGGGAGATTGTCGGCCGCAAGCCGGCTGCCGCCGTCTTCACCGACGCCGGGGCGCCTGACACACGAGGCCTGCCGCTGTGGGATGCCGAGCGCTGGTCGCTCTGAACCGCCAGGACATATATCCATGAAGAAGATCATCATCACCGGCGGCAGCGGCAAGGCCGGCCGCCACGCCGTGCAGCATTTCCTCGAGCGCGGCTACCAGGTGCTCAATCTCGACATCGTGCCGCTGGACAATCCCAAGGTGGTCAACCTGGTCACCGACATCACCGACAGCGGCCAGGTGTTCAACGCGCTGAGCCCCTACACGATCGAGGGGCGCAATCCCAACTGGCTGCCGGGTGAGATTGCGGGCGTGGTGCATTTCGCGGCCATCCCCCGCATCGGGCTGGTGCCGGACAACGAGACGTTTCGCATCAACACGATGGGCACCTACAACATCCTCGAAGCCGCCACCAAGCTTGGCTTTCGCCGGATCGTGGTGGCCTCCAGCGAGACGGTCTATGGCGTGTGCTTTGCGCTGACCGAACACAGCCCCGTCTATCTGCCGCTCGACGAGGACTATCCGGTCGACCCGATGGACAGCTACGCGCTTTCGAAGATCTGCAACGAGCGCACCGCGCAGGGCTTTCACCGTCGCACCGGCGCACAGATCGTGGCGCTGCGGATCGGCAACGTGATCTCGCCGGAGCAATACGCGGACTTTCCCGACTGGTTCAAAACCCCCGAACGCCGCCGCCAGATCGCCTGGAGCTATATCGACGCCCGCGACCTCGGCCAGATCGCAAGGCTTGCGATCGAGACGGGTGGGCTCGGCTTCACCATCATCAACGCCGCCGCCGACGACACATCTTCGGACCTTCCCTCACGAACGCTGGCGGAACGTTATTTCCCAAACGTGCCCGTGCATGGCGCGCTCGGTGAATTCGAAACGCTGCTGAGCAACCGGCGGGCGCGGGATCTTCTCGGCTTCCGCCAGCAGCATCATTGGCGCGACTATGTGAAGGGCTGATGCCGGCGGGAAAAGGCGCTACAGTCGACCAAAGCCTGCCCCGGCTCTTGCGCCAGGGCAGGCGCACGATTGCCCAGAATCATTGCCCGGTGCCGACCTTATGACATTGCTGTCCGATATCTCTGAAAGAATGCGCATCGATATTGCGTCGGGCCGTCTGGCCCTGGGCGAGCGCGTCACGATCGACAATCTTTCCGTGCGGTATGGCGCCAGCCACATGCCGGTGCGCGAGGCACTCCGTCGTCTGACGGGTGAGGGGCTGATTGCCATGGAGCCGGGTCGTGGGGCACGCATCCGGCAGGTTGACCCAGATTTCGTGGCCAATTTGTTCGACACGCGCATCGCCCTGGAAGGCACGCTGTCCCGATCAGCCGCCCGCCTCGGCACGGATGTGGAGATCGCCCAGCTCATCACCCTCGAAGATGAGCGCAAGCTGCTGGTGGATCAAAAGGATTTTTCTGGCGCCCTGCTTCTCAACCGCACCTTTCACGCTCTGATCCATCGGATGGGCCGCAATCCGCAAGCGGCCGAGCTGATCGAGCAAACCTGGGTGTTGATCGTGGCCCTGTGGCATCACTATGGCTATGGGCAGGACCGGTTTGCGGGCGTTGCCAGCGACCATCTGAATTTGATCCGCGCCCTGAAGGCCCGCGACAGTGACGCGGCGTCGATCCTGACGAGCGCACATGTAACGAAGACGAAATTCGATCTTCTGGCGCAGATGGAGGCTGATGCACCGCGTTTGATCAAAAAGACCAAATCAAGGGCCTGATGTCGATCTGATCACGGCATGACAGCGACGCCATTGAGCTCGATGACCCGGTCGCTGCTGGCGCGACTTCGCAGCGATGGCCAGGTCATGCGATCGTGACTGTCTCGGTGGGGAGTTCGGCCAAGATAGTGTGATCGAGGGCCACCCCCAGGCCACGGGTGGCGGGCACCGCGACCTTGCCCGCGTGGGGCGCCTTGAGCACGCCACCGACCAGGCGGTCGAAATACGGTGTCTCGTCGTATTGCAATTCAAGCAAACCTGAAGTCTGCAATGCGCCACAGATCGCAAGACTCGCCGCGTGGCAGATGGGGCCGGTCGGGTTATGCGGCGAGATCGCCACACCGTGGCGGCGCAGGACGTCTCCCGTGCGCATCATCGCGCTGATGCCGCCGATATATTTGATATCGGGCATCATGACGTCGTATGCGCCACCGCGCGCAAAAATTTCGAAAATGTCGCTACCGACGCCTTTCTCCAACCCCACCAGCACCATTCCAGCCGCATTGGCCTGGTGGTGCAGGGCGCGCAAGGCTGGGATATTCTCCTCGACCTCGACCAACGGGCATTCATACCAGGCAACGCCGCGCTCGCGCAGCGGGGCCACCATTTCTGCGGCGACTGCAGGAGTGAAGCGCCAATGGCAGTCGACGTATAGGGCCACCTCATCTGGCAGAATGGCTTGGACGGCCGCGATCCGGGCCAGACCGGGGGCAGCGGTTGCCAAACTTGCGTTGTCAGGCGTGACCTCATCGAAAGGCGCCATCTTGACCGCGCGGAAACCAGCGTCGAGCGCAACCTGCGCACTTTCAGCGAAACCTTCGGGGGTTCGATTCCAGGTTCGCCGGTTGATGTTCGCATAGAGCCCGACGTGATCACGGGTCTGGCCGATCATGGCGCACAAGCTGATCCCAGCGCGTCGCGCGCAAAGATCATTCAACGCCTGATCGAGCGCTGATATGATGGCCGCACGCGGAAGGTTCTGTGGATCCAGCAACATAATCAGTATCGCGGGATCGATCGGCCGGCCGAGCAGTAACGGTCCGATATCACGCAGTTCGGCGGCAAGGGCATCCTCCTGCAGGCCGAGCGTCGCCTCGCCGGTGCCGATGGCACCCGAGCCGGATTCAACCTCAATGAAGGCCCATTTCGTCTTTCCGGTAACAATGGGAATGCGAAGGACGATGCGACGGATGCACTCTGCACTCTGCATGGTTCAGGCTGCGGCGACGACTTCGGCGGGGGCAGGTGTGCCACCGCCCGCGGAGCCTTTGGCCAGGATCGCGTCACGTCCGCCGTTGCGATCCACGATCAACGCCTGGTCGGCCTCGGCCCTACGATCGACGCCTCCGGGGTCAACGATCTTGCGCAGTTCTGCCTCGAAATGCGCCCTGACCGATGCATGCGCGGGGTCGGAGCCAAGATCGACCAGTTCCTCGGGATCGCGGTCCAGATCGAACAGTTGCGGGGGGTAGCCCACATAGTGGACGTATTTATAGGCGCCCTGCCGCAGCATCGTGGCACCGGTGATGGCGCCGGCGGCGTGGTATTCGGCGAACACCAGGCGCTCGCGGTCATGGGGGTTTTCAATGGCGCGGAACAGGCTGACACCAGGGCGGCCGGCAATGTCGGACAGACGAGGCGTGACACCCACCGCTTCCAACACGGTCGGATAGAAATCGACCAGCGAGACCGGGGTGTCGACAGGCTGGGTCATGCGGCTTCTCCTTCTTGAGAGGCCAGCGCCGCAAGGCGGCGCGCGGCGTGTTCGGTCACTGTTTCGGCCTGTGGGTGTGTGGCGTTGGGCAGCACGGCCTCGTATTGATCAACCATTTCGGCCAGGAACGGCAACGCTGCGCGCCTGTTGCCCATGAGGGCGGCGAGGCCCTGTGCGTCCTTCAACGCGATCGGGCCGGGGGGCCGCTGACTGTCGCGCCAATTGGCCATGTGGGTGGCATGACGTTCGAACACCACAGAGGATCCGGCCCCTTTGCCTTCATCGACAAGGCGGACAAAGGCCTGCGGATCGATGCCGAGATCGCCGGCCAAAGCGATGGCCTCTGCGATGGCACAGATGGTGACGGCACCGATGGCGTTGTTGATCAGCTTGGCGGCGGCAGCGGTGCCGGAGGGTCCGATATGGACCTGGCCATGCCCGAGCAGCCCCAGCACTGACTGTGCGTGGGCCACCGAATTGTCGTCACCGGATACGACGAAGAACAAGTGTCCGGCCTTGGCCTCTCGATTCTGCCCGATCACCGAGGCTTCGATCGCCATGGCACCGCTGTCGATCATCGCTGCCGTGATACGACGCGCGACCTCTACGGGGACGGTCGAGCATTCCAATGTCAGCAGGTCGGGCCTGCCTAAAAAGGCCAATCCTCCAGGTCCGAGATAGGTTTTCTCGATGGCCGAAACGCTGGACAGGCTGGTCAGGATCGTGTCGCAGCGCGCGGCCAGCTCGGCCACACTGCCGGCGATGTGCACGCCCATAGCGGCGGCACGTGCGTTGGCTTCTGCTGAAATGTCGAAGCCAGCGACGGGGTGGTCAAGGCCCGCAAGCCGTGCCGCCATTCCGCTGCCGATCTGTCCGAGACCAATGATGCCGATGGGGGAGGGGTTAGGCATCGTTCTCTCCGGTGGCTTGGCTGAAAAGGTGAAGGCTGCGTGCGCGTACTTGCGCGGCCGCAACGGGGTCGTGGCAGTACCGCTGTGGGAAGCTCCACCCATGCTGCGCGTCGAATTTCTCAACGATATGTGGGATGACCGCCCGCACGATTTCCACACGAATCATGGCCTGATCGGTGTCGGGGCAGGCATGGTCATCGGTCGCGAAAGCGAAGTAGGCCAGGCCTTGCAGTTTTGAGATCAGCAAATGCGGGGAGTCGTCGCCTGGCGTCACCAGCCGTCCGCCATGAATCGATGCCGCGGCCTTCACGCGGGCAGGCTGTGTGGCCAAGGCATTGATCGCATGTCGCCCCCCCATGCAGTAGCCTATGGCGGCAAAGTTTCCGATATCGCCAGCATGTTCCAGGATGGCGGGCAGATCGGCTGCCGTCATGGCAAGAGTTGTCGTGGCGTTCAATTCCACGGCCTGGGGCGGTGTGGGATCTGTGGGGCCTGAAGGTGGCGGGAAGCTGACATCGCCCGCGCGGTAGAAGACGTTGGGCAGATAAACCACGAAACCCTCGGCAGCGTATCCGGCGCACATATCGAAGAGTTCCGGGCGAAGTCCGAACACATCCATGTAGACCACCAACCCGCCGCGCGGTGGGCCCTGGGGCACAAACCGATGGGTACGCATCACGCCGTGTGGCATGGTCAGTGCCAGCACATCGGGCCTGGTTTCACGGTGCAGCCTCACTGGGCGACCCTGCCGCGGCCGGGCAGGCGAATGTTCTTGAAATAGGGCCACACGACGAACAGCACAGATCCCACCAGGATCACCGCCGAAATGGGCCGTGTGATGAAGGGCAGGAAGCTGCCGTCGGACTGCATGAGCGAGGTCCGCAGCGAGGTTTCGAACAGCGGCGTCAGCACGAAGCCGATCACGAAGGGCGGCATGGGGATCTTGGCCAGGCTGAACACCCAGCCAAGCGCGCCGAACGCCAGGATCACCCAGACCGAGAACATCAGGTTGCTCACCGCATAGGCGCCGGCGATCGCCACGCAGAGCACCACCGGTATGAGCAGGTGTCGCGGCATGTTGGCCAATTTGCCGATCCAGACACACATCGGCAGCATCAGCACGAACATCAGGATCAGCGAGACCAGGAAGGTCGCGATGATGCCGTAGAATACAGAGGGATGCTCGATCATCAGCATCGGGCTGGGATGGACGCCGTGGAATACCAAAGCGGCCATCAGGATCACATCCGCGGGGGCGCCGGGAATGCCGAGGGTGATCATCGGCAGCAGGGCGCCGCCGACCGTGCCCACCGCACCGGCCTCGGAGGCGACCACGCCTTCTTCCCGCCCGGTGCCAAACGAGTTGGGGTCGCGGTCCATGTTCCTCGTCATCATATAGGCGATGATCGATCCGATGCTGGCGCCCAGGCCGGGATGCAGACCCATCCAGGTACCGATCAGACCCGATCGCAGGACGTTCTTCCAGTGCTTGCCGATGTCTTTCACCGAAACGAGGATTTCGCTAAATTTCACGTCGACCTGCTTGGCGATCACCTGGCCACTTGCGGCGTTGGCCAGAAGCTGGCCGATCGCGAACATGCCGAGCAGGACCGGCAACAGGCCGAAACCCGCCTGCAACGACAATTCGCCGAACATGAAGCGCGCATTGGACGTGACGGGATCAAGGCCAACAAGGGCCGCGAGGATGCCAAGCAATCCGCCAATCAGTCCTTTCAGGGAGTCGCTGCCGCCGGCCATGCCGATCACCATCAGCCCGCCCGCGATGAGCGAGGCAAACTCAAAAGGGGTGAAGGACAAAGCGAGTTCGGCCAGCGGCAGCGACAGCGTTGCCAGCACGATCCATGACACAAGGCCGCCGAAAAAGGCCGCCGCGACCCCCAAAGCAAGGGCACGCGCGGCAAGCCCCTTCTTGGCCATCGCATGACCATCCAGCGTGGTCATGATCGCTGCGGGCGAGCCGGGAATACCGATCAGCACGCCCATCACCATGGCGCCAGAGACACCGCCGACATACATGCCAATGAGCAGCACCTGGGCCAGGAAATTATCCATCGTCATGGTGAGCGGCAAGGTCAATGCCATCAGCACGCCCTGGTTCAGGCCGGGCACGGCGCCGATGGCCAGACCCAGGAACACGCCGATCACAGAGACCATCATTTCCATCGGACCCAGATGGGCCAGGAAAGCGCCACCAAGTTGGAGCACGTAATCCATTCAAACCGCTCCGGTATTGTCTGCGGCGCGCGACGTCTTCATGGCAGCAGCACCGACAGCACGTCTTCAAAGACCAGATTGATGACGCATGCGACAGCCACGCTGACAATTCCAATGCGCAACATCTCGCGGGCATGAAGCCGGGGAGCCAGCACCGCTGCGGCCGCACAGATGAATACGGCGGTGGCGAGAACGTAGGACACCGCAAGGTGCAGAAAACCGCAGTAGACCAGGAGCAGCATGAGGACAATGAGCGGTCGAACAAAGCGACGCTGCGACGGCCCTGTTGGAGCCGAAGCATCTGGTACTGCACGCCGAAGCATGAGAACGCTGCGCAACGCCAGAAGCAGTGCAAGAAATAGGATGAGACCGGGCACCAGATCGGCGAGAAACCGGGGTCCCATCGGCTCATAGTCCGAATCAGGTATGGCCTGCGCCGTGATCAGCAGCACCACCGACATAACGACCAGAACGGCGGCAACCACCAGATCACGTCGGGCGCGCTGAACGCGGCTGAGCTGGTCAGCATCACCGCCATCGATCGCCGCCGTCATTTCCGCTTCAATCCGTTCTCGATGACGAGCTTATCGAATTTTTCGTACTGCGCCGTGATCTCCTGTTTCAACGCATCACCGGTTGAGAAACGCAGATCCTCTGTCTCCCGACCCAACTCGGCCAAGGCTTCCGGATCCCTCATCACGCGCTCCAGGCGCTCGGTCCAATAGGTGCGGATTGGGGCAGGCACCTCGTTGCGCATCCACCAATAGTTGGTCACGTTCATGTCCAACTGCGGATAGCCCAGTTCTGCTGCGGTTGGCACGTCGGGGAAGCGGCTGTTGCGCTGGCTGCCGAGCACCACCATCGGCACAATCTTGCCAACCTCCGCATAGGGGGTAGCGTCCGCCACCGACATCAGGGCTACGTCAATCTGTCCGCTCAGTATCGCGGGAACCATCGGTGCTCCGCCGCCTGGAACGTTGATCAGCTTCAGCCTGCCGCCGCCGGCCTGCATGACCTCGAGCGCTACCAGGTGGCCATGTGCGGTCAGGAAGACACCCGCACGGTCGACACTCGGATTGGCCTTCATGTGAGCCAAAAAGTCAGGGAATGTTTTGTAAGGGGCTGAGGCTGACGCAACGTAAAACGGATAAAGTCCCCCCATACGTGCAAGCGGGGTCATCTCACTGTAGTCAAACCCAAGCGTCTTCTCGGACGAGGCGATTAAGAAAGCCTGGTGAATGACCAAGAGCGTGTAGCCGTCCGGCGCCGCATCATGCGCCGCACGATCGCCCACCGCTGTTCCGCCACCAACGATGTTGCGGATTATGATCTTCTGTGGCGTCAGCTTGGACAGGTGCTTGACGACAATGCGGGCCATGATGTCGAGCGGGCCGCCGGCCTCGTTCGGAACGATGACGGTCACCGTGCGCTCGGGATATTCTGCGCGTGCGTGTCCTGGCATGAGCAACGTGGTGGCGACGAACGCCATTGCCGCCATCATTCTTCGTGGTCGCAGATGCGCTGTATTCCCTTTCGGCAGCAACCCCATGGCGAGCCTCCCTAATTACTCTTTTGATCAGAATTGCGCATAAATTTAACTCAGTCAATGGATTAGGCAAGGTATTTTGATCAAATCAGGCCGCGTGGGCGGATTTAACCAACATCAGCCCGCACGCAAAACTTATGATGGCTGAATAGCTGATGTCGGTCTTTTCGCACCGCATGGCGACGCGTTTGAACCGCTTGAGCTTGCCGATTGCCTGTTCGACGCGCGCTCGCAGTTGATACAGACGTTTTGGGAAAAATCGTCCGCGTTGCTTGGAGTTTTCGCGCCGCGGGATAATCGGAGTGATGCCGCGCTCGAGCGCTGCCGTTCGGTTTGCGTCGCTGTCATATCCCTTGTCCGTCATCGCTATCCGCGGGCGAATGTCGGGGCCGATGTCGAGCGACGTCTAGAACTGTTTGCTGTCGCTGGCCTCGCCACCGGTCTGTCAAACAGCGTCGAAAAGTTTCCAGGTAACAGCGTCCAAAAGTTTCCAGTT
>JBBART010000035.1:0-23410 GCA_040399685.1 Acetobacteraceae bacterium
CTTGAATCAGATTTCGATCCGAGCCGGAACCCCGAATGTCAACGCGCTCTAGGCCGCGGTCGTCGAAAAATGCGGTCGAGCGCTTTTAAGCCCGCTGCATGGGGGGAGCATCATTGCCGGCGGCGCTTTATCCGCGACCGTACCGACCGAAGCAACGCCCATGGCAGAAGGGGCGGCGGGTTCGGGGGGGAGGGATTACCGGGGGACCAGGTCCTGTGGCGGCACGCAATGCCGAATGCCCCTCCGCAGCCGAGACGGCGGAGGGGCATCCGAGCGAGAGGTCACATCGCGCGTGCGGCCCAGGTCATGCCGCGGCGCAGGATGGTGGCCATCTGCGGCACCGCAAACTCATGCGCCTTGTGGCCGAGGGCGCTGTAGAACACGCGGCCGGCGCCATGGCGGCGCTTCCAGGCCACAGGGATTGTGTGGCCCGCAATCCAGTCACCATGCTCGCCGGTGAAGGTTGTTGTCGCCAAAACCTCGTTGTTTGGGTCGACATGCAGGTAATACTGCTCGGAATGATAGGCAAAGTCCTCGATGCCGGCCATCACCGCATCATCCGGGCGCGTGATGGTGACGGTGTAGTCAATCACGTTGCCAGGATGGGCCACCCATTGGCCGCCGACCATGAACTGGAACTTGACCTCGTTTCGAAACGAGTCGCCCATTCCGCCATGATAGCCGGCCAGCCCGACGCCTGACCGGATGGCCGCATCGAGATTGTCGATCTCCGCCTTCTCGATCGTGGACATCGTGACAATCGGCACAATCAGGCTGAATGCGTCCAGTGCTGGATCGGTGAAGGCCTGGGTGGTGTTTTCAACCACCACGTCAAAGCCGTCCTCGCGCAGCATTTGGGCGATAATGACCGCCCCTTCCTCGGGCTCGTGTCCTGCCCAGCCGCCCCAAACGATCAGTGCCTTGCGCGTCATGCTGCTCTCCTTCAGTTCAATTGGCCGAGCGGCGACTGGGCCGGCAGCGGCGCCGGGCGTTCGCAACGGCTTTCGATGTCCACCAGACGGCCCGCATCGCTGGAGGCCTGGAAGGCTGCCATCACTTCCAGCACATGCAGCGCCATCTCACCGCTGCACCGGTGCGGCCGGCTGTTGCGGATGGCGTGGGCCATGTCGGCCAGACCGATGATGCGAAAATTCCCATCCGCAAAGCCGTGCGACAGCGGCACGTCCGCCCAGGGCTCGCGCCGTGTCGCCATCGAGACGGTGCCGCCGAACCGATTGGGATCGGGCACCGCCAGCGAGCCTTCGGTGCCGTAAAGCTCCATATGGCCATGGCGATGCTGCCACACATCGAAGCTGGTGGTCAGCGAGATCACGGCGCCGGAGACGAAATGCAGCCACCCGGTCAGATGCGTTGCGGTGGAGACCGCAATTGCCTCGCCGTTGCGCGGTGCGCTGCTGATCTGTCGCTCGGCATATCCGGAGGTGGCGGAACCCATTACACGGGCCACCGGCCCCAGCAGGTTCACCAGATTGGTGAGGTCATACGGTCCCATGTCGAACATCGGGCCGCCGCCCTGGGCGTAATAGAATGCCGGGTCCGGGTGCCAGTGCTCGTGGCCGTGATTCATCATGAAGGCTGTGCCGGACAGCACCTTGCCGATGGCACCCGCATCCAGCAGGCGGCGCGATGTCTGGTGGGCGCCGCCCAGGAACGTGTCGGGGGCGGAGCCGACGCACAGGCCGGCCTTGCGGGCCGCATCCAGCAGGGTTTGGCCATCCGCCAATTTCGTGGCCAGCGGCTTTTCGCCGTGCACATGCTTGCCGTGGGCCAGGGCGTCCAGCCCTACCGGCACATGCATCTGCGGCGTGGTCAGGTTTAGCACCACTTCGATGGACGGGTCGGCCAGCAATGCGTCGACGCTGACGGCCTTGAGGCCGAACTCCGTGGCGCGGGCCTGGGCGCGGCTTGCATCCAGATCGGCGCATTGGAGAATGTTCAATTCCGGGAACATCGGGGCGGCTCGCAGATAGGCCGCACTGATATTGCCGCAGCCGATGAGGCCCACGGTGACTGGACGCATGCTCTCTCCCAACCTTCGTTCCAGCTCTCGTTTTCGATGGAGCCTGGTGACGTGAACGCGACGCGCGCCGTCGACATTGTACCAGAGGTCGTCCGGCGGCAACGGCCAACGCGGCGAATGTCAGCGTGGGAGGCTGGCGGTTAGCGCGGCTTGAGGGCAGGCCATTCGAGCAGGTCGCGCTCGGATTGTTCGATCAGCCGCAGCGAGGCCTGTTCGGCCGCATCCTCCGCACCCTGCTCGATGGCCAGGCACAGCCGTTCGTGCATCGGCAGGGAATGCGTCGGCCCGCCGGGACGCTGCGAGCCGATTTCGAAGCTGACCCGCAGGATGGCGTTCATCGCGCCCTGCATCTGGCGCACGAATTGGTTGCCGCCGGCAGACAGGATGGTGGCGTGAAAGGTGAGATCCGCGGTGACGTAGTCGCCCTCCCCCCTCACGGCGCGGGCCATGGCCTCATAGGCGGCGCGCAGGGTCTGGCGGTTGGCATCGCTGGCGCGGCGTGCGGCCATTCTGGCGGAGGCGGGTTCAATGAGGCGGCGCAGTTCCAGCAGGTCGTGCGCCATCGCCCGGTCCACCCCGGTGGTCTGCACGCGCCAGGCGATGATATCGGGATCGAACAGGTTCCAGTGTGACGGGTCCTGAACCTGGGTGCCCACTTTGCGCCGCACGTCCAGCATGCCCTTGGCGGCAAGCGACTTGATGGCCTCGCGGATGACGATGCGACTGAAATGGAAGCGCGCGCACAACTCGGCCTCGGAGGGGAGGATGTCGCCCGGCCGGTAGCGCCCGGCGCAGATATCCTGCCCGAGCTGCGCGAGCACCTGCTCCTGGAATGTGGCGCGTGGCGCGCGGCTGGCTGCGATCATGTGGCTTTGTGCATCCCGACCCCAAAGTTCACAAGCGGCGGCGACGGCCTTTACGTATTTGCGCTTGATCGGCGGCAGCGTAAAGGTAATACGTATGAGAAATATGTTATAATCAGGGAACGTGCGGCACAAGCTGCGCCGCCTTCACCATCTTTGCCGAATTGGGAAACCAATGCCGATCATCATCACGAATGTCAGAACCATCCTCACGGCCCCCGAGGGGATCAATCTCGTCGTGGTCCGCATCGATACCAACCAGCCCGGGTTGTATGGACTTGGGTGCGCCACCTTTGCCTATCGCGCGTTGACGGTGCGCAGCCTGGTGGATGACTATCTCCGCCCGCTGCTGATCGGCCGTGATGCCGAGGCGATCGAGGAGATCTGGCAGTTGGTGCACCAGAACGCCTATTGGCGGAATGGCCCGATTGAGAACAACGCGATGTCTGGCGTGGACATGGCGCTGTGGGACATTAAGGGCAAGCTTGCCAACATGCCGCTGTATCAGTTGTTCGGCGGCAAGGTTCGCGCGGGTGTGCCCGTGTATCGCCATGCCGAGGGCCGCGACGCCAGCGAGTTGTGCGACCGCATCGAGGCGTTTCGCGCACAGGGCATCACGCATGTGCGTTGCCAGTCCGGTGGTTACGGCGGCGGCGGGTTCGGGACGGCGCCGCAGGGTTCGCCCGAGGGGGCGGAGCCGGGCATCTATCTCGATCCGCGCGGGTATATGCGGGCGACGGTTGCGATGTTTGAGACCATCCGCGACCGGCTGGGCTTTGAGGTAGAACTGATCCACGACGTGCATGAGCGTCTGCATCCGATCGATGCGATCCGTCTGGCGACGCAGTTGGAACAGTTCGAGTTGTTCTTCCTGGAAGACGCCATCCCGCTGGAGCAGGGCGACTGGCTGCGCGAGTTGCGCGCCAAGACCACCCTCCCGTTGGCGCAGGGCGAGTTGTTCAATCATCCGCTGGAGTGGCGCAAGCTGATCACCGAGCGGCTGATTGACTTCGTGCGCGTGCATATCAGCCAGATCGGCGGCATCACCCCGGCGCGCAAGTTGCAGATTTTTGCCGAACAGTTCGGTGTGCGCACCGCATGGCACGGGCCGGGAGACATGTCGCCGCTAGCCCATGCGGCGAACATTCATATCGACCTCGCGGCGCGGAATTTCGGCGTGCAGGAATGGTCTGGCACCGAGCCGCCGAACGGGGTGATTCAGGACCTCAAAGGTCCGCGCAACGCGTTGCTGGATGTGTTCCCGGGATTACCGGAATGCCGGAACGGTCATGTCTATGCCAATGAAAAACCCGGCCTGGGCATCGATATGAACGAGGTGGAGGCGGCGAAATACCCCTGCGAGCACGTGGTGACCACCTGGACGCAGACCCGCATGCGTGACGGCAGCCTGCACACGCCCTGATCGGCGTCCCTTACGAGGAAACGACCATGAAAATCACGAAGCTGGAAACAATCCGGCTACGCTCCCGCGCCACGCTGATCTGGGTGCGCGTTCATACCGACGAGGGCATCACCGGGCTTGGTGAAAGCTGGTTTGGGTGTTCGGCCATCGAGGCCGAGATTCATGACCGGTTGGCGCCGGCGCTGATCGGGCAGGACCCGAGCCGGATCGAGGCACTGAGCAAACTGATGCGCCCCTATCTCGGCTTCATGGGCGCCAGTGCGGAGATGCGCGCCAATTCGGCGGTGGATGTGGCGCTGTGGGACATTCTGGGAAAAGCCACCGGCCGGCCGCTTTACGATCTGCTGGGCGGCGCCACGCGGGAGCGGATTCAGGTCTACAACACCTGCGCGGGGCCGGATTATGTGTCGCGGTCCTCCGACGTTCGGCCGGAGAATTTCGGGCTGGATGCAAAGCCGGTGCAGAGCGGTCGTGTGCATGACGATCTCAACGGTTTCATGAACCGCCCCGAGGAGGTTGCCACCGAGTTGTTGGAGGCGGGCATTCAGTCGATGAAGATCTGGCCGTTCGACTTCGCCGAGGGGGCCGTGCATGGCGGCAGCATTTCCGCGCAGGATTTGCGCAAGGCGATGGAGCCATTCGAGAAGATCCGCAAGGCGCATGGCGACAAGATCCGCATCAAGGCGGAGTTGCACGGCATCTGGGGGCTGAACGCCGCCAAGCAGATCTGTTCGGCGCTGGAGGAGGTCAACCCGGATTGGGTGGAAGATCCGATCTGGATGGATCGTCCTTCCGACATCGCCGAATTGGCTGCTTCGACCAAGTGTTCGCTTGCGGGCGGTGAGACGCTGGGTGGGCTGGGGCAACTGCGGGAATTGATGCAGTTCGGCAAAATTGCCACGCCGATCGTCGATGTGACATGGGGCGGCGGCGTGACCTTTGCCAAGAAGGTTGCAGCGCTGGCCGAGGCCTTTGCTCGCCCGGTCGCGTTTCACGATTGCTCCGGCCCGGTGACGCTGGCCGTGTCCACCCATCTGTCGATGGCCTGCCCGAATGTGGTGGAGCAGGAGATTGCGCGGGCGTTCTATTATGGTTGGTATGCCGACTGCGTGGACCAGTTGCCGCCGTTGGAAAACGGCTTCATCCGTCCTGGTGAGGGCCATGGTCTTGGCATGTCGCTGGTGGCCGATATCACCAGCAGGCCTGATGCCATCGTGCGCGTGACGGAAGTCTGAGGCTCAAAACCTCGGCGATGCGGGAGGCGACCCACAGTTATTTTTGCCCCAAGGTGCTGGGCTTTCTGTCGGTGGCCTTGCACGAGACGATGCGCTACATGCGCCGCCAGGATGAACAAAGCGGTGACGAGATCGAGATCCGTCGGGATTTTTACGTGCAGCAGGCTATAACACTTCCCCGAAAACCCGGCCGCATGCGCCGCCGGAGCAATGCGTAAGGAAAACAACATGTCGGATCTAACGTCGCTCGGCGTCGTCATTCATGCGCCCAAGGATTTGCGGATTGAGGAAGTGCCGGCGCCCCGCCCTGGGCCGGGCGAAGTGCGCGTTGGCATCCAGGCCGGCGGCATCTGCGGTTCGGACCTGCATTACTACAATCACGGCGGCTTCGGCACGGTGCGGGTCAAGCAGCCGATGGTGCTGGGCCACGAGATTGCCGGCACCGTTCTGGAAGTGGGCAGCGGCGTGACGACGGTGGCCCCCGGCATGCGGGTGGCCGTGAACCCGAGCAAGGCTTGCGGCCATTGCGTCTATTGCCGCGAGGGGCAGCGCCACCAGTGCCTGAACATGCACTTCATCGGCAGCGCCATGCGTTTTCCGCACGCGCAAGGTGGATTTCGCCAGAGCCTGGTGGCTGATGCCGGCCAGATTTTCCCAATTTCCGACAGCATGACGATGGCCGAGGCCGCCATGGCCGAGCCGCTGTCCGTCTGCCTGCACGCAGCCGTTCAGGCGGGTCCGTTGCAAGGCAAGCGGGTGCTGGTGACGGGCTGCGGGCCGATTGGGATGTTGTCGATCATCGTGGCGCATCATGCAGGTGCTGCGGAAATCGTGGTGACCGATATTGCCGATTTCCCGTTGTCCGTCGCATCCAAGGTTGGCGCTTCGCGGACGATCAATATCCTCGCCGAGCCAGATGCGCTGACCGCGTATAAGGCCGACAAGGGCTATTTCGACGTGCTGTTCGAAGCATCGGGCAACGAGGCGGCGCTGGTGGGGTCGTTGGAGGCGATGCGGCCGGGCGGCATTGTGGTGCAGGTGGGGCTGGGCGGCGATATGAAGCTGCCGATCAATCTGATCGTGGCCCGCGAAATCCAGTTGCGCGGCACGTTCCGTTTCGACCGGGAATTCGCCACCGCCGTTGAGCTGATGAGCCGCGGACTGATCGACGTGAAACCGGTGCTGACCCACACGATGCCGTTCCGGGACGCCACTGCGGGCTTTACTTTGGCGATGGACCGTTCGCAGGCGATCAAGGTGCAGCTGGCGTTCTGATAGAGTGTGATCGCTTTGGGTTGAAGCGATCGTCAGGAGATAAAGGTCTTCTTTTTCTGAAGAAAAAGAAGCAAAAAGACTTTCATTCATTTCGATGCGTGACGCGGTAAATGCCGCGCCACGCATCTGAATTCACGAAGTTTTTTGGTTCTTTTTTTCAAAAAAGAACGCTTCTGCTTACCTTCATATTTTCTGCCAAACGGGGGCCACCAGATTGGCCAACAGCCGGAAGGCGCCCGGCACCAGGGCACGGAACTGGTGATGCAACGCGAGCGCCACGTGGATATGGCGGCCTTTGACGACGGGCGCTGCCAGTAACGCGCCGCGCAGCATGGGCTCGCCGGGATCGGCCAGTTCGAGAAGCGGCGTGTAGGCAGGGTACCATGAGCTTGCGAAATACAGTCCGCGTTCGCGCACCCAGCCGTTCCAGTCGGCGGGGCTGATGACGTTGGGGGTGTTCAGCAGTGGATGCTCGGGCGCCAGAACGCCAATGGGTGCTGCGGGGTTGGTGACGCGCCAGCGCAGAGAGGGGCGGCCGGGCATCAGCGGCAGCGGCGGGGTTCGGCCTTCATGCCAGCCGTCCTCCGGGCGGTGATACATGGTCACCAAGGAGCCGCCGGCTTGCGTCCAGGCGATCAGGCGGTCGCGGTGCGTCAGCAGGGCCGGGCGTTGGCCGAAGCCGAAGATGCCGATCAGCACCGTGGTGAAGCGGCCGAGGTCGCCGGTGGCCAGGGTTGCGTCATCGATCGCTTCGGCGTCGATGTCCAACTGCCGCAGCCAGGACAGGGTTTCGTCGCTCGGCCCGGCGACCACGCCGACACGGGCGTTGCGCGGGATGGCGATTGGGGTGCGCAGCACGCTGGCGGTGGCGGACTCAACCAGCGCGGTGACGCCGACATGCTGGGTGGGAAACCGGGCGAGGCGCGCACCCGCGGCGGGAAGGTCGAGCCGCCCGATACCGGCCACGATTTCGATCTCGCCCGTTCGTGCCGCGCGGACGGGCCATGAGGGCGGCGCTTCGGCGCCGCTGAGGGTGAGCAGGATTGGCGTGGCGCTGTCGGCCCGGCGCACCACGCAGGGAGGGGTGACGCGGACCTCGGCGGCAGGTGCGAGGCACAGCCGGTGCGGCGGGTCGATCTCCAGCGTCGCGTTGCTGCCTTCGTGGGTCCAGTCCAGGGTCAGGCCGATGACGTCGTTGCCGCCGAGCGGGTCGAAGCCGTCGCGCAAGGTGCCGAAGGGGGCGGTGTTGGCGGGAATGTGCAGGTGATAATGGTGCTCCGCGATGGGCGTTGCGCGCCATGTATCGGGAAGGCGCAGGCGTGCGGTGGCTGCGCCGCGCACGGTGACGGCGATTTTGGCGGCGCGGCCTGCCTGAAGGGTGTCGGGGAGCGTGAGCGTGGCGCCGATGCCCAGCGCCAGGGCGGCGGCGCGGCCGAGTTGGCGGCGCTTGATGGCCAGTCGACGGGCGATGTCGCTGGCCCCATCGGGCAGGTTCGCCCGGGTCAGGGCGGCGAGTGCGCGGTGCAGGGCGGCGGCGACGCGGGTTTTGTCGGGGAAGCCTGCCACGGCTTCGGCGATGGCCTGGTCCATGTCACGCAGGGCGCGGGCGGCTGGGCCGTCTGCCAGCAAGCCGGCGAGATCGCCCACCGCATGGGCCATGCCGTCCATCGGCAGCGTTGCATCGGCCATGCCCGAGAGGAGATGCAGGGGAAACGGTCGGGGGCCATCGGCCAGGTCGCGGCCCATGCCTTGGCTGGCGTGGAAAAGCCGGCTGCGTTCGCCCAATTGCGCCCAGCTTGCGGCAAGGGGGGCGCAGTGTTCGCCCAGATCCACCCGCACGGTTTCCGGTGGCGGTGGTTCGCTGTCGTCGTAGGACGCGCCCGCACCGGAGTAGGCCGGGAGGTAGATTTTCGCCACCCTCCATGGCGCATCCGACGGAGCATGGTCTGGATCAGCCGCCAGTGCCGCCGCCCGGATCATGCTGGCCGTCATGGCGCGGTGATGGCCGTGCTGGCCGGGGACGTCGAGAAACGTGGGTGACAGTGCGTCCGGCCGTTCGGTGCGGATCAGATGCACCAGGCGTTCGACGAGCCTTGTCTCGCCCCAGCGCTGCAAACTGTCTTGCCCGGAGCGGGAAAAGCCAAAATCATGGATCGGATCGTCGACGCCATTGGCAGGGCCGGCGCCCAGCCAGCGCACCGACAGGTCAATGGCGGCGGCCGCGAAATCCATCTCCCGGCTGCGGATGGTGGCGAGATCGAGGCCCCGTTCCGGGCCCAGCACGCTCTGGCCGCCCTCGCCGCGCGTGGAGCAGGCGTAGACCGTCTGCACGCCGCGCCCGAGGGTGAGCCAGCTGAGAAAGCCGTTCCATTCATCATCCGGATGCGCGCCCACCGACAGCCAGATGGCGGTTGAGCGCAGGGGTTGCAGGGCGCGCCACAAGCCTTGGGTTTCGGTTTCCAGGACGGCATCCTCCGCAGCATCGTTGACTTCACTCGTGGCATCTCGGACGGTGGCACAGAAACAATAATCGCCGCCAGGAGAGACATATGCGCCGTCCGTTCCGCAGCCTGTTTGGTGCAATGCTCGGGGTGGCCATGTTGGCCGCGCTGCCCACGCGGGCCAGGGCGGTCGAGATCGAATACTGGCAATACACGTTCAAACAGCGCGTCGACACGATGGACGAGTTGATCAAGCAGTTCCAGGTTGCCAACCCGGACATCACGGTCAAGCACGTCACTGTTCCCTATGACAATTACCGGACCCGTATCGCTGCCGCGATCCCGGCCGGTGAGGGGCCGGACGTGACGCAGTTGTTCTATGGCTGGCTGGGTGACTACATCCATGCCGGCCTGTTGCAGCCGTTGCCGTCGCCGCTGTTCGACACGGCGGCGATTGATCGTGACTTTTTCCCCTTTGTGCAGGGCATGAAGGTGGATGGAAAATAGTATGCACTGCCCACGGCGGTGCGTTCGCTGGCGTTGTTCTGGAACCGTAAGTTGTTCACGGAAGCGGGGCTTGACCCAGCAAAGCCGCCAACAACGCTGGCCGAGTTGGTGGATGTTGCGCGCAAGACCACCAAGCGCGACGCCTCTGGCAACCTGCTGACCGCCGGTATCGCGCTGGACATGGGCGGCCAGGATATCCAGTGGATCCGCGAAGGCCTGATCCGCCAGTTTGGCGGCGCGCCGTATAGCACGGACGGTCGGAAGGTGGCTTACACCAGCCCTGCCGGCATTGCCGCCGTGCAATGGTATATCGACCTGATCACCAAGGAAAAGGTCAGCGAACTGGGCTTCCTGACCGATGGCGTGACAGCGTTTCGCTCCGGTAAGGCGGCGATGACGATTGATGGCTCGTTCCGTCTTGGGGCGTTCGACGGGCAGCGCGGGCTTGATTATGGTGTTGCCGAACTTCCAGGCAACAACGGCATCAAATCCAATTTCGCGTCGTATTGGGTGAACGGCATCACGTCCAAGGCGAAAGGCGAGAAGCTGGCGGCGGCGGCGAAGTTCCTGGCTTTTCTGACCACCCCGGCCGCGATGCAGCTTTGGATGGAGAAGGTGGGCGAGCTTCCGGCCCGCGTGGCGCTGGCGCAGACCGATGCGGTGAAGGACCATGCCAAATACGGGCCGTTCGTGCGCGGCCTGAGCTATGCGGTGGCTACCGATTTTGTCGACGAGAGCGCCCAGCGCCAGGTGATGCTGGACATGGTGGACCGCATTCTGCTGAAGAAGATCCCGGTTGCCGATTCACTCGCGACGGCGGCGGTGGATGAGCAAAAGATTTTGGATACCCGCAAATAGCATGACCGGCTGGTTCTCGCGCCTGACGCTGGCCCGGAAACAGGCTGTCTGGGCCTGGGTGTTTCTGGCGTTGCCGGTCTTGTATTTCACGGCCGTCCGGTTCTGGCCGGCCGTGGATGCGTTCTCGCTGTCGCTGTCGCGCTGGAATTTGGTGGGGCCGCGACATTTCGTGGGCCTGGCGAATTACGAACGCATGGCGCAGGACAAGGTGTTTTGGCAGGTGCTGGCCAACACGTTCGAATATCTGGTGCTGGGCCTGCCGATCAGCCTGCTGCTGGCGTTTATGGTGGCCTATCATCTGGACCGGGTGCGGGTGGGGCACGGGCTGCTGCGGGCGTTGTATTTCCTGCCGCATCTGACCACCGCGACCGCGATGGCCTGGGTGTGGCGGTGGTTCTACCAGCCAGCACCGGTTGGATTGTTCAACGGCTGGCTCTCGGTGTTTGGCATTGCGCAGCAGCCGTTCCTGCGGTCCACCGTGCAGGCGTTGCCGGCGGTGCTGGTGCCGGCGATCTGGGCGGCACTGGGGTTTCAGGTGGTGATCTTCATGGCCGGGCTGAAGGCGATTCCGCGCAGCTACTATGAGGCGGCGGAGATTGATGGCGCCGGCAGTTGGCAGATTCTGCGGGAGATCACGTTGCCGTTGCTGTTGCCGAGTTTTGTGTTTTTACTCATCACCACCTCAATCGGGCTGCTGCGGATATTTGATCTTGTCTACAACATCACCGCCGGCGGTGACGGCGGCCCGCTGAACGCCACCAAGCCGCTGGTGCTGGCGATTTATCAGAGCGCCTTTGCCCGCATGGACATGGGCTATGCCTCTGCCCAGACGGTGGTGCTGTTCGTGATTTTGCTGCTGCTGTCGTTGTTGCAGATGCGGTTGTTGCGCGCACGATGAAGATCATTCGGCCGGGGCGGATTGTCGCATTCACGCTGTTGCTGATCGGCGGCATCGTGATGGTGACGCCGTTGATTTTTATGCTGGTGACATCGCTGAAAACCAGCAGCGAGGTTTATGAGCTGAACTTCCTGCCGCGCGCGCCGACGCTGGACAACTACATGGAGATTTTGACGCGCAGCAAGTTTGGGCGCTGGTTTGTTGTCTCCTTTGCGGTCGCCATCGTCTCCACGGCCTCGGTTTTGTTTTTTGACAGCCTGATCGGTTACACGCTGGCGAAATTCAGGTTTCGGGGCCGGGGCATTGTGTTCGTGGCCATTCTGTCGACGTTGATGATCCCGACAGAAATGCTCGTTATTCCGTGGTATGTGATGGCCAAGTCGATGGGCTGGCCGGACAGTATCTGGGGCATCATGTTCCCGGGGATGATGACCGGGTTTGGCGTTTTCCTGATGCGCCAGTTTTTCCTCGGCGTGCCGGACGAGCTGCTCGATGCTGCCCGGATCGACGGGCTGAACGAATTTCAGATCTTCTGGAAGGTGGCGCTGCCGCTGGTGACGCCGGCGCTGTCGGCGCTGGCGATCTTTGCCTTTCTGGGCAACTGGACCGCGTTTCTATGGCCGTTGATCGTGACCACCAGCCCCAATCTTTATACCGTGCCGGTCGGCCTCGCCTCGCTGTCTGGCGAGTTCCAGTCTGATTGGGAGATGATCATGACCGGGTCCAGCATCGCCACCATTCCGACGCTGCTGGTGTTCATTATCCTGCAGCGCAACATCATCAGCGGGATTACGCTGACAGGGCTGAAGGGCTGACCATGCGCGATTTTTCCAAATTCCCCGCAGCGGAATTCAAGGACACCGTGCTGGCGCCCTTGTTCGAGGGATTCAAGCGGCATCATCGGGCTCAGTTGATGGCCATCCATCATGCCCATGGGCTGATGCTTGCAGAGTGCGGCTGGCTGAAACCGGAGGAGGTGCGCGCCATCTTTGCCGCCCTCGCCGAGGCGGTGGATGGGTTGGACCCGGCCACGCTCGTCTATACCGGCGAGCACGAGGATTTCTTTTTCTGGCTTGAATCGCAGTTGCGCAGCCGTCTTGGCCCAGATCTCGCCGGCCGTCTGCACACCGGGCGCAGCCGCAACGACATGGACCAGACCATCTTCAAGATGGTGTTGCGGACACGGATTCTGGGATTGCTGTCGCGCCTGGAAACGCTGCTGGCCATGTTGCTCCAGCGGGCCGAACAGGGGGCTGCGACGTTGGTGGTGGCCTACACCCATGGCCAGCCGGCCCAGCCCACCACCTTTGGCCATTATCTGGCGGCCCTCATCGAAATGCTGCTGCGCGATGCCGGGCGATTGCTGCATGCGCTGCGCACCGTGGATCGGTCCAGCATGGGGGCGGCGGCCATCACCACCTCCGGCTTCGGGCTGGACCGGGGGCGCGTGGCCAGTCTGCTCGGTTTTGCCGAGGTACAGGAGAATGCCTATGGCTGCATCGCCGTGGTGGATTACCTGGCCGAGACCTATGCGGCGGTGAAGGTTCTGTGCCTCGGCCTCGGCCGGTTCGTGCAGGATCTGAACAGCTGGACCGGCTTTGAGGTCGGCCACATGCATGTGCCGAACGCGTTCGTGCAGATCAGCTCGATCATGCCGCAGAAGCGCAACCCGGTGCCGGTGGAGCATATGCGGCTGATGTGTTCGCTGGCCGCTGGCCGTGCCGAGACGGTGCTGACGGCTTTGCACAACACGCCGTTCACCGACATGAACGATGCCGAGGGCGAGGTGCAGGCCGCCGGATACGAGGCGTTCGACACGCTGGACCGGATGCTGTCGCTGATGACCGGCTTCATGGAGGCCGTCGAGATCGACGAGGCGAAGGTTCGCAGGCACATCGCCGAAAGCTGCATCACCATCACGGAGGTGGCCGACACGCTGGTGCGCGAGGAGGGCATTTCCTTTCGTCAGGCGCACGAACTTGCGAGCGATCTGGCGCGGCGGATGATCGCCTCTGGCCTGACGCTGGAGACGTTGCCGATGGCGGATTTCGTGAACGCCTTCGAACACGCCATCGGTCGCGCACCGGGGATTGACGAGGCGCGCTTCCGCTGGATTGCCACGCCCGAGCATTTCGTGGCGGTGCGCGAGATGTTCGGCGGCCCGGCGCCGGCGGCGTTGCAGGCCAGCCTTGGCCGCTATCGCGCGGGACTGGCGGGCGTTGCCGACGCACGCGGCGCGTATGAAGTGCGGATCGCCACGGCTGCGGCCGAGCGGCGCCGGCTCGTGGCGGCGGCCTAGGCATGGCAAGCGTCACGCTGCGTGGTATCCGCAAGGATTTTGGCCGGCTGGAGATCATCAAGGGCATTGATCTTGAGATCGCGGACAAGGAGTTCGTGGTTCTGGTCGGGCCGTCCGGCTGCGGCAAATCCACCCTGCTGCGGCTGATCGCGGGGCTGGACGATGCCAGTTCCGGCGACATTCTAATCGGCGGCCGCGTGGTCAACACCACCGCGCCGAAAGACCGCAACATCGCCATGGTGTTTCAGAACTACGCGCTCTATCCGCACATGACGGTGGCGCGCAACATGGGCTTCGGCCTGCGCGCCGCCAAAACGCCGTCGGCTGAGATCGACCGGCGGGTGCGGGATGCCGCCGCCATGCTGGGGCTGGAGGCGCTGCTGGAGCGGCGTCCGGGGGAACTGTCCGGCGGGCAGCGGCAGCGTGTGGCGATGGGCCGGGCCATTGTGCGCAACCCGCAGGTGTTCCTGTTCGACGAACCGCTGTCCAATCTGGATGCGCAACTGCGCAACCAGGTGCGCACCGAGATCAAGAAGCTGCATCAGCAGGTGCGCACCACGTCCATCTACGTGACGCACGACCAGATGGAGGCGATGACCCTCGCCGACCGGATTGTGCTGCTGCGGGACGGGCGGATTGAGCAGGTGGGCACGCCGATGGAGTTGTTCACACGCCCCGCCAACCGCTTTGTTGCCCGCTTCATTGGCTCGCCTGCAATGAACATCATTCCTGCCACGGTGGAGGAGGGTGAGATTGTGCTGCCCTGGATGCGTCTGCCCTGCCCGGCTTTGACGGCCATGCCCGCCGACGGACGCATCGAAATTGGCATCCGGCCGGAAGACCTGCTGGCGGGTGAGGCCTGCATGGGTGTGCCGGAACCCTGTCGGTTCGAGGGTATGGTGAGCGTGGTGGAACCGACGGGGCCAGAATCGCTGCTGATTGTGAGCATCGGCGGCAATGACCTGCAGATGCGGCTGATGGGGCGTGCCTATCCGCAGGTTGGGGAGCGAATTGCCTGTGCGGTCAATCCGATGGAGGTGCATGTGTTCGATGCGGCCACCGGTGCGTCTCTGAGACGGTGATGCTGCGGTCTGGGGAGTGTTATCCGGCGCTGGCCATTGGGGTCGATATCGGCGGCACCCGTGTGAAGATCGGCGCCATCAACGCGCAAAACGACATTCTGGCGCAGGGATCGCTACCCTTTCAGGACTTCGACGATTTTCCGACATTCACGACCGCCCTGCACGATGCGGTCCGGGCGCTGGAGTGGGAAGCCGGCGGCCGCATCGCCACGGTGGGCGTCGCCTGCCCTGGCAATCCGCATCCCCTTACGGGGCATGTGGCGGACGGGCTGTTCAATCTGCCGATTTTGCAGAACAGGTCGGTGGTCGAGGCGCTGCGCGGTCGTGGTCTTCCGGTTGCGCTCGCCCTGAACGATGCGGTGGCGGCGGCTTTGGGCGAACAGGCATTCGGCGCTGCGCGCGGACTGTCGCGGTTCGCCTTCATCACGCTCGGCACCGGGGTTGGCGGCTGCATCGTGATGGATGGCAAGCCCGTGCTGGCCCGTGATGGGCAACCGCCCGAGATTGGCGCGATGGTGCTGGGTGTGGATGGTCCTGTCTGCGGCAATGGCCTGGCCGGGACATTGGAGGCCTATGCCGCCGCCGCCGGCTTCACCGCCGCATACGTGCGGCAGGGCGGGGCTGCGGGGGCCACGCCGGTGCAGATTTTTGCCGCCGCCGATGCCGGGGACATCAGGGCCGATGCTGCGATTGATGCCGTGTGCCGGCGCATTGCCCAGGCGTTTGGCATCATGATCAATCTGTTGAACGTGGAAGCCTGCCTGGTGGGCGGCGGCATTTCCCAGGCAGGGCCGAGGTTGGTGGAGGGCATCGCCGCCCATCTGCCGGATTTCACCTGGGGGCCGTTGCTGCCGGCCGTGCGGATTGGGCTGGCCACCACCGGCAATGCCGCGGGATGGCTTGGCGCGGCACGTGCGGCGTCGCAGGCTGATGGACGGGACCGGGGGCAGTAGCCGGCAGGTTTTCCGTTTTAAGCGATGGGATGCCCCAACAGGCGTCGGCGCATCTTGTGCAACGGCGCCCGAAGCGCCAGAGGCACAAGGCGCCGCCACAGCGCTGAGAGCGACGCAGCAAGCCGCACGGACACACGGGTGGCGCGGTGATGCGCGATCATGCGCTGCTCCGAAGCTGCCTGCTCGTTGGTGAACGTGGACGCCATACCAGCCAGGGAGGCGGTGAGCATTGCGGCCATGCGCGCTTCCTGCGCGGTGTGTGCCGACCGGAGTTCGGACAGACTTTGCGTCAGGGAGGCCACGCTGGTCACCACACCGTCGAGCGGTGAGCCGATCGGGGGGGACGCAATCTGGTCCGCCTGCCATCGCCACGGTGCGGTCTGATCGAAATGCGGTGTCCAGGCCGCGATGAAGGCGCCGGTTGCGGCGGCCTCGGCCTGGGCATCGCGCGTGGGTGGCGCGTTGATCAGATCTCGGTAAATCACCTCAAGCCGATCCAGCAGCCACTCGATACCATATTGCGCACAGACGCGCAGCGAGACCTGCTCCGCTTGTTCGGCAGACCAGCAGGCAATGGCGGTGCTGACATTTTCCTCCGTCATTGGCAGCGTGAGAATTCCAGCCCCCAGGTTCCAGGGGAGCCAGGCGGCTGCATTTTCCAGGTCCAGAAATCCGGCCATGCCACGGCCGTCACACACAATCACGCCAGCTCCCGCCGCCGCTGCCTCCATCGCCGTGCGAGCCGTCGCGAAGACGAGATCGGCCTGTGCGAACACTGCTTCGGGGCTCGCGATCATATGACCGGCGCCGGAGCCGTATTCTTCCAGGGCGATGCCGGCGGCGGCGCAGGCGGCGCGGATGACGGGAAGGTGCACGGCGTGCTTGGTCAGAACGACGGCGCGCCTTGGGCGCTTCGGCAGGTGTGGGTGTGGCAGAATGCGCGACAGGTCGATCGCGTTTGGCAGCAATTCGACACGTCCGGCCGCCGCGCCGTCCGCAATCAGGCGGGCGCGGCAGAGTTCATCGACGGCAAAGATGCGTGCCACGCCGGGATGCGGCGGCAGGCTGTCAAACGCCGAGGCGGCGCCGTGGCACAGAAACAGCGCCGGCACGCCCGGATTGGCCGCGAGGGCCGCCATGACGGGCGCTGTGTGGTGGCCATGGATCACATCTGGCGTGAACGGAAGAATGTCCGGCCGGTCAGTGACGATGTGGCCACGGCTGCGCATCTGCTCGGCAAGCGGGCCAAGCATCTGGGCGAAGATCACCGGACGATGGCCTCGCCGACGCAGCCCATCGGCCAGTTGCTCGACCACCACCTCGGTGCCGCTCCGATTTGCCAACACAATATTCGTGATCAGGATAGTTAAGGACAAATACTCACCTCCGGCGACAGGATGCGGCTCCGCGTGCCCACTTCTTTACGTGGCAACGATGTGGGGTTAATCAGGTGTATGCGCAAAATATGCTTACTGCTCGCTCATCCTGGCCACGAATTACGGCTGTTTGGTTGGATGGAAACCCACCGCCCCCTTGTTTGCATCCTGACCGATGGGTCTGGCAATGGCAGCACCGGCCGCACGGATTATTCCATCGCGCTCATTGAAGGCACCGGCGCATGCGTGGGCCCGGTGATGGGCGATGTATCGGATCGGGCCTGGTATTCCGCGCTTCTGGCGGGCGATGACCGGCCGTTTCTGGCTGCGGCGGAGACCATCGCCGGGGCGATCGATCCGGGTTGCCTGGTCGTGGCGGACCCGGTTGAAGGTTATAATCCGATGCATGACCTGTGCGCCGCCATGGCAGACCGCGTGGCAGCGCTGGTGGGAGGAACGCGCGCCACCTATCCGCTGACCCGGTCGGCCGCTGGGGGGGAGACGCGGATTTTAGGGTGCGAGACCGTGGCCCGCAAATCGGCCGCGCTCGCGGCCTACGCGCCGCTGCAGCATGAAATCGCGGCCCTGCTGCAGATCGACCCGGATGCGCTGGTGTCAGAGCAGATTCTTATGCAGGCATATGGCTGGCCTGAAGATCCAGACGCAGTGCCGGATTACGAGAGGATTGGCCAGGAGCGGGCGGCATCGGGCACGTATGCGCGCCACATCACGTATCGTGACCATGTGCGCCCCATGGCTATGCGTTTGACGGCATCATGACGCCGGGCTGCCTGACGTTGCCGGGGTGCCGGGTGAGGCAGATGTCAGCCAGCAATTCATAGGAGCGCACCCGCGCCTTCTGGTCGAAAATCGCCGCCACCACCATCAGTTCGTCCGCCTTGGTCTGCGCCACGAAGCGCCCGAGGCTTTCCTTGACGGTGGCGGGCGAGCCGATGAACGAGCAGCCGAGCATGCTCATCACCTGGGCCTTTTCGCCCTGCGTCCAGAATGTCTCGATATCGTCGACCGGGGGCGGCATCTGGCCGCGGGCGTTGCGGAACATCTGCGTGAAGCTCTGCTGCATGGAGGTGAACAGACGCCGCGCCTCGGCATCGGTTTCGGCGACGATAACGTTGACGCCAACCATCGCGTGCGGCGCCTGCAATTGCGCCGATGGCTGAAACTCGGCGCGATAGATCGACAGCGCCTGCAGCAGGGCGTCCGGTGCGAAATGCGAGGCGAACGCGTAGGGCATGCCAAGGGCTGCCGCCAGTTGGGCGCCGAACAGGCTGGAGCCCAGGATCCAGATGGGCACCTGCAAGCCGGTGCCGGGCACGGCCTGGATCATCTGCCCCGGCTGCAGCGGGCCCAGCAGCGCCTGAAGCTCCTGCACATCCTGCGGAAAGCGGTCGCTGCTGGAATGGTCCCGGCGCAGGGCGCGCAGGGTGCGTTGGTCGGTGCCGGGCGCGCGACCAACGCCGAGATCGATTCGGTTTGGATATAATGAGGCCAGTGTGCCGAATTGTTCGGCTATGACCAGCGGCGCGTGGTTCGGCAGCATGATGCCGCCGGAACCGACGCGAATGGTGTTGGTGCCTTCGGCAACGTAGCCGATGGCCACCGACGTGGCGGCGCTGGCGATGCCCACCATGTTGTGGTGCTCAGCCAGCCAGTAGCGCTGGTAGCCGAAGCGTTCGGCATGCTGCGCCAGATTGCGGGCGCGGTGCAGTGCGTCTGCCGGGGTGCCGCCCTTGGGCACGGGGGCGAGGTCGAGAACTGACAATCTGGGCATGGCCGGAACTCCTGAGAGGCGCGAGGGCATAGCTATATACCCATTTCGAACGGTGAGGGTTCCGGTGGTGCCAGCCATGCGCTGGGCCAGCAGGCGGCGAATTCACGGCTGCGGTTAACGTTCTGTCAATCTGGCATGTGTAAGTTACCGCTGCCGAACGCGCCCCACACCCGCCCCGACCTTATTCAGCGCATGCTTGCCACGCCCCAGACGACATCGAATATCCACACCCGCTGGTCACGGACGTTTCCGCCAGCGTCAACAAAATTGCCCATTACGGGCGGATGGGACGCGGTTGCTGGATGCAATCCCTTCCCACAACTGGAGAGATCTTGATGCCGTCCTGGCAGAATTTTAGCATTCGCGGCAAGGTTATTGCCGCATTCGGCGCGGTTTTCCTTGCCACACTCGGCCTTGGCGGCGTGGGCATGTGGCAGGGGGCGACGGTTAATGCCCGCGCGGAAGAGGTGAGGAACAATTGCCTGCCTTCCACGGTCTTAATGGGTAAGTTGATGTCGGCTATCAACCAGATGCGTGTCTGGGAATCCCGCGTGGTGATCGCTGCTTTGCTCGATGAGCGGGACATCATGTTGGCCGACGAGAAGGCCTTCGCGGACGCACAGGTCGCCATGGAAAAGTACTACATTGCCTATCAGCCGCTTATTGCAACGGAAACGGAAGCTGCACTCATGAAGCGCTTTGCAGTTGCCTGGGCGGGATATAAGCAAAGCACGATCAGCATCATGACACAGGCGAACAATAAAAATCTCCCTGGTATGATGGATGTCTATCGTGGTGAGGGTCGAAAATTCTATTCTGACCTTGTCTCGATTGCCACTTCTGTTTTGGACTTTAACAATGACGAGGGGACGCAGGCAGCGGATTTGGGCCAATCCGCCTTTGAGACCTCGCGTTATCTGGCCATCATCGCGATCATCGGCTCCGCCATGCTGTGCGTCGGCGCCGGGATGGCGCTCGTCATCAGCGTCGCCAGCCCCATCGGGCGGACCACGCAGACAGTTGACTTTCTGGCTGCGGGAAATCTGGACATCGAGGTCACCGGCACAGAGCGCAAGGACGAGATCGGATTACTGTCCCGGGCGCTGAATATCTTCAAAGACAAAATGATTGCTGCCGAGGGTCTGCGTGCCGAGCAGGAAGTCAGCCAGCAGCGGCAGTTGGCGCGGGGGCAGGTGATTGAGAACGCGGTGACTCATTTTGAGAGGGTGATCGATGAGGTGATCGGCACGGTGTCATCGGCTTCGAACGAGCTGGAGGTCACCGCGAAGGCGATGTCGACCACTTCGGAGGAGACCTCGCGGCAAGCGATGGTGGTGTCGGCGGCATCGGACGAGGCTTCGCAAAATGTGCAGGCGGTTGCCAGCGCCACTGAGGAACTGTCTGCCTCGATCCATGAAATCGCCCAGCAGGTCAGCAGTTCGACCCGAATGATCGGCGATGCGGTGACGCAGGCGGAATTGACCAACGAGCAGGTCAAGGCGTTGTCGCTCGCGTCTGAGAAGATCGGCAATGTGGTTCAGCTGATCAGCGACATTGCGAGCCAGACCAATCTGCTGGCGTTGAATGCCACAATCGAGGCCGCGCGCGCGGGAGATGCGGGCAAGGGCTTTGCCGTGGTTGCGTCTGAGGTGAAGGGCCTTGCCACCCAGACCGCCCGGGCCACCGGGGAGATTGCGTTGCAGATCAAGGCGATGCAGGAGACCACGCAAAGTTCCGTCATGACCATCCGGTTGATCACGGAGACGATCGGAAAAGCCAACGAGGCCACTGTGGCAATTGCCTCAGCTGTCGAGCAGCAGGGGTCGGCGACGCAGGAAATCGCCCGCAATGTGCAGCAGGCTGCCGTGGGGACGAGTGAGGTTTCAGCCAACATTTCGGGCGTGACCGGGGCGGCGCAAGAAACCGGCGCCGCCGCTGCGCAGGTGCTGTCTTCGGCTGGGGAACTCAGCCGCAACGCTGAATTCCTGCGGAAACAGGTTCAAACTTTCCTGGCCGACGTCAGGGCAGCCTGATTGACGGCGTGGAAGTCTGGGCAACATTCGCCCAGACTTCCACGCCGGGCTGCGCGATGTCAGACAGCGTTCATTGTCAGCAAATCATAGCTGGCCACCACGTCATTATTCTCGTCCGTCACGGTGGCGTGCCAGCGCACCTCACCCATTTCGCTAGATCGCAATTGCTTGGATTTGGCGGTCAGTAGAACCTGCATGCTGCTGCCCGGCTTCAGGGGCTTCACAAAGCGCAGGTCTTCCAGACCGTAATTCGCCAAGACCGGACCCGGGTCGGGATCGACGAACAGCCCGGCGGCGAAGGACAGGATGAGATAGCCGTGGGCCACACGGCCACCGAAGATTGGGTTGGCGCGGGCGGCTTCCTCATCCATGTGGGCGTAGAAATTATCGCCGGTGAAATGCGCGAAATGCTCGATATCTTCTAGCGTGACGACGCGCGTGGCCGTGCGGACGCTGCGGCCGGGTTCGATTTCGCCAAAGCGGAGCCTGAACGGATGGCGGTCGCCTTCCGTGATGGGCGCGCCCGGCATTTGCTGGCCCAGCATTTTGGTCAACAATGCGGGACTGCCCTGCAAGGCGGTTCGTTGCATATAATTTTTCACGCCGCGAATGCCGCCCAATTCCTCACCGCCGCCGGCACGTCCGGGGCCGCCATGCACCAGAACCGGCAAAGGCGAGCCGTGCCCGGTTGATTCCGCCGCGCAATCGCGATCGGCGAACAGGATGCGGCCATGCCATGGGCCGGATTGCATCAGCACTTCGCGCGCCACATCCGGATTATGGGTGAAGACCGACATCACCAGCGAGCCCTTGCCGCGGTTGGCCAGTGCCACGCCGTCATCAATCCCGTCATAGGCTATCAGGGTCGCGACCGGGCCGAACGCCTCCACATCGTGAACGGCGTCGCCCTGCCACGGATCGCGGGCGCGCAGCAGAAGCGGCGACAGGAAGGCGCCGCCGGCGACGTTGTCGCCAATCGCGGTCACGTGGTCCGGGTCGCCGTAGACCAGATCGGCTTCCTGTCGCAAAGCCGCCACGGCTGCGCGCACATCGTCACGCTGGGCGATGCTGCTCAATGGCCCCATGCGCACGTTTTCCAGACGCGGATCGCCGATCACGATTTTCGAAAGTCGTTGCGACAAGGCATCCTGCACCGCGTCCATCAGGCCGGACGGCACGATGGCGCGGCGAATGGCGGTGCATTTCTGCCCTGCCTTCACCGTCATCTCGCGGACGACCTCCTTGATGAACAGGTCGAACTCGGGTGTGTCGGGTGTGGCATCCGGCCCCAGCAAGGAGGCGTTGAGCGAATCGCGCTCGGAGGTGAAGCGGACCGATTCCTGACTGATCGCCGGATGGTGCTGGAGCAGCATCGCTGTTTTGGCCGAACCGGTGAACGCCACCACGTCCTGCGCGGTCATGTGGTCCAGCAGGTCGCCGGTCGATCCGCAGATGAGTTGCAGCGCGCCGGGTGGCAGAACGCCGCTTTCGATGATGATGCGCACCGCCGCTTCGGCGACGTAGGCGGTGCTGGATGCGGGCTTCACGATAGCCGGCATTCCGGCCAGCAGTGCTGGCGCCAGTTTTTCCAGAATGCCCCAGACGGGGAAGTTGAACGCGTTGATCTGAACCGCCACGCCTGGCAGGGACGTGTAGACATGTTGGCCGATAAAGCTGCCACGCTTGCTTAACACCTCGGGTGCGCCATCGAGCAGCACGTGCGCGTTGGGCAGTTCGCGCTGCCCTTTGGAGCTGTAGGCGAACAGGGTGGCGGCGCCGCCTTCGATGTCGATCCAGCTGTCGGTGCGGGTGGCCCCGGTTGCGGTGGACAGCGCGTAGAGTTCTTCCTTGCGCGCCAGGATCGCCTGGGCGACGGATTTCAGCATCACGGCGCGCTCGTGAAACGTCATTTTCCGCAGGGCCGGGCTGCCGGTCTTGCGCGCAAATCGGGCGGCGGCGGGGAAATCAACGCCTTCGCTGCCGAGCCTGGCGACCACAGCGCCTGTCACCGCGTAATGCACCTCGGCCAGCCAGCCATCGCCCTTGCGCCAATGGCCTCCGATGAAGCTTTCCAGAACGGTCACGGTCATTCGATGGACTCCCGAGGCATGTCGCCGGTCATTTATTAATAATGTGACCGACCGGTCAGCGATTGGCAAGCCTGCCGTGATGGGGTCGTATGGTGCGCAGCTGAAGGAAGTTTTTCTTTTTCTGAAGAAAAAGAAACAAAAAGACTTTCATCCATTTCGGCGTGGCTCAGGATATATCCGTGTGACACGACTAGAGCGCGTTGACATTCGGGGTTCCGGCTCGGATCGAAATCTGATTCAAGCT
>JBBART010000036.1:0-22860 GCA_040399685.1 Acetobacteraceae bacterium
AGGAGCGCCGCCAACGTATCCCTTCCATTCCATATAAAATTTTCAAAGAACAATCAGAAAACAATCGTCAGCGCGATAAGCTATCGCGCTTTAAAACTGCCTGCTGCAGAAGTGAACCGAAGCTCCGGAAGCCCGCTGGGCATCCACCGTCTCGATGACTGTTGATTAGGCCCGGACGATCTGGGCGTCAACCGATATCTTTCAGTGATGTGTCACTTTTTGCCGCATGTCGGCTCGCACGCCGCCGCCTCGCGGCGCGCGCCCGGCTTTATGCTATGTGTCGGCCAATCTAACGGAGCGGCCTGAATGCGGCATTTTCCTATCTTTTTGGACCTTACGGGGCGAACGGCTTTGGTGGTCGGTAATGGTCCGATTGCGGAACGCAAGGCAGAGCCACTGCGGCTTGCGGGCGCCACAGTCCTGATGCGGGACCGGTTTGACCCGGCCGATATGGACGGTTGTGCGGTTGTGATCGGGGCCGATGCGCCAGAGGACGATCTGATCGCCTTAAGCCGTGCAGCCATTGCCGCCGGCATTCCGGTGAACGTGGTCGATCGGCCGTCCCTTTGCAGCTACATCACACCAGCAACCATTGACCGGGCGCCGATTACGATTGCCGTCTCGTCGTCTGGCGCCGCACCGGTTCTCGCACGGCTGATCCGAGCAAAGATCGAAGCGCATATTCCCCCCGCCTATGGGCGATTGGCGGCACTTGCCGAGCGGTTCAAGCATGAAATTCGCCGTGTTCTGCCGGATGTGGTGCAGCGGCGGCGCGTTCTTGAGAGATTATTAAACGGTTCGGCCGCAGACTTGGTTTTCGCAGGACGAGAGGAGGAGGCAGCTTCCATCTTCGCGCAGACCCTGGCTGAGAGCAGCCCATCGGCGGGCATGGTGTTTTTGGTGGGTGCCGGCCCAGGCGCCGCCGATTTGATGACGATCCGGGCGCAGCGTTTGCTCGGCGAGGCCGATGTGATCGTTCATGACCGGCTTATTGGCGAGGCCGTGCTGGATATGGCACGGCGTGATGCGGATCGGATTTACGTTGGAAAGGTGCGTGCACATCATTGCGTGCTTCAGGAAGACATCAACGATCTGTTGGTTCGCCTGGCTCAGGACGGAAAGAAGGTTGTTCGCCTGAAAGGCGGGGACCCCTTCGTGTTTGGGCGGGGTGGCGAAGAGGCGGAGGCGTTGCAGGCGGCCGGCGTGGCCTATGAGGTGATTCCAGGCGTAACGGCGGCGCTCGCGTGCGCTGCCCAGGCACGGGTTCCGCTGACGCACCGCGAAGCCGCACGCAGCGTGACATTTTTGACCGGGCATACAAAGGAAGGGCGGCTTGATGTCGACTTCGCGCCGTTGGTTCAACTTGGCGGCACGATCGCGGTCTATATGGGTATCGTCTCGCTTCCGCAGCTGCGGGATGGTCTGTTCGCGCATGGGCTTGCGCGCGGCACGCCGGCGATGCTGATCGAACGTGGTGGAACAGCGCGGCAGAGAGAGATGCGCGGCAATCTGGATGCGTTGGTGGCGAATGGGCCGGCGTGGTCGACCAACGGGCCGACCCTTGTCTTGATTGGCGCCGCAGTTGGGCGTGGTATCGCCTGGACACATGACGCGGAGGCATCGAACGTCGATGTGCCTCCTCATAGTGACCTGTAGGCGGGATACATCCGAGCATGCGTTTGCCCACCGCCCTCGCGCCGCTGCGCCATAAGGTTTTCCGCAATCTGTGGGGCGCCAACGTCATCGTGTCGTTGGGCGTTTGGATGCAAAGCACCAGCGCCGGATGGCTGATGACATCGCTGTCGCCGGATGCGTTGATGGTGAGCCTGGTGCAGGCGGCGACAATTGTGCCGGTGTTCCTGTTCGCACTGCCAGCGGGCGCGATTGCCGACATTGTGGATCGGAGGCTGTATCTGCTGGGCGCGCAGATATGGATGCTGGTGGCTGCCGTCATCCTGACGCTGACGACGATCGGTGATTTGACCGGTGCGTGGAGCCTTCTGGCTCTGACATTCGCCATCGGCCTGGGGGCTGCGATGAACAATCCGGCCTGGGGCTCGGTGATGGCCGAGGCGGTTCCGCGTTCGGACCTGGTGCAAGCGATCGCGCTCAACGGCGTTGGGTTCAACATCGCACGTGCCGTTGGGCCTGCTTTGGCTGGGTTTTTGTTGTTGGTGGGAGGCCCGGGGCTGACGTTTGGGCTGAACGCGGCGTCTTATCTTGTTGTGATCGCGGTGCTGCTATTGTGGCGCCGGCGCAGTCAGTCCTCCAGCATCCCGCGGGAGAAATTTGTCAGTGCGATGCGGGCCGGCATGCGGTTCGTGCGCCATACGCCCTCTATGCGGGCTGCGATGTTGCGGGCTGCGGCGTTCTTCGCACCGGGTGCGGCGCCCTGGGCCATGCTGCCGTTGGTGGTGCGCGAGCAACTCGGGCTTGGCGCAGGGATCTATGGTATCCTGCTCGGCCTGATGGGCGTTGGCGGGGTGACGGCCGGGTTGCTGTTGCCACATCTGCGGATGCGGTTTCGCCGGGGCAATATTGTTTTCGTCGCGACCCTGCTGTCATGCAGCGGAATGGCGATCCTTGGATTGTCGACCGACTGGCTGCCGGCGGCGTTCGGGATGTTCATGTTTGGGCTTGGATGGGTATCGGCGTCGTCCATCACGCAAGGCGCGGCGCAGATGGCTGCACCGGCATGGGTGCGGGCCCGGGCGTTGTCGATCTATCAGCTTTCGTTCAATTTTGCTCTGGCAGCCGGCACGTTCTTCTGGGGATGGCTGGGCACGCAGGTTGGGTTGACCGCTGCCTTGGTGTCTGCCGCCGTCATCGGCACTGGGTTGGCGGTGGCCGTGCGCGGATTGAACATCGAGACGACCGAACTTCCCCCTGATGCCGCAATTCCTGCCGTGCCCGGCATGGAAGGGATCGCGCCGGCATTGGAACCTGTGGTGGGCTCGCTGCGGGGGCGGGTGCTGGAAAGCCAACATTATCGGATCGCGCAGGAGAGCAAGCGTGCCTTCCTGGAGGTGATGGACGATGTTCGCCATGTGCGCGGGCGCGGTGGGGCGGTGCTTTGGCATCTGGGCGAGGATGTCTCGGCACCGGAGCATTGGGTGGAGATGTGGTGGGTGGAGAATTGGACCGATCATCTGCGCGAGGCCGGGCGCCTGTCTGATTCGGACCGTGCAACCTTGGCGCAGGCCATGGCATATCACATCGATGGGCCGCCGCCGCCGACACGGCGGTTTTTGAGCATCACCCCCGGTCGCGGGGCTGGGATGTAGCGGGCGATGTTCGGTTCGGCTTGCCCGGTTGCCCGCGCCATCGCTATCTTTCGCCGAGAACTCAGGAACACACCATGAACGATCTGTTCAAGGCCGATAAAGACGGCCCGGATCAATCCGCGTATTCGGCGAAGGACATCGAGGTTCTCGAAGGGCTGGAGCCGGTTCGGCGTCGGCCGGGCATGTATATTGGCGGCACCGACGAAGGCGCGCTGCACCATCTAGCATCGGAAATCATCGACAACGCGATGGACGAGGCGGTGGCGGGGCATGCCAGCCTGATCGAAGTGACGCTTGGGATTGGCAACACCCTGACGGTGCGCGACAACGGGCGGGGCATTCCGGTGGACCCGCATCCGAAGTTCAAGTCGCTGTCGGCGCTGGAGGTGATTCTCACCACGCTGCATTCCGGCGGCAAGTTTGGCGGCAAGGCGTATGAGACGTCCGGCGGCCTGCATGGCGTTGGCAGTTCGGTGGTGAACGCGCTGTCGTCGGAGCTGGAGGTAGAGGTTGCGCGCGATCGGGTGCTTTGGCGGCAGAATTATGCCCGCGGCAAGCCTGTCACGAAGCTGCTCAATGTGGGGGCGGTGCAGAACAGGCGTGGAACGCAGATCCGCTTTGTGCCGGATCATGAGATTTTCGGGGAATTAGCGTTCGTCCCTGCCCGGCTGTTCAAGCTGTGCCGGTCCAAGGCCTATCTGTTTCGGGGCGTGCGCATTCGCTGGAGTTGCGATCCCGGCCTGATCAAGTCGGCTGATACGCCGGCCGAGGCGGAGTTGCATTTTCCGGGCGGGCTGCGCGACAGCCTGGAAGCCGAGCTTGGAACGCGGCCGCTGGTGCTGCCGCTCTGGGCGGGTGAGGCGAATTTCCCCAATGCAGCCAATGGCGAGCGAGCCGGTCGGCTGGAATGGGCGATTGCCTGGCAGGAGGATGGCGATGCGACGTTGTCCAGCTATTGCAACACCGTGCCCACCCCCCAAGGCGGCACGCATGAAGCGGGTTTTCGCGCGGCTTTGCTGAAGGGGCTGCGGGCGTGGGGCGAGCAGCGCGGCAACAAGCGCGCGGCGGCGATCACGGCTGAGGATTTGATGGCTGGCATTGCCGCCAAGCTGTCGGTGTTCATTCGTGAACCGCAGTTCCAGGGCCAAACGAAGGAGAAGCTGACCAACGGGGAGGCCACGCGGTTGGTGGAGTTGGCGCTGCGGGACCGGTTCGATCATTTTCTGGGGTCCAGCCCGGCGCAGGCGGATGCGTTGCTGGCCTTCGTGATCGAACGGGCCGAGGAGCGGTTGCGGCGGAAAGAGTTGAAGGACACACCGCGCAAGTCGGCCACGCGGCGGCTGCGGCTGCCAGGCAAGCTGGCGGATTGCACGCTGGAGGATGCGTCGCGCACCGAGTTGTTCCTTGTGGAGGGTGACAGCGCCGGCGGTTCGGCGAAGCAGGCGCGGGATCGGTCGACCCAGGCGGTGCTGCCGTTGCGCGGCAAGATTTTGAACGTTGCCAGCGCCAGCACGGAGAAGCTGCGGCAGAACCAGGAGTTGAAGGATCTGATCGAGGCGCTGGGCTGTGGCGTGGGCGATCGGTTCGATCGCACCAAGCTGCGCTATGGCCGCGTGATCATCATGACGGACGCTGACGTGGACGGTGCGCATATTGCGTCGTTGTTGATGACGTTCTTTTACCGCGAATTGCCGGAGCTTATTCGCCAGGGCCATGTGTATTTGGCGCAGCCGCCTTTGTATCGGCTGACGCAGGGTGCGAAATCTGTCTACGCGATGAACGATGACGACCGCGTTGAGCGGATGAAGTTGTTCAAGGGCAGCGCCAAGGTGGAGGTCAGCCGATTCAAGGGCCTGGGTGAAATGCCGCCGGCCGCGCTGAAAGAAACGACGATGGACCCCAAGCGGCGGACATTGCTCAAGGTGGTGAACGCCGCGGAAGACCGGGCAGAGACCGCGGAGCGGGTGGAAAGCCTGATGGGCCGAAAGCCGGAACTGCGCTTTCAGTTCATTCAGGACCATGCCCGCCTCGCAGGCGAACTGGACGTATGATGAGGCATCGCGGCCCCCATCGGGCCGCGATGCTTTGGCTTTCAGACGGCCTTTTTGAGGGTCGGCGATGCCTTGAAGCGGACGGTCTTGCCGGCCTTGACCTTGACTGGCGCGCCGGTGCGCGGGTTCAGCGCCTTGCGGGCCTTGGTTTTACGCACCGCGAAGGTGCCGAAGCTCGGCAGGGTGAACTTGCCGGTCTTTTTCAATTCCTTGACGATGGCGGCGATCACGTCACCTGCCGTGCGGTTGGCCGCGACGCCGGTGAGTTCGGCAGATTCCTGGATAACCTGCGCAATGAACGCCTTGGACATAAAGACAGTCTCCTATGGTTTGCCCCCAAAGGGGTGCACACGTTACGAAGTGTTGCTTGACCGTGATGGACTCGAACTCTCTTGTTCCTAACAGCGGCTTTGGCGTCGTGTAAATAAAATTAGGTGTTAAGCTTGCGGCAATTCGGTATTGCAGCGTGCAAATCCAATGATTTCAAATGACTTAAGAGATCGTAAAATGATGAACACATCAGGCTCTTTGCCAAACACAGAGCTTTCCAGCCCAAGATTTCAGGGACTTGATGAATGGCGTTCAAGCGACATTCTGGACTCAATGTGGGAAGGACAACTCGCGGCGGTGGCGTGCGTCAAGCTGGCATTGCCCGCCATCGAGAAAGCCGCAGAGGCTTGTGTGGCGCGGCTTTCCGCTGGGGGGCGGCTGGTTTATGCCGGTGCAGGAACGTCTGGTCGGATTGGCGTGCAGGACGGGGCGGAATTGCCGCCCACTTTCAATTGGCCCCGTGACAAACTCGTTCTGTTGATTGCAGGTGGCGACATTGCCCTGACACAGGCAGTCGAAAATGCCGAGGACGATGTAAAGGCTGGGGCGCAGGCCATCGCTTTGCACAATGTGGGGCCGGGCGATGTGGTGATCGGGATCGCCGCAAGTGGCAGCACGCCTTATACTTTGGCGTGCCTGCAAGCCGCCAATGCCGTGGGCGCCTGCACCATCGCCGTCGCCAACGCGGCCGGGGGCACCATATTACAAGAGGCGGCGCATCCGATCTTGGTGGAAACGGGTACCGAGGTAATCGCCGGTTCCACTCGGATGAAGGCAGGCACTGCACAAAAAGTGGTGCTGAACCTGTTGTCCAGCCTGGTGATGGTGCGGTTGGGCCGGGTGCATGACGGGTTGATGGTGGACATGGTGGCCGCCAACGAGAAATTGCGACGCCGGGCCGAGCGGATGCTGGGGCAAATCACCGGCGCCGCGTTGCCGGAGATCCAGGCAGCGCTTGTGGCGACCGGCGGACGGGTGAAGACTTCGGTGCTGGTGCTGGAGGGATTGTCGCCCGATGCGGCCGAGGCGATTTTGACGCAGCATGGCGGCAGCCTGCGGGCGGCGTTGAAGGCGTTGCGTTCGTGAAGGCTCTGGTAGCGTCACGGGTTTTTGACGGCACCAAGATGCTGGGGTGCTGCGCGGTGCTGCTGCGGCAGGACCGCGTGGTGCGGATTGTGGATGTGGACGCCATACCACAAGGCGTTCCGGTGGTGCATCTGGCGGCCGATCGCGTGTTGGTGCCTGGGTTTGTGGACCTTCAGGTGAACGGCGGCGGCGGGGTGATGTTCAACGATCATCCGCATCCCGACACGCTGCTTGTCATGGCCGAGGCGCATGCGCGGATGGGCAGCACGTCGATTTTGCCGACTTTGATCAGCAGTGACCGGCCAACACGCCGCGCCGCCATTGCGGCGGTTCGCGCGGCGCGGCAGGCGAATATGCCGGGGATAGCGGGCCTGCATCTGGAAGGTCCGTATCTGGCGCCCACCCGGCGCGGCATTCATCCCGCTTCCGTCATCACCACGCCGGATGCTGAGGATATGGCGGAGCTGACGGCTGTCTTCGATGGGGCGATGCTGATTACGCTGGCGCCGGAAATGGTCAGCCCAACGGACATCGCCGCCTTGGCGGCGGCGGGGCGGTTTGTTTTTGCCGGGCACAGCGATGCCAGTTTTGAGGAGGCCTGTCGCGGTTTCGAGGCAGGCATTGTCGGCACCACGCATCTGTTCAACGCCATGTCGCAGTTCGGCTCTCGCACGCCTGGCATGGTGGGGGCGGCGTTCAGCCGGGGGGTGGCGGGGATTATCGTCGATCTGCTGCATGTTCATCCGGCCAGCGTGGCGGCGGCGTATCGGTGCATGGGCGCCGAGCGGCTGTTCCTGGTGTCGGACGCGATGGCGACGGCGGGGTCCGATTGTGAGGACTTCACGGTCGGCGGCAATCCTATACGGCTCATCGAGGGCCGGCTGGTCGATGCGGGCGGGACGTTGGCCGGCGCGCATCTGAGCATGGGGGAAGCGGTGCGACGGGCCGTGGCCGATGTGGGCATTTCGTTGGACGATGCGTTGCGGATGGCCACGCGCACACCGGCGGATGCGGTGGGGCTTGGCGATGTCGGGCGCATCGGGCCGGACACGCGGGCGGATTTTGTGGAACTGGATTCAGGCCATGCCGTCCGCGACGTTTGGCGTGGGGGAGAGAGGAGTTGACTGACATAGAAGTATAAAGGCAAGGGAAGGATTCTTTTTTGAAAAAAAGAACCAAAACACTTCAAAATTTCGGTGCATGTTTGCGGCAGGTTCCGCAACATGCACCGAAACGAGTGAAAGTCTTTTTGCTTCTTTTTCTTCAGAAAAAGAAGACCTTCCTTAAAAACAAGGGGCCAGGATTTCCATCCCGGCCCCTTCCCCATCACATCGCCTGGGTGACGAGTTTGGTGTTCAGATAGGCCTCGATGGCCTCAAGCCCGCCCTCGGAGCCGTAGCCGCTGTCCTTCATGCCGCCGAACGGCACTTCCGGCAGTGCTATGCCGTGGTGGTTGACCGACAACATGCCTGCCTCGATGCGCGAGCCGAGCAGCGTGGCGGTGCGGTTCGACGCCGTGTAGGCATAGCTCGCCAGGCCGAACGGCAGGCGGTTGGCTTCGGTGATGACATCGTCCAGCGTGCCGAAGCGGGCGAACAGGGCGATGGGGCCGAAGGGTTCTTCGTTCATCACACGCATGTCGGGCGTCACGCCGGTCAGCACGGTCGGCTCGAAGAAATTGCCGACATTGCCGATGCGCTTGCCGCCGGTGGCGATGGTGGCGCCCTTCTGCACGGCGTCGGCGATCAGGCTTTCCATCGCCGGCACCCGGCGGGCGTTGGCGAGCGGGCCCATGGTGACGCCGGTGCTCATGCCGGGCCCGACGTTCAGGGCTTCGGCCTTGGCAACGAACTTGGCCAGGAAGCTGTCGTGCACGGCGTCCTGCACCAGGAAGCGGGTGGGAGCAACGCAGACCTGGCCGGCGTTGCGGAACTTGTTCGCGGCCAGGATGGTGGCGGCGTTGTCCAGATCCGCGTCGTCAAAGATCATGGCCGGGGCGTGGCCGCCCAGTTCCATCGTCACGCGCTTCATGTGGGCGCCGGCGAGGGCGGCCAGATGCTTTCCGACCGGGGTGGAGCCGGTGAACGAGATTTTGCGAATGACCGGATGCGGGATCAGATATTCGCTGATCTGCGCGGGCACGCCGTAGACGAGGTTGATGACGCCAGCCGGCACGCCGGCATCGAGCCAGCACTGAATGTAGGCGGCGAGTGAACCCGGGGTTTCCTCAGGGCCCTTCACGATGATGGAGCAGCCGGCGGCCAGCGCGCCGCAGATCTTGCGGTTGGCCTGGTTGATCGGGAAGTTCCACGGGGTGAAGGCGGCCACGGGGCCGACCGGCTCCTTCAGCACCAGCTGATAGATGCCCTCGGCGCGGGCGGGGACCACGCGGCCATAGGCGCGGCGGGCCTCTTCGGCGAACCATTCGATGACATCGGCGGAGAAGCCGGTTTCCACCTTGGCCTCACCGAGGGGCTTGCCCTGTTCCATGGTCATGATCGGGGCGATCAGATCGACGCGGCTGCGCAATATCTCGGCGGCCTTGCGCATGATTTTGCTGCGGTCATAGGCGGACATGCGGCGCCAAGTCTCGAAGCCCTTCTGGGCGGCGACGAGCGCGCGGTCCAGATCAGGGATTTCAGCGTGGGCCACGGTGCCGATGGCCTCGCCGGTGGCGGGATTGACGACCGACAAGGTCTTGCCGGCCTCGCTTGGGCCCCAAACACCGTCGATGAGAAGTTGAACCGCTGGATACATAACTGAAGTCTCCGTTTTGGGTCTCTGGGGCGCCGCGACGCCGAGCCGCAGGACTATGCGGCGTGGATGGCTTCCGGTCGAGGCCCCCACAACGGCGATGCTGGTGTCATGGAAGTGCAATCCCATCGTCACAAGCCTGTCCTGACCGCGTGCTACCCCAGAGGTCGCACTGGAGGCTATATGACCAAACGCAACGTTCTCATGATTGTCGTGGATCAATGGCGGGCGGATTGCGTGCCGCATTTGGGCGCACCGCATTTGCGCACCCCAAATCTGGACCGGCTGTGCCGTGAGGGCGTGACATTTCGCAACCACGTAACAACCGCGGTGCCGTGCGGCCCGGCGCGGGCCAGCCTGCACACCGGGTTGTATCTGATGAACCACCGCCAGGTGCAGAACTGGATTCCGCTGGATGCGCGCCATGTGACGCTGCCGCGGGCGCTGCGGGGCCTTGGGCATGATCCGGCGCTGGTGGGCTACACCACCACGGCGCCCGATCCGCGCACCACCTCGCCGAACGACCCACGGTTCGAGACGTTGGGCGATTTGATGGATGGCTGGCGTCCGGTGGGCGATTTCGGCCCTGGGCACGATCATTATTTTGGCTGGCTGGCCCAGAAGGGCTTTGAAATTCCGCCGAATCGCGATGATATCTGGCTGCCGGAGGGCGTCGATTCGGTGCCCGGCGCCACCGACCAGCCTGCGCGCATCCCCAAGGAACTGTCCGACAGCGCGTTCTTCACGGACAAGGCGCTGGCGTATCTGAAGGGCCGCGACGGCAAGCCGTTCTTTCTGCATCTCGGCTATTTCCGGCCGCACCCGCCGTTCGTGGCCAGTGCGCCATATCATAATATGTACAGCCCCGCCGATATGGCCGCGCCCATCCGCGCCGCCACGGTGGAAGACGAGGCCGCCCAGCATCCTTTGCTGTCTTATTATATGCGCAACGCCAAGCAGGGCAGCTTCTTCCGTCGCGGCGAAGGGCTGGTGGCGGCGATGGACGAGGCCCAGGTGCGCCAGATGCGCGCCACATATTACGGCATGATGACCGAGGTGGATGACTGCCTCGGCCGCGTGTTCGCGCATCTGGATGAGACCGACCAGTGGAAGAACACGCTGGTGGTGTTCACCTCCGACCATGGCGAGCAGTTGGGCGATCATCATCTGCTGGGCAAGATCGGCTATTTTGACGAAAGCTTCCGCATTCCGCTCGTCATCGTCGATCCCGATGCCGAGGAGACGCGCGGCACCATCGTGGATGCGTTCACCGAGAGCGTGGACATTATGCCGACGCTGCTGGACTGGCTGGGCGGCCGGGTGCCGAACGCGTGCGACGGGCGCAGCCTGGTGCCGCTGGTCAATGGCACCATCCCGCCCGATTGGCGCGACGCGCTGCATTACGAGTTCGATTTCCGCAACGTGTTCCCCAACGATTGCGAGGGCGAGTTCGGGCTGTCGATGGATGAATGCACGCTGTCGGTGTTGCAGGACGAGAAGTTCAAATACGTCCATTTCACCGCGTTGCCGCCGCTGCTGTTCGACCTTCAGGCCGACCCGAACCAGTTTACCAACCTGGCCGAAGACCCCGCCTATACCGGCGTCGTGCGCGACTACGCCCAGCGGGCGCTGTCGTGGCGGATGCGCCATGCCGACCGTACGCTGACCCATTTCCGCGCCAGCCCGACCGGGCTTGAGGAGCGCGGCGTCACTTCCATCAAAGGCGACAAAGCATGAGCATGATCACCCGTCGTGGGGCCTTCGGCCTCAGTGCCGCCGCCGCCATCCTGCCCCACGTGGCCATCGGTCAGAGCGACAACCGCCCCACCATCACGGTGGCGGTGCAGAAGGTGTCGATCACCAACGCGCTGGAATTGCTGCGCGAGTCCTCCAACGTCGGCACGCGCTTCTCGGCCATGTTCACCGAGCGGCTGATCGGGCTGAATTATCAGGGCGCCCTGGAGCAGGTGCCGGGCCTGGCCACCGAATGGAAGCGGATCGACGACAAGACGGTAGAGCTGAAGCTTCGTCCCGGCGTGAAATTCCACAATGGCGACGAGATGACGGCAGAGGACGTGGCGTTCTCGTTCGGGCCGGAGCGCATGTTCGGCACCACACGCCCGACCGTGCAGGGCAAGACGCTGGAATTGTCGGGGAACTTCCAGACCATCAACAAGTCCAAGGAACTGCCCGCCGAGGTGCCGCCGGTGGCGCGTCGCCTGTGGCCGGCGCTGGACCGGATCGACATCATCGACCGCTACACCGTGCGGTTGGTGAATGCGACGCCGGATGTGACGCTGGAAGGCCGGCTATCGGCAAATGGCGGCGAGATCGTCAGCCGTCGTGGCTTCAACGAAGCCGCGTCGTGGCTGGAATATTCGCGCAAGCCGATCGGCACTGGTCCCTACAAGGTGCGTGAGCTCCGGCCGGACAGCATGCTGATCCTGGATGCGCATGACGAATATTGGGGCGGCCGTCCGCCGATCAAAACGCTGCGTCTGGTGGAAGTGCCGGAAGTGTCGTCGCGCATCAACGGGCTGCTGTCGGGTGAATTCCAGTTCGCCTGCGACATTCCGCCCGACCAGATCATGCAGATCGAAAAGAATGCCGGCTTCGAAGTGCTGGGCGGCACCATTCCGAACCATCGCATCATGGCGTTCGACAAGAACAACGTGCTGCGCGACCCGCGCCTGCGCCTGGCGATGGCGCATGCGATTGACCGCAAGGCGATCGTGGACAGCCTGTGGGCTGGCCGCACCTCTGTTCCGGCTGGTCTGCAATGGCCGTTCTATGACGACATGCTGGTTGCTGGCTGGACGGTGCCGGAATTCGACATCGCCAAGGCGCGCGAGCTGGTGCGGGCCTCCGGCTACAAGGGCGATCCGATCGAGTATCGCCTGCAGAACAATTATTACACCAACCAGACCGCCACCGGGCAGGTTCTGGCCGAGATGTGGCAGCAGGCCGGTCTCAACGTGCAGATCCAGATGAAGGAAAACTGGAGCCAGGTGTTCGAGAAAACGCCGTCGCGCGCCGTGCGCGACTGGTCGAACTCAGCCACGTTCAACGATCCGGTGTCGTCTATCGTCGCCCAGCATGGCCCGAACGGCGAACAGCAGCAGCGCGGCGAATGGACCAACACCGAGGCGAACGAGCTGTCGATGGTGATGGAGACCAGCACCGACCGCGCCCTGCGCAAGAAGGCCTTCGCCCGCATGCTGATGATCTGCGAGCGCGAAGACCCCGCCTACACCGTGCTGCACCAGAACGCGACGTTCACCGCCAAGCGCAAAGACATCAAGTGGAAGGCCGCGCCGACCTTCGCGATGGATTTCCGCGCGCATAACTGGGGTTGATCCGCACATGTTGACCCGTCGCTCCCTCGCCACGCTCGCCGGCTCCGTGTTGTTGCCCCGGGTGTCTCTCGCCCAGGCCGACAACCGGCCCACCATCACGGTGGCGGTGCAGACCATCGCCACCACCAACACGCTCAATCTGTTGCGCGAGCAATCGAATGTGGGCGAGCGGACCAGTTCGCTGGTCAATGAGCGGCTGATCGATCTGGATTGGTTCAACGGCATCAAACAGGTGCCGGGCCTGGCGACGGCGTGGCGGCGGATTGATGACACGACCGTGGAATTCACCCTGCGCGAGGGCGTGAAGTTCCACAACGGCGACACGATGACGGCGGAGGACGTGGCGTTCGCGTTCTCCGCCACGCAGATGTTCGGCGACAGCAAGCCGGAGAACGGTGTTTCGCTGCCGATGTCGTCGCAATATCTGATCGGCGTGGGCTCGAAGGCGTTGCCGTCGGAGATTCCGCCGGTGGCACGCCGGTCGTTCCCTGCTTTGCGCGGGGTGGAGATTGTCAACAAGAACACCGTGCGTTTCGTCAACGCCACGCCGGATGTGACGCTGGAGGGGCGCATTGCCGCCACCGGCAGCGAGATCACGTCGCGGCGCGGGTTCGAGGATGCGGCGAGCTGGCTGGATTTCGCCCGCAAGCCGGTGGGCACCGGGCCGTTCCGGGTGCGCGAGTTCCGGCCGGACGATATTCTGATCCTGGATGCGCATGACGAATACTGGGGTGGCCGGCCGCCGATCAAGACGTTGCGGATCAAGGCCGTGCCGGAAGTGTCAAGCCGGATCAACGGGTTGCTGAGTGGCGATTACCAGTTCGCCTGCGACATTCCGCCCGATCAGATTGCCACGGTGGAGCGCAATGCGGGCTTTGAGGTGGTGGGCGGCACCATTCTGAACAACCGGCTCACCGATTTTGACAAGACCAATCCGCAACTCGCCGATCCGCTCGTGCGGCTGGCGTTTGCTCATGCGATCGACCGTGCGGCGATCATCGAGGCGCTGTGGGGCGGGCGGACGCGGGTGCCGCAGGGCAACCAGTTCGATTTCTATGACGACATGCTGGTCGCCGATTGGCGCGTGCCGGAGTTTGACCCCGCCAAGTCCCGTGCGCTGCTGAAGGCGGCTGGTTACAAAGGCGATGCGATTCCGTATCGGCTGCTCAACAACTACTACACCAACCAGGTGGCGACCTCGCAGATTCTGGTGGAGATGTGGAAGCAGGTCGGCCTCAACGTCGAGATCGAGATGAAGGAGAACTGGACGCAGATCCGCGACCGTTCCAAGCCGCGTGGCGTGCGCGACTGGTCGTCGGGAGCGGCGTTCAACGATCCGGTGGGCGGATTTGTGACCACGTTCGGGCCGAACGGCTCGGCACAGGCTGCGGGTGAGTGGCGCAACGCCGAGTTCGACCAGTTGTGCGTGCAGATCCAGACCGGCACCGACCGGGCGATGCGCAAGCGGGTTTTCCGGCGCTTGCTGGAGATCGCGGAACGCGAGGATCCGGCCTATACTGTGTTGCATCAGAACGGCGCCTTCACGGCCAAGCGCAAAGACATCAAATGGCGCTCGGCACCCAGCTTCGTGATGGATTTCCGTCAATCAAACTGGGGAGACGGTATTCGTGTCTGAACCACTTGTCTCCATTCGCGGGCTGGATGTTCGTTTTGACGGCATTCCGGCGCTGCGAGGGATTGACCTCGACGTGGGCAAGGGCGAGGCCGTGGGCCTTGTGGGGGAAAGCGGCTGCGGCAAATCGGTGACGTGGCTGGCGGCTTTGGGGCTGTTGCCCGGCACCGCCAAGGTGACGGGTTCGGTCTCACTCGGTGGCCAGGAATTGCTGGGGGCCGCGCCGGCCACGCTGGACAGCATTCGTGGCGGCCGGGTTGCCATGATCTTTCAGGACCCGGCCAGCGCGCTCAACCCGGTGCAGCGGGTGGGCAAGCAGGTGGGCGAGGCGTTGCAACTGCATCGCGGCATGAACGCCGCCGAAGCGCGGGCCGAGACGCGGCGGTTGTTCGAGATGGTGGGTATTCCCGATCCCGCACGGCGGATCGACGTGTATCCGCATGAGATGTCCGGCGGGCAGAACCAGCGCGTGATGATCGCCATGGCGTTGGCCGGTCAGCCGGAACTGCTGGTGGCCGATGAGCCGACGACGGCGCTGGATGCCACCATCCAGGCGCAGATTCTGGATTTGCTGCGTCGGTTGCAACGCGAGACCGGTATGGCGCTGGTGCTGATCAGCCACGATCTGGGCGTGGTGGCGGATATGTGCAGCCGCGTGGGCGTGATGTATGCCGGTCGCATTGTGGAACAGGCGCCGACCGACCGGTTGTTCGCGCACCCGGCGCATCCCTATACGCAAGGCCTGCTGGGCGCGTTGCCAGACATGGTGGGGCCGCGCCGACGGCTTTCGGCCATTCCCGGCGGTGTGCCGGAGCCTTGGAATTTGCCGCAGGGCTGCGCGTTTTCCCCGCGCTGCGACCGGGCCACGGCGGCGTGCGACGCGCCGCCGCCGTTCGTGGCGGTGGGCAACAGCCACGACGCCGCCTGTATTCATGCGCATCAGCGCGAAAAGGTAATGGCATGAGCCTGCTGCGGGTGAGCAACGCCGCCCAGATCTACACCACGCGGCGCGGCCTGTTCGGCGGCCGGGTGGATGTGCGGGCGGTGGACGGCGTTTCGTTCGATGTCGAGCCGGGCCAGACCCTGGGCATCGTGGGCGAAAGCGGTTGTGGCAAATCCACCACCGGGCGCCTGGCGCTGGGGCTGGAGAAGCCGAGCGAAGGCAGCGTCACGTTCGAAGGCCAGGCCATGCCCGCACCGGGTACGGCGGCGTGGCGGGCGATGCGGGCCAGGATGCAGTTGGTGTTTCAAGACCCGCTGGGCGCGCTGGACCGGCGTTTGACGATTGCCCGGCAGATCGAGGAGCCGCTGGAGATCCACACCATCGGCGACAAGGCCGAACGCGCCGCACGGGTGCAGGCGTTGCTGCTCGATGTGGGCTTGCGCACCGATCACGGCGCGCGGCATCCGCATGAACTGTCCGGCGGGCAGCGCCAGCGCGCCGTGCTGGCGCGGGCCTTGGCCACCAATCCCAGCCTGCTGGTGTGCGACGAGCCGGTGTCGGCGCTGGATGTTTCCATCCAGGCGCAGGTGGTGAACATGCTGACCGACCTGCAGGCCGCGCGCGGCATTGCGATGGTGTTCATCAGCCATGATTTGAAAGTGGTGCGTCAGGTCAGCCACAAGGTGGCGGTGATGTATCTCGGACGCATTGTCGAACAGGGCGATCCGGAGGCGTTGTTCGCCGATCCGGTGCATCCTTATACGCGGGCCTTGGTGTCCGCCATTCCGGTGCCGGGGCCGCGTCGCATTCCGCGGATCGTGCTGTCCGGCGACCCGCCGAATCCGGCCGACAGGCCCTCCGGCTGCGCCTTTCATCCGCGCTGCCCGGTGGCGATTGCCCGGTGCCGGACCGAAAGCCCCGATTTGCGTGCGTTTCCCGATGGGCGGATCGTCGCCTGTCATCTTGCAGATTCAGAAACCAGGATTGCCGCCTGATGAAGATCACCCGCCGTGCCGCCCTTGGCGCCGCCACCGCCACCACAGCCGTCGCCACCCTGCCCCGCTTCGCCATTGCCCAGACCGACCAACGGCCGAGCATCACCGTGGCCGTGCAGAAGATCAGCAATTCCGGCGTGCTGGAGCCGTTGCGCGAGCAATCGTCCAACGTGTCCGAGCGTTGGGTGGCCTCGATTCTGGAGACGCCGATCGCGCGCAACCAGCAGGGCCAGTTGGAACGGGTGCCGGGCATCGCCACCGGTTGGAAGCGGATCAGCGACACAACGGTGGAACTGGCGCTGCGGCCGGGCGTGAAATTCCACAACGGCGACGAACTGACCGCCGAGGACGTAGCGTTCAGCTTCGGCCCCGAGCATATGTTCGGCGCCAGCCTGCCCACCGATATTCCGCCGATCGCCAAGCGCCACTGGCCGGCGCTGGCGCGGGTGGAGGTGGTGGATCGCCACACCGTGCGCTTCATCAACACCACGCTTGATGTGACGATGGAGGGCCGGCTTTCGGCCGGCGGCAGCGAGATCGTCTCCAAGCGCGCCTGGCTGGAACAGGGCGATTGGGCGGCCAACGCCAGGAAGCCGGTCGGCACCGGGCCTTACAAGCTGCGGGAATTCAAGCCGGACAATTCGCTGATTTTGGATGCGCATGACGATTATTGGGGCGGACGTCCGCCGGTGAAATCGGTGCGGTTCCTGGAAGTGCCTGAGGCGTCGTCGCGCATCGCCGGCCTGCAATCCGGCGAGTTCGATTTCGCCTGCGATATCCCACCCGACCAGATCAGCCAGATCGAGCGCGACCCCAAGCTGGTGGTGCAAGGCGGGCTGGTGCTGAACCACCGCATCGTGGCGTTCGACCATCATCATCCGCAACTGGCCAACCCGCTGGTGCGCCTCGCCATGGCGCACGCCGTGGATGGCCAGGCGATTGTGGATGCGCTGTGGGCCGGGCGGACGAAGGTGCCGGCCGGGCTGCAATGGGAATTCTATGGCGACATGTTCGTCAAAGGCTGGGCGGTGCCGAAATTCGACCCGGATGCCGCCAGGTCGCTGCTGAAGCAGGCCGGCTACAAGGGCGACGAGATCGTCTATCGCGCCCGCAACGATTATTACACCGCCGAGAACGCCACGGCCCAGATTCTGGTGGAGTTCTGGAAACAGGTGGGGCTGAACGTTCGCCTGGAGATCAAGGAGAACTGGGGCCAGGTGCTGGACAAGGCCGGGCCGCGCGGGCTGCGTGACTGGTCGAACTCGGCGGTGTTCGATGATCCGGTGTCGTCGCTGGTCAACCAGCACGGGCCGAACGGGGCGCAGCAGGCCAATGGCGAATGGTCCAACGCCGAGATGAACACGCTGTCGGTGGCGCTGGAAACCGGCACGGACATGGCCAGGCGCAAGGCCGCCTTCGCCCGGATGCTGCAGATCTGCGAGCGCGATGACCCCGCCTATATCGTGCTGCACCAGAACGCGGTGTTCACCGCGCACCGGAAGAATTCGCCGTGGCGGGCGCCGCCGTCGTTCTTCATGGATTTCTCGAAACAGGCCTGGCGCGCCTGATGCTGCGCTTCCTCGCGTTGCGGCTGGCCCGGGCGGCGTTCACCATCATTCTGGTGGTGACGTTCGCCTTCGTGGTGCTGCGCATGTCCGGCGACCCGGCATTGATCATCATGAGCCCAGACGCGCCGCAGGAGGCGATCGAGGCGTTTCGCCATGCCTGGGGCCTGGATCAGCCGATCTGGATTCAGTATTTCGACTATTTCGGCGCCATCTTTCACGGCGAGCTGGGCCAGTCCTTCCGCGACGGGCGACCCGCGCTGGAGTTGGTGGCAGAGCGGATTCCGGCCACGCTGATCCTGACCATCCCGGCGCTGCTGCTGAAGGTGGGCGTGGGGATTCCGGCCGGCATTCATGCGGCGTTGCATCGCAACTCGACCACCGACCGGCTGGTGATGGCCGGCGCCGTGGCCGGGTTCACGGTGCCGAGCTTTGTGCTGGGGCTGTTGCTGGTGCTGCTGTTCTCGGTGCAATTGGGCTGGCTGCCGTCTGGCGGCCAGGAAAGCTGGCGTTCGATGATCCTGCCGGTGATCACGCTGGGGTTCGGCGGCGCCGGCGTGCTGGCGCGGTTCACCCGCTCGGCGATGCTGGAGGTGCTGGGTCAGCCTTATATACGGACTGCTTCTGCCAAGGGCGTGCCGTGGCATCGGGTGGTGCGGTTTCATGCGCTGCCGAACGCGGCCATTCCCACCATTACCATCGTGGGCTTCATGGTGGGTAGCCTGATCGCCGGTGCGGTGGTGGTGGAAAGCGTGTTCAGCTGGCCCGGCGTGGGGCGGCTGCTGGTGGTGGCGGTGTCCAACCGCGATCTCGCGGTGGTGCAGTGCATCCTGCTGCTGGTGGCCACCACGATGGTGACCTCCAACCTGATTGTTGACCTTCTTTACGGCGTGCTCGATCCGCGGCTGCGCGCCGGCGCGGGAGCCCACTGAAATGTCGGCCACAGTTTTTGATGCGCCCGTCACGGCCCCATTGCGCAAGCGGGCGACGATGCCGCCGCTGGTGGTCGTCGCCATCGCCTGGATTCTGGGCATGATCCTGGTGGCGCTGCTGGCGGAATGGGTGCGCCCTTACGGCATCACGGCACTGGATCTGAAGGCACGGCTGACCCCGCCGGTGGGGTTCGGCGGCACCATGAAGCACGTGCTCGGCACCGACGAGCTGGGGCGGGATGTGATGTCGCGCCTGATCGTCTCCATTCGCATCAGCCTGATGATCGCCATGGGGGCGACCGTGATCGCCGCCGTGCTGGGCACCACGCTGGGCTTCCTGGCGGCGCATTTTCGCGGCTGGGTGGAGCAAATGGTGCTGATGCTGATCGACTTTCAGGCCAGCATGCCATTCCTGATTCTGGCTTTGTCGGTGCTGGCGTTCTTTGGCAACGCTCTGGGATTGTTCATTGTTCTGATGGGGCTTTACGGCTGGGAGCGGCATGCGCGGATTTCGCGCGGGCTGGCGATTGCGGCCAACGCGCAGGGCTATGCCGCCGCCGTGCGCCAGTTGGGGGCACGGCCGATGCGGATCTATCTGGGCCATGTGCTGCCGAATATCGCCTCCACCTTGATCGTCTCGGCCACGTTGTCGTTTCCGGAAGTGGTGTTGCTGGAAAGCGGGCTGTCGTTCCTCGGCCTGGGCGTGCAGCCGCCGATGACGTCGTTGGGCAACATGGTGGGCTATGGGCGTGAATATCTGACGCGGGCGCCGTGGATTTTGCTCGCGCCAAGCTGCGTGATCATCCTGACCACTCTGTCCGTCAGCCTGGTGGGCGACTGGCTGCGCGACCGGCTTGATCCCACCCTTTCCTGAGAGGCTGCATCCCATGACATTGATCGCATCGCATCGCGGCGGCGCGCTGGAATGGCCCGAGAACAGCCCAGCCGCGTTTGCCGCCACCGCCCGCCTGCCGGTGGATCAGGTGGAGTTCGACATCCACCCCACCGCCGATGGCGAACTGGTTGTGTTCCACGATGCCACGCTGGAGCGTACCAGCAACGGCATCGGCGAGGTGGCGGCCCACACGCTGGCGCAGTTGAAGGCGCTGGTGCTGCACGGCACCAAGGGCGAGGCGATGCTGACGCTGGCGGAGTTGGCAGCCATCTTCGCCCCCACCGACATCACCTTGCGCATGGAATTGAAATCCGATGCGCGCAAGGTTCCGTATCCGGGATTGCTGGCCCGCGCCTTGGCCGTGCTGGATGCATTCGGCCTGCGCGGCCGGACGATTATGACCAGCTTTGACATCGATGTGGCGGCGGAGGCCCGCAAGACCGACGGGATTGTGGATGCGATCTGGCTGGTCTCGCCGCAGGTTCAGGCGGAGATCGGCGTGGACGGCATTTTGTCCGTGGCGAAGGAGCACGGCATCGGCCGGGTCGGCATTCGCTGCACCAGCCTTGATGCCACCGTGCTGGCCGCCTTGCGGGTGGGCGGGCTGGGCTTCGGCTCATGGGCCACCAACGACGCCTTGCAGATCGCCGACATGCTGGCTTTGGGCGTGGACGTGTTCACCACCGACCGGCCGACCCAGGCGCTGCTGTTACGCGATGGCGTGAAGCCGCTCTGTGGCACGTCCGAAGTCGCCACGTTGACGCAGGTCTCGCAGGCGACGCGGACGGCGTTCGTGGCCCTGCCGGACACGCGGGAGGCGCACACCCAGGCGCATGCCGGCGTCGTGGCCTTTGGGGAGGCCGAGATCGGCGGCGCCATCACGACACCTCATGAAGGCGCAAGCCTGCGCGTCGGCGCCTGGAACGTGGAGCGGTGCCTGTATCCCGAGCAATCGGCGGCGTTGCTGGCACGGCACAATCTGTCCCTCACGCTGCTCACCGAGATGGATTTCGGCTGCCATCGCACTGGCCAGCGCCACACCACCCGCGATGTGGCAGCCCTGCAAGGCCAGCGTTATGCCTATGCCGTCGAGTTCATCGAACTGGCCACGATGGAGCAGCCGATGCCGCTCGCCGATGCCAGCGCCGGCAACCGTGACGGGTTTCATGGCAATGGACTGATCTCCGCCCTGCCCTTCACCCGCGCGGTTGTCATTCGTCTCGATGAGGTGGCCGATTGGTATGCCAACCCGAAAGGCGGCCAGAAACGCATCGGCACGCGCATGGCGGTGGCTGCGACTTTCGATCTCGATGGCACCGAGATCGTCGCATGTTCCGTGCATCTGGAAAGTGCTGCTGACGAGGCTGGCCGCGCCCTGCAATTCCGCACGTTGTTGGACGCGCTGGATGCTTATGCCAGTGGCCGCCCGGTGGTGATCGGGGGCGATTTGAACACGCATGTGCATGCGCCCACCGAGATGCTGTTCGAAATGGCCCGCGCCCGTGGCTATGACTGGACCGCCTGCAACGCCGGTGGGGCGACGACCCGGCCGAGCGTGTGGAGCACCGGCGCTGCGGATTGCACGCTGGATTGGTTTTGCACGCGGGGGTTCACGGCGCGCAAGCCTGCGATCATCGCGGCGTTGGATGCGGACGGCACGGTGTTGAGTGACCACGATCTGATTGTGGTCACCTTGACCGTGACGTGAGCGCGACTGTTAAACTGACGCCTGAACGGACCGCTTTATACCATCCAGAAGTTCGTCGGTTTTGATCGTGTTTTCGAGCCAAACGGCTTTATCGTCTGGCATTATTTGAAGGTCGTTCTCCAAAAAATTCCATACGATTGTTTTGGGTCGATCTCGTTTAAAGAGATCGCTTTTAAGATATTGCAGCAGCGTACTATACGGGCCGACAGTATGGACGTGCCAACTCAGTGATACAGGTCTGTTAAGTTGACTTGAAAGTGCGGGGGCAAAATTATATTTTGGCTGCATATAACTGCTGCCAACAACAACAACGTCCGTTGGTCCTTCGTCCAGCAAGGCGGACGGACCAGAGCGCATGATTTCGCGATGCACCGCAAACTTTTCATCTGGATACGACATTCGGACATCTGATGGCAGGAAGCTGGCCAGATCGCTCCGGGAATGCGTCTCAATGACAGCCTTGCCAAGACGTGAGCCGGGCCGTGACGCCGGCGGAAGGTGCAGTTTTTCGTTCATTTCCTTCCCGACCAGTGCTGCGGCCGCCTCGCTCGCGCAAGGCTCCCAATGCGTGTCTACCTTAAACCAGAGCTGCTGAGGTTCAGGCGCATTGCGCATTTCTGAAAATAAAGACCCGACATCTGGGGTCAGCAAGCCGTTTTGACGAATTGCGTTGAGCCCCAGATTGTATCTTTTTTCTGCATCAGCCGAGAACGAAAACTCATCTGGCAGAAATGTCTTATATAACCGCGCCTTTGATGGAACGAACAACATTACCAGTTCAATGTTAGACGTTTTTAAAATAGATGCGACGTTTTTCAAAATACTCACGACGAGATTTATACGTGGCAACGAGAATTTTCTTGGATCATCCCAAACCAAAAACAGCCAACCGTTTTTACCTATGACTGCCCCGTGAAATATTTCTACTGCCTTTGCATTGCGGCCTAATGCTCCCGTCGCGACAGACGTTGCGGCACCGAGCATGATTGTGCGACGGGAAACAGCGTGTTTTCTCATTGTGTTTTCTGACATATCCGGAATGCCCCTACGAAATCACGAAAATACGATACAATTTACTTATTGTTAATAAATTGCACGGAAATGTCAAGAAATTGCGCGAGACACAGAGTTGCCCGTCGGGCATTCAACGGCGCAAGCCAGATGTCTGAGAAACGTTGCCCACCGAACCCGCGACGCGTTTCGCAAACGCGATAACTCGCTGTCGGGTGTCCGGGGCGCCCATCGTCGACGACAGTGGGAGCGTCCGTTGGCGGCTAGAGCGCGTTGACATTCAGCATGTCCAGATGAACGCACTGACGACGGATAGC
>JBBART010000037.1:0-21179 GCA_040399685.1 Acetobacteraceae bacterium
ATTCCGCCCCGCGTCGGGAAGCTAAACGAGTCAGGTCTTGCGCAAGTCGGTATTACATATGATCGAACGGGTTCCCATGACCGTGCCCAACCGTCTCCGTGGCCGCAGGGCACCGCCCGGTCGTTCTGGCATTGTTGTTTTGGTCTTATGCTCGGTTCTTTTTCTCGCAGGCACCGTGCGGGCGGCTGAACTGGTTCGCCTGCCCCCGATTCCGGTCAACACGGTCAGGGTGTCCAGCGGGCGCCTGCCGAAAATCATCGCCGGCATTGGGACCGTGACGCCGCTCAAGTCAGTCACCGTTCGGCCACGGACCAGTGCACAGGTAGAATCAATCGGTTTCGAGGAAGGCCGCTTCGTCTCGAAAGGCGACTTTCTGATGCAACTCGACACGCGCGAACTCGAGCTGGCTCTTCGCAGCGTGACTGCCAAAAAAGATCAGGACGAAGCACAGCTGGTGGCGGCCAGGCGGGATGTTGAGCGTTATGGCTCACTCGCCGCGCGTACCTTCGTTTCACCGCAGGCGATTGACCAAAAAGTTGCGTTGTCTCGGCAGCTTGAAGCGGCCGTCGCGGGGGATGACGCGGCTGTCGGCAACGCCCAGACGCAGTTGCGATATGCCACGGTGATTGCGCCGATCGCCGGGGTGATGGGCTTCACCACGGTCAATGTCGGCGCCCTCGTGACCGCCGGCAGCACGGATATTGTCACGATCACGCAGCTTGACCCGATCGCCGTCGTCTTTGTCGCACCAGGCGACAGGTTCGAGGAAATCCGCGAGGCGTTGAAGACAGACATCGCCGTGGTGGAGGCCTGGTCAACCGACGGCGCGCGACGTCTCGCGCTGGGCAAGCTCACCCTGATGGACAATTTTGTTGACCCCGCGAATGGCTCCATCAAGCTTCGCGCAACGTTCGAGAACACGGCGGGGATGCTGTGGCCGGGCCTACCTGTTGCCACCCGGCTGACGGTGGCCGTGCGCGATGGCGTCATCGTCCCCGATAAGGGCTTGCCGCGAAGCGCCTCGGGACTGTTCGCATATGTGCTGCAGGCAGACGGCACCGTGCACAGGCAGGTTGTAACGACAGCCTTCGTCAGATCTGGCTTCGCGTCGGTCGCAACAGGGCTGTCTGATGGCGATCAGGTGGTGACCGACGGGGCATCGCGGATCACCGATGGGTCAACCGTCATGCCAACAGACACGACGCAAGGCCGCACCGCCGATCGCGTCGAGACCGGCCCGTGAGCGCAGGCCCAGGGCGGACAGCCGGCGTCTTTGCCTGGATCATCGAACGGCCTGTCGCCACGATCCTGCTGATGGTGGGCATCTTCCTGGTTGGTGCGATCACCTATCCGCTGCTTCCCATCGCGTCTGTTCCCGAGATCGACTTCCCGACCGTGCAGGTCTCGGCCAGCCTGCCGGGCGCTTCGGCCGAGACGATGGCGGCGGCTGTGGCGCAGCCCCTGGAGCGACAACTCGCAAAAATCAGCGGCGTGGCTGAAATGACGTCCTCCAGTTCGCTGGGCACCACGCGGATCATTGTCCAATTCGACCTGAGCAAGAGCATTCGCGACGTGACCTCGGATGTGCAGGCCGCCATCAGCAGCGCGTCTGGCGATCTCCCCAAAAATCTTCCGTCCCCACCCATTTTTACCAAAGCCAATCCGGCCGACTTTCCGGTGATGCGACTTTCTGCGACGTCTGACGTGCTTCCCCTTCCGCAGGTCGACGAACTGGTCGAGACCCGGATCGCCCAACGCATTTCGTCTATTGTCGGGGTGGGCCGAGTCAATATCGGCGGCCGTCAGAAGCCGGCCATCCGGATCGCGGTCGATCCTGGACGGCTCGCCGCGGCGGGGGTGACGCTTGAGGATGTGCGCCTCGCTGTCGGCGCGCTCAGCGTCTTGCAGCCGAAAGGCAATGTGGATGACACGACACGCACCTTTCCAATCATCACCAACGACCCGATCAGCACCGCTGAGGAATGGGGCGATGCGGTGGTGGTCTATCGCAATGGCGGTCCGATCCGGCTGCGCGATATCGGCTATGTCGCAGATGGGCCGGAGAACGCCAAATCGGCACATTGGACAAATGGTGTCCGAGGCATCGCAATCGATGTTTTTCGTGAGCCTGGCTCCAATGTTGTGGAACTGGTGGACAGCATCAAGGCGCAGCTTCCAGCCTTGCAGGCGGCCTTGCCGTCTACCGTCAAGCTGGCGCTGGTCACGGATCGGACGGTAACGATCCGCGCCTCGGTCGACGATATTCAGTTCACCCTCGTCCTGACCATCGCGCTTGTTGTCATCGTCATCTTTATCTTCTTGCGCAATCTGCGCGCGACATTGATCCCGAGCCTGGCGCTGCCCATCGCACTGGCCGGTACAGCAGCCCCTATGTGGATGCTGGGCTACAGCATCGACAATTTGTCGCTGATGGCGCTCGTGGTGGCGGTGGGCTTCGTCGTGGACGACGCGATCGTCGTGCTGGAAAACATCACCCGCCATGTCGAGCGTGGGGACGACCCGTTGCACGCGGCTATCAAGGGCGCCGGCGAGGTTGGTTTTACGATCATGTCGATATCGATTTCGCTCATTGCCGTTCTTATTCCGCTGTTGTTGATGGGTGGGATTGTCGGGCGGCTGTTTCGGGAGTTCGCGGTTGTCCTGACGCTGGCGATCTTCTTGTCGGCGGTTGTGTCGCTGACGTTGACGCCGATGCTGGCGGCCCGTCTGCTCAGGCGCAGCGCGCCTGCTTCACATGGCACGCTATACAGGATCAGCGAACACGCCTTCGAACGGCTCCAGAACGGTTATATGCGGCTGTTGGAGCGGGCGTTGCGTCATCAGGTAGCGATGTTGATGCTGTTTGTGGGAACAACGGCCCTGACCGCGTTGCTGTTCGTGACCATCCCGAAGGGGTTTTTCCCAGAGCAGGACACAGGCTTCATTGGTGGGCTGACACAGGCCTCGCCAGATATCTCCTATCCAGAGATGGTCAAGCTGCAGGAGCGTGTTGGTGCGATTGTCCTGAAGGATCCTGCGGTCTACAGCGTCTTTATGGACGTGGGCGGAGACAATGGCGGCAGTGCGCTCAACCAGGGGCATGTCAACATTACCCTCAAGCCGCGTGCGGAGCGTGACGTGACCGCCCAGCAGGTGATTGCCCGGCTTCGCCCCCGGTTGATGCAGGAGCAGGGAATTCAGTTGTTCATGCAGGCGGCACAAGACATCAATATTGGCGCAAGACCTGCGCGCACGCGTTATCAGTACACGCTACAGGATTCCAATATCGCGGAACTGACGCAGTGGGCACCCAAGATCATGGAGGCGTTGCAGAAGGTTCCAGGGCTGGTCGACGTTGTCAGCGACCAGCAAGCCTTGGCACCCACCTTGAACCTGCGGATCGATCGGGCTGCGGCATCGCTCTATGGCGTGATGCCTGAGACGATCGACGACACGCTTTACGATGCGTTCGGTCAACGCCAGGTCGGCCAGTACACAACGCAGACCGACACGTTTCATGTGGTGATGGAAGTCCTGCCATCCTTGCAGCACGACCTGGAGACGCTGGATCGCCTGACCGTCCGCGCGGCAGGAGGCGGTTTGGTGCCGCTGGCCAACATTGCCAAGTGGGGGACAGACGGTACCGCCCCAGTTTCGATCAACCATCAGGCACAGTTCCCGGCGGTGACGATCTCGTTCGACCTCGCGCCCGGGGCAGCGCTCGGCACCGCCGTGGCTGCGGTTCAGAAGACCTTCGTGGACAGCAACCCACCTGCTTCCCTGACGGCGAATTTTTCCGGGAGCGCCAAGGCGTTCGAGGCATCGCTGTCTTCGATGCCGCTGCTGATCGCGGCCGCTCTGGTGGTCGTGTATCTGATCCTTGGCATGCTCTATGAAAATTTCATTCACCCGCTGACCATTCTCTCGACCTTGCCATCGGCCGGCTTGGGCGCGCTGATCGCGCTCAGAATGGGTGGGTATGATTTCGGCCTTATTGCGATGATCGGCATCATCCTGCTGATCGGCATCGTCAAGAAGAACGGGATCATGATCGTTGATTTCGCGCTTCAGGCCGTCAAGGAAGGGCGGTCAAGCGAAGAGGCCATCAGGCAAGCCTGTGCTCTGCGCTTCCGCCCCATCCTGATGGCGACAGCAGCGGCCATGCTGACCGGCATTCCGCTGATGCTCGGCCACGGTATCGGATCGGAAATTCGTCAACCGCTGGGCTACGCGATCGTGGGCGGACTCATGGTAAGCCAGCTTCTCACCATGTTCACCACGCCTGTAATCTATCTTTTCTTCGATAGAGTTGCCTGCTGGTCGCGTCGTAAATAGGCATTTTCTGTGATTGGTGACGCGTTACGTGGTGTGGAACAACAGATAGCCGGTTGGATCGTCGGGAAGCTTCCAGGCGAAACCGGCTTCGGCGGTCACTGACAGCACGTTGGCGATCAGCATGGCTGCAACCGCGAGGCCGGTCCATCGGGCCAGGGCGGGGGCTTTGTATGCGTCTGGTTGGAACCCGGCGAGGCCGATAAGTTGCAGCCCAGCGCCGAGCAGGTTGCAGGCGAACACGATGAGCGCCCAAGTATACATGTGATATCCGAGCACCGGAGAGCCAAATCCCGGATCGCCCGGCAGGATATGCAACAGGATCTGCCGAATCGATATCGCGGCACCAAGAAGGCTTGCAAGGATGAGCAGGCCGGTGCCAGCAGCGATGTCGCGCGCTGAAAGCTGTCCTTTGGATGCGCGAAACAGTACAAAACTTGGTCCAAGTGCTGCCAGCAGCATTCCCATCCGCTGCATCATGCAGAGCGGGCATGGGGGGGCGTTATCGAGAAACTGGCTTACAAAGCCGGCCACCAGGACGAATACAAGGACCCAGGCATTGGCTGCGTTGGCGTAGAGATAAAAACGGGTCATGAATGGATCACAGGCTGATGGTCAGGGGATTGGTGATGTCCATCACGAAGGCGATCACCATGCCAACGAGTGCGATCAGGAATAACGGCATTCCGGCCGCATTGCCACGCCAGAAGGCGGTGAGAGCGAGCAACGCTATGAGTAAGATTCCAGCATAGATCATGGAGCCGCCTTGTGGGAGCGTTGTTGCGCGCGATCTTCACCGCACCAGAGGCACTATATATATCCATCTGTTTTGTAGAAGGCTATTCAGGCGGCGCGCTGAAAGGTGGCGGGGCGCCGTGCCTTGCGCGTCCAACAGCGCATGGCCATTGCGCCAAGCCAGATTTCAAGGGGGCGGGTGCCTTTGAGCGTGGTCTCGGCTGTGCTGTTGGTCCAACGCCAGTCGGGTTCGCTCGTTACCAATGGGGCGCAGCCTTGCTGGTCCCAAACGGTGCGCGCGAACGCCGGGGGAAGCGTCGTCGCCTTGCTGGCATTGGCGAAGCTGCCACGATTTCCGGTGTCCAGCGAGCTTTCGGCCAGTGCGCCTTCAGCGATCAAAATGTCGTGGTGTGGCATTCAACGTGAAAACACGTGACCTCGGCCGTCTCGTCCTGAACGATGGTGGCATCGTTCAAGAGATCGCGAACGGTCAGCAGGCAGGCGCCCAGATAAAGGGCGTGATCTGGACCGAGTACGAGATCGCGATGCGGCAGCAATGGCCCCAGCGCGACGGCGCGCACGCGAATGGGGGATGCATCCCACGGTTGAGCATGCCGTGTTAGGCTTGGTGTATCATAAAGTCCTGAGCGCTTCAGCGCCGATCGCATGGTTCCGTTCCAGTGTTATTGCGCGGGACTGCTCCTGCCCGGCGATCGCAAAAGCGTTGAACAGATGGTGGCGCGTGTGCTGGCGGCGCACCAGTCGATGCATCATTTCGTGGCGAAGTTCGAATGGTGTGACGACCCGGTCCGGCGAGCCCAGGCAGGGATACCCGACGATATCGACTTCTAGGCCAAGCCACAGATCGCTCTGGGTCAACTGCGTGACGCCGTTGCTGCAGGGATCGATGTCGCGTTCGTATTCGCAGACGCAGGCTAGGGCAACGGCAGGGACTTCCGCGACGGCATCACCGAGATCGATGTGCTCTAAGTCGTCGGCACCCAGTCCACCACTACTTCTGGATTCCTGATCTCCGAAAGGGGAGCGATTCCGCCCCCCGATCGGACTTGAACGTCACGTGACGAACTCGATCGCATCTGTCCGTGTCGCCCAGGCCACCACTCCAACACTGCCGCGATACCCTTGTTGCAACAGTATGGAAAACCATCAAAAATTATGACAAATGCGGTGGCCAGCCTGGGGGGCTTGGAATAACCCAGGACCAAACGATCACAGCCGACAGCCCGTGCCGGCTCTAGACATGCGCCTATATGTTGTGTTGATCCAACGCGTCGCGCACCCGGATAGCGAGTTCCTGGCGCCGATATGGCTTGGCCAACATATCCCACTGGGAGAGGCCCAGATGCAGCGCGTCGCCGGTGGCGTCCACATAGCCTGACGTCAACAGCACCGCGAGTTCTGGTCGGTCTTGTGTGGCCATACGCGCCAGCATCGGGCCGTCGATACCACCCGGCATGATGACGTCGGTGAACAGCAGGTCGATTTTCGGCGTGCGGGCCAAAATCTCCAGTGCTTCGGACCCACTATCCGCTTCCAGCACCACGTAGTTGAGTGATCTCAGGATGCGTGCGGCGGTTTCGCGCACGCCGAAATTATCATCAACCACCAGGACCACCTCATGGCCATGTGGCAACGAGGCGTTGCTTGCGGCGCTGAGCGAATCAGAGAGCCAGGCATCACGTCCGCGCGGCAGATATAGCCGCACAGTGGTGCCAATTCCCGGCTTGCTGTCGATCACCACATGGCCGCCGGACTGGCGGGTAAATCCATAGACCATGCTGAGCCCAAGCCCGGTGCCCTTGCCGTCTGTCTTGGTGGTAAAAAACGGATCGAATGCGCGCGCCTGCACTTCAAGCGACATCCCGGTGCCGGTGTCTGTCACGGACAGCACCACGTGATCACCCGGCGATGCATCCGGCAGATCGACGATCTCTGCAGCGCTCAGTGTCACGCAGCTGGTTTCCAGTTCCAGCGTGCCGCCTTCCGGCATCGCGTCACGCGCATTGATGGCCAGGTTGAGGATGGCATTCTCAAGCTGGCTCGGGTCCGCCATCACCAACCAGAGCTTGGGGTCCTTGTGCAGCGTCACGTTGATTGCCCCGCCGAGCGTGCGGCTGAGCAGCGAGACCATGTCCGCCGTCAGTTGGTTGATATCGACAGTTTGCGGCTTCAACGGCAGTTTGCGGGCGAATGCCAGCAATTGATTGACCAGGGAGGAACCGCGCAAGGCGGCGCGCAGCGCCTCTGTCACCATGAGACGCGGATCGGAGCCTTCCTCGGTTTCCTCGGTCAACATATCCAGATTGCCGACCACAACCGCGAGCAGGTTGTTGAAATCATGCGCGATCCCGCCGGTCAGCTGGCCGATGGCCTCCATCTGCTGTGCCCGGCCAAGCCGTGTTTGAGCCTGCTGCAGATGCTGCTCAGCATGGCGTCTGGCAGTCACATCAGTGAAGCTGCGCACCGCACCACCTCCTTGCATCGACTGGGTGCGTACTTCAAGGATTGTGCCGTCGGGGCGGGAGCGTTCATAACCCGGGCGGATCGGCGATTTGCCGCTGATGATCACGCCAATGTCCTCCCCAACGTCCACGGTGGGGTCAAAGGAAAAAGGCTTGGCTTGACCGAACTCTCCGTTGGCGATCTGCCATCGCAAAATGTCACCGTGGCTCAGGTCGCTGTGCAGCAACGTGGCCGGTAGGCCAAGTAATTCGATCGCGCGGCGGTTGATCACCGGTGCCCGGCCGTCGGGGCCGACCATCATAATGCCCTGATCCATCGTCTCCAATGTGGCAGATAAATGTGCCTGAGAGCTTATCAGACGCTGCCGCTGGCGCGACAATTGCGTCCCTACGAGCAGGACCAGCAGCGTCACGATAGACCCGGCGATCAGGCGGCGGCGTAGATCGAAGCGGAAGTGTGCGAACACGTCGTCGGTCGCGAGCCCTGCCACCACGGCCATGCCGTATTTGTCCAGCCGCCGGTAGCTGTAGATGCGCGACACACCGTCGAACTGGTCTTGCATTTCGAATGTGCCGGTCTTGGCCTCGCCACGGATATGCTGCAAGGCGAAATCGCTGGCGGTTTGGCCGATATCGTTGGCAATTGCTGGCTCATGTGCCCGCACGATCCCGTCGTCAATGCCGATCAGCGTGACCGAGCCTTGGCCAATTTCCAGCGTTTGGGCAAAACGTACAAAGTGACCTGGATCCAGCGACATAATCAGCACGCCGGCCATGGCCCCGTCCGGGGCGAACATCTTGCGGGTGAACTGCAGCGACCACAGGTTCGACGTGCGCCCAAGGACTGGCGAGCTGATGTAAAGCTGGTCAGCCCCGCTCTGCATCTGCATCTGCACGTGCGTGCGGTCCGCGAGATCCACCAGCTTGGCATTGCTCAGATTGCTGGCGGTCATCATGCCGTGTTCGTCGGTGGTGGCTATTTGCAGGGTAACTGCGTCAAGGGTTTGATCGCTGGGAGCCAGTTTGGACAAATTGAAGCCGGCCGGATCTGCGGCATATGCGTTGCGCAGAATCTCTATGATCTGGTCGACGCCTGCGACCGTGCGGTTCACGCTCTCGCCGACGTTGTGCGCCAGGTCGTCAGCGGTGGCGGTGGCCGCACGCAGGCTGTAAGTGTGCACGGTGTATGTTTGGTAGGCGACGCTGACCCAGATCATCACAATGATCAGTGCAGTCCAAAAGACCGGGGATATGGGTAGATGGCAGCGGCGCCGTAAAATGGCAGCCACCTGCAACAAGCTCCGCATGACATCAACCCCCTTTACACGCTTCAGTATATCAACATACAGTGAGCTGCCGATTTCAGAAATGGTGTAAATGCGTTGGCCATCGGTTTGCGGTGGCATGCGTGCATTGCAAGGTCGGCCTTAGCCGTTTGTCTTGTGATTTATTACGTAACGACATATTTTGGCGCGCCATTGTTCCCTGGAACATATTGTTCTGTTCGGGGGGTGCCTGAATGGTGGCGACACGTGAGTCGGTTGCTGTGGCGCGCTACGGACGGTTGCCCCCGTTGGGCGCCTGGTCGCGGACGATTCTCGGAAAATCTGCGTGCATGACCGAGCATCCGGTGCCGGCCAAATCCATGCGCACACCGCCATTGTAGGAGAACCTGCCGGCCAGCACGCCGTCCGGCGCCTTACCGGCGATCGGTGCGAGCTTGGCCTGGAAGGTGCCATCCGGGTTTGCGCTTCCCGTGACGGATGCAGCGCCGCTGCCATCGGTGAAGGACACCGTTCCGGTCATAGCGCTGGTGACGGGGTCTTTCAGGATGTGCCACCGCAATCCGGGGCAACCATGGGCGCTGAAGGTGCGGATATTGGTTTCCGTGTTCGCCGTTTTGTCAGGTGCGGGCCATGCCGCCTGGGCGCCTGTGAATGCAGCAGCGCCGTAGAGCAACAAAACTGCCGTTAGAACTCTTCTCGTAACCAAATTCATAACGTTTTGCTCCTTAACGCGCATGAGCGGCAGCTGCGTGTTTTTGATACGGTCAATTTTACAACGCACGCGATTGCGGTTGTTTTCTGCTTGTCTAACGTCTGTGGCAGCAAAAGGATGCGTGCCGGAACTTGGTTCTTCCGTGGCATGGCGGCGGCAGGTGCCTGCTTGCCTCCGCCTGCACTTCCTGCGACCGTGGCGGAATGGTCGAAAAATCCACCCGTATTGCCCCCGCAATCCCCACGTACAGCGTGCTTGACGCTCCCGCGGTGATTCAGGCGCGCATTGATCTCGCCGCCTGCTTTCGCATGGCAGCGCGGCTTGGAATGCACGAAGGCATCTGCAATCATTTTTCGGCCATGGTGCCCGGCAGCGACGAGCTGTTCCTCGTCAACCCGTATGGTTGGGGGTTTTCGGAAATCACCGCGTCGCGGCTGCTGGTTTGCGATTTCGAGGGCCGCGTGGTCGCCGGGGACGGCGTGCCCGAAATAACGGCCTTCTTCATCCATGCGCGCGTTCACATGCGCCTTGCGCGGGCGCGGGTGGCGCTGCACACGCATATGCCGAACGCCACCGCGCTGGCCATGCTCGAAGGCCCGCCCTTGGCCTGGGCCGGGCAGACAGCGTTGAAATTCCATGGCCGGCTGGTGGTGGATGACGATTATAACGGCCTGGCGCTGGACGAGCAGGAGGGCGATCGCATCGCGGCCTCGATGGGCGATGCGGACATTGTGTTCATGCGCAACCATGGCGTGATGGTTGTGGGCGGCGATATCGCCACCGCCTGGGACGACCTTTACTATCTGGAGCGCGCCTGTGAAGTGCAGCGCCTGGCGCTTTCCACCGGGCGCACGCTGAAACAGGTTTCGCCTGACGTGATCGCCCGCACCGCCGCGCAGATGCAGGGCGGTGACGGCGAACCGGCACGGCTGCATTTGGAGAGCATAAAGCGTATTCTGGACGCCCATGAGCCGGAGTATCGCCTGTGAAACGATTGGTCTTGCTGGCCGCCCTGGTGTCCGGCTGCGCGCCGAGCCTGAGCCCGCCTTATCTCACCCTGATCGACCAGCGCACCTTCAGCGGAACCCCCGTGGCGCCCCAGGCGGCGGATGTGAAGGCGCTGCCGGCCTTGCCGCTGGCCATCATCCGTTTCGACCAGCCGGATTATGACTATGCGCCCGATCTTGCACGTGCGGTTGACCTGGCGCTGTCGCGCAAGCCGGATGCGGAGTTCAACGTCGTCAGTCCCGTGGCGCGCGGCACGGTGCCCAGCGCGCAGGTTGGGCAAGATGCGGCGAACGTGGCGCGCAGCATCGCCGAGCAATCGGTGCCGCCGGAGCGGATTCATGTCGGCCTGATCGAGGATTCCGGCACGCCGCTGCGCGAGGTCCGCGTGTTCGTGCGATGAGGTCTATCGCCAGCGCGTGAGCCGCTCCGCTGCTTCCGCCATGTCCGCTTCTGGGCCGCAATAGCTGAAGCGGATGAAATGATTGCCGCGCGCCCGGTCGAAATCGATGCCGGGGGCAGCGGCGATTCCGGCTTCCCGCAACATGCGGGCACAGAATTCCTGGCTGTCATTGGTGCGGTCCGACACGTCCGCATACAGATAGAACGCGCCTTCGGCCGGGCTGAGTCTGGCAAACCCGGCGCGGGGCAGGGCGTTCAGCAGCAGGGCGCGGGAGCGGCGATAGGCTGCGATGTTGGCGTCCAGTTCCGGCGCGCAGTCGAACGCGGCTTCGGCGGCAATCTGGGCGATGTGCGGTGCGCTGATGAACATGTTCTGCGCCAGCCGTTCGACGGGGCGCACCAGATCCTCGGGCAGCACCATCCAGCCGATGCGCCAGCCGGTCATGGAGAAGTATTTCGAGAAGCTGTTCACCACAATCGCACTCGGCGATCCGGCGACGGTGGCCAGCGTCTGGTCGTATTGCAGGCCGTGATAGATCTCGTCGCTGATCAGCCGCACGCCGCGCCGGTGGCACCAATCGGCGATGGCGGCCAGTTCGCCCGGGTGGAGCATGGTGCCGGCGGGGTTGCAGGGGCTGGCCACGATCAGGCCGTCGGGCAGCGGGTCGAGAGCTTCGAGCATGGCCACGGTGGGCTGGAAGCGGCTGTCGGGGCCTGCTTCGAGCATCACCGGAACCATGCCGAGCGATTGCAGGATGTTGACGTAAGGCGGGTAAAACGGGGCGGCCATCGCAATCCGGTCGCCAGGATTGAACGCGGCCAGGAACGCCAGCGGAAACGCGCCGGAGGCCCCCACCGTCACCGCCACCCGCGCCGGGTCGATTTCGACGCCATACCAGTCGGCGTAATGCCGGGCGATGCGCGTCCGCAAGGACACCAGCCCCAGCGCCTCGGTGTAGCCCATCGGCAGGCCGGCGGTGAGGGCGGCCTGGGCGGCGGCGACAGCACCCTTGGGCGCGCCGGTGCCGGGTTGGCCCACTTCCATGCGGAGGACGCGCGGCGCCCCCGGCGGCAGGGCCGCCTGCCGTGCGTTGGCCGCGGTGATGACATCCATCACCAGGAAGGCCGGTGCGTCAGCCCCGTGGCCGGTTTTCAACATGGTCAGTTGCTCCCGGCGGCCAGACCCAGGCTGCGCGGATCGACTGACCAGGCGCAGGAGTTCGGGTTGGCCGGCAGCAAGGCAGGGCAGCCGATGGTGTTGGCCCGGCCGGGCTCAGGCGGCAAGGTGGGCTGGCGGTTGGTGGCGCCGGCCACAAGGCCCATGGCGGCGGCGATCGGGGCAGCTTCCTGGCCGGAGCCGCCGGACATCGCGCGGAAGCCTTGATAGACTGAGCTGGTGAGCATCGAGATCGCCAGCAGCGGCTGCGGCGCACGGGCCGGCGACACGCCGAGCAGAATGCCGGTGCCGGGGGCGATGCGTCCGGTGCCGAACAGATTGCCCATGCTGGTGCCGCAGATCACCGCCCCGCCGTCACGGTCGATGGCGCCGAACACGGTCGAGGCGGGCAAGGGCCCGACGTCGCCGGCCGGCACATCGGCCGTCAGCAATGTGTCGAACATGGCGCTACCACGACGGGCGGCGGCGGCCACGTTGATGGAGCGCTCGCGGGCCTGGGCCGTCAGATCCTGGCCGTTGGAAATGCCCCGCAACAGCATTTCGGCAGCCGCCAGAGTGGCCACGCCGCCGGCTTCTGGCTGTGGCAGCACGGAGACAATGTCTCCGTTCGGGGCTGGGCGAGTCATCGGTGCGGCGTAGCGCGGCAAGGATGCACGCAGATCGGAAACCGTCAGCCCGCCGCCGGCGGCGATCATGCCGTCCTCCAGCCGCTTGGCGACAAGGCCCTGATACAGGTCGCCGACGCCGGCGATGCGAAGCTGCGCCAATGTGCCGCCCAATTCCTGCTGCACCATCGTGCTGCCCTCCGCCAGCGGCGCACCGTTGGGGAAGAACACCGCACGGGCGCCAGGATCAGCCGAGAGTGGCCCTGCGACCACCGCAAGATCGCGCACCAAGGCGCGGGAGACGGCCACGCCGAACCGGGCGAACTGCTCGGCCGGCACCACCAGCGTTTCCATCGGGCGCTTGCCATAACGGGCCTGCAGGGCGAACAAGCCGCGCGCCAGCATCGGCGTCCCGGCCGGGCGGTCGGCGCGGCCCGGATCGGCGGGCGCTGTGGACGGGAACAGGATTGCTTCGGGCAGGCCGCCACCGGGGCCGCTTTTGGCTGGATTGAACACCAGACAGGCCCCGCCCGACCCCAGCCCCGCGCGCGATGGCAGCGTGACGGCAAGGGTGAAGCCGATCGCGGCGGCGGCATCGGCGGCGTTGCCGCCGGCCGACAGGATGGTGCGGCCGACGAGGGCGGCCTGCGGCTCATCGGCCACCACGCCACCCAGGAAGCCGGGGACATTGCCGACCTGCCCGACTGGAGCATCCGAGGAGGAGGAAAAAACATTCCCGACCGATGTCAGCGCGGAGCAGCCGGACAGGCACAGCACTCCAACCAGAATGGAAGCCGTCGAAACGCGCGTCTTCATGCCGTTCATGCGCCGCCTACTCCTGGATGGTTTGGTAATGGGCGTGTTGGGAACGCACCATCGTCTCAGATGACAAACGCGCCATACACGCGCATGGAAAAGCTGCCATAACCGCCTTCGCTTCCCCCGGCAACCGCCAGCAGGTGTTCGATGTTCGCACGATTGTTCCGCTTCGCCCTTCTGGCGGCAGCCCTCCTTCCAGGTGTGGCGCAGGCTGCGGCCTTCACGCCGCAGCAACGCGATGAGGTTGTGACCATCCTGCGAGACGCGCTCAAGCGCGATCCTTCCATCCTGCGGGAGGCGGTGGTGGCGTTGCAGGCCGATGACGCACGTCAGCAATCCCAGGTTCAGGCCAGCACGCTGGCGGCGCTTGGCCCGCAACTGGCGCACACCGAGGGCGATCCGGTGGCCGGAAATCCGAACGGCCGGGTGACTGTGGTGGAGTTCTACGACGTTCGCTGCCCGTATTGCCGCCGGATGCTGCCGGTGCTGACCAGTTTGCTGCGTGCCAATCCCGATGTGCGGCTGGTCTACAAGGACCTGCCGGTGCTTGGCCCGGCCAGCGTGCTGGGCGCTCGTGCGCTGCTCGCGGCGCACAAGCAGAATGGCTATCAGAAGCTGCATGACGCGTTGATGTCGGGCCCGTCCGAGATCAACGACGCCAATTTGGAGCCCCTCGCGGTCAAGCTTGGGCTGAACTGGGAGCGGATGCAGGCCGACATGAAGTCGCCGGATGTGCAGGCGCGGATCGACGCCAACCTGGCGATGGGCCGCAAGCTCGATCTGCAGGGCACGCCGATCTATGTGGTGGGAACCACGATGCTGCCGGGCGCTGTCGATCTGGCGGAATTGCAGGATGCGGTGACGGCGGCGCGCAAGGCCAACTGACACTACGCATGGCCCGCGCCGGGGCCATACGTATAAAGCGTCTGCCCATAGGCCGCGAAGGCCGCCTGCCTTTGCACCATATCCGGCAGGTCGGTCGGCGGCGCGATCGGCAGTGGGGCTTCGGCGGCCGAGGCGCTTCGAGCCAGGGTGGGTTTGATGTCAGGCGTTTGCACCGCAGTGGCGATGGCGGTTTCTGGCGCGTTGTCCACCAATCCCAGGCTGGCAAGGGCGTCATGCCCCAACTGGTCCAGATCGATCCCGGCGACATGCTGGATGAGGCTGCTGGCGGCGCTGATGGCCGCGCCGATCGGCCCGCCCATCAAGCCGCTGGCAATCATGCAGCCCATGGCCCGCAATGGCTCAGGCACTGTGTCACCGGTGATGGCCCGGTAGATTGTGCCCACCACCGGCAAATATTGCAGCGGGTTCAGGGCTGAAAGCACGTCCAGAAAGTGCAATTCCGGCTCGGCCGCCTTGGCTGGGGTGGCAGAGGCGGCAGAAGGCGCGGCAATTGCGGCTGACGGCGAGATCATGACATCCCTCTCCTTGGCACTGTCATTCTTTGCACTGCATATGCCGTGCCGCATCTGGCCAGACCCGAACGGATGGGCCTAGCGTGACGTTCCATTGCGGGAACTGACATCATGACCGAGACCATCGCCCACCACGTTCCAGGACTTGAGCAGTCGGCGGAGATCATGGTGGACCAATGGGGCATCTCGCATATCCGGGCGAACACCCGTCGCGACGTGTTTTTCGTGCAGGGTTTCAATGCGGCGCGTGACCGGTTGTGGCAGCTTGATATCTGGCGCAAGCGCGGCCTGGGTCGCATGGCCGCCGATTTTGGCCCCGGCTTCCTGGCGCAGGACCGTGCGGCGCGGCTGTTCCTGTATCGCGGCGACATGGATGCCGAATGGGCCGCCTATGGCACCAACGAGGCGCGCCCGATCACCGAGGCGTTCGTGGCCGGCATCAATGCCTGGATTGACCTGTGCGATGCCGATTCCACCCTGCTGCCGCCGGAATTTGCCGCGATGAACACCAGGCCCGAGCGCTGGGCGCCGGCCGACGTGGTGCGCATCCGCAGCCACGGCCTGGTGCGCAACGTGCTGTCCGAAGCCGCCCGCGCCCGCGTGGCCGCCCGCGCCGGGCTGGAGACCGATCTCGCCCGCCGCTCCATCGAGCCGCCGCATGTCATCGACATCCCGGAGGGGCTGGACCCGTCCAGCATCCCCGATGACGTGCTGGACCTGTTCCGCCTCGCCACCGCCGCCCCCGATTTTAGCCCCGAGCGGCTGGCCACCACGCTGGAGGATGCCTGGCGCTGGACCAAGGTGTCCGACCAGGGGGATGTATATCTGCAAGGCTCCAACAACTGGGCGGTCGCGGCCACCCACACCGATACCGGCCGGCCGATCCTGGCGTCGGACCCGCACCGCGCCCATGCGCTGCCGTCGCTGCGCAGCATCGTTCATCTCAGTGGGCCGGGTATCGATGTGATCGGCGCCGGTGAGCCGGCATTGCCGGGCATCTGCATCGGCCATAACGGCCATGCCGCGTTCAGCCTGACCATCTTCCCGATGGATCAGGAGGATATGCACGTCTACGAGACCGATGGCCCCCGCTATCGCTATGCCGATGGCTGGGAGGCGATGACGATAATCGATGAAACCATCGCTGTGCGTGGCTGTGCCGACCAGACCGTGTCGCTGTCCTTCACCCGCCACGGCCCGGTGGTGTGCGAAAAGCCCGGTCTGGCGTTTGCTGTGCGCAGCGTGTGGTCCGAACCAGGATCGTCGGCCTATTTCGGCTCGCTGGCCTATCTGGGCGTGCAGTCGGCCGAGGCCTTCGCCACCGCGCTTGAGACCTGGTCCACCCCCTCGGTCAATCAGGTCTATGCCGATGTCGGCGGCAACGTGGCGTGGTTCACGGCCGGAAAATCACCCATCCGGCCCAACTGGGACGGGCTGCTGCCGGTGCCGGGCGATGGGCGGTATGAGTGGCAGGGCTTCCACAAGTTCTCGGTCCTGCCGCAGACCATCGCGCCGGAATGTGGTTTCGTGGCGACGGCCAACGAGATGAACCTGCCGGACGGCTATCCGGCTGAGGCCACCAAGCTTGGCTTCGAATGGGCCGAGCACGCCCGCAGTGCTCGCATCCATCAGGTGCTGGCGACGCAGCCCGCCCATTCGCTTGCGGATTCGATGGCACTGCAGACGGATGATTATTCCATTCCGGCCAAGCGACTGGGTGCGTTGATCTCCGGCCTCAACTCCCCGGCGGCGTCTCTCCTGCTGGGGTGGGATCATCATCTCGCCCGCACATCCGGCGCTGCGGCGCTGCAGGAAATCTGGTGGTCCAAGCACCTCAAGCCCGCCTTGCTGGACATTCTGGCGCCGGACCCGGTGGTGCGGGCATTGATGGTGCCGGGCGATGTGGAAACCTTGATCGGCCTGCTGGAACACCCCGATCACCGCCTGCCGGACCCACGCGCCCTGCTGGCCACCACGCTGGAGTCAGCGTTCGCCGATTGCACTCAGCGCATGGGCGACGATCCGGCCGCATGGCAGTGGGGCAGGCTGCATCACGGCGCGTTCCCGCATCCGCTGGGCCGTGTGACGGATCTGCCGGGGGTGGCACGCCTGCCCAAGGGCGGTTCCGGTTCGACGGTGATGAACGCCGGCTACCGGATGAGCGATTTCAAGGTCACGCACGGGGCGTCGTTTCGTATGGTGGTGGATGTCGGCAACTGGGATGCTAGCCGCGCCATCAATGCGCCCGGCCAGTCCGGCGATCCGCGCAGCCCGCATTACGCCGATCTGGCGCCGCTTTGGGCCGATGGCGCCTATGTGCCGATGCTCTACAGCGTGGCGGCGGTGGATGCGGCAACACGACTGCGTATCGTGCTCACCCCATGAAGGGTTCGGGGCCTGCGATCGTGCGCCAGCCGATGACGATGGCGGCGAACAGGGCATAAAGCACCAGGGCCGTCAGGCCGATGCGTCGCGCGTGTGGCCGCAACACGGCCACACGCGGCGGCAGCAGGGCTGCGATCATGCAGAGCGCGCCTGCTGCCTGAAGCCATTGCATGAGGTTCATGGCGTTTAGTCGCGCGGTGCGCCGAGATATTCGGCCATCACCGTGTCCGGCGGGCCATCGGCGCGAATGCGGCCCTGGTCGAGCCAGATGACCCGTGAGCACCATTCGTGGATCACAGACGGCATATGGGTGGACAGCACCAGGATCTCGGCGCCACGCACCATGTCTTCCAGCCGCGCGCGGGCCTTTTCGAGGAAGTTGGCGTCGCCGGCCAGGAACCACTCATCCATCAACAGCACCTGCGGCCGGATGGCGGTGGCCAGCGCGAAGCCCAGACGCACCACCATGCCGGAACTGAAGATGCGCACCGGCAGGTTGAGGAAGTCGCCAAGGTCGGCGAACTCCGCCACGTCATCGGCCAGCCGCCGGATTTCGGAGGGGTTCAGCCCGGCATAGAGGCCGCGCAGGGTGATATTTTCCCGCCCGGTCAACTCCATGTTCATGCCGAGATTGGGATCGAGCAGCGCATTCAGGCTGCCCTGGATGCGGACCAGTCCACCCTGCGGTTCGTAGATACCGGCCAAGATGCGCAGCAGCGTGGTCTTGCCGGCGCCGTTGCCGCCCACCAGGCCAAGCCGGTCGCCGGCCTTCAGGTGAAAGCTGATGTCGCGCAGCGCCTGAACCGACACGCGCGAACGCGAATCAGCCGCCATCCGGCCGGCCATGCTGTTGAAGACCGTCTTCTTCAGACTGCGGGCGTTGCCATGGTAAAGCGGAAAATCGAGGCTGATATTCTGGGCAAGCAATTCGGTTTTCATCGCATCAAACCCAAAACGCGATGCGGCCGCGCACGCGGGCGAACATCAACCAGGCGGCGACGAAGGTCGCCACCGAATACAACAAGGCGGAAGCGTAGACCGTCATCGACGGCACCGTGCCGAGGAGCGGCCCGCGCACAATTTCCATCAACGTGTAGAAAGGGTTGAACGCCAGCAGATACTCGTTCGTTTTCAGCTGCTCCGGCCGCCAGATGATGGCACTGACAAAGAACGCCATCTGCATCACACTGCCGACGATGGGGGGAATGTCACGAAACCGGGCGCAAAGCGCGCCGAGCAGCATGGACAGCGCCAGCCCCACCAGCAGCCACAGCGCAAAGGCCGGTATGGCCAGCAATCCCACAGCGCCGGGATTGATCTGCAACAGGACGTCCACCACCACGATAACAACGACGTTATGCGCCAGTATGAGCAGGTTGCGCAGGACCACACGGCCGCCATACAGCATGAACGGCATCCGCACGGCCCTGATCATTCCCTCGGCCGAGGTAAAGCACACGCAGGCATCGCTCACGAGAGTGGACAGGAAGTTCCAGAGCACAATCGACAGCGCCAGGAACGGCAGATATTCGTGCAGGTTCATCGCGAAAAGGGCTGCGTAGAGGAAGCCCATCGAGCCGATCATCAGTGCGCTGGACAGCGTCAACCAGAACGGGCCAAGCACCGAGCCGCGATAGCGCAGCTTGATATCCAGCCAACTTAAGGTCCAACACAGCCGCCACATGCCGATCGCCGCGAGCAGGTCGGCTTTCGCCAGACCGGACCGTGCGGCAAAGCCGGGAAGCGAGGTCAGTTCAAGCCGCGTGGGGGCGGCAGCAAGGGGTTTGGATGCGGACATGATATCGAGGCCGATAGCCTATCGAACCGCCGCCCGCAACCGGTGTAACAATCCCTTCAGCCTCCCACCCGGGCAATGCGGGTGCGCGAGCCGCGCGTGAGCAGGATGCGCTCGCCAGGCACGAAATTCTCCTCGTTGGTCTGCACCACGGAAATCGGCGCCGGGGCGTTGTCTTCCTGGATGATGAACTCCACCGCCTGGCCGCGGGATGCGGCGTTTTCAGCCACTGTGCCGACCAATCCGCCCACGATGGCGCCGCCGACCGCGCCCAGGATATTGCCCCGCACGTCGTTGCGCCCGATGAAGCTGCCGGCCACGCCGCCCACGGCCGCCCCGCCCAGCGTGCCCACGCCCGTGTTCGGGTTCTGCACCACAACCGCCCGCATCGACACGATCTGCCCGTAGGAGAGCTGCGCCGTGCGGCCGATATCGGCGCTTGTGTAGGTGGTGTTGGTGTTGGTCGGCGCGCAGGCGGCCAAGGCCAGAATGGCGGCGCATGCGGCAATGCTGCGAAAGAGACTCATATCGGTGATGCTCCAAAGGCGTAAGCGCTGATCAATTGCGGCTTTGATATCATGTCGGCAACGCAGCGGAAGATAATCATCTCGAAGGTGTTCCAAAGGCGTATAGGCTCAACACTTGCGGCTTTTATATCACGCTCGCCTGCAATGTGCAGGGCTGGGCACAGCAAAGCGCCTTCTGTCGCCTTGTTTCGAACACCATGATCCGTTAAGGACTTACTAGTGTTTCCTGTGTTATGCGGCGAACGTCGCCCGGCATCTACGCATCATTGGCTTGCGCTGCGGCGTTTCCGTCACGCGCTGAAATAGAAGGCTCCGCAGGAATGCAGCGAACCGCCCCAAGCCTGGACGTGATGCGCCTCGTACGACTGTGTGCAAGCCTGGCGTTGCTGGCCAGCCTTGCCGCCTGTGCCTCTGGGCCCAAAGTCTCCGCCACCCAGGAAGCCGCGCAATATCAAGCGCACGCCCGCCGCGATTACACGCCGCCCGGCCCGAAAAGTGACCCGTGGGGGCCGTATATTGTCGAGGCCGCCGAAAAATACGACATGCCGGATCGTTGGATCCGCGAAGTGATGCGCGCTGAATCGAGCGGCAAGGTGATGGAGACGTCGGCTCCCGGCGCCATGGGCCTGATGCAGGTGATGCCCGCCACGTTCGACGAACTCCGCGTGCGCTACGGCCTCGGCGAGGATCCCTATGAGCCGCATGACAACATCATGGCGGGTGCGGCGTATCTGCGCGAGATGTATGACCTGTATGGCTCGCCAGGCTTTCTGGCCGCCTACAATGCCGGCCCAGGGCGGCTGGACGATTACCTGACCCGCAACAAAGGACTTCCGGCCGAAACCCGCAACTACGTCGCCAAGATCGGGCCGCGCATTCAGGGCGTTCAGCCGAACCGCCAGTCGCCGGCCATGCAGTATGCAATGAACCAGCTTCCCATCAATATCCCTGCCGGTCCGCGTTATCCGCGTGGCGGCCAGGCGCCGGTGGCTTTGGCTGACACACGCCGCAGCGGAATTACCCGTGGCGCCGTGCAGGTTGCATCCTTGCCAGAACCGCGCCAGGCGCCCGTGCCGCAAGTACCCCAGACCTTCGCGCAGGCAGCGCCTGCCACACAGCCAAAGCCCGGTTTTCGCCTGATCCCGCAGGCAATGGCCGACACCATGCCGCGCCAGACCGGTGGCGCCGCCACCTGGGCGATCCAGGTTGGTGCTTTCGGCAACGAGCCGATGGCCCGTGCTGCCGCCGACACCGCCCGCAACAAGGCGCAACTCGCCTCCGCCCACTCGGTTGTGGGCACAACGAAGCAGGCTACGAACACGCTCTATCGCGCCCGCGTCACCGGATTGTCACGCGAAGCCGCGGTGCAGGCCTGCGACAAGATCGGCAAGGGCCGTGGCGGCTGCATCGTCCTGTCTCCAGATGCGCAGTCCTGAATCAGCGGGCCTAGAGCGCGTTGACATTCGGGGTTCCGGCTCGGATCGAAATCTGATTCAAG
>JBBART010000038.1:0-20831 GCA_040399685.1 Acetobacteraceae bacterium
AGTTTAGACACTGCCCTCAAAGTCCTGCCTTCTTGAAGTGAGACACCCCTGTACCACGGACGCGCCACCCGCAGCCGTGGTGAAAATGCCGCAAACTTACTTACATGTCTTTCCCAAAAGACACTAGAGACAGAAAGCTGATGTGGCTCGTCCTCGCCCTCGCGCTGTTGGCGTCGAGGGGCGCGCATGCGGGCCCTGTGATTGCACGCGCCGAGTTGGATGGCGAGCGAGCGAGGATCTGGGTTTGGGTGGACTTTCAAGAGGCGTTTTTGGTTTCATACAAATTTTGGTTCGATTACAACGCTTCAGTGTTTCCCCACGCCCCAGTCGTTCACTACGACGTGACTGCAAACGGGCGTTTGATAGACACGCCGGAGGCTGGCTTGAATGGACTGAGCGCCTTCTCGACAGCGTACAGCTCTCTGTACGGCACGCTCACTGGGAACACGACGGTTTTCGCCGTTGACTTTCCCTACGACGTCGAGCCGACGCGCAACAGCGCCTTGTGGCTACCCACCGTGTATGCCGTGTCGCTCGCAGTGCAGCGTACGCACGGTTTTAATGCCACCGACATTCCGTACGCGCTGGTCAGCGCCGGGGCGGACGAATCCAGAAGCCGCTGGGTGGTCGTTTCGCCGTGGACAAAGACACTCGGCCCAAACGCCGGTGTGCAGCAACAGCTGAGCTCGTCGTCGTCGTCGTCCTATTGGACCGTCTCCCACGTGATGCTCTTCATCATCGGGCCGATCCTCGGAGCCGCCACCGTCTCCGGCGGCATCACCGTGTGGATTCTGCAACGGCGCAGGGTTCAGAAGACCGAACGCAAGGGCGTTTGAAGCCGCCGCGTAGCCGCAGAACAAGGTGAAGGGTGGACTCCTTTTGGCTGCGTCGCGATCAGGCGTGAGCGGTGTGTGTCATCGCTTGCTGGGCACGCACATGTTGTAGTCGCTGAGCGCCCGGTCGTCTTCAAGCTGCTTGCCTGCAAAGATGAGGCGCTGCTGGTCGGGCGGGATGCCCTCCTTGTCTTGGATCTTGGCTTTCACGTTACTCACGCTGTCGCTGGACTCAACCTCCAGGGTGATCGTCTTGCCGGTGAGCGTCTTGACGAAAATCTGCATCTCTCACAAAATGGCGACACAACAACTTATATTTTTGCAAAAAAAGTATCCACCGTGCGCTGGCCCTCGTCCGCCTTGAGCGTCTTGCGCTTCTTCTCCGGCCGCGGCAAGGGGTCCGGCGCCTGCCGAATTTCTGCACGCGGCGCGTACAGCTTGAAGCGCCGCACGCCCGCCAGCAGTGCCCGCTCCGCCCTCGCCTCGCCCAGGAGGCGCGTCTGCGCCGACTTGCTGGCGGGTGGCAGGTCCACCACGGCGTTGAACGCGGTCGTCACGCGGCCCGCCGCGCGCTCCTCGTCCGAGAAAAGCACACTCAGCAGGGGGGCCAGCTTCTTCACGAGCGCCGAGGTGTAGAACTCGGGGTCCAGGTGCACCCGGCGCTCCAAACACGTCGCAGGCAAAAGCGCCTGCTGGCAGCGCTTCGCGCCGGGCAGCAAGGTCACCACGAACGTGACGCGGCTGGACTTGCCCACACAGGACTGCGGGTCAAGGTCCAGAATCTGCCTCGCGATCGCGGTGGCGGTGTTGTCCGTGGCGTAGTCGTCCAGGTTCTTGCTGATGCCGGCGGACTGCACGAACGCTGAGAAGGGGAGCCGGCCGTCAAAGTCCTTCTCCGCTCCCTCGTGCACCAGCACAGCGCTGTTGTGCACCGCCGCGAGCACCGAGGAGCAGTGGTCCACCACGGCGTCCCGGCCGAGGCGCTGCTTGAAGAGCATGTCCATAGCCGCGGTGACGGTCTGCTTCACCACCAACGCGTTGTCGCGCCGGACTGCGGACAGCCCGCGCGCGAATATCTTGCCCTTGGCGGCGGTGGAATAGTCGCCCTCGTACTTGTTCGCGCAGTACATCTTCTTTTTGTAGAAGGCACACGGGAAGAGCACCTTCTCAAACTCAAGCACGTGGGGCGGCCGCAACACCCGCTGACCGAACCAGGCGCTCAGCGCGGCGCCGTGCGTGGCCGCCTGCTGCAGGGAGCAGCCTGGGAAGTGGATCATAACAGAGTCCGTGTTCTTCACGAGCATCTGCCCTGCGCCAGCTTGAAAGTTGCCGGTGCGCGTCTCCAGGTCGAACACAAAGTCGTCGTGGCTGTCGTGCAGCACAGACACGGTTTGCACAGCGTCGGCTCCGGAGCCCGGCAAACTGGCGCTCCAAGTCAGGCGAAAGCCAACGTCAAGCGCGGCCACGCCCACGTCCCAGTCCATGGCCCGCAGCAGCATGTAGCACCAGCCCGCGGCTGTCTGGGTGGCCACGTCCATGTGCTCGCGGCACCCACCAGACGCCCACAGGCCATCCAGGAAAGCCTTGACGGTGCGCTGCGAGGCAAAGATGCAGGGGGGGACCCTCTTTCTGCCCCCCTCAAAACATTCCCGCTGGTACTGGTCCGCCAGCACGCTGGGACCCCCGTACCTGGAGTCCCCGACGCAACCAATCGCAGACAGGCTGTAGGCGCCGTGGCTGCGCCCCACGTAGAACACAGCGCCCGGGTGGACGATCTGCAACAGCTCCCGGCATGAGTGCAGGAGGTCCGCCTCCAGGAAGCGGATGCTCCAGGAAGACCCGCCGCACGTGCCGCAGCCCATGAAGACGCCGTAGAGAAATGCCTGCTCGTCGCTGACCGTATCCACGCCGGACAGCAGGTCAGACGGGTAGCCGTGCATGAGCGGCACCCCCGGCGACAGCCCGCCCGGCTTCAGAAGCTCGCCGGCGGGCGACAAGAGCGAGTGGTCCTCCGTGACGTCCACCAAGCCAGTGCGCGTGGTCACCCGGAAGATGCGCTTCCGGCAGCGGTGACGGATGACGCGCACGACGGGCGCCCAGCCAGTGCTCGTCCACGCCTGCACTCCCTGAAGGGCGGACTGCTGCTTGTCGGTCGGGCCCTCTTCTCCCGGCTTGAACCCCTCGTAGTCCTCCCACGTTGACGACAGGCAAGCAATCGCCCTGACTGACACAACGCCGTCCACCTTCACCAGCACGGGGGTGTCGCCCGTGACGCTGTCCCCGTACAGCACCTCCAGCGCCTCAGCCGCCGCGGGGCGCTCCTCGTCTGCGAAGCCGCCACACAACCCGTCCGGCGTCAGCCAAAACCGCTGTTCCACCCGCTGCTTCACCTCGCAGATCAGAGAGCGCCCCCGGGCGGTGATTGCGCTCGCCAGCGGCGCGCTCTCTGGGAAAATACCACCCTTGCCGCTGCCCAGGCCGCCGTAGAGCGCGTTCATGATAACCTTCAACGCGTTTTGCAGGTTGTCAAAGAAAGCCACGCCGCCAGCGTCGCCCGCCGCCTCCGCGGCTGCGAGCTTTTTCTTGGCCGCCTTGCGGTCCAGCTTCAGCGTGCGCTCAATCTTGGGGATGACGCCCTCGCGCGCGGACGGGTCCACCATGACCAGCACATCCGCGTCGGGGCGCCTCCAGGTCGTGCCGTCTGCCCAGGCGATGGCGTACCCGCCGTCGAGGAGCTCTCCGACCCGGCCGTCGTCCAGCGCCACGTGCGTGTTCAGTTCGTTCCCGTACCGTCCAGCGAGCGTGCAGCCGCGGTGCGTGAACCGAATGTCGTCGTCCGCCTTTTCGTCCACCACAGCCACTGTCGCGCCGCCGCAGGTCCACCTTCCCGTGAGGGCGGGCGCCGGGGGCACCAGGAACGGCAGCCCCTGCGCCGCAGCATCCGCCCTCGACAGCCGGGTGCTCGCGCAGATGTTGAACTCCATCATGCAGGACGGGTAGAGCGAGCTAAAGTCCAGGGTGACCACTGGACTGGGGTAAAACCCGGTCTTGGGCGTGAGCACTTTGCCGCCCTAAGCGAGGGGGTAAAAAACGTTTGGGTTCTGTTGAAGGGAATGGGCGCGCACCTGGTAGCGCACAATCTGGGACACGCCCTCCTCCAGGTCCTCCTGCGCCTGGCTCGGACAGCTGAGCAAAAAGCCGTCGGCGTGAGACGCGCGCAAGAGCGCGAGGCGCAGCGTGTGCATTGAGCCGCGGAAGAGGAGGTCCTCGGGGCACACCCCGGTCAGGGCGCTGATGGCCAGCGTCTTGCCCAGCGGGTCCAGAGCGGGGTGCCGCATGAGCTGGGCCACCAGCCGGGAGTCCAGCTCGCAGTACACCGCCAGCTTGACGCGGCCGGCGTGGCTCTGGCTCAACTCCTCAATCTGGGCGTACGACACGTCGTCCTTGCCATCCAGCCCGAACTCGGTGGCCACATACTGCAGGTTGTACTCGCGCAGCTGGCGGTTCTTCTTGACCCAGGCCATCATGTCGTGCACAACGCGGCCCGGCACCGTCATCGCTTGCGTCGCCCGCTCCGACGTGTCCAGCACGGCGTCGCCCCAACGCGCCAGCCGCCGCACCTGCTTGGAGACGCCCAGCACCTCCGCGCGCTTCACCAGCCAGGGCCAGTCGAAGCTCAGGGTGTTCCACCCAGTCAGCACGTCCGCGTCGAACGCCGTGACGTGGCTCAGGAAAGCCGCCAAAACGGACGCCTCCGTCGGCAACCAACGAATCTCAAGCCGGCTGCCGTCCGTGGCGGTGGCCGCCTCCGACGGCGGGTCGCCCTCGCGCCCCAGCGCAAAGACGACGGACCGCAAGCTGTCGGCAGCACCGTATTCAAAGGTGACCGCCGACACGCAGAGCAGCTTGGCCTCAGCGTGCTCGGCGTCAAAGAACTGCATGGCGCCGCCACCAAGCGGCTTGCAGAACACCTCAATGTCCCAGGCCAGCACGCGCACCGGCGCCGCCCTGTCCACGACCGCCGGTCGCAGCGCCTGCGCAACGTCTCCAAAGAACGGCCGGGCGCTGTAGACGCGCGTCGCAGCACGCAGCAGCGCCGGGTCTCGCGAGAGGCGCAGCTCATCCAGCTCGCACCACGCGCCGGGCTTGAGGCCCAGGCGGTCCATGCATTGGTCGTGAAAGGAGATGTTGGCCTCGGCGAGCACGAGCTGGATGCCCTTGCGCACCGCGCGCGCTCGGTTGGCGTATATGTTTGAGATGTCAGCCGCGCGCGACGGGAAGACCCGCTGGAGGAGCTCGCGGTCCAGCGGCGGCGGCGCCTTGGCTGTGCCCGCCACCGCCGAGAGCATGAAGCGCGCAGCGCGGTGCGCGCCCAGCGACGTGAAGATGAGCTTCGCGTAGAGCTTCTTGTCCGCGGAGAAGCCGTAAAAGTCGTGCGCGGGGCAGATCTCATACCCGCTCACGAGCGTGTACTGCTGCACGCCACGCACGCTATCCTGCAGCGCGTCGTTGTGGTGCTTCTGATCAGCCTTCACGCTGACGTTCAGGGCGCTGTTCAGGCAGTTCTGCAGGTGCAGCAGCGTGTTGTGGTTCGGCTGCCCCTGTGCCGTGAGCAGGCCGCCGTCCAGGCGCACGTAGAAGTGCGGGCGCAGACCGACGACCGTGACGACGACGGAGTCGCCGTCGGGCGCGCGGCCAACGAGGCGGGCGTGGGGCCCGCTCTGGCGCGTGGAGCCGGAGGACGCGCAAAGCACCTGGAAGAGGGACATGACTATTAGTAGATTCTTCGTTCGCACGGTATGGAGGCTGCGCCTGTGGCCACCTATGTCATCGAGGACAACATGCCAGACATGCTGTGTTTTGTCGGCAGCATCCTTTTCTTCCTGTGCTTCTTTGTGGCAGTCACAGAGTTTTTTGAACACGAGGGCCTGCGGTCGGTCCTCGCCTTCGAGCCCTTCGAGTACGCCGAACTCCCCGTCTACCTCTCCCTGGGGCTGGCGTGCGGCTTCGTGTCCTACAGCCTGGCATACACCCAGCGCCCGGGGTTCGGCGTCACCGACTACGGCCACGCCATCTTCTCCGCCGCCATCTTCTTCCTGTTTGCCAAGCACCTGACCCGGCGCGCCGACATGAACCAGCGCCGTGCCAACCTCGTCGTCGCCACCGGCACGCTGCCCCTGGTGTGCATCTGCGTGCTCGAGGCGGAGACGGTTCACGTGCGCTCATGCGGCTTCTTTTTCGCCCTGATGCTTGTCTTCGCGCTTATGCCGCTGGGCACCGTGCTGAAAGACTGGCGTCACGAGGCGTTCGACCCGGTGGCGGGCAAACTGCGCAAGCGCCTCTTCATGCTCTTTTCCGCAGTGCTCTGTTATGTGGCGCTCAACGGGCCCTCGCGCCTGTGCGCCAAGGAGCGGGACAAGAGCGACCAGCGGCAGGCTGGGGTGCTGCTCTTCGAGCTCGCCCTATTGTACTGCGCACATGACGGCCTTTGGAATTCCTAAAACTCTTCGTCAGAAGCGTCGTCACCCCCCACAGCAGACACCCGGTGCATGTACTCCTGGATGTTCTCCTGGTCATCCTGGAGGTCCGCTTTCTTGGGGATGTGCGCCACGACCTCGATGACGGCGTGCCCGGCCACCGCCTCGGGCTGAAACGCCTTGGTCTCCTTGGCGAGCTCCAGCGGCTTGAGCACGACCTTGATGGTGCTGAGGTCGTACGACGAGGACTGGATTTCGGACAGCTTCTTGCGGTAGGCGTCCCGGGTTTTCGTGTACATGTCGAGGGGCACCCGGATGTTGTCCGGGTCGTCTGGCAGCTGGTACGCCGGGTTCTGCAGGAGGCGCGGGATGACGACCCGGTTCTTGACGCTGAGTGCATAGTCGAGCAGGGCGGCGCAGCGAGAGTTTTTTTTAATAATCTTGAAGTGTTCATTGGTCGACGGGTTCACGTAGCTGGACGTGTTTTTCTCCAGGGTCTCCATGGTGAAGGACCAGTAGTTCTTGTGGTCGTTGCTCAGCGCCGGTGGGTTGAAGAGGATCATATTGCTGCCGCCCTTGGCAAATAGAAACAGCGGGTAGCCGCTGGTGTACACCGCGTCCGAGTTGTGGTGCTTGTGCACGAAGCGGCTGAAGAGGGGCTTGCCGGTGGCGTCGTACACCTCCAGCGCGCAGTGCTTCTCAGCCTCGCCCAGGCTCGTGCCCAGGACGCGCAGCGAGATGGGGACCGTGCGCGTGGGGTCGAAGGTGTTGAGCCTGCCCGCCACCTCCGGGTTGTCGGCCGCCTTGACAATGTCCGAGAAGCGAATGTTCACGCTGGCAGAGCCCGTCATGTCTTTGAAGCCAGCCACAAAAACCAGCTTGGTCTTGTTGGTTTTGGACAGCAGCGTGAAGGGGCCCAGCTCGCCCTCACGGCCGGGCTGGTCGTCGTGGTCCTCGTCCTCGTCGTCCTCATCCTCGTTGTCGCCCACCGGCTCAACCTCCGCATCGCCCGACTTGCGCAGGCCGAACAACCCGCTGTTGACGCGCGTCGCCACGGTCTTCGCGTTCGGGGCGGCCGTCACGCGCAGGGCGGGCGCAGCCTCCCGGGTGCGCAGCGGGTTTTTCAAAAACCGGTCATCCGGCAGCTCGTCCAGCACCAGGCGACCGTGCAGGCTCATCTCAGCATGGGACGCACACGAGCACTTATATGTCGCTCACCGCGGCGTCGGGCCACACAATCTCGCGCACCGTCCGCAGGAAAGCTCTGACGCGCAGGCCGAACCGCCGCACGGAGTCCAGCCGCCAGCTCCCCGGCCGTGCCAACCTGAAGACATAGTAGTCCTTCGTGTTCAGCAGGCTTTCAAGCCGCCGGTTCTCCTTGCGAAGCGAGCGGATGGTCATCTCCAAGTCCTCGCGCATAGAGCGCTCGTTCAACATTTGGCGGTGAAGGTGCTCCATCTCACGTTTCGATGCAGCCACGTTGTATTTATAAGTGGCGGTCGTCTCATTTGAGGAACCACCACAGCAGCGCGAAAAAGAGAGCACTGAAGACGTGCCACACCGCATGCAGCTGAAACGGGCTGTCAGGGTCGCACAGGGCGGTCTTCTCCACATCAACCTGTCGGCACGCAAACGCGACCGCGATGCTCACCGTGGCAGCCCCGGCAACCCTGAGTCGAGTGGTGCCCCGGTGACGAAAAGCGTACGCCCCGAGAAGGACCGCCAGGCACGTCGCCAGCACAGCCACGGCGACCGTACCCGCACCGGAGGAGGGCACGGCGTTCGTGATGATCAGGATGAAACTTAAGCAGACAAGTCCCACAAAAAGGTGGCGAGCCCGTTCCGAGTCGCACGGGCCGAACACTTCAAGTTTCTGACAGACAAACACGAGCGGAACGATGACCAGCATCAGGACGCTCGCCATGTCTATGAAGTGCGCCCAGCCCGTGAGCGCGGCGTGGAACAAAAACGACGACGCTCCGGCAAAAATATTCACCGCCCCGTTCAAGGTTGAGAAGAGCACCACCCCGCGGTCCGCGTACAGCCCCGATACCAGCATCACGGTTCCAGACCCCAGAAACGCGAGCGAACTAAAAGACGCCAAAGGCTGCGCCACAGTCACGTTTGGGCGCGCACGCTCGCAGTAGGCGTTGCCAACCGTATAGTGGTAGAAGAGCGCGTACACCGTCAAGTTCCCGCTGGAAAACGTCAGATTTTTCCGAACAACACCCGAAATAGGCGCCATGTAGTCACGTCGGAAGAGGGTGTAGTCCGTCGGATCGGTGTCGCTGTACGGCAACTGCACCCAGACGGTCTGGACCTCTGCTCCGGACGAGATGTTGAAGCCAGTGACGGAGACGCCGAAGAAGAGCGACACGTCGACGGGAGGCCTCACAGCATAGGTGCCAGTGTTTGCATGCCAAGAAACGCCTGGAGGAAAGGTCCGGTTGTCGACCTCGTAGCCTTCTTCCGCTGGGAACGGCTGGATCACAAACGTCTCGTTGCATGATCCACTAAACACGTGCAAGTCCAGAAAGGAACCAAGGTCCTTTCGCGTGAAGAGCGAGAGGTCTTGTTTCGACACGACAGCCGTCACGGAGACGACGACGGCCAAGAGCGCCGCGGCTGACCTCCACGCGTGCGCGGGGGCGCCTAGGAACATTATATCCAACGTTAGAGCGTCGGTGTTTTCAAAAGTATATAAACCACCACGCCGCTCCCCTACACCGACATGGCGGACCCGCCGCCCTACCATGGCCTCAACCTGCCCATCGGCGGTGCGGCGGTCGACGACGCGGACCCGCCGCTCGTGCGCCTCGTCAAGAAGCTGTACTCCGGCCCGCAGTCGGGGGACGCAGCCGCGCCGCAGGATCCCTTGCTCTTCGACGACGTCACGCTGCTTCGCATGGCGCACGACGACGCGATCCTCCGCGAGCCGTGGTCAAACGCGGAGGGCGTGTCCACCCGCGCGTGCCTGGTGGGCGACTCGTGCGTGGGCAAGCACGCGTCCCTGCCAGGCCACGAGGCCTCGGGCGGCGGCGTCGTGCTCACCGAGTTCATGACTCCCAAAGAGCTGGCGGAGTTTGAGGCTTCGGGGAAGCTCCCCGTCCAGCGCCGAACCTGCCTCCTCTGCGCGCGGTACAACATCCACGCGGCCTACCTCTACGCGCGCAAGCAGCGCACCTTCCCGGCGAACAGCCTGCTGAACAACTTTGTCAACGCGGCCGGGGAGGGCGAGTACAGCGCGGAGTACATCATCCCCTCACCGGACGACAAGTCCTGGTCCGGCATCTGCGGCACCGTCGTCGGCCTGCACCTGAACGCCCTGCGCCTGGTGCAGGGCCCGAGCCGCGCGTGGCGCGTGGACCAGAGCGCCATGGCACACGTGACGCGCCCCACGTGCAATGTCACCTTCCCGACGCTGTATCGAGGCGTCCAGCCGGACCCGCAGGCTTTCCTGCGCGAATTTTTCGCGCACCGAACCCGGGTCGCCGACGCGGCACTGCTCTTCTTCAGCTACGACGAGCTGTGCGAGGCGCGGCCCAAGCTGGGTCAGCCGCCCACGGACGCGTTCATGAGGTGGCCGGAGGGCGCCACCAAGTCGTTCACGCACCGTCTGCTGCACTACCGGGTGAATCGCCTGAACATGATGCTGCAGGAGTGCCAGCACCTGTACGGAAACGAGTGGGCCTTCAACATGCAGCTGTATGTGGACGCGCACATCGGCATGGTGCTCCTCTTCGAGCGCGGCGAAAAGCTCTCCGCCTGGACGCTCAAGTACACCGCCTACGAGCACGCGCTGCCAAACTTGGTCCCGCTCGCCGTCCAGGCGGCTGTCAACAGCTTCGTGCCCGACGCCTCTAGCTCCGCTGAGCGCAAGCGCGACGTCGGCAAGCCGCGGACGCTGGTGGTGCAGATGCTGCTGCGTGCGCTCCCGGAGTTTGCGCAGACGCGCTCCCTGCACGCGGCGTTCATCAAGTGCCTGCAGCACCGGGAGCTCTCCAGCTCCATCTTCCAGCTGGCGCAGGCGGCGCTCATGGGCAACTACACGCACGTGACTGACAGGCTGCCTTACGCCACGCGCAAGGCTATGGTGGAGGGCTTCACGCAGACCACGGCGCTCGACCTCTTCCAGGGGCTGCCGGGCAACGAGCACCTCATCTTGTACATCATGCGCACCTACCTTTTGGCGGCGCTGCCGCTCTGCCCGCCCTTGCACACGCTCGTTTTGGCTATGTCGCCCATCAACAAGCAGGCGGCGCGAGTGCAGGACGCCCTGCGGGTCGTGCGGGCCACCGCGGCGCTGGACTGGACGCTGATGTTTCAGGACTCCGTGCTCAACGCCCTGCGCAAGAGCCACAAGCGGCTCCCCAAGCGCAAACTGGTGGCGCGCGGGCCGGCGGACCGCAGCAGTGCGCTGGTGATCAACGCCAGGCGCACTGCCCTGCGGCGGGGCTTGAAGCGGGAGCGGGGCGTGGCGTTCGACCCCGAGTTCTACCAGGAGCAGGTGAAGCGCGCCAGGCTCAGTCAGCCTCCCCCCGCCGACCTGGAGCTCAAATGCAGGGCGGCGGCGACCGCGGTTCTTGACGCCGTGGCCGAGCACCCGGACAAACGACCGCAGCTCGTCTTCTCCGCGGACCAGATCGACAACCACACGCTCAAGCAACTGTCGGACTTCGCGCTGGCGGTGGACAACGCGCGCCTGGCCCGGGTGACGCCCTTCCCACAGGCCTTCGTGCTCGCCCAGGTGCAGGCGGTGGCGCGGCGCTTCAGCTGCGCGGCGGACGACTGGGACGTCCTGCGTCGCGTGTCTCGAGTCGTCATGTGCACCACGTGCGGCGTGCGCAACTACTACCTCACCCACGCGGAGCGGGGCGTGGCCAACCGGAGAGTGGACAACCCGCGTGCGGCTGGCTTCCGCAAGCTTGCTTTCAGCATGCGCCTTGGCGAGATGCGCTGCGTGGAGACGGCAAGCTGCTCGCAGTACCCTCTGAGCACCGTGGACGTCGCGGAGGTGACGCCCGACAGCCTGCGCGGCGGCGCACTCGTGCTGCGCGAGTGCGCGCTGCTCATCAGCCCCTGCTGCGGCTTCCTCTGCGAAGCGTCCGCGCTGCGGGTCACGCCGACGGGGTTCGACTGCCCGGGATGCGCCACCAAGAAAAAGCAGCATGTGGAGGGCGCACCCGACCCGCGCATCTGCGCGCACTGCTCCAAGCGCAGCCAGTTGAAGATGGCCGCGCAGCAGCAGGTGCTGCTGCGAGACCCCGAAGGCCGGGTCAAGTCCTACGGCTTCTGCAGGGGCCACCTGCGGCAGTGGGCGCGCGTGAAGAGCGGGTACCTGACGCTCGACTTTGTGAGCCGCAACATGGTGAACAAGACGGGCGCGGGTCTGGTGCTGGACCCCAACTGAAAAAACACCTTGTATTCCTACAGGGTGATGGAGATGAGGCGCGCGCAGCCCGGGTCTGCCACGTCGTCAAAGTGGGCGTGCATGTCGCGGATGCCCAGCTTCCGCACGTGCGACGCGTCCATGCCAAACAGCGAGCGCCAGGCGCCCAGCCGCCAGCGCAGCTCACGGACGTGGTGTTTTGCCAGGCCGCCGTCCAGCAGGCGCTGCATCGTGAGGCCCACCGTCTCGCAGAACGCGGGCGTCAGCTGTTCCGCCCAGTCGCTGTACAGTATCGCCACGCAGCTGAACGTCTCGTCGACGCGCCGGAGCATGTCCACGTGGAACAGCGCGAGCGTCTCGTCACGCACGCACATAAGCACCAGCTCGAAGGGCAGGTCGAAGAACCGCTGCACGGTGAACTGCCGGGCCACGAGCTGCTCCAGGTACACCACGCGACCTGAGCGCTCGTGAGACGGGTCGGTGTTACGCGTTCGGCGGCGCGCACCCGGAGCAAACCATGAGGCGATGTCGTCTTCGTGCACCGGCCGGTCCCGCCACTCTTTGAAGAAGAGGCAGGCTCGTGGCATCGCAGAGTGCCGGTCTAGATATTTATCACAGCGCGTGTCTGTCTCCTAGGCATCCCGGGGACGATGTGGAAACACGCGCTCGTGTTGAACAAGGTGCTCCTCTTCTGGTTTGCGATCCGCGCAGTCAACCTGTTTATATTCTACATCGCGGAACACTCGTCCCTACACACCGAGGCGAGGCTGCTGGTGACCCACCTGTGCGACACGACGCACAACCGGAAGATCAGCGGGTCCCTCATCGACTGCAACCAAGCTCGCTCGCTGCTCAACTCGCGCAGCTTCGCCGTCACCTACGCGCTCGAGAAGACGCTCAAGTCTATAGCTTTGGACAGCTGGCGCGGCGCCAGCCACGAGATTGCGGCGTTTGCGAAGCTCTTGGGACTGGTCACAACGTGCATCTTTACAAGCGCGGTCGCTCTCAACGCCGTGTACCTCCGCGCGCTGCAGATACGCCACGCCAAGATCGTGTACGGCGAGACGTTGTTCGAGGCTGCTGGTTTCAGGAGGCAGCTGCCCATGGCTGCCCCGGAGGAGACTCGTCAAAAGTTTGACTAGAGACGATATGCCCCTCCTGGGTTGCGCTGTTCAGCAGCCCTCGTGCCTTTGAGAAACGGAGATGGCATCGGACTCAAGCAGGCGAGCACAAACACGAATGCGGCGAGGGCCATGACTGGTATGAAGACGATGACCAGCACCGACTGTGGAACGTTCTTTTTTGCCGAAGGTTCGGTCGGCATGATACTGGAAAAATAAGCATAGCTTTCGAAGGTTTTGAACGACAATTTGGAGGCGTTTAGGTCAACGTCCCTCGCCGCTTGTCTAAAGTTTCCAATATTATAATTATGGAAATAATTGAGAAAAAAAATTGTTTTCTTGGCTGGGTCTGACATAATTGTAGCATACGCGTCCGCAAAAACCTGCGCGCTCGTGTTCCGTGGATCGTAGAACGTCGTTTCATAGCCATATACATACGTACCCAGTTTTGGGTTAAAATTCCACGAAACCCATTTCGTGGAAATCCATTGAGAAGCGCAGAACCCGCCGGCACTTCCGGTGGCTATGTTTCTAGCGTATTTAGGGTCCGGGGTACCATCCGGGAGCCTAAGCTTGTTCAAAGAAAAGTCACCATTGAAGGTATCGTTCAAATTTCTGCAGATTGAGAAAGAGAGCGCGTTTCGGGTGTTGGTCGTGCCGCCATTATTATCGTAGGAGTCGTGAAGAATGTACGTCGTCATGGTTTTCGACGGCTTGTAAAGGCTCAAGTTTTTCATCGGGCCATACGAGTTTTCGGGACATGAGCTGCCGCCGCATGCACCGACGGCTAGGAGCGCCCGTGACTGGGCGGCGGCGGTGCTCACAAGGGACAAAAAAAGCACAAGCCACACCATACTGATACTGAATATTAAAAACCGAAGCTAATATAATGTGGACAAAAACGACGCAGCACGGCGTGCGTCACATTCGGTACACCTCGCGCCGTTCCGAGGCAACCCGCTGGGGCTGGGTCAGCCTCCTGGGGCTCCAGAATGCGAGCACGCACACCAAGCCGACGAGAGCCAGCACGGGCGTCAAGACGAGCATAAGCACGTCTTTCGTGATGCTCGACGTCCTCTTGGGGGACGCCATAAACTGCGGCGTGTTGCTCGGAGGTTGCAGATTGTTGTTAGGGAGAGATTGAAGCAGCTTTGTTTTAACGGACGCGACGTCAAGCGCAAAGCTCATGCCTCCAACGTTTTGGTTGGTGAGGTAGCTCAAGAAATTCGTTCTGTTGTTGTTCAGAATGGCAGCGTACTTGTCTGCGAAAAGCTGAGCGCTGACATTTTGAGGGTCGTAAAAGGTCGTGACCCACCCGTACATGTGATACGCAGGCGTAGAAGAAGCGCGAGAATAGTCGTTGGGGTTGGGAGCTCGGGTTGTGTTCATATAGCGTGTGTTGCAATAAGGGAGTACGAGGGCCCCGGTGGTCGGGTTGCGAGGGCTCAAACTGAACGCGCCGGGTCCGGCCCAAGAGGCTTGTAAATGTTTACATATTGAAAAGGAAACCGCAAGTTGGGTTACAATTGTGCCAATGTTGGCGGTCGTTGTATTTGAGGCGACGGTGGCGATCCATGTTGTTACAACAGTCGACGGTGTGTAAAGGCTCAAATTCGCCAGCGGTCCGTATTGGTTTGGGGTGCAAGTGTTGCCGTTGCACGGGCCCACAAGCAGAGCCGCCACTTCTTGCTCCTGCGACAGAGCGACTGCAAAGCCCGCCACGGTCAAGAGCGCCACGAGCCGCGCCATACTGCATATTCATCGCAATTAGAAATAAAGGATTTAAAAAAGTGCCGCAACACGGGTCGTTCACCGTCTCCGACCTTTCCTGACGCACAGAACCAACGCCAGCACCGCAAATATGGTGGCACTTGTGCCCACGGTCTCAGCAACAATGATGATGAGAAGGAGCATCGAGCTCACGGGCACCTTGGTGACAGCCTTGGGGGCGGCTACGGCAAGGCTCGGCGCGGGCGGCGACGGCGAGGGAGGTGGCGGTCCTGGGGGCGGGGGTGGAGGGGGCGAGGGTGGTGGCGGCCGTGGGGGCGGGGGGAGAGGAGGCGGCGGCGGCGACGGTGGGGGAGGGGGTGCGGGAGGCGGCGGACCCGGCGGCGGCGACGGTGGGGGAGGGGGTGCGGGAGGCGGTGGTGACTCTAGAAAGAACTGGTACGTACCATTGAATTTGTCCATCGCGGGAATGTTTCCCAGCAGTTGTTGTCTGAAAACCAAGTTCGGCGAGCTTTTGTAGAAATTATCAACGTAAACCGACGCATCGGTGGTGTTGGAGTGGAATGCGCACGTCAGGTTTAAATCATAAGACGAAGACGGGTAGGGCGCTGCGTTGCAGACGATTTGACGACACGGCAAACCAGGGGATGACTGGAAACCGGTTGCGTTCTCTGCAAAGACCTGCACTCTTCCCAGATCTGTATTCGTGAGGTGGTACAACTGGCCGCTTTCATGGTTGTATGTGGCATTGAAGTTCATAAGCAACGTGACAAAACCTCGAGTGGACGGTGGAATTAAGGGACTGTTAAGAGTATATGACGAATTTAGAGTGTTGATAACCGGGCACACAATATGGCCGCCTCTCGCAGCCTGAAACAAACACGCAACCCCTAAGAGAGCCACACGCCGCATGACTTATCTAAACACCTTCTTGTTTATATTTCTGAGTACAAAAGCAACAAGGATGACGGCGGCTGCCGACATCAGGGCGCTCAGCCCAATCAGGCTCCACACCACCAGGCTTGTGGACGAGCCACTGGACGACGACGGCCCCAGGGAGCACCCCGTGACTGCCGGCAGCCCGCGGGTGCGCAGCTGCGCCGCCAAGTCGTTCGAGTTTCGGCACGCCGCGCGGAACGCGTCGACTTTCGCCGTGCTCTGGTCGTACAGCGTGAACTCGAGCGCGTAAGCCTTACCAGGATTGAGAAACACCCAGAACGACCCAGTCTCGAGCCTTCTGGCGGTGACGTAGCGCGTATCGACGTCCAGGAAGGAGGCCACCGCAATCGCGAATGCGGTGAGGTGCTCGTCGACCAAGTTGCCCAAAGCGCCGTAGATAACGACTGACACCGTCGACGCCCGCGAGGTGCGGACGGGATCCCCGCGCAGCCAGGACAATGTCGAAAACTCTACGAGAGCGTTGCCAGCTTCATTTGTGACTTTCTGACCGTCGATGGCCGTTAGAACGGCAGACTCGACGTCGTTCAGCGCGAGAAGGTACAGTCCCACAGTTGTCTGGTTGGCCGGCCCCGGACCAAGCTCGAGGATCCAAACGTTATCAGAGGAAAAGTTGTTGTATTCAAAAAACTGATACACGTAATTCGAGACCGTGCTCAGCATCGTGTCCGGGAACGGTGCGAAATTGAGAGACACAGTTGTGGAGGCCCGGGTCGGCGCCGCCGCGCATCTACGCAGCGCCAGCAGCGCGAAGGCCAAGGCAAACATATGCTCTTTTTGGCGCCTAGAACCTATATTAACTCGCAGTCAGCGTCAGCTGGCTTAAACTCAAACCCGTCAAGAAAGTAAGCAGCTTTGGTTTAAAATAAGAATCACTGGAACCGGGAAAATTCGTCTTCAACGTGTTCACGTCGTAAGGCGAAATACAGTGCAGAGGAAGATTGAAACTTGAGGCGGGACCTGAATTTTGCAAACCATAGACCCTTGTTGGCGAGGCGTTGGTATTCAAGTTTATGCAACGCACAGGCGTGTTATATTGGCTGAAGGCCCATCGCTCGGTTGCACCACGCATCCTCGCCGCGTACACGTCGTTCCAGGTCGACGGCGATGATAAAGATATCGAAAAGTTGGCGTAAAAGCCAGACGACCACTGCGCTACGGGTGGAACCGGTGGCGGCGGAGATGAGCTCGGCGGCGGCGGGCTAGGCGGTGGCGGGCTGGGCGGTGGACTGGGCGCGTAGGCATTCGGGTAGACGTAGATCGGAACAAAACTGAAGCTTCCTGAGAACAGCGGGGTGTCCATGCCGTAGAAGGGGAACTGCTGTAAGCAAGTCGCTGGGAGCGTGCCGGTCACATTGATGCACTGCGGATAGGTGGTGGCGGTGGCCGTCTGGAAGCCCACAGCAAGCGAGTAGCTGGACTGTGTAGAGACGTTCACCGCAGCTGTGAAGACGCCCGCGCTGCAGACTGCCTGAATGGCCAGCCCCGTCGTGGAGGCTACCTTAGAGCCAATCACCACGGGCGTGGAGGACGGCAGGTTCACCTGGAAGAACACACTGTCCGTGCAGTCTGCAGGCGTGCCCGCATAGTCCTTGGTCAACGTGGCGGCCATGCGCCACTGGGTGTTGTCTTCGGGCAGCGTGAGCGTCAGGTCGAGCGGCGTCCGAATCTGCAGAAACCGATAGGCCTTGTTAATCGCATTTATCAAGAACTGAACGTCGTTAGAACCCAAGGACTGTCTAGTACCTATGGCGGCAGCTGTCCTGTCAAAAATGTCAGTGGCAACGTAGGTGGACCTGTTTTGCGTCATGTAGGAAAGCGAGGGTGCGCAGTTTCGCATCTGCGCATAGCTGGTCACCTGCGACATTGATAGGTCACGTGTCATTTTCTGCGCAAACACCGCATCGCCTCCATTCAGCATGCCGTCGCCGTTGCAGTCGCCCGTGATGAGCCCCTGTGAAGCCGCCAGCAGCTCCCGTGCAGGCCGGGCAGGGGACGTCAGCAGCTGGCGCCTCCTTGAGAACGCAGTCCCGCCATTCAGAACCACGTAGCCGCTGCTGGACGCGCTCAGCGTGTCGCTGGTCACAGCGATCACCGCAACCGTCTGCACATACGTCACGTGCAGCGCTAGTGGAGCAATCACCGCCGCCGAGCTGATGACGGGCAGCGTGACCGTCGCCACCAGAAGCGTGCCGCTGTTTGTTAATCCGTCTCCAGCGCCTGTAATGCTCCACACCCCCGAGCTAATAAGGTTGGCGCCCCAAGGGCCCGTGAAGCCAGAGCCCTGCGCAACCGAGCCCGAGCCGAAGAGTGTGGTGTTGAAGTACAGTACCGCGGTGAAGGACAGCAGCGGCGATGACCCAGAGTTGACATACAGCGGCAGCACTAGGTTGGACCCCCTGGCCAGCGGTGGGAAGGGCAGGCCCGACAGGCTGCCCATCTTGATGTCATAGAGCGCGGGATACAGGTTGCCAGCCATGAGAAACGTCGCGCTGCGCACCAGCGATGCGTTGGCCGAGCAAATGGTAGAGGCAGTCAGCGTGTCATACGCGTGCGAGTTGCCCACCAGGCTTACCACGCCCGTGCTCGCCACGCTGATGTGCGACACGTTGCTGGAGGCGAAGCCCAGCACGCTGCCCAGCGCGCCCCCGCCGCGCGAGGTGAGGTATGTGGTTGCGTCAGCAAAGGAGGTTCCGTCAGAGAAGGCAAGCGCCACGGTGGGTGTCTGCGTGGTGGGCTGCGACAGCGTGCTGCTCGGATAGGCGAGGCTTATGGAGGTCACGGTTGCCGCCGCGTTGGCCACCTTCAGGCTGACAGTGCCGCTGGAGACGCTCCTGTAAGACGCCCCGATGAGGGCGTTCCCAGGCGCCACGCCCGTGACGATGTTGCCCGCGACGCTGGCCACGCTTGAAGCGTTTGTGTTGAAGACGGCCACAGACGAGACATCCGCCAGGCTGCCGTCTGTTAGGAAGGCAGCAGCCGTCACAGTTGCCTGCTGATACACCGCCGAGGCGCAGTGCACGCGCGAGAGCGTGGTGAGCGGCGAGGTGCCGGCCGGGTAGCTGGCCAGAGTCAGCACCAGGGTGCCGTTGGTCACAACCACAGGGATAAGCGATGACGCGGTGATTCCGCCCGCGGCCCCGTAGGTTGGGAAGGAGACGGTCACGTTCACAGTGCCGGCAGCCGACGCGGACGAAATGTACACTCCCGAGCTGTTGGCAGCCCCCGCCACGCCGGCGGATCCTGTGAACGAATACACCGTGCGGGTGTCGTCGGTCATGGCTTTCACGCTGCCGTCCGCGAAACCGATCGACACGCTCAGCGAGGCTGCCGTTGCCACGTTCAGGGGAGGCAGGCTCGCCGCCGAGGCCTGCGGGGCAAGCCGCGCTTGGCTGACGGAAACAGTGGCGTTGACTGCGGCGGGCAGCGCAGTGGAAATTGACCCGCTGCCCTGGCCCAGCAGCAGGGACGCATTGCAGCCGTCGTACAGCCGCGGCGTGAGGTAGGCGCCGCCCGAAATCGTCTGCGCGTTCACTGGGACTGTCGCCGTCCACACCCCTCCAGCCCGTGAAACAGCAATGTTGGCGGCCGAGCTGGACGAGATGCTCAGCTGGCTGCTCTTGCTCACGTCGGTGTAGGCGCCATCGTCGTCCACGGCAAAGGTGACCAGGGTGGCCGTGGCGCCCTCCGAGGTGAGAGACAGCGCAGGCGTTGCCAGGAGCGACACCGCCAGTGCCTCGCTGACGGCATTCGGCGCGCTGAAGGCGGCACTGCTGAAGGCATAGGTCTGCAGCTGCACGGAGGCTGCGTTCTGCGACACAACGTTGAAGTAGATGGAGGTACCCAGCGAGCTCACGCCCACCCACCCGGGCGACACGCCGCTCACCACCCGACCGGCCACCGTGGCCATGCTCACGTTGCCGGACACGAAGCTCAGCAGCGGCGTGACGTCCACGCCCGTAGCCACCGTGGTGCCAGCGTCAAGCGCAATTTTTGCCTGCACTGTCATGTACGCCGTTTCGTATCCGCAGCCCAGCGCGCGCAGGGTATTGCGCGTGGCGTAGGCTGTGAAGTTGGTGGGGAAGTAGACCCGGTAGCCCGCGCTGACGCTCAGGCTGGCATAGCTTGCGCTCACCCGAGCCAGGCTGGCGCCGCTGGTGGCATTGGCCAGAGCTGACACAGCACAGCCCGTGGCCGTGGACACCGCAATCAGCGCAGAGCTGGCGTTGACCGAGCACGACGCTGGGCGCAGGCTCACGTCGCCAAAGGCCCCAGTGGACCGCGACAAGCCCACGCTGTACGTGCCGCTCACGGTCAGCGCGTCGGACACAGCCGCACCGTTCAGGATGGCACTATTGAAGAGCGTGGACGACATGCTGGCCGCATAAAGCCCCACAATCGCTGGAGTGCCGATGACAAGCTGCCCAGCCCCGTTCCAGCCAGAGCGCATGTCGGCCCACTTCACAGAGGTAGTGCTCTGGGAGTCGGTGGGCACGAACGAGGCGCCCGTTAAGCTCACCAGCTGATCGGTCAGAGCCGTCAGCAAGGTCGTGCTTCCGGAGCTCGCAGTGAGGACGGAAAATGACACAATCGCCACCTGGAAGTACCCAGTCGCCTGTGCGGACGTGACGCCGCTGTTCAATCCGGCGTTGTTTATGATCAAATAACCCGAATTGTCAGTGAACTGTGGCGAGTACAACGATGAAGTCGCCGTCACAAAGGCCAGCGCGCTGGTGTTGTAGCTGATGGAAAACTGCCACGACGACAAGACATACGATCTCGTGCCCACAGTCTGCGCCCAGACCGTGAGCTGAATAGTGTCACCCACGTACGCCACGTGCTGAGGAAGGACGATGTACAGCCCCAGCGGCGTCTGAGGCGCGTGTGCCACGGTGGCTGCCAGCTGGACGCTGCCCGAGTTGTCGCTGGCCACCCCCGCGCCGCTGTAGCTCAGCCTGACTGTGGACGTCAGAGTTGTGGCGCCACTGCCAAATGCTTGCGTTGGCACCGTGACACTGCATGTTCCCCACGGCTGCGCGGCTGTGAAGAGCGTGCAGGTGCCGGAGTACGCTCCCAGCGCGACGGTCACAGCCGCCCCCGCGTTGGAGCATGCCGTGCGCAGGGCCGCGTCACTCACGGTGTACACCAGGCTTGCCACGTTGTCGTCCACATAGATTGTGGCCGTCTTCACAATCTGCCCGATGTTGGCCGCCGGCGGCAGCGAGAAGCTCATCGAGGCAGAGCCCAGCGAGCTCCCGCCCATCAACAGGGCAGCCGACGAAGCTGCGTTCAGGTTCAGGAAAGCGCCGCTGAATGTCGTGTTTGC
>JBBART010000039.1:0-19455 GCA_040399685.1 Acetobacteraceae bacterium
CGTATCCCTTCCATTCCATATAAAATTTTCAAAGAACAATCCGTTTCTTCAAGCGTCCATCCGAAGACTGGGTGGACACTCAACGTCGGAAGGCGGTTTCTACTCAGCCACGAAGGCCCTGTCAACACAGGGGGGCAAACTTTTATGACATGAACCGGAAAATATCTGGCTTGAGGGTCGTATTGTTCCCGCCTCCCCCTGTCAGCCGTTACCTGTCATGGCGTCGCTGATGGGGAACGGCTGATTTTCTCATCGACAGTGCGTTGGTCATGTCACTGACGATAAACGGTTTTTACCCTCGTTGTGGCGGGGTAGTCGTTTACGACATCAAGGTTGCCACCACACGCCGGGCGGATTGTTTGGACGAGACCGGAATTGACCTTGGTCAATGACCGAGGCCGGTGACCAGTCTTTATGGCTTGTCGAGCCTGCATCATCCGGCGGTGCGCAGCCTGGCTTATTTGCCTGTGGAGATGACGGGCACAGGAAGAGGGAGGACGGACAGCGATGGTATCCGGGCGTGATGTGCCCCCCACCCTCAGCACATTGCGCGATCTGGCACTCGACTTGCGCTGGACGTGGAGTCATGAGGCCGACGCGTTATGGGCGCGGGTCGACGGCATATTGTGGCAGCGCACCCGCAATCCGTGGACCATTCTCGAGGATATTTCCGCGACCAAGCTGACTGAACTTGCCCAGGATTCCAGCTTTTTGGTGGATCTGTGCACGGCTTGCGCTGCGCGAGACGCTTATTTGGCCGACCCTGGCTGGTTCGCCCACACCGAGGGCCACGGCAAGCTGGGAGGCGTGGCCTGGTTCAGCATGGAGTTTGGCCTTGGTGAGGCACTGCCTCTGTATGCCGGCGGGCTTGGCGTGTTGGCCGGCGACTTCCTGAAAGCGGCGAGCGACCTGGGCGTGCCGGTCATCGGCATCGGCCTTCTTTATCAGGAGGGGTATTTCCGCCAGATGATCGATGCCGGGGGGCGACAGATGGAGGCCTTCCCTTATAACGATCCGTCCAGCATGCCGATCGCGCCAGCACGGATGGAGGGCGGCGAGTGGTTGCATATCCCGGTGGAGTTGCCCGGGCGCACAGTGCTGGTGCGGGTGTGGCGCGTCATTGTCGGGCGCACTTTTCTTTATCTGTTGGATACCAACGACCCGGTGAACAGCCCGGTGGATCGCGGTATCGCCGGCAAGCTGTATGGCGGTGGCACCGAGATACGGTTGATGCAGGAGATTGTCCTCGGCGTTGGCGGCTGGCGGCTGCTGGAAGCGCTGCATCCCGAGATCGATGTGTGTCATCTGAACGAAGGACACGCGGCCTTTGCCGTGCTGGAACGGGCGCGCCAGTTCGCACGCAAGCAGAAGGTCAACTTTGACGTGGCGTTTTGGGCCACGCGGTCAGGCAATGTGTTCACCACCCATACGCCGGTGGCCGTGGGGTTCGATCGGTTCCCGTTGGACCTGCTGGCGCGTTATGCCCAGGCGTGGGCAGGGGATGATGTGGAACTGGCGGGGCTGCGACCGCTTGGCGTTGATGACAGCCCGGCATCCGGCGGCATGTTCAACATGGCTCATCTGGCCACCCGCGGCGCAGTGCTCCATTTCGCAGTCAGTCGCCTGCACGGGGCGGTCAGCCGGGGGATTTTCCAGCCGCTGTATCCGCGATGGCCGGAGGAGGAGGTGCCGTTCGATCACATCACCAACGGTGTGCATGTGCCGACCTGGGACTCCGCGATGGCCGACGCGATCTGGACAGAGGCATGCGGCAAGGAGCGCTGGCGCCATGAGCCGGTGGATCTGTGTCAGCTGATTGAAACAGTGACGGACGCGGCGCTATGGGCCTTGCGCGGGACCGCCCGGGCAGCGCTGGTGGGCCAGGTGCGTGGCAGGCTGATCACTTATTTGCGCGAGCGCGGCCATCCACCGGCGATGGTAGCACTTGGCGAGACGGTGCTTGATCCAGATGTCCTGACCTTGGGGTTCGCGCGCCGCTTTACGGATTACAAGCGGCCTGACCTGCTGTTGTCCGATCCAGAGCGCCTCGGACGCCTGTTATGTGACGAGACGCGCCCGGTGCAGTTGGTGCTCGCCGGCAAGGCCCACCCGGATGACGAGGCCGGCAAGGCCATGATCCAGCGCTGGATCAGCTTCACGGAGGAGCCGCGACACCGCAGTCGTATGATGTTTCTGGAGGATTACGACATTTCCCTGGCACAGGAACTGGTGCAGGGCGTGGATGTCTGGATCAACACGCCACGTCGCCCGTGGGAGGCCTGCGGCACCAGCGGCATGAAGGTGCTCGTCAATGGCGGGCTGAATGTGTCGACGCTGGATGGGTGGTGGGAAGAAGCTTATGCGCCCGATCTAGGCTGGGCGATCGGCAATGGCAAGCAGACCGAAGGCGCCGAACAAGACGAGGACGATGCGCGCGCGCTGTATCGAGTGCTGGAGCACGAGGTGGTGCCGGCGTTCTATGACCGAGATACCACCGGCGTGCCCCGCGCCTGGGTGGCGCGGATGCGGCGGGGCATGTCCGTGCTGACGGCACGGTATAGTGCCACGCGCATGGTGCGCGAATATTTGAGCAAGGCCTATCTCCCGGCTGCCGGGGCCTTGCGGGCACGCGTTTCCGATGGCGCCGCAGCCGCGAAGGCGATGGCCGAGTGGGACCGGCATCTTCACCGCGCCTGGCCAGATGTGCAGATCGGCGTGCCAGATTTCGTTCGGCGACAGGATGCCTGGCAGGTTTCGGTGGAGGTGTATCTTGGAGAGATCGCGCCCCGCGACGTGCGGGTGGAGATCTTCGCAGCCCCCGGCGAAGTGGCGCCCCTCGCCCATGATGGCGCCATTGCCGGTGCGATGACCGGCTTTTTCTATCATGGCCGCTGCAGCGTTGCGCGCCCGTCTGGCGATTACACGATACGTGTCGTGCCGGAGCGGCAGGGCGTATCAGTTCCGGCGGAGTCGGCCCTGATACGTTGGCAAAGATAACGTGACGACCATCCTACGTTGGTAGGATTTTCTGGTCTTATACTTAAGATAAGCTCGAAAAACGTTATGTTGAGGTCCGTTCTGTGGATCGTGCGTTACAACTTTGTTCGCCCACAGCGAGGATTTCGAGCATGACCGACAGCATCCGCCCTGCCAGGTGGAAACGTGACACCGCCAGATGACAAGCGCGGGGAAATCTGTGCTGACGATCGATGGACTACAGGTGCTTCTGGACACGCTGAGAGCTGGCGGCCACCGCGTGCTTGGCCCCACGATACACGACCAGGCCATCGTGTACGACGACATCGCATCGGTGGCCGATCTGCCGCGCGGCTGGACGGATGAGCAGGACGGCGGTCGTTATCGGCTGAAGCGGCGGGGGGACGGCGCGCTGTTCGGCTTCGCGGTTGGCCCACAATCATGGAAGACATTCCTCCATCCGCCCATGCAGCTTTTGTGGCGCGCCACGCGGGGCGTGGGGAGTGTGTGCGTTGTTCCAGAGCCGGCCACTGCAGAGCGGTTCGCGTTTATCGGTGTGCGGGCTTGCGAACTTCAGGCGATAGCCCTGCAGGACATGGTGTTCCTCGGTGGCCGCCACCAGGATCCGCATTACCGGGCGCGGCGCGACAGCGCATTTTTGGTGGCGGTGAATTGCGCCGTGGCGGGAGGCACCTGCTTTTGTGCGTCGATGAACGCGGGGCCTGAGGCGGTGTCCGGTTTCGATCTGGTGCTGACCGAACTGGCGGACGCGCCGGAGCATGTGTTTGTTATTGAGGCCGGCAGCGATGCAGGGCGTTCGGTTCTCGCCGGGTTGCCGGTGCGGCTGGCAAGTGATGCGGATGTGGGGCGCGCAGGGGCTGTGATCGCCCGCACCGCAGCGTCGATGGGACGGTCGATGCGGGCGGATGATTTGCGCGAATTGTTGCCGCGCAACCATGCGCATCCACGGTGGGAAGAGGTGGCCGACAGGTGCCTCACTTGCGGCAATTGCACGATGGTGTGCCCCACCTGCTTTTGCACGTCGGTGGAGGATTCAAGCGATCTGACGGGTGCCGAAACTGCGCGCACACGGCGGTGGGATTCCTGTTTCACGATGGATTTCTCACACCTGCATGGCGGCAGCGTGCGCGCCAGTGCGCTGTCGCGCTATCGGCAGTGGATCACGCACAAGTTCTCGACCTGGCACGACCAGTTCGGCGCCTCTGGCTGCGTCGGCTGTGGCCGTTGCATCACCTGGTGTCCGGTGGGCATCGACATCACCGAGGAAGTCAGCGCCATCCGCAGCAGTGATCTGCGGTGAGGGGGGCCGTTATGGAAAACCTTGAGCAGATCATCCGAAAGCACCCGTTCTTTGCGGACATGCCCGCGGCGGTGATGTGCGTTGTGGCAGAGTGCGCCAGGAATGTCCGGTTCGAGGCAAGGCAGTGTCTGTGCCATGAGGGGCATGCGGCAGATCAGTTCTTCCTGCTGCGTCATGGCCGGGTGGCGCTGGAGGTGTCCGCACCCGGGCGGGGGACGATCACGTTCAAAACCCTGCGCGAGGGCGATCTTGTGGGCGTGTCGTGGCTGGTCCCGCCTTATCGCTGGAGCCATGATGCCAGGGCGCTGGCGTTGGTCGGTGCGGTGGCGATCGACGCGGCCTGTCTGCGCGGCAAATGCGAGGCCGACCACGATCTGGGCTACGACATGATGAAACGGTTCATGCCAGCTCTGATCGCGCAACTCCAGTCCGCGCAGATGCAGCTTCTTGATGTGTATGGCGCCTATGCATGAGGGGGACGCCATGGTGCCGCAGGTGGCGCATGTGCGCCGACGTTGGCGGGATGGGCCAGCCGTGTGGACGCTTGACGTCGAGGCCCTCCCCCCTGCCCCGCGGTTCGCGCCGGGTCAGTTCAACATGCTGACGGCGTTTGGGGTGGGTGAGGTTCCGATCAGCGTCAGTGGAGACCCTGCTCATCGCAGAGGGATGACGCACACGATCCGCGCAGTGGGGCCAGTGACACGCGCATTGGTGGGGATGCGCGCCGGCGATGCGCTTGGTCTGCGCGGACCGTTCGGCACGGGCTGGCCTATGGACGAAGCGGCGGGGCGCGATGTGGTTGTGATGGCGGGTGGGGTGGGGTTGGCGCCGTTGCGCCCGGCGCTCTATCGCCTGCTTGCAGAGCGCGAACGCTACGGGCGGATTGTGTTGCTGTACGGCACGAGGAGTCCTGCGGATATTTTGTTCCGGGAAGAACTTGCGGCATGGCGTCGCCGGTTCGACATCGAGATCGAGATCACGGTGGATCACGCCGGCCAGGAGTGGCACGGCCATGTGGGCGTGGTGACGACGCTGCTGGCGCACGCGACGTTCGATGCCGCTCACAGCATCGCCCTGGTATGCGGCCCGGAGGTGATGATGCGGTTCTCCATCGTCGCCTTGCGAGATGCCGGCGTCAGGGATTCCGCGATCTATCTGTCGATGGAGCGAAACATGAAATGCGCTGTGGGGCTCTGCGGCCATTGCCAGTTCGGGGCACTCTTCGTCTGCTCAGACGGACCGGTGTTTCGCTATGACCTGGTGCAAGACCGACTTGCCTTGCGTGAGCTTTGAGATGGGCGGAACGAAGCACAAGCCACGGTTGGCCGTTTGGAAGTTCGCCTCCTGCGACGGCTGTCAGTTAACCCTGCTGGATTGCGAGGATGACTTGCTCGCCATCGCCGGGGCCGTCGACATCGCGTATTTTCCGGAGGCAATGCGCGGCGACATATCCGGGCATTACGATCTTTCGTTGGTGGAAGGCTCGATCACCACGGCGCAGGATGCCATGCGCATTCGTGACGTGCGGCAGCGTTCGGATCGATTGGTGACGCTGGGCGCCTGCGCGACATCGGGCGGGATCCAGGCGCTGCGAAACGTTGCGAATGTGGCGGATTACGCCGCCATTGTTTATGCACGGCCGGATTACGTTCAGACACTGGCAACATCAACGCCGATTGCCGATCATGTGGCGGTGGATTTTGAACTGCGCGGCTGCCCGATCAGCAAGCAGCAGTTGATTGAAATGATCTCGGCCTTTCTGGTCGGACGGCGCCCGGTGACGCCGCCGCACAGCACGTGCATGGAGTGCAAGCTGAAGGGCAATGTCTGCGTGATGGTGGCGCAGGGCACGCCATGCCTGGGGCCGGTGACGCAGGCCGGGTGTGGCGCGTTATGCCCGTCCTATGATCGCGGCTGTTATGGTTGTTATGGGCCGATGGAGACGCCGAATGCGGCTTCCTTGAGCCGCCAGCTGGCATCTTTGGGAATGGATCAAGCTGCGTTACGGCGGGTTTATCGCAGTTTCAATGCCAACGCGCCGGCATTTCGCGACGAAAGCGCCCGTCATGACACGTAAGACGATCAAGGTTGATCTGTTGGCCCGCGTGGAAGGCGAAGGCGCGTTCAAGGTGGTTGTGCGCGACGGCAAGGTGGAGCGTGCGGAGCTTTCCATCTTCGAACCGCCGCGCTTCTTCGAGGCCCTGCTGCGGGGCCGTGCGTTTTCAGAGGCGCCGGATATCACCGCACGCATCTGCGGCATCTGCCCGGTGGCGTATCAGATGAGCGCGGTGCATGCGATGGAGAGCGCGCTGGGAGTGGGCATTGCCGGGCCACTGCGCGATCTGCGACGATTGCTGTATTGCGGCGAATGGATCGAGAGCCACACGCTGCACATCTATATGCTGCACGCGCCGGATTTCCTCGGTTATGCCGGCGCCATCGAGATGGCGCGCGCGCATGGCGACATCGTGCGGCGCGGGCTTTCACTCAAGCAGGTCGGCAACGCGGTCATGGCGCTGCTGGGGGGGCGCGAGATCCACCCAATCAATGTCAGGGTTGGCGGATTTTATCAGGTGCCACACAAGCGTGCGCTTGAGCCTCTGGCCGAGCGGCTGAAATGGGCGCGCGATGCAGCTCTGGAGACGGTTCGTTGGACGGCGTCGCTGGACTTCCCCGATTGCGAAAGGGATTACCGGTTTGTCGCGCTGCGGCATCCGGCGGAATATCCGTTCAACGAGGGCAGGATTGTCTCGAACACCGGCCTGAATATCAGTGCCGCCGACTATGACGACCACTTCGACGAGACGCAGGTGGCGCGCTCGACCGCGCTGCAGGCGCGGATGCGCGATGGCGGGGCGTATCTGGTGGGCCCCCTCGCCCGCTACAGCCTGAATTTCGATCGTCTGTCGCCGGTGGCACAAGCGGCGGCGCACGAGGCCGGGTTGGGGCCCGTTTGCAAAAATCCCTATTGCAGCATCATCGTTCGCGCCGTTGAGGTGCTTTACGCCTGCGACGAAGCATTGCGCATCATCGATGGCTATGTGGAACCCGAGCAGTCCTGCGTGCCGGTTGTGCCGCGTGCCGGCATTGGTGTCAGCGCCACCGAAGCACCGCGCGGGTTGCTGTATCACCGCTATCGGCTGGAAGCGGATGGCAGCATTGCCGAGGCCCGCATCGTGCCGCCCACCTCGCAGAACCAGGCGTCCATCGAGGACGATCTGAGCAGCTTCATCGGCGACTGGCTCGATCTGCCGGAAGCCGATGTGCGGCATCGCTGCGAGCAGACCGTTCGTAACCACGACCCGTGCATTTCCTGCGCGACTCATTTCCTCCGGCTTGATCTTGAAAGGACTTGAACCGATGTCCCAGACAACCCCCAGACGGACCGTGATCGGCGTCGGCAATCCCGACCGGGGCGATGACGCGGCCGGGTGCTGGGCGGCGCGGATCGTGCGGCATATGCTGCCGGATGACGTGACCGTGGTGGAGCATAACGGCGATGCCACAGCGCTGGTGGCCCGGCTTGCCGGAATGGAAGCGGCATTCCTGGTGGATGCGTGTTGCTCCGGCGCCGCCTGCGGCACGCTGCACCGCTTCGATGTGGCCGCGGCACCGCTGCCAGCGAACGCGTTCAGCCTGTCGACGCACGGGTTTGGCCTGATGGAGGGCATTGAACTCACCCGCATCCTGGGGCTGCTGCCCGCCTGCTGCGTGGTGTTCGGCATCGAGGGTGGGCATTTTCAATATGGAGATGCGCTGTCGCCGCCGGTCTGTGCGTCGCTTGACGAGGTTGCGCGCAGGCTCTGCGCAGAGATTGTCGGGCAGGAGGCGGTGCGTGCATGAAGCCACGCTCATGGCCGGGCTTATGCGTCGCATCGATGCGGTGGCGTCAGGCGAGCACGCACACCGCGTGACCGCCGTGGCGGTGTGGTTGGGCGCGCTGAGCCATATGTCGGCCGCCCACTTCGCCGAGCATTTCCAGCAGGCGGCTGCCGGCACCCCGGCTGAGGGCGCACGGCTGGATGTGACTGTTTCAACCGATCCCGACCATGCCGGCGCGCAGGACATCCGGCTTGAGAGCGTGGAGGTGGAGATCTGACCGGCGTTGCCCCCCTTGGCGACGTCGGCACAGCCCGCAGGCTGCGCGTCCTCGTGCGCGGCACCGTCCAGGGGGTGGGGTTTCGGCCGTTCATCTATCGCCGGGCCATTGAATTCGGCCTGTCGGGGTGGGTGCGCAACTCCGGCCAAGGCGTTGTGGTCGAGGTGGAGGGCGCGACCGTCGCGATTACCAGACTGCTGGCGGTGATCCGGAATGCGGCGCCTGTGCGAGCCATGGTCGTGTCCATCGACACGCAGGACGTTGCGCCCAACGGCGAGACGGGTTTCACGATCCGCGCGAGCGAAATGCCCGGCGGTGGCGGTGCGGACATCGCGCCGGATATCGCGACATGTGCTGCGTGTTTGCGCGAGTTGTTCAACCCGCGTGACCGCCGTTACTTGCATCCGTTTATCACCTGCACGCAATGCGGGCCGCGTTACAGCATTGTGGAAGGCCTTCCCTACGATCGGGCACGGACATCGATGTGGCATTTCCCGATGTGTCGGGCTTGCCGGGCGGAATATGAGAGCCCCAGTGATCGCCGCTTTCATGCCGAGCCGGTTGCATGCTGGACATGCGGGCCGCGACTTTCATTGCGGGATGCAGCCGGAGGCCCCTTGGCGCGTGACCACGCGGCGGTGGCGGGGGCTGCAACGGCCGTGCGGGCGGGACAGATCGTGGCTGTGAAAGGGATCGGCGGCTTTCACCTGCTGGTCGATGCACACAATGCGGCGGCGGTGGCCCGGTTGCGGCAGTGGAAGCAGCGGGGCGACAAGCCGTTCGCGGTCATGTTTCCGTCGCTCGCCACCATCCAGGGGTGTTGCGAGGTTGGCCCGGTCGAGGCCGGGCTGCTCACAAGCCCGGCACGACCGATCGTGCTGCTGCGCGCGCGCAGCGCCGTGCTGGCGCAGGGAACGCCCTGGATCGGGGCGATGCTGGCCTATGCGCCGGTGCATCATCTGCTGATGCGGGATCTGGGGATTTCGGTTGTGGCGACCAGCTTCAACCGCGGTGGCGAGCCGATCGTGTTTCGGGAACAGGACATGGGGCGACTTGCGGGCATCGCGGACCAGGTTCTGGGGCATGATCGCCCCATCATGCGGCCGGCGGATGATTCGGTTGTGCGGGTGGTGTGCGCACGGCCGTTGGTGTTGCGGCGCGCCCGCGGCTATGCGCCGGAGCCGATCCAGGCAGCGAACACACCGGCCGGCATCGTGGCGGTCGGTGGGCATCTCAAGGCGACGGTGGCCATCACGCGGTCGGGTGGGTTCGTTCTCAGTCAGCATGTGGGCGATCTGGACACCGTGGCGGGGCGCGCTGCGCATGAAGCGGCAATCGCGGATGCGTGCCGCCTGTTCGACGTCCGCCCGAGGCTGGTGGCGCGCGATCTTCATCCTGATCATGCGTCGAGCCAGATGGCCGAGGCGATGGGGTTGCCGGTCGTGGCCGTGCAGCATCATGTTGCCCATATCGCCGCCTGCATGGTGGAGAATGATCTGACGCCGCCTGCCATGGGCGTTGCGTGGGACGGTACCGGCTATGGGCCGGATGGCACCGTTTGGGGCGGTGAGTTCCTGCTGGTCACGCAGGCGGGGTGGCGACGGGTGGGACATCTGCGTCATTTTCCCCTTCCCGGCGGCGAGGCGGCGGCATACGAGCCGCGTCGGGCGGCGCTGGGGCTGTTGTTCGCGGCATTCGGCGCGGATTCGCTGGCGATGGCCGATCTCGCGCCGGTTGCCGCGTTCTTGGCGGCCGAACGTGCCGTTCTGGGCGCCATGCTGGAGCGTGGGGTGAACGCGCCGGTGTGTTCCAGCATGGGGCGGCTGTTCGATGCCTTTGCTGCCCTGTGCGGACTTCGCCAAATTTCGAGCTATGAGGGGCAGGCCGCCGCCGAACTGGAATGGGCCGCCGAGCGTGCGGCACCGGCGCCCGCCTATCCATTCCCGCTCCGCGACGCGACAGTCCCGATGGTGATCGACTGGCAGCCGGCGCTGGAGGCAGCTTTGGCCGATCTGCGCGCCGGGGCAAAGATCGCGGCCATCGCGGCGGCGCTGCATCTGGGTTTGGCTGCGGCCATCGTGGCGGTGGCCCGGCGGGTTGGAGAACGGCGGGTGATCCTGAGCGGCGGATGTTTCCAGAACGGGTTTCTGAGCGAGGCGTCGGTGGCGGCGTTGCGGGATTCTGGTTTCGAGCCTGTCTGGCATCGCCAGATCCCCCCCAATGACGGCGGCATCGCACTCGGCCAGGCGGCCTGGGCAGCGTGGCGCGAAGCGGGAGACGTAGAATGTGCCTCGCCATCCCTGGGCTTGTCCTGAGCCTGTCGGAGTCCGAGCCGGTCCTGCGCACCGGGCGGGTGGATTTCGGCGGCGTCATCAAGGAGATCAATTTCGCCTTTGCGCCGGAGGCTGGGGTTGGCGCGCATGTGCTGGTGCATGTGGGCTTTGCGATCGCCGTGATCGACGCGGCCGAGGCTGGGCGTGTGTTCGCGCATCTGCGGGAGATCGGCGGGCCATGAGATATGTGGATGAATATCGCGATCCCGCTGCTGTCGGGGCGATGAGCGCGGCGATTGCGCGGGTTGTGACGCGGCCTTGGGTTTTGATGGAAATATGCGGCGGGCAGACCAACGCCATTCTGCGCTATGGGCTGGATGCGCTTCTACCCCATGACGTGACCCTCGTGCATGGGCCGGGCTGCCCGGTCTGCGTGACGCCGGTGGCGCATATCGACAAGGCGATTGAGATCGCGCTGCGGCCGGGGGTGATCCTGGCTTCGTTCGGTGACATGTTGCGCGTGCCGGGGACAGACGGGGATTTGCTGACCGCACGCTCTCGAGGGGCGGATGTCCGCGTGGTGCATTCGCCGCTTGACGCGCTGGCTTTGGCGCGGGCCGAGCCGGGGCGCGAGGTGGTGCTGTTTGCCATAGGCTTCGAGACCACGGCGCCGGCCAATGCCATGGCGGCGTATCGGGCGCGGCGCGAGGGGATTGGCAATTTTTCCATGCTGGTGTCGCACGTGCTGGTGCCGCCGGCGATGGACGCGATCTTGGCGGCGGACGGCAACCGGATTCAGGGTTTCCTCGGCGCTGGGCATGTGTGCGTGGTGATGGGATATGCGGACTACGAACCGATTGCGGCGCGGCATGGCGTGCCGATTGTGGTGACGGGGTTCGAGCCGCTGGATATTCTGGAAGGTGTCTTTCTGTGCCTGCGCCAACTTGAGGCCGGTCGGGCCGAGGTGGAGAACCAGTATTGCCGCTCGGTCTGTCGTAATGGCAACCCGCCGGCGCTGGCAATGATCCGCGAGGTGTTTCGCGTGGTGCCGCGACAGTGGCGCGGTATCGGCGCGATCGCCGCAAGCGGGCTTGGGCTGGCCCCCGCCTATCGCGATCTCGATGCCGAGCAGCGGTTTGGCGCTGTCAGCGTTGGAACCGAGGTCGCAGGTCCCTGCATCAGCGGCCAGGTGTTGCGCGGGGAGAAGAAGCCGCCCGAATGCCAGGCCTTTGGGACATCCTGCACGCCGGACCGGCCGTTGGGGGTGACGATGGTCTCTGCCGAGGGCGCCTGCGCAGCCTATCACCGTCACCCTCGCGCTGGAATCGGACGATGACGGGTTCGGCCGAGACGGTGCAGCTTGCGCATGGCGGCGGCGGACGGGCGATGGCGCGTCTGCTGGAGACGATCATTCGGCCGGGTTTCGCCGATCCGGAGATCGCACGCTGTCATGACGGGGCGGTGCTGGACGTGGCCGGCCCCATCGCCTTCACCACCGATTCCTATGTGATCCGCCCGCTGGTGTTTCCGGGTGGCGATATCGGCACGCTGGCCGTCTACGGCACAGTCAACGATCTGGCGATGTGCGGCGCGCGGCCGCTGTTCCTCAGCGTGGGGTTTATTCTGGAAGAAGGCCTGCCGCTTGATCTGCTGCGCCGCATCGTGGCCTCGATGCGGCAGGCGGCCTGGGAAGCCGGGGTGCGGTTGGTGACGGGCGATACCAAGGTGGTCGAGCGTGGCAAGGCGGATGGAATGTTCATCAACACCAGCGGCATTGGCCATGTGGTGGCGTCCGCGCCTATTGGCCCTGCCAGCGTGCGGGCAGGCGATATGGTGATCCTCAGCGGCGATATCGGACGGCACGGCATTGCTGTGATGGCGGCGCGGGAGAGTCTGGGGTTCGAGATGCCAATTGAAAGCGACTGCGCGCCGCTGGCAGCAGCGGTTCTGGCGTTGATCGAGGCCGGCATTGCCGTGCGGTGCCTGCGCGATCTCACACGGGGCGGGCTGGCGAGTGCCATGGTGGAGATTGCCGAGACGGCGGGGGTGGCGATTGCGCTCGATGAAACAGCGATCCCGGTGCATGACGCGGTGCGTGCCGCGTGCGACCTTTTGGGGTTCGATCCGCTGCATGTGGCGAATGAAGGACGGTTCGTGGTGTTTGTCGCAGCGGAGGATGCCGAGCGTGCGGTGGCTGTCCTGCACCGTCATGCGGTTGCGGCCATGGCTGCGGTGATTGGCGTCGTGCGGGAAGGCCCGGCTGGGCAGGTTTCGTGCCGGGGGCCGTTCGGCGTTGCGCGGGCGATCGATATGTTGAGCGGCGCCCAGTTGCCGAGAATATGCTGAAAAAAGTAAGGAAGAACTTTCTTTTTCTGAAGAAAAAGAAACAAAAAGACTTTCATCTATTGGGTCATGGGTCTCGGCCGATACCCCGCCCCGCCCAAATGTATGAAATTTTTTGGTTCTTTTTTCTAAAAAAGAACACTTTCCTTTTTATGCCTCACCCTACGCCGCCGCCATAGCCCTGCGAAACCGCAGCAAAGCCAGTGCGAAGACCACCAGGCCCATTGCGGCTGTGACGAGGAAGTCCTTCCACACCACTTCGATCCCTGCACCCCGATAAAGAATGGACTGCGCGAAGCTGACAAAATGCGTGCTGGGCGAGAACTGCATGATGACCTGCAGCACGTGCGGCATGCTTTCCAGCGGCGTGTTGCTGCCCGACAGAATGTTCATCGGCAGCGCCACCAGCAAGTAGAGCAGCCCCAGTTGTGGCATGCTGCGGGCGATGGTGCTGAGATAGATGCCGATGGCGGTGGCGAAGAACAGATAAAGCACGACGCCGCACAGAAACAGCGGCACCGAGCCGATGATGGGAATGCGCAGCAGCGCCTGCACCACCACCACCAACGACAACCCGGCCGCCAGCGTGATGATCAGCCCGTTCGCCCAGATTTTGGCCAGGGCGATGTCCAGCGGCGTCAGTGGCATCACCAGAAGATGGTCGATGGTGCCATGCTCGCGTTCACGCAGAACGGCAGCCCCCGAGAGGATGATGGCGAGCATGGTGATGTTGCTGATGATGCCCATCACGCTGGTGAACCAGGCGGAGCTTGTGTTCGGGTTGTAAAGGATGCGTACGGCGAGCGTGACCGGCAGCGCGGGCGGCGTGTCCTGGCCGGCGCCAATGCGGGCGATCACGGAGGCAGCGATCTGATCGATATAGCTAGCGCCGATGCCGGCCTGCATCGCGGCCGTGGCGTCCACGTTCACCTGTAGGCTGGGGGTGTGACCGGCTTTTACATCTCGCTCGAAATGCGGCGGAATGGACACGGCGAAGGTGGTGGCGGCGCTGTCCAGCAGATGGTCCATCGCGGCGAAGGACGTGCTGGTGGCGGGCCGGAAATACGGCGGCAGGAAGCTTTGGCCGATCACGCGGGAGAGTTCAGAATGGTCGTCATCGGCGATGGCGATGGTGGCGCTGTTGAGTTCCTGCGCCACGCTTTGCGCCATGGCGATCACCGCCAGCGAAAAGGCATAGATGACGAAGGCGAGCAGCACGCGGTCGTGCAGGAAGCTGCGGATCTCCTTGGCGCCAAGCCAATAGATGATGGCCAGGCGCCTCATACACCCTGCTTTCGCAGCAGGTTGACGCTGATGATCAGCAACACCGGCACGAACAGCGCCAGCATCAGCAGGTTCGGCAGCAGCACTGTCATGTCAAGCGACTTGGTGAACACGCCGACAGACACAGGCAGGAAGTAGCTCATGGGAAACAGCCGCCCCATCAGCCAGCCCATGCCGGACAGCGACGACACCGGCGAGAGCATGCCGGAGAACTGCATCGCCGGCAGGAAGGTGAGGATGGCGGTGCCAAACAGGGCGGCAAGCTGGGTGCTGGCGAAGGTGGAAATGAGCAGGCCGTAACATGTGGTGGCTGTCACGTAGATCAGCGCGCCCAGCGTCAGCGTGGGAAAGCTGCCTTTGAGCGGCACGTCGAAGATGATGATGGCCATGGCCGTCAGGCAGAAGAAATCCAGAAAGGCGATGGCGACGTAGGGGAGAAGCTTGCCTATGACGAATTCGATGCGTCGCGTGGGCGTGACGTAGAGATTGATGATCGAGCCGAGTTCCTTCTCGCGCACCACCGCCAGGGCCATCAGAATGGCGGGGATCAAGGCCAGCAGCAGCGCCATCACGCCTGGCACCATGGCCTCCGCACTGCGGAAGTCCTGGTTGTAGCGGAAACGGGTTTCGATGGTCGCGACATTCGAGGTGGTGGGGCGGCCTTGCGACAGAGCGAGGTCGCGCAGGAACACCAGATGCACGCCGTTGAGATAGCCGTGCGCGGTTTCGGCGTGAAACGGCATGGCACCATTGATCCAGGCGCCGACTTCGACCGGGCGCCCGCGGCGCAGGTCGCGGCCGAAGCCGGGCGGCAGTTCGATGGCCACCTTGAGTTCGCCGCTGGCCATGCGCTGTGCGAGGGCTGCCTGGTCGGTGAGTTCGGCCCGTTCGTCGAAATAGCGCGAGCCGCGCAGTTCCTGGAGATAGGCGCGGCTTTCGGGGGTGCGGTCGCGGTCCAGCACGGCGAAGGCGAGATGTTCGACATCGGTGTTGATGCCGAAGCCCAGCACCAGCATCAGGAAGATCGTGCCCAGCACGGCAAATCCCAGGCGCACGGGGTCGCGCCAGAGTTCCAGCAATTCGCGCAGGGCGTAGGCCACGATGCGCCGGCCGCCGGCGCGCATGGTGGCGTGGGCCAGGGTGGTTGCGGGGGTGATTGCGGGGGCGGCTGCGGGACGGGACTGGATCGGCGCGTCGGCCGGGATGGCCTGGGGTGCCTGCGCCTGTTCCAGGCAGGCGATGAACGCATCTTCCAGCGACGCCTTGCCGCTGGCCGTCACGAGGGCCGCGGGCGTGCCGGTGGCCAACACACGGCCGGCATGCATGAAGGCGATCCGGTCGCAGCGCGCGGCCTCGTTCATGAAATGGGTGGAGACGAAGATCGTCACGCCCTGGTCGCGGGACAATTCGCCGAGCAGTTCCCAAAACCGGTCGCGCGCCAAAGGGTCCACGCCGGAGGTGGGCTCGTCGAGGATCAGCAGGTCGGGTTCGTGGACCACCGCGACGGCGAGCGAGAGGCGCTGGCGGACGCCGAGGGGAATGGCGGCGGCTTCGGCATCCCGATAGGCGGCCAGTCCGAAACGCTCGACCAAAAAGTCGATCCGCGCCTTGGCCCGGCCGCTCGGCACCTGGAACAGCCTTGCGTGCAGCACCAGATTTTGCCGCACCGTCAGTTCGCTCCACAGCGAGAAGGACTGGCTCATATAGCCGATCCTGCGGCGCAGATCGATGTTGCGCGGGTCCACCGGGCGGCCGAACAATTTGGCGGTGCCGGCGGTGGCGGGCAGCAGGCCGGTCAGCATCTTCATCGTGGTGGTCTTGCCGCAGCCGTTGCTGCCGAGAAAGCCGAAGATCTCACCGGCGGCAATGGCGAAATCAACATGGTCCACGGCGGTGAAATCATCGAACCGGCGCGTCAGCCCGATGGCTTCGATGGCCAGATCGGTGTGATTGGCGTCACGCGGGGCAATCACCACCGTCGGCGGCGCGGCGCCATGGGTGGACAGGGAGATGAAGGCGGCCTCGATCGTCTCCGTGCCGGTGGCGGCCCGCAAGGCGGCGGGGGTGCCCACCGACAGGATGCGCCCTGCGTTCATGACGGCGAGCGTGTCGAACTGTGCCGCCTCTTCCATGTAAGCGGTGGCGACCAGAACCGTCATGTTGGGCAGCACGGCGCGCATGCGGTCGATCAACTGCCAGAACTGGCGCCGGCTCAACGGGTCTACGCCGGTGGTGGGCTCGTCCAGGATCAGGAATTGCGGATCGTGCACCAGCGCACAGCACAGGCCCAGCTTCTGGCGCATGCCGCCGGAGAGCTTGCCCGCCGGCTGGTCCTGAAACGGGTGCAGCGATGTGGCGTCCAGCAGGGCCTCGATCCGCAGCGCCCGCTCGGCCTTGGCATGGCCGAACAGGCGGGCGAAGAAATCGATGTTCTCGCGCACCGTGAGATCAGGATAGAGGTTGCGGCCCAGCCCCTGCGGCATGAAGGCGATGGTGCCGCACACCGCCTCGCGGTGCCTTGTCTGCGCCATGTCGCCGCCCAGCACCCTCACCAGGCCGGATTGCGCCGCCCGCGCGCCGGCCAGCAGGCCGAGCAAGGTGGATTTGCCAACGCCGTCCGGGCCGATCAGGCCCATGATCCCGCCTTTGGGCACGTCCAGGCTCACATGGTCCAACGCCAGCGTGTCGCCGTAATAGTGGCTGACATCGACAACCGATGCGACCAGCGCCATGTCATTGCACCGGTCGGGACAGATCCGGCCAGCGCGCGGCGGGATCGACGCGGATAAAGGCCATGCCAGGCATCCCGGCCTGCGGAGGCCCATCGCCGGCCAGGGCGTCATCGTCGACCCGCACGCGAACGCGGAACATCAGCTTGTCGCGCTCGGTGCGGGTTTCGACCATCTTCGGGGTGAACTGATTTTGCGACGCCAGGAACACGACATGGGCCGCCAGCGGTTTGGTCGGCCGTGCATCCAGCACGATGCGGGCCTCACGTCCCGGCACCGACAGCCCGGCCTCGAAGGTGGGCAGGAAGACATCCATGTAGGCGTAATGCGTGTCGAGCAGGGTGAACACCTTGCCGCCCGATGGCAGCACCTCGCCCACACCGGCCAGACGATATTGGATCAGCCCGCTGCGGGCAGCCGTCAGGGTGTTGTCGGCGATATTGACCGCGATCAACGCCGCATCCTGGCGCGCGGCCTCCCGCGAGGCCTGGGCCGAAGCGTAGCGCGCCTCGACCGCGCGGACGGAGGCGAGCGACGCGTTGAGCTGCTGGCGCTGCTGGTCCATCTTTTGCTGTGTTTCGAAGCCTTTGGGCAGCAGTGCTGTGGTGCGGGCAATTTCCTGCTGCATCAGCGTGACCATGGTGCGCGCCTGGTCAAGATCGGCCAGACATTGGGCCATGGTCTGCTCTGCCGCGACGATCATGGCCTGGGCGTGTGCCAAGGAGGCGTAGAGATCGGACACATCCATCCGTGCCAGCACCTGCCCCTGCTGAACCGTGGCCCCCTCATCGACGAGGAGCTCCTTCACCCGCCCGGCGAACTTGGTCTGGATGTCGATCTCGTCCATTTCCAGCCGTCCGTTGCTGGCCACGATGCCGGCGGGCAGCGGCAAGGGGCGATGCGTCCACCACCAAGCGCCACCTGCGGCACCGAAGGCCAGAAGTGCGGCGACCGCGATCAGGCGGCCGGTCGGGCGTTGGGCTTTGGGCGGCGCGCCGGGGGACTGCGCGGCAGGGGCTGCACGCAGCGTCTTCTCCACCTTCATGTGACATTCATTCGAACGCGCCCACTCATGCTCTCTGTCCGTATCATCGCAGGCAGCAGCCGGCACCACCTTGATCCTGATCAACCACCCATTGGACGCGACGGCCTCTCCGTCAGCGTGAAAATCAGCCGCGGCGGAACAATTATGAATTGCGTTCGCGCGCTTTCGCGGTTTCCCTGCGATCGGCGTTAAATGCGTCCGCCTGGAGCGGACTGGGGAACGAACCAAGATGCGATTGATCAGAGCCGCCGCCATGGCCGCTGCCACCACGTCGATGGACGACACCACCTGGATTTCCCAACAAAAAACCGACATCATATTCATAACGGGTGTAACCCATTCATGCTCTGAAAAAGCATTGGTGGAAGCGGCCCAAACCTGTTCCAAATTAGCCGGTTACGTTAACCGGTCGTTGCGCGCGGTTGGACGATCAATTGGAGATTTTTGATTTATGCAATACAGGCGTGAGATTGATGGCCTAAGAACGATCGCGGTATTGCCTGTTATTTTTGGCTATGGCGGCCACTGTGCCGTTCGCCTACCTGTGGATGATGCCCGACGAGTTCAAAAATTACGGCCAGTCGTTGGTCGCGACATCCCTATTCTCGAACAACATCCTGCTAGCTATAACATCGGATTACTGGAGTCTCGACAGCATTTTTAAGCCTTTTCTCCATACATGGAGCCTGGGCGTCGAAGAGCAATATTACATGCTTTTTCCACTGCTTCTGATGGTGTTGTGGAAATATTCCCGCAACCACGTTCTCCATGTGATGGTTCTGCTCTTCGTGTTGAGTCTGGCGTCGGCTACCTGGAGCGTATCGCATTTCCCCGAGATAGTCTTCTACATCTTGCCCACGCGTGGTTGGGAGCTTCTGGCCGGCGCCATAGTGGCCTACTGGATGAACTATCGCACCGCGCCGTCTTCTAACGGGCTTCTGGAGGAAGTGGCCAGCCTTGTCGGCTTGGCGATGATTGCCTTTGCGGTCACGGTTTTTGACCAGTCATACCTCTCGCCCGGCCCATGGATCCTGTTCCCAGTGGGCGGCGCCGTCCTCATCATCGCCTTCGCAGTGGAAGGCACATTGGCCCATCGACTGCTTGCCAGCAAAGTCATGGTGAGCGTCGGGCTGATAAGCTACAGCTTTTATATATGGCACCAACCACTCTTCGCACTGGCCCGCGTCCACGCAGTCGATCCGGTCGGTCCTCAGTTTTACGCCCTGCTAATTGCCACAACCTTCGTGCTGGCATATCTCACTTGGCTCTTTATAGAGGTGCCTTTCCGCAATCGCCAGCTTGTCAGCAGACGCACCGTCATGGTCTTCTCACTAGAGCGCGTTGACATTCGGGGTTCCGGCTCGGATCGAAATCTGATTCAAGCT
>JBBART010000040.1:0-19069 GCA_040399685.1 Acetobacteraceae bacterium
GCTCCGGCGGGCGACTTACCCACCGCTGCTACACCACGATCTGGGGCACGACCGGAAACTTTTGGACGCTGTTACCTGGAAACTTTTCGACGCTGTTTGACACTCAGCGTCGCGGCTGTGGGTTTGGTGGAGGACGGCGCCGTTCAGCTTCATCGTCTGTATATGCCGAACGAGGAAGGCTTCTTCCAACTGCATCTGGCCCCGGACGGCACGCCCGACGAATGCCGCTGGTTCTCGCGGCTCGACGAAGTCACGCCGTCCAGCCCCGAGGAATGGGCGGCCTGGCTGGACCCGGCACAGGGCATGCTTGGCTGGCCGCAGTTCCAGACCAAGGACGGCCGGCTGTATGACCGCCTCTGGGCACCGGGGCCGGGCCGCATCCCGCCGCGGGACATGGCAGAGACACGCCAGTCCCTTTCGCCAGCAGGAGACCTGACGCAGAGCCGTCGCAGGCTGCAGACCATGCTGTATGGCATGCCCACCGGAGCCGCGCCCCCCGCCCCCGACACCGCGTTCATTCTGGTGTCCGCAATCAGCGATGGCGCTCAGGCATGGGTGGAAATTCATGCTGGAATCGATATAAATTCAGCCGCGCTCTCCTTCCCTGCCACCCCGATATAGGTGCCGCATGAACGATCAGATCGCCAACGCGCTGTATATCTTGGGTACCGGGCTGCCGCTGCTCCTGCTGCAATACGCGACCGCGCTGGTGCTGCTGGCGGGGTCGGTTGTGGCCTACACCGCACTCACGCCGCTGCGTGAGCTGAGCCTTGTGAAAGACGGCAACGTGGCCGGCGGCATTGTTCTGGCTGGCACAATCTTGGCCCTGGCCCTGCCAATGGCGGCCTTGCTCGCCACCAGCTTCACGGTGATCGACATCGCCCTCTGGGGCATCGTCGCGCTGCTGCTGCAACTGGTGACGGTCGGGATCGTCTCTGGCGTGCTGCGGGGGCTGCGCGCGCGCATCGAGGCCGGAAATGTGGCTGCGGCGTTGGTTCTGTCCGCCAGCCAGATTGCAATGGGGCTGCTGAACGCAGGCGCCATGGTGCCGAACTGAGCAGGATTTTCTGACATCACACGTGGGGAAAAAACAACATGTTGAAGTTCATGGGAAATTTTCTGAGTGTCAAAGCCAACTCTGCCGTCAACGCCGGCGTCGAAGCGCTGGTGCGGTGGGATCCGGAGGGCGCCACCGAGGCCGAACTGAAAACCATGGAGCAAAATCTGGACGCACTCGGCCTTCAGGTGGCCAAGGCGCGCCAGGAATTCGACCGCGAATTGCGCGAGGCCCAAGCCATCCAGGCCCTCTCAACCCAGCGCATGGCCGCCGCCGAACAGCTGCAGCGACAGATGGACGCCTCGCCCGACCCGGTTCAGAAGGCCGCCCTTGAAGGAAGCCTGGCCACTTTGGTGGGGATGCTGGAGACAATGGCACCCGAGATCGACCGCGAAAAGAACGAGGCGGCAGACGCCAAAAGCTTCCTGGAAATGCTCGAACAAACCTACGCCGCTGCGGGCGGCAAGCTGCGTGCCGCCCGCAGCGCCTTGGGCCAGGCGCAACGCGACATGCAGCGTGCGGCGCAGCAGAAGGACATGGCGGAACGCCAGGCTGAAAGCGCCCGTCAGGCAGCAGGCCTGGTGAAATCCACGTCAGGCCTGACGGTGGCCTTGCAATCGATGCAGGACGCCGCCGCCCGCGACCTGCAATCAGCCGACGCCGCAACATCCAAGGCCCGGATGCTGCGGCCGACCCAACCCGAACAGGACGACCCAAACATCGCCGCCGCCCTGGCGATCGCCGCCGGAAAACCAGTCGTCGGCACCAGCCTTTCAGAACGTCTGGCTGCGCTGCAATCACACTGAGCCACAACGGTTGGGCCTCACGCCGTCTTCGTGGCATGCTTGGCCCAACCGATGGAGTTCACTGATGCGCGCGATTTTCGTCCAGATTAAATGCGAGATGGGCCAGGCCTATCGCGTGGCCCAACGCGCGGCCGATGAGATCGAGGAATTGTCGGAGCTGTATTCCACCTCCGGTCAATACGACCTGCTAGCGAAATTCTACCTCGCCCCGGAACAGGACACCGGCCTGTTCGTGACCGAGCGCGTGCAGACATTGGAAGGGGTGGCCGACACCACCACGCTGATCACGTTCAACGCCTTCATGGGGCGGTAGGCGCAAGCGGCTGATAACTACCTGACGTCGCGGCAATGACCAGCCGCGATCTCGGCTGCTTCGAGAGCGCCTTCCAGATAGCCGCCATGCTCGGGCGCCGTTTCCGTCGAGGCCCAGAACAGACAGTCCCGCCAGGCCGGGCCCGCATCCGGGAGCGCGCCATAACGCGGATGGCTCGTGAGCGGGGGCCAGTCGTCCGGCGTGGCCGTCAACGGTGATTGCGCCCAATCCTGGGCGATCACCGCCGTTGGCCGACCGGCCTCATCGCCAAACAGACGCACCAGTTGCGCCAGCGCCGCACGCTCCCAGTCTGGCCCGATCGTGGCGCGCTGGTCGGCACTCAGGCCGACAAAGCCGAACAGGGCTGCTGGGCCGTCTGGTGTGGAGGCGTCATGGATCTCGACCAGCGGCCCCACGGCGCTGCGGGCCGCTCCGGACAAGCCAGACTCCCGCCAGAACGGACGCTCATAGCTCGCCGCGAACTTGGCCTGTCCGGCCATCCAGGTGGAAGTGTTCCGCATCGCCTGCTCCATCCGCACCGGCAGGGCCGGCGAAAACGAAATCGATGCCGCTGCCACCCGTGGCGGCGCCGTCATCACCAGATGCCGGCCCAGAACCACCGCTTCGCTCGCGTCAGCCGAGCGAACAGTCACGGCGATGCCGTCTGCCCCGCGTTCAACGCTGATCACCTTCTGGCCCAGCCGCACGACACCTTGCGGCAATCTGGCCGCCAATCCGTCGATCAAGGCGATCATGCCGCCATCGATGCGAAACGAAGCCGGCTCCTGCGCATAGCCACGCCCTCGTTGCGCGGGGCGGGCGGCGCTCCGTTCGACCAGAACGTCACCCGTCGCCTGCTGCTCGTAGGCGGTCAGCCCCAACGAAGCGGCCAGATGCCGCATGCGCGGCTGCATATCTGGTCAAAGCCATGCCGGCCCCATGTCCAGCCGGCCACCCAACCAACCAGGCAGGCGTCGGCTGCACCGAAAGAACACGTCCGCCGAGACGTGTGTCCGCTTCAAGCAGCACGACATCCTGGCCGGCCTCGGCGAGCAGACTGGCAGTGCGCACACCGCCAAGCCCGCCACCGATGACGATCGTATCGTAGAGTGTCAAAACCTGCGCCGAACGCTCCTCATTCCCACTCAATTGTTCCGCAGCCCCGTAATGGGCTGTTTTTATTTATAAAATCTCCCACGCCGCTCCACTTTCCCCGTCAGCCTTACCGTCAAAAATTCGGGTTGTTGTTTTCATTGGGAAATTTCGAATTCTAAAAAATTCATCCTAGCGCCGTCTATCGGCAGCAATCTCAAACTCGCCCCTTCGTTTCGCCCCGACCGAAATAACCTGCGGTAAGAACGGCCGACCAAAAAATACCGTCAGAATGGCGAAAACACCTTTTTCTTCAGGTAGGTCTACAACTTTCTGCGATGCCGTCGTGCGACCGCTGAACTTTCGACACCGTCACCGCGTTTTTCAGTAAAAATAGCAGGAGATCGAAAACTCAACAACGGGCGGCCGGGTCGACCGCGCCATCTACACCGCAATCCGAAGACGGCTGAAAACCGAGCGAGGTGGCTCCTCGAGCCCGTGCTCCAGCCAAATCTTGACGCGGCCGACGGTTCGGCGAGTCGCGCCTGACCTGGCGCGCCCAAAAGCAGACTCCGCAAATTTCTGGGCTGGGCTCATAGTCGCCGTTCGGAATGTCTGGTTGTTGGAAGTGAGCAACGCGCGCCGGAACGTCGGCTTTCCGGCACGAACCCAAGGCGCAGAATCGACCCGGAGCGGACGTTGAACCCCTGCAATCACCGTCAGACTTCGGCGTGAGGCCGGGTCACTTGGGCGCCAGGTCGCCGAACCAGTAGGCCGCCGTCACCCCGCCATCCATCAGGACGTCGCTACCCGTGATGAAGCCGCCGTCGGGGCCCATGAGCAACGCCGCCACGTGAGCGACCTCGTCGGGCGTTCCGGCGCGGCCGGCGGCGGACACCTCGATCATGCGGCGGTAGCCAGCGCCTCGGGGACCGGTGAGTTCATCCCGCGCAAGAGGGGTCATGATGATCCCGGGGCTGATGGTGTTGATCCGGGCGCCCCTGCGTCCCCACCGGACCGCCTCGGCCTGGACGCGCAGGGCATTGCCGCGCTTGGACAGCTGGTAGGCGTGCAGCGGGTCCGTGACCTGATCCGGCTGAAGGAACGGCAGGCTGAGAAGATCCTCGACGGGTGTCAGGGCCAGCGCCTTGTTCTGCTCGGCGGTCAGGGCCGGGAGCCGGTGGCCGGACTGGGAGGCGATGACCACGCCTGACCCGCCCCGTGCAATGACTTCGCCAAAGGCTTCGAGCACGAGGGCCACGCCATAGAGGTCAACGCGCAGGATCGTCGCCGGCGGCGCCTGGCTCGGGGAGACCCCGGCGGCATGGACGAGGCCTGTGACGGAGCCCAGTCCGGTCGCCGTCGCCACAAGCGCTTCCACGCTGGCGCGGGAGGCCACGTCCACCGTGGCGACGGAGACGTCAAAGCCTGCATCCGCCATGACGTCCGCCGCCGCCTGTGCGCTCTCCCGTCGAAGATCGGCCAGCAGCACCCGCTTGCCCGAGCCCACGCGTCGGGCAATGGCCTGGCCGATCTGGCCCGGTCCGATGATGACGACAACGTCTGACATGTCGGTTTTCCTTTCCGTCGTTTGAGGCAGCTTCGCCGGCTTGTCCGGCGCCGCCCGGGATCAGTCCGTGGCCAGAGGCCCGGCGAGGTACTGGGCGTCCGTCACCGGCTCCATCCAGTCGACGACCTTCCCGTTGAGGGCTTCGGCGATGGCGATGTGGGTCATGGCAGTGGTCGGCGTCGCCCCATGCCAGTGTCGCCTCTGGCAGGGACACCAGATGATGTCGCCCGCACGGATCTCGGTCCTGGGACCACCCTCGCACTGGGTCCAGCCGACACCCTCGGTGACGATGAGGGTCTGGCCCAGGGGGTGCGTATGCCAGTGGGTGCGGGCGCCGGGCTGGAAGGTGACGACGGCCCCGCTGACCCGAGCGGGGGCTTCGGTGGCGAAGGGGCTGTCGATCCGCACTTCGCCGGTGAAGGTTTCCGCCGGGCCCTGCCGCGACGCCGCTTCGCCGTGTCTCTGGATTTTCATGTCTCTGCCCTCCTGGGCGCTGTGGGTGTCAAAGGCCGGTCATCTTCAGGGCCGCTGCGGGCAGGCGGTCCCCTTGCAGCGCGACGGTCGACAGGCCCGCCTCGATCTCGGCGAGGTCCGCCGGGGTGAGCGTCAGGTCGACAGCGCCCAGATTGTCTTCCAGGCGATGGAGCTTGGTCGTGCCCGGAATCGGGACGATCCAGGGCTTCTGCTCCAGCAGCCAGGCGAGCGCCACCTGAGCCGGCGTCACGCCCCGGCGCTCGGCCACGCCCTTCACGACCTGCACCAGCGCCATGTTCGCCTTGCGAGCCGCAGGCGAGAACCGCGGCACGCTATTGCGGAAGTCGGAGGGCGCGAAGACCGTCGCGTCCGTGATCTGGCCGGTCAGGAAGCCGGCGCCGAGAGGGCTGAAGGGCACGAAGCCGATCCCGAGCGCCTCCAGCGCCGGGAGCAGCGCGACCTCCGGCTCGCGCCAGAACAGGGAGTACTCGCTCTGGACCGCCGTCACCGGCTGGACGGCATGGGCGCGCCGGATCGTGTCCACGCCGGCCTCGGAGAGACCGAAGTGCCGCACCTTGCCTTCGGCGATGAGGTCCTTAACGGCGCCGGCGACCTCCTCAATCGGCACGTCCTGATCGACCCGGTGCTGATAGAACAGGTCGATGTGGTCGGTCTGAAGCCGCCGGAGAGACGCCTCGGCGACCGCCCTGATGTGGTCGGGCCGACTGTTCGTCCCGCCGGTCCGCGCACCGGTCTCCGGGTTGATGTCGAAGCCGAACTTGGTGGCGATGACCACGCCCGCGCGGATCGGAGCCAAGGCTTCGCCGACCAGAGCCTCGTTGACGAAGGGGCCATAGGCCTCGGCGGTGTCGAAGAGGGTGACGCCGCGGTCATGCGCCGCATGGATCAGCCGGATCATCTCGGCCTTGTCGGACGGCGGTCCGTAGACGCCGCCCATGCCCATGCAGCCGAGGCCCAAGGCCGAAACGGCGAGGCGGGATGGCCCCAGATTGCGGATGTTCATGGCAGGTCTCCTGTTCTTTCGCAGCTCAATCGTGGCGCTCAACGGCCCACATGGCGCTGCAGGTGCGCCGGATACCGGGCGCCCTGGACCTCGACGGCCGCGAGGGCGGCCCCGATCTCCTGCAGATCGCTCTCGGTCAGTTCGACGGCGGCGGCGGCGAGGTTCTCCTCAAGGCGATGGAGCTTGGTCGTTCCGGGGATCGGCGCGATCCACGGCTTCTGCGCCAGGAGCCATGCCAGGGCGATCTGTGCGGGTGTCGCTCCCTTGTGCTGGGCGATCCGTCCGATCCGATCCACCAGGCGCTGATTGGCCCGGCGGACATCTGCAGCGAAGCGCGGCACGCTGTTGCGGAAGTCGGTGCTGTCGAACGCCGTCGTCTCGTCGATCTTGCCGGTGAGAAAGCCCTTTCCCAGCGGGCTGAACGGAACGAAGCCGATGCCGAGTTCCTCCAGCACCGGAAGGACCGTAGTCTCCGGCTCCCGCCACCAGAGGGAATACTCGCTTTGCAGCACGGCCAAGGGCTGGACCGCATGGGCCCGCCGGATGCTGTCCACGCCCGCTTCGGACAGGCCGAAGTGGCGCACCTTCCCCTCGGCCATCAGCGCCTTCACCGTCCCGGCGACGTCTTCCATCGGCACGTTCGGATCGACCCGGTGCTGGTAGAGGAGATCGATCCGGTCGGTCCGCAGGCGCTTGAGGGACGCCTCGGTGACGGCGCGAATGGTCTCGGGGCGACTGTCGAGGCCAGCCGTGGTCAGCCCTCCGGCGAAGCCGAACTTGGTGGCGATGACGACCTGGTGCCGGAAGGGCGCGACGGCCTCACCGACGAGTTCCTCGTTGGCGCCCGGACCATAGGCTTCGGCCGTGTCGAAGAAGGTCACGCCCCGCTCAAACGCCGCCCGGATGAGGGAGATTCCGACCTCGCGGTCCGTCGCCGGGCCGTAGCCGAAGCTGAGCCCCATGCAGCCCAGGCCAATGGCGGAGACCTCGGGACCGTTCGCGCCAAGTTTGCGCAGCTTCATCTTCACACTCCTCCAGACCGCCGCCCGGCGCGCCAGGGACGGCCGGGGTCGTGTTTCGATGGGGGGAAGATAGGCCCTGTCGATTTTTCTGATTAGTCGCTAGATTCGGCATGAAGTCATACTTGAGGTTCATGAATGCACCGCGAGGAAGCCGGCGATCTCCTGGCCTTCATGGCTGTGGCGCAGGAGGGCAGCTTTACCCGGGCGGCGGCCAAGCTGGGGACCTCCCAGTCGGCCCTGAGCCATACGGTCCGCCGACTTGAGACCCGCCTCGGGCTGCGGCTGCTCGCCCGGACCACCCGCAGCGTCGCCCTGACCGAAGCCGGCGAGCGGCTCCTGCGAACCATCGGACCGGCCTTTTCCGACATCGACAACGGCGTCGCCGCCCTGAGCGACCTGCGGGACAAGCCTGCGGGCACGATCCGCATGACGACATCGGAGCATGCCGCGCATTCGGTTCTCTGGCCGGTTCTGGTGCTTCTGGTGCGCGACTTCCCCGACCTGCATGTGGAGTTGGTGATCGACTCCAGCCTGACCGACATCGTGACCGAGCGCTTCGACGCCGGCATCCGTCTCGGCGAGTCCATCGCCCGGGACATGGTGGCGGTCCGGATCGGGCCCGACCTAAGGATGGCCGTGGTGGGGGCTCCCGGCTACTTCGAGGGGCGGACGAGGCCGCGGACGCCGGCGGACCTCGCCGACCATCGCTGCATCAACATCCGGATGCCCACGGCCGGGGGGCTCTACGCCTGGGAGTTCGAGAAGGGTGCCCGCGAGCTGCGGGTGCGGGTGGACGGCCAGCTGATCTTCAACAGTTCGCGGATGGTCGTGCGCGCCGCGATGGACGGCCTGGGGCTCGCCTGCGTGATGGAGGATCTGGTCGCCGACGAGATGGCAGACGGACGGCTGGTCCGCGTCCTCGCCGACTGGTGCCCCCCCTTCCCGGGCTATCACCTCTACTACCCCAGCCGCCAGCAGCCCTCGGCCGCGTTTTCGCTGGTGGTCGAGGCCCTGCGCTATCGGCCGACGCGAGTTGGATAGTCAGGGGGTGGCCTCGATGTCCGGTGACAACTGGCGCAAAGTCACCATCCGGCGCCGACGTGATTGCACCGATTTCTCCCTCTAAACTCAGCCCGAACACTGTTGCTCGTGAACGAACTGGCCTCGCCAAATTTACCGATCGGGAAAGTGCGTCCCGGCCGAACGAACATACCGTCGGACCTAGCCACGCATTTTGACGGTATTTTCTCTAGGCGTCGCTCGGGCGCATTCAAAGACCGTCAAAATGACCGTCAAATGGTTTGGCTAGGGACAAACCCGACGGCCGACACAATTTGTTTCATGAAATATTTCAGCTGCTCAGGAAAGCGCGACACGGATTGACCATCGATGTCGGATCATCAACCGACGAAACGCTAAGCCACTGCTTTTCCTCCGATATTCCACGCTAACCTACGCCACTCCCCTACTCCCACTCAATCGTGCCGGGCGGCTTGCTGGTGATGTCGTAGGTGACGCGGTTGATGCCGCGCACCTCGTTCACAATCCGGCCAGACACCCGCGACAGGAAGGCCATGTCGAACGGGTAGATATCGGCCGTCATGCCGTCCGTGCTGGTCACGGCGCGCAGGGCGCAGGCCATGTCGTAGGTGCGGCCATCGCCCATCACGCCCACGGTGCGCACCGGCAGCAGCACCACGAAGGCCTGCCAGATCGCGTCATACAGCCCGGCATTGCGGATCTCTTCGAGATAGATCGTGTCGGCCTTGCGCAGGATGGCCAGCTTCTCACGGGTGATGGCGCCTGGAATGCGGATGGCCAATCCAGGCCCGGGGAACGGGTGGCGACCGACGATGCTCTCCGGGATGTCCAGTTCGCGGCCAAGGCGACGCACCTCGTCCTTGAACAGTTCGCGCAACGGCTCCACCAGCTGCATGCGCATGCGGGCCGGCAGGCCGCCCACGTTGTGATGCGACTTGATGGTCACGCTCGGGCCGCCGGTGAAGGACACGCTTTCAATTACGTCCGGATACAGCGTGCCCTGGGCGAGGAAATCGGCGCCACCGATGCGGGCGGCCTCTTTCTCGAACACTTCGATGAACAGGCCGCCGATGGTCTTGCGCTTGATCTCGGGGTCGGTCACGCCGTCCAGCGCGTCGATGAACATGTCGGCCGCATCGCTGTGGATCAGCTTGATGTTGAAGCGGTCGCGGAAGGTGGTCAGCACCTCGTCCGCCTCGCCTTCGCGCAGCAGGCCGTGATCGACGAAGATGCAGGTCAGCTGGTCGCCGATCGCCTCATGGATCAGCACCGCCGCCACCGAGCTGTCAACGCCGCCGGACAGGCCACAGATCACCTGGCCGTCGCCGACCTGGGCGCGAATGCGGGCGATCTGGGCATCGCGGAAGCCACCCATGGACCAGTCGGCGGCGCAACCAACGACATCATGGGTGAAGTTGCGCAGTAGCTGCGCGCCATGCGGCGTGTGGATCACCTCGGGGTGGAACTGCACGCCGTAGAAGCGGCGGCTGTCATCGGCGATGGCGGCGAAAGGCGCACCCTCGCTGGTGGCCACGGCGCTGAATCCGGGCGGTAGGGCGGTCACGCGGTCGCCGTGGCTCATCCAGACCTGCTCGCGCGCACCGCGCTCCCACACGCCGCGAAACAGGGCGCAGGGTTCGACCACATCCACAAAGGCGCGGCCGAATTCGCGGTGGCTGGAGCCTTCAACGGTGCCGCCAAGCTGTTCGCACATGGTTTGCTGGCCGTAGCAGATGCCTAGCACCGGCACGCCGGCTTCGAACACTTCCATCGGTGCGCGGGGGCTGTCGACTTCCAGCACGCTGGCCGGGCCGCCAGACAGGATGATACCGCTCGGCGCGAAGGCGCGGATGCGGGCAGGATCGACGCTGAAGGGCCAGATTTCGCAGTAAACCCCGCTCTCGCGAACCCGGCGCGCGATCAACTGCGTCACCTGGCTGCCGAAATCGAGAATGAGGATACGGTCGCTCGACACGATGGTGGCGACGGAATCAGCGACGTCGGAGACGGAATTCATTGGGGAGCACCCTGCCGGTCAGTGTGCACGGTCTTGCAGCACGGACCGGCTGCCGCTGCAAGACGTCTTGGCGGGATGCAGGCCTACAAAGACGGCCCGAAGCGAAACAGAAGGTCGATCGGCTGGAAGACATAGGCCGTTTGAATCAAGGTGGCGCCCGCCCAGCCCACGGTTTTCTCCAGCACCGGCTTGCCGCCGATATGGGCGTAAAACCAGCGTGACGGGTTGTCGCGCAGCACCCACAGATAGGCCGAGCGGCAGCCGAGTCCGGCCAGATGAGCGGCGGCGCAGGCCATCAGGTGACGGCCGGCGCCCTGTTCGCGGAAATCGTCCAGCAAATACAGCGTCTGAATTTCACCATCGGCCGGAGCCCCTTCTCGGGCCAGATCGGTGGTGGTGAACCCCACCACCCGCGCCGGATCGCCGCCGATGGCCACGAACACGCCGGCATCGGCGCGAATGGCGGCCGCGTAGTGGGCGGCCTCCTTTCGCGCCGACATCCGGGCGAGATACGGCTCAGGCAAAATGCCGGGATAGGCACTCCGCCATGCCGCGACATGCACCTCGCCGATCGCCACGGCGTCGCCAGGCATGGCGCGCCGGACAGAGATGGGCGTCACTTGATCCGTTCGAGCACCGCGGTGAAGAAGCCGTCCGTGTGGTGCAGGCGCGGCGTCAGCGACAGGTAAGGCCCCTGCCCCGGCATTTGCGTCGGCAGGTTCCAGGCCTCCGCCAACGGGATGAGGCGGAAGCCTTCGTGGGTCGCCAGGAACGACTCGATCTGGTGGTCGTTTTCCTCCAGCAGCACCGAGCAGGTGGCATAGACCAACCGCCCGCCGAGCTTCACGAGACGCGAAGCTGTGTCGAGAATCATCGCCTGCTTGGGCACCAGTTCCTCAAGATCGATCGGCATCAGCCGGCCGCGCGCATCGGGGTTGCGACGCCAGGTGCCGGTGCCGGTGCATGGCGCATCCACCAGAACACGGTCGAACGTGCCGGCGCGGCGCTTGGCCCATTTGTCACCCGGCTCGACCAGATGACGCTCCACATTGTGCACGCCAGCCCGGCGCAGGCGACGCACGGCGCCATCAAGCCGATGCTCGGACACGTCGCACGCGGCGATATGGCCGCGATTGTTCATGGTCATGGCCAAAGCCAGCGTCTTGCCGCCGGCACCCGCGCACCAATCGACCACCCGCATTTCCGGCAACGCGCCGACCATGGCGGCGACCAGTTGGCTGCCTTCGTCCTGGATTTCCACAAGCCCGCTCTGGAACGCAACGCCGGTCGAGACCGGACGACGGCCCTCGATGCGCAGGCCCCAAGGCGAGATCGGTGTCGGCTTGGCCTCGATGCCCTCGGCCGCCAGTGCGGCCACGGCCTCTTCCAACGTGCCGCGCAGCAGGTTCACCCGCAGATCGAGCGTGGCCGGCTGGTCCATTGCCGCCATCTCGGTCTTGAGGCGCTTGCCGAAGCGGGCCTTCAGATGCGGCACCAGCCAATCCGGCACTTCCAACTCAACCGCATCCGGCATTTCCGGATGTTCGAGCGTGTGGCCCTCCAACTGGAACAGCGCCTCCTGCTCGGCCGGGTTCAGCGGCGTGGGGCCGAATTGACCGCCGGAAAAACTGGATTTGACGCCAGACAGCAACCAGCCCTCGGTAAGCAGAGAGGCAGCGGCGAGCATGCGCGGATTGACCCGCATCTCCACCCGCTCCAGCCACCACGACAGCCGCCGGCGCGTGCGCAGGATGGTCCAGACGCGCTCGGACACCGACCGACGATCGCCCGAGCCGATGAAGCGGCGCTGGCGAAAATAGTCGTTGGCGATGGCGTCAGCCGGCTTGCGAGGGGCGGCGTCAATGGCAGCGATAAGCTCGATGGCGGAGGATATCCGCGCAGATGGGATCACGTGATGGCTTCCGCGAGTGTTGTGAGGTCGGCAAGTTCGGTGACATAGCGGCGCAAGGCGTATTCTTCAGGCTGGGCCGTCCGGTTGACCCATACCACGCGGAACCCGGCGGAACTGGCGGCAAAAGCGTCCCACGCATTGGAAGACACAAACACCAGCTTGCGCGCATCGCCGCCGAGACGCTTGATCGCCAGATCATAGACCCGAGGGTCTGGCTTGAAGACGCCCACCTCCTCCACGCTGATGACCTCGTCGAGCAGCAATTCGAGCCCCGCCGCCTGCACGCCGGCCTTGAGCATCGCCGGCGAGCCGTTGGACAGGATGGCCGTTGGGATGCCATGGCTGCGCACGGCGCGCAGCATGTCCGGCACTTCCGGATAGGCGTCAAGCGCGCGGTAGGCATTGCGAAGATCGGTCAGCAGCGTCGGATCGGTCACCCCGCGGCGGGCGGCCACGAAGGCAAGCGCGTCATCGGTGAGCTCTGAGAAGTCCCGGTGATGACCAGCGCCCGCCAGGCTGCGCACCCATGAATATTCAAGCTGCTTGCTGCGCCATTCCCCACTCATCGCCGCCCAGTCAGCACCCAGCCGCGAGGCGTGGCGCTGCATGGCGGAATGGACATCCAGCAACGTGCCGTAGGCGTCAAAGACGATGCCGGAAATGGCCATCAATCAGCCTTCCTGGCGGTAGTTCGGGGCTTCCCGGGTGATGGCCACATCATGCACATGGCTCTCACGCAGACCCGCGCCGGTGATGCGGCGGAAACGGGCGCCGTTCTGCAGGTCGACAATGCCGGCCGAGCCGGTATAGCCCATGCCGGCGCGCAGCCCGCCCACCAGCTGGTGCAACACGTCCGACGACGGACCGCGATAGGCCACGCGCCCCTCGATGCCTTCCGGCACCAGCTTCAGCGCATCCTTCACTTCCTGCTGGAAGTAGCGGTCGGCCGAGCCGCGGGCCATGGCGCCGATGCTGCCCATGCCGCGATAGGATTTGTAGGAGCGGCCCTGGTAGAGGAACACCTCGCCCGGCGCTTCATCGGTGCCGGCCAGCAGGCTGCCGATCATCACGCAGTCAGCGCCCGCGCCGATGGCCTTCACCATGTCGCCGGAGGTGCGGATGCCGCCATCGGCGATGGCCGGCACGCCGTACCTGTGGCACATCGCCGCCGTTTCCATCACCGCCGTGAACTGCGGAACGCCGACGCCGGCCACCACGCGGGTGGTGCAAATGCTGCCCGGCCCGATGCCGATCTTGACCGCATCGGCGCCCGCCTTGATGAGCGCCTCGGCGCCCTCGGGCGTGGCCACGTTGCCGGCAATGATTTCAACGGCGTTGGACAGATCCTTGATCCACCGCACAGACGCCAGCACGCCGGCCGAATGGCCATGGGCGGTGTCGATGCAGATAACATCCACTTCTGCCTCTATCAGCGCGCGGGCACGGGCATGCCCGTCCTCGCCGACGCCGGTGGCAGCGGCCACGCGTAGACGACCCAGCGCGTCCTTGTTGGCGAGCGGATGGGCCTGCGCCTTGTCCATGTCCTTGACGGTGATGAGGCCGACGCAGCGATACTGGTCGTCCACCACGATCAATTTCTCGATACGGTGGCGATGCAGAAGGCGCCGCGCCTCGTCCGGCTTCACGTCGGAGCCCACGGTGATCAGGTTCTCGCGGGTCATCAACTCATACACGCGCAAGGTCGGGTCGGTGGCGAAGCGGACGTCGCGGTTGGTGACGATGCCAACCAGGCGCGTGGTGTCGCGCTCGACCACCGGAATGCCGCTGATGTGATAGTTGGTCATCAAAGCGCGAGCATCGGCCAAGGTCTGGTCGGGGTAGATGGTGACCGGGTTGATGACCATGCCCGACTCGAACTTCTTCACACGCCGCACGTGGTCGGCCTGTTCCTCGATGCTGAGGTTCTTGTGAATAACGCCCATGCCGCCGTTCTGCGCCATGGCGATGGCCATGTTGCTTTCCGTCACCGTGTCCATCGCCGCCGACACAAGCGGGATGTTCATCCAGATGTTGCGCGTCAGGCGGGTGCGGGTGTCGGTGTTGGCGGGTAGAACCTGCGAATAGGCAGGTACAACCAGAACGTCATCGAATGCCAGCGCCTCGGTGACGCGACCGCCGAACGGGTCGTGCCGCGCCGCGTGCGTTTCGGCGGCGACGCCACGAGCTGTGGCCGTCTCATCAACCGATGTTTCTGGCAGTGACGTGTCTGGGGGTGCCATGGCAGAACCTTTCCGCGAGCCACGCGGCGCGGGTGCGCCGGTTGGCCTTGCTTGGCGGCCCGATGTAGACGTGGCAGCCCCATAGCGCAAGAAAAGAGGCATGAGGGCACAGCGACGCTGCCCCTCATTCGCCACTGTCGCTCTGGTTCAGCGGCGCGGGTCAACCGGTCGCTGGTCGCCGCGAAACCCCATGGCAACCACATACAACTCGCTGGACCCCTTGCGGCTGGCCGGCGGCTTGGCGTGCTTGACGGTGGTGAAGCAGTGCTTCAACGGCACGAGCATGTTCTGTTCCGAACCGCCCTGGAACACCTTGGCCACGAAGGAGCCGCCGGGGGCGAGCACCTTGATGGCAAATTCGAGCGCCAGCTCCGCCAGCCCGATGATGCGCAAATGGTCGGTTGCCGTGTGGCCGGTGGTGTTTGGCGCCATATCCGACAGCACGACATCGGCCGGGCCACCCAACATATCCGCGAGACGGCCGGGCATTGTTTCGTCGTTGAAGTCGCCCATCAGCAATTCAGCACCGGCCACCGGGTCGATCGGCAGCAAATCCACACCCACCACACGGCCGGCGCCCCGCTTGACGGCCACCTGCGACCAGCCGCCCGGCGCCGCCCCGAGATCGACCACGCGGCAGCCTGGCTTGAGCAATGAGAACTTGTCGTCAAGCTCGATCAGCTTGAACGCGGCGCGCGACCGCCAGCCCTGGGCCTGGGCGGCTGCGACATAAGGATCGTTGAGCTGTCGGCTGAGCCATGCCTGCTGGGCAGTGGTCCGCTTTCCGGCGTTCTTCAACTTGACGGCGAGTGAGCGCGTGACGCCCTGGGTGATGGTTGGTTTCTTGGTCATACGACGCTGTGTAGAACGCTGCTCAGGCGCGCGCCACCGGTGTTCGCCAAACCGAACGCCCAAGAGCGTGCGCTGGCGCGCGGGTTCCATTGCGAACACGGTCGGCGCGGATCAACCGCATCAGCAATCCTTCCCGCAGTCCGCGATCGGCTACCATCACTTCCTCGGCCGGCCACAGCGACTGGATCGCTTCGAAAATAGCACAACCCGGCAGCACAAAATCCGCCCGGTCCGGCCCCACGCAGGGATGCGCCACCAGGCCGCTGCGGCCCATCGCCCGTAATTCGGCCAAGGCGCCAGCCGCCGCGGCGCGCGACAGTATCACGCCATCAACGGCAGGACGGCTGTAGTGCTTCAACGCCAGCACAATGCCGGCCAGCGTTGTCACCGTGCCCGAGGTTCCGAGCAGCCGCACGCCGCCCTGGCGGATCTCCTGGCCGATTCGATGGACCTGCTCGAACGGCAGCAGCCGCTCCCGAACGTCGTTGACCATCGCGGTGAACCCATCTGCATCAAAACCCGAGGTGCCGTAGCGATCCGCCAGCGTGACCACGCCGACGGGCAGCGACACATAGCCAGCCAGTTCAGGCCCACCTTCCGGGGTCATCCGAACCCAGACAAGCTCGGTAGAGCCGCCGCCGATATCAAACAACAGCGCCCGCCTGCAGCCGCCGGCCAGCAGCGGCGCACAGCTATCAAGCACGAGGGCCGCTTCTTCGCGCGCAGTGATCACTTCAAAATGCAAACCGGTCTCGCGCTCGACGCGGTCCAGAAAACTTGCACTGTTGCTCGCCTGCCGACACGCCTGAGTGGCCACCGCCCGCAGGCTGCGAACCGGACGCCTGACGAGGCGCGCCGCACAACATTTCAGGGCTTCCATCGTGCGTTCCATCGCGACATCGCTCAGCTGCCCGCTATGGTGCAATCCCTCGCCCAGCCGGACAATACGGCTGAAACTGTCCACCACCCGAAAACCGTCCCCGACCGCAGCACCCACCAGCAACCGGCAATTGTTCGTGCCCAGATCAAGCGCCGCATGTGCCGGTGCGAATGCCCGGGTAAGAGGTGTTGCAAGCGAATCGGAACTCGCGCCGGGAGCATGTCTTTCGATCGGCATACCATTAGCATTGTCCGTCGCCGCCCCCTCGGCAAGGCGTTCGTATGAGAAAGTTCCTGAAATATGTCATCCCAAGGTTGCGCCAGCTTGGTGACGATGCTAAGTCCCCTCTCCCGTGGTGGGGGATAGTTTAGCGGTAGAACTTCCGACTCTGACTCGGACAGCCTTGGTTCGAATCCAGGTCCCCCAGCCATCCCAATGATTTGAGCGGCTTGCTGACGTTATCCACAGGGGTGTGGAACATGTTCCACACCCCTGGTCCACAACGTGGTCCACGGAGGCGTCATGGCTGGAAACTGGGGTAGCTGCCTGCGGCGCAGGGGCGGAATATGGTGGTTCCGCCGTCGCGTTCCGAAACATTTGACGGAACGTCTCAGTACCGTTGAGATCAACCGATCATTGAAAACGACTTGTTCGCGCGAAGCAGGTCGCGGCGCGCGCCGGTGCTGGCTTGCGACTGAGGAATTGTTCAAAGCCGTGGCATACCAACCCACCCTCAGCGAGGAGCAGGTCGCCCTCCTGATACGGCGCCTAGTGGATGAACCGTTGTTTGAATCACAGACAGCCGATGCCATCATCAATGATTTTGTAACCGGGTCAGGCAGCCTTCTTCGGACGCTGCACCATCGTGATGACCTCCCTGCCGCATGGAAAGGGCTGTCGCCCGACGCGCGCCAGCACGTGCAGTTGCATATCGACCGGATCGCCGATCGCATCGAAGTCTCAGTGGCTCGATTGGGCCAGGAATCCGCCGAAACCAGGTCCGTCGTGGCGGGTTTCCGGGCCTGGAAAGCAGGGCGCAATGCTGGTTTGGCCATAGCTGAGACCGAGCGGACGGCGCTTACCAGGGCTGTGGAAGCAGTCGGAACCGCGACAACAGAGGGACGAACGATAGTATGGGAAGCAGCCCCTCATCCGGTTGAGCAAGACAGCCTACGCCCAGTCGACCTGCCGGCCACGTTCTTACCTTCAACCAGCGCGCGCCGGTCGAAAAGGGAGCCATTATCGACCAAGCGCCGCACGATCGCCGAATTCTACCCAAGGTTCATCGCGTCGAAGCAGGAGGTCGTGGAGGACCAGGAGGGTTATACGGAGCACACGGTTACCCAGTCTGAAGCGACATTCCAACTATGGTTGGATATTCACGGTGATACCCCAATCGCTGAAATTGACGGTGAAATGGCTGGTTCATTTCGTGACATCCTGCTCAAGCTACCATCGTCGCACGGCAAGTCCGGAACAAAAGGGGGCACTGCGCAGCGCGCCACTGTCACCCAAGAAATTAACCGGGCGGACAAAAAGCAAAACGCGATAGACGAGCGTAACGCTCTACTGCAACCGGGTGCAGTGAGAGAACCGGCGGTTTCCCGTCTGAAGCTGAAAACGGTGAAACGTCATTTCAGCACACTCTCCCAGTTCTGGGCATGGATGCAGCAGCGGCAGATTGTGCCTCGCGGAAGCGATTTGAATCCGTTCCGAGGCTGGGAGTACAAAGGCCTAAAGCGCGGCCAGAAAACGCGCCTGCCGTGGTCGATAGCTGATCTGAACATGCTTCTCGGAAGTCCTTGGATGCAGGGCGACGCGCATGGCACTTCACCATGGTGGATGACGCTCATCGCGATGCTGACGGGAATGCGGATCGAGGAAATTGCCCGCCTTCGCCCCCTTTATGACATTGAGACAATCGATGGCGTGCCGTGTATCGTCGTACAGGAACATCCACACCCGGAACGCTGGTCACCCAAGACAGAAGCCGGAGAGCGGGTCATTCCAATCCCCACAATGCTCCTGGAGAAAGGATTCATGGATCTGGTCGGTCACCGCATCCGTGAGAAATCTTATCGCCTATTCCCGGACCTGCCGAAGCAAGGAAACAAGCTCAGCAAGTCAGTCTCCCGAGATTTTTCACGCAATAAAATTGCCCTCGGCATCGGGCCGAAGGTGGTGTTTCACTCGTTCCGCCACAACGTCGAGACAATTTTACAGAACGCGCCTCCCAGTAACGTACGAACGAGCTGGATAGACGCCATCCTCGGTCACGCGGCTGACGACACCGAAGATGATAACGGGCGCCGAGTTGCCGTTTCCGAAGGAGCGAAGACATATCTCCACGCCATCGGTCTACAAAACCTCCAGTCAACGGTCGCGGAGATAGTCTATCCCGCCGAGGTCCGGTTCGATCTAATACGCCGACCACCAGACGCCTGAGGATACTGGCGTCACCTGGTGACGTTCGCCGGTTCAATTTGGAAGCATGGCACCTGAAGGAATTCCAACACAATCCGTCACACGGTGACGAATGTGGCCACTTTTGATTCCGAGGACTGCGTCCCTCTTGATCGCAGACATGGGGCGAGATGACTTTCAGTTTCAACACCGGCATGATCGGGGAACATCTGCCAGCAGAGTCCGTACCCATCAAATGGCATCCAGTTTCTTTGAACAGCCCATTCTGAATTCCCCCTACGAAGTTCCAGCGATCATGTCCCGCCCCGTGGTGTAGCAACGTCGCTGCCGAGCAGGGCTGGTTGC
>JBBART010000041.1:0-18028 GCA_040399685.1 Acetobacteraceae bacterium
AACTGGAAACTTTTGGACGCTGTTACCTGGAAACTTTTCGACGCTGTTTGACACCTGTGGCGGCCTGGTGGTTCGGCGAGCCGCGCTTGGTGGTGGTGCTGCTGGTGCTGGCGGGCGTGACGGTGCTGGGCGGGTTTGAAAATGTCGGCATTGTGGAATTCCGGCGTGCCATGCGGTTCGACAAGCAGTTCCTGCTGCTGTCGGTGCCGCGTCTGGTGCAGGTGCTGGTGACGATCCCGCTGGCATTTCTGTTGCAAAGTTATTGGGCGCTGCTGTTGGGCATCGCCTTGGGCAAGCTGGTGCGGATCGTGGCCACCTATGTGGCGCATCCATATCGTCCCGGGCTGCGTCTGGCAGGCTGGCGGGAGCTTGCGGGCTTCTCGTTCTGGACCTGGGCCACCAGCACGGTGAACGTGGTGTGGGAGCGGTGTGATGCGGTGCTGCTCGGCCCGCTGCTGGGTCCGGCTGGACTGGGAACGTATCTGCTGGCCGGGGAGTTGGCGATCCTGCCGGTAACGGAACTGATCTCCCCCGCCGCGGATGCGTTGTTCACCGGGTTCTCTGCGGCCCAAAAGCAGGGGCCGGCCAATGCGGACCGGGCCGGCGGCGTGGCGGTGGGGCTGCTGTTGCTGGTGGTGCCGCTGGTGATCGGGATTTCGGCCACGTCCGGCTACATGATCGCCGCCTTGCTGGGGCCAAAGTGGCAGCAGGCCCAGCCGTTGGTGGCGATCATGGCGTGGCAATGCGTGTTTGCGCCGTTCAGTTACGTCTGCACCACGTTTCTGGTGGCACACGGCATGGTGCGGCTGAATTTCGCCTGCAACGTCTCGTCTGCCACGATGCGCCTTGGTGCAACGGTCTTGGTGATCGCGGTCTTTCCCACGCTGCACGACATGGCGATCGCGATGACCTCGGTCGTGGCGGCGGAGGGGGTGGTTTACTTCGCCGTGCTGCTGTCGGTATGCGGGACAAAGTTTCCCGCGATGCAGGGCGGCCTGCTGCGGATTGCGCTGGCCGGCGCCGTAGTGGTGGCGGCGCTGATTGGTACCGGATGGGGCTGGCAGAGTGTGGACATGCCGCCCTTCGCCGCATTGATCGAAGGCATGGGGCTTGGCATGGCCGTAATCGGTTCCTTTGGCGTGGTGATCGGCCTGCAATGGTGGATGGCCGGCAGCCCACCAGGGCCGGAGACGCTGATGCTCGGCCTGGCAGGGCAGTTCGGCGTCTTCAGGATTTTGCGTCGAAAGCTCGGATTCACCTGACTTTGGACAATCGGCGAAAGATCTCGCTCATTCGTGCGGCGGCTGGGTCGAGCGTGTGTGCCCAATCCCGCGCCATGTGCAGCGATGCCACCGGCGCCGGTCCCTGATTGATCCGCGTGGCGGCGTCGATCAGGGCCTGGGCCATACTCTCCACCGTGGGCGCGGCGGGCAGGATGTTATCCGACAGCGCCCGCAAGGCGTCGGCCGTCTTGGTGGTGAAGGTGTTGGTGACGGACAGGCCGCCGCTGGCCGCCATTTCCAGCACCGGATAGCTGGTGTGGGGCGACAGCATCGGGCACAGCAGCACATCGGCCTCGCGCAGGATGGCGGCATAGCCCTCGTAATCCATCCACGGCGCCGGTTTCGGTCGGTGGCCGCCGCCGAGGCGCATCTCCGGCACACTGCCACGGCCACCGATGGCGAGGCATTCCCAGCCGTCGAACGCCGGATGCGCGGTAGCGGCGCGCAGGGCGGTGAGCGCCAGGCCGAACATATTTCGCGTGTTGGTGGGGCGGGCGTAAAACAGCAGCCGCTTTGGCCGCGCTGGCGCGGGCGTGGTGGCGGGGTGGAACAGGCGCTGTTCGATGGCTGGCTCGAAGATGGTGGCGCGCTCGCGCAGAGCCGGATCGGCGAACCGGCCACAGCCTTGGTCGAACATGAAATCGGCCAGCAGGGCCTCATTGAACACCGGCCAGAAATCCAGGCCCAGCGTTTCCAGCGCCAGCGCGTGGTTGCTGGACCACGCATAGAAGGCCGGCTCGAACTCCTGGAGCATGTAGAAGAACTGCTGCACCTCCATGCGCGGCAGGATCGGCTTGAGCTGCTGGGCCGTGGTCCAATGCGTGGCCATGAAGATGTCGCGCGGACCGACCACCAGTGGGTTGCGCGGATCGGCGGCGGTCTCGATCGTCACCGGGGCCAGAGCGCCGCTGACAAGCTGGCCGGCGTGGCGGACGAACCAGTCCGGCGTGATGGTGGAGGTTTCCACCGTGGTGACGAGGCGCACGGGAATGCCGGTCCGTGCGATGCGCAAGGCGAGGTTGATGATGGTATTCGGCCCGCCGGTCATGCCGTTTTGCGTCAGCGCCGAGTTCAGCACGCACAGGCTGGGGGCGGCGGCCCGCGCTGGGTCGATGCGTACATGCATCGGCACCGCGTTCATGATGTCGATCAGCCGTTCCTCGAACAGCGCCGGATGGGTGAATTGCAGCACGTTGCGGGCGAACCGCTCGGGGTCGCGCCGCATCAGCGCGAGCTGGGCGAGGATCTTGCGGGCCAGGCGCATCAATGCGCGCCACCCTGGCGGCTGTTCGACCACTCCTTGAACCAGTCCACGAATTTCGGCACGCCCACCGAGAGCGGCGTGGTGGGGGCGAAGCCGGTGAGGGCGGCGATGCTGTCGATGTCCGCACAGGTGTCGGCCACGTCGGCGGCCGGGCGGTGGGTGTAACGGATGATGGCACGGCGGCCGAGACCTTCTTCCAGCAGCCCGATCAGGGCTGAGACCGGCTCGCTGCGATGGTTGCCGATATTGAGCACACGCACCGGCGGGGCGCCTGTGGCCGGCTTGTCAAGGGCGCCGATGATTCCTGCCACGATGTCGTCGATATAGGTGAAGTCCCGCCGCACATGGCCATCGTCATAGACGGTGATTGTCTGGCCGGCCGTGATCGCCTCGGCGAAGCTGAAATAGGCCATGTCCGGCCGGCCCCAGGGGCCATAGACGGTGAAGAAGCGCAGGCCGGTCTGCCGGATGCCATAGAGATGGCCGTAGGAATAGCTCATCAACTCGCCCGCCCGCTTGGTGGCGGCATACAGCGATTGCGGCGTGTCGACCCGGTCGGTCTCGGCGAACGGAAGTTCGGTGTTGGCGCCATAGACCGAGGACGAACTGGCATAGACCAGATGGTCCAGCCGATCGAGATGACGCGCCAGTTCCAGGATCGCCAGATGCCCCATCACGTTCGAGGCGACATAGGAATGCGGCTCGATCATTGAATATCGCACGCCGGCCTGGGCGGCCAGATGGACGATACGGGTGATGCCGGGATGGGATTTGGCTAGCGCGTCCATGTCGTCGCGCACGGACAGGTCAGACTGCAAGAAGGAAAAGCCAGGACGCGCTTGCAGGCGTGCCAGCCGGGCGTGTTTCAGCCGCACATCGTAATAGGGCGTAAAATTGTCGAGCCCGAGCACGGCTTCGCCCCGTGCCAGAAGGGCCTCGGCCACGTGATAGCCGATGAAGCCGGCGGCGCCGGTCAGCAGGATGGTCATCGTAAGGTCCGTCTGCTGGGGGTGGGTATGGTCAGCCTTGCGGGGTCGTGGAGGGCGCGCCGATCTCCACACGCAGGAACGCATCCAACGTCGTGCCGCCTGTTGTGTTCTGTGACTCGACTGTGAGTGGAACGATCCGGGTGATGGTGCGGCCGCCCGGCTTCGGCAGGAAGATCGGGGCTGCGCGGGTGTCGCCGTAATGGTGGATCCGCGGGGCGAACTTGGCGGTTTCCAACGCCAGGTAGGTGCCCTGGCCCGCGAAGGTGATGACAGCCGTCATCGACAGTTTGGTGTTGTTGACCTTCAGCAGGCTTGCGATCTGGCAGCCATTGACCGGGCATGGCGCTTCCTGCGTCTGGCCGATTGCCTTGTTGTCAGCGTCGACCTGTGTCATGCGCAGCAAAACGGGGGCGACATTGGGCAGGCTGGCGGCCAGCGCCGACGCACCGTGCAGGGCGGCCAGGAACACGGCGATGCGGATCATGTTCGGTCCCTGTGTGGATGAGGCGCGGGCCAGGCGTGGCGAGCTGAATATATCGGGGTGCAGCAATTGGATACCATGGGCATTACAGCCCAGGCGGACGTATTCTGTCATGTCGTCCACCAGCAGTGTGGCGCCCCATTGGGCGCATATCCGCCCTTTCCAGCTCAGATAGGCTGTTTCAACCGCGCTGGTAGGGCCGGCAAAGAAGCCGTGCGCCCGGTTTCGGTGCAGGCGGGCGAAGCCTGCGGCCAACGCATCGTCGATCATCTCGACGGCGTGGAAAGACTCGATATCCGGCGCGAGCGGGAATTCGGCAAGATCGGTCCGCAGCTTGGCCCGGGCGGACGCGGAGCGGAACGTGACGATCACGTGGCGGATATGCGGGGTGGCGCGAATGAATGCGTGTAGCGATGCGGATGCCGGATGCCCCACCAATGTCATGTCCAGATCCCAGCCGATGGCAGCGTGCTTGTGCAGGGCGCTGAACGCGTCGGGCTGGTTGGTAAAAACGCTCATTTTTTGGGCATCCGTTACGGTCTATTCATCACGAACCTGCGCGCACTGTTTTTGGGCAATCACCGTGTCTTGCATGAATGCCACAAAACATGGCATCGCACGCCCGATTTTACAAAAAACGGCGCACCCGGTATCTGCCTTGCCTTTTGGTGAGACACCGACGCCGCGCCCCATGGTGATGACCGCATTGAATGCTGCCTTTCCCAACGTGTGGCCAGCCATCGCAGCCACAGCGCGGCGCGTCTGTTGCGTCGCCATCGATGCCGAGGAGGATTTCGACTGGGACAGCCCGGTTCAGGGCACCTCGAAATCCACGGGTCATATTCGCAACCTGCGCGTTTTGGTCGAGATTCTGTCCGCCTATGGCGCCACGCCCATCTATTTGCTGACCTATCCGGTCTTGCAGGACCCCGAGGCTGTTTCGATCATCCGCCATCAGTTGGAGCGCGGCCAGTGCGCGGCCGGGCTGCAGTTGCATCCGTGGGTGACACCGCCCTTCGGTGAGGCGCTGTCGCCGCGCGCCTCGTTCCTGGGCAATCTCGATGCGAATCTGGAGGAGCAGAAGCTGCTGACGCTGAAGGATGCCTTTGTGCGCTGCTTCGGTTTCCAACCCGTTGTCTACCGCGCCGGCCGCTATGGGCTGAGCCAGCACACCCCGGCGCTGCTGGAAAAACACGGCTTCACCATCGACACCAGCATCGCTCCCCGCACCAGCTTTACCGCCGATGGGGGGCCGGATTATGCTGGCTTCGACAACCGCATGTTCTGGTTTGGCCGAGATAAAAAGCTGCTGGAGATCCCGCTCTGTCGTGGTCTGGTGGGCTGGGGCGGCAGTCTGGCGCCGGTTCTGTATGAAAAGCTGGCGGCTCGGCGCGAGCAGGGTTTCGGCCTGATGTCGCTGATGGCCCGCTCGCGCTACGCCGAGCGCATCACGCTGTCGCCGGAGGGCAATGACTTCACCGCCATGCGCCGCCTGGTCCATGGCCTGCTGGCGCGCGGGCATCAGGTGTTTCCGTTGAGCTTTCACAGTTCGTCGCTGCAAAGTGGGCAAAATCCGTATGTCCGCAGCACCGCCGATCTCCATGAATTCTACGACCGTCTCTCCGCCATCCTGGACGATATGGCGCGGAACCTCGCCTTCACCTTCGCCCCGATCACCGATGTTCCCGGCTTCCTGAAGGCCCCCGCATGAGCGCCGCCGGAACCGTTCTGCTCATCGCCAACAACTTCCCGCCCACGCGGGGTGGCTCGGCTGTGGTCTATGCCAATCTGGCGCGGCACCTGGGCGAACGCGTGATCGTGCTGGCGCCGAAATCGAGTTACGCCGACGGCCTGCCCTTGATCGGCTGGCGCGAGCATGACCGCCGCGCCGCCTATCGTGTCTTGCGGCTGCCTTTGCTGCGCACCCGCATCGCCCGCGCCGGCACCGTGAGCCAGGTGAACCGGGCGCTGTTCCTGGCGTCGGATCTGCTGCTGCGGCTGCGCGTGGCCACTGCTATCCTGCGGCTTGTGGCCACGCACGGCGTGCGCACCATCTGCGTCGGTGAATCGCTGGCCAGCGGCTGGATCATTGCCCTGTGCCGCTGGATTCCGTTTGTGCGCGCTGTCGCCTATGTCCATGGCGAGGAGATCACCACGGAAGATGGTTATGACCACGGCCACCGGCGCGCCCGTGCCGCCCTGCGGGCGGCCTATGGCATTATCGTCGTCAGCCGGTTCACCCATCGCGCGGTGCAGACTCTGCTCGGCGACGCGGCCCAGGATGCCAAAATTCATCTGATCGAGAACGGCGTGGACGCCACACGCTTTCACGATGTCGGCCGCCGGCACGATCTGGTGGAGCAATACCACCTGCAAAACTGTAAGGTGTTCGTTTCCGTCTGCCGCCTTCTGGAAAAGAAGGGCATCGACAACGCCATCCGCGCCTTCGCCGAGGTGGCGCGTGAGGACGTAACCTTCCGCTACCTTATCGTCGGCACCGGCCCCTATCAGCAGCGGCTGCGTGAGATCGCGTCGGAGACGAGGGTTGCCGATCGCGTCATCTTCGCCGGCGACGTGACGGAGGACGATCTGGTGGCCCATTACAGCCTTGGCCACGTCTTCGTCATGCCCAACCGGGAACTGCCCAACGGCGACACCGAGGGCTTCGGGCTGGTGTTCCTCGAAGCCAACAGTTGCGGCCTGCCGGTGATCGCCGGCAGCGATGGCGGCAGCAAGGACGCCGTGCAGCACGACGTCAACGGCCTGGTGGTCGACGGCAAATCGGTGGATGCCATCGCCCAGGCGATGCGGGCGCTGCTGACGGACAAGGCGCTGTATGCAAGGCTGCGCGCCGGGGCCGAGACGGTGTCCAAGGCGGCCGGCTGGCAGCGCAAGGCTGCCTCGTTCCTGGAAATCTGCGCCTCGTTGTTCTAGCGAACTGTTCCGGGCCCCACCAGCGGCACCAGATCCCCGATCAGGCGATTGCCAGACAGCATGGCCGGCACGGTGCCGAGATTGCGCACGAACACGGTGCCCGCCAGCCCGACCAACGTCACCTTGTTGTCCTCGATCGTGACCTCACCGGGCTTTTGCGTCACGTCCTCTTCGCCGATGCTGATCACAGTGCGTGGATTGTCGGTGCCGGGTCCTTTTTCGATCCGGTTGCCACGCACAACCAGAGCGCCGCCATTCGGCACGTTGATCTGATAGCTGGACCGGCCGTTTGTCCCGTCCGCCAGATCGCAGTCGATCACCTCCGTGCGGGCGGCGCGGGATTTGATATGATGACCAATCATGGTTTCGAAAAACCGGCTGTGTTCGACCCGCAGCAGCGTCAGCGCGTTGACGTAGATGCCGTGCTCGCACAGCGGATTGCAGGCGCCGTTGCGCACGAACTCGCTGTCGCGAACGATAATAGTCGAAGCAGGGTTCGGAGCTGCCAGAATACCGTTCTCGTTGGCGATGAAACGTACCCGCTCTACCAGCAGATCGGCGCCTTCCGGACGAATGCCGGCGCCGTTGCCGCTCGGCACCAGAATATGGGTCAGCGTCAGATCGCGCACCGTGATGCGCGCGCCCTTGGTCACCAACGCTGCCTTGCCCTCGCAGGCGACGCCGTCGACCACCACTTCGCTGGCTGGACCCGTACCTTCGATCACCAGATCATCCTGTACGATCGCCGCGCAATCGGCGTAACGGCCGGGCGCTATGCGAATGTGATCGCCGGATTGGGCGGCCTGCACCGCGGCCGAGAGCAGCCGGTAGGGCTTGCCTTGGCCCACCTCCAGCACATCTGCCGCAGCGTGACCCATCAGGGCCAGGTACAATCCTGCGACAGCCAGAAACATACATTGCATCGATAACCCTATCCTGCTTGGCCTCTACGTTGGGCTGCGTATATGACGACCGCATTGCAAGCAACAATATGGCTTGAGACCCCAATGTGTGGACTGACAGGCATCTTCCGGCCTGAAGGTGCTTCTGTCGATGAGGCTTTGCTGGCCCGTATGACGGCGGCGCTGGCGCTGCGTGGTCCGGATGGCGATGGATTTCACACCGAGCCTGGTATCGGCTTCGGCCATCGCCGCCTGTCGATCATCGACATTGGCGGCGGCCACCAGCCGATGTTCAACGAGGACAACTCGGTGGTCATCGTCTTCAACGGAATGATCTACAATTTCGCCGAATTGCGGCCCAAATTGCAGGCGCTGGGCCATGTCTTCCGCAGTGGCCACTCGGACACAGAGACGATCATCCACGCCTGGGAAAGCTGGGGTGTCGACTGCCTGCAACACCTCAACGGCATGTTCGCCTTCGCCCTGTGGGACCGCAATCGCGGCCAACTCTTCATGGCGCGTGACCGGCTGGGCAAGAAGCCAATGCATTACGCGCCGATGCCGGAAGGCGGCCTGGTGTTCGCATCCGAACTGAAGGCGTTCGCCGGCGTTGCGGGCATCGACCGCACATTGTCGCCAACCGCCATCGATGACTTCTTCGCTTTCGGCTACATCCCAGACCCGGCCACGATCTACCAGGGCATCCACAAGCTGCCCGCGGCCCATTATCTGCTGGTCGAGCGCGACGGCAGCACGCCCGGCCCGCAGCGCTATTGGGACGTGCCGACCGCCATCACCCCGATCAGCGAAACCGATGCCGTCGCCGAGCTACAGCGCCAGTTGGTTGAATGCACGAAACTGCGCCTCGCCTCGGATGTGCCGCTGGGCGCCTTCCTGTCCGGCGGCGTCGACAGTTCGGCCGTGGTGGCAACGGCGGCCGGGCGGCAATCCGATCCGCTGACCACCTTCACCATCGGCTTTGGCGGTGCGGAAGACGAAACCCCGTTCGCACAGATGATCGCCACGCGCTACGGCACAAGGCAATTTAGCGAACGTGCCTCGGCGGTGGATTATATCGACGCCGCCCGTCTGCAAGGGGCCATCTTCGGCGAGCCGTTCGGCGACCAGTCCTCGGTGCCCACCCACAGCGTCTGCGCCCTGGCGCGCAGGCATGTCACGGTCGCGGTGTCCGGCGATGGCGGCGACGAGGTGTTCGCCGGTTATCGTCGTTATCGCTGGCACAGCCTGACCGAAGCGGTGCGCGCTTATATCCCGGCCCCGATCCGCCGCCACGCGCTGGGCCAACTGGCGCAGATCTACCCGAAACTCGACTGGGCGCCACGCTTCCTGCGCGCCAAGAACACATTGACAGAACTGAGCCTTGATTCCGCCCTGGGCTATGCGCGGATGATCACCAAGACGCATCGCAAGCAGCGCCGCGCGCTGTTCTCTCCCAGCCTGCGGGCCCGGCTGGATGGGCATGACCCGAATGCGCGGATCGTGGCGCTGATGGAGGCCTGTCCGTCCGACGATGCGCTGTTACAGGCGCAATCGGTGGATATTCACACGTATCTGGTGGGTGACATCCTCACCAAGGTGGACCGCACCAGCATGGCGAACTCGCTGGAGACGCGGGCGCCGTTCCTGGATCATCGCTCCGTCACGTGGGGGATGGGGCTGCCGGCGTCGTTGAAACTGCAGGGCCAGGAAGGCAAATACATCCTCAAGCGGGCGCTGGAACCGTCCGTGCCGAAGGAAATTCTCTACCGCGCCAAACAGGGCTTTGCCACGTCGCTGGCCGGACTCTTCCGCACCCAGGCCAGCCGGTTGCGCGCCCGCCTGCTGGGCATGCCGATGCTCGATTGCGGCCTGTTCGAGCCTGACAGCATCGCCGGCCTGATCGACCAGCATGAAAAAGGCCAGTTCGACCACAGCGCTGTTCTGTGGCTGCTGCTGGTGTTCGAAGGCTTTCTTGTCTCCGAGGTGACACAAGCCCACGCCGCGATGTGCGAGCCCGTTGCCGCATGAGGCCTGTGCTGCTGCATATCTACCCGACCTTCGCTGTCGGCGGTGCTCAGGCGCGTTTTTCCGCCGTCGCCAACCATTTTGGCCGGCGCTGGCGGCATGAGATCGTCGCGATGGACGGCAACACCGACTGCCGCGAACGGCTCGACCCCGGGCTGGATGTCGGCTTCCCCCAGATCGACATCTGCAAGGGCGATACGCTGGGCAATCTGCGCCGGTTTCGGGGCGTATTGCGGCAGATGCGGCCGCAAACCCTGGTGACCAGCAATTGGGGCTCCATCGAGTGGGCGCTGGCCAACGCCATGTTCCCGCTGGTGCGCCACGTCCATGTCGAGGACGGGTTCGGCCCGGAAGAGCGTAGCACCCAGCTGCGCCGTCGCGTGCTCACGCGACGTCTGGCGCTGCGCCGCTGCCTCACGGTGCTGCCATCGCGCAAGCTGCTCGCCATCGCCACCGACATTTGGCGCCTGCCAGCATCCGCGCTGCGTTATGTGCCAAACGGCGTCGACCTGGCGCGTTTCTCACCGTCGCAAGCAGCGCCACACTCGCCGCCGGTCATTGGCACCGTGGCGGCCCTGCGTGCCGAGAAGAACCTCGCCCGCCTGCTGCACGCCTTCCATCACGCCACGCGCGAGACGCCGGCGCGGTTGCTCATCGCCGGCGACGGCCCTGGACGCGCCGGCCTGGAGGCGCTCGTCGCGTCACTGGGCCTTGGCGACAGCGTCACCTTCGCCGGCCACCAGCCAGACCCGGCACGGGCCTATGCAAGGTTCGATATCTTTGCCCTGTCCTCCGACACCGAGCAGATGCCGCTATCGGTGTTGGAGGCAATGGCGTGCGGCCTGCCGATCGCTTCCACCGACGTGGGCGATGTCGGCGCCATGCTGCCAGTGGAAAGCCAGCCCTACCTCGCAGTCTTGGATGATGTGTCGCTGGGCGCGAAGCTGCTGACTCTTCTGCGCGACCCCGCCTTATGCCGCCGCGTCGGCGCCGCCAACCGCACCCATGCGGAACGACATTTCGCGCAGTCCGAGATGTTCTCGCACTACGAAGCCCTTTTCGAGGGCCACTCGCCCCAACAGGACATGACGCAATGGAAGCGCTGATCTTTCTGATGGATGCGATCGCCATCATCGTCCTGGTCGTCACCAGCCTGCGCAACGACAAGCGCAAGCCGGGCGAGCCGATGACAGGGCCGTTCCGCTATGCTGAAACAGTGGACCGCGTGTCCGCGGCCAGACGCCCGATGGCGCATCTGCCGCAGGACGGAACATAAGGATGCGCGATCTTCTGTTCGCCATGGTCTGGGTTGTGCTGTTCCCGGTCGCCTTGTGGTCTGCCCATATCGGCGTGCTTCTGTGGATCTGGGTGGCGCTGATTTCGCCCAACGAACAGCTGTATGGCTTCATGGCCGACGTGCCGTTCAACAAGATGGTCGCGGCGGTGACGGTGCTGGTGCTCTTGCTGAATCGTGAGAAGAAGAAATTCTATGTCGATGCCACCGTCCTCCTGATCATGGCACTGGCGGTCGTTGGTACGATCTCGGCCTTCACGTCGATTGTCGCCAGTGATGACGGGTTTAGCCGGTATCAGAAGATGATCAAGGAATTCACCCTTGGCGGGCTGATCATGGGGTTGATGGCAACCCGTCACCGCATCCATATGACGGTGATCGTGCTCTGTGTAGCGCTGGGCTTCACCAGCGTGGTGGAGGGACTGGAATATATTGTCAGCGCCGGCGGGCATAAAATTCTGGGAACAGGTGCGATCGGAGACAACAACTCCATTGCATTGGCGGTTCTTCTCATCGTGCCGTTGCTCTATTATCTGGCCCGCTATTCGACGGTAAAGCCGGTTCGCCTCACCTATATCGCGGTTTTGCTCATCAGCCTTGTCACCGTGGTCGGCACGTTCTCGCGTGGTGGCTTCATTGGCCTTCTTGTTCTCCTGGTGTTTTTCATCATCAACAGCAAGAACAAGCTGCCAACCATCGCCATGGTGGTGGTAGGTGCTCTGATCGTGTCGTTCTTTGCCACCGATGACTGGCTGGGCCGGATCGACACCATCAAGGATGCCGGCGACAACGGCTCGTTCATGGGCAGGGTCGTGGCCTGGAAGCTCAGCACCCTGATCGCCATGGACAACCCCCTCTATGGCGGGGGCTTTCACGCGGTGCAGCGCTATCCGGTGTGGATGCATTACCGCGACATGCTCCCCGCGTTCGAGTTCATCCCAACCCCGCCGGCGGACGACTACCCGCACGCTGCACACAGCATCTATTTCGAGGTGCTGGGCGATTTAGGATTTGTCGGGTTGTTCCTGTTCATGGGGGTGCTGGCCGTGGCGCTCTATAATTGCCGCTGGATCGCCCAGACCGCCAAACGCCACCCTTGCGTGACATGGGCAGGCGATCTGGCGCAGATGCTGCAAATAGGCATCATCGTCTACATGGTGTCCGGCGCCGCTCTCAGCATGGCGTATTTCGAAGGATTCTGGATCATGGTGGCGCTGATCTCGCGCCTGCGGAAAACCGTGCAGGACATAATCGCGGCGCCGATAATGGCTTCCGCAGATGCCGCACCCGATCGGGGATAGCAGGGCCGGTGGCATGGCACGGCGCTTGCTGGGCTCTGGCGGGTCGCTCCCTATCCAGGGGCGCGGCAAGGCGGAGGATCATCATGCATCGCAGGACCTTGCTGGGCGCGGGATTGGGCGGGGCGATGGCACTGGCGCGACCAGCATTGGTGCGGGCGCAATCGGCCAGCACGCTGAAATTCATCCCCTATGCCGATCTGGCCCTGCTCGACCCCGCGGTCAGCGCCTTCATCACCCGCAACCATGTGCTGATGGTATTTGACACGCTGTTCGCGATGGATGCCAACGGCGTGGCGCAGCCGCAGATGCTGTCCGGATACACCACTGCGCCCGATGGCCTAACCTGGACCCTCACGCTCCGCCCCGGCCTTACATTCCACGACGGCAGCCCGGTGCTGGCGCGCGATGCCGTCGCCAGCATTCAGCGCTGGCAGGTCAACGACGCGTTCGGCCAGGCACTGGCCGCAGCCACCGACGAATTGTCGGCGCCCAGCGACACCGAGATCAAATTCCGCCTCAAGTTCCGCTTTCATCTGCTGCCGGACGCCTTGGCCCACCCCACCAACACCATGGCCGCCATCATGCCCGAGCGGCTGGCCAAAACGCCAGCCAGTGCGCGGCTTGTCGAAATGGTCGGCAGCGGCCCGTTCCGCTATCTGGCCAACGAACGCGTGCCCGGCGCCCGCAACCATTATGCGAAGTTCGAGGGCTATGTGCCGCGCCAGGGTACGCCCAGCTTCTGCGCCGGGCCGCGGATTGTGAATTTCGACCGTGTGGAATGGATCACCACCCCCGACCCTTCCACCCAGGTGGCGGCCTTGCGCGCCGGCGAGGTCGACTGGGTGGAACAGCCGCTGATGGACCTCGTTCCCTCGCTGCGTGCCAACAAGGCGCTCAAGGTCGAGGTGGTGGAGACCAAGGGGTTGATCGCCTATCTGCGTTTCAACCAGTTATTCCCGCCGTTCGACAACGTGGCCATCCGCCGGGTGCTGCTGAAGGCGGTCAATCAGCGCGAATACATGGACGCCGTGGTGGGGGGCAATGCGCCATATGACGCGCAATGCGGCAGTTTCCCCAGCGGTACGCCGTTGGCCAACAATGCCGGGATGGAGGCGCTGAGCGGCACCCATAAGATAGACGACCTTAAGCGCGAACTGGAACAAGCCGGCTACAAGGGCGAACGTGTCGTGTTCCTGTCGCCGACCGACGTGCCGCGCATCAACGCTATTGCCTCGGTGGGCGTGGACATGCTGCGCAAGCTGGGTATGAACGTGGATGATGTGTCCACTGACTGGGGGACCGCGGTGCAGCGTTCTGTCAGCCGCCAGCCGATCGACAAAGACGGCTGGAACATGTTCGCGGCGTTCTCAGGCGGCTATGACATGAGCACCCCCGGAAGCCACCAGTTGCTGCGTGGCAACGGCCCGCGCGCCTATAACGGCTGGCCCGAGGCGCCCAAGCTGGAGGCGCTGCGTGAAACATTCCTGGCCACTGAAGACTCTGCGTCACAGCTTCAGATCGCCCGCGAGATCCAGACTCAGGCCATGCAGGACGTCCCGTATCTGCCACTCGGCTCTTATTTCCAGCCGGTGGCCTACACCGCCAGCCTGCACGACATGCCCAAGGGGCTCATTCAGTTCACCGGCGTGAAGCGTGGCGCATGAGCGCCCCACAGCCTTTATGATTTCAATCACGGAGGGCTGCATGCGCCGTCAATAGCCCACGCGCTCCGTTGCTTCCGCCGCTGGAGCGGTCAAGGAACCGCCCGGCAGTAGGCCGCGCGTCTCAAGGTCAGTTGGTCCATCCGGCGACACAAGGAGCGGTTGCTGCCTCCTGCACCAGGCCAGGCGACAGCACGGCTTTGTGGGTCAATGTGCCGGTAAACCATGACGGCGTGTTACCTGCGCGACTGCAAGGCGTGCCGGCGCAACGTTGTCAACGCCGGACTCAGCCTATGCCGGGCAAAGTCTACAAGGGCCAACGACGATCGTCCCTGCTTGGTTAGCCTGCCAGGAATCAAAGTCCCAGCAGGCCCGATTATTATCAACTAGCATCCATACGTTGCACAAACTCGTGCCAGTCAGGAGGTAAGCGTCCAGCCTTAACGGTCCAGGCGAATGGTGAGAGATTGCTGCGCCCGTCGCCTATCGCCGGAGCATCGCATATCACGGATGGGCGGACGAGTTTCATGCATTCCGATGAACATCATCTGGAAATTAACCATATGCTAATTGCTTTTGGCACATATAATCTACGCGGAATAACGTCATAAACATACAGATTGTTTGAATTTTGGATTTGTTCAAAAAACATGGCCGAAAACTATATAAAAACCACATTGGTTTATGTCGTAATTTAGATGTCGTTTAAACAAAAAATTCTGAAATATATAAAAGCTGCAGACCATCCGGTTCATTAGTCGACCCATATCATGGCGCTCTTTTAATTGATCCCCAACGATCATAATTTTTCCACGGGTGAACGCGATGATGTGTTCTGGTCTTGGCTTCAGCCCAATGACAACTGGGCGCCCTCCTCTCATAAAATTCGGCATGACCATCCCAAGGGCAGTGTGCTCATGGTGGCTCACACGATTCCAATGGTATTGGCGATGTTTGCTATGAGCGCTCTGCCAATCTGCAGAGCGTAGGTGCAATTGATGGTATGTATCGTCCTGTTAACCCTCAAAAATAAATTGCATTGCGATTTCAAATAATTTTCGCACAAACGCCTTCGTGCAAAGAGGCGGGGAGATACAATTTTGTTTCGATCCATGATTCGTGCGCGCGCAGTCGCACATAGCGCTGATCCCTCTGAGGCAGTGCTTTCGGTGCCCGAAATCCTAGTTCGGCCTGCGGCAGTCGACGGAACTGCCGAAGCCTTGCTTGGCCGCTGGCTGGAGTTATCAGAGCTGGAGCGCCGATCGTTTCTTGCAATGACCCGCGAACTGGTGTCCTCGTCTGCTGTCATTGAGCAAAGCGTTGTGAGCCTCAGCGAGCGTTTTCAGGAACTAACAGACGGCGCCCAGGCGCAAATGGCGCGTGTGGAAGCCATCATCGAATCCGCCCGCTCGATCCGTGTTGGTGGCGAAGAAACCAGTCTCAACGACGCGACAAAGTTTATCGAGGACGTTCTGGTCAAGGTCATCGAGACGGTCTTACAGATTTCCAAGGACGCCATGCGGATGGTTTACTCCCTCGACGATGTTGTGGTTGAGGTGGAAGGTGCTGGAAAATGCATCACCCAGTTGGAGGCGATCAACCATCAAACGCGCTTTCTGGCCCTGAATGCGGCCATTGAAGCTGCACGAGCCGGCGAAAACGCTGGCCCGTTCGCGGTGATTGCGCGGGAAATTCGCGAATTATCTACAAAAACAGCTGAAACGGTCAGCTCTGTCGACGCGCGTGTTTCCGCAATATCTGTCAGCGTGATGCGCAGTCATCATGTGCTGAAGGAGATCGCCACCGTCGATCTGTCCGAGCACATATTTGCCAAGGAGCGCTTAAACGAACTGATGCTTGGGATGAAAGGTCAAAACACCGATTTTATCGCCGTCCTGTCCGAAACAGCCGAGGCTTCGGCTGCTCTGTCCGCGACCATCGCGCCGTTGGTGATGGGGTTGCAATTCCAGGATCGAACTGCCCAGCGCTTTGCTCACGTTGTCGAGGCTCTTAGCACGCTTGCCGAAGCCGGCACTGCCTTGCGGCAGGCAACCCACGACGCCATGCCGGGGAAATTTACAGAAGGTGAAATTGACAAGGCCTGGCTCGAACGGATGGTGGAAAAACAAACTCTTGGGGAGGTGCGCAAGCGCTTCCTTGCCCACCTTATCAATGATTCGTCATCGAGCCTGGGTGACGACACCCTCGCTGTTGAACCTCAAATATCGACCGATGGTGGCGAAATAGATCTATTTTGAAGAAAACGTTAATATTAAATTCAACACAAAACACGATCGTGACGAATAAAAATAGATATTTTCGAATATTTTACGTTGGCGAAATAGCCGCAATGTTAACATGCTGTTCATATCTAAGTCGTAATTTGGTTAGGTGATTTTCCCGCATGTCGGAGAACTGCTTAATGATATGGAAACCGACAGAAAAAGAGGGCGAATGCGGTTTGGTGGTGCCTGCGATTCTTGATATTACAATGGCAGATCCGCTGCACCGCGCACTTATTGATCGCTCCAGGTCCGGGGATCCGATCATACTGTGTTGCTCTGAGATATCCCGTGTATCAACTGCCTCTGTTCAGGTATTAATCGCAATGGCAATCGAAGCACGCACGCGCGGAATTGTATTTCAGCTGCGCGATCCTTCCCAGGCATTTTCCGTTGCTCTTGCCGATCTTGGCGTAAGTTCGCATCTCAACCTGTAGGAGAGTCGCCATGGCACGACATATCATAACGGTAGATGATTCGAAAACCATGCGTGACATGGTGGCCTTCACTTTGCGCGGCGCCGGCTTTCAGGTCAGCGAGGCAGAGGACGGTCAGAAGGCCATCCAGATGCTGCAAACCGTCAAAGTTGATTTGGTCATCACCGACCTCAATATGCCAAAGTTGGACGGGGTCGGCCTCATTCGGGCACTGCGTGCTGACTCGAAGCACCGATCTGTGCCGATTTTAATGCTGACCACGGAGTCAGATCCCGCGAAGAAGGCGGAAGGAAAAGGAGCCGGGGCAACAGGGTGGCTCGTCAAGCCGTTCAATCCAGAAAAGCTGGTCGAACTTATCCATCGCGTCTGCGGCTGACGGGGCGCGCCGATGTCCGGGTTCGACCATCTCAAAGGCACATATTTCGATGAATGCGCAGAGCTGCTCGATGCCGCTTACGTCCATCTGGCAGCGATCACGGATGATCATACAGATGATGACACCATTCATGCCCTCTTTCGGGCCTTCCACTCGATTAAAGGGGGCGGGGGCGCTTTTGGATTTGATCGGCTCGTAGCCTTCGCCCACGAACTCGAAACCGTGCTGGACCTGTTACGTGACGGAAGGTTGGCGTTGGAGCCACCGGTTGCCGCCCTGCTGCTGCGTAGCACCGACACGTTAAGTGACCTGATAGCTGCCACCCGTAAGGGGCTTGCGAAGCCCCAGGGCTTTGAGGACGAGTTGGTCGCAGCGCTGCGCGATATCGCATCCGTAGCTGGTGAGGCGGTCATCAGGCCACAAATCCCGCCCGTCCACAGTGTTGAAGCGGCTGGTATGTCGGTCTATCGCATCACATTCGTCCCACGCTCTGGCTTGTTTAGGAGTGCGAACGAGCCGCTGCTGATCATCCGTGAGCTCAAGCGTCTCGGTGTTGTGGAGGTACAAGCCGATATTTCGCGCTTGCCCACGCTTGCTGATCTTGATGCAGAGGAACCCTATCTTGCCTGGATACTCATCGTGGAAACCAATCGCCCCCGTAGCGCGGTCGAAGACGTGTTTGAATTTGTCGGGGACGATTGTGACCTGACAATAGACCTGCTGGAGGTGGCCGACGCTATCGCCGGATCATGTCCCGCCCCGTGGTGTAGCAACGTCGCTGCCGAGCAGGGCTGGTTGC
>JBBART010000042.1:0-13321 GCA_040399685.1 Acetobacteraceae bacterium
GCTATCCGTCGTCAGTGCGTTCATCTGGACATGCTGAATGTCAACGCGCTCTAGTGTGTCGCGGAGATGCCGCGACACGCTAATAAATATTGAAAGTCTTTTTGCTTCTTTTTCTTCAGAAAAAGAAGAATCTTGTCGAATATACTATCTGCGCTTACGCGCGGCGCAGATAGGCATCGGCAGCCTGCATGGTTGTATCGCAGGCAGGTGCGAATTGACGGATGATCTGCTCAGGCGGCATCTGCGACACCCAGATTTGCAGGACCGTTTGCGCACCCCACACGGGATCGTCGGTTACTTTCTGAATCAGGACCGGCATGGAGGACGTTGCACAGGCTTTGATCTGGGCGACGATTTGCGGTGGGACATTGGCCCTGGTCAGGTGGTCGGTGATCCGTGCTTGGACCGGATCGAGTATCAGCAATTGAAGAACGTAGAACAGAATGCTGTTCAACATGATGGTGTCCAGATCGACAGTGTGACGCGATGGAGATCCGACATCGCGCAGGCAGCCGACTTTGCTTGCACCAGAGGGGCCCGGACCAAGGGGAACCGACAGCATATGGTCGTCCGGTTGCGGTAGATCAATCGCGTGCTGATAATTTTATATATTATTATCAGCATGTTATAGCCAAGGCAGCAATGTGAAGCCTTGGCTACGACAGGGGCGTCATGATGTCTCGGGGTAAGACATCTACCGCAGCCTGAGCGAGGCCACGATTTCGGACACGATGTCCCCCGGCGGCAGGTCCACGGCGATGGCCAGGGGGTTTTCGTCACTGCCGGGGGCTTCGAGTGTGGCGAACTGGCTTTCGATCAGGCTGCTGGGCATGAAATGGCCCTGTCGCGCGGCCTGTCGCATGGCCACGACATCGAAGCTGCCGTGGAGGTAAACCAGGCGCACATCGCTTCGCCCGGCCAGCAGGCGGTCGCGGTAGATGCGTTTGAGGGCCGAGCAGGTCACCACGCCGGGTGTTCCGGTGCTGCGGCGCGTGTCGATCCAGGAGGCGATTTCATCCAGCCAGGGCCAGCGGTCATTGTCGGTCAATGGTGTGCCGCCGCGCATCTTGGCTACGTTGGCTTGCGGGTGGAGGTCGTCGCCATCGGCGAAGGCCCAGCCGAGGCGGCCGGCCAGCAGGGCGCCGATGGTGGTTTTGCCCGAGCCGGACACACCCATCACCACGATCACGGACACGGGTGCTGACGGCATTTCCTGATTCTCCTGACGTATATTGCGTCTCTGTATCAGGATGCCGGTGGAAATCCAGATGCTCGCGTCAACCGACCACAACGCGGATCGGCATGGCGGCGTTGCGCACGAGGGTGGGGCCGATGCCGGCGGGGTCGCCATCGGCCTGGGTGCAATGCGGGCCAAGGTCGATCTCCTGGCCGCGTTGCAGCCTGACGCCGGGCATGTATCGGAGCAGGTTGAGCGGCAGGGCGGCGGCGTAGGCGAGGGTGGAGAACGGGCCAACGCGGTCGAACAGCGCCACGGTGAAGCCTGGCGTCATGGGCGATGCATCTGGCGCCAGCGTATAGCGGCCGGCGTAATAGCGGCCTTTGGTGACGATGACGCTGCCGGTCTCGTTGCGCACGCCGTCGATGGTGACGGCGATGCGGGGGAAGCGATACCGGATGGTTTCGCGCAGGCCTTGCAGCACGTAGGCGGTTTTGCCGAGCGCGCGCTTCAGTGGCAGCGACAGATGATGCACCACTTCGGCGTCGAAGCCGGTGCCGAGCATTTGCACGAAGAGCTTTGTGCTGTCGCCGGTGGTGGCGATGCCGGGCCAAAGGTCGCGGGTGCGTCCGAAGGCCAGGGCGGCGGCCACCGCAGTGGGGGTGAAGCGCAGCCCCAGCTCGTGCGCCAGCACATTGGCCGTGCCGAGCGGAATGATGCCCATGGGGGTATCGCTGCCGGCAAGTCCGGCCGCCACTTCGGCGATTGTGCCGTCGCCGCCCGCGGCCACCACCATGCGCGTGCCGATGCGCGACGCGGTGCGCGCCAGTTCGGTGGCGTGGCCTGGCCGCGACGTTTCGGCGACTTCGAGCTTGACGCCGTTATGGACCATCACGTCCAGCACGCGCCAAAGCCGTTGCGTTCGTCTTCTGCCGGCGGCTGGATTGAAGACAATGAGCATCGTGTGTGCAGTTGACCAAAGAAATCTGTATGAACGCCAAGCGTTGCGTTTACATGACGGTCATCCGACAGATTGATGATATTTGGGATGGTGGTGGTGAAGGCCGAAATATACTAGGCGGTCACATAATCTTCACATGCATGGTGCAACGCTTAACGTATGCACTGTTGGTGAACGACCCAGTCGGCGTCTCAGCCGGGGTCCAACTGCGAAGATTGGCCCCCCGTATGAACGCCATGACCCTGCCCACGCCTCACCGGTATCGCAGCGTGTTCATTTCTGACCTGCATTTGGGCACGCGGGGGTGCCGGAGCGATTTTCTGGCAGATTTTCTGCGTCGCACCCACTCCGAGCATCTTTATCTGGTGGGCGACATCATCGATGGATGGCGCCTGCGGAAGTCCTGGTTCTGGGATGAGACGCATGACGAGGTGCTGCGTTTGATCCTGCAAAAGGCCCAGAACGGCACGGCCGTGACCTATATACCGGGCAATCACGATGAAATGCTGCGCCATTGGTTGCCGATGGGGCTGGAATTCGGCGGCGTGAAATTGCGGCAGGAAGCGATACACACCACGGCCGATGGCCGTCGGCTGTTGGTGACGCATGGCGATGAGTTCGACAGCGTGGTGCGCTATGCCAAGTTCCTGGCCCTGTTGGGCGACTGGGCCTACACGGCGGCGCTCACTGTGAACCGCTATTTCAACGCGGTGCGCCGGCGGATGGGCTATCCTTATTGGTCGCTGTCGGCCTGGTTGAAGCGGCAGGTCAAAGAGGCCGTGAAGGCGATTGACCGGTTTGAGACCGCGCTGGCCGGTGAGGCCCGTCGGCGTGGGTTGGATGGTGTGGTCTGCGGCCATATTCATCACGCGGAAATGCGCGAGGTGGGTGGGGTGCTGTATTTGAATGATGGCGACTGGGTGGAAAGCTGCACCGCCTTGGTGGAGCATTTCGACGGCCGGCTGGAGTTGGTGGATTGGGCCGCGTTGAACCGCCTCAGCTTCTTTGCGCCGCGCGCCACGACCAAGGTTGCCGAACCTGCCTGACGCCCTTGCCCGACAAGCTGCGCTGAACCGGGCGCGGCTGTTAAGCGTGGGGCCGCTGCCGGCGCGGATTCTCATTATCTCGGATGCCTGGCAGCCCCAGGTGAACGGGGTGGTGCGCACGCTGGCCACCACCAAGGTTGAACTGGAGGCGATGGGCCATACGGTTGAGGTGGTGGGGCCGGATCGGTTTCACACCATTCCGCTGCCGACCTATCCGGATATCCGCATCTCGCTGTTTCCGCGCCGTAAATTGTCGCGGATTATCGAGGATTTCGCGCCGGATGCGCTGCATATCGCCACCGAGGGGCCGCTGGGACTGTCGGCCCGCGCCTGGGCGCTGAAGCGGGGATGTGCGTTCACCACGGCGTTTCACACGCGGTTTCCGGAATATCTGCACGCCCGCACCCGTTTTCCGATCGCGTGGGCCTATGCCGGCATCCGTCGCTTTCATGCCGCCGGGCAGGGCATGATGGTGGCCACGCAAAGCCTGCGCGAAGAGTTGGAGGCGCGGGGTTTCAGCAACATTTGCACCTGGTCGCGTGGCGTGGATCTGTCGCAATTTCGGGTGGAACTGCGGGACACCCCCGACCCTGAGTTGAGCGATCTGCCGCGCCCGTTGTTTCTATATGTTGGTCGGGTGGCGGTGGAGAAGAATATCCGCGCCTTCCTCGATCTTGATTTGCCCGGTTCGAAGGCGGTGGTGGGCGGTGGCCCGCAATTGGAGGAACTGCGCGCGGCCTATCCGGGCGTGCGTTTCACCGGGCCGCGCCACGGCGAGGAACTGGCGCGTGCGTATGCGCAGGGCGACGTGTTCATGTTCCCCAGCCTGACCGACACGTTTGGCCTGGTGATCCTGGAAGCGCTGGCCTGCGGCACGCCGGTTGCGGCTTTTCCTGTCACCGGCCCGAAGGATGTGTTGGCCAACCCTGATGGCGGCCCGATTTTGGCGGGCGCGGTGGACACCGATCTACGGCAGGCTGCCCTGGCGGCCCTGCATGCGGATCGTGCTGCGTGCCGCGCCCATGCCGAGCTGTTCAGTTGGCGGGCCTGCGCGGAGATTTTCCTGTCGCATCTATTACCGCTCGGCGGACACTGACGAAGGATACGGGCGAACGACGCGGCCGAACGACTCGACGCAACAGGTCATAGTGACGGTGCCCATTGTCGGCCGCCGCGCATGGGGCTACGCCATTTTCTGTTGCAGGAGGTCCGCCCATGTCCATGAACATCCGCCCCGTGATGCTGGTGATCCTCGATGGCTGGGGCGCCAGCGACATCAAGGCCGACAACGCCGTCAAGCTGGCGCGCACGCCGCATTTCGATCGGCTGTGGGCGGAGAATCCGCATGCGTTCCTGCGCACTTCCGGCCTTGATGTCGGGTTGCCGGAGGGGCAGATGGGCAATTCCGAGGTCGGTCATCTTAATATCGGCGCCGGGCGCGTGGTGATGCAGGATCTGCCGCGGATTGGCACCGCCATCGCCGATGGCTCGTTGGCGAAGCGGCCGGCGTTGCTGGCGATGATCGAAGCCCTGCGTGCCACGGGCGGCACCTGTCATCTGATGGGGCTCGTCTCTCCGGGGGGGGTGCATTCTCATCAGGATCACGCCTTGGTGCTCGCGGGTATTTTGGCCGAGGCGCATATTCCCACCGTGGCGCATGTGTTTCTCGATGGCCGCGACACGCCGCCGCAATCGGGTGACGGATATCTGCGGGCCTTCCAGGAGGGACTGCCTGAACCGACCCGGATCGGCACCGTGTCCGGCCGGTATTATGCCATGGACCGCGACAAGCGGTGGGACCGGGTGGCGCGCGCCTATATGGCCATCGCCGAGGCGCAGGGGCCCGGTTTCGCCGATGCGCGCAGCGCCGTGGATGATGGGTATGCGCGGGATGTGACCGATGAGTTCATCGTGCCGGCGGTGATCGGCGGTTATCGTGGCATGGCCGATGGGGACGCGATTCTGTGCTTCAATTTCCGTGCCGACCGGGCGCGCGAGTTGCTTGGTGCGTTCGTCACGCCCGGTTTTTTGGGCTTTGAGCGGCCGCGCACGATCCAGTTCGCAGCCGCTGTGGGGATGACGCGCTACAGCGACGAACTGGCGCCGGACATGACGGCGCTGTTCGCGCCGCAGACGATGACCAACTTGCTCGGCCAGACGGTGGCGGCCGCCGGGTTGACCCAGCTGCGGCTGGCGGAGACGGAGAAATATCCGCACGTCACCTATTTCATGAATGGCGGCATCGAGCAGCCCAACCCGGGCGAGGATCGCGTGATGGTGGCGTCGCCGAAGGTGGCCACCTATGATCTGCAGCCGGAAATGTCGGCGCCGGAGTTGACGGAAAAGGCGCTGGAGGCCATCGGGGCGGGCAAGCACGACTTGTTGATCCTGAATTTCGCCAACCCCGACATGGTGGGCCACACGGGTATTCTCAGTGCTGCGATCCGTGCGGTGGAGACGGTGGACACCTGCCTGGGCCAGATTGCCGATGCGGTTGCCGAGCGGGGCGGCGCGCTGCTGGTGACCGCTGATCACGGCAATTGCGAAATGATGCGGGACTCGGCGACGGGCGTGCCCCACACCGCCCACACCACCAATCCGGTGCCGGTGTTGCTGACAAACAGCCCAGGCGCGCTGTATGACGGCCGGTTGGCCGACATTGCCCCCACCTTGCTGGCCCTTTTAGGTGTGGGCCAGCCGGTGGAAATGACCGGCTGCGTGCTGTTCGAGACAACCGGCACATGACCATCGGGGGGCGGCTGCGAAAGGCGGGGCTGCTGGTGCTGACCATGCCGTTCATGATCGCGGCTGCCCCCACGTCGCAGCAGGTGCAGGAGGCAGAGCGCAGTCGCGGCGTTTTGCAGCAGCAGCAACGCGCCGCGCAATCCAAGGCCACCGCGGCGCAGGCCGGGGAGCGTCAACTGGCGACGGACCGAATCGCCGCCGCCGCCGCGTTGCGTGCGCTTGAGGCTGAATCGGCCCAGGCGGCTGATCGTGTGGCCGATCTGTCGCGTCGCCGGGCTGACAGCGCCGCCCGGTTGTCCGAGCGGGCCGCCGCCATGGCGCCATTTCTGCCGGTGATTCAGCGCCTGGCGCTCTATCCGGCCGAAACCCTGCTGGCAGTGCCGATGCCGCCGGAATCAGCTATTCGTGGCATTGTTGTGCTGGGTGGATTGACGCGCCGGCTGGAAGAAGACGCAGCCGATCTGCGTCGGGAGCAGGAGGTGCAGAACCAGCTTGCGGCCACCCTCGCCCAGGCCGTGGCCGATCTTGGCGCGCGTCAGGCCGCCCAGGCCAGTCAGGCGGCGGCGCTTGATGTCCAGCTTGACGTCGCCCGCACCCAGCGCCGGACGGCGGAGGGGGAGGCGGCGGACTGGGCGAAGCGTGCCGCGGCCGAAGCCGCGCGTGCCGACAGTCTGCGCGCGGCGATCGCACGGATCGAGGCTGATCGGATGGCGGCTGAGGCGCGTCTTGCTGTGGAGGCGCGTAAAGCCCGCGATGCGACGACCCGCGCCGAGATTACAACCCGTCAGGAGGCGGCCGCCCGGCCAGCCAACGGGCCGTTGTCCACATTGGTGGTGCCGGTTGCCGGCGCCGTGACGCGTGGCTTTGGTGAGCCGGTCGATGGCAACGCGTCAACGGGCATCGCTTATCAGGTGCCGCCCTCTGCCCGCGTGGTGGCGCCCTGTGCCGGCCGGGTGGTGTTTGCCGGCCCGTTTCGAAGCTTTGGCCTGCTGATGATCGTGGATTGTGGCAGCGGCTGGCACGTGGTGCTGTCTGGATTTGACCGCCTGGACGCGCAACTGGGCCAGACTGTACGGTCTGGGGAGCCGGTTGGCGCCATGCCCGCCTGGAACCCGCTGGCCCTTCTGCGCCGCCCGACCCTTGTGCTGGAATTGCGACGCGACGGGCAACCGACCAATCCGCAGCCATTTTTGCGGGCGTCGTCCTGACGGGCGTTACAGCTTCTTAAGCTGTTTGCTGTTAGGCTGGCCTTGCAATCAGGGTGTCGCCGTCCCCAGTCTAGGGTTAGACGCGGCTCTGCCGGACTGGCATTGCAGCGAATGGCGACCATCTGTGATCGCAGCGTAGTAAGGACAATGGTGATGAAGCTTCGCACGGGCCTGATGTTGACCACCGCTTTTGTGGCCGGGATCGCGGCCGCGCCGTTCTCCGGGATTGTGGCTCAACAATTCGGGGTCCAGCTTTTTCCACAGGCATTGGCGCAGGAAAGCGGCCGGGCGGACACGTATCGCCTGCTCAACCTGTTCTCTGATGTGTTCGAGCGCGTGCGCGCCGACTATGTGGAGCCGGTGGTGGATCGGGATCTGGTGGAAAACGCCATCAACGGCATGCTGACCGGGCTTGATCCGCACAGCAGCTATATGAACGCCAAGTCCTTCCAGGACATGCAGGTGCAGACCAAGGGCGAATTCGGCGGGCTGGGCCTGGAAGTCACGGCTGAGAACGGCTTCATCAAGGTTATCAGCCCGATCGATGATACCCCTGCCTCGCGGGCGGGCATGAAGGCCGGGGACCTTATCTTGTCGCTGGACGGGCAGACCGTGCAGGGCCTGAGCCTCACCGAGGCGGTGGAGAAAATGCGTGGTGCCGCCAACAGCGCCATCAAGCTGACGGTGAAGCGCGAAGGTGTGGACAAGCCTATCGAAGTGGCGATGAAGCGTGAGGTCATCAAAATCCAGGTCGTGAAGTCGCGCATGGAGGGGCCGGATATCGCCTATATCCGTATCACCAGCTTCAGTGAGCAGACCGATAGCGGCTTGCGCAAGGCGTTTGCCGATTTGAAGGCCAAATCCGGCGACAAGCTGCGGGGCATTGTGTTGGACCTGCGCAACAACCCGGGTGGCTTGCTCGATCAGGCGGTGGCCGTGTCTGATGATTTCATCCATGACGGTGAGATCGTCTCCACCCGCGCCCGGCATAGCGAGGACAGCCAGCGCTGGAATGCGCGGGACGGGGATTTGACCAATGGCCTGCCGCTGGTGGTGCTGATCAATGGCGGTTCGGCTTCGGCCAGCGAGATCGTGGCCGGGGCGCTGCAGGACCACCGTCGCGCTATTTTGATCGGCACGCGCAGCTTCGGCAAAGGCTCGGTGCAGACGGTGATGCCATTGCCTGGCAACGGCGCCATGCGGCTGACCACGGCGCGGTATTACACGCCGTCCGGCCGGTCGATCCAGGGGTTGGGCATCACGCCGGACATCGAAGTGCAGGACAGCCGGGTGCAGGCTGTTCGCTTCGGGCCTGACCGTGAAGCCGATCTGAAGGGTGCGATCACCAACAAGGGCGGCACGGCCGAGGCTACGCTGCCGCCGCGCACGGATCTGCCGCCGATTGCACGGGACATTCCGAAATTGCCGCCTGAAGGGGCGCCGGCCTACGATCCGCTGAAGTCGGACACCGATTTTCAGCTGCAGCAGGCGTTGGCGGTTGTGCGGGCCATGCCAGTGTCGAAACGGGCCGCACGCTAAGCGCGCTCTTCGTGAAATGTTAACCAAACCGGGCGCATGATGGCGCCACGGTTTGGCATTTCGCGGGAGGCTACGTGGCGTCGACGACACCAATATCGGCTGACGCGGACAGCGCCCCAGAGGCTGGACCGATTGCCCGCACGAGGCGCATGTGGCGGCTTTTGGCCGGTTTCTGGTGTGTGATGCTTGTGGCTATTGGTTCGGGCGCCGGGATGCTGCAGTATCTTGGTGCGCCAGCGCCATCCTTAGCGCCGGCGGTGGCTGCTGTGTCTCCACCGCGGTCACCATCAGTGGCTGTTTCCGATGAGCCGCAATCCCCCCCGGTGCAGGCTGCTCCCCAGCGCGCGGAATTGCCTGCTCCCGTGCCGGCCGTTGTCGCGCATGCGGAGCCGGCACATACGCCGCCGGTGCCCAACACGCAGGAAAAATCGCAGGCTGCGGAGCCGGCTGCGGTCGAGCCCGGCGCGATCGCGGCGCTTGACCCCAAGCTGCTGGAGGCCTCGGCCCAATACCCCGGCGGCCGGATGCCGCGTATCGGTGCTGATCGTCGAACGCCGATGCAGGTCTATGCCGCTGGCTTTGACAAGGCCGATCCGCGACCCCGTGTTGCCATCCTGATGGCCGGGCTCGGCATGAATGAGGCTGAAAGCGCCATCGCCATCGGTGGGCTGCCGCCGGCCGTTTCGTTGGCAATCTCCCCGTATGCCGCGCGCCTCGAAAAGACGGTCGAGCGCGCCCGGGCGGCTGGGCACGAGACCCTTCTGTCCTTGCCGATGGAGCCGCAGGGCTTTCCGCTGAACGACCCCGGCAACCGGGCCCTCCTGACAGGGGCATCGCAAGCCGCCAACGCTCAGTTGCTGGAGTGGGCATTGACCCGGTTTGGTGGCTATGTCGGTGTGACGGGAGCGCTCGGAGACATGCGCGGTGAGCGGTTTGCCGCAGCCAGTGACCAGATGGGGGCGGTGCTGGACACGCTGGCCGACCGGGGGCTGCTGTATGTGGACCCACGGCCGAACGCCATTCGTGGCCGGGGCGCGGCTGCGCGCGGCGCCTATCGCGGCATTGATATCGTGATCGACGATCCCGCTGGGGCAGTGGCGCTGGATCAGGCATTGGCCCGGCTGGAGCAGGTTGCCAGGGACAGGGGGGGGGCGCTGGGCCTGGCCGGACGGGCGTCTCCCGTCACCATTGACCGTATTGCCGCCTGGGCTGTTGGGCTTTCGGGGCGTGGGGTTGCCCTTGCACCCGTCAGCGTGGTGGTGCAGATGCCACAGCTATCTTTTATGCAGCCAGCGGCCAGGATGAAACCATGACACAGCCGACCCATCCCCATGCAGATCTGCCGTACCGACCCAATGTGGGGGCTGTGCTATTCAATGCTGAGGGACTTGTCTTTGTCGGGCGCCGCCGCCAGCACCCAACCCAGGAGGCAGGCCCTGGCGGCTGGCAATTGCCGCAAGGCGGGATCGACGCCAACGAGGACCCCAGGGCCGCGGTGCTGCGGGAGTTGGCCGAGGAGATCGGCACAGATCGTGCGGACATCATCGGCGAACACCCGGAATGGGTGCAGTACGATCTGCCGATCGATGTGATCGGAACCGCGCTGGGTGGCAAATACCGTGGCCAGCGGCAGCGTTGGTTCGCCCTGCGCTTTACCGGCACAGATGCGGATATTCGGCTTGATGCCGAGGAACATCCTGAATTCGATATCTGGCGCTGGGCGCCGTTATCAGAGTTGCCCGACTTGGCAGTGCCCTTCAAGCGGACCATCTACGAGACGTTGGTGGAGTCTTTCGCTCCGTTCGCACGATAAGGGGCAATTCATGCGGGCATCCGTTGCGGCGATCGTGCTGGTATTCCTGTGCCTGCCTGGGGCGGCAGGCGCTGCGGACGGAGAGTCCAAGCGGATTGGCACGGTAGACACGACGTTTCGCATCGTCGGGCGGAATGATCGTGTTGTGGTGGATCGCTACGACGATCCCAAGGTCGATGGCGTAAGTTGCTACGTTTCGCGCGCAGAGACGGGCGGTGTGAAGGGCTCGCTTGGTTTTGCCACCGACCCGAACCGCTTTTCCATTGCCTGTCGTGCCACGGGGGCCGTTGCGGTTCGCGGCACGTTGCCGGACAACGAAGTGGTGTTCGGTGAAAAGGCTAGCCCTTTCTTCAAGGAGATCAGGGTGTCGCGGCTGTTCGACAAGGAGAAGCAGGTCTTGCTTTACCTCGTCTGGTCCACGATCAGCCTGGGTACCAACGGCAGTGCGTTCAACAGCGTGACGGCGGTCCCGCTCAATCGATAGGCGGCGCGTCCTCGATTTTGGCGTTGTCCAGGGATTGCTCGGCGCGCCTTTGGGCCAGTTCGTCGTTCTGTTTCTCTGCCTTGGTGCGGCCGAATAACAGGCGCCGTGCCTGGGCCATTGATTGGGCCTCAGCCTTTTCACGGCGCTTCTTTACCTGACGAAGGTTGACCAGATCACCCATCGCGCCATCCTGCGCACGGTAGGTTTCGCGTCAAGTCGACGATAGAATCGTATAGGAAAAAAGCATGGCCAGTTTCATCACTCTCACAGCCGCTGACGGCCATACATTTCAGGCCTGGACCGATGGGCCGGAAGACGCACGGCAAGGTCTGGTGGTCGTTCAGGAAATTTTCGGCGTTAACCACCACATCCGCAACGTCTGCGCCGCGTTTGCAGCCGAGGGCTATCGGGTTGTGGCACCGGCCTTGTTTGACCGGGTGGAGCGTGACGTCGAACTTGGCTACACCCCGGCAGACGTGACGCGCGGCGTGGCGTTGCGCGCAGGCGTGTCCGATGCCGCTGGGATGGCCGATGTAGAGGCCGCGGCCGCTTTTCTGGGGACGCGCAATCAGGGCATTGTCGGCTACTGCTGGGGCGGGACCATTGCCTGGTGGGCTGCCACGCGCACGAATTGCTTCAAGGCGGCGGTGGGCTGGTATGGCGGCGGGATTGCAGCAACGCGAGCGGAAGTGCCGAACGTGCCGGTGCAACTGCATTTCGGCGAAAAAGACACCGGGATTCCGCAGAGCGATGTTGATCTCATTCATCAGGCGCAGCCGGGTGTTGAAATCTTTGTCTATGCCGATGCGCAACATGGTTTCGGCTGTGATGAGCGCGGCAGCTTCAGTGCACCCGACAAGGCCCAGGCCCAGGAGCGCACACTCGCCTTTTTCGCGCGCCATCTTCGCGCCTGAGGGGAGCAGTTTTAACGATATCGTAAGCTTGTGCTTTCAATATGCCGGGGAACAGCTTTCCCGGAGACGCTATGCGACTCAAAACCATCTTTAAGCTTGGCCTTGCTGCTATCGCGTTGCCGAGTCTTTGCGTCTCTGCGTTCCAGGCATGGCAGGCCTGGAACGCGTGGGCGCTGGCCGGTCAGTCCACCCGGTCGGTGGTGGCGATGGGCTGGTTGATGGCGGCGTCGGAGAAATTGGCCGTGCAGCGCGGATTGCTCGTGGCCGCAGCGCTGGGTCAGGCCGATCCCACAGCGGATTTTGAGCGTGCTGCTGCCGCTGAGCATGCGGCGGTGGCCCAGGCTGCCGTGTCGCTCCAAGAGGCTGGGGAGAACGCGGAGCCGCTAAAATTGGCAGAGGCCAACATGACCGCGTTGCGCCGCTTGGTGCTGGATGCAGTGCGGCGCCCGTTGGCTGAGCGCGATGCCGGACTTCCAGCCAAAATCATTGTCGATGTGACAGCCGCCACGGCGGGCGTTAACGCACTCGTGGACGCCATCGGCCAGCGCGTTCAAGTGCAGAGCGCCCCTGTTGCGGCTGTCGCAGATGTCGCTGTTGATGTCGTGGCCCTGCGCGAGGCGGCTGGGCGACGGAGCACGAAACTGAGTCCCTGGGTGGACGGGAAATCCTTGTCCGCAGCGGAACTCGACGCGGTGGTCAGCGATTCTGGTCGGGTGGAACAGGGCTGGGATCAGATCAGGCGCCGTGTTGCCACCAGCGCCGCATCCAGCGCGTTGATCGCTGCCTTGCGGCAAATTGATCAACAATTCTTCCAGGTCGCCGAGCCGCAGTATCGCGTGTTTGCGGTGGCCGCCCGCAACAAGCAGGCGAGCCCGATGTCGTTCGATGCCTTTCGCACTTGGACCGTGGCGGCCTTGGCCAGTTTCGCGCCTTTGCGAGACGCGCTGATCGTCGAAGCCAAAATGCGGGGAGATGCCTTGACCCACGTGGCGTTGCTGCATCTGTTGGGTGCGGTGGGTTACAGCCTTGCGGTGCTATTGCTTGGTGCAGCGGGCCTTATTCTGATTTTACAGCATGTTGTTCGCCCCATCGGAACGCTCACGAACGGAATATCGCGCCTGTCAGAAGGCGATCTCACGGCGCAAACGCATGCCAGGGGGCGTGTAACCGAAATTGAAATGCTGCGTGGCGCTGTGGTCAAACTGTCCGACCATCTCGCTCATGGCGAGGTGCTGGCGGGCCAAATTCGATCGGCTCATGAAGCCCGCCTCACGCAGGCGCAAGCTCTCGCCACGTTGTCCGAAGCGTTTCAGGTCTCCGCTTAGTTGGCGCTCGATCGCGTGCGAACAGCGTCCGAATCGGTCAGTGCGACGGCTGGTAGGTCGTGCCCCAGATCGTGGTGTAGCAGCGGTGGGTAAGTCGCCCGCCGGAGCG
>JBBART010000043.1:0-7179 GCA_040399685.1 Acetobacteraceae bacterium
TTGGACGCTGTTTACCCCTGGAATCTGGAAAGTTTTGCACGCTGTTTTGCAGCCACAGGCGCACCAACAGCCAGAATCATGCCAATCGCCAGCGCGCGCAGCAATTGCAAGGTGAACGCCGTGTCGAACAGCCGTCGGTCATCCCCGGGATGGCGCACCAGCGCATCCTGCAAACCGACATAGGACAGCGCCTCGACAATGCTGGAGAAAATCGTGGCCATGGCAACGATGCCGAAATCGGCCGGCACCAGAATGCGCGCCAGGGCCAGGGTACTGACCAACCCCAGCAGGCGTGTCACCAGTCGCCAGCCAACCAGCCAAGCGGCGCCGATGGCGGTTTTGCGGGCTATCGACGTATCAGGCATCGTATTTTCATATTCCGAGAGTGATCACGCCCGTCGTATTCGCCGCAGAGCCGCCTGCCCAACTTTCAGCGCATCGCGCTCCGCCCCTGCAGGTCGTCCGGCCAAAAGCCACAAACCGATCAGCAATGCAGCATAGAAAACGGCACTGCAAGGAACGACAACAAGCAAATTTCGCAAAATGACGTATGCGCCGGCGGTCTTACTCGCCCAGCCCAGGCCGAGCCAGACCATAGCGGCTGCCATACCCGAAGTGGCCAACAGGTTGCGCCAGATCCGACCCAACAGGGCCCGAACAGGCAGGCCTAGCCGCCGCAAGGCCATGGCTGTGTAACAGGCATTCTCCAGCGCCAGCGACAGGCTGACGCCCACGGCGGCCCCCGTCAGGCCGAACGCCGCCACCAGTGCCACCATCGCGCCAAGCCGGGCGGTGATCGCTGCCACCTGCACGACGATCTGCGGCTTCAACACCGCGTGGGCATTCAAAAAAGCTGCACTCAACGTGCCAAAAATCGTCACGGTCAAAGTACAGCCGAGCAACTGCACCAACGGAATGGCCGCCAGCCAGCGATCGCCGAACGCCAGCCTCACGACCGGATCCGCCACCAGCGAGAGGCCAATGCCGGCCGGAAGTCCGATCAAAGCCGCACTGCCGACCAACCGCAGGAAGCTCTCGCGCATGTCGGCGCCATCGTTGCGGGCGGCGGCAAATGTTGAAAAGCATGCCCGCCCCAACGGGGCCGCCAACTCCGTCGCCGGCAACGACGCAATCTCGGCGCCCACCGCATAGATGCCCACCGAGGTCAGCCCGAGCATGCGACCGATGACGACATTGTCCACCCGGTCTCGTAACAGGATCGCCACGCTGAGCGCCCAGGACCAGAACGAAAATCCCGCGATCACCGACCAGGATGCGAGACTCAGCCGTGGCCGATACGAATGCAGCACATAGCCGCCGAGCGTCCGCAGCACGGCCGACAGCAGAATGCCCAACACCAGCGCCCAATGGCTGTGCAACATGAAAGCTGCCACGATGGTGGCCACAATGCTGGCCAGCCGGGGAAACACCGACAGCACGAATTCCTTGCGAAAGTCCAGGTCGCGCCGAAAATCGACGATGCCGATATTCTCCAGCCCGTTGGCCAGCGCGGCCAAGGCCAGCACCAGCAACACTGGCGCAAGACGCGGCTCGTCAAAGAACCACGCGAACGGCCATGCGCCAGCGACGATAATCGCCGCCGTGGCCAGGCCGCGCAGCAGATTGAGGGTGAATCCGGTGTCATACAGCGCCCGATCAGGCGCCTTCTCGCGGATGATCGCCTCCTCCACACCCAGCGCTGACATCGCGTCGATCGCCTGCCAAAAGCCGGCCGCCAGTGCCACAAGTCCGAAATCCGATGGCGCCAGCAACCGCACCAAAACCAGCGTGCTAGCCAAGCCCAGAACACGGGTGCACATCCGCCATCCAATGATCCACCCGGCCCCACGCGCTGTGCGGCTCAGGATCGATACGGAAGCGGATGCGTCGGCCGCAGGGTTCGCAGGGGAATCTACGGGCTTGGTTCCGGCACAAGGCTCATCAAGGTTTGCTTCAGGCCCTCCGCAAGCGTCACCCCAGCCGTCACGCCCAGCATCGCAATGGCGACGCGCGGATCGCCCACGGAATACCGAATATCGCCCGCCCGCGCAGCGGCATGTACGATCAGCGCCCGATTCCGGCCCGCCTGCTGCGCCACGGTCTGGGCCAGTTCCAGCACGGAAATGCCACGACCTGTGCAAACATTCAGCACGTCGGCCGCACCCGCGACATGCAGATGTCGCATCGACTGGGCCAGATGCGCGACCACATCACCAACAAACACGAAATCGCGGGTTTGCCCGCCGTCTCCATGCACGGTCATGGACTGGCCGGCAGCCGCCAGACGGGCAAAAATCGAAATCACGCCGCTATACGGCGACAAAGGGTCCTGGCGCGGGCCATAAACGTTGAAAAAGCGCAAGCCGATGGACTTCACGCCATGCACGACAAACGCCACATGCGCATGCAGTTCTGAGCCCATCTTGTCCGCCCCATAGGCGCTTTGTGGCGATAGTCGCCGCGTCTCATGCGCTGGCTCGGTGCCAAAATCGCCATAAACGGCCGCCGACGACGCATACACAACCGGCAGGCCACCCAGAGCACGGGCGGCATCCAGCACCACGACCGTACCGGTCTGGTTCACACCATGCGTGCCCAGCCAATCCTGATTGCCGCGTTCCACCGAGGCGATAGCCGCCAGATGAAAGCAGCCCGCCGTCCCCTCCAGCGCCGCCCGCACCGCATCCAAATCGCGCACATCGCCACGGATGAACGTGCAGCGCGGGTCCAGATTGCGCATGCGGCCTGTCGAAAGGTCGTCGAACACACGCACCTCGTGCCCTGACGTCAGCAACGCATCGGCGAGGTGGGAGCCGATGAATCCCGCACCACCTGTGATCGTGTAGATACTCAACGCGCACCTCCAGACAAGCCGAATGTTCTTCCCTCACGACCAAGCTGCCGCAAGACGTTTTCGCGTAAAATTCCAAGCATTTCCTTAATGTCCTCCATTTTTGCGGGAAGGTGATCGCTTGGTTTTACGTTCGCGAAGCCAGCGCCGACATAGTCCCGCCAGGTGTCGGGCCAGCGCCGCCAGCCCCTGCCATCTGCGCAAGCTGACCAGCATGACGCCAATCCGGCCACGTCGCTGACTCGCCCAACCTTGCTTGTATGGGTCGTCGCCCCGGCCGAAATCCAGTTCGTCTACGCCCTCATCATCCAGAAATCGCTGGATCATCCAGGACGTCAGCACGGTGCCGGGCGACAGCGCCCGTGCCGCCTCGTCGTGCGCGAGCTTCAGCACCGACGCCCGGCCACCGGTCATGACCCAGTATTGCACGGCAATCGGCTGGCCGGCGCAGCGCATCACGCCCAGTCGCAGCACACCCTGGGCGGCCGCCATGTGCATCAGGGCTGCGTTGAAGCTGGGATACGGCTCCGGCTCCTTCCAACTGCTGGCATAGACGGTCTCGAAGGCGACGATTCCCACAGCCACGGTGTCGGGGTGGCAATGCAGTTCAAACCCGATCCGCCCGTCGCGGACCGCCTTCGCGGTGCGGCGGCGAATGGTCTGGCGCAACGCACCGTCGCGGGTGGCGAGATAATCCGCCCAGGACAATCCGGTCACCGATTCATGCCAATTGCCAAAATGATCGAACCGCAGCGGTATCAGCCCCCCCGCTCGCAGCCCGGCCGTGAACGGCGCCAGGCCGGGCCAATCGGCATCCAACGCATCAAGCCGCACCCCCGTGCGACACAGGCGCGCCATGGCAAGGCCAACCCGATACAGCCCGTCAGCCGACAGATCAGGCGCCAACAATGGCTGATACAGGCATGTATAAGGTGTGGTCAGACTTTGCCACACCCCGGCGACATCGCGCTGCAACGGCACCAAGGCGCTATTCCGGCCATTAAGTCGCGCAAGCACGAAGCATCCGGTGAAGCCGGTCGGCAAGGCCGTCTCAAGCACCACGCGATACCACGCCGCCGTTCCATAAAAGCCGTCGCGCACGCCCTCACCTGCGAACAAAGCAAGTGCGCCCGGCGGTAACTGGTCTGGGTGATCGAAGACAGAAAGATCAGCCGCGGAGCGCGTAGACGGCAAAACCAACCCATTCATGTATGGCCAGATAGCTGTCGTGCCACGCTGTGACCGAGGGCAGCAACTGATCCAGGGTGAGGCGTGGCGGCATCGCGAGGCTGGTGGGGGCCGGCCATGCCGTGATGCCAAAATGCCCGAAGGCGACCAATGCGCGACGCATGTGCCAGGGATGGGTGACCAGATAGACCGATTTGATTCCTTCGCGTGCCAGCATGGGAGCCGTGAATTCAGCATTCTCCCAGGTTTCCGACGAACGCGGCTCGATCCAGCGCACCTCGGTGTTGAACGAATCCTGCATGCTCCGGGCCATCAACGCAGCGATTGGCGGGCTGTCATCGCGTAACGCACCGCCGGTGATCAACACCGGCAATCCGGTCCGCCGTTGCAAGGCGGCCCCTGCCCGCACCCGTTCCAACGACAGCGCGCCCAGTTGCGCACCACCAAAGATAGCGCCCTGCGCCCGCCCGAACCCGCCATCGCCCCCCAGGACAACGATGGCTGCCGGCGGTGCCACAGCGTCAAAAGAAGCGCCAAAAACCGGCTCACGCAGTTCGATCCCGGCATCGAGACTGGCAAACATCAGCGCTGGCGTGATCGGCAGCGACAACACCAGCAGGCCCAACAGGCACATGCCCATCAGTTGGCGACCAAGGCGCGGATACATCGACAACACGCCCCAGCAAGCCAGCGCGGCAATCAGAAGAGCGATTGGCGGCAGCAAAAGGCCACGTGGCAACAGCTCGAGCAAAATTCACACCCAATGATAACAGAAATCATCTTGAGAACCGGCGGACCCTGCCGCAGAACCCAGCCGAATGAAAGGTGGCACGACGCAATGTGCCGAGATTGCTATCACGCTTCGGTGACATCACGCCCCACGAAGGATCCCCACGATCTCCGCCATGACCATCACGGTTCCAACAGACCTGGATCAGCTCGGCCTTCGGTGGCGAGCACTGGAAACCCGTGCCGATTTTTCTTTCTTTCAAAGCTGGAGCTGGGTCGGCTGCCTGGCGGCCGAACGCTTCTCCGATCCGGTGCTGCTGGCAGTGCGCGAGGACGGCCGCGACGTGGCGTTGGCCCTGTTCAACCGAAGTCCGACACAGCTTTCGCCCAACACGCTCTGGCTGGGCGAAAGCGGCGTGCCGTCGCTCGATGCGATGTATGTGGAACATAACGGCATCCTGCAGGAACGCGGCCGCGACGATTTGCTGGCCCTGTGCCTGCAAGCCCTGCTGCACAGCGCTCGGGGTTTGAAGCTGGTGTTTTCAGGTGTTGGCGACGCCACTCTGAACGCAGCGCGAGGCTCCGGTGCAGCCTTGCGCGTCTATCGTTCGCAACCTGCGCCTTACGTGGATATCGCGGGCCTGCCCTCTGGGCCCGACGGGTTTCTGAACACGCTCAGCGCCGGCACGCGCTACCAGTTGCGTCGCTCGGCCCGACGCTACGCAGCCACAGGTAAGCTCACCTTGCACCGTGCGACCACAACGGCCGAGGCGGAAACAGTACTGGATACCCTCGCGCCCTTGCATCAAGCCACCTGGACCACGCGCGGCCGCCCCGGCGCGTTTGCCAACCCCGATTTCCGCCGCTTCCACACCGCCCTGATCAGCCGCGCCCTGCCGCGCGGCGAGGTGGATCTGCTGCGCGTCACCGCTGGTGGGGAACTCATCGGCTGTCTGTACAATTTTCGGCATGGCGGCGATGTGCTGACCTATCAGAGCGGCTTCAACTACGAAGCAGCTGGAGCGCACCAGAAGCCGGGCCTCACCTGCCACCACCTAGCCATCGAACAGGCCCGCCGCGACGGCGTGTGCCGCTACGATTTTATGGCCGGCGAAGACCGCTACAAGGCCAGCCTCGCCAGTGGCGCCACGATGCTGCACTGGCTGGAATTGTCCCCCCGATGGTCAAATCGTGGCATGGTGACCCGGCTGCGTCTTCTGGTCCGCGACTGAGCCAGCGTCAGGCCTGATTGGTGCCGGCCAGCGCCCGATAGACCGATGCTCGCCCAATGCCGAGCCGCTTCGCGATCGCAGTGGCGCCCAGTTTCTCCTCGACGCGCAACCGACGAATTTCAACCGGATCGATCGACGGCTTGCGCCCGCGATACACCCCCCTCGCCTTGGCCTGGGCGATACCCTCCATTTGGCGTTCCCGACGGAGATTTGTTTCAAACTCAGCAAACACGCCCAGCATATCAAGAAACGCTTTGCCCGCGGCAGTCGAGGTGTCGATCGGCTGCTCCGTCGCCTTCAAGGTGACGCCGACCGCCTTGAGCTCATGGACGATGTCTTGCAGATCCTTGATCGACCGCGCGAGGCGATCCACCCGGGTCACCACCAGCGTGTCGCCACGTCGCATGAACTGCAACAACAGCGCCAACTCGGTCCGCCCAGCCCGAGAAGCGCCACTGACCTTTTCAGACCGGATGATTTCGCACCCGGCCCGCCGAAGCGCCGCCTCCTGAATCGTGAGATCCTGTTCCAGGGTCGAAGCCCGCGCATATCCGTAAGCGGCCATGAAATGTCTCATTTGATTCTAGGGATCGGAACGATACCGTCTTAAAATATTAAAATATACCCAAATGAGACAAAATTTACTGCCTCAAGAAATTGACTCTGTAGAGTATACCTCAAAAATACGTTGTTGGTATCAGCGGCGTCCAGCGCCTCGTCGCTGACATCGCGCTTGCCTCTCAAGGCGGTTTGCTGGACCGGAACTTGCATTGCATGATCCAACCGAAACATTCCGGAGACCGGCATGAGCCTGACAACAACACGTATTCCGGCCAGTCGGCTGCACACAGCCATCGCCGCCAATATCGGCGCCGCCCTGGAATGGTTCGACCTCGTTTTGTATGCCCTCTTTGCCGTTGTGCTTGGGCGTCAATTTTTCCCTGCCGCTGACCCCAATGTATCGTTGTTGCTCTCACTGGGAGCGTTCGCCATTTCTTGGCTGATGCGGCCGCTCGGGGCGATCTTCATTGGCGCCTATTCTGATCGCGCCGGCCGCAAGCCGGGGCTGACGCTTTCGGCAGCCCTGATGATGATCGGAATCGCAATGATTGCGTTCATGCCCTCTTATACCGACTTGCGCAAGACCTGACTCGTTTAGCTTCCCGACGCGGGGCGGAA
>JBBART010000044.1:0-6436 GCA_040399685.1 Acetobacteraceae bacterium
AGCGGTGACCACCGCCGTGGATAAGTCGCCCGCCTACGCCAGACTCTTGGCGGTCACTGCGGCGGGCGAATTACCCACCGCTCCTACACCACGCCCTGGGGCACGACCGTCTATCGCGTCGATTCGGATCTGACCGTGCATCCGGTGCTGCGCGATATCTGCGTGCCGAACTGCTTCGCCTGGAGCCCGGACGGACGGGTAATGTATTTGTCCGACTCTCCGGAATACAGCGTGCGCGCCTACGACTTCGATGGCGACTCGGGGATCTTGGGTGCCATGCGCATTCTGCACGACGATCGAATGACACCTGGCCGTCCGGATGGCGGCACCGTGGATACCGAGGGCAATCTTTGGGTCGCCCGCCCGCGCGGCAGTTGTCTGGCGCGGATCACACCGGAAGGTGTGGTGGACCAGCTCATCCATGTGCCCGCCACCCACCCGACCGCCTGCGTGTTCGGAGGGCCGGATCTGCGCACGCTCTACATCACCACCGCCCGCCAGCGCCTGACCGAAGCGGAACTGGCACCACAGCCCATGGCGGGCGACCTGTTTGCAATCGAACTGGAAGTGGGCGGATTGCAGGAGCCCTTATTCGGCTGATCAGCTCATAGATGCGAGCCACCGGTCGCCAGCAGGTCGGCGCCGGTGATGAAACCCGCACCCGGCGCACAGAACATCAGCGCCGCGCCGACCATTTCCTCCGGCGTGCCGGCACGATGCATCGGGTTTGCCTGCCGCTGGATCTCACGCCATTCGTCGGCATCCTGCCGCCGCCAGCGATTACGCTCGGTGGCGATCGTCCCGGGTGACAGCGTGTTCAAGGTCACGCCTCGCCCGGCAAAGTCTCGCGCCAGACCGATGATCACGTTGTGCAGGGCCGATTTCAGCGCAGCATACACCGTAAGATCGCGGTTAGGGCGATGCTGGTTGACGCTGCCGAGCGACAGAATGCGCCCAAAGCCGCGTTCGGCCATGCCAGGGAGCACCGCTTGCAGCACCTCGAGGCTGGCGTTGAAGTTGATCCGCACCTGCCAGTCGATCTCTGCCTGCTCAAGATCGATGAAGTCCCGCCTCTGCTGCACTGAGGCGCACAGCACGACGATATCGAGTGGCCCCAAAGCTGCCTCCGCCTCCCGCACGCTTCGCCGTCCCGCGCCGGCCTCGGCGAAATCAGCGGCAATCGCCACGCCGCGCCGGCCCAACGCCTGAAACGCGCAGACCGCCTCGGCCGCGGCGTCTGGCTGGCCGAACGCGCGATCCGCCAAGGGCGCATGTTGGATCGCCACATCGGCTCCGGCCTCCGCAAGGCCGAGTGCAATTGCGCGACCTATGCTGACACTGCCGCCCGTGACAAAGGCCTGGCGGCCTGAAAGATCGAAATAGCGCAGCGTCATAGCGTGCCTCGAACATTTTCATCGGTCGCAGTTTAGGGGGCGAACGATGACGCGCACAGTCTTTGAAGGATGGTGAATTTCGATTGAAAGCCGGTGCGCAACCGGCGAACCTCTTGCGATACAATCCGGACGCTGGACCGCGGGAGCAAACCGCCGAACCACCGCCATCGAAGGGAGAATGCGATGCGACGCAGGACGCTTCTGTCGGCCCCCATTCTAGCTGCCCCGTTTTTGGCCATGCCTTACATTGCGCGCGCCGAGGCGACCGATACGCTGCGGTTCATTCCCGTATCCGATCTCACCGTGATCGACCCATTCTTTGCCAGCCCCGATATCACGAACCTGCACGGGTCGATGGTGTTCGACACGCTTTACGGCATGGATCGAAACCTGCAGCCACAGCCGCAGATGGTCGAAGGGCACTTAATCGAAGACGATGGAAAGCGCTGGACGCTGACCTTGCGGGACGGCCTGCGCTTTCACGACTTCACGCCGGTACTGGCCGGCGACGTGGTAGCCAGCCTGCGCAAATGGGGCACGATCGACGTGTTCGGTCGCAAGCTGTTGAGCCTGACCGAGTCGCTGACCGCCTTGTCCGACCGCAAGATCGAATTCCGCCTTAGCCGCGCTTTCCCCTTGTTGCCGGCGGCGTTGGCCAAACCAGGCACGGTCACGGCGTTCATCATGCCGGCCCGCCTTGCCGAGGTTGCGGGGTCGGGCAAACTCATGGAGATCGTCGGCAGCGGCCCGTATCGCTACATCGCCGCCGAACGTCTGGTGGGCTCACGCGTGGTCTATGAGCGGGCCAGCACCTATCTCCCCCGGGCGGAGCCTGCAAACTATCAGGCCGGCGGCAAGCGGGCGTATTTTCCGCGTGTGGTCTGGACCACGATCCCGGACGCTTCGACCGCCGCCGCCACGATGCAGAAAGGCGAGGCGGACTGGTGGGGCGACGTGCCGCCTGATCTTGCACCCCTGCTGCGCCAAGAACAGTCGTTGAGCGTGCAGGTGCAGGATTTCATCGGCGGCGAAATGGTCATGCGCTTCAACGCGCTCTATCCCCCGTTCGACAATCCCGCGATCCGGCGCGCCATTCTGCCGGCGATCAACCAGGCCGAGTTCATGACCGCCGTGGCCGGTGAGGACCGCACATTGTGGCGGGACCGGGTAGGCGCATTCAGTGTCGGCAAACCGATGAGCACCGATGCCGGCGTCGAGGTGATGGAGGGCAATCTCGACAAGGCACGCAGCGCTCTGGCTGCGGCCGGCGCGAAAGGCCAGAAGATCGTGGTGATGGTGGCCAGCGATGTGCCGGCGCTGTTCGCGGCGGGTGCCGTGGGGGCCGATCTGCTGTCCAAGCTTGGCTTCAAGGTGGAGCTGCTCACCCTCGATTACGGCACCTACACCCAGCGGCGCGCCAGCCGGGCCGAGCCGGGGCGTGGCGGCTACAATGTTTTCTTCAACAACTTCAATGGATTCAGCCGGCTGGACCCCGCGGCGCATTTGGGGATTTCCAGCGATTGGGCGGGATGGCCGAAGATCGATGAGATAGAGGCGCTGCGCGACAGGTGGTTCGAAGCGTCCGACCTGGCCAGCCAGCAGGACATCGCCCGGCAGATTCAGATGTTGGTCTGGCGTGACGCGCCCTATATTCCGCTCGGCAGCTTTTACCCGATCACCGCTTTCGACCGCAGATTGCAGGGCATCGAGCGAGGACAGGCCTCGATGTTCAACGTCAGGCGGGGCTGATGTCCAGCCTGGCGATGCCGATCCCGCTTTCACCGCCGACGGCGTAGAGGAGATAGATGTCTTCGCCCTCGCAATAGATCGCGGGGTCGCGCAGCTGGTTGACCAGGCCGTAGGCGCTGCTGCGCATGGACGGCAGCAGCGGCGCTTCGGCCCCTTCCCAGGGACGCTCGGGCCGCATCACCTCGATGGGGTCCTGATCCCGCCACTGGGTCCAGTCAGCATCGAGCGCGATGCGGCTTAACATGATCCGCTCTGGCGCTTCGCCAACCTGGGTCCAGAAGACCAGCAGTTCGTTGCCCCGGCGCAAAACCGTAGCGTGGCGCATGTTTCGGTTGAACAGGGTGGGGCCGGTTTCCCAGTTGGAGAAACCATCGACCGAGCGGGACAGGATGCCGGGCATGGCAATGGCGTAGACCATGCCCTGCAAGGGCCAGATCCGCATGTAGGTTGGCCCGATCTCCTCTGGCAACGCAACGAAATCGATTCCGTCTGTCGAGACGGCTACGCGTGACACCTGGCGGCCGACGTCTTGCAGCCCGTGGAAATACATCACGATGCGGCGGCCGGTCGGATCGATATGAACGTCGGGCGAGGCGATATGGGGGGTGGTGATCTCAAGCAGGGCGCCGTGCGAGATGTTGACGCCACGGGACCGATAGATGGCATCGAAATGCGCGATCTCCGCCTCGGAGGCGATCGGGGGCTCGGTGAGGAATTGCGATCGCGCGAGTTGCAGGCTGCCGGGCACGTGGATGCGCCAGGGGCCTTCGAGCGCGTCTGCCACGGCGAGCCGGATGTAGCTGCCCTTGTGGTCGGCAAAATATAGATAGTAGCGACCAAGCCTGTTCGGCAGCCAGTCTGGTGCCCGGATCAACGATGGCCCCTGGATGTTCACACCAATGGAAGGATGCAGATCGGGGCCGATTATCGGAGCATCTAGCAGGCGAGTGACCGTAATATTCATTGGTTTAACCTGTCTCAACTTGGTGAAAGCAACCGATACGCATCGTGCTTGTCTGATGATGCCGCAACCAGAGGCTTAGCCTCCTCTCCGATCAACGACTGCGCCAGCTGGAAAACCGATTGCGTCCTGAAAATGACCGATATAGGCACCATCATTGCCTCGCTTGGGTCGCGGCGCGCGGCGCGCACCAACAGACCGAGCGTGCCGGTGACCACGAAGCCCTAGCCCGAATAATTCATGAGGGCTGACGGGCATGGTACAAGCCGCTGATACGATGTAGGATTCGGTTGTTGACACCATTCCTATCGGACCCCGGAGAGCATGCCCATCAAAGTTGAATCTACCCCGGTGTTGCCGGGTCTGTCACCTGTCCGCGGCCGGTCGATCGTGGCCTGTTTCGATGGCGCCTGGATGTCGTCAGACGGCGAACTACTGGCACTGCGTGAAGTTGATCGGCGGCTCGGCATTGCTCCCCGCCTGGCGGCTTGCATCGTGGATCCGAGGCGCCCGAACCGGGTGGCTCATGGCCTGGACGAGATCATCCGCACCCGCATGCTGATGATTGCCGCGGGCTACGAGGACGGCAACGACGCCGACCGCCTGCGCAGTGATCCGATGCTCAAGCTGGCGATGGGCCGCCTGCCGGATGATGCCGATCTGTGTTCCCAGCCGACCACTTCGCGCTTCGAAAACCTGCCGGATGTTCGCGCCCTGCTGCGCATCGGCCGTGCCATGGTCGACCACTATTGCCATAGCTTCCGAAAGCCGCCCGCCCGGATCGTGCTCGACCTCGACGACACCTTCGATGCCGTGCACGGCGGCCAGCAGATGCGCCTGTTCAATGCGCATCACAACGAATATGGCTTCCAGCCGATCGTGGTGTTCGACGAGGCGGGCCGCATGATCGCAGCCGTCCTGCGCCCGGCCTGTCGGCCGACGGGCAAGCAGATCGTGCGCTGGCTACACCGTCTGGTCACCGGGATCCGCGCCAACTGGCCGCAGGTGCAAATCATGCTGCGTGCCGACAGCCATTATTGCACTCCCGAGGTTCTGCGCTTTTGTCGTTCCAGACGCCTGGACTACACGCTCGGCGTGGCGCCGACCTCGACGTTGCGCAAACATATCCTTGGCCTGGAGGAAAGCACCGCCGCGCGTGCCGCCGCCATCACCGGTGGCAAGAAGCTGCGCCGGTTCAAGGAATTTCATGACGGTGCGCGAAGCTGGGACCGTGTCGAACGCATCATCGCGCGCGTCGAGGCGGGACCTCAGGGGACCGACACTCGTTTCATCGTCACCAGTCTCGGTAGCCTATCTGGGCGCACCATCTACGAAGACATCTAGTGCGCCCGCGGTCAGGCCGAGAACCATATCAAGGCCTGGAAGGCGCATCTGGCCGCCGACCGCACGTCGTGCAGTCGGGCGACAGCCAACCAGATGCGGCTGTTCCTCCATGTTGGCGCGTATTGGTTGATGTGGAGCCTGCGCAACCTGATGCCGCGGCGCTCACGCTGGCGGGCCGCGCAATTCGACACCATCCGGCTGCGATTGCTCAAACTGGCCGTGCGGATCGAGGTATTGAAGACACAGGTGCGTCTGCATTTGCCGAAAGCGACGCCGGATCAGGCGATCTTCGCGTTGCTGCTGACACGAATGCCGCGCCTCAGCATTTGAGCCACGGGGCAATGTGCCCCAAGCCGCCACCACCCGATCAACCCCAGCGCCCAGCACTCACTGAGCCTGGCCAACGGACCGAAAAGGACCGGCGGCACTCATGTGATCACAGCTTCCGGTTGATCAGCCGCCACGAGAAGGCGCTATCAAAAGGAACCTCGTGAATTGTTCAGGCTAGGCAAGCTCCGCGGCGACGCCGGCGCGATCGTCCATCAGAACGAGATCAGGTGGCACGCACAGCCCTGTTCCAGGCCATCGAGGGCTGGCACAACCTCCAGCGCCTCCATTCCAGCCTTGGCTGCATCACGCCCACCAACAAAGAAGAACTCGCCGCGGCCGCGTAGGCCGTAACCCGTGTCCACAGTAACGGGGGATGGTCACTCCCGACCTGGCGACCCAGAAGGACATCGCGCGGCAAATCCAGATGCTGGTCTGGCGCGACGTCCCGTTCATCCCGCTCGGCCTTTTTTTCCCGCTCACCGCCTTCAAGAAAACATTGGACGGCGTGCAGAAGGGCCAGCCGCAATTTTTCAACGTGCACAGAGCATAGCGGTCAGGTCGCGGAGCATTGTTGGGATCCGATGGGGTTGGCTCCGTCAGATCTGGTCGTGCCCCAGATCGTGGTGTAGCAGCGGTGGGTAAGTCGCCCGCCGGAGCG
>JBBART010000045.1:0-5832 GCA_040399685.1 Acetobacteraceae bacterium
CTCCGTTCTCATCAAAACACCTAAACAAGGTGTCCGCGAAACCGGCAGCAGCTCATAGGCGTGTTTTCTCAACTAGAGATGTGACGCGCCGTGAATACCCCACGATTTCGGAAGGTGCCGGGGAGAACCTGATAGGGGGGGGGGCATCCGGCGGCGGAACCTTGAGGGGCGGCGGAGAGACAGCGACAGCACCAACCGCATAACCGGCACCCGCCGAGGCCCCTGGAGCAACACCCCCGCAACTGACCAAAAACGTAATGAACCCCCTATGCCTAAAAAAGCATCGGGGTGAGCATAGGGGTCTAAGGCACCTATGCCCCCTATGGTCCCTATGCCCTATGGGGGTCACAGCCTCTACGCAATATTTTTTCGGAGGTTGGGTGATACCGTTCGGCGCTACATTCCCGCACCGTGTATGCCGTATATTTGCCGTATGGACTCCGTGGCAAACCCCTCAACAGCACGTAAGCTATTGAAAAGGTTTGGCGTCCCTTAGGGGATTCGAACCCCTGTTAGCGCCGTGAGAGGGCGCCGTCCTAGGCCTCTAGACGAAAGGGACATCCGGAGAGCGCGCTGTTTAGGACAACCCGGCGGGAACATCAAGTCACCTTCTGCATCGCAGTGCGCGCCGCATTGCGGGTGCCGGAGCGGCAGGCATCGGAGCAATAGCGGACTTCGGCCCAGGTTTTCTCCCATTTTTTACGCCATGCGAACGGCCGGCCGCAGACGAGGCAGGTTTTGGTGGGCAGATCTGCCTTCATCCGCATCTTGGCCATCAGGTATGCATTCTCAGCGTGACAAGCCGGTGCGCAGGGTTGGCTGGCCCTGGCGGAGGTCGATCACAACCACGCGGTCCGGGCCGCCGCCTTGCAGCAGCAGGCTCAGGCGGTCACCGCTGGCGGATATCTGCGCGATCCTTGTGCCTGCCGGCTCGTCCAGCGCCATGGGGGCCACGGGCTTGGCCACTGACAGGCGCTGGCTCAGGGTGATGCCGAGCACCACTACGCCGGCGATGATCATCACGCCCATCAATGCCATCGCGATCTTCAACGCCCGCATTCGCCGTCCTCCGCTGCGCCGTGCCCCCTGCCCCACGGGCGGCGGAGCGGCTATCGTGGGGCGATGTCATCCCAAACGCCGCCGGACACAAGCCCGCACATCTTCATTGCCATGCCAGAACACGACGGTGTTCGGCTGGATCGGTTCCTGGCCGACGCGATTGAGGACATGTCCCGCTCGCGGGTGAAGCAGTTCATCGAGGAAGGCCGCGTGCGGCGCGGCGATGTGGTGTTGACGCAGCCATCCGAGTCGATCAAGGCCGGCGCCGTCTACACGTTGCAACCGCCCGTTCCGGTGGCGGCCCAGCCTTTGCCCCAGCATATTGCCTTCGACATCCTGTTCGAGGACGACGACCTCATCGTGCTCGACAAGCCGGCGGGGCTGGTTGTGCATCCGGCACCGGGCAACGAAGATGGCACGTTGGTCAACGCCCTGCTGGCCCATTGCGGCGACACACTGCCCGGAATAGGTGGCGAAAAACGGCCTGGCATTGTGCATCGGCTCGACAAGGACACGTCGGGCGTGATGGTGGTGGCCAAGACCGAACTCGCGCTGGCGGGCCTTTCAACCGCATTCGCCACGCGAGATCTGGACCGCGCCTATCTGGCGCTGTGCTGGGGCCTGCCGACTCCGTCAGCCGGCGACATCGAAGGCGCCATCGGGCGCGACCCGCGGGACCGCAAGCGCATGGCGATTGTGGAGCGCGGCGGCAAGCAGGCGCTCACACATTACCGAACCCTCGGGACCGCGCAGGGGGCGGTGAGCCTGCTGGAGTGCCGTCTGGCCACCGGCCGCACGCATCAAATTCGGGTGCATCTGGCCGCCAACGGGCACCCAATCGTGGGCGATCCGGTGTATCTGCGCAGGGTGCCCGGCAGCGCCAAAGCCTTGGGATTGGCGGACCGAGACTTGATGCTGGACTTCCCCCGACAGGCGCTGCACGCGGCTTCGCTGGGGTTTCGTCACCCGCGCACAGGGGCTGCATTATCGTTCAAAACCCCTCCACCGGCGGACATGCAAGTATTGTTGGACTGCTTGAATCTGTCTGGAAGTTAATCAAGACTTAATGAGTCCTGTTTATTGACCTGCAAGCAATCTTCAGTTACAAGATAGTCCATGCGGCGGGCTCAGATGCACCGCCGCCACGCTGCTGGACCGGACGCTGCCGATAAAAGGGGCTTCGGTTCGGAACATACAGCGCTCGCTGCATCAACCTCCCGGCATATGGCCGGATCTCGCTTCTGACGACCGCGCCATAATGGGCGGAAGGAAGAGGCAGACGAAAGGAACCTCCCGTGGTCTCTGCCGTCATCAATGTCGCGCCTGAAGGCAACCTGACGCGGTACCTTCAGGAAATCCGCAAATTTCCGATGCTCACATCGGAAGAAGAACTGTCTCTGTCCAAACGCTGGCGTGACCACGAAGATATGCCGGCCGCTCATAAGCTGGTCACGTCGCATCTCCGTCTGGTTGCCAAGATCGCCATGGGCTATCGCGGCTATGGCTTGCCGGTGGGCGAGCTGATCAGCGAAGGCAATGTCGGCATGATGCAGGCCGTCAAGCGGTTCGACCCGGATCGTGGTTTCCGTCTTGCCACTTATGCCATGTGGTGGATCAGGGCCGCCATTCAAGAATACATCTTGCATAGTTGGTCACTGGTGAAAATGGGCACCACTGCCGCGCAGAAGAAGCTGTTCTTCAACCTGCGTCGCCTGAAGGGCCAGATGCAGGCGATCGACGATGGTGACCTGCAGCCTGAGCAGGTCGCCAAGATCGCCCATGCCCTGGCCGTGCCAGAGCAGGATGTGGTGAGCATGAATCGCCGCCTGTCAGCCCCTGATCACAGCCTGAACGCGCCCGTGCGGGCAGACAGCGAAGGCGAGTGGCAGGATTGGCTGGTTGACGAGTCGGACAGCCAGGAGACCATGATTGCCGAGCATGAGGAGTTGAGCGGACGCAAGGCCCTGCTGAACGGCGCCTTGTCCTCGCTTAACGAGCGTGAGCGGCATATTCTGATCGAGCGCCGGCTGAAGGATAATCCAACCACGCTCGAGGATCTTTCGCAGCAATACAACATCTCGCGTGAGCGGGTGCGGCAGATCGAGGTGCGCGCGTTTGAGAAGCTTCAGAAATCGATGCATACCCAAGTGGCCGATCAGCGACGTGCGGCACGCGTCGCTGCCTGAACTCACTCCCCCGCGCGGTGCCTGTCACTGCGCGGAGGGACGGGGTTTTCTCTCAATTCGGCGTGCTGTTCCATTCCTGTTGCAGCGTCTCGCGCCGCCGGTTGAGCCGGATGACCTCGATCCGGTGCTGTGCCTCCCCCCAGGCGCCGATCAACACGGGCATGACCTGCGTGAGCAGCCAGCCTCCGGCCTGGGCAGCCCAGGCCAGTGCCAACGTGCGCGTATCGGACAAAAGAGCCAGCGCATCCGCCATCTGGTGCCCATTGCGCCAGAGGATATCGAGCGGTGCACAGGATGCGGCCATGCCAAACAGCAGCACAGCACGAACGGTCGGATGGCCTGGGGCGCGGTCGCCTATCCAGGCCAAAAGGCTCGGAAGCAGCAGGATTGACGCCATCATCGCACTGGGTGTGGCCAGAATAAAAACCGCTGCCAGTGTGGCGCCCTTGATCAACGTTGAGAACTGACTCTTCGCTTTAACGGCAGGTTTGTCCTGGGGTGGTGAGGGTTTGGGGGCCATCAGCTGCGGCCACCGGCCGCGCAGTCTTTCATGGCAGCGCCGTGGACACGGCGGCCACAGCCAACACCATCACGCCGATCGCGGCCGCAATCTCGTAGCCGGCATTGCGGGCCTGCGCGGCGCGCCAGTCCTTTCGCCCTTCCAATCGCACGAGGGTGGCCTCGATCGCTGTTATTTCGGCATGGGCATTAAGGGCTGCGCGGGTATCTTCCAAGTGCGCGGCATCGTCCCCAACTACCACCAACATCGCCGATAGCCGCCCTTGGGCCGCCGCCTCCTGCAAGGCGGTTTCGCGCATGGCCCGCACGCTCTGCCCGCGCCAGGTCTTCAACGCGAGCCGGGCGGAACGGAGCGCGCATGCGGCCAGGGCCGGCCATGAGGCTGACGGGTCCATCTCGGAGATCCGTCCCAGCACACGCAACTGGGCGACGCCACGATGCCCCGGCGGGTCGATATCAGGGTCTTCGTCCTGCGCAAGAACGATGAAATCACTGTCCATGCGGCCGTTGAACCGCGCCGCGATGAACGCGGCGATCTCATGGTCAATCACGAAATCCAGCCGAGCCGCTCCGCATCGTTCAAGCGCTGGAAGCAAATCAGGTAGACGAACGACGCATTCCCCACGCAATATCAAGGATCGGCAAGATAGCAGCGGGTTGGCTGTGTAGCGCAGCCGGGGAAATCCTCCAGCCCAACCAGAGATGCGCAGAACGAGACGGTGCTGGCGGGCATCCAGCCGCAGAACGGCGGGTGTATCCGGGCTGTCAGGGTGCGCCTCCCCCCATACGGCGCACATCTCGCCCATCAGGATCACCTCAAGCTTCTCGGCCAGGGCGCGACCAATGACGTCATCGCCCACATGGGCTACCAGCGGCGCGATGCCATCGGGGAAAAATGCCAACCCCTGCCAGCACAGCGGGGCCAGCGGGTCCAGAACCGCCACAACGCGCATCATCAGCGCGGCAGCGGCCTTGCCGGCATCCCGCTCCGTTTCAGCGGTGTTGGTGCGGAGCACATCTTCGAGACGGGACGCGATGGCGGGGTCTCCCAGACTGCGACGCAGCCAGCTTTCAATCACCATGTTGCACAGCAGCCGCATGGCCTGTTCCGGCGCGCGCGCCAGGCCGTAGGCCAGGGTTCGGGCATCCCACGCCTCTACCCCGTCTATCTCAAGGGGGCGCTGGGCCCGCCGCGTAGGGCGAGAGACAATACGCCGCGAGCGGGCCGCAAACGGGTCCGCCAAGAGAACCGGCGTCGGACGATGGATCGGATCCTCGGCCAACATGCCGCGCGCGAGATCACTGATAGTCGGCGACAGCCGCGCATCGCCGACCAAGGCCACGAAGCTGCCGCGCTCCAGCTTGGTGCGAATCACCTCCTGGTCGTCCAGCCCTTCCATCGGCATGCGTCCGGTGGCGAGCATCAGCATCAAGACGCCCAAGGCATAGATGTCGTCGGCAATGGAGCCATCGCCACGCCCTGCTGGATGGCACATGGCAACATAGGGCGGCTCAAACCGGCATGGCTGCAAAATCGCCGGTGGCCCGGCCCAGGCGCAGCCCAAGGTTACTTTCTCCCCGGTTTTAGCGCGGAACACATTGTTGGGGCGGATGGCGCGATGCGTCACGCCGGTGCCTGCAAGATGATCCAGCGCAATGGCTGCGGGACGCAACAGACACTCCAGAAGTTCACGCTCACTCCACGGCGCGAACACCTCCTCTCCAATCATGCCGATCGGCGGCCCAGCCGGGCGCGGGGTCACGATATACCAAGCTCGCCCGCCGCCCGGGGCTGGCGCTCCACCATGCGCCATCGGCAAGAGCATGTTTTCGATTTCAACCGACGCCAACGTCCCCAACGGCAGCGAACGGGGCGGCGCATCGGCAGCCACTTGCACCGCCATGAGGTCTCGCCTGCCATTCCGATGGTCGCGGACCCCGAACGCCGACAAGCCACCGCCAATGGCCGGCAGAGGCTGCGTTTCGTCAATCCCGTAGGCACCAGCGATCAGGAGTGCAAAACAGCGTGCAAAACTTTCCAGATTCCAGGGGTAAACAGCGTCCAATA
>JBBART010000046.1:0-5794 GCA_040399685.1 Acetobacteraceae bacterium
ATTGGACGCTGTTTACCCCTGGAATCTGGAAAGTTTTGCACGCTGTTTTGCACGCCATCGTGCCCATGATGCCAATATGCATCTGGGTGGTCAGGCCATAACTGACCGTGTGCAGTGCCACCCTGGCAAACTGCAACTCGTCATAGGCGGCCGAGACGTCGGACAGGTTCCGCCCGAGTCGATCCACAGCCTCGCAGACCAGAACGTCAAAGCATCCGCGCCGGCCGTCGCTTAACATGCGCTGGAACGCCGGCCGCATCTTGGTGGCGCCGCTCAACGCGGCATCCGAATACACCTCGACGACGCTCCATCCTTGGGCCAGGGCGTAACGCCGGCAAACTTCGATCTGGTCCTCGATCGATTCGACGCGCTGATTTTCGGTGCTGTAGCGGGCATAAATGACGGCGCGGGCCAAAGAACTCTCCACGTCTCTAACGGTTTTTCACAGGGCAACGCGCTGCAACCGGCATTTTTCGAGTGGGCTGTCGGCATTGAGCCGCCTCCCGCCGCTTGCGGTCAACCAGCATCGCATAGGTCTCGCTCGCCCGGATCTGCTTGGCCCGGTTGTAATGCCGGCTTTCAACCTCGGGACTGATCCCCAAAACATCGGCAGCCAGCCCGGGAGTGCCGGGATCGTACTCCGCCAGCATCGTGCTGAGCGCGTGACGGAAGGCGTGCGACCCGAATGAATACGCAAATTGTTTGAGGCTCAGGACGCGCAGGCGCTCCGCGATTCCTTTGGACGTCAGAGGGCGACCCGACTGCCCCACCCAGAGTGAAGCATGGCACTGACCCTGGAGCAGGATTGGCCGGCTCACGGCCAGATAGTGATCAATATAGGGCGTTAAAGCCACGGAAACATCAAACCGTTCCGGCTTCTTGGTTTTGATCTGGTCGCGCGTGAATTCGACGCGGTAGTGATCCCCATCGCGAAAGAACTCTGTCCTGACCGTCAGGTATGACATGGAAAGCCGGCGGCGCCCGCGCGCCGCGAGCAACGCGATCAACAGACCATCACGATAGGCCATCGCCTGCGCCTTCGGGTCCGCAAGGCGACCGGCCGTGTCCATCATGCGAAGGCCCCAGTCGTAGAGCACCTCGCAGGCTGGAACCCTGACGGGCTTTTGGATCTTCGGGAGCAGCGTGTAGATGGAAATGCCATCAGGCCTGGCAATCCACCTGACATCATGACCCGGCGCGAGGATCTTCATGGCCATGGTCAGGTCGGCGAACCGGCCGATGACGGTGGACGGCGCATTTCCTGCGCGCAGCAATGTCCGGCAATACGCCCGCAGCCGTGGCACGCTCACGCGCTCCAAAGGCGGGATCTCGATATCCAGCTGTCCGCGTGATGCCAGAAAGGACAGCCATCGCCCATAGCCCTTGCGAACCTTGAGCAGGGTGGCGGGCCGTAACGTCGCGCCGTGGTGCGCCTCGTCGCCAAACGGATCCGTTGGCGCGATGTTGCGATGCCAGGCCTGCTGATCCGCTGCCGGCCATGCTGCCACATGCCAACACATGCAGTCGTCCACGGTGCCGGTCGCCATGTCAGCGACCCCGCCCAGGCTTGCGATGCGTGGTGCGAAGAACCTTCAATCGTGCCGAGAGCACCTCGTCATACCGACGAATGGCCGATTCACGCTCAATGCCCGCATAGCTGCGCTCGGTCACGGCGGCGTTCGCGTGTCCCAGCATCTGGCGCACTTCTTCGTAATGCCCTGGGAACGTGTCCAGAAAGATCCGCGCCGCCAGGTGGCGGAACTGGTGTGGCGTCACCGTGACCCCGAGGTGATCCATCGTGACGGCCTTGACCGCATCGCGCATCCCCTGCGGCGAAATCGGCTTTGAAATGCTGTTGGCGCCCGGAAACAGGAAGGGGGATCCCGGCATCGCGATCGCGGGACGGAAATCCTTGATCCACTCATCGATCATGGCGGAGATCGAGCGTGAGAGCGGCGACGACAGCGCACGCTTGTTCTTCACTTCGTCGACCTCAAAGTCGACATGTGTGAACAGGCTGCTGCGCAGGTCGGTCCGGTACAGGTGCTTGTCCAGGCGGATGCCCGTGAAGTTGGCCAGTCGAAGCGGGATCTTGGTCAACAACTCGATCGCCAGGGCCCGCATCGCGATACTCGCGGCCTGCTGCGGTGCTCCGATGCGAAGCTTCCGGGCCGCCTTCATCAGGGACACTGGCGGCAGCAACAGCTTTGCCTCCCGGCTCGGCACCATCACCTCACGCACGGTGCGTCCATTTTTCTCGGTCATGCCGGTGTAGTGGAGCTGGACCGGCTTGCCCCATCGCTTGATCTTCTCCACATCCCGAACGGGGACCGAAACGTAATGGCGAGCAATGATCCGGAGCACGTCGGCCACGTGATGCCCTGCCGATGAGGGCTTCTGGCCGGCACGCACGTGCAGGTAGCGAAGGATCGTGCGGGCATTCTCGATCGGTGCGACCAGGCAGCCAAGATCATGGATGCCGCTGAGCGCGACGCCGGTGGCCGCGAGCGCGCTGGCGGCCCAGCGGGCATGGGCCATACGTCCGGCCACGGTGCTAGCGGCCAATGGCTTCGATTTTGGCAATGGCCGCTCATCGTCCATGTCGAAATCGGCGCCTGTGTCCTCTGAATAAAGATCGTCCAGCACCGAGCCTTCGAGGTGTTTGCCGAAGGCGGCGACATCGTCCTGGAACGACGGGGTGAAGTCGCCCAATGGCAGGGGATACTGGCGCGGTTCATCGCATTTGGCTGGTAAGGCGGTCGGCCAGCCTGCGACCGTGCGTGACGCCCTGTTCCAGGACCCGCGTGTTTCACCGGCAAGCTTTTTGGGTCGTGGCGCCAAGGTGCGGGTGATGAGATGTACCTCGAACGCAGCGAACGTCTCGGACCGGACCGCGTCTGCCGCGATGCCGCGTTCATGGCAGAAGCGGGCGAAACGTTTGAGGTTGATCGCCTTGTGCGGATCCATCGGCCCCAGCAGGGCGGCCCACGCATCGGACAACGCGTCCGCCGTCTCATCGATCAGGCCCAGACGCTGCATCACGAAGCCGACGTCAGATTTGACGTTGGTCTTGCGACCTGGCGACACACTGAACGCCGTCGCTGACATGCACAGCACATGCTGTCGTAGGGCGGCAGGCGTGAGCGGAACGTCGTTAGCTGGCCGACCAATCCAGCGCGCCATTGTTGAGAGTGCTGAGCGCAGATCTCGCAACCGGTTGGGCGGCAGATCGGTCCAGGTGGTGACGCGCATCATGGCATCACCCATTGAGAGTGGGGCTGCCTCGGCAGAGAGGTTGGCGAGCTGGAGATCGATTTGCAGCGGTTCAATTTTGCTCATTTTCTGCCTTTCGGACAGTTGAGGACATTCGGGTGAACACTATACGCCAATCGCAGGCCAACTGACTGGCGTATGGCCCCGAAAAATAAGTAACGTACTGACATGAAGGCACTTCTATTCTGTTGGGCGTCTGGTCCGTTGGGGCTGACCAACGTACTGGTTTGATGGTCATCGGCCGCCCAAAATCCGGTCGGTGATCTCGCCGGAAATGATGTCCCGCACGTCATTGGCGCGGATAAAGCGGGAGCGGCCCATGCACACAGGCACCAACAGGCCGCGTGCGATCCAGCGACGTACCGTTCGCGGATCGCGGCCAAAGATGGCCGCCACATCCGCGATCTTCAGCAATTGTGGGAGAGTGTCTGGCCCAGTGTCGGGGGCGCTGTCCGAGACCCGATCGCTCATGGGCTCGGCTCTTCGGTGCTGGTCTCAATCAGCAGTCTTGCAGCCGTCAGGCGCGCTACGAGACGGGCCAGCGCAGTCAGGCCGGGATGGTGACCTGTGGCGACTGCACCCCTGCGATCAGGGCACTTTGCGTTGTTGCTGTCGTGTATGTCCGCGTGCTTTGGCATGCACGGACAGTTGCGGCAGCCTCACCGCCACGTCGAAATGGTAGAAGCGTATTTTACAAAAGATCGGAAATACCATGTGGGTAAGTGCGCCCGAATTCAGTCCGGCATTGTATCATCTCTGGTCTTCTTATACGCCTTGATCCAGGCAGCCAGTGTGTTGGGAGACGGGGTAAATTCCTTTGCAGCCGCCAAATGCGTCAACTGTGGGATCGCACTGCACCGGTTGCGCGCACATGCGAACAACCGCTCCAGGAACCGGATCAAAGGGCCTGATGGCTGGTTGGCGTTCGCACCTGACGACGTCCGGGACTGCTTCGCGGCCTGTCCTGTCAGGGCGACATAGATATCGATGGCTGCTTCGTGGAAATTCTTCAGCGCTTCGTCCGGTTCGTCCTGGATGAAATAACGCAGCGCCTTGGGATCACGTGATACGCGCGTGCTGGCCGCCCCCGCAGCGAATGCCTCTGCGGCGGCGGCGGCCCACCTGCCAAAGGTGATCATCGACAGGATGGCATCGGCCACAGGCTGCGCTCCTGATGTGCCGGGGGAGGTCGCACGGGCCGCGCCCATCAGCGCTACCAGAACCGGATCTCCCGTCGCCTCCAACCGCAGCGCCAACTCTGAGGGCGTCGTCGTATGACTTTCTTCGCCGGGTATTGACGCCGCGAACACGCCAATGACGTTTTCGCAGGCAGAGGCAATCCCGGCGAGTGCGGCCGCAGTGGCATCGATTTCCCGAAGCTTGACGGCGGTCAGGCGCTTGATGAGGTGCTGCAGGGGGGCGGCGAGCGTGTCGCAGGCTACCTGGATTCCGTCAGGATCATCGTAGAACGACAGTTTTGTCGCCGTCAGCGCCTCGGTCAGATCGGACGGCGTGATGAGATGTATGATGGGCAGAGCGGTGGGGATCGTCGTGGGACGGATCATGAGCCTGGGCACCTGAAGGGATGCGACAGCTTCGCCCAAATGATGGCGGGCGCAAAGATGGGCAACAAAAAACCCCCACCCGGCGAACCGGATGGGGGCTATCGCACCAAGCGACCTGAGCCGCGTGGGAATTCTGTTCAGACGGCCAGCATTTTTCGCACAGAGGCGATCAATGTCCGACCGCCGGCATCGACCGGGTCGAGGGCGGCCTTGATCTGTTCAAGCGCCAGATCAAACTCCGCCAGCACAAGCGGCCCCGAGCTTTCGGTGCGGAGTGCTTGGGACCGCTCACTGCAGCGCTGCAGCACCTTGATCAAGTGGGGCAGGGCGGCCCCGAGATCATCCACCGCACCGCACGCGGCGATCTCGGTTTACACGCGCTCGGGGATCGGCACCGTCCAGCTTTTGCCAGACGAATCACGGAACTGCATTTCGTGTGGGATGTCGTTGTCAGCCATGAGAGGTGTCCTGAGAAAGGACCTGCGATGGTCCCCGCCACCACGGCGAACCGTGCGCTGCAGACAGGGGATGAACGAACACGCAGACGCGCAGTCCGGCATGGCCTGGGCCATGGGGGCGTGCGCGGGATGCGGTCGGGAGGGGATCGCAGGGCATGATCTGCCTACCAAATATAGATGAGGTCTACCTCTCGAAATTCAAGTTAGACTATTGATATTTAACACTATAATATGAAAATTATAGGTTCGCCTGTGTGATGTGTTCTCCCCCGGAAAAATAATCTGACCATGAGTGATCTACTAAAGCTGGGTCAAAATCTGTCAGCGTGGGGAGCAGAAAACGCACATCTCCAACGCATTCTGAACGTAATTGATGATCTAATACCGACTTGCGCAAGACCTGACTCGTTTAGCTTCCCGACGCGGGGCGCAATGTGATTCACCATGATGAACAGCAGGATGTTCGCCATGGCCGCCGCCGTTCCGCTTCGCCCTGAC
>JBBART010000047.1:0-3215 GCA_040399685.1 Acetobacteraceae bacterium
CCGTCGGACCATCTTGGGGGCTCGCCGCGAACCGAGCCGCGAACCGAGCGCGAACCTTGTACCGGACGTATTTGCGTGTATTCACATCTTCACGTTGCACCGCCCCGCCCACGTGCGGACGTCCTCACCCTCGGCACGTGCCACCCCGGCAAGCGCGCACGCGGACTCGAGGTCGGGCTCGCACGTGTCGGCAACGACCACGGCTGACACGTCGATCGTCTGCTTCGATAAGCGCGCCTTGTTGGTCCGCAGGCTCCGTTTCACGGTGCCGCTGGGTGCGAACTTCTTGACAAACAACGCGCTCAGCCGCTGATCGACTGGGACACGCAGCACAGTGGTGAAGCCAACCTTGGTCAACGCGTCGCTCTTCTCCACGCGCAGGCACGGCGCCGTAAGCGTCGTGACGAGGCGCCAGCCCGTCTTGGGAGACCAGGCGTCGTTCACGACGCATGCTTCGTAGTGGTCGCCGCGGTCGAAGAGGATGCGGATGTGGATGATGAGCATGTCGTCCTGCGTGGCGAACGGGTCCACACGCTTCGCCGCCACGGGCATGCTTGCCGCTCGCTCCATGAACATGTGCTCGAGCCGAATCTGTGACGCGCGGATCTCACGCATCATGGCGACGAGCGAGGCGGGCTCGGCCTGGTGAGCCGGCTGTGGCGCTTCGACAAGCTGGTCAGCCATGTCGTGCTCAGTCTGGCTCGCCTCCCTCATCCGTCGTCTAGGAACGGTTAGATTTTTGAATCGTACATTTCGTCAGGATTGAATGTCGCACACCCGTTTGCGCAGCTTCCGCTGCTTCGCCTCCAAGGCCGCCACCTCCGCATCGGTTTGAGCAACCAATGCTGCGGCGTACACCTGCTGCGCACGCTCTGCGAGCCGCATCGCCGCGACGACGGAAGCGCGCAACGCACTGATGCTGACGGCCGGCGATTGGACGCGGCGGGGAGGGCGCTTCAACGGCACCGTTTCGGCGGTCGAGTTGTGGGTCAGGTGCGTGTCCGACACGCGGATGCCGCGTCGGAACATCCACTCGTTCGGCACAGTCCCGTAGCGCATTCGACGCTGTGCGTCGCGCAAGTGTCTGCGCGCAAGCTCGCGCTGCGCCACGAATGTGACCGAAGGCAGGCTGTCGTCGGCCCAAGCTTCGGGCGTCGGCGTCGCGAAGAAACACGCGGGAGGCTGCGGCCGCAGGTCCACAACCACAAGGGACGCGCATGCCCGCACCGCCGGCAGCAGGTGCATCGCGTCCAGGTCGCCACACACGCCAACCATTGACAGGCAGAGGTGCCGCAGGTGCGTGTTGCCCGTGCGCAGGGCCTCCGTGACGCGGACCAGGGCCGAAAAGCCAAAGAACATTCGGCATACCGTCAGGGCTCGCAGGGCGGGGGTGTCGCTTGCGATGAGCCGGGCCAGGGAGGCACACATCATGTGGCGGTGAGGGTCAGCCCACGCGTCGCCGACAGTCAGCGACTCGAGCGTCCCGTGGCCTGTCAAGGCGTCCACGATGGATGTGAAGACGACCGGGTCGCCCATCGAGGGACCGCACGCCGCAAGCTGCTTCAAGCTGCTGGCTCGAAGCGCGGCGGCGAGGACGACAGCGGTGTGCGCGTCCGCGAAACGCATCGCGCGGTTCTTGATGCTCAGCTCGGTGAGGACGGGGAGCATACGGAGGAGGTCCAGCGTGCCGGTGGGCAGCACTTCGCAGGCCACCATGCTGAGGTGGGTGATGCGAGAAGCGCACACACAGTCGGCGAGGGCGCTCATGGCCCGGTCCTCAAACAGCGAAAAGTTGCACACCTCCAGGGCTGTGAGGTCGGTGTAGGCTGGCAGTCGTTCGAGGAGCGCCACCTGCTCGTCGACGGTGGCGTGAAAGCCTTCCATGGCGCTGAAGACGACGAGCCGCATGCGCCGAACAGACACGACGGCGAAGACGCCTTCCCGCTGTATCACCGACTCGGCTGCGGTGGGCCCGCACACCACGCTAGCGTTGAAGCGCTTCAGGCGCGGCGCCGCGTTCACGATGGCGGCCACGCCCATCGTGGTCATGAAGCGGCCCTCAAAGGTCAGGACGGACAGGGAGAAGGCGCTGCTGCGCAAGCAGTCGGCCACAAACTCAGCCGTCAGCGGCTGACCAGACAGAACAAGCTCACTGATGCCAACGGCGCAGCCGAGCATGAAGGACTGGAACGCGTGCTCGCTCAGCACACCCACGGCGGCGACGCTGAGGTCCACGGCGATCCAGAAGTGGGGCTGCGTCGTGAACGCGCGCCACCGGTTGTTGAGCACAGAGCACGCCATCCTCTCTTTGACCGTCAGCTTGGCCAAGACGGTGCTCATGGACTTGGCGTCGAGGCACTCCAGCGGGTCAGACTCGGCGGGGGACATGGGAGCCTAACGAAACCAGTTTCACACGACGTGCACGTGTTCAGGCTCGATGCGACCGCTGTCCGGGAAGCGTATATATATGTTGTGGATCAAAATTTCAATAAACGGCATGTCTCACGTGACGGTCGACGCGCGACAGCGCCGAATGCCGGACGTGTTCGCCCGCATCGTTGAGATTGCGAACAGCGGCGACAAAAGTCTCAAACTCTACATGTACACTGACATTGGCGTGGGTATGGAAACTACAAAGGTGAGGCCCGCGACCGTGTCTGTCGCCCAAAAAGGATTGTTTTATGAGCTCCGCGTCACGTCGACCCTCGCCCGCTTCGCAGACATTCTCGTCCGGGAAGACAGCAGCGGGCGCTACCTGGACACCGAATCGAATAAGACATGGCCGTTCCACAGAAGCGTGTTCAAGACAAGCATGCGAGACGAGGCGTCTGGCAAAAAGGTCAAGAAGACTGTATTCTATGTGTGATTCACTCCGAGCTGAGATCCATAGCGAACATCATGGTGTCGTCGAGGCTTACGGCAACGAGGGCGCGGTCCTCATCCCCGGACGCGAGCTCGTCCTCTCGCAGGGACGACAGCGTCTTGGGGATCACCACGCGCCTCGACACGCTCCGAAAGCTTGAACGCGCGCTGTCAACGCGGTGGTGGCAGCCGGCCCTGGGCACGGGGAAGGGGGCGGCTGCGGTGGGCGCGGCGGCCGGGCTTCGCCGCGTGTGCATGAGTTGGCTAGCGAGTCATTTGTGAGCCATAAAATGAACCTCAGTACAGGGGGGGCCCACTTTTAAGAAGGCAGGACTTTAGGAGAGTGTCTAAAC
>JBBART010000048.1:0-2625 GCA_040399685.1 Acetobacteraceae bacterium
TGGATAGCGTCAATCAGGATGTCCCGTAAAGCGACATTCATCTTGGCCGGTTGGCTGGGGATGAATGTTGCGGTTTATAGGGTCATAGGTTGAGCTCCTTGGGTGGCTGGTCGGCGGATGGTTGACGTTTTTGCGTCGTCCTGTCGTTGTCGCGCAGAGCCTTTTGTTGACGCGCGGCAGCCTTACCGCGATAGCTTTCGACCTTGTTCAGCTCAAAGATCGTCGAATGGTGAACCAGTCGATCGATTGCGGCCACCGTCATACCGGGGTCGGGGAACACGTTGTTCCAGCCCGAGAACGGCTGGTTGGCGGTGATGAGGATGCTGCGCCGCTCATAGCGCTCGGAGATCAGCTCGAACAGCACGCTGGTTTCGGCTTGATCCTTCCTGACATACGAGATGTCATCAAGAATGAGCAGGTCATAGCGATCCAGCTTGGCCAGGGCCTGCGGCAACTGCAAACTCTGACGCGCGGCCTGCAAACGCTGCACCAGTTCACTGGTGCGCATGTACAGCACCCGGTAACCGGCGTCGATCAGCGCGTGCCCAATTGCGCACCCGACGTGGCTCTTACCCACTCCGGGTGGTCCGAAGATCAAGACCGTCGCACCCTTGTCGAGCCAGGCGTCACCGTTGGCAAGCGCCATGACGTGGGCCTTGGACAACATCGGCACCTCGGTGAAGTCGAAGCTGGCCAGCGTCTTGGTCGTGTCCAGCAGCGACTCGGCGCGATGGCGCTCAATGCGCCGCTTGCCGCGCTCAGCCAGTTCATGCTCCAACAGCGCGCCCAGGAAGCGTGCAGCTGGCCAGCCCTCCTTGTCTGAGCGCGCGGCAAACTCTGACCACAGACGCCCCATCGTGGGCAAGCGCAACTCGCTGAGCATCAAGGCGTTTCGCCCGGGCTCCGCCGACGCGGCGGCGGTCATGCCGTCACCTCTTCAACTTGCTCACCCTGGGCACCGCCATGCTCACCCTGAGCGCTGGGCAGCAAGGCGTCGTAGTCGCTCACCGGCGGGATCTCCACCGTCACCTGTGGCACCTGGCTCGTGCGCGGTGCGAACTCCTCGCGCAGCCGCTTGATGTCAGGCAACTCGCCGCTGTCCAGCAAGGTGTCCAGCCGTTCGCCCAGCAACCCTTCTACGCCGTCGAGTGCCGCCATCTCCAGAAGCGCCACGATGGTCTGACAGGCCTGTCGCTGGGGCAGCCGCAGGTCCAACTGCTCCCAAGCGCGGCGGTATGCCTGGTGCGGGAACAGTGACTCTCGAAACGCCAAGCCTTTGAACGCCTGGGGCTTGCGCTTGAGCGCTTCGATGAAGTGCCGGTAGTCGATCACGCGCCCCCGCCCGTTGACCGGCGAGCGCGCCCCGCGCACCAGCGTCAGCACGAGTGCACCTGACAAATAGCAATCCAGTCGGTCGCTGTACAGGCGAACCTTCAAGCGCTGGCCGATCAGGCGTGAAGGGGCGCTGTACAGGACGCCGCTGACGGTGAACAAGCCGCAGCGTGTGACCCTGCCTTCTTCTTCGACGAAGTCGGTGGTGCGCCGCAGAGGTAGATCCTGCAACTGCGCGCGCTCGATGCGAAAGGCGCTTGCGTTGCGGCGGTTGCGACGCAGCACGACATCGCACACGAAGCTCTCATAGGCACCCCTGTCATCGAAGTCACGGTGCCCGCGCAGCAGCAGCGCTTGGTCAATGGCGTCCTTCAAATACCGGTGTGAGGACTCGACGCTGCCGTTCTCGTTGCTGACGCCTCGGTTGTTACGCGTTCCCGCCATGCCGTAGTGCGCCAGCAAGACGGTGTAGCGTGCGGTGAAGTCTTGTTCTTCGTTCAGATTTTTGAACGCCGCCGAGAGGCTGTCGGTGCGATGTTCCTGCGGGGCACCTCCGGCCTGCCACAGGGCGTTCTGCAGCCCCTTGGACAAGGCTTCAAAGCTCTCCCCGCCCTCGACGATCTCGACGTGCTCCCAGCGGGAGAAGGCCAGCACGAAGTGGTACAGGATGTGCGCGAAGGCCACCCCGGCGATGGTGATGCACAACTTGCCCATGGCCGTGAAGTCGGACAGCGCGCGGTGGCCGGGCGCGTGCAGTTGTGGGAAGAACACTTCCTTGGGTGCGCCCTCCAGCGCGCGCCATTGGCGAACGTGGCGTTGCAAGGTGCGCAGCAAGCCGTCGCCAAAGCGATCTGGATGTTCTGACTGCAACTTGCGCAGCAAGGTGATGGCCTTTAGCTTGGGGGCGGCCTTCAGCAGTGGCACCAACTCGGTGTCCCAAACATCGGCGAATGGGTCAGCGCGTGAGCGCCAGTAACGCCGGGGGTTCTGCGAAGGCAGCGTGGCCGCGCTGTCGATGCGCCGAGCGCTGCGTTGGCTGATGCCGGCCTTGGCGGCCGATAGCTCTTGGGAGTTGCTCTTGTGGGAGTTCATGTAGAGGCGAACCTGGTGATCGGTGATTCGGGTGCCTGGCACGGGGCCGACCTCTTCTTGAGACCTGAGCCTGCCAGTCTGAACCCCACCAACCCGACCGCGCCGGTGGCTCGTCGTCTACGGCGGCTACGCCGCCTTCGACTCCTCTCCACCGGCCATCATGCTTGTCGTTTTACCGGCCACGATGATTGTCGCGATCCA
>JBBART010000049.1:0-2556 GCA_040399685.1 Acetobacteraceae bacterium
GCTCGTCAGGCTCATAACCTGAAGGTCATAGGTTCAAATCCTATCCCCGCAACCAGCTTGACTTGCAAAGCCAAGGCGCCCGCAGAAATGCCGGCGCCTTCCGTGTCTGTGGCAGACGAGATCGCCAAGATCCCCGCCAAAGCACCACGGACCTCCACGCGCAAGCGGCCATCCTCCGGAACCAGCACGATCGCGTCGACCAAGCTGCGGATCAACTCTCGCGCGTGGCTGGCATCATCTTCCGCCAAGGCATCAGCAAGCGCTGCGACCTTCTTGCGATACATTTCGGCAAGATTCGGGTGCAGCCGGGGCGCTGGCGCGACTGTCACTGCCAGCTCCGCCTCGAGGATGATCCGCCGGGCCTCCAGCGCGTGGAGGCGATCGTTCACCGCAGACGGCGGTGTCCCGTTCATCAAGGCGTCGACCAAGCGGTCGGTCTGGCTTTTGATGTTTTTCAACTCAGCCTCGCGAGACGAGATGTCGGCGCCGGCGTTGGCCTGCGCCCGGTTCCACTCGGCCGTGAATTCGGTCACGAAGATCTTAAACAGGTCCGGATCCATCAGCCGGTGCCGCAACCCGTCCAGAACCGCGTTCTCCAGGACGTCGCGGCGAATGCCGATCCGATTGGTGCAGACCGTCTCTCCTTTGTTGCGGGCGGCCGAACAGCCGAAATGCTCCTGGCTGATCTTGGAGAACCCGCCGCCGCACGCGCCGCACTTGAGCAGGCCCGAGAACAAGTAGCGAGAGCGCTGCTTTGACCAGAACGGTGCGGGTTGAGCATTGTCAGCACCCTCTGAGGCGGAGGATTTCTCATCAAGTCCCTTCTGGCGGGCCTTTACGTAACCCTGCGGCGTAGGCCGCCTGGGCGCGCACGTCTCCCTGCCATAGATAACCGGTTCAATCGGTATTTGAGGTGTGATGATGGATAGCGCGGTTGATATCGTCTCTGGGCCTGAGCTTCGTCGGCGATGGAGCGTGCATGACAAACTGCGGCTGGTTGCTGAGACACACGAACCGGGCACTATGATCCGTACCGTCGCCGCGCGACACGGTGTTTGCGAGAGCCTGTTGTTCACATGGCGACGCCAAATGCGAGACGGTGTGCTGAGCGCAGTGTCGGAGAAGCCGGTCTTTATGCCCGTGCACATGATCGATGCGGCGCAGACGACGATAACCGCGCCGTCCGCGCCAATGCCATGTTCCACATCGCCAGCGCGGCGGGGTGCACCGTCTGGGCTCATCGAGATCGAGTTGGGCAACGGACAGCAGATACGTGTCGGCAGCGACGTGAACCTGGAGGCTTTGCGGCGTGTGCTGGCGGCGTTGCGCGCATGATCCCCGTGGCCACCGGTGTGCGGGTCTGGATCGCTACGGGTCATAGCGATATGCGCCGTGGCATGCGGGGCCTGGCCTTGCAGGTGCAGGAGGGTCTCGGGCGCGATCCGTTCGCGGGCGACGTCTATGTCTTTCGTGGGCGCGGCGGTTCGTTGATCAAGGCGATCTGGCACGATGGCATCGGCTTGTCGCTGTATACCAAACGCCTCGATCGCGGCCGCTTCATCTGGCCGCAAACCGTGGGTGGCGCGGTGGCGCTGACGGCAGCGCAGATGGGATATTTGCTGGAAGGGATCGACTGGCGGAACCCGCAGCAAACCTGGCGACCGCAGGCTGCCGGATAGGATAAAAACCGCGCAGCAGGGAGCCGAAAAAGGTACCGCGGCCGGGCAATATGTGATTCGATCCGCATCATGGATCATGACTTTGCAGCCCTGCCGGACGATGTCGCGACGCTCAGAGCGGCGCTCATTATCGCGCAGGCGCGGGCCAATGAAGCTGAAGCCGAGGCTGCTGTGGCAAAGGCCGAAAGATCCGACGCCCAGGCTCTGGTCGCCCGTCAGCAACTGCAAATCGAGATGCTTCGCCGCGAGATCTATGGCCCACGGTCCGAACGGACGCAGCGCCTGCTCGACCAGATGGAATTGCAGCTCGAGGAGCTGGAGGCTGCTGCCACCGAGGACGAGCTCCAGGCCGAGCAGGCCGCAGCCAAAACCACAAATGTCGCGGCCTTCATCCGCCAACGCCCAGCGCGCAAGCCGTTCCCCGAGCACCTGCCGCGGGAGCGCGGAACGTGTCAACGACAATGAGACAGCCGGTTTGATAGTTTAGGCTTGGATTGCCAGCTTCTGGGTTGGCGGACTAATCCAAACGGCCGTGGGTTTTTGTGGCGGTTTCGGGGCTTTGTTGACAAACCGTTCTGGGTTTGTCCGAAAGGCCTGATTCAGAGTGTCCTGGCGCGCCGCATGGACCGCATCGTGGAGTGCGCCCCTGGGAGTGGACAGATTCAAGCAACTGTTTTGACCGTCTGCCGGGGGTGTTTGTTCTCGAATTGGGTGGGGCTGAGATAGCCCAGCGCCGAATGTAGGCGTTTTTCGTTGTAGACCTCGTTAATAAAGCGGGGAAGATCGGCTGTGACGTCCTCGAATGTCTCGTAGGCCGCCAGGTTGCAAAACAGCGTGCAAAACTTTCCAGATTCCAGGGGTAAACAGCGTCCAATAG
>JBBART010000050.1:0-1880 GCA_040399685.1 Acetobacteraceae bacterium
GCCGCGCTTCGTGCACGAGCTTGCGCAAGGCCACGGAGGCGCCGCTTGGTTGCGCTGCGAGCCAGTCCCAGTGTTCCGGCAGCAGCGTCACTTCCCGCGCGACCACGCCGAGCTTGGGGCGACCGCGGCCTCTGGGCGTTTGGATCGGCACCGCCACCGTGTAGCGCGCCGCAACGGCTTCCTCGTCGCCGCGCAGGTCCAAGTCGGCAGACTGGCCGCTGGCATCGCTGAAGACCAGCGGATGCCCCTCGGGTTGCGCCTGCTGCGCCCGCAACACGGCCACGGCGACCTCGTGCAGGGGACCGCTGGTGAGGCGGCGCCCCTCCAGGAAAACGGTGTAGGTGAGTGGCAGGGCTGGGTCCATTCCTCGAATTCTACCCGGATCAAATTAGCGAGTCAATAACACCCGGATAAAAATTTTACTTGCCGGGCCAGGATTTTCACGAGCGCAGCCTGCACCGTCTTGCGCGCGCCACCGCAGGCCCCACCGCAAAACGCTCGGAGGACGCGATGGCTCCTGCGCAAGCGCGCAAGATCACCCCAGCGCCACCGTTTCGCAACATGAGGTCTCAGTCTGTCGCGGATTTTTTTCGGCGCTTTGGAAGCAGCCCTCCGTGATGAGAGAGGCTTGCCAGGGCATGGCATTCAGGCCATCGACGTCCCCGTGCGTGTGCATCCACATCGACACCTTTTGCCACCACGCGGCGTTTTGCCATGCCGAGGCAACTCTCCGGCTTGCCGCTGAAAGAAGCAGCCTTGAATAGAGGCGATGGAAGCCTGACAGGGCGTGGAATGGCCAACCCATGCTTGGGTTCGTGGCGCCGTGACCCGCGCGCGGCAATACCGCTGAGCCGAAGTAAAGAAACGTACTGGGCGCAGTGACTGATCCTGTGCCGGGTGTTGCCATGAGCCATGACCTTGTGCGACCAGTGAAGTCTGCAAGAAGCAATTCTGAGGTCGACTGCCACTCGATGCGCCAAGCTGAGAATTTGGTAGCGTTGCCTGCCGCAAGCTGCTTTGCCTCCGCATCGGTTGCAGGTCTTGAGGCAAGGTATTTGAGAATCGTTCTCTCCACTTTGAATAACGGCGACGTGTAAAACGCCTCGATGAAGATTTTCTGTGTGATCGCGCCTTCAACTTCGGTGACGTAGCAGTCGGCGTAGCCCGGCCCGTCTTTGTGGCCGCGGAGCATGGTGTTCAACGGGACTTCACACGGGTGGATGGCTGACATGGTGCTTGAGACCTCTTACGTTCGAGCTAAATGAGGGTCTTATCGAAGAACGCAGTCACTTCGACGGCGAGCTGCTTCAGGAACGCATCGCGATCGAAACCCGGCGGATTCGCGGCGACGTCGCCGTCCGGGCTGGGCAGGGACATGCTGGGCGTATCCATGAAGGCGAAATGCCAGGCGTTCGGTACCCGATGCAGGTTGGCTGCTGGCAGATTGCTGGCCACCCACTCGGCATGAAATCGCGGCACCACGAAACGATCAAGCTCGGCCTCGTAGATCAGGGTCGCTGGGCGAACCGTGGCGAGCGATTCGGCGGTGAGCAGCACACCCGCTGGGGACATCGCGACGACTGCCCGAACGCGCTCGTCCTTCAGTTCGTCCTTCGCCGAGAGCGCGGCCGCTGGGAGCGGGGGCATTGGCGGCGCAGCAGCCCCCGCGCGGCCCATGCCGCAAAAGATCGGGTCTTCGGATGCTTCGGCCAGGCAGTGCCTTCTCATCCGCGGCAAGTCAGGTTTTGCGCCCGCCAACGCCAGCACGGTGTAGCCGCCGGCCGAGTGTCCCAGCGCACCTACGAGGGGCCCCTGGCTGTTGGTTGCAATGCGAGCCTTCCACGCCGGGTCGGCCAGGATTGCGTCGATGACGCGAGAAG
>JBBART010000051.1:0-1428 GCA_040399685.1 Acetobacteraceae bacterium
GATGGCGTCCCTGGACGTGGTGTAGGTTCCGAGGGTAGCGCTGCTGGCCGGACGCGCGCTTTCCATATCGCGCTGTAGCGGCCGGCCAGTGGCGCGGGTGGTCACCGTGATTTTCGGATAGGTTTGGGTTGCGAAACTCCGACCTTGAAGGAACCACGATGACCGACCCCATGATGCACCTGCGCTCGCTGCTGGAAAAGACCCCTGATGCGGATATTTTGCGCGACATGATCTCGTTTGCTGCCGAGCGGCTGATGGAGATCGAAGTCGGTGGCCTGACCGGCGCTGGCTACGGCGAGAAGTCGCCGACGCGGCTTGCCCAGCGCAATGGCCACCGCGAGCGTGACTGGCACACCCGCGCCGGGACTGTCGAACTGCGCATCCCAAAGTTGCGCAAGGGCAGCTACTTCCCCGGCTTTCTGGAACCGCGCCGGATGGCCGAGAAGGCGCTGACGGCGGTCATCCAGGAAGCCTATATCCAAGGCATCTCAACGCGTTCGGTCGATGATCTGGTCAAGGCGCTTGGCATGGAGGGCATCTCCAAGAGCCAGGTCAGCCGGCTGTGCGAAGAGATCGACGAGCGCGTCACCGCCTTCCTCGATCGCCCGATCGAGGGCGACTGGCCATACCTTTGGATCGACGCGACGTATGTGAAAGTGCGCCAGAACGGGCGTATCGTCTCGGTCGCAGTGATCGTGGCGGTGGGCGTCAACAGCGACGGTCGCCGCGAAGTGCTGGGCATGGACATTGGCGCGTCCGAAGCCGAGCCGTTCTGGACAGCATTTTTGCGCAAGTTGGCCCGCCGGGGGCTGCGCGGGGTGAAGCTGGTCATCTCCGATGCGCACGAAGGCATCAAGGCTGCGGTCTCCAAACTGCTGTGCGCGAGTTGGCAACGCTGCCGCGTCCACTTCATGCGCAACGCCCTGGCCCATGCCGGAAAGAGCGGCAGGCGCGTCGTCTCCGCCTTCATTGCCACCGCCTTCGCGCAGGAAACACCCGAAGCAGCCAGCCAGCAATGGCGTTCCGTCGCCGATCAGATGCGCCCGAAGCTACCCAAACTGGCGGGTTTGATGGACGATGCCGAGCCGGACGTGCTGGCCTATATGGCCTTCCCCAAGGAACATCGCGCCAAACTTTACAGCACCAACCCCATCGAGAGGCTCAACGGCGAGATCAAGCGCCGCACCAATGTCGTCGGCATCTTCCCCAATGAGGCCAGCATCACCCGCCTGATCGGCGCCATCCTGCTCGAACAAAACGACGAATGGGCAGTCCAGCGCGGTCGCTACATGTCGCTTGAAACCATGGCACCGCTCAGCGATAACCCTATCGTCGTGCTGTCGGCTGTGCCCGGCACATGACCGGCTCAATCTGACGCCGAAAATCGCGGTGGCCCCGAAAAGCTACACCACGCGTTGGGACACGATC
>JBBART010000052.1:0-1415 GCA_040399685.1 Acetobacteraceae bacterium
GCTCCGGCGGGCGACTTACCCACCGCTGCTACACCACGATCTGGGGCACGACCGGTGATTGATCCGTCAGGTCTGCGCTGGCAGCAGCACGCGCACCGACGTGCCATGGCCCGCGGAGCTGGTGAGTTCCACATCGCCGCCGGACTGCCGCGCAAAGCCGATGACGGTGCTGAGTCCCAGCCCGGTGCCTTTGCCGATGGGTTTGGTCGTGAAGAACGGCTCGAACGCCTGCTCCTGCACGTCCAGCGACATGCCAATGCCTGTATCTGCCACGCTGATGACAACGTAGTCACCCGCCGCGAGGGGGCCGCGCCCGTCGCCGCTGCGGCTTCGCACCCGCCGCAGGGTGGTTTTGATGGTGATGGCGCCGCCATCCGGCATCGCGTCGCGGCTGTTGACCAACAGGTTCAGAATCGCGCTTTCGAATCCGGCGCGGTCGAGTTGGCACAGCGGCAGGTCTGGCTGGGTCTGCAGCACGATCGGGTGGCGCTCGCCGATGCTGTGGGTTGCCAGCAGCCGGATTTCAGCCAGCGTTTGGTTGACGTCGGCGGCCTTCGGCTCCAATGGCTGGCGGCGGGCAAAGGCGAGCAGGCTGGATGTCAGCTGCGTGCCGCTGTCGGCGGCTTGCAGCGCCATGGCGCACAGCTCCTCTGCCGGGTCGCCTGGCACGATCATGTCGCCCATCATTTCCAGATTGATCGAGATCACGGTCAGCAGATTGTTGAAATCATGCGCGATCCCGCCGGTAAGCTGACCGATCGAGCGTAATTTTTCGGCGTGCAGCACCATGGCCTGCGCCTGCTTTTGCGCGGTGATGTCCTGCACGATGCCCGTGACGGCGATCACCTGGCCGCGTTCGTCGCATTCGGCCATGCAATCGGTCCAGATGTGACGGACCTCCCGATCCGGGCCGATGGTGCGATAGACGCAGTGATAGCCGGTGCCATCACGTTCCATCTTCTCGATCAACTCGCCCAGCAATGGGTGGTCGTCCGGATGGACCAGGTCCCACACGCTGCTGATCGTCGGCCGGAATGTCTCACGGGTGACGCCGAACATCGGATAGACCAGGTCGGACCAGTCCATCTCATCCGAGCCCAGCGCGCGCCGCCAGTTGCCCAGCTTGGCGATGTGCTGTGTGCGGGTGAGTTGCTCGGTCATCGTGCCAAGCCGCTGCGCGTTGGCGAGAATGGTGCGCTCGTGTTGGCGCTGTTCCTCGGCTTCCGCACGCTCGTGGGTCACGTCACGCTGGATCGCCACCCAATGCGTGTGCGTGCCATGCTGGTCAGTCAAGGGGGTGAGCGTCAGGTCCGCCCAGAACGTTGAGCCATCGCGGCGGCGACGTGGCAACTGGCCGCGAACCTGTCAAACAGCGTCGAAAAGTTTCCAGGTAACAGCGTCCAAAAGTTTCCAGT
>JBBART010000053.1:0-1397 GCA_040399685.1 Acetobacteraceae bacterium
CGTTGATGATGCCGAGGGTGAGCACGACTCCGTTCGAAGGCAGATGTCCTTTCAGATCAAACGCAATCAGTTGCTTGAGGAGCGGCTTCAGAACCTGCGCGACAGTCAGGCGCAACTCAACGAGCAGCTCGATACTGTGAAGGCGCAGCTTGCGGCCAGCGACGTGGCTCAGCGCAAGGTGGCTTTGGAAAGCGAGGTCCGCACTCTGCAGGAGCAGTTCCGCCGCCACTGGGCCGCGACAGTGCATGCGGCCGGTGGGATGACACGATTGGCGGCTCAGCTTGAGCAGTTGCTTGGTCTGGAGCTCACGCCGGCGCCGGCACTGGCCGCTGCTGTCGACGCGCTGCGGCCGACGGCTCAAGCCGTATTGCGTCCCTGGCCGGTGATGGCCGCCGTGCTAGGTCAAGAGGCGATGCTCGACGCCGACTTCCCGGCTTTCGAGCTGGAGAGCTTCGACACCGATCTGGGGCGTCTGGAGTACGGCATACGCGGGCACGACTGCTCGCTGTCGGGGGCCGTTGTCACCGCGTTGGCGCAGGCCAGTCAGCAGCGCGCCGCGCATGAAGACGAGCGCACGCAGCGCGATGTGGAACTGCGCAACCTGCAGGCCGGCCGGTCGCCGGCGCCGGACGCGGTGCGCGTCGCGCTTGAACTGCTGGAGCGCGAGCTGCCGCAGTCTCACCCGCATGTCTTGTCTCAGCTGGTGGAGCCCAAGCCTGGCACGTCCTGGCAAAACGCCATTGAAGGCTACATGGGCGGTGACCGCTTCGCGCTGATCGTAGAGGCCGGATTTGAAGCGGCCTGTACTCGGCTGGTGAAGCGCAAGTTCGCACAGCGTTCGCCCAAGGTGGTGCAGGGCAGCAAGGCGCTGGAGGACACGCGGGGCCGGACGCTGGACGCGAAGGCAGTGATGCACGAGCTGGCCTGCACGCATCCGGTGGCCAAGGCCTTCTTGTTGGCCCAGTACGGCAAGGTCCGCAAGGTGGACACTGAGGATGAGCTGGCGCGCACCGCGCAGGGCCTGATGGAAGAAGGTATCGGCAGCCGCGGCTACGGCATGTTTTCGTGCCGCGCGCCGGACCAGGACCTGGCCTTCGGCGAAGCGACACGCAAGCGCCGCATGACTTGGTGCGAGCATGAGGTGTCGCGGCTGGACCAGGCCATCGCAGGCATCGACGGTCTGCAAAGGTCGTTGGGCGCCGTGTCACGCATGTTCTCCGGCGCGGCCTTCACGCCATTTGCGCCGTTGATGGAAGCGGTTCTGACGAGCCAGCTTCAATACGCGAACGCCGCGAAGTCCTTGGCGGCTCTGGACCTTTCGTCGATAGAGGGGTTGGAAGCTGAGCGGCAGGCTCTTGAACTCCGCATCAAGGCCGCCAGGAGTGCCTACGACACCG
>JBBART010000054.1:0-1391 GCA_040399685.1 Acetobacteraceae bacterium
GCTCGTCAGGCTCATAACCTGAAGGTCATAGGTTCAAATCCTATCCCCGCAACCAACGATCCCACTACTTCTATAGAACAGCCGTTCCCGTTTTGGGGAGCGGCTGTTCCTGTTTGTGCGCCCTCACCGAGGTGCATGAACGCCGCCAGATCGCCGCGCATCTGGATCGTGACCTCGCCGCGCTTCTCGCCGGGAAACACAACTATGGCGTCGATGACGCTGCGCAGCGCCTCGATGGCACCGGAGGCGGTTGACGGGTTCTCCAACGCGCGTTCGACGCCTTCAACCTTGCGCCGGTAATAAGCGGGCAGGTTGGGATGGAGCATCGGCATCGGCTCCGGTGTTTCTGTGGTGCTCATCTCGGTCGTCAGATCGGCATGGCGTTGTTCCAGGTCACGCAACTCGATTACCATCGTCCGGCTGCCCAGCCCCTCCTTGATCAGCTCCAGCATATTTCGCATCTGCCGGCCAATTTTGGCCGCATCCTGGCCAAGTTGCTTGCCGCGATGGCCACGGTCACGATTGGCAGCGTTCACCGTCGCGACGTATGTCTGGACGAACACCTCAACCAGTTCGGGCGTCAGGAGTCGCTCCTTCAGCCCGAGCAATACCCGCTCCAGCAGTCGGCCGCGCAGGATGGTGCGCTTGTTGGTGCAGGTGCCACGCTCGCGATGGTTCGAACAACCCAACCGCCCATCATTGGCCACGACACCCATTGGGCCTTTGCAAAGGCCGCAGCGGACGAGGCCAGACAGCGCCCATACCGGCCGTCGCGCGCTGACCAACCGTCGGCCCCATGTGGAGGCGTCACCTGCTTCTGTGTCGTCGGATGACGGCGCCACGACCAGTCTTCGCCCCGCAGCAAGCCGAGCCTGTGCCGCCTGCCACGTGGCAGCATCGACCACGCGCAGCGCTGGCACCGCATTCACCACCCACGCTTCACGCGGATTGGGCCGTGCCACACGCTTGCCGGTCGTCGGGTCCTTGACGAAGTGCTGGCGGTTCCATACCCGTTCGCCGGCGTAAAGCCGGTTGCGCAGCACGCCTGTCTCGCGCTGGGCGTTGCCGAGGACCAGCGATGCCGTCCACCGCCCGCCTCGCGGGCCGGTGACGCCTTCGGCATTCAGCACCTTGGCGATCGCCCGCGGCGATTGGCCGCTGATATATTCGTCAAACACCCGCCGAACGATGATGGCCTGTTCGTCGTCGATCTCCATCGCGCCGGATGTTGGCATGCCATTGCTGGTGATCCGGCGCACCACGCGGTAGCCGAAGCTCAAGCCGCCGCCGCTATGCCCGGCACGGACGCGCCCCTCAATGCCGCGATGGGTCTTGAGCTGCAAAACAGCGTGCAAAACTTTCCAGATTCCAGGGGTAAACAGCGTCCAATA